>CAWJUT010000001.1:0-343902 GCA_963846105.1 uncultured delta proteobacterium
GTGAGATCAAAGGCAACGGCGAGTCGTCAGAGTAGGTGAGCATTTCCAACGGAACGCGTTGTGCTCCACGGACTTGCACCGAGCCTCGGCTTCAGCCCGTTTCGTTCCCTCTCAGTCGGGACCGACGCTCAACTGCCACCAGAACTGCCACCAGAATGGACCCCGGGGGACCCCCCCAACGAGCTTTACTCGCGCACGCGAATGCTCGACGCGGTACGCCTGGTCGTCGATTCCGAGTACACGGTCTACCAGGAGATCGATGCCCGGACGCGCAAGATCGGCGAGACCGTCCAGAACCCGGCCGGCGTCGTCCCGCCCCGCGCCGCTCCGCGCTTCGAGCGTCACCTGGGTGACAACCCGTTGCTGGGGTACTTCGCGAACCATCCCCGAAGTGGCCCGCGGAGGATTTCGGACTTCCTCACAAGGTGTGAGTTCCATCGCACGGCTCTCTACACGGAGTGCTACCGGCCGCTCCGCGTCGAGCAGCAGATGGCGATGCCACTCCTCGCGCCCCCGGCCACCTTTCGCGGCGTCGTCTTGAACAGGGCCAATCCGAATTTCTCGGAGCCTGACCGGCAGCTCCTCGGGATGCTTCGCCCACACCTCGCGGTCGCGTACCGGAACGCCAGGGTCGTGAGCGCCCTCAAGCAGCGGCTCACGCGGCTCGGAAAGGCGCTGGAGGAATGTGATCGCGGTGTCGTCGTCGTGGACGCGACGGGCAAAGTCCGCCTGCGCACGGCGCGCGCTCGCGTGCTCGAGAGGAAATACTGGGAGACGTCAGTCGGTGCGCGCACTCGCCTGGAGGAGCATCTGCTGGCATGGGTCGGACGGAACCTCGCGGCCCTCATGCAGATTCGTGACGTGCCGGTACCCCTTGCACCGCTCGTCGTCGAGCGTGGAGACGAACGCCTCGTCGTGCGGCTCGCCCCGGACTGCGCCATCGGCGAGCACCTCCTCGTGATGGAAGAGCAGCACAGAGGCGCGCCACCCAAGGTGCTAGAGGCGATCGGGCTCAGTTCCCGCGAAGCGGAGGTGTTGGCCTGGGTGGCGCGAGGAAAGTCGACTGTGGACGTCGCAACCCTCCTGGGGGCGAGTCCGCGAACCGTTCAGAAACATCTCGAGCACATCTTCACGAAGCTCGGCGTCGAGACCGCACGGCGGCAGCGGCGCGCGCGCATGATCCGCTCGACGTCAGCGAGCGCTGACGACCCCTTCCGTCCCGCCTCAACCCTCGTTGATAGGCCGGATGAACGGCCTGTTCGTTGACGTAACGTCTGTTCTCGGACATTGGCCTCAACCCGAGCACATGCAAGCACCTACCAATCCCTCCATGCCCAGTCGTCGTCTTGATCGTTCAAGATGCGTTCCCGCCGGACGCGGGGCGAGCGACTCTCGATGCCTTAGCCTTGCGTTCCTGCCGGCGCTTTGGTGTAAGAGGCCCGGTTTCCGGCATCAATGCCTGAGCCCATTGATGACCCAGCGGTTTGCCCGTGCGTAATGAGTGTTCGGGGGTCATCGTTCCACAGATGGATGTATTTGCATTTGCAACTGTTTATTGCAGGAAGAGGCTTTAAAAGGGCATTAGGGCAAACAATGATCTTTATTGAACCTTGGGTCAAGCCAACACTAGAGGATTGCTTCTGGTATCACACGTTGGATTTGCCGGGCGGTGAGACGGTAACAGGTTACTGGGATTTGCGGGGGAGGTTTGCGGATTATACGGGCGGTGTTGCACTCAAAGGCAAGCGAGTGCTCGATATAGGGACGGCCAGCGGCTTCCTGTCCTGGGAAGCGGAAAGCAGGGGCGCGGAAGTGGTATCATTCGATTTGGATCATGCCAGACGGCAGAAGCTCCTGCCTTTCAAGGACACGGTGTATTCCCTGGATCGGGCTGAATCAGAACGTCAAAGGGAACTCTACTTCAATGCCGTGAAGCGCTCCTACTGGTATATGCACCATTGTCTGGGAAGTAGCGCGAAGGTCTTTTACGGGGACATTGAAAAGCTGCCGCGGGAGCTGGGTCACTTCGACGTCGCGTTTTTTGGGTCGGTCCTTGAACATCTGCCCGATCATATTCAAGCAATTGGGAGTGCAGCTCTTTTAGCTGATATGGTCGTTATTACCGGGCCGGTGACTGACAGTGAAGGGTTGACTGCCGATTTTGCAGGACGAGCGGGCCACCCAGAGGCAAATTATAGTTTTGGGCGGTATTCGCTTGGTGTTTACCGGGAAATATTCGCAATGGTGGGTTTGCGAATCACAAGTGTTACGCGTGCCAGCTATCGGTTTGTGCTTGGGCAGCAGGAAATTGAAATCCCAACCATCATCGCTATTCGTGAAGAGCGGCGGTGATTGCCCGAGCGTTGCAGACATAACTCCCCTATAGAATATTCCCCGACGGATCTGGCTTTGGTGGATCCTGGTGCGATTCTCGTAGTCTTTCACCTCGGCCGCCACCCACGTGCGCTAGAATCCACGGTTCCAATCGAGAGACAACAGGCACGCCTTCTGACGGACAGCGGGCGATACCAGTCTCGGGTCGTCGTCGTCCTTCACGACAACGAACGACTTGTTGAGAATCCTGATCGCGTCGTCTGTGTAGCGATAAGCGTGCTTCTCTGTGACAACGCAGTAGTCGTAGTCTCCGATCGATCTCCCGGACGCACCCGTCTTGCGGGAGACGCCGCAACCAGGCACGACGACTACGGCGAGAAATAGGTACACGAGGGCCCCGCCCCGAGGGGGAGTGCCGGCAGCCGAACAGGCGCTCCCAGGTGAGACGGTGTGACACCCCGCAGGATCAGTGTTGGATGATGATGGCCTTCGGTGTCGGACACTCCGCATAGACATCATTACCCTGCTGGTAGCAGACACGCTCGACGCCGAAGGGACAAGGCGGCATCGCTTCTACGGTGCGAGGACACCAGACCTGCACGCGAGGCGGTGACGGCGGTTCTCGGAGCCTTCGTTGGCAATCGGCATAGCGAGCTAGCGCGACCTCGGCATCGTCCTGTAGGCATTTCTCCTGAAACTCTTCCCGGTAGTCAGCGGCGACCTCAGGCCTAAAGCACCTATCGTAGAGCAAGATCGGGAGGAATCAATGTCAGCTGGTGATGGCAGGGATCGCTGGGATCGGGATGCGCCAGTTTGTACGCGAGCTCCGCGCGAGCGCCAGTCAGCTGCGGCGGTGATCGACGATTACCTCGATCGGAACCGTGGCACCCTACGCTGGATGGATCACTACGAGCGGTATGCGCGCATCTGGAAAGCAGCGTTTCCCGGCAAGACGCTGCGCGAGATTCTCCGGGCGACGTCGAGCGGGCCGTCGCCAAACGGCGAGCCAAGGGCAGCGTGAGGCGCGGGAAGCGCCAGGAGCGCCGCCCCCTGGCGCCCGCCTCGATCAATCGCGAGCTGGCCTTCCTGCGCCGAGTCTTCAACGTCGCCATCGCGGATGAAAAGATCGAGAGCAATCCGGTCCGGTCCAACTTCTTCACCCGCGAGAACAACCATCGGGTGCGCTATCTGAGTGACGACGAGGAGCAGCGGCTCGCGAAGGCCCTCGGTGACAAGGAATGGCCGAAGGTCGCTATCGCCATGCACACGGGCCTTCGGCGCGCCGAGCAATTCGGGCTCCGCTGGGAGCACGTCGATTTTGCTACCGGCGGGCTCACGATCCCGCGCTCCAAGTCGGGCAAGGCACGCCATGTCCCGATGAACGCCACAGTGCGGACCAGGCTCCGCGCCCTCCCCTCCCGCCTCACCAGTGCGTGGGTTTTCCCGAGCGTGACCGGCGAGACGCCAATCGATGCGCAGAACTTCTACAACCGGGTGTTCGTGCCGGCGCTCAAGCGGGCTGGTGTCGCGGCTTTCGTGGCCAAGCAGCTCCTGTACCGTTCGGAGCGGAACGCCGGCCATCGCCAGGCGGCTCGCGAACGTGTGCCGTAGGCAGTGCCGGGTGAAACCCTGATGACACTGCGCTACGCGCACCTCTCGCCTGAGCATCAGCTCGACGCGGTCCGCAAGCTCGATTCCAGTGGGTCAACTGCCACCAGAACTGCCACCAGCCCGGAGCAGCGCGAAGACAGCCGCGCGGGCGAGTGGTCAAGTCGGCGACGTGGCAGGGGAATCGAGTGGCGGCGCGTGGAGTCGAACCGCGGACCTAGGGATTATGAGACCCTCGCTCTAACCAACTGAGCTACGCCGCCGAGACCGGGAAGACGCGCGATACTAGCGGCGTACTCTCAGCGCAGCAAGTCCGCGCGCCCGCAGTCCGTGCGCGCCTACAGGCCCGCGGCGGCGAACTCGGGAGCGAGATCGCGCGTCACGACGCGACGGCCGCGAAAAGGCACCTGGAGCAACCGTTGGCCGTCGGCGTCGAGGCACGAGAGCTTGTTGCCGTACACCAGCCCGGTATCGAGCCCGAGACGATACGGCAGCTCGATCCGCGCCTCGCGTTGCGGCGTATGTCCGAACACGACCACGTACGGGAGATCGTGCGGCCGGCTGAAGAACTCCTCCCGGATCCAGAGCATGTCGTCCTCGCTTTGCTCCGCGAGCGAGATGTTCGGGCGGATGCCGGCATGCACGAAGAGAAACGGCTCCCGGATCTCCATCAAGCGACAGTCGAGGAAGAACTGCAGGTGCTCGGGCGGGATCATCGCCGCCGCCGCCGAGCCGGATACCCCAGCGGGGACGCCGTAGCTCTCGAGCGTGGGACCGCCGCCGTTGTACAGGTACACGGCGCCGTTGCTGCCCGGCAGTCCCAGGTAGGCGAGCAGCATGTCCTCGTGGTTGCCGCGCAGGAACACGGTCTCCGGTCCCTCCTGCCGCAGGCGCAACAGACGCTCGACCAGCGTTCGGACGCCGGCGCCGCGATCGACGTAGTCTCCCAGGAAGACCAGCGTGTCGTCCGCGCCGGGTGCCACGTGCGCGAGCAGCACCTCGAGCTCGTCCGGGCATCCGTGCAGATCGCCGATCGCGTAGAGACCCATCGTCGGTCAGTCCTTACCGTCGATGAGGTGGCGCAGTCCTTCGCGGTCGCGCAACACCTCGAGGGCGGCGCTGTAGGGATCCTGCTCGCCACGTCGCACGCGCGCCATGAGCTCGCCGTAGCCCTGCTCGATGCGCCCTTCGAGACGGCCGGTGAGCGCCTCGCCGAGGACCTCGAGAAACTCCCGCTGCCGGTGCGCCTCGGCGGCGAGGCGCGCCGTGCCGTCGCTCGCGAGGTGCTTGCGGTGCGCGTCGATGGCCGCCATGAGCTCGTCGATGCCGCGGTCGCGACTCGCTTCCGTGAGCAGGACCGGTACGGTCCACGGTGCGCCGGGGCGGAGTTGCAGCATGGTCTCGAGCTCGCTCTTCATGCGCATCGCGCCTTCCCGGTCCGCCTTGTTGACCACGAAGACGTGCGCGATCTCGAGCAATCCGGCTTTCATGACTTGAATGGTGTCGCCCGCTTCCGGCACCAGGACGACCACGACCGTCTCCGCCACCTCCATGATGTCGAGCTCGCTCTGGCCGACCCCGACCGTCTCGATGACGACGTGGTCCTTGCCGAAGGCGTCGAGCAAGCGCGCCATCTGACGCGTCGCACGCGCCAACCCGCCCCGCCGCCCGCGCGTGCTCAGGCTGCGAATGAACACCGCCGGGTCGAGAAAATGGCTCTGCATCCGGATGCGGTCGCCGAGGACGGCGCCGCCGCTGAACGGACTCGACGGATCGACGGCAATGATACCGACGGCCGCGCCCGCCGCGCGCAGTCGACCGACGATTCGATCGACGAGCGTCGACTTGCCGGCTCCGGGCGGTCCGGTCAGCCCCAGCGTGTAGCTGCGGCCGCAGCGGGGCGCGATCCGCGCCATCACCGCCGCGACGTCGTCGGCGTCGTTCTCGGCGCGGCTCATGAGCTTGGCGAGCGCCACGCGATCGCCCGCGAGCATGCGATCGACGAGATCCGCCGCCGGAGCGCTCAGAGCCGGGCCTCCTCGTCGAGCGCGCGTACGGTGGACGTCCCGAGACGGCGGGCGCAGACCGCTTCGGCGACGGCGACGGCGCTCGCCATCGACGCCGTCACTGCCCCCTCGTCCGCCAGGCTCGACACCGCGAGCGCGCGCACACCACACGGCACGATCCATCGGTACGGCTCCAGGTCGGTGGTGACGTTCAGCGCGAGTCCGTGCGTGCTGATTCCCTCACGCACGCGGATCCCGACCGCCCCGAGCTTGCCGCGCGCACTCCAGATCCCGCGCCCGCGCGCGTCGCGCGTCGCCCGCACGCCGAACGCCGCGGCAACGTCGATCATGATCTGCTCCAGCGTCCAGACGAAGCTGGCGACGCCGAAGCCACGCGCCGCGAGATGGACGATGGGATACAGCACGAGTTGCCCGGGACCGTGATAGGTCGCGCGGCCACCGCGCTCGACGCGCACGCACGCGACACCGCGTGCCGCAAGCGCGGCCTCGGGCACGCGCGAGATCGTCGCCGGTCGCACGACGACCGAGCGTGACGGTCGGCGGATGCTCGAGCGCGAGGCAGGTATCGGCACCACCGTCGGAGCGTGTCCGCCAACGTGCCGCTTGCAGGGCGAGCGCCGCGTCGTACGCGCAGAGCCCGTGATACTCCCACAGGATCGGCTCGCGCATCGTTCGACGCTAGCGCGTGCTTGACTCACGCGCAAGCCGGTGTTAGCCGCGCCGCATGCGCGGGCGGCCGTACTACCGCAGCCGCCTCTTGGTCGCCGGTCTCTCGCTGCTCGTCCTCGGCGCGGGCAATGCGCTGATCGGCCGCCAGAAGCTGGCGCAGTATCAAGAGATCGTCGCCGAAGGTCACGCACGCGGCTATCTTCCCGAGACCGGAGCAACCGATCGCATTCTGCGTCCGCTCGACGACGAAGGCGAGCGCTACAACATCGGGCGCGCCAAAGTGGATCTCTATTTCGTCGTCCTGTACGGTGGCTTGCTGATGATGGGCATCGGCTTCGCCCTGACGCTCGTCGCTTGGGTGCGCTTGCGCTCCCGCGGGCACGACACGCATGCGATCGCCTCGTCGGCGGTGTCGGCGCCGCGCCCGCGAGCGCCGGTCTGAGTGTCCACGCATCGGATACGCCGACGGCGTGTCCGTGCTCCGGACGTTCACTGTTCGCATGCTCGACCGCAACCTGTCCGCACGCTACGACGCGCCTCCCTGCTGCGAGAATTGGCCGAGACCGGACGCGTGGTTGGCGACCTCGGAGACGGCGCGCAGCCGCGGTACGGAAGTTGCCAGTGCCGAGCGGTGCAGCGACGGCTGCACCTCACCCGGCAGACCTTGTGTCAGCGAGCACGAGGCCCTGGGGGAAAACGTCGGGCCGCCATGGGGGCGGTCCGGCGTTCGGGTGAGGTGCGTCGCGACACCTCCGTCAGCGGCGTCCGCGTGTGACACGACACACTCCGGGCGCGCACGCCGATGTCCGATCCGAGTATTTTGCTTGACACTTCGAAGCGATTGCGACGTACAAATTCGTACACTCGGCCTAGCAGCGTGGTGGTGTGGAGGTCGTCGCAATGGACGTTGAAGGACCGCAGACGGGACGCGCTGGGGCCGTCGAAGCGGCGAGCGTTTCCGGCGGCGATCCAATGAGATCCATCCTCGTCATCGACGAGTCGGCCAGCATCCGCGAGACGCTCCGCATCGTGCTCGGCAATGAGCACGCGCTCTTCGTTGCGCCGTCGTGGGAAGCCGCGGCGCCTCCGCAATCGCCGGCGCTGGTGATTCTCGGGCTCGGCGCCCGCCGCCGCGATCTCGCGGCGGCGGCAGCCGCGCTCGAGCGGATCGCGCCAGGGGCTCCGCTTCTCGTTCTTCACGCCCCCACGGAACTGGGTCTCCGCGTCTTCAGCGCCACCGGGCGCCGGGTCGATTTCCTTCCCAAGCCGTTCGACGCCTACACGCTGCGGGCGCGCGTCGAAACGCTGCTCGCCGCCGGGGCCCCATCGGGCCCGGCGGCAACCGACGCGGGCGATCGTCGCTTTCTCGCGTTTCCATTCCTGCCCGCCGCCACCGCCCACATCGCTCGTCAGGCGGCCGACAGCGATCTGCCGGTGTTGCTCTCCGGGGAGCGCGGCACCGGCGCGCTCGACGTCGGGCGCGCGCTGCACGCCGCGAGCGGCAGGCGCGGATCCTTCGCCGTGTTCGCGTGCGGCGAGCTCGATCGGGACGCTTTCGCGCGGTATCTCCAGGGGCGTCCGGCCGGGCCCGACGACGACACGATCCTCCTCTCGGACGTCGACGCCGCCTCGGCGCAGTCGCAGCACGAGATCCTCGCGCTCGTTCGCGGCCACGGCGTGTCCGGCACGCGATCGTGCCGCATCGTCGCCAGCACCACCTCGGACCTCGAAGCGCGCGTCGCGCGCGGCGACTTCCTCGCCGAGCTCGCCTACGCGCTCGGCACGATCACCATCGCGCTGCCGCCGCTGCGCGAGCGCCGGAACGACATTCCAGCGCTGGTCGATCGTCTCACCAGCGCCCTCGCCGCACGTCTCCGTCTCGGCGCGGTCACGTATACCGAGCAGGCGCTCGCACGCCTCACGCGACTACCTCTGGTTCGGCAACGTCGCCGAGCTCGAGGCCGTGCTCGGTCGCACGCTGGCGGTCCACCGCCCTCACCTCGTCGACGCGCCACACCTGCTCTTCTCTCCGACGGCCGCGGCAACGAGCGGCGCAACGTCCGCCGCAACGACAGTCGCGCGCGGAGGCGAGCGCCGGCCACACGCCGCGCTCGATCGTGTCGATCCTCTGCCCGCCACGTCGACGACGACACCCAGCCTCGAGGTTCTCCTCGGTGAGCTGGCCCATGAGCTGCGCAACCCGATGGTCACGATCAAGACCTTCGCCCAGCATCTGGAAAGCGTCCTCGACGACCCCGAGATGCGTGCCCGCTTCGCGACACTCACCAATGACGCGATCGCGCGCATGGATGCCCTGCTCGAGACCTTGCTCGATTTCGCGCGCTTTCGCGCCCCGCGTCCGCGCCCACCGACCTCTGCGCGCTGCTCGACCGCGCGCTCGGCGACCATCGCGGTGAGCTCGAGCGCAAGAGCGTCAGGATCGAGCGCAACGGCGCCGGCGCCAAGTCTGGTGACCGCCGACGAAGCACAAGTGTTGTTCGCGCTCCGCAATCTCGTCGATGGCATCGTGGTGTCGCTGGTTCCGCACGAGCCGCTGCACGTCCGCCTCGGCAAGGCCGGGGCGCTCGAGCTCGTGGTGCGCGCCGAGCGTGGCACAGCCGAACGCCTGGCCGCCTACGTCGAAGGCGCCGCGGAAGCGAACGGCGAGTCGCGCGCCGCTCCCGGTCGCGCTCGCCGCCGCGCTCATCCGTCGCAACGGCGGCGCCTTGCGGATGCAATCGCCCGGTGACGGCACCACCGTGATCACCGTGACTCTGCCGCGGGTCGGCGCAGGGGAAGCAGAGGGTGGGTAAGGGTATGGACAAGCGGAAGGTTCTGGTGGTCGACGACGAGGCGGGCGTCCGCGAGTCGCTGCGCATGGTGTTGAAGGAACAGTACGAGCCGTTGCTCGCGTCGTCCGGCGAGGAGGCGCTCGGGATGCTCGCCGAGACCCGCCCCGACGTGGTGCTGCTCGACATCGTCATGCCGGGCATGGACGGCCTCGAGGTGCTCGAGGACGCATGCGCGCCGGACAGCCCGCGCCTGCCGGTCATCATGCTGACCGCGACCAAGACCGTGAAGACCGCGGTCGACCGCCATGAAGCTCGGCGCGTTCGACTACGTCACCAAGCCGTTCGACGTCGAGGAGCTGCTGCCTCATCCTCGACAAGGCGACCGAGAACGCCGCCCTCGTGCGCGAGGTCGAGGAGCTGCGCGCGGAGGTCGGGCGGCGCTACAGCCTCGACAACATCATCGGCACGCTCGCGCGCGCATGCAGGAGGTCTTCCGCACCGTCGTCACCGTCGCGCCGCTCAAGACCACGGTCCTGATCACCGGCGAGAGCGGCACCGGGAAGGAGCTGATCGCCAAGGCGATCCACTACCAGAGCCCGCGCGCGCAGCGGCCGCTGGTCACGCTCAACTGCGCCGCGATCCCCGAGAACCTGCTCGAGAGCGAGCTGTTCGGCCACGAGCGCGGCTCGTTCACCGACGCCCACGCGAAGCAAGCTCGGCCAGTTCGAGCTGGCGCACGAGGGCACGCTCTTCCTCGACGAGATCGGCGAGATGAGCCCGGCACGCAGGCGAAGCTGCTGCGCGTGCTCGAGCAGGGCGAGTTCCTGCGCGTCGGCGGCAAGCAAAGCCGGTCAGCGTCGACGTGCGCATCATCGCCGCCACCAACCGCGACCTCGACGCCGGCATCGCGCGAGCGGAAGCTTCCGCGCCGACCTGTACTACCGCCTGAACGTCGTCGCCGTGCACCTGCCGCCGCTGCGCGAGCGGCGCGAGGACCTGCCGCTCCTCATCCGCCACTTCGTCGCAGCACGAAGGCGCAAGGAGATGGGCATCCGCCGAGAAGGCGTATCCGAGCCCGAGGCCGTCGACGCGCTGCTGCGCTATCCGTGGCCGGGCAACGTGCGCGAGCTCGAGAACCTGATCGAGCGCGTGCTGGTGCTCTCCGACGACGAGCCGATCGCCGCTCGAGGACCTGCCCGAGCAGGTGCGCGCGGCCGAGTCGGACTCCGGGTCGATCCAGCGAGCAGGTGCTTCGCCGGCGAGAAGATCGCTCGGCGACGCGGTCGACGAGTTCGAGCGCGAGATCATCCTGGAGGCGCTCCAGCACGCGACTTCAACCAGACCCGCGCCGCGGAGCTGCTCGGCACGACCCGCCGCATCCTCAAGTACCGCATGGACAAGCTCGGCATCGCTCCCATGGAGTGACGGCGGCCGCCCCCGAGGTGGCCGGACGTTTCGAGCGCACCGCCGAGCGCGGCCAGTCGTCCAACAAGTCAGGATTCCGCCCGTCAGCACGTTCATTTTTGGACGCGCGGCGTGCCACCCGAGCACGCACAGTCTCGCGTCGCCATATGTCACCGCGTGCAAGTGGCATTTCTCCAGCCACTTAGCGGCTGCCTGTGCTCCTCCCGTCGTGTGGCATGAAATTCGCTCCCACTCGCCTTCGGAATGTCCTCACAGGGAAACATCTTGATCGTCGAAGACGAGCCCGGCCCGGCGCTCGCCCTCAAGATGATCCTCAAGCCGTACTACGAGGTCTACACCGCCGAGCGCGGCGAGGCGGCGCTCGCGATCCTCGGCAACACGCCGATCGACGTCGTGACGCTCGATCTTCGCATGCCCGGTTTCTCCGGTATGCCGCTCCTCGCCAAGATGAAGGACCACGACCCAGACCTCGAGGTGATCGTCATCACCGGCTATGGCTCCCTCGAGACCGCGGTCGAGAGCATCAACCAGAAAGTGTTCGCGTACGTCTCGAAGCCCTTCGACGTACTGGAGATCCTCGAGACCACCAAGCGCGCCTTGCAAAGGCGCCGGAGCTTGCAGCGCCTGCGTCATATCAAGGAGGAGTTCTTCGCCAACCTCACCTACGAGTTTCGGACTCCGCTGTCGGCCATCATGGGCTACAGCTCGATCCTGCTCGACGAGCACGGCGGAACCCTGAGCAGCGAACAGCGCTACGCGCTCGATCGCATTCAGTCGAACTCCCACGAGCTGCTCTCCTGCGTCGAGGGCATTTTTTTCCTGGCCGCCCTCCAGGCGGGCGAGGTGCCGATCACCGCGTGGGCCTTCGACGCCCGACAGATCATCCAGCCGCTCGCGGGGCGACATGCTCAGGCGTTTGCCGAAAAGGGCGTCGCCCTCAAGGTCGGCGACCTGCCGGCGCTTCCGATCCGCACCGATGAAGAGAAGCTCAGCAAGATCGTCGAGACCCTGGTCATGAACGGGCTCAAGTTCACGCAGCAGGGATCGGTGCGCGTCACCGCTTCGGTGCTGCCCGACGGCGTCCTCGAGATCCACGTCGGCGATACCGGCATCGGCATGCGTCCCGAAGAGGTGAGCGACGGTCCTGGAGGGTTTCCAGCAAGCGGACCCGACCGCGCGCAAGCGCTTTCGCGGCATCGGCCTCGGTCTTCGACTGGTGACGCGCTTGCTCGACGCGATCGGCGGTCGTCTTCACGTCAACAGCACGCTCGGCGCCGGGACCGAGTTCACGATCTCCGTACCACCGATCGCCGAGGAGTCGGACGCGGTGGCCGCCCTCGCCTCGCACGAGGCCCCCAAGACTGGCGCGACCGCATGAGTGACGCGCGTTTCATCCACTGTCGCGACTGCCACGACGTCTTCCGTCCTTCGGTGCACGATCGCGTGACCGAGTTCCGCATGACCGCCGACGGATACACCGAGGTGGTGCGCGACGACTGCGTCGCTTTTCTCACGCGCCATGCCCGCCACCGCCTCGAGACCCTGCGACCGACCACCGATCTCCCGGTGCGCCACGTCACCGGTCCGATGGGTGGCACCTACTGGCAGGTCACGGGAGGCGATAGCGAGCTGCTGCTGATCCACGCCTGGCGCGAGACGATCGTCGAGCCGATGCGCTACCGCGTCGTACCGGGACGCCTGGTCGCCGGGCCGCGCGCGGTCGAGATCTCCGAGCACGACATCCGCCAGGACGTCGATCGCGCCCTGTATCCCGGAGTCGCGACCGAGCGTCGCCTCTCCACCTTCGTCGCGCGCTTCAAGAAGCTGGTGTGGGGCCTCGATCCCGCCACGCTCGAGATCGTGTACGATCTGCCGAGCGATCCGGAAGCGAGCATCGCCAAGCTCCCGCACACGGCGCTCGAACGCCTCGCCGCGATCGCCACCGAGGTCTTCGACCGCAACGACGCCGAACGCCTCGCCGGGCGACTCACGGCCAGCGCCGACGATCCCGACGCCTTCACCGTTCTGGTCCGCCAGGACGTCTGCGTTCAAACCGCGTCGTAGGTCGGCCCGCCCCGCGAAGGGGCGTCGCGTACCTCAGGCGGCGGCGTGGGTCGACGGCGTGCCCGCAGGAGCACGCAGGCCGCAGAACTCCTCGTAGTCGATCAGCTTGGTGACCGTCGGTTGCTCGCCGCACACCGGGCACTTCGGGATCGCGCCGCAAGCTGGTTGACGCGCACCTCCATGCTGAGCGTGTCGAAGTGCACCATGCGCCCGATGAGCGGCTCTGCCGGCGCCGAGGATCAGCTTGATCGTCTCCAGCGCCTGCACGCAGCCGACGAGGCCGGGCAGCACGCCGAGCACGCCGGCTTCGGCGCAGCTCGGCGCGGCGCCCGGCGGCGGCGGCTCGGGGAAGAGGCAGCGGTAGCAGGGCCCGCGGCCCGGATCGAACACCGTCGCCTGCCCTCGAACTGGAAGATGCTGCCGTGGACGTTCGGCTTGTCGAGCATCACGCAGGCGTCGTTGACGAGATAGCGGGTCGGGAAGTTGTCGCAGCCGTCGACGATGATGTCGTAGCTGTCGAAGATCTCGAGGACGTTCTCGGAGCTGAGCCGCTCCTGATAGCCGCATCGACCTTGCACGTCGGGGTTGAGCGCCGTCGAGCGTCAGGCGCGCCGACTCGACCTTGGGCATGCCGATGCGGTCGTTGGTGTGCAGGATCTGGCGCTGCAGGTTGCTGAGGTCGACGACGTCGTGGTCGACGATGCCGAGCGTGCCGACGCCCGCCGCGGCGAGGTAGAGCGCCGTCGGCGAGCCGAGACCGCCCGCGCCGAGCAGCAGCACCTTGGCGTCGAGCAGCTTCGCCTGCCCCGCCTCGCCGACCTCGGGCAGCATGAAGTGGCGGCTGTAGCGGGTGAGCTGCTCGGGCGTGAACTGGCGATCCTGCGTCGAAGGGCATGGCCGGCGTTCTTCCACGCCGTGAAGCCGCCGGTCATCGAGACGACGTTGGTGTAGCCCATCTCCCTCAGGGTACGGCCGGCGATCAGCGAGCGCGTGCCGCCGGCGCAGTAGGCGACGATCGGCGCCGTCCTTGTCGGGCACCGTCTCCTCGACGCGCATCTCGAGGAAGCCGCGCGGCAGCGAGATCGCGCCGGCGAGATGTCCTTCGCGGTACTCCTCCTTCTCGCGGACGTCGAGGAGCGTCACGCCCCCGGCGCGCTCGAGGCGTGCGCGCACGTCTTGGACGCTCGCTTCGGGAACGTCCCGCCGCGCTTCTTCCATGATCTGCTGGTAGGTTTTGGGCATATCGTCCTCGTGTCTCAGCCGCCGCGCGCTCGCTCCGTCTCGAGGGCGGTGCGGAGATCGGCGATCAGCCGGTCGGATCGTGCCGCATGCGCCATGGCGATCACGTTCGCCGACAGCACCACGATCAGGGTCGCGACCGACCAGTAGAGATGGGAAAGCACACTATCAGCGCCGCCGCGCAGAACCAACATCCCTTTGCCGAAGGTGATGAGCAGCACGATCGTCGAAAGCAACGTCGCTCCAATGGTGACCTTCCCCATGGCCGGATCCTATCCCTGGTGTCCGTCGTAGAGATCGGCGCGATACGCCAGCCAGTCCGCCACCCCACGGGCATAGCGCGGCGACACCACCATCCTCAGAAGCCCCAGGCGGCGATAGAGGGGAAACCGCCGCGACAGATAGAGTGGGCTCGCGGTGCGACCCACGAAGTAGCGGAGCTTCTCGGCGTCGAGCTGACGGAGAAGGCCACGGCGGAGCAACTGGAAGACGATCACGTCAGTGCATCCAGCGTCGCGCGGGTCCGTCATCGCCGGTCTGGGCTGCGTAGCAGTGGAACTCGAGGATCTCGAGCAGCCGACGCGCCCGCGCCTCGAGGTCGGGCTCCTCGAGCACGCATTGCTTCTCGATCGGGGTGAGGTCGAGCCAGCAGGCGAAGAAATTGACCAACGTGCGGTCGGCGATCGTGGCGTCGGCGAGCAGCTCGCGCGCACCCGCGCCGCCGCCAGGCCCGCCGTAGCGCTCGATCGCGCACACCAGATCGCTGCGCAGCGCCGCCGGTAGCGCGACGCCCTCGGGCGTGGATCGCCACACGACGCTCGCCTGCCGGTACGCCCGTTCGCGTTGCTCGCTCACGATCTCGAACTCGCTGAGCCCGGCGAGCACGATGTGGAACCGGCCTTCCGGAAGCGGCGTCGACTCCACGATCCTCCCCGCACACCCGACCCGGTACACCTCCGGCGCCCCGTAGTAGTCCGGCTCCCAACCGGGGCGCAGCAGGGTCATACCGATCACACGGGCACCCGCGAGCGCGTCGCGGACCATCGCGCGATAGCGCGGCTCGAAGATGTGCAGCGGGAGCGGCACTTCTGGGAAGAGCACCACGTTCGGCAGTGGGAAGATGGGAATGAAGCGCGGCAGTTCCATGGCGGAGCTGAGCGCACACTAGGGCGGCTGTAGATGGAAATCAATCGTGCCCTTTGCTAGCAAACCCCGATGCTCGACCGCCTGCCCATACTCGTCGGGGTCGGCCAGTTGAGCCAACGCATCGACGACCTCGAGCGCGCGCGTGAGCCGTTGCTGCTGATGGAGGACGCGGCCCGCGCCGCGCTCGCGGACGCGCGCTCGACCGGCCTCGCGTCACGCATCGACTCCGTCCGCGTCGTCAACATGGTCTCGGGGTCCTACGCCGACCCCGCCGGCGCGCTCGCCGAGCGGCTCGCTCTCGCCGCCGGCGAGCGTCTCTACACCACCATCGGCGGGAACACGCCGCAGTGGCTCGCCAACCTCACCGCCGACGATCTCGCCGCGGGTCGCATCCGCGCCGCGCTGCTGGCCGGCGGCGAGGCCATGCATACGCTGCGTCTGGCCGCGAAACGCCGCGTCGCCCTGCCCTGGATGCGCGGCAATCGACGGCCGACGATGATCGGCGACGACCGCCAGGGCTCGCATCCCGACGAATGGAAGCATGGGGCGCAGATGCCCGCGCAGATCTATCCGCTGTTCGAGATCGCGCTCCGCGCCCACGAGCGTCGCGCGCCCGCGGCGCACCAGCAGCACATCGCGGCGCTCGCCGCGAGCCTCTCGCGCGTCGCCGCCGACCATCCCCATGCGTGGTTTCCCATCGCGAGGAGCGCCGACGAGATCGCGAGCGTCAACGCCAAGAACCGCATGGTGGCGTTTCCCTATCCGAAATTCATGAACGCGATCATGGAGGTCGACCAGGCCGCCGCCATCGTGATGACCACCGCCGGCGAGGCGCGCGCGCTCGGCATCCCGCCCGAACGTTGGGTCTACCTCCACGGCGGCGGGGATGCGCACGACATCTGGTGGGTGCGCGACCGTGTCGACTACCACTCGGCGCCGGGAATGGCGCTCGCCTTCGAGGAAGCGCTGGCCCAGGCCGGTACGACGTCGAGCGCGCTCGGTCCCGTCGACGTCTACAGCTGCTTTCCGGTTGCGGCGCAGTTCGCGGCCAACGTCCTCGGCTTCGCGTCCGACGGATCGCGACCGCTCACCGTGACCGGCGGACTGCCCTACTTCGGCGGTCCCGGCAACAACTACGCGATGCACGCGATCGCGACCATGGTCGAGCGGTTGCGCGCCGCGCCCGGCGTCTTCGGCCTGGTGTCCGGCCTCGGCTGGTACATGACCAAGCACGCCGTCGGCGTCTACAGTACGGCGTCACCGACGCGTCCGTGGACGCGCCCCGACCGCTCCGCCCCGCAGGCGCGCATCGATGCGCTCGCGCACCCGGAGTGCATCGCCAGCGCAAGCGGACGCGGACGCATCGAAACCTACACCGTCCTGCACGATCGCGACGGCGCCCCTACCGACGCCGTCATCATCGTGCGCCTGGAGAGCGGCGCGCGTGCCTTCGCCAATGTCGATCCCGACCCTGGCTTCTTCGCCGCGCTCGAGCGCGAGGAGATGGTCGGCGCAAGCGGTTACGTCCGTCCCGCGCTCGACGGACGCAATCACTTCTACCCCATCGGTGCCTCGTGGCGATCCTGACCGACACGGAGCGCACGACGCTCGCCGATCTCGCGGCGGCGCTGTTTCCATCCGGCGGCGCCATCCCCATCGACGGCACCGCCGCACACGTTCCGGAGACGTTCGCGCGCTACCTCGCCGCCTTCGACCCGACCGTGCGCCGCCAGCTCCGCCTGCTGCTCCACGTCTTCGATCTGGTGCCGCTCGCGACGCGACACCGTTGTCGCTTCCGCCGCATGAGTCCGACCGAGCGGACGCTCTACGTGGAAGAGTTGGCGGCGGGCCCGGTCTGGCAGCGCGCGGCGTTGGCGCCTCTCAAACAACTGCTGACCGCCGCGTACTGCAACGACCCCGGGGTTGCGGCCGCGATCGGCGTCGACGCGAGCTGCCTCGATGCCACGCCCAAACGCGCCGGAGCACGTCTCCATCCCGAGGCGTTTCCGGAGGTCCATGGCACGGTCGAGCGTGAGGTGGATGTGTGCGTCGTCGGCTCCGGGGCCGGCGGCGCGGTGATCGCCAAGGAGCTCGCCGAGGCCGGCTGTCGCGTCATCGTCATCGAGGAAGGCGCGTATTTCACGCAGGAGGATTTCACCGGGCCGCTCTTCGACCGCGCCCAACGGTTCTACCGCGACCAGGGCACGACGATGGCGCTCGGCTGGCCGCCGATTCCACTTCCCATCGGCAAGGCCGTCGGCGGCACGACGGTGGTCAACTCGGGCACGTGCTTTCGGACGCCACCATTGGTGCTCGAGGAGTGGGGTCGGGAGCACGGCCTCGACGATCTCGACGCGACCGCGATGGCGCCGCGCTTCGCGCGCGTCGAAGCCGCGATCAGTGCGCGTCCCGTCCCCTGGGAGTTGCTCGGCAAGAACGCCACCACCTTTCACCGCGGAGTCGAGGCGCTCGGGCTGCACGGCGCGCCCATCCTGCGCAACATCGGCGACTGCCACGGCTGCGGCGAGTGCGCCTTCGGCTGTCCGAGCGACGCCAAGCAGGCCATGCACCTGTCGTATCTGCCGCGCGCCGAGGCCCGCGGGGCGGTCATCTACGCGCGCTGCCGCGCACAGCGCTTGCTCTTGGACGGCGATCGCGTCGCCGGCGTCGAGGCGGCGATCCTCGACGAGCACGACGCCGCGCGCGGCCAGCTGCGCGTCCGGGCGCGCATCACCGTGCTCGCCGCCGGCGCGCTGCACACGCCGCTGTTGCTGCGTCGCAACGCGCTCGCACGCAGCCGTCACGTCGGCCGCCACCTTCGCATTCATCCGGCCGTTGCCGTCGCCGGCATCTTCGCCGAGGACATCCACGCCTGGCGCGGCACCCTGCAATCCTACTACGTGGACGATCTGCTGGAGTCCGACGGCTTGATGGTCGAGGTCACCTCACCACTCCCCACCGTCACCGCCGGCGTCCACCCGGCCGTCGGTCGCGAAGCCCAGGAGCTGCTCGCGCGTTACCGCCATCTCGTCTCGGCCGGGGTGTTCGTCGCGGATACTTCCGAGGGAACGGTGGCGGGCGTGCGCACGCCGCGCGTCTACTATCGCGTCAACGACCGCGACGCGCGTCAGCTGCTGAAGGGCATCGCGTTCATCGGCAAGATTCTCTTCGCCGCCGGCGCCGAGAGCGTCTACACCGGGCTTCCCGGTGCCGCGTACCTCACCCATCCGAACGATCTCGCCAGCCTCGCCGACCGTCCGGCAGGCCCGATGTCGTTCACGCTCACCGGCTTCCATCCCGTGGGCAGCTGCCGCATGAGCCGGTCGCCGGAGACAGGTGTGGTCGGCCCTTACGGCGAGGTGTTCGGCGCTCCCGGATTGTACGTCGCCGATGCGAGCGTGCTGCCGAGCTGTGCAGGGGTGAATCCCCAGGTGACCATCATGGGACTCGCGACGCGCACCGCCGAGCATCTGATCGCGCACGTCCTCTAACCTGAGCCGCGCGCTCAGACGTTGAAGCGGAAGTGGATGATGTCGCCGTCGGCAACGACGTACTCTTTGCCTTCGAGCCTGAGCTTTCCGGCTTCGCGACACTTCGCTTCGCTGCGGTAGCGCATGAACTCCTCGAACGGGATCACCTCGGCGCGAATGAAGCCGCGCTCGATGTCACTGTGGATCTTGCCCGCCGCCTTCACCGCCGACGTCCCGCGGCGGATCGGCCAGGCGCGGCACTCGTCCTCGCCGGCGGTGAGAAAGCTGATGAGGTCGAGGAGCCCGTAGGCGGCGCGGATGAAGCGATTCTTCGCCGGCTCCGTGATACCGAGGTCGTGCAGGAAGGCGCCGCGATCGGCCTCGTCGAGCTCCGCGAGCTCCATCTCGGTCTGGCCGGGCACCGGCACCACCTCGAGACCGCGGGTCGAGGCCCATGCCGCGACGTCCGCGGGCACGTCCTGGCCGATCGCCGACTCGCCGACGTTGAGGAGAATCAAGAACGGCATCCGACTGAGCAGGTTGAAGCCCGCGAGTGCGGCCACCTCTTCGGGAGCGAACCCAGCCGTCCGTAACGGCTCTTCGCCCGCCAGGTGCTGCTGGCAGCGCTCGAGCAGACGCTGCTCGCGCTCTTTGCCCTTCTCCTTCTTCAAGCGCTCGAGTCGCTTCTCGACGATTCCCATGTCGGCGAGCAACAACTCGGCGGAAAAGTTCTCGAGCTGCGCGAGCGACGCGGTCGCCGCGCCGGCGGCATCCTCGAACGCGCCCACCACCTGCGCCAGGGCGTCGACGTCGCGCATCTGCACCAACGTCGCGGGATCGAGCGCGGCGCGCTCCTCGCCACGACCCGGAAGGTCGACGAACGTGATCTCGGCAAACGTACTCTTCTTGGGCTTGTGGATCTCGCCAAGGGCGAGCACGCGGTCGTCGGGCACCTTGATGACGCCGAGGTTCGGCCGGCTGGCGTCGGCATAGCCGCCGACCTGCGCTTTGAGGCCGGTCAAGGCGTTGAAGATCGTCGTCTTGCCGGCACCGTGGAAACCTACGATGCCGACCTTCACGGCGACAGCCCCTGCGCCGCCGCCAGCGCGCCGCCGCAGCTCGGCTTGGACGAGCGCCGCCACCGTCTTGGCGTCGCGGATCTCGCCGCGCCCGATCATCGCCAACGCCTCCGCGAGCGGGACGGTGCGGACGCTGGTGATGACCTCGTCGGCGCCGAGCGCCTGCGGGACCCTCCTCAGCTCGGTGGCGACGAAGAGATGAATGACCTCGTCGCAGAACCCCGGACAGGTGACGATCGAGCCGACGGCATCGAGCCGTCCCGCCACCAGGCCCGCTTCCTCGCGCAGCTCGCGCTCCGCGCACGCGCGCGGCGCTTCACCCGCATCGAGCTTGCCCGCCGGCACCTCCCAGAGGTAGCCCGCCGACCGCGTGCCGGTACTGCTCGAGAAGCGTCACCGCGCCGGCGGAGTCGAGCGCCGCCACGGCGGCGGCGCCGGGATGACGGACGATCTCCAGCTCCATCCGATGGCCGTTCGGCAGCGTCACGTCCTCGGCGGTGAGGTGGACGATGCGGCCGCGGTAGAGGTCGCGGATCGTACCCATCGGCCGCCTATAGACAATCACCGGCACGGTCGCTAGAGGAGCCGCCGTGAATCGCCGCGCCTCGATCGCGCTCCGTGACGACGAACGCCGTCCCTACGTCACCGATGCGAAGACGATCATCCTGGTCTCGGTCGGCCGCGACGGCTATCCGCACGCGGTGCCGATGTGGTTCATCGTCGACGACGACGGCTGCTTCTACATGACCACCTACGGCCGTTCGCAAAAGGCGGTGAACCTGCGCCGCAATCCCAAGGCTGCCCTGCTGATCGAGTCGGGCGAAAGCTACGACGAGCTCAAGGGAGTGCTGGTGCGTGGCACCGCCGAGGTGGTCGAGGATCTCGACCTCTGCGTGCGCGTTTTGACCCGGATTCACACCAAGCACATGGGAACGACGAGCGGCGATCTCGGCGACATCATGCGGGCACAGGCGCGCAAGCGAGTGGTGTTGAAGATCAGGCCCGAGCGCACCTCGAGCTGGGACCACCGCAAGCTCGGCGGCGTGTACTGACCGTTCCCGCGCGCCGTCTATTCCTCGAGCGGCGCGACCGTGACCGTGACCGTCGCTTTCACGTCGGGACCGACGTGAATGGCGACTTTGTGCTCGCCGAGCGTCTTGATCGGCTCCGCGAGCAGGATGCGGCGTCGCTCGACCGTGAACCCGCGCTCTTCGAGCGCGCGATGTACGTCCTGATTGGTGACGGAGCCGAAGAGCTTGCCGTCTTCCCCGGCGCGCAGGGTGAACGGGAGCATCACGGCACTGAGCTTGTCGGCCACCGCGCCGGCACTCTTCTGCTCGCGTAGACGCTTGTCCGCGACGACGCGCTTCTGGTGCTCGAGTTGCTTGAGATTGCGGTTGCTGGCCTCGAGCGCGAGCCCGCGCGGCAGGAGATAGTTGCGCGCGTAGCCGGGTTTCACCCGGACGACGTCACCGATCGAGCCGAGGTTCGGGACCTCATCTTGCAGGATCACGTGCATGGTCGGGTCCTCAGCTCACCGACGCGAAGGGCAAGAGCGCGATGCTGCGCGCGCGCTTGATCGCGGTGGTCAACCGGCGCTGGTGTCGCGCGCAGTTGCCCGTGATGCGGCTCGGGATGATCTTGCCGCGATCGCTGATGAAGTGCCCGAGCACGCGCGTGTCTTTGTAGTCGATGCGGATGCCCTTCTCGGCGCAAAAGCGGCAGACCTTGCGGCGTCCGACGCCGCGGCGCCCACGAGGGCCCCGATCGTCGCGGCCACGCGGCCGGCCGCGCCCGGCGCCGCCGCTTCGTCCTCCTGCTCGTCCTGGCATGCGTACTCCCTACTCTCTTGGTTCAGCGTGGCACCGGCGTGCCCGGCTCACTCGATGTCTCCGACCTCGACGTCGCCAAGCCCTTCCTCGTCTTCCTCCTCGACGTCACCGAGTCGCCGGCGGAGCGTCGTCACGTGGCAGCAGCGTGGGAGTCGGCGGGGTGTCCTTTTCCTGGCGTACCGACACGAAACGAAGGACGGCGTCCGAGAGCTTGAGGTTGCGCTCGAGCTCGGCGAGGGTCGCAGCGCTACAGGTGCTCTCGACCAGCACGTAGAAGCCGCGCCGTTCCTTCCCGATCTCGTACGCCAGGTCGCGCAGACCCCACTCGTGCATCCCGACGACCGTCCCCCACCCCCCTCGAGGAGCTTGCGGATGCGCTCGAGCTGCTCTTTCGTCCCTGCCTCCTGCAGATCGGCGCGCAACACGATCATCGTCTCGTAGCGGCGGGTGATGTCGTCTCGAGCCACAGAACCTCCTTCGTAAACCGAGGATGTCTATCCCACTAGCTGCATGATTGCCAGTGCTACTGCCCCGGCGCCGCGCCATTGAAGAGGCTCATGGCGCGCTCCAAACCATCGCGCAGCAGGGCCTCGACGCCATCGGCGGCACGCTCGACCGCCCCCTCGACCACCGCGCGCTCCGCCGGTGCGAAGCGCTCGAGCACGAAGTCGATCGGGTCGCGATCGCCGGGCGGCCGCCCGATCCCGACCCGCACGCGAGCGAACTCCGCCCCGAGCACCTCGATCAGCGACGCCACCCCACGGTGTCCGCCCGCCCGGCCGCCGCCACGGATGCGGACGCGCCCGAGCGGCAGATCGAGGTCGTCGTAGACGGCGATGATTCCAGCGGGCACGACGCGGTACGCCCGGCGCAGCTTCACGACCGACTCACCGCTGGCGTTCATGAAGGTGCGCGGCATGGCGAGGACCGTGCGCGCGCCCGCGACCTCGCCGACACCGACCTCGGCATCGTGCCGACGCCCGCTGAAAGCGATCTCCCAGCGCTCCCCCAACCGCTCGACGACCCTGAAGCCGACGTTGTGTCGCGTCCCGCGATAGCGCGCGCCGGGGTTCCCCAATCCGATGACGAGCTTCATGCGGCGCGACGCCGGCCTGGACCCTCAGGCCCGTCACGAAGTCTTGCCGGTCTCCTTCCCTTCCTTCTCGTCCTTCTTGACCTCGCCCTCGACCGCTGGCGCCGCGCCCTCGGCCGCCGCGGCCTCCGCCGTCGGCTCGGCTGCCTTCACCTCTTCGACGGTCGGCGGCAACACCGTCACGACCGCTTCATTGGTCTCGTACACGGCGGTGACTGCCGGCGGCATCTGGAGATCGTTCAAGTGGATCGCGTCGTGAATCGCGAGCGCGCTGACGTCGACCTCGATGAACTGCGGGATGTCGGTCGGCAGGCATTCCACCTGGATGTCGCGCAGCACCGGCTGCAGAATGCCGCCCTCGGCCACGCCCACGGCCTTGCCGATGAAGTGCAGCGGCACGGTCACTTGCAGCCGGCGTGTGAGATCGACCTCGTAGAAGTCGACGTGCAGGATCGCGCCCGAGACCGGGTGGATCTGCACCTCGCGCAACAGCGCGACCTTTTGCTGCAGGTCGGCGGCCGCCGATTTGAAGCGGATCAGGTGCGAGCCTTCGAGATGCGCAACGCGCGTGACGAACTCCTTGTTGTCGACGGCGAGCTCCACGGCGCTGCTCTGTGGCCCGTAGAACACGCCGGGAATCTTGCCCGAGCGCCGCAGACGACCAGCCGGCCCCTTGCCGCGTCCGGCGCGCGGCTCGACGTTCAATGCGATCTCTTCCATGGCTTCCTCCGCGCCCGCTCAGATGAAGAGCGAGCTGATCGACTCTTCGTTGTGAGTCCGCCGAATCGCCTCGCCGATCAGAGGCGCCACCGAGAGCACGGCGATGTTCGACGCCTGGCGCGCGACCGCGCCCAACGGGATGGTGTCGGTCACGACCAGCGTCTTCAAGCGCGGACTTGCTCAGCCGCTCGATCGCCGGTCCGGACAACACCGCGTGCGTGCAGCACGCGACCACCTGCTGGGCGCCCGCCGCACGCAGCGCTTCGGCCGCCGCGACGATGGTTCCGGCGGTGTCGATGATGTCGTCGATCAAGACCGCGATGCGCCCCGTCACCTCGCCGATGATGTTCATCTCGGCGACCTCGTTGGCGGCGATGCGGCGCTTGTCGATGATGGCGAGGGTGGCGTCGAGACGCTTCGCGAACGCGCGCGCGCGCTCGACGCCGCCGGCATCGGGCGACACGACCGTCACCGGCTCGTTGTCGACGACGCGATCGCGGAGGTATCGCAGCAAGATGGGCGTGGCGTAGACGTTGTCGACCGGGAATGTTGAAGAAGCCCTGGATCTGTCCGGCATGCAGGTCCATGGTGAGCACCCGCGCGGCGCCGGCGGTCGGTGATCAGGTCGGCGACCAGCTTGGCGCTGATCGGCACGCGCGGCGACACCTTGCGATCCTGACGCGCGTACCCATAGTAGGGCACGACCGCGGTGATGCGTCCGGCCGAGGCGCGGCGGAGCGCGTCGATGCATCAGGAGCAGCTCCATCAGATGATCGTTGGCCGGCGGACAGGTGGATTGGATGACGAAGACGTCACCGCCGCGAACGTTCTCGGTGATCTCGACCTGGATCTCGCCGTCACTGAAGCGGCCGAGCTCGACGCTGGCGAGCTCGGTGCCGAGGTACCGGCACACGTCCCCGGCCAGCCCGCGGTTCGAGCTGCCCGTGAAAATGATGACCTCGCCTTTCGCACGCAGTGCCATCGCCGTCCTCTGATCAGAGCTGGGCGGGAAGGATTCGAACCTTCGATACCGGATCCAAAGTCCGGGGCCTTACCGCTTGGCGACCGCCCATCGAAGCCTCCGCGCCCCCGCCTACTCTCACCAGTCGGGGCGCGAGTCCCGTTCGGCCATCGGTTGGTCGCTGGGAGAAGGCGGAAAGGGCGGGATTCTAGGCTGGGGTTCGCAAAGGGTCAACCGCCGGCTGCCGAAAGGGCGTCACCGCGTGGACACGGACCGCCGGTCGCGCGCGCCTGAGTGTCGAGGCGATGCGCGCCGCCCCGGCCGCCGACGACGCCAGCCCCACCACCGCTGACCCGCTCCCCGACATCACGGCGGCGTCGGCGCCCGCCTCGAGCAGCCAGGACTTGAGCTCGGCCACGATCGGGAACGACGGCATCACCACCTGTTCGAGGTCGTTCACCATCAGCGCTGCCACCGGCGGCGCCCCGGCGGCGAGCCGGGCTGGCTCCTCTCCCGGGCTCGACACTCGCGTCGCCCACACCCTCCGCGAAGCGCTGAAACACCCACGCGGTCGCGATCTCGACGGGAGGAATCGCCACCACCAGATGGAGGTCCGGCCAGCCCGTGATCGGCTGCACGTTCTCGCCGATGCCACGCACACGCGCCGCTCCGCCGCAGAGAAAGAACGGCACGTCGGCGCCGAGCGCGAGGGCGAGCTCGCGGAGAAGACCCGCCGACGACGACAGGCCGAGCATCGCGTCGAGACCGCGGAGCACCGTGGCGGCGTTGCCGCTGCCGCCGCCGAGACCGGCGCCCGGCGGAATCGTCTTCTCGATGACGAGCCGCAGCCGCGCTCCGAGGCCGCACGCCGCCAGCAACGCCCGCGCCGCGCGCGCGGCGAGATTGCGCTCGTCCTGCGGCACGCCCGGAAACTCGCAACGCACCTCGAGCGACGTCTCTCCGCCGGCGCGCACGTCCTCGATCTCGACCTCGATGCGATCGCAGAGATCGACCGGAACGAAGATCGAGTCGAGCAGGTGGTAGCCGTCGGCTCGCCGTCCGACGACGCGCAAGCAGAGATTCACCTTCGCGGGCGATCGCCACGCCGCGCGCCGCCTCGTCGCTGCGAGCACTGGGGTCGTCACGTGCGCTCGATCATGCTCGAACCGCGCGTTCACACGGTCGTGCGTGATGTTCTCACCTTGATTCGTCGGGATCAATGTGTCAGAACCCCGCGCCCATGGAAGCGTTCGAGCGCGTCGCGCGCGCTGCCGTCGACGAGGCGGCTACGCTGCTGCGCGCGACGTGGCGCGAGGCGAAATCGATCCGCTACAAGGGCGACGTCGATCTCGTCACCGAGACCGATCACGCGGTCGAGACGGTGGTGACGGGTCACCTGCGACACGCGTTTCCCGACCACGTCGTGATCGCGGAGGAAGCCGCCGCCGGCCCGACGCTCGAGCCGCCGCCCGTCGATCGCCACGTGTGGTACCTCGATCCTCTCGACGGCACCACCAACTTCGCCCACGCGTACCCGCACTTCGCGGTCTCGCTGGCACTCGGGCGCGGTCCGGAGCTGCTCTTCGGCATCGTCCACGATCCCGTACGCGACGAGACCTTCGTCGCGCACCGTGGCCAGGGCGCTTGCCTGAACGGCGCCCCGATCAACGTGTCGCCCATCGACGACCTCGGCGCGGCGCTGCTGGCAACCGGCTTCCCCTACGATCGCCGCGAGCGTACCTCGACTTCTACCTCTCGTTCCTCGCCGACTTCATCGCCCGCGCGCAGGGCGTGCGCCGCAACGGCTCGGCGGCGCTCGATCTCTGCTACGTCGCCTGCGGCCGCCTCGACGCCTTCTGGGAATGGAAGCTCCACCCCTGGGACACGGCGGCCGGCGCGCTGATCGTACGCGAGGCAGGCGGCGCGGTGAGCGATTTCCGCGGCGGCCGCTTCGACCCGTTCGGGGAGCAGACGCTGGCTTCGAACGGCTACCTCCATCCCGCGATGGTCCACGTGCTCGCCGCCCGTCTCGACGCCTCGACCGCCACATCCGCGTAACGGAGGAGATGGTGAACGCTCTCGATCAGTTCTCGTTGACCGGTAAGCGCGCCATCGTCACCGGTGGCAGTCGTGGCATCGGGCGCGCCATCGCCCTCGCCTTCGCCGACGCCGGAGCCGATGTCGCGCTCGTCAGTCGCAAGCTCGAGTCCTTGCAGGTGGTCGCCAAGGAGATCGCCGACCGTACACCGCAGCGCGCGCTGCCGATCGCCTGCCACATGGGGAAGGCCGCCGAGATCGACCGCATGGTCGAACAGGTACTCGCGGAATGGGGCTCGATCGACATCCTCGTGAACAATGCCGGCACCAATCCCGTGATGAGCCCGCTCGTCGACATGGACGAGGCCGCCTGGGACAAGATCATGGAGGTCAATCTGAAGGGTCCGTATCTCGCCAGCGCGCGGGTGGCGCGCGCCATGAGCGAGCGTGGCGAGGGCGGGAAGATCATCAACATCTCATCGGTCGGCGGCCTCGATCCATCACCCATGCTGGGCGCCTACAGCATCAGCAAGGCCGCGCTCATCGCCTTGACCCGCGTGCTCGCCAAGGAGTGCGGCCCGGCCAGGATCTGCGTCAACGCCATCGCCCCGGGGCTCATCGAGACGCATTTCGCCGCGGCATTGATCAGCAACCCCGCGATTCATCAGACCGTCATCCGCCAGACCCCGCTCGGCCGCCACGGTCAGCCCGACGAGATCACCGGCGCGGCCCTCTTCCTGGCCTCCAGTGCCTCCGACTTCATGACCGGCCAGGTCGTCGTGGTCGACGGCGGCGCCCGGATGTGAGGGCGACCATGGTCGGCGCGCGATGAGTCCGAGCGCCGATCTCGCCGCCGGCAGTCCGTGGGTGTTCCTGCCCTTCGCCCTCGTCACCGCTGCCGCCACGGCGCTCGGCGGTTTCGTGCTCACCACGCGCGCCCGCTGGGACGCGACGGTCTTGCAGTACTTCGTGGCGCTCGGGGCCGGCTTCATGCTCGCGGCGGCCCTGCTGCAGATGATTCCGGTGAGCGCCGCCATGACGCCGCTCGCTCCGGGCTTGATACTCGCCGGCTATCTCTTGATCCACCTCGTCGAGCATACCGCGGTACGGCACTTTCACTTCGGCGAGGAGACCCATCCCGAGGACATGGGCGTGGATCTGGGGATGTCGGCGCTCGTCGGTCTTTCGATCCACAGCTTCTTCGACGGCATCTCGATCGCCTCGGGATTCGTCATCAGCTCGAGCCTCGGACTGCTGCTCTTCGTCGCCATCGTGCTGCACAAGGCACCGGAGGGGTTCACGATCGCATCCATCATGCTCGCCGCCGGTCACGGACGCGGCGCGGCGCAGCTCTCGGCCGTACTGGTGGGCGCGGCGAGCGTCGTCGGGCGCGCTTTCGGTCTACCCGTTGCAGCGCTTCGTCGGTGAGGGCCTGGCCTTCTCGGCAGGCGTGACCCTCTACGTCGCCGCGTCGGACCTCATCCCGGAGGTCAACCGCAGCAACGCGAAGGCGATCGCCGTGGTCGTGTTCGCGGGCGTCCTGCTCTACTACGTGACCGAGCAACTGCTGGTCGCGCTCGGTGTCGCGTGAACGCCGACAGCGCGTTGACGGTCGCTGGTGTGCGTGGTAGCCACGCCTCGCCTGCGCTTCCGCGCCCCCGTAGTGAAAAGGACATCACGAGGGTCTCCGGAACCCTAAGTCCCAGTTCGATTCTGGGCGGGGGCATGTCTTTCCGCAGCCGCTCGTCGCAGCGGTTGTCCACAGAGACCACGGAATCACCTGGGTGTCAGGTGATGACCTGAGCCACCCGCTGTGCGCTCACGCCTGGATCGAAGTTGATCCGTTGTGCTTTTCAAGTCGATTCGGAGACTTAGGCAACCATGCGTGCCTTCGCACGCAAGCAACGGCGCGGAACTCGACCGAGGGAATGCCCTAAGTATCTGAAATCTGGGATGATCGCTGGTCCACAAGTTATCAACAACCCTGTGGAGACTATCAGCCGACCGCGACCATCTCCTTTTGGTTGCGGGCCACTACCACCGTGAAGAGCGAGCGCGGCGAGGTCTTGTAGCGCTGCTCCACCGAGACCGGGGCGCCTTCGAGCATGTCGTCGAAACGCAGCGTCGTCCGCCATCCGAGCTTGCGGGTCACCGGATCGACGAGATCGACGAGTGACGCGATCACCGGCCGCTCGCTCCGAAAGTGATTGATGACGACGATCGTTCCGCCCGACCGGCACACGCGCCGCGCTTCGTGCATGAGTCGGGGAGCGTCGGGCACCACGCTGACCACGTGGAAGGCCATCACGTAGTCGAAGCTGTCGGCGGGAAACTCGAGATTGAGCGCGTCCATCTGTCGCAAGGTGACGTGGCGCCACCCGTTCTGGCGCACCTTCTCCGCGGCCTGATCGAGCATGTCCTGCGCCAGGTCGATCCCCACCACCTCGCAGTGCGGCGGGTAGGCGCTGAGCGACAACCCGGTGCCGACACCGAGCTCGAGAACCCGCCCGCCCGGCGGGATGCGCAGCGAGGCAACGACGCGGGCGATGCGGGGGAAGAAGATGCGCTCGAAGATGCGATCGTAGAGGTGAGAGAATTCCGAGTAGATTTTGCTCTGGTGCGGAACCGAGACCCCGCCCCGAACCCCATTCGTCGAACCCGCCATGCGCCCCCCTTCCCGAAGGACAGAATACCTCCGGGCCCGACTGCGCGCGACCCGCGAGCGGCGCGGGTGGTCGCAGATCACGCGGCCGTGGTACCTCGAAGCTGTCGCTTGAACGACGTGATGTCGCGCTTACGGAACCGCCACTGCCGGCCCTGCTTGAACGCTGGCAGCAGGTGCTTGCGAGCGAACTCGTTGACGGTATCCGGGCTGACGTCGAGGATCTGCGCCACCTCTTTGCTGTTCAGGTAGATGTCGTCCCGGTCGAGCATCGGGGGCACTCACTCCCATACGGTTGGATGGGGCGGCTATACCATGCGCGAAAAAATCAGGTCAAGCAGCGGCGTCGGCCGGCGCCAAAGAGGGCCACGACGAGCCAAGAGGCGGAATCACACGCTATTTCTGTGGCCTCGAGCGCTCCCGTACGGCGCTGAAACGCTCTCGGACCGAACCTGGTGGCGGCGTCAGGACGCCGCCCGTCTGCGGAGCGGTGTCGCCGACCGCTCGCGCCTGCGCTCGAAGGCCAGGACGATCGGGCTGGCGACGAAGATCGACGAGTAGGTCCCGATGATCGAGCCGACGACGAGCGCGAACGCGAAGCCGTGGAGGACGCTGCCGCCGAGCAGGTAGAGCGACGAGCACCGCGAGGAACGCGGTGCCGTTGGTGAGGATGGTGCGGCTCAGGGTTTCGTTGATGCTGCGGTTGATGACGGTCGCGAGCGGCGGCGCGGCGATCCTTGCGGCGCGATCTCGCGAATGCGGTCCGACACGACGACCTTGTCGTTCACCGAGAAGCCCGACCACGGTGAGCAGCGAGGCGACGATGTTGAGGTCGAACTCGTAGTCGAAGGCGATCAGCGCAGCCGACGACGATGATCACGTCGTGGAGGATCGCCACGGCCGGACGCCGACTGCCGAAGCGCCACTCGAAGCGCACCCAGATGTAGATGCCCATCATCAGCGTCGCGAGCAGGATCGGCGAGGATCGCCTTCGTCGCGCAGCGCCTCGCCGACCCGCGGGCCGACGGCTTCGATGCGCAGGATGTCGACCTGACTCGGCGCCGAAGGCCTCTCGCAGCGCCGTGCGCGACCCGCGTCCCCGGCGCTCGTCGCTCCCTTCCTCGGAGAGGCACGCGGACCAGAACTCGCGTGCCGTCGCGCCGAAATCCTGGATGTCGAGGCTCGATGCCCTGAGCGCTCGGCGCGTCGACGCACTTCGTTCGCCGCCTCGGGTGCGCTGAAGCGCGACGTGCACCAGCGAGCCGCCGGCGAAGTCGATGCCGAGGTTCGGCCCGCGCACGACACGAGAGCGAGCAGGCTCACGCGACGCAGACGGCGAGACGAGCACGCGCCGCGTACGGCGCCGGCCGAGGAAATCGATATTGGTATTGGACCTGATCGGAACGATCTCGAACATGTCAGATGCTCACCGTCTGCATGCGACGCCGCGCCAGCAGGTAGTCCCAGGCGACCCGGGTGCAGAACACGGCCGTGAAGACGTGGATCACAAGGCCGATGCACAGCGTCACCGCGAAGCCTCGGATCGGTCCGGAGCCGAACTGGAAGAGGATCAGCCCGGACAGCAGCGTCGTGATGTTGGAGTCGAGGATCGACGGCAGGGCGCGGTCGTAGCCCGCCTCGACGGCGGCGCGCGCGCGTCTTGCCGAGCGCGCAGCTCCTCGCGGATGCGCTCGTTGATGAGCACGTTGGCGTCCACGGCCATGCCGAGCGTGAGCACGATGCCGGCGATGCCGGGCAGCGTGAGCGTCGCCTCGAACGCGGCAAGCGCGGCCAGCATGAACAGCGACGTTCAGCAGCAGCGCCAGGTCCGCCAGCAGGCCGGCGAAGCGGTAGTAGACGATCATGAAGAGCGATCGACGAGCGCGCCGGCGACGATGAACGAGCAGGATGCCCTGCTCGGATCGAGTCGCGGCCGAGCGTCGGCCCGACGGTGCGCTCCTCGGCGAGCGTCACCGGCGCCGGCAGCGCGCCGGCGCGCAGCACGATCGCGAGGTCGCGCGCCTCGTCGCAGGTCGAAGTTGCCGGTGATCGACGCCCGGCCGCCACCGATGCGCTCCTTGATGACCGGCGCCGAGTAGACCGTGCCGTCGAGGATGATCGCGAGCTGGCGGCCGACGTTGGCGGCCGTGATCTCCTCGAACAGCTTGGCGCCGCGGCCGTTGAGCTCGAGCTCCACGTACGGACCTTCGAGCTGGGTCGCCGGACGGACGCGGGCGTCGGCGATCACCTCGCCGGTCATGAGGGTCTTGCGCTCGACGGTATAGGGCACCTTGGTACGCATGGTGCCGGTCACCGGATCGCGCTCCTGTCCGTACAGTACCTCGGTCCCGGGCATGGGCTTCGCGCGGATCCGCCGCCCCGGCCGTCACCAGCTTGAACTCCAGCACCGCCGTCTTGCCGATCAGGTCCTTGGCGCGCTGCGGATCCTGGATGCCCGGAAGCTGCACGAGGATGCCGTCGCTGCCGCTGCGCTGGATGATCGGCTCGCGCACGCCGAATTGGTCGATGCGGTTGCGGATGGTCTCGAGCGACTGGTCGACGGCGAACTCGCGGATGCGCTTGAGCTCGCGCGCCTCGAGCCCCAGCACGACCTCGCCCTCCCCCGCCGGCTCGGAGCCGAACACCAGGGTCGGGAACTTGTCCCGTATCAGCTCGGAGAACGCCGCGCTCTTGCTCCGGGCTCGCCAGGCGCACGCGCAGCGTCTGCCCGACACGCTCGAGCTTGCTGGTCAAGATCTGCGCCGTTGCCAGCTCGCGCTTCAGGTCCTCGCCGATGCCGTCGACGGAGTTCTCGACCGCCTTGTCGACCTCGACCTGGAGAATCAGGTGGATACCGCCCTGCAGATCGAGGCCGAGGCGAATCGGCTCGCGCGGGAAGAACGACGGCCACCCAGCCGGCAGCGGCTGGACGAGCGTGGGGGTCAGATAGACGACGGCGACGACCATCAGCACCGCCACCAGCGCCACGCGATAGCTCACCTTCATGACTTCTCCTTCTCCTTACCCTCACCGGCTTCGGGCTTCCCGCCGCGCACGACGCTCGCGACCTGGCCGCGTTCCAGGCGGACGCGGACGTTGGGTGCGATTTCGATCACCAGCACCTTGTCGGCGATCCCCTGTACCTTGCCGTAGAGTCCGCCGGTGGTGATGATCTCGTCATTGCGCTTCAGGTTCTGAATCATGGTCTCGTGCTCGCGCGCGCGCTTCTGCTGCGGCCGGATCAGCAACACGTACAGAATCACGAACATGAGCGCGAACGGCAGCAGATTGACGATCTGGCTCGGCCCCGCCGCACCGCCACCTTGCGCGTAGGCTACGCCGGGCATGCAACCTCCTCGCGGATCACCGTCCGCGGCGAACGCCGCGAAGGCACTCGTTCGCGATCGCGGCTCGCATCGCGCGCATCAACGTCTGGTAGTAGGTGACGTTGTGCAGCGTATTCAGCGTCACCGCCAGGGGCTCGCGCGCCATGACGAGATGACGCAGGTAGGCGCGGCTGAAATTCGCGCACGTGTAACAGTGGCACTGCTCGTCGAGCGGACGGGCGTCGTCGGTGTAGCGCGCGTTGCGAATCACCACCGGGCCGGCGCTGGTGAACAGCATCCCGTTGCGCGCGTGGCGGGTCGGCAGGACGCAATCGAACAGGTCGATGCCCGACCCGACCAAGCGCACCAGGTCCTCGGGCGTGCCCGCACCCATGAAGTATCGCGGCCGATCCGCCGGCAGCAGCGGCGCGGTCGCCGCCGCCACCGCCCAGGTATCCTCGCGCCGCTCCCCGACGGACAGCCCGCCGAGCGCATAGCCATCGAAGCCGATGTCGACGATGACGCGCGCGCTCTCGGCCCGCAGCTCCAGGTCCGTGCCGCCCTGCACGATGCCGAAGAGCGCTTGATCCTTTCGGCTGCGGACGGCGACGGCGCGCGCCGCCCAGCGAGCCGTCCGTTCGGCCGCCGCGGCCATCGTCGCTCGCGGCGCGCCGCCTGGCGGACATTCGTCCAGGATCATCGCGACGTCGCTCCCGAGTCGCTCCTGCGCCCGCACGATGTCCTCGGGCGTGACGAAGTGGGTGCTGCCGTCGAGATGCGAACGAAACTCGACCCCGTCCTCGCGCACCCGTGCGCAGAGCCGCGAGCGAGAAGATCTGGTAGCCGCCGCTGTCGGTGAGGATCGGCCCGCTCCAACCCATGAAGCGGTGCAAGCCGCCCAACGCGCCGATCACGTCGCAGCCGGGCCGCAGCCACAGGTGATACGCGTTGGCGAGGATCATGTCGGCGCCGGCCTCGCGAATCTCGCGCGGGGTCAGGCCTTTCACGCTGCCGTGCGTGGCCACCGGCATGAAGGCCGGCGTCGGTACTTCGCCGTGGGCGAGGGCGAGGCAGCCGAGACGTGCCCCGGCGCCCGCGGCCTGGTGGAGGACGCGGAACCCGGTCACTGGATCAACATCGCGTCGCCGTAGCTGTAGAAGCGGTAACCGGCGGCCCGTGCCGCGCGATAGGCGGCGAGGGTTGGCTCGATCCCGGCGAAAGCCGCGACCAGCGCGAGCAAGCTCGAGCGTGGCAGGTGAAGGTTGGTGAACAGCGCGTCGACGACGCGAAAACGGTGTCCCGGGGTGATGACGAGATCGGTTCGCCCGTCCCCGTCACGCACGGTGCCGTCGTCACACGCGGCACTCTCGAGCGCGCGCACCGTGGTCGTGCCGACGGCGACGATCCGCCGACGGGCAGCGCGCGCGACACGTACCGACGCGGCCGTCGCCTCGGAAATCGCGTAGCGCTCCGCGGCGACGTGCTGCGAGGCGAGCGACGACGTGCGCGCGGAGAGAAACGTGGCCGGTCCGACCAGGAGCGTCACGGCCGCGACCTCGACGTCGCGCGCCGCGAGCGCCGCCAGCAGACCGGGCGTGAAATGCAGCCCGGCGGTCGGCGCGGCGATCGCCCCGCGCACGCGCGCGAAGACGGTCTGGTAGCGCTCCCGATCCTCCGCGAGCGGCCCGACGGGGCGACGGATGTAGGGTGGCAACGGCAGCTCTCCGTGCGCGTCGAGCGCGGCCGCGAGATCGCCCTCGGCCTGCAGATGGATGTGACGGTACGGTCCATCGGCTTCGCCTTGCCAGACACCTTCGAGACCGACGCCGAACCGGATGCGCTCGCCAGATCGGACGCGCCCTGCCCGGCGCGCGAGGCAGCGCCAGGTCCCGGTCTCGTCGACCGGCTCGGTGAGCAGCACCTCCACCTGGCCGCCGGTCACGCGCGTGCCGCGCAAGCGTGCCGGCGTCACCTCGGCGTCGTTCACGATCAGCAGGTCGCCGGGTCGAAGCCATTCGGGGAGGTCGCGGACGGCGGCGTGGGCCTGCACCCCGTCCCCGCGTCGCAGCACCAGCAACCGGCCGCCATCGCGCGCCGGAAGCGGGCGCTGCGCGATCAGGGCGGGATCGAGATCGTAGTCGAGCGCGGCCAGGTCCATGGTGATCCGCCTCGTCTACCGCGTAAGAGTCAGCGAATCAAATCAGCTTCCGCGCTACACTTTTTCCGTTCTCGCCGTCATTGCGGCAGCCCGAGCGCCCGCATCACCTGCTGGATGTCTTGCCAGACCAGTCGCTTCTCGGCGGGATTGCGCAGCAGATACGCGGGATGGAAGGTCGGCATGAGCGCGATGCCGTGATAGTCGGCCCAGACACCGCGCAGGCGGGTGATCGGGGTGCGCGTCTTGAGCAGGCATTGAGCGGCGAACGTGCCGAGCGCGACGATCACCTTGGGGTGGATGATCTCGAGCTGGCGGATCAAGAAAGGCTCACAGGACGCGATCTCGTCGGGCTCCGGGTTGCGGTTCTCCGGCGGCCGGCACTTGATGATGTTGGCGATGTAGACGTCCTCGCGCCGGAGCTTCATCCCCTTCACGATGATCTCGGTGAGGAGTTGCCCGGCGCGGCCGACGAACGGCTCGCCGCGCAGGTCCTCGTCGCGGCCGGGAGCCTCGCCCACGAAGACGAGATCCGCGTTCGGGTTGCCGACCCCGAACACGAGATGCGTGCGATGGGGCGCGAGCTTGCAGCGTGTACAGTCACCGATGGCCTTCCGCAGATCCTCGAGTGTCGCCGCCGTCCGCACCTCGGGGGGTGCGAACAGGTCCGCGACCGCCGCATCCGCTGGCCGACCGGGACCGCTGCCGCTCGCCCCGGTGCCGGTCACAGGGTCGTCGCCGGATGCGGCGCCAGCACCCAGATCGGGAGGCGCCGGAGGCCGCGCCAGCGGCTGCGGGAGACTCGCCAGGGCCGCGGTATCGGATTCGAGACCGGTCTCGCGCAGCCACTCGAGCCGGGCACGAGCCGCCGTGACGAGCGCCAGCAGGCTATCGCGATCACCCATGTCGCGCACCCTCGCAGCGTCCGCGCGCGGCGCCGCGCTCGCCCATCGCGCGGACCTGGGGCGTGGGCCGGTGAACTCTTGGGTTGTCGGTCCGTCGAGCGGGGAGTACACTTTGCGCAATGGCGCTCGTCATCGTGGGAGTCGTCACGGCGGTGCTGCTCCTCATTCCTGGAGAGGCGTACGCGTGGGGACCCGTCACCCACCTGGTGCATGGCGCGACGGTGCTCTCGGCTCTTAGCACCCTCGCTCCTGCCCTACAAGAAATTCTCCGCACCCACGCCGATGCGTTCCTCTACGGCTGCGTCGGCGCCGACATCATCCAGGCGAAGAAGTTCACGCGCGATCTGCGCTGTCACTGCCACTCGTGGGCCGTCGGCTGGCAGGTCCTGGAGAGCGCGCGCTCGGATGGCGAGCGCGCCTTCGCCTATGGATACCTCACGCATCTCGCCGGCGACACGTTCTCGCACAACTACTTCGTGCCGCTGCAACTCATCGTCAGCTTCCGGGCGCGCGCCCTCAAGCACGTCTATTGGGAGGCGCGCTTCGATGCCATGCAACCGACCGACGCCTGGCAGCGGGTCCGCGCCGTGGTGAGCCGCCTCTACCCGGATTGCGACGACCTCATGGAGCGCACCGTCGAGCGCACGCTCTTCTCCTTCAAGACCAACAAGCGCATCTTCAACTCCGTCATGGCGTTGCACGGTCTCGAGCAGTGGCGGGCGCTCATGCACCGGCTCGGCACCCGTTCCCGCTATCCGCTCGCCGCCGACGACGTCGCACGCTACGACACGCTCTGCAGTCAAGCGGCGCTCGAGATGCTGCGCGTCGGCAAGACGGCGTCGTGCGTCGCCGCCGATCCGATCGGCCAGGAGAACCTGGCGCGCGCCGAGTCCATTCGCAAGCGCCTGCGGACGCTACAACGCCGCCGCCAGCTGAAGCCCAAGCTGCACGAGGCGATTCTTCAGACGATCGTTCCGGAGCTGAAGGCCCACATCAGTTGATTACGCGCCCGTGCGGGCGGCGGCTGCGCCGCCGTCCTCCGATGCGCGTCGGCTCCCGAAGTCAATTCGCTAGCCTCCTGATTCCGCGCCCGTGCGGGCGGCGGCTGCGCCTCCCGCGGGAGCGGATCAGCGGCGCGGGCGGAGCCGGCGGGGCTCGCTCACCGCGGTCCGCCGCGGCGAGCGCAGGTCGCGCACGCGGTCGAGGATGACGCCTGCCACCTCGTCCTTGGTCAACTTCTCGAGGTGCTCGACGCGCCCGCTGCGCTCGATCAGCGTCACCACGTTGGTGTCGACGTCGAAGCCCGCGTCGGATCTCGACACGTCGTTCGCCACCATCAGATGCACACCCTTCGCCTGCAGCTTGCGGCGGGCGTTGGCGACAAGATCACGAGTCTCGGCTGCGAACCCCACCAGCAAGCGCGTCCCGGGGAGCGCGCTCACGCGCGCCAGGATGTCGGGGTTGGGCGTGAGACGAAGCGAGATCTCGCCGCGCCCGCGCTTGAGCTTGTGGCGCGGCTGCTCCACTGGCCGGTAGTCCCCGACCGCCGCCGCCATCACCACGCAATCGGCGCGTGGCGCGTGCTGCAGAGCTGCGCGCTCCATCTCGCGTGCGTTCGTCACCGGCACCAGGTCGACGCCGCGCGGAGCCGCAAGCGCCGTCGGCCCGCTCACCAGCGTCACCTGCGCGCCGCGCCGCCGAGCCGCGCGCGCCAGCGCATACCCCATCTTCCCCGACGAGCGGTTGGCGATGTGCCGCACCGGGTCGATCGCTTCCCATGTAGGACCGGCGCTCACCAGCACGTGCACGCCCACCAGGTCTTTCACGCTGACGGCGGCCGCCACCTCCTCGACGAGCACGTGGGGATCCGGCAAGCGTCCCGCACCTTCGTACCCGCAGGCAAGAAAGCCGGCGTCGGGCTCGATGACGATCCGACCCAGATCGGCGAGGCGCGCGATGTTCTGCCGGACCACGGGATTCTCGTACATGTGCACGTTCATCGCCGGCGCCACCAGAATCGGCGCGCGGGTCGCCAGCGCGATCGTGGTGAGGAGGTCGTCCGCGATTCCGGTCGCGAGCTTGGCGATGACGTTGGCGGTGGCGGGAGCGATCAGCAGCGCGTCGGCCGTGTCGGCGAGTCGGATGTGGCCGATCTCGGACTCGTGCGTGAGATCGAACGTGCTCTGGGCAACCGGATTCCCCGAGAGCGTCTGGAGCGTGAGCGGGGTCACGAACTCGGCGGCGCCGCGCGTCAGCACGACCCGCACGGTTGCGCCCCCCTGCACCAGGAGCCGGACGGTCTCGCACATCTTGTAGGCCGCGATGCCGCCGGTGATCCCGACGACGATCGTCTTGCCACGCACGCTCATGGGCGGGGCTCCGCTGGCACGGTGTTTCCTTCGACCGCCTGCACGTCGCGCAAGCTTATGTTCTCACGCAGAAGGAACACAACCCCCAAGACGATCTGCGTCAACCACTGAACCGCCCACACGACGATGGCAAACGGCGTCGCGTCGGCCTCGCCGATCCCGAACAGCGCCAGTGCCGTGACGCAGCCGAACTGGAAGGTGCCGATGAAGCCGGGAGCGGAAGGCGCCGATACCGCGCCCGCGACCACGGTGACCAGGGTGAGCGCTCCGGTCAGGGGCGGTACCGGGAGACCGCAGGCGATGAATCCGAGCGCGAAGACACCGGCAATCGCCACCCACAGATAGACGGAATAGAGCGCGATGCGCGCGAACGCCCCGGCGCCGCCGATGCTTTGCAGCCCGTCGATGAAGCCATCCAAGGCATGGCGCACGCGGTCGCGGAAGCTCGCCGGCACGAGATCGATCATGCCTCCGACCAGGCGCATCGCGAGCGGATGGCGCCGCTGCAACGCCAACACCAACGGAACCGTCGCGAGCGCGAAGACCACGAACACCATTCCGCCGCGGCGGATGGCGTCCGAGACCGGCACCAGCATGATCACGACGCCGAGGAAGCCGAGGATGGTGACCATGTCGAGCAGGCGCTCGAGGAGCACCGAGCCCAGCACGCCCTGCACCGGCGTCCCGGTGCGGCGCGCGAGAAGGATCGGCCGCACCACCTCACCGACGCGCAGCGGCAACACCATGTTGCAGAAGAACCCGATGCAGGTGGCAGAAAACAGCGGCAGCAAGGGCACGTGTCCGAACGGACGCAACAGAAGCTGCCAGCGTTGGCAGCGCACGAAGATCGTGAACGCCGTGAGCGCGGCGAGCGGGATCACATAGATGTACTGGACACGGGCGAAGGCTTGCCAGACGCGCGGCCACTCGCTCTGCGGCGGTACCGCGAAGTAGAGCGCAATCATCGAGATCGCGATCCCAATCGCGATGCGTCCGCCGCGACTCATCCTGGCCCCATCACGATCGCGACGGCTGGCGCCATTCCGCCGCCAGGCAGGCGGCGCCCGCAACCACGAGCGCCATCCCTCGCCACCACCAATCGGCATCGAGAATCACGCCCGCCCCGAGCAGCACCAGGAAGACACCAATCACGCCGAACGGTCGCTGTCGACTCGCCACGTCGATCACGAGAATCGTCGCACCGCGTAGAGGACACGCTGGAGCGCGGTCAAATTGGCGAGCAGGGCCACGAGAAGAACACTGCCGACGAGCAGCCCGGACGCGGGAGCCGGACTGCACGTCAGATGACCGACGAGCGTGCCGACGATCGCCCCGCCACCGAGCAACACGTAGCGCTCCGGCCGCTGCATGAGCCCGATCGAGCAGGAGATGCCGAGCGCCTCCGCACGGGCGCGCGTGTAGCTCACCATGAAGCCGCCGATCAAGGCTGCCAACACCGCCCAGAGTGCCCAACTCGCCTGAAAGTAGACGGCGAGCCCGAGGCAGACCGCGCCCTCACCATAGCGATCGGTGACCGAATCGACGAACGCGCCGCGCGGGCCGGCTGCCCCTTCCTTGCGAGCGATGGCGCCGTCGAGCACGTCGAGTGTGCCGCCACCGATCAGCAACCAACCGCCGGTGAACGTCCAGCCGGCGCCGAACGCCAGCGCCGAGAGCACGCTCGCGCCGAGCTGCAGCCCGGTCACCGCGTTGGCGCCGACCCCTGCACGCACGAGCGTGTCGGCGAGCGGCTCGAGGCGGTCGCGAAACCAGGTGCGCAACCCCGTTCCGAGGAGGCCGCTCGCGGGCGCTTCGGCGAAGCCTTCGCGCTGCCGCAATACCGGCACGACCTCGCGAGCGATCAGGACGCCGATGAAGGCGAACACGCCCGCGGCAAGCCAGGGATGGCACATGCCGGCGGTTCCAGCGCGTCCTACGAGGAGCCCGACCGGGACCCCTACTGGTCGATCTCTCCGCTGATGAACTTCTCCACCAGATCACGAGCGAGATCGTCGGTGATCTGGATCGGCGGGTGCTTCATCAGGTAGGCGGAGATGCTGCGCAACGGCCCGCCGATGCCGCGATCGCGCGCCAGGCGGCAACAGCGGATGGCATCGATGGCGACGCCCGCGGAGTTCGGACTGTCCTGCACCGACAACCTGAGCTCGAGCTCCATCGGGACGTTGCCGAACGCACGGCCCTCGATGCGCAGGAAGCAGATCTTGTTGTCGCCTTGCCAGGGCACGTAGTCGCTCGGCCCGATGTGGATCTCGCGTGCCGGGAGACGTTCCGGCAGGACCGCTTGCACGGCCTCGGTCTTCGACACCTTCTTCGAGCCGAGACGGCTGCGATTCAGCATGTTGAGAAAATCGGTGTTGCCACCGGTGTTGAGCTGATACGTGCGCTCGAGCTTGATGCCACGATCGCTGAACAGCTTGGCGAGCGTGCGGTGCACGATGGTGGCGCCGAGCTGCGATTTGATGTCGTCGCCGACGACCGGGATGCCCCGACTGGTGAAGCGCTCGCTCCACACTGGATCGGAGACGATGAAAACCGGCATGCAGTTGACCAGACTCGTGCCGGTCTCGAGGCATGCCTGCGCATAGTGCTCGCCGGCCTTCTGGCTGCCGACGGGGAGATAGCTGACCAGGACCTCGGTGCCGGTGGCCTTGAGCACGGCCGCGACGTCCACGGGCGCGGTGCGGGCGGGCACGAAGGTCTCGTCGTCGGGGTAGTCGGCCATGTGCTCCGCCACGCCGTCGAGAATCGGTCCCATTTGAACCGTGACGCCGTACTCCGGGAGCTCGCGCCAGATCTCGATCGCCTTGTTCGGTCTGGCGAACACCGCCTTGTGGAGCGGTTGCTCGACCTTGCGCGCGTCGATGTCGAAGGCGCACGACGAGCTCGAGGTCCTCGGGCCGGTAGCCACCGAGGTCATAGTGCATCAGGCCGGTGTGCTCGACCGCCGCGGAGCCGTTCAGGTGCCGATAGTACTCGATGCCCTGAATCAGACTGCTCGCGCAGTTTCCGACGCCGACGATGCCGACCCGGATCTTCGTCATAGGCCTCTTCCCATCGCAACGCCGCAACATTGTGAAACGGCTAAGGAAACGCGGTCTATAACGAACGGCTCCCGCCTTGTAAAGGGACCGGAGCGGACGGCGCGCTACTTCTTGCGGAAGCGCGAAGGGAATCCGGGCTCGAACGAGCGATCGGGGTGGATCACCTGGGCTTTCGCGATCAGTTGCTCCTCGCTCTCGGGATCGTCCGGGTTGGGCACGCAGCAGTCCACTGGACAGACCGCGGCGCACTGCTCCTGATCGAAGAAGCCCACACATTCGGTGCACTTCTCCGGCACGATGTAGTAGATCTCGGTCGAGATCGCCGCATGTTTCTGGCCCGCGTTCTCCCACTCGGCGCCACCCTCGTAGATGGCGGTGTTCGGGCACTCCGGCTCGCACGCGCCGCAGTTGATGCACTCCTCGGTGATCATCGTGGACATTCAGGATCTCCTCCAAGACGACGGATACCACGGCTAACATGGCGGCGCGGGAGCGTAAAGCACCACAATCAGGACGTCGCGACGCTCGCTTGGGGAGCACGCTCGAGCGCCGCCATCACCTTGCCGGCGATGTCCCGCGAAGATGGCGGTCACCGGATGTGAAGGGTCGACCGCCACCAGCGGCGCGCCTCGATCCATGCTCGTCACGATGTCGGCGAGCAGCGGAATCTCGCCGAGCAGCTCGACACCGAGCGCCGCGGCCTCCCGCCGCCCGCCTCCGGAGCCGAAGAGATCGTCGCGGACGCCGCAGCGCGGGCAGGTGTAGGTGCTCATGTTCTCGATCAAGCCGAGCACGGGCGCGTTGACGGTCTGAAACATCGCGATGCCGCGGCGCACGTCCTGCAAGGCGACGTCCTGGGGCGTGGTGACGATGACGCCGCCGGCCACCGGCACCTGCTGCACGAGCGTCAGCTGCGCGTCGCCCGTACCCGGGGGAAGGTCGATCACGAGCACGTCCAACTCGCCCCAGACGACGTCCTTCAGGAACTGGCGTACGATGCTCATGACCATCGGCCCGCGCCAGATCACGGGCGACGTGTCGTCGAGGAAGAAACCCATCGAGATGAGCGCGAGACCATGGCGCTCGATCGGAAAGATCTTCTTGCTCTCGGCCATGCGCGGTCGCGCATCGGGAACACCCATCATCAAAGGCACGCTCGGACCGTAGATGTCGGCATCGAGGAGGCCCGTACGCAGGCCGCGCGCCTTGAGCGCCAGGGCCAGGTTGACCGCCACCGTCGACTTGCCGACCCCGCCCTTGCCGCTCGCGACCGCCAGGATCCGTGCCACGCCGGGGAGCGGCGCGCGCTCGTCGAACGGGCTCGCCGCCGCGGCGCGCGCCGCGTCCGCACCGGCGATGCGTACGTCGACCATCTCGACCCCGGCGAGCGTTCGCACCTCGGCTTCGATGCGGCGCTGGAGTTCCGCCAAGACCGACTGCGTGCGCGTGCCCGGATTGAGCAGCACCGTCACGCGTCCACCCTCCACGGCGACGTCGCGCACCATGCCGAAAGCCACGATGTCGCGCGCGAAGCCCGGGTACCGGACGCGCTCCAAGCAGGCGCGTATGTCGTCGGCGTTCGCCACGGAGTCCGGAAGGCAGGAGCCACCCTATTCGTGCCGGGCCGCAAAGGCAATTCGTCGTCCCGTTCGCGACCGTCGCGACATTCGGGCCCGTCGTCGCGCCTGCGTTCGCCCCGTCGACGCGCCCGCCACACGCCGGCACGCGAGAACGCTCCAACTTGACAATGCGAAATGTTTACCATTAGGTGGCGCCTGCCTGCCGACCGCGTCGCGACCGACACTGTTAAGGATACGGGAGTGAGCGATTCCCATGACTGGCGCGAACGCAGCATCCTCCTGCGCGGCAACGGCGCGGCCGCCCTCGGTCTGATCGCGCCCGATCTCGCGCGGGTCGAGCGCAAGCTCGACGAGTTGCTCGTGTCGCGTGAGGCCCTGCTCTCCGAGATCTCACAGCACCTGATCGGAAGCGGCGGCAAGCGCGTCCGGCCGGCGGTGGCGCTGCTGGTCTTCAACGCCTGCGGCGGCGAGGACGTGACCGACATGATCGACGTCGCGGTCGCGCTCGAGCTCATCCACTCCGCGACGCTTGCTGCACGACGACATCATCGACGGCGGAAAGACGCGGCGCGGGCGCGCCAGCGCTTTCAGCCACTACGGTCTCGCCAACACGCTGGTCACCGGCGACTTCCTTTTCAGCAAGGCCTTCGAGCTGTGTGGACGTTTCGAGGAGCGCATCGTGCGTTGGGCCGCCGACGCGTGCATCAGCCTGACCGAGGGCGAGGTGATGCAGGGCCGGTTCCGTCGCAATCCCGCCGTCACGGTCGACGACTATCTCGAGATCATCAAGCGCAAGACCGCGTCGCTGTTCTCACAAGGCGCGCGTGTGGCGGCCCACCTGGCCGGCGTCACGACCGAGGCGGCGGACGCGATGTGGCGGTGCGGCCTCAACATCGGCATGGCGTTTCAAGTGGTCGACGACCTTCTCGACGTCGACGGCGATGAGGACGTCACCGGCAAGCCGGTCGGCATCGATCTGCGCGACGGCAATCCATCGCTGCCACTGGTGCTGGCCCTGGAAGACCCCGAAGTGCGCCGCGTGTTCGTCACCCCCGACCCGAGCGAGAGCGACATCACGGGAGCGCTCGATCGCGTGCGCCGTTTGGGCGTGCTCACGACCGTCCGTCGCTTCGCCGAGGAGTACAGCGCGCGCGCCCGCGACGACCTCGCGCGCCTGCCCTACTCGGCCTACCGGCAGGCGCTCGACGGCATCGTCACCGAGATCGAGGAACGACGCCTGTGAACTCGACCGCCCCGGCGCTGTCCGGGGTGAACCAACGATTCGCCTTCGTGAGATCGACCGCCCCGGCGCTGTGCGGGGTGAACCAACGATTCGCCTTGACAGAGCGCCGGAGCGACGAAACAATCCAGCCGCATGCCGCGTGACCAGTATGGTCGGGAGATCGACTATCTCCGGATCTCCTTGATCGATCACTGCAATTTGCGGTGTGTCTACTGCATGCCGCTGGCCGGCTTGACGTTCGCACGCGCTGCCGACCTGCTCACGCCCGCGGAGATCGAGGTCGTGGCGCAAGCGGCGGTCGAGGTCGGCTTCCGCCGCATCCGTCTGACCGGCGGGGAGCCGACCCTCAGGCCTGATCTGCTCGAGATCGTCGAGCGTCTCGCCGCCATCCCCGGCCTTCAGGACCTGGCCCTCACCACCAACGGCATCTTGCTCCCGGCCCTCGCCCCGGCGCTCGCGGCCGCCGGCCTGAAGCGCGTCAACATCCACCTCGACACGCTGCACCCCGAGCGCTTGGCGCGTCTCATGCGCTTCGGGTCCCTCGCCGAGATCTGGGCGGGCATTCTCGCCGCCGAGGCCGCGGGTCTCACCCCGATCAAGCTGAATGCCGTGGTCACTCGCGGCTACAATGACGGCGATGTCGTCGATCTGGCGGCGCTTACCCGCGAGCGCGGCTGGCACGTGCGCTTCATCGAGCTGATGCCGCTCGGCGGCGGCGAGCCGGCGGATGTGTCGCGTCAAGCCTTCGTGTCGAGCGCGGAGACCCGCGCGCGCATCGAAGCGTCGCTCGGGTCGCTCACCGCGCTGCCCATCGCGGACCCCGCAGACGAGGCGCGCAACTATCGCCTCGCCGGCAGCCAGGGCGTGATCGGCTTCATCAGCCCGGTGAGCGAGCCCTATTGCGGGACCTGCAACCGCATGCGTCTCACCGCCGACGGCAAGTTCCATCTCTGCCTGCTCAACGACGACGAGCGCGACATGCGGCTCGCGCTCAAGCGCGGCGGCAAGGAGGCGGTCGCGCGCGCCTTGCTGGCGGCCGTCGAGGCCAAACCCATCGGACACCGACTCGCCGCCGGCCACACGATCGAACGACGCGAGATGTTTCAGCTCGGCGGGTGACGCACCGGATGCCGGCGCAGACCACCCCGCTCAGCGAAGCACGCGTCGTCTTCGGCCCCGACCTGCTTGCTCCCGATGATGTCGGTCGGGTTCTCGGCTGCGACGCGGCGACGCTCGCTGCCAGCGCCCCGCACCTTCTCGAGACCGTGCCCTACGACGCCGCCACCTTGCGAGCCGCGCACGCGCGCGGCGAGATGCTGGTCTTCCGCGTGCCCTCCGACGGGTCGGCGCCGCTCACGGTCCTGCGGCTTCTCGAGCGCTTTCCCGACGTCATTCAAGCGAAGCTGATGAAGGGCGTCGGCTACCTCTTGAAAGACGAGTGGACGCTCGAGCAGGAGCCGTTCGCGCACGAGGCCACCTGCACGCTCGGCTGGCGCCTCGTCCACCGCGAGCCGATCCCGGCGACGCGCAATTTGAGCTACGACCTGCAGGACGGCGCGCTCGCCCAGTACGCGGCGAGCCTCGGTCTCGACGGCAAGCTCGCGCGGCGCAGCGGAATCGAGATGGTCTACGACATGGTGCTCATCGACCGCGCCCGCGGTGTCCGCTTGCTCGAGCACGCATGGGACTGGTCGGACACGCGAACGCTCGACGGCGGCTACATCACCGCCGGAGAGTTCGGGGCCGGCGGACTGCACGTGATCGGGTACTCCCGTGCGGTACGCTTCGGCACCCTCGGCATCTGTGCGCAGCATTGACGGCGTGGCGAACGGGATGCGCCGGGGACTCGACACATGTACTTCGTAACCAGCAAGAAGGCGGGCTATCAGCTCTTCTGCATGACGCCGAGTGGGCGCGGCGCCATCGGCTTGACCGACACGCAGAAGGTTCACCTTTTCGAGCGCGCGGGAGCCGAATGGCAGGTGTTGCGTGAATGGGATGCCACCGAACGCTCGCACACCGACATCATGATCGCGCTCGGCGACTGCGAGGAGCCCGCCGATCCGAAGGCGCTGCTCGACCTGATCGCGAAGACGTAGGCCCGGCCGATCTGAGACCGCGTCCGCGCGCCTGGCCGGCCACCGCCTTCAGGGGCCTCGCCATTCCCGGCGCCATTCGCGACGGTAGCGCTCTACTCCATCGACGGTCACGGTCGAGGCGAGCTCGACCTCGCGTGCCGTCATGTGCTGCGATGCCTTGACCGCGATCACGTCCCCATCCTGCATGACGTCGAGAGAGTAGCAGGCATCCAGAGTCGCCTCGGCACGCTCGCCGGTGCCGGCCCGGGCGACGTAGTCGTGACGGCTCTCGATGAACGCCCCCGTCGGCGTCGTGAACTTCATCTCCAGTCCGGCATGGGTGCCCGCCGTGCCGCGCACGACGTCGTGCTCGACCTGCCAGCTCGGCACGAAAACGATCGGCCCCTCGCTGAGCAGCGCCATGAGATCGGGCGGCGCGAAGCTCGGCGTTCCGGTCGGCGGGCGCTCGCCGCGTACCGCCGGCAGACACAGGACGGAGGTGCGCCGATCGATCTCGATGGTACCGTTTCCGCGTCCCGGCCACAGGCGGGGGAAGTCACTACAGGCGATCGAGAGCCGCACCCGATGCCCGGGGGCGAAGCGATACGCGGTGCACCAGAGCCTGATTTCGACGTCGGCGCCACGCGGGACGAGCCAGCCGGTCGTCACCAGCGTGGAGCTGCCATCGGGCGCGACGTCGCAGAGCTTCGCCACCAACGTCGGATCGTCCCACGAGGCGGTGACCCGCAGGCGCACCGATGGCCTGCCCGCGATCTCCAGCGCCTCGGGAAGCGGCTGGCTGGTGTAGGTCAACGACAGGGCGTCGTCCCGACGTTGGTCCTGCGGATAGTCGAGTCCCATCGGCAGCGGGCTCCACAGACCCGACTGCAGCCCGACGGTGTGCTGCACCCGATAGTGATCACTGCCTGGATCCGGGTCGCCCTCGCCGAGCACTCCGCCACTGCGGGGTACGAAGCGTCGCGTTTCAGCCGGAGGCGGATAGGCGTCCTCGAAGCGCCAGCCACCACCTTCACCCTGAACGAACACGCGTGCCGCGGGCTCCCGCATGACACCGGTCTCCTCGCCCTTCAGCCAATGGTCGAACCAGCGCGCGATCTCGTGCTCGTGATCGAGCGCCTCGACCACCGACAGGTGCGGCAACATGTGCACCCACGGTCCGACCAGAAGGCGCTTCGGGCCCGCGATGCGCTCGAACTGCGCGATGCAGTCATCCAGGAAAATGTCGCGCCATCCGGCGATGACGAGCGTCGGCGTCGTGATCGACGCCGCGTCGATGTTGCCGCGCCTCCAGTACGGGTCGTCTTCCGGCAGGTGCTCGAGGCCGTCCATCAGGTAGGGCTGGTGCGTCGCGAGGCGCGATTCCCAGAGCGCGCGCCAACGCCCGGCCGCATCGCGGAAGAGCGGTGGCGTCAGGTTCATGGCCTGCATGAAGCTCATCCACGCACCCATGCTGCCGAACAGATTCGGACGCCCGCCGGGGACGAGCCAGGTACGATACAGGTCCGTCACTCCGTAGATCGGCGCGATCGCCGTCAGGTGCGGCGGATGCAGGCTCGCGGCCTTGAGCGCCGTGATGCCGCCGTACGAGATGCCCCACATGCCGACCTTGCCGGTGCACCAGCGCTGCGCCCCTACCCACTCGACGAGATCGTAGAGATCCATGGTCACGATCGGCTCGAGCGCGTCGACACTGGTGCCGTCGGAGCCGCCGGTCCCGCGGCAGTCGACGAGCAAGGCGGCATAACCGCGCCGCGCGAATCCCTTGAGCGCGGCCACGAACGAAACGCCGATCATTCCGTCCTTGTGGTACGGGTAGCAGCTGACCACGGCGGGCCAGGGGCCGTTGCCGGAAGGTCGGTAGACGTCTGCCGCCAGACGCGCCCCGTCGCGCATCGGGATCAGGACGTTTCTCTCGACGGTGATGTCGGCTTCCATCGGCACCTTCACTCGTGGAGAGGGCCGACTATTCGTCCGGGTCAGCGGCGAGTCAACCGCGCCGCCGAATGGTCACGACCTGCGACGGGATGGAGACGTGAGCACGGTCACCGTGCGACGCTGGACGCCGAAGCGGCGTGCTTCGGGGAGGCTCGCTAGGTAGAGATCGATGTGGTGACCTTTGACGCCGCCGCCGATATCCTCGGCGATGCGCTCACCGATACCCTCGATGTAGACGCGCGAGCCGAGTGGGATCACCTTGGGATCGACGGCGATTGTCCGCCCCGCGCGCGCGCAGATGCCGGTCTTGGTGATCGGACGCGCCTGGCCGAGCTGTGGACCCGAGTACGCCGTCAGCTTGAACCGCCCGAGCGGCGCGCGCGGGTGGTCGGCGGGGATGGCGTAGCCGGACGGTCTGGCCAACTCGCTCGCCGGCCGCGCCGCCGGGATGCGGGAAGGGGCCAGTGGCGCAATCGCCGCAGCGGATGCTTTGACCGTGTCGCCGGGTAGCGGGGGAGCCGAAAGCGCCGGCACACTCAGATTGCTTGCGCTGGAGAGGATGAGGCCGGCTAACAGGGCGATTCTCATGACGATTGGCTTCATGAGTCGTTCTCCTGAGGTGCTTGTCGACTTTTCAAACGGTACGGCCGCGGGGGCGATTGGCCGCTTCGACAGTGAGCCTTGGCGTAGCCTACGGCCCGCGCTGCTGTCAACCGCTTCGGAGTGCGATATCGCGCACTCTACGGGGACGCCGATAGGACAAAGTCTGGTTTCTCCAATCGTGGCGTATAGATAGCGAGTCCGGTGACGATGGTGCCGGGGGCCGGATGGAAGTGATGAACCCTACCACGGGCGATGTGCAACACGTCTCCGGCCCCAACCTCCAGCCTGCGATCCTCGACGAACAGGGTCCCGCCCCCGCGCAGCACGACGACCGTGAGATCGTGCTCGGCGTGGAGGTGCGGAGGCTCCGGAGTCTCCGTTTGGAGCAGCTGGTAGGTCGCGTCCAACCCCTCCCCCCATACGCCCCGCCGCAGCCCTGGCCCTGCCTGGGGAAGGGCTTGCGCGACCTCCATGGCGTCCCCTGCCCTCGGCGGGCCCTCGCCCTCCCACACCAGCCGCGGCTCGCGCCCGGATCCGGTGACAGGTCCGCACGCCGCAAGGACTCCCGCAGCGGCGACCAGCAACGACACGCGCGCCCCCATGAGGCGCTCCATGCCTCACCAGCGCGGCGCCTTGCAATGCCATCCGACGGTTCGTAGGAGGCGACGATGCGCGCCGTCTTCTGCACCGGCCCGGAGCGCGTCGAAGTGCGCGACGTTCCCCCGCCCGAGGCCGCGCCCGGCGAGGTGATGGTCCGTGTCCACGCCTGTGGGATCTGCGGCAGCGACCTCCACCGCTACCACGCCGGTCTCGTCTTGCCCGTCTGCTTCGGCCACGAGATTTGCGGACGTGTCGTCACCGCGACCGACGACCTCGCCAACGGCGACGCCGTCGTCGATCGAGCCTCTGCTCTCCTGCGGAGCGTGCGAGCGTTGTCGTACCGGCGAGCCGAATCTCTGTCGCGACGTGCGCATCCTCGGCAGCATGGCGCCTGGCGGCATGGCCGACGTCGTGTGTGTGCCGTCGTCGTGCGTCTATCGCCTGCCCGCCGCCTTGGATCTCGACGTCGCGGTACTCGCCGAGCCACTCGCCGTCGCCGTGCACGCGGTGGCGCTCGCCGCCATCGCACCCGGCGAGAACGTCCTCGTCCTGGGGGCGGGGGCGATCGGTCTCTTGACGGTCTTCGCCGTCGCTCGTGCCGGTGCGCGCGTCACCGTGAGCGCTCGCCATCCCCATCAGGAGGCCACGGCCCGCATGCTCGGCGCCGCCCGCGTCATCGCCACCGACCGCGACGCCATCCGCATTGCCACCATCGCGGAGCCGCCCGACGTCGTCCTGGAGACCGTGGGTGGCACCGCCGCCACGCTCGATCTCGCCCTCAAGGCGGTGCGCGGCGGCGGTCGCATCGTCGTGCTCGGCATCTTCACGCAACCGATCGCCATCGACCCGTTGCGCTTCATCATGAAGGAGGTCCGATTCACCGGCTCGATGACATACAGCCGCCGGGGTGCGCGCCCCGACTTCGCGACCGCCCTCGCGCACCTCGCCGCCGAACGCGCGCTTCTCGCGCAGCTCATCACACATCGCGTCCCGCTCGCCGAGGCATCGCGCGGCTTTGTGCTCGCCGCCGACAAATCGAGCGGCGCCATCAAGGTCGTGCTGACGATGGCGTCGGTAGATTGACGGTCCACCGCCCCGAACATACCCGCGCCGCACCTGCGCGTGTGGACGGGCGCAGATGAATGCGATAGACGCACGCCGCACGTGAGCGAGGGAGGACGCATGGTTGGCGCGGCAGCGGATCGGACACGACGGTGGCTCGCAGGGGCCGCGAGCGTCCTCGGGCTGGTGGTCGCGGGCTGCGGCGGAGGCGGCGGGAAGGATCGGAGCTTCGTGCTGCCGCCCGGAACCGCGGTCGATGGGACGGCGAGCGCGCGGGTTCTCCTCGTCGTCGAGGCCAGCAACGAATGCGAATCGCACGGGAACTGCCTCTTCTCCTCGCCCGCACCGGGAGCGACGCCGAGCCCGACGCCGGCTCCCTCGATCTGCGACATCGGCGTCGGCAACACCCGCGGCCTGGCGCTCTATCGGCTCGGCACCGGCGGGTTGCTGCTCGATAGTCCCGGCGCGGCCCGGCACACCGGACGACCCGGAGCAGATCATCGCCACCGGCGACAACCCACGGCGCGTACTGATGCACCCGAACAAGCCCGACATCGCCTACGTGGCGACGCTCGAGCGCATCCAGGTGTTCCGCCTCGCCGGCACGGCGGGGAGGCGGTACGCGCTGCATCGGCCAGACCAGGAGCGAAGTCGAGATCGACCCCGAGGCGGACGACCTCGATCCCATCGACCTCGCGATCGATGCCACCGTCGGCGACGGTGTCCTCTATGTCGCATCGGCAGGCCGCAGCCGCATCGACGCCTATGCCATCGCGCCCGACGGTACGATTCCGGAGGTGCCGACGAGCTGCGTGATCGGCGCCAACTTCGACGAATTCTCCGCGGTTACCCCGTTGACCGCCGATTTCCTCGCCGCCGCCGGCCGCGAGCGCATCCTGGTGTACCAGCGAGCCGGCGGACAGTTTCCGCCTCCGTCGGCCGAGCCCGAGGCGACACCCACACCCCTGCCATCGCCCGAGCAGCGGTGCCAAGGCGTGCAGAACGTTACGCTCCCGGTATCGGTGCTCGGAGGCGCGCTCGTGACCGATCTCCTCTTCGCCCCTTCCGCCGCCGCACCGATCGGCCAGCTCTTCATCTCCGAGGAGGTGAGTCGGCGCGTGTTCACCTTCCCGATCGACGCGACCGGCGCGCTCGCCGAGGACAACTCCAGTCGAACGGGCCGCATCGGCGTCTACCAGTACATGCTGCGCCACGACGTCGGCGGCGCCGCCCTCCTGTACTCGAGCGTCTTCAACGAGGGTCGCGTCGACGCCTTCCGTCTCGAGGATGACGGCCTCTTGCCATCGGAGACGTTCAGCCGCACCGCCGAGGATCCCGACGCATTGCCGGTCGGGTTGGCGATCGAGGGCACCATCTTGTACGTCGCCGAAGGCGGCCTCGGGCGCGTCGATGGATTCCGTATTCTGTCCGATGGCGGGCTCGACGCGCTGCCGCTCACCAGCACCCGCGTCGTGCTCGGAAACCAAGGGCAGATCCTCGACACGTTCCCGAACGACCTCGCGATCGTCACCTTGCCGTAGGAGCGTCGGCCACGGACCGCAAAAGGTCGCGGCCGGCACGTGGCAGGGACGCAACCTTCCCGGCGCGCGGCGCCAGACCCCGGCAAGCGGGGCCATGGCGAGCCATCGTCGCCGCGGTCGGCATCGGTCTCGCCCTCGGCGCGAGCTACCTCGACTTTCGCCTCTTCGCCGTGCCCTGGCTCGGCGTGGCGGCGCTCATCGCGCTCGTCGACCGCGAGCCGCCCGGGCGCGCGTTCTGGCTCGGGATCGTCTGCGGCGGGACCGGACTCGCCCTTGCGTTCGCCTGGCTCGTGTACACGTTCCGGGTCTTCGGTGGATTCTCGACGGCGCCGGCGATCGCGATCTATCTCGGGGCCGTCGGGTGGATGGCCCTCGAGTTCGGCCTCATCACCGCGATGGTGGCGTGGATCGGCCGCCTCCCGCTCGCGCTCGGTCCTCCGCTCGCCTTCACCGCGATCGAGTTCCTCTTTCCATCGTTCTTCCCGTGGCGCTTCGCGCATTCGCAGTACCTGGTCCCCATACTGCTGCAGAGCGCGGACCTGGCGGGCCCCTTTTTGCTCACGTTCACGATGGTGTGGACGAGCGCCGGTTTGCTCGGCGCCTTTCGGTACCTGACCGGCGGTGGCGGCCTGCGCGCCGCCGCGACCGCCATCGCCGCTCCGATGGCACTGCTCGCCGCTCTCCTCGCATACGGAGGCTGGCGCCTCACCGAGGTGCGTGCCGCCCGCGGCGCCGCGCCGGCGCTTCGACTCGGTATCGTGCAGGGCAACATCGACGTCGACCAGAAGGGTGATCCACGCCTCTTCGCGAGCAACATCGCCGAATACCGTGCGCTCTCGCACCGGGTCGCCGCCGACGTCGATCTCCTCATCTGGCCCGAGACCGTGGTGCTGAAGCCGATCGGCCTCGATCGCACCCGTTTGACCGGCGCCGAGAGTCCGTTCCCCGATGCGCCGCGCCCATTGCTCTTCGGCGCCCTCGCGCAGGTCGAGAGCCCGCGCGGTCCGCGGCTCACCAACAGCGCCTTTCTGTTGCAACCCGATGGCACCCTTGCCGGCCGCTACGACAAACGCGTCCTGATGCCGTTCGGCGAGTACATCCCGCTCGGCGATCGCTTCCCGTCGCTGTACGAGCTCAGCCCGGAGACCGGCGACTTCGCGGCCGGCCTCGACCAGAACCCGCTGCTCGCTCGGATCGACCGCGCGTCTCGGCGTCCTGATCTGCTACGAGGATCTCGTCCCCGCGTCAGCGCGCGCCGCCGTCGCCGCCGGCGCCACACTGCTCGTGAATCTCACCAACGACGCCTGGTACGGACGGAGCGCGGCGCCGCTGCAGCATCAGGCGCTCGCGCTCTTGCGTGCCGTCGAGACCCGGCGTGACCTCGTCCGCGTCACCAACACCGGGCTCACGAGCCTGATCGGCGCCACCGGCGAGATCCTCGCCGAGCTGCCGATGTTCGAAACGCGCACGCTCGCCGTCGACGCTCGACTCCTCACCACGCGCACCGTCTATGCCGCGGCCGGCGACGTCTTCGGATGGGGAGTCGTCGCCGTGCTCGCGGCAGTCGTCATCCGGCGCCGGTCGAGCCGCCGGCCGCCCGCGTCGTGATCAGGGGGTGCACGTGATGCGGATCAGGTCCGTGTCCTTGGTGCCGTCGGTGCGGATGACTCGCGTCTTGAACGTCTTGCGGTTCGCTTCCCCGTTCTTGAGCGGGATCTGCACGTAGGTTCCCACGCAGCGATCCTGCGTCGTCACCGGGGGGCCGAAGTCGAGGATGTTCAGATGGTCCCCGGTCGTCACCGAGGGGCCGAGCGCGCTCACCGCCGCCAGGATCGGCCGCGCCGTTCACCTGGTCCTCGGCCTTGTTCGCGTCGGGACGCGGCTTCTTCATCTGGAAGACGTCGATCTCGGGGCTCGTGGCACTGGTTGCCGTTGGAGTCGATGATGCGCGGGTCGTTGTTGTTGAAGCAGAGCACGAGGTGCACGACGCAGGTGCCGTCGGCGGCGCCGTCGACGTCGGAGCCACTGCCGTCCACCAGGCTGACCTTCGCCTTCTGGATGGCGACGGAGTCGACCGGCGTATCGACGAAGAACTCCGACATGCAATCCGTCTTCGGGCTGCCCTTGCCGGGCATGCAGCGCCCGAGTCCGGACTCCGTACATCCGGGCAGTCTCGGGAAGGTGTCGCGCGATTCCGCGTCCGCCACCACATCCGCGGTGGCGAGCAGCGTGTCGTGGTAGCCGTTGCCGAGCCACAGATTCACCTGGTCGCCGTAGTGCGGCTGGCCGACCACGCCATCGGTGCCGCCGGGGATCACGTTCTTCGCCATGCACCGGGCCGCCCGGCCCCATCTCGACGACGCTCCGGCGGTTGGCGCCGCTGCCGAACGAGAGTCCGTTCTCGGTCGTCGGTCGGAATCCGTGGTTGGCGACGTCGACCGTGCAGCGACCGCCGTCGGCGGGCTCGCCGGGTGGGAAGCCGACCGCGGGCTGCGGCGGGATGCTGAAGGCTCCGCCGCCGGGGATCTGCGTGTTGTTGAGCTCGCCGTTCAGGAAGCTCTGGAAGATCACGTAGTGCACCTTGCCCCAGAGGTAGTCGTCGACGTCGAGTGAGTTGGCGTAGGCGTTGACGAAGCCCGCGCCGGCGAGGAGGTCGAGGGCATCCTGCAGGCTCTTCACCAGGATGACGTCGCGTTCTTGCGCCGCCGTGAGCGTCACGCTCGTGTCGTCGAAGAAGTTGAGGCCCGAGGCGCCGACGCCGGTGAAGGTGACGGCGTCGAGAAGACGAAGCAGCCCGCGCAGGCCTTCGTTGCTGCCCTGGCGATAGCCGATGCCGTTCGCCGCCAAGGTCGCGTCGAAGGTGCGCTCCATGAGCTGCCCGACGGCGACGTTGTAGATCGTGGTGGCGGCGCTATCGATCGAGCTCCTGCGCCGTCGGCACACCGGGATCGCCGGCGGTGTCGAAACCGGCGGGCGTGTTGTAGGTCCAGGCCGCGAGCCGGTCGCGCGCGTCGTCGATCCGGGAGTTGAAAAGCGCCGCGAGCTCGGGCGGTGCGCCGCCGGCTTCGGCGTTGGCGACCGCGGTCACGAAGTAGCCGGCAAGGCGACGAGCCGTCGAGCTGGTTCACGTCCGCTTGCATGCGCTGCATATCGGCGAACGAGATCGTGCCGTCGCCGGCCGGAGTGCCGGGCGGCGTCGCGATCAAGTTCAGCTCGCTCTTGATGAGCTCGGTGATGCGCGCGGCGCGGAACTCGTCATAGCCGACGCTCAGGTAGGGTCCGGTTCCCGCCAGCGCCTCGTCGAGCGGGTCGTTGTCCGCCGTGTTGCCGATCGGATCGTTGTTGGCGTTCACGAACCAACCCGCCGGCGGATTCTCGACCTGCGGGACGTCCGCCGTGGCGACGATCTCGTACGGCACCGATTGGTCGGCCGGTTGCGGCCCGCCGAGCGCCTTCCACTCGTTGCCGCCGGTCCCGTCGCGGATGACGAAGGGAGGATTGCCGGAGACGGCGCCGGCGTCGATGTCCTCGCGGATCGGGAACTCGCCGCTCGCGAAGTAGGCGATGTTGCCGGCGATGTCGCCGTACGCCCAGTTCTGCGATCCGAAATCGAAGAGCTGCAGGCCGGTCTTGAACTGGTTCAGGTCCGTCGCCTGGTTCCAGACGAAGAACGTCTCGAGCTCGCGCGTCGGGTAGAGTCCCGTGAACTGGATCGCCAACGCCGAGCCGCCGCTGTGATTGTTCGGGAACGGAAACGGCTCCAGCGTCTGCGGGAAGATCGGCCCATGGCGGCCGACCACCAGCACCTTCGCCGGCACGAAGTTCGCGAGCAATCCGTGATGTCGACCACGCCGTTGATCGCGAAGATGGGAACGCCCGCCGCGACCGCGAGCACGGCGCGCTCGAAGCCGACGCAGGTTGCCGTTGTCGCAGTTGACCTTCACCTGCAGCGGCAACTCGGTGATCGGCTCGGGGTTGCCGAGGTAGTGGCTGGACAGATTCCCGAAGGCGTCGCTCGAGACGTCCTCGAGGTACCAATCGGTGACGTCGGCCGGATTCGTCGTCGAGCCCCACGCGATGCTCTCGTTGTGCCCCTGCACCACGCCCGGGCGCGCCGGCGAACCCGATGCCGGTCACGTTGAGGTTGCCGCCGCGGTCCTTGGTGTTGATGTGCAGCTCGTAGAAGGTCGACGGACTGGTCAAGCCGAGATGCGGGTCGTTGGCGACGATCGGATTGCCGGTCGACGAGACCGTCCCGTCGATGGCCCACTCGTTGGAGCCGACCACGCCGCGCTCGCGAATCGCCGCGCATCGCCGGCTGCTCCATCAGCTTCGCGATGTATTCGCGCGCCTTGGCTACCGTCGCGCGGCGGGCGGCGTTGCGCGCGTCGCGCTTGTCGGCACGCGCCAGCGTCGTGCGCGCCTTCCGCTTGTCGGCCCGGGCGAGCAGCGACTGTGCGCGCCTTCTTGCTCGCCTTCGCCATCATGACCGTCTTCGGCGGCGCCACCGCCGAGAGCGGAATCGGCGCGTTGTTGGCGTCCGGCACCGTGAAGGCGTTGAAGGCCGGCTGGCTGCGCGCCAGGTCCTGCGCGAACGCGGTCTCGCCGGTCGCGCAGGCCGAGGGCGTCGGTCACGTCGGCGAGACTCGGCGGTCAGACCGTCGTCGAAATCGAACGAGAGCTGGAAGGCCTGGAGCTTCCCGAACACCACCGAGTCGACGGGTACCCAGGGCGCGATCTGCGTGAGCGCGAGGGTTGCGTACTCGGGAGGGAGATCGCCGGTCGCGTTCACGCGCGTGATGTACTCGTTGACGCCATCGGCATACGACTGCAGCGCGCTCTGCACCGAGGGTGAGAGCGCGTTGAAGGAATCGACGGCGGCGCGGCGCAGGCCGAGCGTCTGGAAGAAGAGGTCCTGGGTCACGTTGCTGATGTTGCCCGGGAACGGCGGTACGGTCGGATCGGGTCCGGCGCCGATCTGGAAATCAGGAAATCCGAGCAGCTCGGAGACCGTACCGCTCGGAATGCGTCGAAAGACGTCCATCTGGAACATCCGATCGGTGGCGTGGACGTATCCGATGACGAAGGCCGCGTCGTTCAGGGTCGACGCGTACACGTGCGGGATGCCGAGCGAGTCGCGCACCACGTCGACGGGCGCCGAGAGCTGAGGAAACGTGATCGTCTGCGTGATCGGGAGGTCGGTGACCTCGACCGCCGGCGCAACCGCCGGCGCCGACAGCGACAGGAACACGATGAGAGACATCGAGGGGGCGAGACGGCGCATGAGTCCTCCTTGCGGGGTTACGGCACCCGTGGCTCAGAATCGGCGCGCATTAGAGAGCGACTGCGTGCGGCAGTCAAGGGAAATCGCCACTACCTTGCAAACCCGCGCGCCCTGACCGATGATCGCGCCGGTCGTTGCCGATGTACGAAGCGTTCTACCGATTGGGAGGGCCGCCCTTCCGTCTGACCCCCGACCCCGCCTACGTCTACCTCAGCGCCCAGCACCGCGAGGCGCTCGGCCATTTGCTGTTCGGCATCCGCGACGGGAGCGGGTTCGTGGCCGTGACCGGGGAGATCGGCACCGGCAAGACGACCCTGCTGCGCACGTTGCTCCGCGACCTCGAGCCCAACACCGTGGTCGCCTACATCTTCAATCCCGCGCTCTCCGATCTCGAGCTCCTGCAGTCGATCAACTCCGAATTCGGCCTGCCCGCCGCGTCGTCCAGCAAAAAGGAGCTGACCGACGAGCTCAACCGGTTTCTCGTGGCGCAGAAGCTCGCCGGCACGCGCGTCGTCATCATCGTCGATGAGGCGCAGAATCTGGCGCCGCGCACGCTCGAGCAGCTCCGCCTGCTCTCCAATCTCGAGACCGAAACCGAGAAGCTTCTCCAGATCGTCCTGGTCGGCCAGCCCGAGCTGCGCACCATGCTCGGCCGGCCCGAGCTCGAACAGTTGAACCAGCGCATCACCGTGCGCTGGCACCTGACCCCCCTCGACCGTGCGGCGACCGCCGAGTACGTCCGCCATCGCCTGCGCGTCGCCGGCGGCGCGCCGGCGGCGAATCTCTTCAGCGCCCGGGCGCTCGCGCTTCTCTATCGCCACTCCCGTGGCGTGCCGCGCCTCATCAACATCGCCGCGCACCGCGCGCTTCTGGTCGGCTTCACGCGCGAGCGGCCGACCATCAACGCGCGCACCGTACGGCAGGCCATTCGTGAGCTGGCGCGCGACGACGCCGCGGCGGCGCCGCGACGTGGCGTGCTGCGTCCCGCGCTCGGAGCCGGAGTGACGGCCGTGGGGATCGCGGTCGCCGCCGCACTGGCGCTGCGCCCGCCGTGGCCCGCATCACCCCCTGCCGACTCCACCCTCGCGGCGGCACCGTCTCTCGGCACCGTTTCGCCGGCAGCTCCGGCGGGTCGATCGGCGGATGGAGGGGCTATCGCCCACGACGACGACGTCCAGGCCGCGCCCGCCTCCGCAAGCCCGGCGCGGGCGAGCAACGTCGCCGCCTCGGCGGTCCCCGTGGCCGAGCAGGCGCCACCGCCCGTTGACCCCGCCAGCGATCCTCGGCCGGCCTCAGCCCCCTCGCCGTCGGCGGCAACGATCGCGTTCTGGGCGGCGCTCGCGGCCGGCGATCACCGCGGTGCCGCCGTGACGGCGACGAGCGATCTGCTCGCCGCGTGGGGAACGGAGAGCCTCCAGCCCGACGAGATCGCCCGCCCGAGTCTCGACCTCGAGGCCATCGCGGCACGCCGCGGGCTCCGCTATCTCCCGATCAGCGGTACGCTCGAACGGCTCCGGCTGCTCGACTTGCCGGTGATCCTCGAGCTTTCGGTTCCACCGTCCCACCAGCGCCGATTCGCCGTGCTCGCGGAGTTGGATGGCAGACGCGATCCGACTGCGCTTCGGTGGTGTGGAAACCACGCTCGACGACAAACAGATCGCCGACGTCTGGCTCGGCGAAGGGCATCTCTTCTGGCGTGACTTCGAGAGTCTGTCTCCCTATCTCGCACCCGGCAGCGTCGGGAGCGAGGTCACGCGTCTCCAACAGATGCTCGCGCGCGTCGGCGAGTACCACGGCGCGCTCTCGCAAAGCTACGATCAAGCGACTGCGGAGGCCATCGCACGCTTTCAACGCTCGCGCCGTCTGGTCGCCGATGGTATCGTCGGACCGCTGACGAAGATCGCTTTGTACGGTGCGCTCGCGGACTACGACCGGCCGCGCCTTGATGGGGACACATGAGTACGATTCTGGATGCCCTGAAGAAGGTCGAGCACCAGCGCGAGTCGCCGCGCGAGCAGGTGCTCCATGCTCCGGCGGGGGCGCCGGAGCGGCGCCGCTCGTCCATCCCGCTCATTGCCGCGTGCGCCGTGGTCGGTCTCACGAGCGGCATCGGACTGGCGCTCTGGCGGAACGACCGTGCCGCCGAAGTTGCCGCGCTCCCCGAGCTCGCGCCGCCGGCGGCGATCGACGTGCCGCCCGCGCCCGCTCCACCCGAGCAAGTCGCGCTCGCGAAACCCGAAGGTGCACCCGGCGACGCGAGCGAAAAATCCGACGCGATCGACCCACAGGCGCAACACGCGCAGCCGCCGCTCGCTGCCGCGCCGCCACCCGTCGCGGCGCTCCCGCCCTCCGAGTCGGCGCCCGCCGCCCCGCCCGTCGCGGCAGCCCCGCCGGCGTCCGGGTCGGTCCTCGAGCCCTCGCCGTTCACGCCTCCGCGGGCCGAGGAAGATACGCGTGTGGCGAACGTCCCTCCGGCTTCGACCAAGCCGGACGCTCCGGCCGTCGCCGCCGTACGACCTGTCCCCGCACCTCCGGTTGCGCCGGCGCAGCCGCCGAGCGAGGCCGCACCTCCAGAGACAGTGGCAGCCGTGCCGCCGCCGGAGCCCGAAGCGGCGATCCCACCCGTCGAGGCCGAGCCGCCACCCGCGCCGCCGACCGTCCTCGACACCGGACGCTCGCCGCCCGGCGCTCCCCAGGTTCGCGCTCAGCTTCCTGCAATGGTCCGAGGACCCTGCGCGCCGCTTTGCCTTCGTCAGTATCGACGGCGGTCCGAGTCAGCGCGTTCGCGAAGGGGACATGGCGGGCGGTTGTCTGGTCGCGGAGATCACACCCGCCGGGGTGCAGTTCAAGCGCGACGACAAGATCTTCACGATCCGTCCGCGCCACTGACCGACGCCCGCAGGCGCCGGCACGCCGCGCCGTCTATTCCGAACCCACCTCGATGTCGACGTAGTCGGAATCGGAGTCACCGCTGCCGTCCGACACCTCGACGGAAGCTCGGTAGGAGCCTGCCTTGGCGTACGCGTGGGTTGGATTCTCCTCGGCGCTCGGCGGCGTTTCGTCGCCGAAGTCCCACTTGACCTTGCGCTCGCCGGTCCCGCCCGAGATGTCCGCCTTCAGCTGCACGGTGAGCGGTGGGGGACCTTCGTCGGGCTCAGCCTCCGCCCACACCATCAAGATCTCCTCGCCATCCTCCGCGGCGGCTGCCGGTGAACCCTGCGCGGCAACCGTGGGGACGGCGACCGCCGGCGAAGCTGCCGTGACGGGCTTCTCTTCGCTGCGTGTACAGCCGCTCGCGATGCCCGTCGTCACGAGAGCCGCCACGGCCATCCAGATCGGAAATCGCATGCTTCCTCCTCGACTCGCTTGGGATGGATACAGGCACGCCTGCGTCACAGCGGCCGGGGATTCTCGCCAAAGGGGGGGAGGGAGTCAAGCCAACTTGCGCGCGAGCACAGAAGAAAGCGAAGTACGAACTGCGGGTTACAACCGGCCTTCGCTAGGCGACGCTGGTCGCCAGGGCGGCCTGCCCGTGCGATGCACCGAGAGCCGTCAACACGGCGCGCACCGCGGCACGCATGAAGATGACCCCACCGTGGCTCGCCAGGTGCTCGTCCGCTCGCGGAACCTGCTTGAGCACCACGTTGGCCGCACCACTCACCGCGCAGGACTGCGGCGGCGCGATCAGATCGTGCGGCGAGGCGATCGTGGTGATGCGGGTCGCGTAACGGGCGACGCGCTTGCGCAGGCCGTGAGCGTCACGCCGGCGGACCTGCAGGATCTGCTCGGCGACACGCTGCAGCGGCGCCCACGGGGTACCACCCGCGATCGGCGTCGCCACCGCGATGACCTGCTTGATGGCGTCCGGTCTCTCGAGCAGGAGCGCCATGGCGTGCATGCCGCCGAGCGAATGGCCGACGATCCGGAGTGGGCTGCCGGTCGCTTGCACGATCGCGTCGACGCGCTCGCGCAGGCCCGCCATGTGACGCAGGAACGGCTTGACGTTGACGACGTCGTCGAAGTGCACACCGTACCCGCGGCGCGCCAGAATGCGGCCGAGCGGAGCGTAGTACGTTGGATGGCTGAAGAGACCGCCCAGCACGAGCACGGGCTCGGCATCGCTCGACTCGTTGTCCGGCGTCGGCGCGTCGCCTTCCTCGGCGCCGTGAAGCGCCGAGAGACAGATCCACGGGAAGCGGCTTGCCTCGCGACAGATGACTCGCAGCGTGTGGGCAAATGGCTTCGCGGGCGACATGCTCGGATCCTCTAGGGAGAGACCCGAGTGCAACGGCCATGCCGCCCTCACACCGCTCGCGCTACCGTCCGCGGCCCGCCAGATGGCCTTCGAGGTTCGAGGGCCGCGCGGCCGCCCAGGCCCTGTGCCAGGAGCGTCACAGCGCGCTCCCTATATGGCACACGCGGGCGTCGCCGTGCTCGACCCGGGGTCCCCGCCGCAACGCGTGTCGGTCGTCCGCGACGACCGGGCGCGGCGGCTCTTTCAGGCGACCTGGAGCCCGCTCAGCCGAGGAAGTTCCACTTCGCCATCGTCCACACGTCGCGCGGACTCTCGCCGAGCTTGCGGACGACGGAAGCCTCGAAGCCGCTGTGCATGAGGCAGTTCTGGCAGCGGTGATCCTGCCGGCTTTCCCAGTAGTCCCAGTCGACCCCGCCCCAGAAATCGTCCCAGCTCTGGAAGTACTTCTCGCCGATCAGGTAGCAGGGCCCCTTCCAGCCGAGCGGGGTGCGGGTGACGTTGCCCCAGGGGGTGCAGGGATAGTCCCGCTTTCCCGCCGCGAACTCGAGGAACAGCGGCGTCGAGTAGAAGCGATAGCGCTTGGCGAGCTCGACCACACGCTGGAACTTCTCGTTGATCTCGTGCCCGGTAGAGGAAGTGCTTCTCGGGTAGCACCTCGTAGTGATAGCCCGGCGAGAGCAGCATGCCGTCCACGCCCATCGAGTCGAGCACTTCCAGCATCTCCTCGATCTCGGCGACATCGGTCTCACGGAACACCGTCGTGTTGGTGCAGACCTGGTAGCCGAGCGACTTGCCGAGCTTGATCATCTCGATCGCTTTTTCCCACACGCCCGGCCGATCGACGATGAAGTCGTGGGTCCTCGCCATGCCGTCGAGATGCACGTTGATCGAGAGCCGGCGGTGCGGCTCGGCCTTCTTGTAGAAACGATCGAGCAGGATGCCGTTGGTGCAGAGGTAGATGTGGCGCTTGCGCTCGATGATGCCGGCGATGAGCTCGTTGATCTCCGGATAGATGGTGGGCTCGCCGCCGCAGATGGACACCACCGGCGCGCCCGACTCGTCCACCGCCTCGAAGCACTCGTCGAGCGAGAGGCGGTCCTTCAGGTCGCCGTTGTAACGCTCCGGCGAGCAGCCGAGACACGCGAGATTGCAGGTGTGGAGCGGCTCGAGCATCAACACCAACGGGTAGCGCTTGTGGCCCTTCAGCCAGTTCTTGGCCTGCCACTTCAACATGTCGCTCGTGATGTGCGCGGGAAATCTCACCGATCCACCCCTCTACCGTTCGGTCAGGCGGCGACTATATGGTTCGTCGACGCCGGCGGCAAGACACCGGCTCGGCGCAGTGGTGACTCAGGTGGAATCACCGTCCTCGCCGCGCCAGTCACGCGGGTCGATGGCGTCGCTCCCGACGCGGCGCTCGTTCAGACACCGCCCGGCAACGCCGCCAGCGCCGACCGCGCCGCCTTCGTCAGCACCGGAGCCGCCACGCCGAGATGACGCCGCAGCTCGGCGACGAGCGACCATGCCGCCGGTCGCGTCACCAGGCGCACGCGTGACGCCCAGCTCGTGCTGACCCCCGGCGGCAGTGCTTCGAGGGACAGCTCGGCTGAATCGAGAATCACACGCAGGGCCACGAAGGGAATCGCACGCGCCTCCGCGAACGCAGCGAGCGGTGCGGCTTCCATCTCGACGGCCGTCGCGCCGAGCCGCTCGGCTTCGGCACGTTTCGCCGCCGAGCTGGCGATGACCACTGGCGACGACAGGAGGTCACCGCCGACGATGCGCAACCTGGCATCGGACCCGAGCGCTGCCGACGCGGCGTGCAGCACCCCCGACGCTACCCGGTAGCGCCGCAGCTCGCCATCCTCCTCCCACAGAATCTCGCCCGGCAGCACGACGTCACCCGCCGCGAGCCCGGGCGCCAGGGCCCCCGCAAACCCGAGCGACACCAACACATCGCAGCGCGGCAGATCGGCGGTGGCGCGGCGGGCGGCGATCGGCCCCACGCCTCCCTGGACGACCGTCACCCGGTGTGCACCGGCCTCGCCCTCCCAGGTCGGAAGGCGACGAGCCGGCCGCGCTCGCCGGACCCGCGTCAGCGCCGCCAGGACAGCACGCGTCTCGAAGCGCAACGCGGTGACGGCAACGATCGTTCCCACGTCGCTCTACACCGCGACGCGCACGGGACGCGCCGTCGCGTCACGCAACGTCGCTAGCGGGGAGCTGGGATAGTCGCGCAGGTGGGCGGACAGGTCGAGCGGCGTCGCATGCCGTTGCCGGTTCAGCGGATGGGCCACGAACAGCGCCACGACCGGAAGATAGAGAAGGATGCCGATCGTCCCGAGCAACGGCTCCCCGATCGCGAACGTAAGGATCAAGTTGAAGAGCAGAATGCCGAGGTAGAGTCCCGGCTCGATCCAGCCGCCGTAGCGCACATGGCGGCTGCCGCGCGCGTGCTGCGCACGCCAGCGCGCGGCCCTCGATCTCCTGGTAGAGCCGAATCGTGGTTGCGCCCACCAGGAACCAGCCGGCGAAGTTGGTGAGGGGGACACCGAAGTAGAGACCTCCCTCCGGATAGTAGTAGATCTTGCCGAGAAACCAACGCTCGCCGAGCAGTGTCAGCGGATCGATGACGACATCGAGGAGCATCATGAGCAGCGCGCCGGTGAGACAGACGCGCCACGAGCTCGCGATGGCGCGCGTCTCGGCCACTTGAAAATCACCCGGCACGACCACCAGGGGTGCGTAGACGAACACGCCGAGGCGCCATCCCAGGTAGCACAGGAAGGTGAACGACAGCGAATCCCAGAACGGCACGTTGCTGATCCAGAGCTCCCGATCGCGGGTGGTGTCGATGTAGTGATAGAGCCCGAACGGAAAGCCATTGCGGGTCGAGGAGAACTCGGCGGCGAACGCCACCGTGTAGGCGATGACGCGTGAAGAACGCCGTCCGCCGCCACCCCATGCGCGCCACCGCCGCCACCAGGTACACCGCGAAGAACACGAACACGTACGGGCGATGGACCAGCATGCCGGCGATGCGGCCGGCGAGGTCGACGACCGCCGTCATCCGCCTGGCACGAGCGTGACCGCCACCCTGCGCTCGGCGCGCGGGCCGTCGAGCTCGACCAGCATGATGCCCTGCCAGGTGCCGAGCACGAGCTCCCCGTCGCGAATCGGAATGGTCTCCGCGGGACCGAGGATCGCCGCCTTGATGTGCGCCTGCGCATTGTCGTCCACCCGATCGTGCAGCCAGTTCGCGTGATCGGGAATGGCACGGTCGAGCGCCGTCAGAAGGTCGACGCCGATGTTCGGATCATCGTTCTCGTTCACGATGATGGCGGCGGTCGCGTGCAGCACCATGACGTGACAGAGTCCGGAGGCCAGTGGCGCCCGGCGGACGATCTGGCGCACCTGTTCCGTGATCTCGATGCACTGCTTGCGCTGGTCGCTGCTGATCGTGAAGATCGTCATGCCTGGCTCGCGGGGCCGTTCACACGCGCCGCTGCCCTCGGGTGCCTGATTAGCGCGCGCCGCCCCTCGGCGGCAAGCATGGAGGAACGACGATGCGCGTGGTCGTGCAGCGAGTCGCCGAAGCGCAGGTAGTCGTGGACGGCGAGGTGATCGGAGCCATCGGACGTGGCCTGCTGTTGCTCGTCGGCTTCGGGCGCGGCGACGGCGAACCGGAGGCGAGCTGGATGGCTGCGAAGGTGGCGGGCCTGCGTATCTTCGCGTGACACCGAAGGTCTGATGAACGCCGCGCTTGCCGACGTCGGCGGCGCCGTCCTGGCGGTACCGCAATTCACGCTGCTCGGCGATTGCCGCAAGGGCAAGCGTCCGTCCTTCGATGCGGCGTTGCCGCCGGACGACGCGCGCCCGCTCTTCGATCGCTTCGTCGCGCTACTCTCGGCCCGGGTCGGACCGGTCGCCACCGGCCGCTTCGGCGCCACGATGCACGTTCGCCTGGTGAACGACGGACCCGTCACGCTCATCCTCGAACGTTGAGCGGCGTGCGATGGCGAGGGGCTGGGCGGCGCCCCGCCCGGCCCCTCGCCTCCTCGGCTATTCCTTCGCCGGCGCCGCGCCGACGGTGATGTCCGGACGCAGAGCCTCGAGCGTCTTTTCGCCGATCCCCTTCACTTTCTTCAGATCGTCGACGCTCTTGAAGGGATCGACGGCCCGGTACTCGACGATCGCCTTCGCCTTCGACTCACCGATGCCAGGCAAGCTCGCCAGCTCGGCGACCGAGGCGGAGTTGATGTCGACACGCTGCCCGCTCTCCGTGCCGTACCCGGGGTGCGGCCCGGCGACGGTGAATACCACCATCGCCGCGAGAACGGTGACCATCTGACGGATGAATTGCATACGGGTTCCTTTCCGCGCGCGCGGAAGCCCCGGGGGTTGCACGATGATCATCGCCGACCGCCGGCGCCATCGCCGATGGCCGGCGCCGGCTCGGTCGCGACGATGGCGGTACTCGGCCGACGGGCGACGGCTTCTGCGATGCCGAGTCGGCTGCACCAGTAACGAAACTTACGCAGCGCGAGATTGCGACGGCCCTCGGTGAGGACTTGACCGGGCATGCCCTGCTCGCCCGGCGACAAGTGAAAGCCGAGCAAGATGCCCGCGGCCGTCTTGTTGCCGGCCGCCGTCTCGTAGGCCTGCATCAACACGCGCCGCTGAATGCTCGCCGTTATGGCGTGAAATCCGCCGCTCCGCACCGGCGCGCCGAGACTCGGAGCCTCGGCACATTCCTCGACAGCGTGCGCGAGCGGCGCCGGCGCATCGTCAGAACCGACGCGTGATCGCGCCGACGCCGGGGCGCGAGCGAACCCACGCACGACGCTCTCGACGGTCTCGGCGCTGAGCGTGCCCGGTTCGAGACGCAGCGCGATCCGGAGCGCCGTGTGGAGCTGACGCACGTTGCCGGGCCAATCGTACTCGGCGAGCCGGTCGAGAGCGCTCGGCTCGATGCGCACACTCGAACGGGCGCCCATGAGATGCACGTACTGGCGGACGAGAATCGCCACGTCCTCGGGTCGATCACGGAGGGGAGGAATCACGAGAACGCCATCCCGGATGAGCCGGTAGTAGAGATCGTGCCGGAACCGCCCCTCGGCGGCGAGTACCGCCAGATCCTCGTGCGCCGCGGCGATCATGGCGACGTCGACGAGGACGCTCGCGGTCCCGCCGACGCGCCGAAAGCTCTTGCCTTCGATGGTGCGGAGGATCTTCGCTTGATGATCGCGGCGCATGGCGGCGATCTCGTCGAAGAAGATCGTTCCGCCATGCGCACGCTCGAGCGCACCGCGCTTGTCGATCGCACCCGGGAACGCGCCGCGCACGGTTCCGAACAGTTCGCTCTCGAGGTGGTCTTCCGGCACCGCCGGACAATCGAAGATCTCGTGCGGCCCGCCGCCGCGTGGCGACGCGCGCCGTAGCGTCTCGGCCACGACTTCCTTCCCGACACCCGACTCACCCTGCACGAGCACGGCGCGAAATCCGTCGGCCGCGAGGGCACGGATCTCGGCGCGCAGGCGCGTGATCGCCGGCGAGATGCCGAGCAGCTCGCTTCCGACCGCCGCGCTGCGCTCGTTCATATCGCCGTCGCCGACCGCCCCCGCCAGTGCCCCGATCACGCGCGCAGTCTTGCGACCGCACTCGCGTCCAGTCAATCGGCACCGTGCATTCTCGTGCAGAGAATGATGGTCGCGTCATACGGAAACGATCGACAGCCCCGACCGATGTCGAACGCGACCAGCGCGCCTGCTCGCGAGCGGTGGCATCCGGCGCGTCAAACGTGTACCCGTATCGATCGCGCACCTCCCGGTGCGCCACGGAGGCGCGATGGCAAGCGACATAGAGCGCGATCTCGAGAATCAGCTCCGCATGACGCACGACCGCTTCGTAGCGGCCATGAACGCTCGCCTGCCGGCGATGGCCGTCGAGCACAAGGAGCGCTACTTCGCCGTGCTTTCGACGCTGGTCGGCAAGCTCGAGAGCGCCGACAAGCCGCTGCGCGAGATCCTGCAGGAGATGATGACCGAAGCGGCGCCCCACATCTTCCAGGAGCTCGGGAGCCGCTAGCCGACCGCTGCGCTCAGAAGATCGCGCGCAGGCGTGCGAGCGTCAGGCCCGCGAGCGTCGGCACCACCAGATCGGCATCCGCGAGCGCGCTCGAGGGGTAGCTGTTGGTAACGGCGAGGCAGCGCATGCCGGCGCGCGCGCGGCCTCGATTCCGGCGCGCGAGTCCTCCACCACCAGACAGCTCGCAGGTGCGAGCGTTCCGACGCCGCGCTCGAGGGCCGCACGGGCGATGAGGAAACCCTCCGGGTCCGGCTTGCCGGCGCGCACGTCCTCCGCGGCGACGACGGTGGCGAAGGCCTCCCGGATCGCGGCGCGCGCGAGCACGATCTCGACCTCCGCGCGCAAGGCCCCGGACGCCACCGCCAGCGGGATCCCCGCGAGCGTACGGACCAACTCGACGACGCCGTCGTAGATCCGGACCTCGGCCTCCAGGATGCCGCGGAGGCAGCGTGCCTTCTCGGCGATCAGCTCCGCCACCTCCTCGGGTGCAACCGTCCGCCCGTGCGCGCCCAGCACCGCGGCGAAGACGCCGCGGTCGTCGAAGCCGAGGTAGCGCGCCGCGTACTCCCCGCCGCTGAGCGTGATGCCACGGAGTCCCAGCACCTGGTTGAACGCGCGTAGATGCAGCGGCTCGGTGTCGGCGATCACCCCGTCACAGTCGAAGATGACCGCACGCGGGCCGGCGTTCACCCGCCGACCCCGATGCTCACACCGCACCCCCGGCATGCAGCGCGGCGATCGCGGCATCATCGTACCCGAGCTCGCGCAAGACCTCGTCGGTGTGCTGCCCGAAGCCGGCGCCGGGGCGGCGCGTCGCCGGAGGGGTGTCGCTGAGCTTGATCGGCGACCCGAGCGCTCGCACCGGCCCGAACTGTGGATGCTGCTCCTCGACGATCATGCCGCGCGCGCGCAGTTGCGGATCGTCGAGCGCCTCGCCGACCTCGTTCACCGGGCCGAAACAGATGTCGACGGGCTCGAGCTCGCGTACCCATTCGTCGCGGGTCTTGCGCTGGAACGCCTCACGGAAGAACCGGAGGACGCGCAGGCGGTCCTCGCCGTCGGCGAACTGCAACGGGATGAGATCGGGTCGCTCGAAGTGGGTGCAGAGGTTGCGCCAGAAATGTTCCTCGAGAGCGCCGACGCTGACGTACTTGCCGTCGCGGGTCTCGTAGACGGCGTAGCACGCATAGCGACCCGTGAGACGCGTGTCGCCGCGGCTCGTGCCCTGCCCGATCAGATGCATGAGGATGTGGAAGACGTTCCACGTGAGACTGCCGTCGAGCATCGCGATGTCGACGAACTGTCCGCGCCCGGTGTGCCCGCGGGCGAGCAGCGCGGCGAGGATGCCGATCACGGCCATCAGCGTCCCGCCACCGATATCGGCAATCTGCACCCCCGGGATCGCCGGCGGTCCGCCGGCCGTACCGGTGACGCCGAGCACGCCCGCGTACCCGAGGTAGTTGATGTCGTGGCCGACCTTGTCGCGGTACGGCCCCGTCTGTCCGTACCCGGAGATCGAGCAATAGATGAGTCGCGGGTTCTGTGCCGCGAGCCGCGGGTAGTCGATGCCGAGCTTGGTCGTAACGCCGGGGCGGAAACCTTCCAGGACCACGTCGGCCCCCGCCGCGAGCTTGGCGAACACCGCCCGCCCCTCCTCGTGCTTCAGATTGAGGGTCATGTGGCGCTTGTTGCGTGCCAGCATCGGGATTCCGATCCCCATGGGATCGTTCGGGGCCGCGATGGTGAGCACGTCGGCGCCGAGATCGCCGAGCATCATGGCGCAATACGGACCCGGAAGCTGGCGTGAGAGATCGAGGATGCGAACGTCGTCGAGTGCGCTCGCCACCTGGTCAGCCTCCTTGTGCGTTGCCGGACTTCCTGGCGGACGCGGTCCGCCCTCGCGCCGCGCGCGTCGCGAAGCGCTCGATCGCGAAGGGTGCGAGGTCATACGACGTCCGGCCGCCGAGGACCAGCTCGGCGAGCGCACGTGCGGTCGCAGGCGCGAGCAGGATGCCGTTCCGGTAGTGTCCGGTCGCGTAGTAGAGCCCGGCGATCTCCGGATCGCCGCCCAGGATCGGCAAGCCGTCGGCGCTGCCCGGCCGCAGTCCGGCCCAGGTGTCGGCAAGCGTCGCCGCGCCGAGGATCGGCGCCAGGTGGAGCGTGCGGGCGAGGATGCCACCCATCGCTTCCGCCGTCACGCGCTTGTCGAAGCCCACGTCTTCGTAGGTGCTGCCGGCGAGCAACCGTCCGTCACGCCGCGGCACGAGGTAGACCCCGCGCGAATAGATCGCGTGACGAAACGGCGGCCGCGCCATGAGAAGCATCGCCATCTGGCCGCGCACCGGTTTGACCGGGAGGTGACCTGGGCGCGGCGCCAGCTCATCCGACCATGCACCCGCGGCGTTCACGACCGCGCCTGCCGCTATCGAACCCCCCGCGGCCTCGACGCCGAGCGCGCGCCCGCGCTCGTGGAGCACGCGCCGCACAGAGATACCGGTGCGCAGCTCGACGCCGAGACGGGCTGCCGCGACCGCATACGCGCGCGTCAGGCGCACGTTGTCGACGCGGTGATCCTCGGGAAAGAGAAACCCGGCTCGCGCGTCCTCGGCGAGCCCCGGTTCGAGGCTGCGGACCTGGTGGGCATCCAGCCGCTCGACGGGAAAGCCGGCACGCCCCTGCCAATCGGCGCGGGCGCCGAGCAGCCGCTCGTCGTCGGCGTCGAGCGCGACGTAGAGGACACCTTCGCGCTCGTACTCGGGATCGATGCCGGTCTCGTCGCACAGTCCGCGCGCGACGTCGCCGTAGAGTGCGAGGCTGGCGACGCCGAGAGTCAAGAGCGGCCCCGGCGCTTCGCACTCGGCACGCGGGCCGAGCATCCCCGCCGCCGCTGCCGAGGCCTCGCTGCCGGGCCGACCGCGCTCGAGCAGCGTGACGCGCGCGCCGCCGTGCGCGAGCTCACGCGCCAGCGCGCATCCAATGATGCCGGCGCCGACGATGGCAACGTCGGGCGAGGTCTGCGCGGAGCGTTTCCTTCGGGTGAGTGATGGTGTGGGCACCGACCGGACGGCGCGTACGCGCCGCATGTCTCTCTTACGCGACGTGCTCCCGGCGCTCAAGCGCGCGCGCGACGACACCGGGTCGACGGTTGCGTCTCCGTATGGCACAAAGAAGCGTGGATGTGCGCACGGCCAGCGCGGGCAGCTATCCCCGCATCGGTGAAGAGCCCGGGGCGCAGCGCTTGCGGCGTGCCTACGCGCAACTCGAGAGCGGCGCGATCGCCGAGAGCCATTTCCGCGCCGTCGAGGACGACGTCGCGACGCAGGTGTTGGCGGAACAGGCCGAGGCGGGCATCGACGTGGTCACCGACGGTCTGGTGCGCTGGTATGATCCGATCTCGCACACCGCCCGCCGTCTCGCCGGCGTCACCATCAACGGACTGCTGCGGTACTTCGACAACAACTGCTACTTCCGCCAGCCGGTGGTGCGCGATCACATCGCCAAGACCAGCGCGATCGTCTGCGCCGAGTACCGCTTCGCGGCGCGCCATTCGACCCGCCCCGTCAAAGCGGTGCTGACGGGACCCTACACCCTCGCGCGGCTCTCGCTGGTCGAGACCTCGGTGTATCGCGACCTCGAGGCCCTGACGCTCGCCTACACCGACGTGCTGGCCGCCGAGGTTGCCGATCTGGCGAAGGAGCGCGCGCCGCACATCCAGATCGACGAGCCGGCCATCCTGCGCGCACCCGAGCACCTCCCGTTGCTCGCCCGCGCCCTGCGTGTGATGGCGGCGGTGCGCGGCGCCAGCGAGCTCACGCTCGCGACGTACTTCGGCGATGCCACGTCGCTGTTCGACGGCTTGCAGGAGCTGCCCGTCGACGTGCTCGCCCTCGACCTCACCGCCAGCCCTCATCTCGTTCGGCGTCTCACGCAAACCGGCGCCCGGCGCCGCCTCGCGCTCGGGGTGCTCGACGGCCGGAGCACGCGACTCGAGGACGTCGACACGCTCGCGCCCCTCATCGCGCGCATTCTCGCCGCCGCGCGTGACGGTCCCACCTACCTCACCACCTCGTGCGGACTGGAGTTCCTGCCGCGCGCGCATGCGCGCCGCAAGCTCGTGCGTCTCGCCGAGCTGTGCCGCGCCGTTGCCGGAACGGTCGCCGTGAAGACGGGGCGCGTGGCGTGAGTCGCACGGCGCTCGAGCGGCTCGGCATCCCTCTGCCGCCGCTTCCGACCACGACGTGCGGAAGCCTCCCCAAACCCGAAGCGCTGGTCGAGGCACGCGCGCGCCACGGACGCGGGCAGCTCGACCGGACGGCGCTCGACGACGAGGCGCGACGCGCCATCGAGTTCTGGATTCGCACCCAGGAGCGCATCGGCCTCGACGTGCTGGTCGACGGAGAGATGTACCGAGGTGACATGGTCACCTACTTCGCCGAGTCGATGGAGGGATTCGCGCCCGGCGGCTTGGTGCGCTCCTACGGCAACCGCTACTACCGCAAGCCGATCATCACCGGCGCGGTGCGCTGGCCGGGCCCGATCACGGTACCGTGGTGGGAGTTTGCCCAGTCGCTCACCGACCGGCCCGTCAAAGGGATGGTGACCGGCCCCTACACGATGATGGATTGGTCCTTCAGCGAGCACTACCTCGATCGGCGCAACGCGTGCCTCGCGCTCGCGCAGGAGATGCGTCACGAGGTCGAAGCGCTGGTTGCGGCTGGAGCGCGCATCATCCAGATCGACGAGCCCGCACTCTCCGTCCGTCCCGACGAGCTCACGTTCGCGATCGAAGCGTTGGCGATCGTGACGCGCGATCTCCCCGCGTACTTCATCACCCACACGTGCTATGGGGCTTTCGAGGCGATCTACCCCGGCATCCTCGGCTTGCCCGTCGAGAATCTCGACCTTGCGATCTCGCATTCCAGCCTCGATCTGCTCGCGCTGTTCGCCCGCGACCCCTCCACCAAAGACATGTCGGTCGGTGTCATCGACGTGCACACGCACGAGATCGAGCCGCCGGCCGAGGTCTCGGCACGGATCCGCCGCGCCACCCGTCTGTTCGCACCCGCCACCATCTGGGTGAGCCCGGACTGCGGTCTCAAGACCCGGACGGTGGAGGAGGCGGAGGCGAAGCTGACGGAGATGATGGAGGCAACGCGCGGCGTGCGTGGGGAGCTCGCGAACGCCGAGTCCGCGTCCGCACCCCAGGGATACCGTTGAGCGGTCCGCGCATCCTGGTGCTTCAGCACCATCCGCTCGAGCACCCTGGTGTGATCAGCGACGCGCTCAGCCAGGCAGGCGGACGCCTCGACGTCGCCAAGCTGTTCGAGGGAGCCCCTTGTCCACGCACGATGGCGGGGTACGACGGGCTCCTCGTCATGGGGGGCCCGATGGGCGCCAACGATCACCTGACGCATCCCGATCTCGTGCCCTGGCTTGCCGGCGAGCGCGCCCTCATCGAACGGGCGATCACCGCCGACCTGCCGACCCTCGGCATTTGTCTGGGCTCGCAGCTGATCGCGGCGGTCGCCGGCGCCGAGGTCTCGCGCGGCCCGGTCCCGGAAATCGGCTGGCATCGGATTGCCCCGACCCAGGCGGCCGTCAGTGACGCGCTGTTCACCGATACCGCTCCCTTCGCTGCGCTGGAATGGCACAACGATGTCTTCCCACTGCCATCAGGAGCGGTCGCGCTGGCGTCGAGCGCCAACTACCCGGTCCAGGGGTTTCGGCTCGGACGGCGAGTCTACGGCTTGCTGTTCCACCTCGAGATCGATCCGCGCATGGTGGAAGGTTGGCGTGAAGCGTTCGCCGCCGGCGGCCCGCTTCCGCCCGGAGACATCGCTCCAGACTTCGCGGGCGCCAACCAGCGCGCCGTCAGACTGTCGCGCCGGATCTTCCTCGGCTCGTAGCAACGTCCCGATGCCGCTCGCGATCTGGCGCAGCCGTGTCAGCACCGAGGAGCAGCGACAGCTCGAGAGCCACCCGCTCCTGCGGCTCGCCCAGGCACGTGACCTTGTGGGTCTGCAGCTCGGCCACGAGCGCCGCGGGAAGCCGCGGCGCGGCGTGCCGCCAGCCCCACCGGTAGGCGATGCACGCCAGCGGCAGGGTCGCGAGCGCCACCACGACCGCGACGATGGCGTCGCCCGTCACGGCGTTGCACGCACCGCACCGGAACGAAGCCGGCGACGGTCGAGCGGCGTGCGCATGGTCAGAATCTCCTGCCAGGCCCATGCCGGAATGTGGAGCCAGGCCTCGATTTCCTCCTGCACCCGACCGCGCTCGTGGCCGAGACAGCGCACGCGGTGGTCGACGAGCTGAAAGATCGGACGCCATGGAACCGTCGTTCTTTTGCCGGTGCGCCGGCCGGCTGCGTACGCAGCCAGCACGACGACCGGTGGAACGAGGGCGACGATGCAACTGGTGGCGGAGAGCATGCAGCTGAGACGACCACGGACGCCGATTCTTTCGCGGCCCGCCGCCTCCCCCGCGCTCGCCGCGCCGCCGGTTCCGGCCGGAGAAGCCGCGGACCCGCTGCTCGTGGCGTGTCGCGCCGGGGATCCCGCGGCCGCGGAACGGCTCTTCGCCACCTACGCCCCCACCGTCCGTGCCGCGATCGGGCGCTATCTTGCCACCCGTACGCGCGCGCGCATCGACCTGACCGAGGATCTGACTCACGAGGTCTTCGTCGCGCTGTGGCGCGACGATGGACGCCGGCTCAAGAGCTTTCAAGGACGTGACGGCTGCTCCTTTGCGGGATGGCTACGGGTGGTCGCCGTGCGCGTCGCGATCGACACACTCCGGCGCGACCGTCGCACAACCTCGCTCGACGACGACACGCCGGCGATGACCGAGCTGCGACGCTGCCTCGCGAGCGGCGCCCCCGATCCAGAGAGCGTTGCACGCGGCGCCGAGACAGCCGAACGTCTGACGCGCGCCGTCGCTGCGCTCGGCCCGAAGGACCGTCTGCTGGTCGAGCTGCACCTGCTGCGCGGCACTCCGCTGCCTGTGGTCGCCGACATGCTCGGGGTCACCGCCAACGCGGCCTACGTCCGCAAGAGCCGCGTACTCGAACGACTGCGACGGAGCCTCGAGGAGTCCGTATGAGTCACGACACCCAGCGCGCCGCGCTCTGCCCGGACGACGACCTGCTCGCAGGCTACATCGAGCGCCGCCTCGACGAGGGGCGCCACGAAGCCGTCGAGCGCCACGTCGCCGCGTGCCCGCTCTGCGCCGACGTCGTCGCGGCGAGCCTCACGGCCGCGGAGGAGGCGCGCGCGGTCGACTCTTCAGCGCGCCCGGTTGCCGCCGCGCCGCGCCAGCGATCACGGCTTCGCCCGCGCCGGCTGGCGCTCGCTGCCGGTCTCGTCCTCGCCTCGACGTCGGTGCTCGGCTATGCCGGCAGCCACCTGCTCCTCGCCGCCCTCGGGCGCGCGATCGCCACCAGGGCCAGCATCGCCGCGGGAGCGCCGGTGACGATCGCCAGCGTCGGGCTCGGCGTGACGTGGGGCCCATCGCTCAGGCTGCGCCTGGACGACGTGCGGATCGCCAGCCGCGCCCCGATGGCGGCGGCGCGCATCGAGATGACGACCGCGCTCGCGGCGTTGGTGCGCGGCGACCTCGCGATCGAGACCGTGCAGCTCGTTCGACCGCTGCTGCAGGTGGGCGATCCCGCGCCCATGGCGGCGGGTGCCGCTCCCCGCCGCGCCACTTCGATCTCGGCGGGAGCGGCGCGATCCTGGCACTGCTCGCCCGCGGCACGCTCGAGGTCCACGACGGCACGTTCGTGGTGACGGCAAGCGACGCCGCCCCCCTCACCGTGATGCACGTCAACGGCAGGACGCAAGCGCGCCGAGAAAGCGTTGCGATCGCCTTCACGGGCACGCTCGCTGGTGGCCGCGTCACCGCGACCGGAACGATCGCGCCCGAGACGAGCGGCGGCCTCGCCGTGACCGATTGCCGGCGCCGACGTCGCGCTCGCCGCGTTGCCCTATGTCCCCACTCGCGTGAGTGGTGTCACGACCTTGCGTTTGGCCGTCGGCGGAAGCACTACCGCGCCGACACTGCGTGGCAATATCCAGATCTCCAGGGCTCGGGTAGAGGGTTGGAACCCACTTCCCGCATTGCTCGATCCTCCGTCTGTACCGGGTCTGCTCGCCATCGTTCTTCCCCCGCTGGCGGCACCGAATCTCGGGCTGCACGACGTACGGGTTCGCTTCGCGGCGCACCGTGGCGCCCTGCGCGTCCAACGAGCTTCGTTTGCGAGCGCCCAGGTCCGCGGCTCCGGCTCACTTCGCCTCCACCGCGATGGTGCGCTCCATGGCGGCGGGCATCTCTCCCTCCCGCCCGCGCTCACGCAGGCGCTGCTGACGCACACGCCCACGCTCGGTGTTCCCGGCGCCGACGGCAGGCTGGTACTGCCCTTTCGGGTCGCGGGCTCGGTTGCGACACCTCGCTTCGCGCTCGAGTGACGCGATCTTGACAGTCCGGCAGGGCTCGGCCAGGGTCGCGCCGGGAGGATGCCATGGACTACCAGGATCTGCTCTACGACGTCCGTGATCACGTCGCGACCGTCACACTCAACCGTCCTGACCGTCTGAACGCGATCAGCGGCCCGATGCTCGACGGCATCTCGCGTGCCTTGCGCGCCGCCCACGAGGATCCCGAGGTGCGGGTGATCATCCTGACCGGGGCGGGCAAAGGCTTTTGTGCCGGCCTCGACCTTCGCGACGAGGCGGGTGGACGCGGCCTCACCACCGCCGGCCTGCGCTTCGACCTCGGCACTGCACCGCCGGTCGTGCTCCACAATCTCGACAAGCCGGTCATCTGCGCGCTCAACGGCGCGGCCGCCGGCTACGGGCTCGACCTCGCGCTCGGTTGCGACGTGCGCATCGCCTCCGAGGACGCCAAGCTCGCGGCCGTCTTCACGCGTCGCGGCGTACTTCCCGAGAGCGGCGGCAGCTGGCTCCTGCCACGCCTGATCGGCTGGGCGCGCGCCGCCGAGATCGCCTTCCGCGGTCGGGTACTGACGGCCCGCGAGGCGCTCGAGCTCGGACTCGTCAACACCGTCGTGGCTCCCGACGCTCTCATGACGGAAGCCGCCACCTGGGCGCGCGAGATGGCGGAGAACGCACCGCTTGCGGTGCAGGCGACCAAGCGCATGATGCGGCTCGGCCTCGACGAGACCTTCGAAGCCAACGTGCACCACGTCTTCGTACAGCTGCTGCCGCTGCTCGCCAGTCGCGACTTCCAGGAAGGCGTCCAGGCGTTCATCGAGAAGCGATCGCCGCGCTTCTCGGGCACGTAGCGCGTCGCGCCTCGGCGTGATCACCGGCTTCTCGGGGACGCCGAGGCGAGCAGGCGATCGTCGCCTGACCGTCAAGACACGAGCGTCGCTCCCACCCACCCCGGCACGAAGAAGCGTACCGTGGTGCCGGCGTTCACCTCGCTGGCGATCTCCAGCCGGCCGCCGTGCGCCTGCACGATGTGCTTGACGATGGCGAGGCCGAGGCCGGTGCCGCCGAGCTCACGCGCGCGCGCCTTGTCGACGCGGTAGAAGCGCTCGGAGAGACGCGGCAGGTCCTCGGCTGGAATGCCGACGCCGGTATCGCGCACCTCGACCTCGACGACCGGAGTCGCGCCGTTCTCGGCGAGCCGCGCCGCGATGGTCACGTTTCCCCCGGCCGGCGTGTACTTGATCGGCGTTGTCGACCAGGTTGATCAGCACTTGCTGCAGACGATCGGGGTCGCCGCAGAGCGCCGGGAGATTGGTTGGAAGCGCGTGATCCAGGGTCACCTTGGCGCGCTCGGCCTTCTCCCCGAGCACCTCCACCAGCTCGCCGACCAGGCGTCCGAGCGGCACGGCTTCGCGCTTGAACGGCGTCTTGCCGAGCTCGAGGTCGGAGAGCGTGAGCAGATCGTCGATCAGGCGGCCGAGGCGCTCGGAATGGCGTTCGATGACGGCGAGGAACTGGCGTGCCCGGGTGGTGTCGTCGAGCGCGCCCCCGAGCAACGTCTCCGCATAGCCGCGGATCGCCGTCAGCGGCGTGCGCAGCTCGTGGCTGACGTTGGCGACGAAGTCGCGCCGCATGGTCTCGAGCCGCTTCAGGTCGCTGACGTCGTGGAAGAACGAGCACGAAGCCGGCGCTCGCCGTTCCGGTCCCGGCGAGCGGCGACACGCTCACCGCGAGGACACGCCGCTCGGCGTCCGCGAGCGTGATCTCGCGCAGCGCTGGTCGCACAGCGTCGCGTGCGGTGAGCGCGCGCAGCACTTCGTGCAGCTCCGGGTCCCGGCACATCTCGAGGAGATGGCGGCCCCGATAGTCGGTGCCGCAGGGCAGTCCGAAGATCGACTGGGCGCGCTCGTTCATCAACACCACACCGCCGTCGCGTCCGACCACCACGACGCCTTCGACCATCGCGCCGAGCACGCCGCGCAGCTTCTCGCTCTCCTCACGCAGACCGCGAAAGGACTCCTGCAGGCGCTGGCCCATGTCGTTCAGGTTGCCCTCGAGCGCGCCGATCTCATCGGCGCGCGCAACCGGCAAGCGCGCCGACAGCTCGCCGCCGGCGACGGCGCGCGAGAACCCCACCATACGCTCGAGGCGACGCCCGATGCGATTGGCGACGACCAAAGCCGGCAGGAGCGCGATCGCGACCGTCGTCAGCACCGTGAGCAACAGCATGGTGACGAGGCGACGATCGGGTCCGGCGACGATGGCGGCCGGGATGGCGACGCGCACGATCCTCGCCTCCCGCCCTTCGCCGCTGCGAACCGCGGCATAGATGCGCGGCGCGTGCTCGGTCATGCTCTCGCGCCGTGCCACGCCCGTTCCCGTGCTGAGCGCCGCCGCGACCTCGGGTCGGGTGAGATGGTTCACCATCGTGGCCGCGTCGGCCACGCTGTCACAGAGCACGCGTCCGTCGCTCGTGATCACCGTCAGGCGGCTGGTGCTGCCTTGGGTTTCGGCGTGGCAGCGCCGCGCCAGCTCGGCGGGCGCGAGATCGCGTGGGCAGACGCGCCGCGATGGCGCGGGCATCCTCGAGCGCCGCCGCGCTGACCAGCTCCGTCGCCACCGTGTCGGCGGCGCGCAGCGCCAACCCGTAGCTCGCCAGCAGGAACGGCGGCAGCGCCACCAGCGACGGCAGGAGCAAGTAGAGGACGAGCTTAGGCGTCGAGCGCGGCATCGTTGAACTTGTAGCCGACGCCGCGCACGGTGAGGATCAGCTCCGGATGCGTATCGTCGCGCTCGATCTGCATGCGCAGGCGCCGCACGTGCACGTCGACCGTGCGCGGCTCCACGTAGGTGTCGTGCCCCCACACCATGTCGAGGATGCGGGCGCGATCGAACACGCGATTGGGGTGGCGGACGAAGAATCCGAGCAGCTCGAACTCGCGGAGACTGAGCGCGACCTTCGCCCCGTCGAGGAAGACCTCGTAGGTGTCGAAGTCGACCCGCAAGCGCCCGCGCTCGTAGATCTCGTGCGGGCGCTCGACCTCCGGTCCATGCGCGCGCCTGAGCACCGCCTTCACGCGCGCCACCAGCTCGCGCGTGCTGAACGGCTTGGTGACGTAGTCGTCGGCGCCCATCTCGAGACCGACCACCTTGTCGACCTCGGCGGCTCTGGCGGTCAGCATCAGGATGGGCATGCGCCCGTTCTCCTCGTCACGACGGATGGCGCGGCAGATGTCCAGCCCCGACATCCCGGGCAGCATGATGTCGAGCACGACGAGCGCCGGGCGCTCGCGACGCACCAGCGTCAGCGCGAGCTCGCCCTCCTCGGCCTCGAGCACCTGGAAGCCCTCCTGCTCGAGGTTGTAGCGCACGAGCTCGCGGATGTCCTTCTCATCCTCGACGACAAGGACCTTCCGGGTGCGTTCCTGAGACATGTCACACCGTCGGCGGCAGCTCGCCCGCGTGACGGATACTCTTCCCTTTGACCATGAAGACCACCATCTCGGCGATGTTGGTGGCATGGTCCGCGATCCGCTCCAGGTATTTCGACACGAAGAGGATGCGCATGGAGCGTCCGATCGCACGCGGATCCTCGATCATGAACGACAGCAGCTCGCGGAAGATCTGACTGTTGAGCTGGTCGACCTCGTCGTCGCTGCGGCAGACGTCCAAGGCGAGCTCGGCATCCTCGCGCACGAACGCGTCGAGGCTGCGGCGCAGCATGCCCGACGAGATCTCCGCCATGCGCGGGATGTCGATGTACGGCTTGAGCGGCGGCTCGCTGGCGAGCTCGATGGCACGCTCGCTGATGCTCACCGCGCGATCGCCGATGCGCTCGAGATCGGTCGTGATCTTGAGCGCGGTGGTGATGAAGCGCAGGTCGCGCGCCGCGGGTTGCCGGAGCGCCAGCAGGCGCAAGCACAGATCGTCGATCTCGACGTCGAAGGCGTTGACCGCATCGTCCTTCCGAATGGTGTCCTCGGCGAGCGGCACGTCGCGCGTCGTGAGCGCGCGCACGGCGTTGGCGATCTGCTTCTCGACCAGCCCGCCCATCTCGAGCAGGCGCTGGCGCAACTGGCCGAGCTCTTCCTCGTACTGTCGATCAGTGTGACTCGCCATGGCTCACCTCACCCGAAACGCCCTGTGATGTAGTCCTCTGTCTCCTGCCGGTCGGGCTTGGTGAACATCTTCTCGGTCGGCGCAAACTCCACCAACCGGCCGAGATACAGGAAGGCCGTGAAGTCGGAGACGCGGGCGGCTTGCTGCATGTTGTGGGTCACGATCACGATCGTGTAGTCGGTCTTGAGCTCGTGGATCAGCTCCTCGATCTTGGCGGTCGCGATCGGGTCGAGCGCCGAGCACGGCTCATCCATCAATAGCACCTCCGGCTCGACCGCGAGCGCGCGGGCGATGCACAGTCGCTGCTGCTGTCCGCCCGAGAGCTCGAGGGCGCTCCCGGTGAGACGGTCGCGCACCTCGTCCCACAGCGCCGCGCGGCGCAGGCTGCGCTCGACGATCTCGTCGAGACGGCTCACGATCGGTGAGTCCATGCAGGCGCGGCCCGAACGCGACGTTGTCGAAGATCGACTGTGGAAACGGATTCGGCTTCTGGAACACCATGCCGACGCGACGGCGGAGCTCGACCAGGTCCGTGTCCGGCGCATAGACGTCGAGCTCGCCGACGCGTATGGCGCCGTGCACGGTCACCTCGGACACCACCTCCGCGATGCGGTTCACGGACTTGATCAAGGTCGACTTGCCGCACCCCGACGGCCCGATGATCGCGGTAACGTGGTGCACGGCGAAGTCGACGCTGATGCTGTCGAGCGCCTGCTTCGGTCCGTAGAAGTAGTCGAGGTCGCGTACGGTGACGGCGGCCGTCATAGGTGCGCCTGCTCGCGACGGCGGCGAAAGCGGTTGCGGGTGAGAATTGCCGTCAGGTTGAGAAGAAACGTGAGGCTCACCAGCACCAACGTCGTCCCGTACTGGATCGGACGCGTGAGCTGCGCGTTGGTCGACTGCGTCGCCATGATGAAGATGTGGTACGAGAGCTCCATGAACTGGTCGAGCGGATTGATCATCGGGATGCCGAGCACATCGGTGACGGGAAGCCGCGGTAGAAAATAGGCGCAGCCAGTGAACAGGATGGGGGCGGTCTCGCCGGCACCACGGCTGACGCTCAGGATCGCTCCGGTGAGAATCCCCGGATAGGCCTGCGGTAGCACGGTGCGCCGTACCACCTGCCATGGGGTGGCGCCGAGCGCGAACGCCGCTTCACGGTGGCTGACGGGCACGGCGTTGAGCGCTTCTTCCGTCGAGACGATGACGACCGGCAGCACCAGGATGGCGAGGGTCGCGGCCGCCCACAGCATCGCCGGCTGGCCGAACAGCAGTCCCGTCGGCCAGCACGCGGTCGATGGAGCGGCCGACGAACAGGATGAAAAACCCGAGGCCGAAGAGACCGAAGACGATCGACGGCACGCCGGCGAGATTGTTGACGGCGGCGCGAATGATGCGCGGACCGAGTCCCTTGCCCGCGTACTCGACCAGGTAGATCGCCGCCGCCACCCCGAGCGGCAGCGCCATCAGCACCATGAGGAGCGTGATGCACACCGTCCCGAAGATGGCCGGCCAGATGCCGCCATGGGTCATCCCCTCGGTCGGCGTTCCGGTCAGGAACTCGACGCTGATGATCCCGATTCCCTGGACGACGATCACGCCCAGGATGCCGAGCAGCACACCGCACGTGACCGCGGTGAGCAGCCGGCACATACCCTCGCAGATCGCCCCCCACACGCGCGCGCTCATAGACGCAGCCTCCGCCGCATGCGCTCGATGATGATCTCCGCCGCGACGTTGAGCGTGAACGTGATGGTGAACAGCAGCGAGCCGACCAGGAAGAGCGCCTGGTACTGCTGCCCGCCTTGCGCCACCGCCCCGAGCTCGGCGGCGATGGTCGCGGTCATCGTGCGCACGCTCGAGAAGACGTCGAGCGTGATCAGTCCGGCGTTGCCCGTCGCCATCAGCACGATCATGGTCTCGCCGAGCGCCCGCCCCATCCCGAGGATGAGCGCGGCGGAGATTCCCGACACCGCCGCGGGAACCGTGACGCGCGCGATGGTCTGCCAGCGGGTTGCGCCGAGGCCGTAGGAGGCCGCGCGCAGCTCGCTGGGCACCGCCCGCAGGGCATCCTCCGTGAGCGAGGTGATCACGGGCACGATCACCATCGACACGCCGAGCGCACCCAGAAACGCGTTCAGCCGAAACGTCGTGCCGAGAGCCTCCTGCAGCAGGGTACCCAGGGAGGCGAGACAGAGAAATCCGATGACGACCGTTGGAATCCCCGCCAGCAGCTCGATGAAGGGCTTCAAGAGCTCGCGCGTACGCGACGAAGCGAGCTCGGCGAGATACACCCCGCAGCCGACACCGAACAGACCGGCGATGAGCGTGGCGGGCACGGCAACCAGAAAGCTGCCGCAGAAGAGCGGCAGTAACGAGTACTTCGGATGGTCGCCGACCGGTTGCCAGAGGTGTACCGTCTTCGCGTTGCCGCGATAGTCGGTGACGGTCGTGCCGATGAACTCCCCGAGCGGGATGTTGCGGAGCGCCTGGAGGCCCTCCTTGAACAGGAAGAGAAAGATGAGGGCGATGATGAGCACGGCGAGATAGCCGCTCGCCATGAGCACGAGCTCGATCGCGGACTCGGACGCACTCCGCCTGCGGACGGCGCGGGGCGCCGCCGTCCGCATCGCTCGGGAAGACTGCGGCGCGGGCGCTCGCGTCACGACCGCCGCCGACGATTGGGCTCTATCACTCACCCCGACCAGCACTCACAAGACTGGATCCGGGCTTCAGTGGGTCGACTTTCCGCCGAGAACACCCTTGAGCGGGATGTACTCGATGTCCGCCACCACCTGTTGGCCTTCGGGTCCCATGATCCAGTCGAGGTACGCTTTCTCCTCCGGCGACGGTTTGCCGGTTGTATACATGAAGAGCCAGCGAGCGATCGGATAGTCGCCGCTCCATACGACCTCGTTGTCCGGTTTTCCATCCTTCAGCGGAGACACCGCCGGGTGACGAGTCGGTCTTCTTGATCGACAGCACCCGCAGAGCTGCGATCGGCGCGAAGTATGCGACGCCGCCGTAGCCGATGCCGTTCTTGTCCCGCGACACCGCCTCCGCCACCGCGCTCGTACCCGGCATGGTCTGGCAATCGGCGGCGTAGTCCCCGTTCTGGAGGACGTGCTCCTTGAAGAACACGTAGGTCCCGCTGTTGGACTCGCGGCAGTAGCGAATGATCTTCCCCGCGGTTCCGCCGACCTCACTCCAGTCGTTGATGTCGCCGCGGTAGATCCCATTCACCTGTTGCAAGGTGAGCTCCTTGACGCCGTTGCTCGAGTGCACGACCACTCCGAGCCCATCGAGCGCCACTTTGTACTCGCCGGGATCGACGCCGTTGGCATTCGCTTTGGCGATTTCCTCACCCTTGATCGGGCGACTCGAATTGGCGAGGTTCGTGGTCTTGTTGATGAGCGCGGCGATGCCGGTGCCCGAGCCGCCGCCGGTCACCTGGATCGTCACGGCGGGGTTCTTCTTCATGTAGGTCTCGGCCCAGCGCTGCGCGAGGATCACCATCGTATCCGAGCCCTTGATCGTGATGTTGGCGGCAGTGGCGGGAGCGGCGCCGATCAGGCCGAGCACCGCCACGCTCACGAAAGCGCGTATCATTGCGTGCGTTCGCATGTCGTCCTCCTCGTTCTCCGCCGACTAGAAAATATACTGTACCTGTAGGCGGTACTCCATGTTCTCGCGTGGGCTCGCGCCGCCGCTCACCGATCGTACACCCTCGGTGCGCAGACTGCCGATGTCACTTTGGATCTTGAGGTTGTGACCGGCGACGTAGTAGCTGAGCGGCACCACGGATCTCGCGCTGGTCGTTGTGATCGGTGTCGTCGTTGGGCTCGAGCTCCGACCAGCGAAATGCCACTTCGAACTTCTTCGGAATCAGGAAGTAGCCGGCTTGCGCGTACCAGCCGGTGGCGTTGAACGAGCCCGGATCGGCGCCGAAAGGAGCGTGCGGTCTCGACACGATTCGCTGTCGATCGCCGCGAAGAAGTACTCGGCGGCGGCGCTGAACCCGAGCCACCGAAAGGCCGCGTCGACACCGAACTGATTGAAGTTGACACCGACCCGACTCAGGTTCTGGACGTTCCGGAACGACGGCTGCACGGTACGGAGGATCGGCGCCTGCTGCGACACGGTGCCGCCGGCGATGATCTTGGTCGCGTCATCGGGATCGAGGCGAGCGGGAGTGCTGATCTCGTCACCCCGCACCTTGTTGTAGACGTAGCTGCCGCCGATGGCGGCCAGCGGTGAGTCGCTGAAGGTCACGTCCGACTCCTCGTAGGGCATCGGCCCGAAGGGATTGAACGCGACACGCGTCACGGACGCGAGGCTGGTGTCGAAGCTGGCCTTGTTGCGTCCCGTACCGTTGAACACGCCACTGCCGTACTCGAGCTTGCCGTCGAACTGCGTGCCGTAGAGGATCGCGCCGGGCATGCGCTCGAGACGCATCGCGTTGGTCGCCAGCGAGCGGTCGACGAATTGCTGGCGTCCCGAGGAGGTCAGCTCCTGGCGCGCGTACATCGTCTTGAACTGTCCGGCGCGTATGCCGATGTCGTGAATCGGCAGGTAGTCGAGATAGCCATCACGCAGGATGTCGCCACCGCCCCCGACGACGTCGATCTGGGCCATGTAGGTCAACCCCGGCAGCCACATGCGACCCTGCAGCCACAGGCGCGCACGTGTGATGTCGATGCTGAGCGAATCCTCGGTCCCTCCCGGTGCGTTGGTGAAGTCGTCGTCGACGTCGAGCAGCGTCCCGCGGACCTGGAAACGGCCGCCGATGGAGGTCTCGAACCGACCGTCCCCGCTCTGAAACGTGAATCCCTTCCCCTCCTTGTACGAGGCCAGCGCCCCTGAGCTCTTGGTGGCCTCCTTGAGCTCCTCGTAGCTGATGACTCCCTTGTCCTTGAGAATCTCCTGCAGCTCCCGCGCTTGCGCCCCGCGTGCTCACCCCTACGGCGAGCAACCCGAGCAGCGCGTACTTCGAAAGCGATCCAAGCCTCCCCATGCTTGTCCCTCCTTCTCGCGTTGTTCCGTTGCGGTTTGGTTGCGTCTGAAGGATTTCTACGGCACGGGCGTGCCGGCACTGTGACGGGGGCGTTACGATTGCGTTACGCCCTCGGCTGGCCGGGTCAGGGGCACACGCCGGACAGGATGCGACCGCGTCCGGTGTGGGGAATCGCACCACCGTCGAGGCGCTCGACGTCGCGCAGCCCGAGGCACGACAAGAACGTCCGCCCGAGGTCGGCGGCAGTGATGGTGCCACAGTCGTCGGTCGCACGAGGTCCGTCCCGGACGACGATCACCGGCACACGGGTCTCGCCGGGAGCACCGTGATTGCCCAGCAGCTTGCCCTCGTCGCCAGCCGTCGCTGAGCACGTTGCCCGGTGCGGCAACCAGCAGGAGGTCGCCGCCGCGGGGGTGAACGAGGTGCCAATCGGCGTGCATCGCCGCGAGGGTGAAGGCAGCGCCGCCGTCAGCGGCGTTGGGCGTGAGATACAGCGCTTCGGCGATTCCCGGCGTTGCCAGCGCCAGACGCCGGGCGGCGGCGAGCTGCGCTTCCGACCCCTCGCCCGGCATGGAGCTCCGCAGGTAGACGTGCCCGACGCCGCCATCGCCGACGCTCACGATGTCCGTCAGTCCAGCGTCGGCCGCCACCGCACCGAAGGCGAGCGCGGGATGGCGGATGGTATCGAAGCCGTGATCAGCGGTGATCACGACCGTGGTGCGCGGCCAGTCGTCACGCTCGCGTAGGAACGCCAGCAGATCGCGGACCACGGCGTCGCTGGCGCGTCGCGTCTCGGCGGCCGCCGTGGAGTGCGGTCCGGCGCCGTGGCTCACGCGATCGATGTCGCTGAAATTGACAAGCGTGAACTCGACGTCGGAGGCGAGGAGACTCGCGCACGCCTGCCAGCGTCGCCGTGTCATACGCGTACCCCGTCACCGGGTCGCGTCCCGCCGTCCGGCGCTTGCGTCGGGCGCCAGAGCACCTGCGGGGCCGCTTGTCCACCCACCGCGTCGAACATCGAGCGCGAGCTTGTCCTTGCCGACCGCCACCGCGGTCCGGAGCTGCGGGCGCGTGCGCTGCGCCACCGTGAAGAGCGTCTCGGTGAGCAGATCGCGTGCCGCGCCGAGCTTGCGCGGAGGGTTGCCGGTACGGTCCCAGAACGCGTTGCCGACGATGCCGTGGACCTCGGGATGGACACCGGTCAACAACGTCGCGTGACTCACGTTGGTACGAGCCGGCATCGCGGCCCGCCCCTCGGCATTCGGGCACCACGGGCTTTCACGCCAAGCCTGCGCCAACGCCGGCGTGTCCGCGTTGCTGACGTCGCGCGCGTCGAGCCCGTCGACGACGATCAGGATGAGCCGCTGTCCACCCGGCCGCGGGCCACGCGGCGCCTCACCTTCGGCGCCGAACCCGCTCGATGGTGACTCGACGCCGTACGCACACGCCGTGACCGAGAGGAGAAGGCTCGCGGCGACGGCGGCCGCCCGCCACGTCACCGCGCTTTCGCCATGCCCGGACGCTCCCGTCCGCGCCGCTGAACGCCGCGCCCGCGTCGCGTCACGGCACGCGCCTCGTTGACCTGTACCCGCGGCCGTTCGTGAAGCTCGCCAGCGAGGTACCGACGGATGGTCTCTCGCAGATGCTGTTGGATGGCGTCGATCGATCGGCTGGCGTCCACGGTCACGAACGAGAACTCGTCGACCATCTGGTCGTACTCGCGGATGATCCGCGCCTGGTAGCGGCGGAAGGAGTCGAAGATGTCGCTGCCCGAGCGCCAGGTGCATGCCGGACTCCCAGTAGTCCATGCCCTTCCCCTCGAGCACGCGCGGGATCAGCCGCTCGACGTCGATCTTGAGGTAGAGGACCAGGTCGGGCACGACGGCGAAGCCGAAGAGCTTGCGCGTCCAGTCCGGGTCGGCGCCCATGACGGCGTTGCGGGCGAACGCGGTGTACATGTAGCGGTCGGCGATGCACGATGAAGCCGGCACGCAGCGCCGGGATGATCTGGTTCTCCAGGCGGTCGGCGAAGTCGGCGGCGTAGAGCAGGCTGAACGTCGTGACGTTCAGCTCGTGGCCCGCCTTGGCCTCGTTGATGGTGTCGGCGAGCAGCGGCGAGCGCGTCCAGCCCGTGTTGACCGACGCCGTACCCTTGCAGCTCGAGCCAACGCGTCAGCGCGCTCGATCTGCGTCGAGCGCCCGACGCCGTCGGTGCCCTCGATCACGATGAGGCTGCCCGGGAGCGGCCCGACCTTCAGGTACGGGAGGCCGTGTCCGTAGAAGGACTTATCGGCGTCGTGCATGCGCGGCATCGCTCCTCGCCGTCGAGGCCCGAGCGTACGCAGCTCGGCCAGACGGCGCACCTGCTGCTGCTGCTGGTTGATGTCGCCGGTGGCGTCGATCACGCGCAGACCGAACTCGCGCGACCAGCTCGTCGTAGATGTCCAGCACGCGGCTCTGGAACAGCCGGAAGCTCTCGGCCGGGTCCGCGGCTGAGCCCGACGTCCATGCCGGCCTCGTGGTACTTGAGCTTGGTGCGCCCGGTGAGGAGGCGCTCAGCGAGACTTCGATCGGCACGCGGAAATAGAGCGCCAGGTCCGGCTTGGGCGCGAAGCTGTAGAGCGCCGCGCACCCACTCGTTGTCGACGCCGCGCGCGACGTCGCGGCCGAACGCGGTGTAGACGTAGCGGTCGGCGAGCACGATCATGCCGGCCTTGAGCGGCGGGATGATCTTGTAGGTGAGCCGGTCGGCGAAGTCGACCGCGTGCAGCATGCTGAAGGTCGTCGGGGTGAGCAGGTCCTTCTTCTTCCCGCGCTTCATCGAGCGCCGCACCAGCGCCGACGAGTTCCACTCGGTGAAGAACACGCTTGCTGCCCTGCGCCAGCAGCCAGCGGTGCGAGCAGCGCGAGCTGCGTCGATCTTGCCCGAGCCGTCGATGCCCTCGACGATGATCAACTTCCCGGGATACGGATGCGACGCGGTCAATCCTTGCATGTCACCTCTCCCCTTCCCTGTCCGTTTCGACCGGAGACGCGCGCCGATGTCGATCGCCTCGGCTTTCATACGGGGACCTCACTCTATCTCGCACATGTGACAAGAGCCACACGATCAGGTTAGAAGTGATGGCGATGCCGTCACCGTGGGGCGTCCCCGACTGGATCGAGACCCACACCGGTAGCGCGCCGCTCCTCCTGCTCGCACCCCATGGCGGTCGACGTGCGGGCACGCGCCATCCCGGACGTCACAAGGTAAACGACCTGCATACCGCGGAGCTGACCCGCGAGCTGGCGGCGGCCTGCGACGCGACATCCGTCGTCAACGGCACGCGTGATCGCAACGAGCTGGATCTGAACCGCATCAGTCAGGTGTGCGAGCGTGGCCGCTGGCTCCTCGATCTGCTCGCCGACACGCTCGAGGCCATGCTGGCTCGAAGCCCGCGGGCCACCGTGGTGGTCATCCACGGCTGGAACGTCGTGCAGCCGGCGTGCGACGTCGGTGCCGGCGTGGTCGTGCACGACGGCCGGTACGTGCCGGCTGCGGAGGGGCAGCCGACGGCGTCCGACGCGTTCCTCGACGGCACGGTGGGGCTCCTGCGTCGGCTCGCCGAGCCGGCGTCGATCGTGGTCACCATCGGCGCGCGCTACCCAGGGGCGCACCGGAACAACCTCCTGCAGCTCTTCACTCCGACACATCGCGACCACAGCGATGCGACGGTGCGCAAGATCGCCGCCCTCGCGCCGCGCGTCGATGCCGCGCAGCTCGAGCTCGGGATTCCGTTGCGCTGGCCGGGGCCGCGACGGGCGACGTTCGTCGATCTGTTGACGCGCGTGTTCGACGGCCGTCGCGCCGAGAGCGTCCCCACTCCCGCGACGGAAGGCTCGGCCCTCGCCTGCGGCGGCCACGCCACCGCGCGGCAGGGGATTCAGTTTGCGCAGGACGGCCTGCTCGGATTCACGAGCATCGACACCGCCGGCGACGGCGGCGTCGCCGGCCGCCTTCTCGTGAGCCCGACCTCCGATGAGCTCGCGCTCTTCACCGGCGAGCTGGCTGAGCGCGGTGATGGAGCCCTCACGATCCCCGGTCTCGAGTACACCACCACCGATGCGGGCGGCATGCGGGTGCGCTTCGAGGGACCTCTGCTTTCGTTCCCGACGCTCACACCCTTCCTCGATCTCGAGCACGGGCTGGCGCGCGGACACCTGGTCGAGGCCGCACTCGATCTCTCCTTCACACCCGCGCGCGCCGAGGCGCCCGCACCCCAGGCGAGGGGCGCGTTCGGCACGCTCCAGGGATGGCTCGCGCTCGACGGCACGCGCCGAACGATCTCGACAGTGGCGCAAGGGCTCGCGGGTCCGCTCGCGGTTCCCGACCAGCACTTTCCCTTCGCGCGCTTCACGCTCCCCGCCACGCCGCTCGGTCATCTGGCGCTGGTTTCTGAGCACGCCAGCGACCCGGCCCCCGACCCGGACTCGTCGTCGCTCCGCGCGCGAAGGTTCCAGTTCGCCCTCACCGGCACCGCCTGGCGAAATGACGGGTCACGAACCGTCGCCGCCACGTGTGACCTGACACTCACGCCCTCCGGCGGTCAACTGCGGCTCGACGTCGACGCCGCCGGCGAGACTCGTGTCTTCACGGCAGCGCTCGAGCGCCTCATTCCCGTACGTCGTCCCGGTCGCGCACGCTCCGTCGTCCTGACGGTGTTCGCGCTCTGCGTGCCGAGCGGGGGCCCGGCGGGATGGATCGAAGTGTCGACGCAGCATCCGGCGGCGCCGTCCGCCGGCCCGCCGCCGCGAGAGTCTTGAGAGCCGCCTCACTCGCCGGGAAGAACGAGCGTGATCGACGACGACAGTCCGTGACGCGAGCCGATCTCGCCGGCGCCGCCGTCCCAGGCCTGGATGGAGAATGGCACCATGCCTCCGGCAGGGAAGCCTCCCGGGGATGCGTCGGATGGATGTCGGGCGGCGATGACCAGCATCCGCCAGCGCCCGAACGCGAAGTTCGCCGTCGATGAGACGCGCATGGCGCCACCGGCGCCCTCAGTCTTCTTTCTGCCGAAGATCCCGAGCAATCCCGATCGCCCGTCGCCCCCGGTGCGTTCCTTCGCCTCGACCGCTGGCGCACTCGGACTGGTCCGCTCGATGCGCATCGCGGACGCGCCAGGTGTCGCGCTCGTCGCCGACCAGATCCAGCGAGCAGACGGGATCTCGAGGGCGATCTGGTCAGCGAGGCGCCAGCGACCCACGCGTCCGGCATCGATGGTGTGATCTCGCGGGGCGCCTGCGTCGTCGTTCGTGACGTCGCGCGTTCGATCGTCCCACACGAGGAGGAAGCCTATCTCGCCCGCACTCACCGCCACGGCGATCTCGACGACATCGATCGCCGGCGACCCCCAACGAGGTTCCTCTGCCATCTGCGGACCGAGGGGGACCGCGACGCGCGCCAACCCCTGCCAGAAGGGCGCCTCTGGATCACGCGGCAGCGCCGCCGGCGCGCGCGCCGCCCGTACCTCGGACACGAACTCCGGCCGGGGGCGCCCGAGGCTCGCGACGTACTGCACCAGCGCCCACCGATCATCGGGCTCGGTCGAGTCGACGTAGCTCGGCATGGGCGTACCGTTCAGGCCGGTCGAGATGGTCCGGAAGAGATCCGCCGCGGAGGCACCACCCTTCAGTTGCCAGCGCTTGGTCAGGTTGGCGGGACGTGAGGCGTTGCCGGCGTCATCCTTCAAATCCGCAGGCCCGTCGCCGCGGCCGTCCTTGCCGTGACACTGACCACAGCTGAGGTCGTCGTAGAGCGTGCGACCGCGCGCAAGAATCGCCGCGTCCGCCGCCGGCTCCGCCGGCGCCGATGCGACGACACGCGCCGGCGCCGCAAATCGCTCCGGCGAGAAGGTCTTGAGCCGCCCCGCCAGACGGGCAAGCGCCGGCTCGCCGAGCGGCGCGAAGCTGCCCATGGCGGTATCGCCGAGTCCACGCTCGAGGGTGCGGACGAGGTCGGTCGGTTGCGGCGATGCGCCCGATTCGGTCGAGCGGAAGCGATACCCCGCACGGGTGAAGTCACGCGGGCGCGGAAAGAGCTCGGCGGCGATCGGACCATCGCCGGCACCGCCGGCACCATGGCAGACGGAGCATCTGGCTTCGTAGAGTGCGGCGGCATCGACGGACGACGCCCGCCGCCCGAGCAGCGCGCGCGTGTCGTCGAGGACGAGCAGGACCGACCAGATCTGGCGATCGCTCAGCGCGTCACCGAAGGCCGGCATGGCGGCACCGGAGCGCTCCGCTTCGGGGAGCGCCGTGGCGCCTCGCTTGATGCGATCGAACATGCGCCCGGGTGCGCCCGGCGCGCCGCCCGCCATCAATAGGTCCGTCGCCGGCGCGGCGAACGTCCTCGCGTACGGTCCGTCACCGGCGCCGAGCATGCCGTGACACGGACGACAGCTACGCTGGTAGATCAGCTGCCCTTCGCGGCGGGCCCCCTCGCGCCCAGCCGCGTCTTCACTCAGCAACGGATTGGTTGCGAGCGGCGTCGCGGCCGGACCCTCCCCAGCCCCGGCCGCGCTCCGCCCGCACCACAACGGAAAAACGAGCAGCGTCGCGGCCGCACACACCGCAGCGACCGCCCGCATCAGACGCTTCGCGCGCCTACTTCTTCGCCATCTGCGCGCTGACTTTGGCGTCTTCCTTCGCCTTCACCGTCACCTTCTGCGTCTGTCTTGCCGAGCTCCTCGTGCCAGACCTCGACCTCGTAGTCGCCGGCCGGCAGGTCGGTGATCTTGAAGGTGCCGTTGGCGTCGGTGACCGCGTAGTACGGGTGGTCCTGCGAGATCCAGCAGGCGTGCATCCAGCCGTGCGCGTCGCACTGCACCTTGATCGGCCACTCCGGCTTCTCGACCTTGCTCTCGATCTTCTTCTTGAACTTCGGCTGCGCCATGTTGAACGCCGGGTTGGCCGTCGCAGGTGGTGTGCACGTTGTGCAGGATGCCGTCGGTGTTCAGGATGTCGATCGTGCTGCCGGCGGGGAACGCCAGCACGTGCGGAGTGTACTCGCAGCCCTTCTGGTCGAAGACCGGGTTGGTCGCCGCCGGCGCGAGCTTCTTGCCCTTCTGGATGTTCGCTGATCGCACCACCACGTTCTGAATGCCCCTGCCGGCGCCGACGATGAGGTCGGGCGAGGTCTTCTCCTTGCCGCACACCTCGTTGTCCTTGGTGACCGGTAGCTTCGCCGGGGCCGGCGGCGTCGCCGTTGTACTTCACGTCGCCGCTGATCGAGCCGCCGTCCGTCACAGCGACGCCCTCGTAGGCCGACGGCCGTGGCGACCAGCATCGCGCTCGCAACGAGCGCCAGCGCTCCCAGAGTCCATCTACGCATGATCATCTCCTCCTTGGCTTGCCCGTCAGGGGTTGCCCTCAAACACACACGGTCGAGATGGTTTCGGTTGCTACTGGGACCCGCCGGCTCCCTGTGCCACCTGCATCGCCCCTCGGGAGGGCGCGGCGCCGAGCACCATCAGATAGTCGCGGAGCGCATGGATCTGCCGCTCGTCGTTCCCGCCGAGGATGTCCTCGCGGACCACCGGGATAGAACGACGGCATCTTGGTTCCCGGCTGAACTTCTGCGGGTCGCGGAGCCACTCGACGATCCACTCCGGGTTGAGGCGGTGCTTCGCCATCGCGAGGTCCGGCGCCCAGCCCTCCGGCGGTCCTTCCGGCTTCTTGTCGCCCTGCACGTGGCACGAGAAGCAGTTGAAGTAGTCCGGCGTCAGGAGCTGCTTGCCGCCTCGACGTGCTCGGCGGGAGATCGCCGCCGGATCCACGTAGACGAACGGCATATCCTTGCGCGTCGAGCGCTGCGAAGTACTCGACGAGCGATGGTCGCTTCCTCGTCGGACAGGCCGAAGGTGGGCATGCGCACCTCGAGCCACGGCCGGATCGGCGTCGGCGCCTTCAGGAAGCTGAAGAGCCAGTCGGACTGCACCTTGGCGCCCTCGCCTGCAGGATCGGCGGCGCCAGCGACAGGCTTCTCCTCGTAGAGCGGCGGATGTCGCCGCCGCTGCCCTCGATGACGTGGCAGCCGGTGCAGTTGTACTCGCCACCAGCCGCCGCCCCTCGACGATGTGCTTCTGCGCCGGATCGCGCGCCTTGTAGCGGTACGCCGCCGGCACGACGTGCTCGGTGCGGCTCGTGAGGAAGACGCGCAGCGCCTTGATGTCCTCGTCGGCGAGGTCGAACTGCGGCATCAGCTGCTCGATCCGCTCGGTCTCGTAGGTGCGCGGCGTCTTGATCTTGTTGAAGGTCCAGTCGTCCCAGGTCTCGCGGGATGTCGGTGCGGTCGCCGAAGAAGAGCTCCTCGAGCGTCTTCGCGCCGAACGTCGAGAGCTCGACGCCGATGCGCGACTCGCTCTCCATGCCGGGGATGTCGTGGCAGCCGGCGCAGCCGTACTTGCGCACCGAGCTTCTCGCCGGCCGCGACTGCTTCGGGCGTCGCGCAAGCGTCGCGCAGTCGCTCCGCCGGCGCCGGCTTCTTGGCGCCGAGCGTCAGCAGGTAGGACGTGATGGCGCGCGCCTCGTCGTCGCGTGAGCCGCAGGCTCGGCATGCGCGACACCGGCGAGAAGCCGCGCGGGTTCTTGATCCAGTGGTAGATCCAGCGCGCGTCGGTCTTCTCGGCGACGTTCGCGAGGTTCGGCGCGATGTCCTTGTTCGCCGCCGAGCTCGGGCCGCGACCTCGCCGGCCGCGAACGCGTGGCAGCCCGGCAGCCGACGCTCGTCGATGAGCTGCTTGCCGCGCGCGACGAGCGCGGCGTTCGCCGGATCGATGCCGCTCGGTGCCGGCATGCGCCGCCGAGCCACTCTTCGGCTCCTTCGCCGACGCCTGCAGCAGATACGCCGCGATCTGCGTCGCCTGCTCGCGCGTGAACATGAAGTTCGGCATCGCGTGCTGCGGCCGGAACTCGTGCGGGTTCGTGACCCAGCGCACCAGCCACGCCGGATCGACCTTGGCGCCGATGCGGCGCAGGATACGGGCGCCGTCCTTCGGCAGCTCCTCGTAGCCCTCGACCAGGTGGCAGCCGTGGCAGCCGAGCTGCTCGAAGAGCTGCTCGCCCGTGCGCGATCCGGTCGGCGTGCGTCGAGCTGCTGCACGTCGGCGTGGCACTTGATGCAGCTGCGCCTGCACCTTGTCGCCGCGTGAGCAGCGGGTGCTCCCAGAACTGTGCACGTTGCCGTGCGCCACGCTGCGACGCGTGTTCACCGCCGCGCCCTGGCCGTCGTGGCAGGGCGTGCAGCCGAACTTGTCCGGTCGGATGCTTGTCGAGAGGAGCTCGCGCGTCGGGATGCGTCTTGAACGGGTTCGGCTGGTCCTCGAAGCCCGGCTTGTCGATCGCCGGCGTGACACGAGGTGCAGCGATCGACGCGCGCCACCGGCTGGTCGTAGGCGTTGCGGTCGAACTCGTCGAGCACGACCTGCTCGATCTTGCGGGATCTTCGGCAGCATGCGCGATGCGGGACCGACCTGCAGCACCACGAGCCCGTCGAGCTTCTGCTGCGAGCTTGCTCGCGCTCGCGTCGCGAGCTCGGCGATCTTCTCCTCGACGTTCTTGACGCCGACCTGCAGCTCCTTGATCTCGCTCTCGAGCTCGATCCGTCTTGTGCGTGCGAGCTCGTCGAACTCCTTCTTGGTCTCGACCTCGATGCTCCTCGAGCTCGTCGACGTGGGCGCGCGGCTCGTCGATCGGGTGCGCCGAGCTCGCTTGGCGTGATCGTAGCTCGTACCACGCTTCCTCGAGCTCGCTCTTCACGAAGCGCAGGTCGAGATCCTCCTCGTCGAGTCGCGCGCCTGAGCGCGTCGAGCTCCGCTTGCGCGGCTGGCGATCTGGCGCGCGTTCTCGCCCTCGGTCAGACGCTCGCCTGCGCCGTCGCCGAGCTGCTTGCTGCAGCCTCCTGGTACTGCGGGTCGGCGTCGAGCCGCGCCTGCTCGGCGGCGATCGCCTGCTCGGCGCGCTCGTATCTCGAGGTTGCGGAACTCGCGCCTGGTACTTCTTCCACGGCCGGCGCAAGATGTTGTCGTCCCACACCGCCCAGAGGCCGCCGACGAAGCAGCAGCACCGCCGAGCAACCAGGAAGACGACGCTGTAGGACTTCTTCTCGTCGTCGATCGTCTGTGTCGCGCCGCGCCATGTCGTTCCTTCACGCCGCTCGCCTCCCGCTCCAGCAGCCGTCCGACGGAGAACAGAAGCGCGACCCGAGCATCGAGCAGCTACAGCTCCGGCCCATGGAGTTCGTCCTCGCGTCAGACCCACGTAGAGCGCGATAGCCCACGTGCGCGAAGCCGACGGCCTGCGAGCATCTTGGCGCAGAGAAGAACATCGCCGATCCGGGCGGCCGCTCAGATGTTGATCAAGACGGCGTCACCCATACGTACTTGATGTTGAACGCAGATGGCGCAGCAGCATCTTGACCACCACCGCCCACATGTTGAGAAACAGGAACGCGGTGATGCCGAAGCGCGGCCATGCCCCAGCGGCGCATGAACTCCCGTCCCTTGAGCCGCACGCACGCCACCAGTACATCGCCGCGGTGCCGACGCACGAAGAAGCCGATCACGAGGATGCCGCCGACGATCGACGACCACGACGTAGTCGCGGACGCCGAGCAGGTACGGCAGGTCGACGTTGGTCATCGCCTCGACCTTGTGCGGGTCCCACACCTCCCAGGGCCAGAACCAGTTCCAGCCCGGGCCGCGCAGGAACGTGCCGATGATGATCAGCGACACCCACAGGATGTGGAAGCCGAGGATAGAAGGTGATGATCTCCCACTTGCGGTCCTTGAAGCAGTAGTAGCCGTTCCCCTTCGGGTTGATGTCGATGTACGGGATGCACCATCAGCCCGACGATGATGAAGCTCGGCAGCACGACGCCGGCGTGCCAGGGATCGAAGAAGACCAGCATCTCCTGCAGGCCGAGGAAGTACCACGGCGCCTTCGACGGGTTCGGCGTGCGCGTCGGGTTGGCCGGCTCCTCGAGCGGCGCGTCGACCAGCAGCGACCAGACGATCAGCAGCAGCGTGATGAAGATCGCGCAGCAGGAACTCGGCGCGCACCAGGTGCGGCCAGGTGTGGACCTTGTCGTCGCCCGGCCCGACCGCCTTCTTGATCGGCGACCTCGATGCGCTTGCCGGCGGCCGGCGCGCCGAGCGGCTTCACCTGCGGTTCGGCCATGACGCAATCCTCCGTCGTCGGCTTGGCCGCTCAGAGCAGCACCAGCAGCACGGCGAAGAGCACCGGCAGCATCAGCACGCGCCGCCGGGGATGACCAGGCGACCGCGAGCACGACCAGGTGAGCGACCGTGTACTTGGCTCGCATGCATGCGCGTCGCTCGCCCGCCTCAGAGCGGCGGGCCCGGAGAAGCCGTCGCGGCGGATGCGCCAGAAGTGCACCGCCAGGAAGAGGCTCGCGACCAGCGGGAATGAAGATGCAGTGCAGGATGTAGAAGCGCAGCAGCGTGTGCGGCCCGATCTCGCCGCCGCCGAAGAGGAACGCGCGCGCGTCGTAGACGGGTTCACGCCGATGAGCTCGTGCGAACGGGCCCTCGTGCCCGAGCAGCGGCGTGGCGCGCCCCATGTTCGAGCCCACCGTCACCGCCCAGATCGAGAGCTGGTCCCAGGGCAGCAGGTAGCCGGTGAAGCTGAGCAGCAGCGTCAGCACCAGCAGGATCACGCCGACCACCCAGTTGAACTCGCGCGGCGGCTTGTACGAGCCGGTGAGGAAGACGCGGAACATGTGCAGCCAGACGGCGATCACCATGCCGTGCGCCGCCCAGCGGTGCATGTTGCGCATGAGCATCCCGAACGGCATGTCGAACTCGAGATACTTCATGTCGGCGTAGGCGTACTCCGCCGTCGGCCGGTAGTAGAACATCAGGTAGACGCCGGTCACGACGGTGACCAGGAACATCAGGAAGGTGATGCCGCCCATGCACCAGGTGAAGCGCATGCCGCATGGCGTGCCGGCGCACCTTCGACGGATGCAGGTGCAGCCAGACGTTGCCCGACACCATGAGGATGCGGTTGCGCGGCGTGTCGTCGTAGCCGTGGCGGAAGATCGACTGCCAGACCTGCGACTCGGTGATCTGCCGCTTGATCTCGTCCCACTTGCCATCGCGATGCTCCTCAGGCGGTGACACTTCAGGAAGGCGCCCGGGCTCGTCCCAGTCGCCCTTCTCGTAGAGGTACTTGACGCCCTTGTCGATCACGAGCTGCCCGTCCTCGGCAGCGTGATGCGCAGGCGCTCGAGCGGGCGCGGCGCCGGGCCCTCGAAGTTGATGCCGGTCTTGTAGAAGCCGCTGCCGTGACACGGGCACTTGAACTTGTTCTCGGCCGTCAGCCAGCGCGGCGTGCAGCCGAGGTGCGTGCACTTGGCGAAGAGCGCGTAGAAGCCCTCCTCCTCGCGGATGATCCAGACGCGGTGGTCCTTCTTGAACTTCTCGCTGACCTCGCCGATCGTGAAGTCGTTCGGGAGGCCGGCCTTGAAGGTGGTCGGCGGCGTGAAGAGCACGCGCGGAAAGGCCGAGCGCAGGAACGCGAGCAGCGAGACGCCGGTGAAGGCCGCCGAAGATGCCCCAGCCGAGGCGGCCGAAGAAGTCGCGCCGCGACCACAACGTCGCCGAGCTGACGCCTTCTCGCGCGTCGCGCTTGGCGCGCTCGAGCACCTGCTCGGCACGGCGTCGTGCCTCGATCTCCTTCAGATCCGCTTCACTGACCTGTTTCTCGGCCTTCGCCATACCGACGAATCTCCACGTTCTCGCTACGAAGCCGGCTCAAGTCCGGGTGAATGAAGAGCCGTATCTCGTGGACACCGGAGACCGAACCGCGTCTACCGCCTCAGCAGCGACGCCATGACCCCCCACACGATCATCACCGCCGCCGCTGCGAACAGCATCATGCCCACTGGTGGAAACAGAAAGAACAGCACCACCCCCGCGAAGACGAGGGGGATCCCCATGCCGAGGGGATTGAACTTCTCGTCTACGGTCTCGTCTGCTGCAACGCCGATCGGCTCGGCGGGAACGATCGCATCCTGAAGCAAACTGATCGCGTACTCCTTCAATTCAGCACGGATGTCCGGACGTCCCGGCACTTCCGCTTGGTTGATCGTCTCGATGATTCCGCGCGCCAGGCCCTCGACCCGGTCCTCCAAAATCCGCGCGCGATCCTCCATCTAAGTGGCGGGAGTTATTACACGGCTCGGAAATTTGTCAACCGCGCGAGCCCGCCCGCGCGCTCGGATCGTAACGCACGGTCAAGCGTGCCGAGCCGCGTCGCAGATCGAGGCGCCACACCGGGCCACCGCCGTCGGCCACTCGCGCCCGCAACGCCTCGACATCGGCGACCGGCTCGTCGTCGAGGGCGACGATCAGGTCGCCACGTCGGGGACCGTGCACATCCGCGTCACCGGGCGCGACGTCGGCGATCAGCACGCCCTCGAGCCCGGCGTACCCGAGGACGTCGGCCACGGCAGGATCGAGATCTTGCACCGTCAGACCCAGGACGTGCGACGTCGCCGGCTGCGCCCTGCCGAGATCGAAGGCGGCCGCGCCCTCGAGCAGCGTGCGGTGGACGAGGATCGGGCACGCGAACCGCAGCGCCAGGGCGATGGCATCGCTCGGCCGGCTGTCGATCTCGATCTCCCGCCCCGCCTGGTCGAGCACGAGGGCGGCGAGATACGTCTGCCGCTCCAGACCCGTGATGCGCACGCGGCGCAACGTCACCTTGGTGCCCTCGAGGATGCTCTTGATGAGGTCGTGGGTGAGCGGACGCGGCGGACGCACCTTCTGCAGCTCGAGCGCGATCGCTTGCGCCTCCGCCGGGCCGATCCAGATGGGAAGAGCGCGCCCACCGTCGCGGGCCGCCAGTATGACGACGGGCGATCCATTCTCTTGATCGACACCGACGTTCCGGACCTCCACCTCGACCTCGGGATGCGGTGCGTTCCGGCAAGCGAGCAACACGACCAGGCCGAGCAGCGCCAGGTGTCGGCGCCGACGCGGACCGATGGCCGAGCGACGCGGCCACGCACGACACGCACGTGCCGGAGCGCCATCCGAGTGGTCGCGTTGTCTCATCGCCAGGCCTGATCTAGCATCGCCGGCTCGTGCGTGAGTTCGCCCACTGTTTCCTGCTCGTCTTCGGCCAACTCGCGGTCGGCGGCTTCTTCACGCTCAGTCAGCTGCCGTTCCACGATATCGAGCGAGGGTTCTACAAGTCGAGCGCCGCGGTGTTCCTGGCGAGCGCGCTCTGCATCAGCGGCGGGGAGCTCGCCCTGTTGTGGGAGCGAGGTGCGGCGGCACCGATCGGAATCGCCGAGGCGGCGGCATGGGTGCTCTTCACGGCGGCCGGCAGCGTCTACGTCTCGTCGCTCTGGGGCGATCCCTACCGGCGCCGGGCCCTCGCGTACGTCGCCACGCTCGCCACTGGCCTCGGCGCGCTCGTGGTGAGCGCCCTCGCCTTCTCTCCGGCGCCCGCGCTTTCGATCGAGAGCCTGCTCTACCCGGCGAGCTTCGTCGTCTCCGCGCTGCTGCTCGGCGCGACGGCGACCGGCATGCTTCTCGGTCATTGGTACCTCATCGACGTCGGCATGCCGTTGGCGCCGTTCGTCAGCATCTGGCGGCTCTACCGCACGAGCCTTCTCGTGCAGCTCGCCACCCTCGCGCTCTCGCTCGCCGCACTGACGGTCGCCGGTACGGCCGCGACCAGCGCCGCGGTCGGCACGCTGTGGGCGAGCCACATACCGCTCCTCCTCACCCGTGTCGTGCTCGGACCTCTACCGGCGCTCGGGATCGCCTGGATGATCTGGCGCACCCTGGCGATTCCCCAAACCATGGCGGCGACCGGCCTCTTCTACGTCGCCGTGCTCACGACCGTGGTCGGCGAGTTCCTCGGCCGCTTCCTGCTGTACCGCACCTCGCTGCCCCTGTAGCGCTACCCCTCGTAGACCCGGAGCGTCGTGACGCGGACGCCGCCCGACGTCCAGCCGAGGTCGAAGCCGACCCGCATGCCCTCGCGTAGCGCGGCGAAGCCCTTGGCGGTACCGAGAACGCGAACGTCGCGGATCGCGAAGGGAATGTCGCGCCCGTTGCCGGTGCGCACGGTTCCGCTGCGACTGCCGGCGTTCAAGCGCAGGATCGTTCCTTGATAGAAACGATCCGCTGGTCTCCGGCTGTTGGTCGTCGGCGCCGTTCACCGGATGGCCGCCGACCCGGCGGCGGCGTTCGCGGCGGCGCTCATCCGGTCGGCGCCGACACGACGGACGTACTGCGCGAAGGTCTCGCCTGGCGTGCGCTCGGCGCTGTAGCACTGCGCCATCGCCACCACGACCTGTGGCACGATCTCTTCGGGGTAGCGACCGCTCACGCGCTGGCCGAGACCGGCGTCGTCTTCCCCCACCGACCCGCCGACCAGGAGCGAGTAGTGCGGGCGCTCCTTCCCGTCGGCGCCTTTGATCAGCAGACCGGTCATGCCGATGTCGCCGACGTGATGCTGGCCGCACGAGTTCGGGCAACCGCTGATCTTCACGTGCAGCTCGCCGATCTCCGCGGGTGAGAGACCGATGGTGTGCAGGTGATGGCGGATACGCTCGGCCATCCCCATCGAACGCGTGACGGCGAGACTGCAGTAGTCGGCGCCCGGACAGGAGACCACGTCGGTCAGATGGTTCGCATAGGCCTCCGCCAGCCCGATCGCCTCCAGGCGGTGGTAGACCTCCGGCAGCGACGCGCCGCTCACGTACGGCAGGACGAAGTTCTGCTCGTTGGTGGTGCGGAGCGTGCCGTTCCCGTGCTCGTCCGCGAGCGCCGCCAGCGCCCGGCCTTGATCGGTCGTGTAGTCGCCCACCGGCACGGTGACCGTGACCGCATAGTAGCCGTCGGCACGTTGCGGCGCGGCGTTGGTGGCGCACCAGGCCGCGTACGCCGGCGCGCCGTTGCTCGCCGGCGCCGGTGCGCCGGCGCGCCGTGGCTGCGGCAGCCGGTAGGCGGCGACGTACTCGCGCGTCTCGCGGCGGAGCGCCGCGCCGCGGCTCGCTTCTACCCGCGCGATCTCGACATCGAGAGCGGCGTTGAACTTCTCGACCCCGAGCTTTCGCATGAGATACTTCATGCGCGCGCGGCTGCGGTTCTTGCGCTCGCCCGCGCGATGCTGGAGCCGGACGATCCCCTCGCAGACGATCAGGATGTCCTCGGCGGGAACGAAGTCGCGGATGCGCTTGGCGAGGAACGCCTGCGCGCCGAGCCCGCCGGCCGCGTACACCGCGAAGCCCTCGACACGGCCGGTGCCGTTCTGCCGCACGTGCGCGTAGAGTCCGATGTCGTTGATCGCCGCCTGTGCGCAATCGCGCGCGCAGCTGCTGAGCGCGATCTTGAACTTGCGCGGCAGCGTGAGGTTCAGCGGATTGAAGAGAAAGTAGTCGTTGATGAGCTGCGCGTATGGAGCCACGTCGAACGGCTCGGCGGCGAGCAGTCCCGCATGTGGGCATGCGGTGACGTTGCGAACGCTGTCGGCGCACGCTCCGCGGGTCGTGATCCCGACCTCGTGCAGCCGCTCGTACATCGCACCGACCTCTTCGATCGGGACCCAATGGATCTGGATGTCCTGGCGAGTCGTCACGTGCGCGACGCCCCGGCCGTAGAGGTCGGCGACATCGTTCAGACAGTTCATCTGCGCGCTCGTCAGCATCCCGCCCGGGATCTTGATGCGCTGCATGTGACTGGTGTGGTCGAGCTGGTAGTAGAGCCCGTAGGAGAGCCGCATCGGGCGGAACTCGTCGGGGGTGATCGCGCCTTGCAGATGAAGGGCGACGCGCTGGCGGTGTCCGCCAATGCCCTCGCGGAGCTGACTATCGCTGGGACGTATCATGATCGAACCTCGCCACGCCGCCTGTCACGTGGCATCCGAGGAGGGTACGAGCAGCAGGCCGCAGGATTGACCGCCCGCGGAGGCGCACGCATAATCCCGGGCCGCCGACCTCACCCGCTCGTTGCGGATCTGCAAGCATGCAGGCTTGCGCGGCATGTTCAGGATTATCGCGGCCAGATTCGCCAAGTCAAGGTGAACCCTCCGACCCGACGGGGCGCTCGGCGTCCGACACCGCACGCAGTTGCCGGCTCTCGGCGGGCGGCCTGACGACGTGGATCGCTTCACGCTCTGGCTGCACCTCCTGAGCCTCGCCGCCTACGTCGGCGCGACGCTTGCTTTCGTGGTCGTGATGTTGCCCGCGGTCGAGCGGGCGGAGTCGCATACGGAGCGTCTGCAGCTGCTTACTCGTCTCCTCGGACGCATGAACCCGCTCCTCATCGCGGTGCTCGGCGTCCTGGTGATGACCGGCGCCTTCAGCCTCACGGCATACAAGGCCCGGCTGCGCGGTGAGTTCTTCACCCGCATCGGCGAGCCGCTCACGCTCAAGCTGATCCTCGCTTTCTTCCTGATCAACGGTGTCACGTACGTCGCGTTCGGCGTCGGGCATCGGCTGGTACGCGCGGTCGAATGGGGCGACCCTGTCTCTCCCGAAAAGCTCGCCAGCATGATCCAGAGGCTCCGGATGGGGTCGATCGTGAATCTCGCGCTCGCAGCCTGGATCACCTGGGTGGCTCTCGCGATCCCGGGGACTGCGCCATAGCGAACACGCACGGCCCCGATCCCGGCTTGCCCATCTCGGCGCACCGCGTCTATAGTGCGCCCACCACGCGCGGTCGGCCCTGGCCGATCGATCCCAGGAGGAAGTCGATGTTCGATCAGCAGAGCCTGAGGGACGCCGTTCGCGGCGTCGTCCAGATCGACAAGAGCGGGACCGTAACGGTCACGGATGCGAAACGGCTGCGCGGCGGCGTTGCCGAGGAGATCGCCCGGCACGCGATTTTCGCCGACAAAGCCGAGGTGCGCGATGCCAGCCGCTGGCTGATCCGCCGGGTCGGCGAGGCCGTCGGCGTGACCTCGGCGTCGATCCTCCCTCTGTACCAGGCGCGCGGCCGGGGTGAATGCGGCAGCTTCACCGTACCGGCGATCAACATCCGCACGCCTCACCTATGACGTCGCGCGCGCCGCCTGCCGCGCCGCCAAGAAGCTCGATGCGGGCGCGGTGGTCTTCGAGATCGCACGTTCGGAAATTCGCTACACCGAGCAGCGTCCGGCCGAGTACACGGCGGCGGTTACGGCAGCAGCCATTCAGGAGGACTTCCGCGGCCCGCTGTTCATCCAGGGCGACCACTTTCAGGCGAGCGCATCCGCCTTCTTCAAGGGCGATCGCGAAAAAGAGCTCACCGCCCTGCGCTCGCTCATCGAGGAGGCATTGACGGCGGGCTTCCTCAATATCGACATCGACAGCTCGACGCTGGTCGTTCTCGACCGGCCGACCATCGACGCGCAGCAGGAGGAGAACTGTCAGGTCGCCGCCGAGCTCACGGCGCATGTCCTCAAGCACGCGCCGGCCGGCGTCCAAATCTCGATCGGCGGCGAGATCGGCGAGGTGGGCGGCAAGAACAGCACCGTCGAGGAGCTACGCGCCTACATGCGCGGCTACCGCAAACACCTCGAACGGGTTGCCCCCGGCGGGAACGGCATCAGCAAGATCAGCGTGCAGACGGGCACGACACACGGCGGCCTCCCGCTCCCCGACGGCACCATCGCCAAGGTCGCCGTCGACTTCGACACACTCCGAGAGCTGTCGAAGACGGCACGCAGCGAGTTCGGCATGGCGGGCGCCGTGCAGCACGGCGCCTCGACCTTGCCCGAGGAGCTGTTCGGGAAGTTCCCGGACGTGGAGACCGCCGAAATCCACCTGGCAACGGGGTTCCAGAACCTCATCTACGATCACCCGCGTTTCCCCGCCGAGCTGCGCGCCGAGATGTACGCGCACCTCGCGCGTGCCCACGCCGACGAGCGCAAGGCCGGCATGTCGGATCAGCAGTTCTACTACAAGACCCGCAAGCAGGCGCTCGGACCGTTCAAGCGTCAGATGTGGGATCTCCCGCGCGACGTGCGCGACGCGATCGGCGCCGACCTCGAGCGCACGTTCCACGACATGTTCACCCGCCTGCGCGTGCAAGGGACACGCGCGGTGGTCGATCGCTTCGTCAAACCGACGCCCGTTGCTCCGCCGCTCGCCGAGCACCTGGCACCGGTTCTCGCGTAGGCTGGCGATGCTGATTCCCGCAACCCAGCTCCGCGTCGGCATGCTCATCAACTACCAGAACGACCTCTACCGCATCATGGCGGTCACCCACATCACGCCCGGCAACTGGCGCGGCATGGTGCAGACCAAGATGCGGAGCGGTGCGCTCGGGGACGCAGACCGAGAACCGCTTCCGCTCGGAAGACAAGGTCGATCGCGTCACGCTCGATCAGCAGCAGATGGAGTTCCTCTACGCGGAGGGCGACGACTTTCACTTCATGAATACGGAGAGCTTCGAGCAGATCGCGCTCGATCGCGAGATGCTCGGCGACGTCGTCCACTACCTGTTGGCGAACCAGCGCGTCGAGGTCGATTTCTACGAGGGACAACCGATCGGCGTCACGCTCCCGAAGACCGTCGACCTGCGGGTCACCGACACCGCGCCCGGCCTGAAGACCGCGACGGTCACCAACGTCCTGAAGCCCGCCACCACCGAGACCGGGCTCGTCGTACCGGTGCCGAACTTCATCGACATCGGCGAGCTCATCCGGGTCGACACCGAGAGCGGCGCCTACCTGTCGCGCGCCAAAGGCGACTGAGAACGGCGCGCCGGTGGACTTTCGCTATTCCACCGAAGAGGAAGCCTTCCGCGCCGAGCTGCGCGCTTGGCTGACCGAGCACCTACCCCGCCACTTCGCGCCCGGAGAGCTCGACGAGGAGCAGGACCCGGACGCGCGCTTCGAGAAGCTGCTCGCCTGGCACCGCGCGATGCACGCCGGCGGCTGGGTCGGCATCCACTGGCCGCGCGAGTATGGCGGTCGCGGAGCCACACTCATGCAGCAGGTCGTCTACGCGGAGGAGATGGGAGAGGCAGGCGCGCCCGCCCCCATCAATCCGATCGCGATCATGATGGTCGGGCCGACGCTCATGCAGTGGGGCAGCGAGGAGCAGAAGCGCCGCTTCATCCCCACGATGCTCTCCGCGGAGGAGATCTGGTGCCAGGGATACTCCGAGCCGAACGCCGGTTCGGATCTGGCGTCGTTGCAGACGCGCGCGGTCGAGGAAGGCGACGACTTCATCGTCACCGGCCAGAAGGTGTGGACGAGTCTCGCCCATCGCGCCGACTGGTGCATCCTTCTCTGTCGCACCGACCCGTCCGCCCCCAAGCACCTCGGCATCTCCTATCTGCTCGTCGACATGCACAGCCCCGGGATCACCGTCCGTCCGCTGGTGCAGATCACGGGTGACGCGGAGTTCAACGAGGTCTTCTTCGACGCGGTCCGCGTCCCCAAGGCCAATCTGGTGGGGCGCACGAACGAAGGTTGGCAGGTCGCGATGACGACGCTCCAGCACGAGCGCGTCGGTCTCGGCAACGTGTATCAGTTCGATCGCCTGATCCGCGAGCTCGTGACCCTGGCGCAGCGCCGAACCATGAACGGGCGCCCCGCGATCGACGACCCCTACGTGCGCCAGCGCCTCGCCACGCTCGCCACCGATGCCGCGGCCCTCCGCTGCACGCAGTACCGTCAGGTGACGCGGCGGGTTCGCGGCGAGCCGCCGGGTCCCGAGGCTTCGGTCGCCAAGCTCTTCGGCACCGAGCTGAATCTCCGCATCGTCGACTTCGCGAGCGAGCTGCTCGGCCCGGCGGGGCTGATCGATCGGCGGAGCGGCGTAACCGACGACACGACCAAATGGTTGCGCCGCATCCTCGCCGTGCGGGCGTTCACGATCGGCGGCGGAACCTCCGAAGTGCAGCGCAACATCATCGGCGAGCGCGTCCTCAAGCTGCCACGCGGCTGAGGGGTGACACGCGACGCACCATCGGCGGGCGGCCGCGCCGAGCGCGATCCGGTCGCCCCGAGCACTGGATCACGCTTCTGGGCGCAGGTCTTCGGACGCGAGGCGCCCGTCGAGGTCGAGATCGGGTCGGGCGACGGCACCTTCCTGGTCGCGGCGGCCGCACACCGGCCGGACGTCGATTTCTTCGGCCTCGAGCGCTCGCCGTCGAAGGCGCGGCGGCTGGCGGCGCGGGTCGCGCGCGCAGAGCGTTCCGAACGTCCGCAGCCTGTGCGCCGACGCCACCTGCGTAGTCGATCTGATACCGTCGGCCTCGGTCGCCGCCTACCACATCTATTTCCCGGACCCGTGGCCGAAGAACCGGCCACGCTCGCCGCCGGCTCGTCACGCCGGCGCTGGTCGTCGGCGCTCGCGCGCACGCTCGTTCCCAGCGGACAGCTGCTGGTCGCCACCGACGTCTACGGCTACCTCCTCGTGATGCGCGCGCACATCCTCGCCGACCCGTCCTTCGAGGAACGGGCCGGCGGCGCCGACCATCCGGGCTATGGCACCGCGTTCGCGCGCAAGTATCGCGCCGCCGGTCGCGCCGTCTATGCCGCCACGTTCGAGCGGCGCTCAACTTGACCGGCGGGCCGCCTCGAAGATGAGATCCTCGTAGTACTGGACGTTCAAGCCCACGAGGTAGACCGCTGGCCGGTCGTCGCGTTTGGCGTAGACGGCGGTCCTGGTCGGATTGCGCGCGCCCAGCAGGACGCGAACCTTGCGCGCCGTCCCGTCGCTCATGACGATCTCGATCTCGGATGCCGGCGTGGCGAGCCCGTAGACCGCGAGGTCACCACCGGCCCGCCTCCATGACCTCCGAGACTTGTCCGGCCGTGAGCGTGGCCACCACCGCAGCGATCAAATCTGGAGTGATCCCCGACCGCGGCGGATCGAGCACGCGCCAGCGTTCCCCCTCGCGCACGGCGTGCACGGCAGTCCCAGCACGGCGAAACGTCACCGCTCCCACCGCGTTCGCCTCGGCGCCGAGCAGCGATTGCTCGAGGGACGGTACCCCTTCCGTCGGGCTCGGCTGCTCCTGGCGCCGCTCGAACACCGCGAGGTAGCCGGCCAACACCGCGAGCACGAGGTAGATCACCCCGACGCGCCGCCAGCTCATGCCAACCGCCTGCGCAGCCACACGGCCACACCGAGCGGCGAAAAAGAGCGCGGGCTGCACCACCGCCGCCAACCAGAAGGCCATGCGACCTTGCGCTTCGGTCACGAAGAACTGCTCGCGCCCGAGCTCCTTCTGCTGGGCACGCGCCGAGATCAACGAGTCGTCGCGCGCCAGCCAGTTGACGCTGTTGACGAGCAGGTCTTTGTTGCCGAGGAACTCGATGACGCCGTTGCTGGCGAAGTCGCGTCGCCGTACACGATCGACGCGTCCGGTGCGCGCGCTCCCCCCGTCGCCCGAGGGCGCCGCCGACGACCGCCGCCCCGAGCGTGCGGGCGCCGACGGCTCCGACGCGGCGCTCGTCCGCCCTCTCCCCGGCGCCACCGCGTAGCTCGCCGCCCCGCTCTGCAAGAAGCTGATCGCGCCGGCTCGACGTCGCGTCGCCACCGCGAGCGCCCGGGCGTACGAGAAGACGGGCGGCGCTTCGAGCGTGCCGCTGACCAGAAACGAGGGCTCGAGATCCGACACCATGAGCGTCACGCCCTCTCCGGCCGCGAGCCGTCGCTCGGGATCGACCACCACCTCGTCGAGGGGGCGTGATGCCGAGGCGAGCCGCCAGCGCACCGATGGAGGACGGGCTTTCCGGATCGACGAGCAACAGGAGATCCCCGCCGCGCGCCACGTAGGCCTCGAGCTGCGCCAGCTCGTCGGGCAGAAAGTCCTTCCGCGGCCCCGCAATCACGACCACCGTCGCGTCCCCGGGAATGCCCGTGGGCCCGACGAGCGGCAGCTCCCGGACCTTGAAGAGATCGTCCTCGAGCGTGCGCGTGGCGATCGAGTATCCCGCCTTGCGGTCGCTGTCGTTGGGTGAACGTTCGCCGTGACCGGTCACGAAGTACACGACGCGCTCACGCGTCGCGCGTGGCCCCGAGAATCGCGCTCATCAAGAGTCCTTCGGTCGGGTTGGAGACGTCGCGCCGACGTCCGCCGCTCTCGACGACCATCGCGCCATAGCGATCGACCGCGTACTGACGGGCCAGCGCCGGCGAGCGATTGAGATCGACGAACTCGTAGCGCACGCGTGGCGTCGCCGACGCCACGCGCCAGAGCAGGTCCTTCAGGTACGGCGTCCGCTGGATCCTCGCTGCGCACGAAGGCCTTGATGCTGACGTCGCGGTCGAGGCCGTCGAGGATCTTGCGGGCGTGGGTGGAGAGCGTGTAGCTGCGTGCCGCCGTGAGATCGACGCGCACGTTGTGTCGATAGGTCAGCAACAGCACGGCGCCCGCGCAGCCGACAAGGCCGATCGTGCCCACCACCAGCGGGAGTACGCGCGCGGCGCGCCGCTTCACCGCCGTCCCCGCCACTGCCGCGACTCCATGGAGCGCAGCGTGAGAAAGAGGAAGAAGCTCGATGAAGATGACGAAATACGCGCAGTCCTTGAGATCGATCACGCCGCGCGCGAAGTGAAGAAGTGATCGAAGGTCGGACGCCTGACTGAGCACGGTCACGATCGTCGAGCTGACCGCGGCCTCGTTCCACGTGAGGATCCAGAAGAGCAGCAGCAGCACGAACGTGCACGACGACGCGACCACCTGGCTGTCGGTGAGCGACGACACGAACAGTCCACACGCGATGCACGCCGCGAGGAGCAGCAGCGTTCCGAGATAGCGCGCCACGAACGGCGCTCGGATCGAACGGCTGGATGGCGTAGACGATGGCCGGATAGAGCAGCGTGCCGGCGAGAAACAGGAGGAAGACGAGCCAGACAGGCGGTGAACTTGGCGACCATGATCTCGCCGTCGCGCAGGGGATACGTGTAGAGCAGCTCGATCGTGCCCAGGCGGCGCTCCTCCGCGAGCAGGCGCATGGTGAACAGCGGCACCACGATCAGCAGATAGTGGCCGATGTGGTTGACGAAGAAGTCCTCCCAGAAGTGCTCGAGGATGTCCATGCCGAAGCCGAACGTGACGTAGCTGATTGAGCGTGGTGTAGAACTGGTAGCCGGTCGCCAGCAGGAACGCGCCGACGACGACGTAGACCAGCGGACCGGCGAAGTAGGAGGCCAGCTCCTTGCGGATGAGCGCGAGCGTTCTCACGCCGCCGCTTCTCGATCGCTCGCGCACGAGGCGCACGAAGAGATCCTCGAGGCTCATCGGCAGCGGCCGCATCTCGAGCAGACCCCAGCCGTTGCGCACGACGACCTCGGCGCAGCTCGCGGCGAAGCATCATCGCCCCGCGAGCGAGCGCGCGACGACGGTCACGACGCCGTCGGCTGGCGGCTCCTCGCGCAACTCGTCGAGACCCGCGAGCGCGCGCAGCGCGCCGAGAACCGCGTCGCGCGGACCGAGCGACGCGCACGCGCGTCTCATGCGGAGCCCTGCAGCCGGCTCGTCAAGCCCTCGGCGCTGTCCTCCGCGATGATGCGGCCGTAGTCGATGATCATGACCCGCTCGCAGGTCATGCTGACCTCGGGAAGGATGTGCGTGCTGAGCAGGATCGTCGTCGAGCCGCCGAGCGACTTGATGAGGGTGCGGATCTCGACGATCTGGCGCGGGTCGAGGCCGACGGTCGGCTCGTCGAGGACCAGCACCAGCGGCCGGTGCATCAGCGCCTGGGCGATCCCGACCCGCTGGCGGTAGCCCTTCGAGAGCTTGCCGATCAGCTTGCCCGCGACCTCCGTGAGCCCGCACGCCGCCATCACCTCGTCGAGGTGCGCGGCGCCGCGCCTTGGCCGGCGACCCCTTTCACCTCGGCACAGAACTGAGGAAGCGGCGCACGGTCAGATCGGGATAGAGGACGACGTTCTCCGGCAGGTAGCCGATGCGCTACCGCACCGCGAGCGGCTGCTCCTCGACGTCCAGGCCATCGATCGCGACGCGGCCTTCGGTGGGCGGGAAGAAGCCGGTCAGCACGCGCATGATCGTGGTCTTGCCGGAGCCGTTGGGTCCGAGCAGGCCCATGATCTCGCCGCGTCGAACGGTGAAGCTCACGCCGGCAACGGCGCGCGTCGCACCGAAATCCTTGACGAGGCCGACTGGACCTCGATCACGGCGCCGCCGCCTTGCGCGATCTCGTAGCGTGATCAGCTCGATGGTCGCGAGCACTCCCGCTTGCGGATCGCGTTGCTCCGTGCGCATCAACCCGACGCCCGGCGCGTACCAATCCGAGTAGTAGTAGACGACGCGCGGCCCGACCGGCAGCCCGTCGGCGCCGATCGCCGAGTGGATCGGCCGTGGTTTCGACGCGCACGCAGCGCGGGAAATCGACCTGCCGGCACCACGACTCGCTCGGGCTTTTGCACGCACCTGGTGGATGGTGGCGCACCTCGAAGCCCGAACCGTCGGGCAAGCGATAGGCACTCGTCCGGCCGTCCCAGGCATCGACGCCGTTCAGGTCGGTGGGCAGGAATTTGAGCTCGCCGGAGCGCAGGCCGTTGTCCTCGAGCGTGTCGCCCCGGTACTCGAGCGACATCACCCGATGCAGGAAGCCGCCTTCGGCGCAGTAGACGATGGGGAAGCGCTCGGCCGCGCTGACGTCGGTGTAGCGCTCGTCGACGATCCGGCACGCGTGCCCGTTCGGCGCCATGAAACTCGTCCTGGCTGGACCGTCGCGACGAAGCGGAAACGCTCGCGGCCCGCGCGGCGGCTCACGACGTACTCCCAGCGCGAACGCGGCTCGAGCGGGAAGAAGTCTGATCTCGGCCGCACCATGCTGCGCGGGCGACGGCGCTGCAGCCGATGGTGGCGAGAGCCAGAGTCCCAGCCCACGCGCGTCGGACGTGCCGACCACAGCCCATCGGCCGCTATGCTAGGCAATCGAGGGCGCGCGATCAATTGTGGTCGCGCATGCGAGCGATGTGGCGCGTCGTCCGCGATCGACGCCGCCAGCGACTAGGTGAGCAGCGCTGCCGGTGGCACGACTACGGCGCCATCGGCGATCCGGTTCACGCGACGCTTGGCGTCCAGGTCTTGCCGCCGTCCTTGGTCTTCAGGATGGTCCCGAAGCCGCCGACGATCCAGCCGTTGTTGTGGTCGAAGAAGTCGACGCCGCGGAGCCACGTGAAGAGCCGCATGCCGAGCTTGGCGCGCTTCCACGCGGCCTCGCCGGGCTCTCGCGTGAGACCTCGCCGCCGGCGCCGACGACCCACGCTTTGCCGTCGGGGAAGAGGAACGGCGCGTACAGCGGATCGTCGACCGGCGATCCTTCTCGTCCACCGTATCGAAGCGCCCACTTGGCTCCGCCGTCGTTGGTGCGCGCGATCTTGCCTTCGAGACCGGCGGCGATGCCTTCCTGAGTGTTCACGAAGTGCACGCCGAAGAGCGTCGGCAGGTCGAGGATGTCGACGATGCCCTCGCCGAGCAGGCTCTCCTGCTGCGCGACCCAGGTCTGGCCGCCGTCCGCCGTCGTAGCGGATGGTGCCGAACTCGCCGACGATCCAGCCGTGCTGCTCGTCCGCGAACTCGATGTCGTAGAAGATCGGGTCCTGCACCGCGAGCGCGATGTCCTCGGAGATGCCCTCGCTCGACTGGGCGATCTTGCGCGCCTTCCAGTTGGTGCCGCCGTCGGTGGTCTCGAGCGAGGATCGACTTGTCGCCCACGGCGTACACGTGGGTCGGGCTCAGCGCGTAGATCGCGAACAGATATTGCTCGGTGTTGCTCTTCTGCTCCGTCCAGGTCTTGCCGCCGTCCTTGGTGTTGAGGATCAACCCGGCCTGGCCGCAGATCCAGCCGTTCTGGGCGTCGGCGAAACGGATGTTGTAGAGCGCCCGATCGGTCGGCGTCTTGATGACGTTCCAGGTCCGACCCGAGTCGCTGGTCTCGAGGATCTTGCCGCCGATAGCCGATCACCAAGGCGCGCTCGGCGGAGAGCGCCTTCACATCGAAGAAGCGATCGCCGATGACCGAGATCTTCGTCTCCGGAAGAGGCGGCAGCTCGACCTCTCGATGGCAACCGACGATCCAGACGGTGGCCACCGCCGCGAGCGTCGCTAGTACGCGTCGAGTGTCGTGCATCGCATCCTCCTTGAGGCTGGACTACGCGTAGTCAGGCGGAACGCGCGCGTCTAGTGCCCTAGATCGCCTACGGAGTCAACACGAAACGGGGTGACTGCTCAGCCCGCCTGCTTCTTGGCGAACCACTTGGGCTGGTCGGACTTCTCGACGATCTCTTGCTGATCGATCTTCCACTCACCGTTCTCCTTGATGAGCGTGTACAGCTCGTACTCGTCGGCCCCGAGCTGGTTCAAGAATTTGTCCTGGGAGCTGAGGATGTTGGGAACCTTGGCGGTCTCGCCCTCGATCTTGCCGGGGAAGACCTCGTACTTGAAGATTTTCACCTCGCCGGCCTGGAAGATGTACTTCTGCTCCTTGGCCCACGCCTCGGCGTCCTTCTTGGCCGCCATGCCCTTGGAGATGTGCTTGTAGGCTTCGTCGAATTTCTGGTCCTTCATCGCGCCCAGATACTGCTTGACGGTCTCCTCCGGCGTTGCCGCCGCAAGCGCCGCTTGGGTGATCGTCACCAGGCCAAGCGCCGCTGTCACGGCCAACACGACAAGGCTGCTCTTTCTCATGGTTCTCCCTCCTTTTGCGTCCCCGCGGTTCGGGACGATATCGAATCGCCGCGCTGGAAAGCAACGCAACCGCCACAGTTGCGACGCGTCACGCGCTTGCCCGAGTGGCACGCCACTGCCGCTTCCAGGGGGCCCCCTATCCTTCGAAGCCGCATTCCGCCAGGCTGGATGGCGTGGCACGACGGTTGCTCTCTGTCATAGCGGTCGCCGTGGTGGACGCGGGGGCCGATAGGACTCGAAATGGACCAGGAAAACGATACGACGGGCGCCGGATCGCCGCCGGAGCCCCAGCGGGTCCGTGAGCTGCGCATCCGGCTCGGGCTGACCCAGGAAGAGTTCGCCCACGCCATCGCGGTCACGGTTTCGACCGTCAACCGCTGGGAGAACGGCCACGCGCACCCGAGCAAGCTGGCCTGGCGCGCGATTCAGGCCCTGGCCCGCAAGCGCGGCGCCACCCTCGGCGACCGTCCCGGTTCGGACCGGGACTGAGCCACCGACCTCCCTATCCTGAGCCCGGCCCTGCGGCGTGGAAGCGCCGCCGCCCCGTCAGTTGGACGGCTGTCGGACGGCGCGCTCAGTGGCGCGGACGAGGTCTGCGTCCGCCACCTCCGGCGCCACCGGGGTGCACCCCACCCCTGCCGGCTCGGACCCGCGCCTGTCGGCGAGCAGCACCAGCGGCAAACGCCGCGTGACCGCATGCCCGCGCAGAAACGCAACCGTCGTGTCCCCGTTGAGAGCCTCGATCACGGCCACGTCGGCCTCGTTCTGATCGGCGCAGCGCACCAGCCCCCACGCGTCGTTCGCCGTGAACACCGCGTGCCCACCGGCCTCGAACGCGGCCGCCAACGTGGCCGCCGCACGCGAGCGCATAGGCCCGAGGGCCACCCGCAGGCGCCCCGTCGGTGGCGACGTGCGGAGCGTACGCGCAACCGTCCGCGTCAGGTCGTCGATGTCGATCGGCTTCGCCACTACTCCCGCCGCTCCAAGACGGCGCGCCAGCTCGCGCTCGGGGCGGCACCGTCATCATCACTACCGGAATTCCACGCGTGGCCTCGCTGTGACGGAGAATGCGCAGCACGTCGTAGCCACTCAAATCCGGCAGAACGACGTCCAACAGGATGACCTGCGGGCGCTCGACGCGCGCCACGTCCAGGGCTTCCACCCCTCGCTCGACCCGCAACAACCGGTAGGTCGTACCGAGCGAGACGTCCAGCACGGTACCCAGATCGGCGTCGTCGTCGACCAGCAGCACCGTCGGCCGGCCTTCGGGCTCCGGCTCGGCTGCGGCAGCGACCGAGTCGACCGGCCGGTCCGCTCGGACCGAGAGCGGCATGAACACCATGAAGGTCGAGCCCTCCGTCTCCGCACGCTGGACGGTGATGGTTCCGCCGTGACGATCGACGATGGCCTTCGAGATCGCGAGACCCAGCCCCGTCCCGGGCTCCTCCGAGCCGCCGCGTCGCAGCCGTTGAAAACGCTGGAACAGACGGGTCTGGTCGGCCACCCCGATCCCGATCCCCCAGTCGCGAATCGCGATCGTGATTCCACCCGCGACCCGCGTCGCCCGTACCCGGATCCGTCCGCCCACCGGTGAGAACTTCACGCCGTTCGAGATCAGGTTGGTCAGCACCTGGATCACGCGATCCCGATCGGCTTCGACATCGGGCAAATCGGCCTCGATCTCACAACCGATCGTGACGTCACGCCCTGCCGCGTAGGCACGAAGCGCCGGCGATCGCTTCCTCGACCAACGGGCCGGGCGCGACGCGCGCGAAGGCGAGCTCCATCTTCCCGAACTCGAGCTGCGAGACGTCGAGAATGTCGTTGATGAGGCGAATGAGGCGTTCGGTGTTCTTCACGCTGATGTCGAGCAGCTCGCGCTCGATCGCGGTGAGCCCCGTCCCCTTGCTCAGAATGAGCTGCAGCGAGCCCTTGATCGATGTCAGCGGCGTACGCAGCTCGTGCGTCACGGTCGAAAGGAAGTCGCCCTTGAGTGCCGCGAGCTCCCGCGCACGCGTCCCGTCGTGCACGATGAAGCCGCGGCCGACGACGACTCCCGACGCGTCACGCACCGGCTCGCTCGTCCAACCGAGGACGCGCACGTGGTCTCCGCCGAGCACGGTGATCTCGCCGTTCGCCGTCTTGTCGGGTTGCCGGTACAGGTCACGAAGCGAGTCGGCGAACGCCTGGCGGTCGGAGATGCGTGGTGTCTTTTCAGCTTCCGAAGCCGCCGCGTCGGGCCACGGCCCGTCGCCGAACAGTTCGCTGAACAGCGCGTTGCGAGAGCATTCCAGACCGCCGAGATCGGTCAGCACCACCGCGTCAGGGCAGGCGCCGACCAGCCATGCGAGCGAGGACGTCACGGTCGACGACGCTCCCGGCGCAGCGCCGAACGATGTCGCGGCACGGGTCGCGGGCCGCATCCAGCGTGTCAGCACGCATGCGGGGACGAGCACGACTCCGGCACCCGTCAGCACCCAGCCGATCGGGGCCAGCGCGGTTGCGGCGGCGCCCGCGAGTGCGCCCGCCGCAAGCAGCGGAATTTCGAGCGCGCGCATCGTGGGCCCCATACTGCGGCCCGCGGAGACGTCGCGATCGTCGAGGGACGATTGGGAATGGGAAGGCGTTCGCACGATCGTGGGCTTGGCCGATCCGCATCGACATCCGCGTCATCGCCGCCACCAATCGCGACCTGGCCGCCATGGTCGCACGCGGCGAGTTCCGCGAGGATCTCTACTACCGGCTGAACGTCGGCAGCGTCACCCTCCCTCCCCTGCGCCGACGCCTCGAGGACATCGACCTCCTCTGCGAGCACTTTCTCGGTCGACTGGCGCGACGTCTCGAGAAGGAGGTCACGCAGCTCGCGGAGCCGGTTCTCGACATCTTTCGCAGCTATCCGTGGCCCGGCAACGTCCGCGAGTTGTTGAACGTGATGGAGCGGGCACTGATCGTCGCCCGCGGACCGATCGTGCTCCCCGAGTATCTCCCGGTGCAGTTCTTCAGCAGCACGCCCGAGGTGGCGATCCTCGCCGCGTCACCGGTCGCGGCCTCATTGCAGCCGGAGCACGACCTCACGATCGAAGCGGCCGAGCGCGATCAGATCCGGCGCGCGCTCGAGGCCGCCGGCGGCAAACGCATGGAGGCGGCTCGATTGCTCGGTCTCTCCCGTCGCACGTTGTACCGCAAGCTGGAGAAGTACGGCATCGGCTGAGTCCCATGGATCCGACGACATCCACCCACACGACGCACGAAGGGCTGTCCGTCCTGGTGCTCAACGCCACGGCGCAGGCGGCCGAAAGCGTGCGCACCCTGCTCGGCGACCGATCGGAGATCGGGGTCACGAGCGAGATCGCCGACCTTGCACGTGGCCCCGAGCTGATGGCCGAGCACGTGCCCGACCTGGCGGTGGTGGCGCTCGACGGCGTGACCGGCCGCGCGCTCGCCGGCCCTCGAGGAAATGCACCGGGCGGCTCCGTCGACGACGATTCTGGTGCTCTCGACCGACAACGGACCCGAAAGCGCGCTGCGAGCACTCGACGCCGGCGCCGGTGAGTTCCTGCGCCTGCCGGCGGCGCCGGCGGCGTTGGCACGGGTCCTCGACAAGGTCGCGGCACTCAAACGACTGGCGGCCGCGCCCGGCCGCCGGCGCGGGGAGCTCTGGACCGTCGTCGGGGCCAAGGAAGGTGTCGGCGCCACGACCCTGGTCGCCAACCTCGGCGTCGAGCTGTGCATGACTCTGGGTCGCAGCGTCGTGCTCGTCGATCTCGATCTCGACCGCGCCGAGCTGGCGCTCGTGCTCAACCTCAGCCCGCCGGCGTCGTTGTCGCAGATCGCGGGCGACGCACAGCGGCTCGATCCGGTGTTTCTGGAGGCGGCGCTGGCCCGCCATCCGAGCGGACCGTACGTGCTGGCGGCACCCCTCGATCGCGCGCCCGTCGCACCGAGCGTACCGCCTCCGGCGCTGGTCGCGATCCTCGACCTCTTGCGCGCCCGCCACGACGTCGTGATCGTCGACGCGCCGCCGCCCCTCGGCGAGATGGTGAGCGCCGCGCTCCGGACCTCCGATCGCGTCCTGCTTCCGACCGAGCTCACCGTGCCGTGCTTGCGCGCCGCATGGCGGACCATCGAGCGGCTCGTGCCGCTCGGCATTCCGCCCGTCCCCCTCGAGGTCATCGCCTCCAGGTATAGCGCGAGGAACGCGTCGCTGCCGCTCGCCGAGGCGCGCCGCACGCTCAAGGTACCGTTCACCCACGTGCTCCCGCGAGACGACGCCGCCGACGCCGCCGTCAACCGCGGGCTCCCGCTCGCAGACATCGACCAGGCGTCGCCGTTGCGCAAGGCGATCGTAACGCTGGCGTACGATCTCATCGTCGAACAGGTGGAAGACCAAAACCGGATCTGCAGCGGCGCTCTCTCGGAGCAATCCGAAGCGCCGTGACGCAGCCAGACCGCGAGGACGATCATGGAACCGCAACGCGTGACAACGACCGAAGGCCAGGGCGCCCGGATTCTCATCGTCGAAGACCACCCGATGATCGCGGAGCTGGTGGAGACCCGCCTCCGGATCGAAGGCATGCGGCCCACCAAGTGTCTCGGCGGCCGTGAAGCCATTCAGCTCCTCGGGCACTCCGACGTCGATCTCGTGATTCTCGACATCATGATGCCCGAGGTCGACGGCTACGAGGTCTTCAAGTTCATCAAGAACCAGCCGCGCACGCGCAACGTTCCGGTGATCTTCCTGACCGCCAAGTCGACGCAGGAGGACATCGAGAAGGGTCTCGCGCTGGGCGCCGAATACTACATCACCAAACCGTTCAGCGGCGCCGATCTGGTGCGCAAGGTCAAGATTCTCCTCGAGCAGCACCGCGTGAGCGTCGCAGCCAGCGCCTGACCATGCCCCGCCGGCTCCCGAGCGTGCTTGCGGTCGTCGTCGCGCTGGTGCTCGGCTCGTCGGCGGCCGCGCAATACCGGCGCGCCGACGGTCGCGGCGCGAGCGCCCGGCAGCCTGCACCAGCAGCATCGCCCTCGGCGCCGGCAGCCTCGCTCCAGGCCGAACGGCCGGTGCTCCCGACGTCGCTCCACCATGTCCCGCTCTCGGGTGACCGCAGTCACCTGATCGTGCACGGCACGTTCAACGATCTGCTCTCGGGTCTGCTGCTCGTCGACACCGGGGCGTCGTATTGCGTCCTGACCCGCGAGACCGCCCGGCGCCTCGGACTCGTGGCGACCGCCAACCGCGCCATTCCCGTCGCCACTGCCAACGGCAACGTGGCAGCCGATCTCGTCCAGCTCGCGTCGGTGCAGATCGCCGACGCACGCATTGCCCGCGTCGATGCGGTCATCCTCGACGCCGTCGAGCCGCCGCTGATCGGCATCCTCGGGTTGAGCTTCTTGAACCAGTTCCGCTACTCGGTCGATCACGCACGCGGCACGATCCAACTCGAACGGTGACGGCGGACACAACGATCGCGTCTACGCCGGTACGCTTGTCTCTCCGCTACACCATCGGTACACTTCTAGTCTCATCGGACTGTTTGGTTGGCCACCCCGGCCAGCACCGAGCAGGAAGTCGCCATGAACGCGAATCTACGACTGCGTGACCTCTACGGGCGGGAGAAGGAAGGCGACACCAAGCTCCTGGCGCTCTACGTGCCCAAGGAGCTGACGACGAGGATCGATCGGCTCGCCAAGGACCTGAAAGCGAAGAAACGCGAGGTCATCCTGGCGCTGCTGAACGAAGGCCTCGACCGCTATCACCGTCAGCGGCGTCGGCCACGCAGACGATCGTAGGACGAGGGTCCAGGCGGGCGGCGAGAACGGCCGCCGCACCCTTTCAGCGCGGCAGTGAGGCGGACGGGCGTCGCGCCGCTGTCCGTCCGGACGATCCGAGCGTCGGGCAGAGGTCCACTTGCACACCGTCGGCGGCAAGCCGGCGCAACCACGCCGACATCACCACGCTGGTCGGATCATCGGCGCGATCGAGACTCAGCTCGAGCCGCACCTGCCGCGCCCTCGAGCTTTGCAGATCCCGGATGTGCGTGCGCAGGTTCTCGAGGTCGTAGGGCGTACCCTCGGCCGCGAAATAGAGCGAGCCACGGCGTGGAAACAATTCGAGCTTGCAACATGACTGCCTCGAACTCAGGTGGGAGTACCGGAACGAGTCGTGACGTTACGCCCGCGTTCCCGCGAGGGCAATCACAAACTGGGCGAGCAGGGAACTTTTCCCTCGTACTAGGGAGAGGGGGTGAGGGCGGACAGACCCGATCGGGTGAGCTGGTGTGCAGTTCGGGAGAGCAAACGACTCGGCATCACGCACGACGCACCGAGTCATCCGAGACGGAGCCGAATTCCGCCGATCCGTGGGGCTAGCGCGTGGGACGATAGAGCCGGTCGTCCAGTCCCGTCAGGAGCGCGGTCGCATCCTCTCGCGTGACACGGCCCTCGCGATCGACCAGGAACGACGCGACGAAGTCATACCGATTCCAGTAGACCCAGCGCTCGCGCGCCGGCGCGAGCGCGCTCGGCAGGTTTCGATAGATCCACTTCTCGTTGAACCTGACGCCGTTCTCCTCCGCTTCACGCGGCTCGTTCACGCTGCCGATCGTCACCTGCGGGGTTCCCCACCGCTGGACGACCAGGTTGCGCGCCGTCATGGCTCGAAGCTCGCGGGCAGCGGACACCGTCGCTCTCGCACGTGCAGCTCGAACTCGGGACGAAAGCGACGCAGGAAACCGGTCGCGGCCCAGGCGGCGGCGTCCGAGAGCGCACAGATCGTCTGCCCCTCCATGAAACCCCCCACCGACTCGATGGTGTGGAGATCGGCCTCGCTCCCCTCCCCCGCGTCGATGCGTCGCAGCAGCTTGTAGAGCCATGCCGTCCCTTCGCGGCATTGCGTACACTGTCCGCATGTCTCGTGCCGGAAGAAGCGCGCGATCACGATCGCGGCCCGCACCATGCACGTGCGGTCATCCATCACGACGATACCGCCGGTTCCGAGCAGCGTTCCCGCTTGCTTCAGCGAATCGTGATCCATGGCAACGTCCACCTGCTCGGCCGAGAGCACCGGCATCGACACGCCGCCCGGGATGATCGCCTTGAGCGCCCGGCCATCGCACACGCCGCCGGCGTGCTCGTAGATGATCTCACGCAACGTGGTTCCGAGCGGGAGCTCGTACACGCCCGGACGGTTCACGTGCCCGCTCACGCCGTAGAGGGTATTGCCGGTACTGGTCGGCGTGCCGATCGTCTTGAACCAGCGCGCGCCGCGGCTGATGATCGACGGCACGTGCGCGACGGTCTCGACGTTGTTGACCGTCGTCGGGCACCCCCAGAGACCGTACACGGCGGGGAACGGCGGCCGCTTGCGCGGCTGCCCCTTCTTCCCTTCCGCCGACTCGATCATCCCGGTCTCCTCGCCGCAGATGTACGCGCCACCGCCGCGCATCAGATGCACGTCGAAGTCGCGTCCCGTGCCGAAGTGTCCCGGTCCGAGGAAGCCTGCCGCGCGTGCCTCGGCGAGCGCCGCCGAGAGGATGCGATACGCGCTCACGTACTCGCCGCGGATGTACACGTACGCCGCGCGCGCCCCGATCGCGTGCCCGGCGATCACCAGGCCCTCGAGCAACAGGTGCGGATTGCGTTCCATGATCTGCCGGTCTTTGAACGTCCCGGGCTCGCTCTCGTCGGCATTGCACGCGACGTAGCTCGGCTTGGGCCCACCGGGCTTGGGCATGAAGCTCCACTTCTGTCCGGTGCTGAAGCCGGCGCCGCCGCGACCGCGCAGACCAGAGGCTTTGACTTCCTCGATGACGGCCTCGGGCGTCAGGTCACGTAGCGCGCGGCTCGCTGCCTCGTAGCCGCCGTTCTTTTGATAGTCGGCGATGGCGCGCCAGTGGGTCCCGTCGGGCGGAAGGAGGTAGCGCTCCGGCATGGCTCAACCGATCGTCTGCAGCAAGCTCGTCGATGCGGTCGCTGCGCACGGATTCGACAAAGGGCTCGTTGTTCACCTGCACGCAGACCGCGGTGCCGCACGAACCGAGGCACTGCACTTCCTCGATCGAGTAGGCGCCGTCGGCGGTGCGCTCACCGCTGCGAATGCCGAGACGCTCCTCCAATCGACGCACGACGTCGCGCGCGCCCGCCAGCGCGCAGGCGATGTTGACGCACACCTGGATGTTCCGCCGGCCGACCGGATGCTGGTGGTACATCGGATAGAAGGAGACGACCTCGAGCACTTCGATCGGCCGGATGCCGAGGAGCGCCGCCACCTCGCGTTGCGCGTCGAGCGGTACGTACCCGATCTCGGCCTGCACGAGATGCAGCGCGATGAGCAGCGCCGAGCGCGGCTCGGGATACTTCGGCACCTCGGCGAGGATGGCGGCCTTGACCTGCTCGGACAGCTTCGCCGCGCCGTTGCCGGCCGTCGCGCTCATCGATCGCACTCACCTCCGATCATGTTGATCATGTCGAACGTCGGGATCACGTCGGCGAGGAGCGCGCCCTTGATCATGTCCCGCAACGCCTGCGTGTTGCTGAAGCTCGGCGCCCGGCAGCGGCATTTCCACGGCTTCCCGCTGCCGTTGCTCACCAGATAGAAGCCGAGCTCGCCGTTGGCGCCTTCGACCGCCTGGTACACCTCGCCGGCGGGAGGCCGCATGCCTTCGGTCACCAGCTTGAACTGATCGATCAGCTCCTCCATGCGGGTGAACACTTTGCCCTTGGCCGGCCAGCGAAAGCGCGGGTCGTCGACGTCCACCGGACCGTCGGGCATGTCGCGCAGCAGCTGCTCGATCATGCGCGCGCTCTGGCGGAGCTCCGCCACCCGCACCAGATAGCGATCGTAGTTGTCACCCGTCGATCCGACCGGCACGTCGAAGTCGAGACGATCGTAGACCAGGTAGGGTTGGCGTGCGACGCAGGTCGAGCGGCACCCCGGCGGCCCGCAGGAGCGGCCCGGTCACCCCGTAGGCGATCAGGGTCGCGGCGGGCAGCGCTCCGGTGCCTTCCATGCGCTCGCGGAAGATCGGGTTGGTGGTGAGCAGCGCGTCGACGTCCGCGAACAACGCCAGCGCGTCCGCGAGCTTCTGCCGGCACAGGTCGGCGAAGCCGGGCGGCAGGTCGCTCTGCAGGCCGCCGATCCGCACGTAGTTGGTCGTGACGCGGGCCCCGCACAGGGCCTCGTGCAGATCCCAGATCAGCTCGCGCGCCTGGACGCTGTAGAGGAACGGCGTCATGGCGGCGATCTCGAGGGCGCTCGCGCCGATGCAGGTGAAGTGGTCGCTCATGCGCGAGAGCTCGCACGCGAGCGTGCGCAGGTACTGTCCGCGGGGCGGCACCGTGATGCCGAAGAGCTTTTCGGCGGCGAGACAGTAGCCGACGTTGTTGATCATCGGGCTCGCGTAGTTCAGTCGATCGGTGTACGGGACCGCCTGATAGTACTCGCCGCTCTCGCACTCCTTCTCGAAGCCGCGGTGCAGGTAGCCGACCTCGACCGTCGGAATCGAGGATGCGCTCGCCGTCGAGCTTGAGCGCGATCTTGACGGTCCCGTGCGTCGCCGGATGCGACGGGCCCATCTGGATCTCCATGGGCTCGGCATGGAGATCCGGAGTCAGCTCGCGCTCAGGTCCAGCGTCCGTATCGCTCACGCTCACGCTCGTCGGTTCGGTCGGCCTGCCGGACGCCGACGTCACGCTGCCGAACCAATGGTTGCCGCTTCTCCTTCGGATAGTCCTTGCGCAAGGGATGACCCTGGAACTCCTCGTAGAGATAGATGCGCCGCAGATCGGGATGACCCTCGAAGCGAATCCCGTACATGTCGTAGGTCTCGCGCTCGAGCCAATCGGCGCCCCGCCATACCGGCACCACCGACGCGATGCGCGGGTCTTCCTCCGGGACGCGCGCTTTCAGCCGCAGGCGGTGGTTCCGCGCGAGCGAGTACAGATGGTAGACGACCTCGAACCGCGGCACGCTGCCGAGGTAGTCGACCGCGGTCACGTCCATCAGAAAATCGAAGTCGAGCGCGGGATCGTCACGCACGAAGCGTGCAGACGTCGACGATCGCCGACGGCGTCACCTGGGCGGTGAGATCGCCGCGATAGTCGTGCGGTGGCCACGATCGCGTCCCCGAATCGCTCCCGGAGACGCGCCAGCACCGGATGCTCCGCGCTCATGGCGCCGTGCTCACGACCCCGCTCCCGGCTTGGCCGCTGGCGGCTCGCCGACCCTCTCGTACCCGCTGCGCACGTGTCCGAGCCGCGTCCCCAACTCCGACATCGGCGTGAGCAGGTCCTGCTTGTGCCAGACGCTGCCACGCCACTCGGTGGTGGCGACCGCGACCCGCTGGCTCATCACGATCGCCTCCTCGGGACACGCCTCCTCGCAGAGGCCGCAAAACATGCAGCGCGACATGTCGATGTCGAAGACTTCGGGGTAGCGCTCGATCTCGTCCTCGGTCTCGGCGGGATAGATCGTGATGCAGTCGACCGGACACGCCCATTCGCAGAGGCCGCAGGCGACGCAGCGTTCCTTGCCATTGGCCATCTGCACGAGCACGGGCATGCCGCGGAACGCGGGAGACAGCGGTTGCGACTCCTCGGGATACTGGATGGTCACGATCGTCGGTTGGCCGCGCAGGAAGCCGCCGAGGTTCCGGAAGAAGTGGCGCGCCGTCACCAACAGGCCGCGCACGATCGCGAGCGGTCCGAGCGTATCCATCGCCCGCGGGCGCGGCGGGCGCGTGACCGTGACGACGGTGGCGGCCATCTCAGCCGTCCGCCGTCGGAAGACCGAGACTCCCGAGCGCGTGCCACGAGAGATTCCGGTAGGCGGCCAACGCCTGCGTGATTTCGCCCGAACACCGCCGCCGGATCGAAGAGACCGGGCGGCATCTCCATGCCGAGCCGGCGCCCGAGCCGCAGAAAGATCTCGCCGTCCGTGGGCTGCTCGCCGGGATCGAGCGCGCGCCAGATGCGCTGCACCCGGCCCGCGAAGTTCGTGAACGTCCCGTCCTTCTCGGCGAAGGTCAGTCCGGGGAGGACGACGTCGGCGTGCGCGACGAGCGGATGCTCGTTCGGTGTCTGCACGACGAGCGTTTCGAGGCGCGCGCACAGCTCGCCGGCAGCGTCGCCCCACAGCTCCCAGAGGTCGGTGCCGGTGACGAACAGGCCGCGGATGGTTCCGGCCTCGATCCCGGCGCGAATCGTCGCCAGGTTCTGCCCGCCGGAGCCGCCCCGAGCCCGAGATCGCGCGCGCCGCGCCCGTTGGCCGCCTTCTCGGCCTTGATCAGGAGATCGTCCGAAGCCACCCAGGATCACGGCGACGTCGTGGTGCGCGGTCCGCAGTCCGGCACTGATCAATCGTCCGAGGACGAACAACTCCTCGTTGGTGAGATGCGGCGAGACGATCGCCGCCAACGCGTCGCTCGCCATGGGCGCGCGCCAAGGCCCCGAGACGACGCGCGCCCTCGTCGAGCGCTTCGTCCCACGACACCTCCGACCTGCGCGCCGTCGCGCCGGATGGTCGGCACCCTCAGCCGTCGCTCGTTGACGAACCGGTAGCCGAGTCGGCCCGTGGTCGCACATCCAGGTGTCGTTGACCTGATCGTTGCGGCGCGGCAGGAAGCGATGGACCTGCCGGCGCGCGCTGCCGATCTTGATGTTGCAGCCGTTCGCGCAGCCCGGGCAGACGCTCTCGGTCTCGTCCAGGAACCACACCCGCATCTTGTGGTGGAAATCCTTGCTGAGGAGCGCGCCCACCGGACAGATGTCCGCGGTGCAGATCGAGTAGTCGTTGGCGAGCGGCTCGCCGGGAAAGGTGTCGAGGACCGAGCGATCGCCGAGATTGAAGACGCCGAGCTCGGCGGTCTTGGTGATCTCCTTGCAGAAGCGGACGCAACGCCGGCAGAGGATGCAGCGCTCCTGGTCGAGCACGACGCGCGGTCCGACGTCGACGCGCTTCAAGAGCTTGCGCCGCGGCTCCTGCGTGCGCGCCGCGCGGCTGCCGTACTCGAACGCGTAGTCCTGCAGGTAGCACTCACCAGCTTGATCGCAGATCGGACAATCGAGCGGATGGTTGACCAGCAACAACTCGAGAACGCCCTGCGCGCGCCTTGGCGACCTCCGCACCGCTGGTGTCGACGACCATGCCGTCGCGCACCGGCGTGTTGCAGGAGATCGTGAGCTTCGGCATGCCCTCGACCTTCACCAGGCACATGCGGCAGCTGCCGTCGATCGAGAGCTTCGGGTGATAGCAGTAGTGCGGGATCTGCACGCCCGTGATCGAGGAGCGCCGGGAGCAGCATGCTGCCGTCTGGCACCTCGACGGGCGTGCCGTCGACGGTGATCTTCGGCCATGCGATTCCGGACTACGGTTTCGAGCGGGCGGCCGCTGCCGTGCCGGCCCTCGGTATGGCACTGCCGGGCGCTCGTTCTGGACGCGCTCCTGCAGCTTCAGCAGGCCGTCGATGACGGCCTGCGGGATGCGGCGGGCAGCCGGGGACGTAGATGTCCACCGGGATGATCGTGTCGATGCCCTGCACGACGGCGTAGTTGTTGTAGGGACCGCCCGAGCTCGTGCAGGCGCCGAAGGACATGACCCATTTCGGCTCCGCCATCTGCTCGTAGACGCGCTGCAGAATCGGCGCCTGGCGATGCGTGATCGTGCCGACGACCATCAGGAGATCGGCCTGACGCGGCGTGAAGCGCGGCAACGACAGCCCGAAGCGATCGATGTCGAAGCGCGGGCCGGCGACCGCCATGTACTCCATGCCGCAGCAGGCGGTGACGAACGGATAGCTGAAGAACGAGTATTTGCGCGCCCACGCGATCGCGTCGGCGAGCCGGCTCACGGCGAAGGTGTCGCCGAGCGCGCGCGTCACGCGCAGTCATCTCGTCCTCGCCCGGTCGGCGTCCCGCGACCAGGAACCGCTCATCCGTCATGGGGCCTGTCCTTCTATAGCGGATGGGTACCGGGCGCAAAAGGGAGCGGCGCGCAACCGCACCGACCGGATCACGAGTGGAGTCAGCGCCCGCGCGTCTCCGGCAGGCTCACGTCCGGGGGACGCTCCGTCGCCGCGGGTCGACGGCATCCGGGAATTCTCGCATCCCGTTCCCGTCGCGCATCCCCGACAGCAATAGAGGATGCCCCGACGACGCATGCCGCGATCGACGGCAATCGGGCAGCCACACCACGGACAGAGGATGTTGGCCATGCTCGCTTCGTCTACCGACCGCCGACCGGCGCGTCAACGCGACTGCCTCAGGGTGGACGGTGCGATCATGTGGCGCCCGCGGATCGCCCGGCGCGCACGCAGATTCCACGCCTTGCCTGCGCAGCGCCGCCACGCCAAACTGTCACGCTGTGATCGATGCCTCGTTGGCACTGAGCGCCGCCGTGAGCGCAGGGGCTTACCTCTACCTCCGCCCCACGGATCTCTTTCATCGAGCGCTCGGCACCCGCTTGCGACTTGCCGGCATTCGACCCCGGCGCTTGCAGCTCGCACGCGCCCGCGTCCGGCTCTGGAGCGGCGGCCACGGCCCGCCGGTCGTCTTCGTCCACGGCTTCGGGACCGAGGCACGGGTCAACTGGTGCGCCCAGCTGCTCGCGCTCAGCCGGCGCCATCAGCGTGGTGGCACCCGATCTGCCGGGATTCGGCGGCTCGGAACGCGTCTGCGACGAGCGCACGATCGCCTTTCAGGTCGACTGCTTGCATGAGCTCCTCGCCCGGCTCGGCCTCTCACGAGTGCACCTCGTCGGCCACTCCATGGGGGGTTGGATCAGTCTCGCGTACGCCGCGGCGCATCCCGAGCAGGTCGAGCGCCTGGTCGTGGTCGACGCCGCGGGCCTGCGGTTCGAGCCCGACCTTTCCCTGCAGCGCCTGCTGCTTCCGGAAACCCTCGCCGACGCCTACGATCTGATCGCAGCCAACTTCCGGCGACCCCCGCGTCTCCCTCGGTTCGTGCTGCGGGACGTCGTGCGGACCTGCCGTCGCGACGGCGCGACCCGCAGCGAAGTGCTGCGTCAGCTGGTGTACGGCGAGGAGTTCGTCGACGACCGGCTCACGCGCATCGTGGCTCCGACCTTGATCGTCTGGGGCCGCCACGACGTGCTCACGCCGCTCGCCCTCGGTGAGCGGTTGGCGGCGGGCATTGCCGACTCGCAGCTCGTGGTGTTCGACGACTGCGCGCACAGTCCGAACATCGAGGAGCCCGCTCGGTTCAACACGCTGCTTTTGGATTTCTTGAGCGGGACACGCGATCGCGAGGCGCCGCGGCGTGCCGCCAACGTCTGATCAGCTCCTGCCCCCATATCGCTCTCGCATGCGATTTTTGCGGTCGGGAGAGGCTTCCCGACTTGACAGCTTACCGACGACTGCCTTAGGGTGCGCCGTCGTTTCACCAAACCTGGAGGGGGAGTGCACATGACGAAGACACAGTTGGTTGGGAAGCTGGCGGAGGACACCGGCATCTCCCGGAAGCAAGCCGAGCAGGTCTTGGGCGCGCTGGTCGACACCGTTCGCAAAGCCATCAAGAAGGGCGACACGGTGAAGATCCCGGACCTCGGCGGTTGGCGCTTGCGCTCGATGAAGGCGCGCATGGGTCGCAATCCGCAGACCGGAGAGGCGATCAAGATTCCGGCCCGCAAGAAGGTCGGCTTCACGGTCGCGCGCAGCTTCAAGCTGTCCGTTCTCGGCGCCAAGAAGTAGCGCCGATCCGTGGAGCAGCGCCGCCGGCATTTCGCTCGGCGGCTAGAGGAGCCGGCGTCGCCGGCGCGCGCGTCGCGCCGTCAGGTCGACGCCGGCTTTTCTTTCTCCAGCACGCGAACGTTACTGGCGCGCACGACCTTCCGCAGTCCCTGCGCCGTCTCGATCGTCAAGGTGTCCCCTTTGATGTCGACGATCGTGAACGGCCCAGGATGCGACGTCGTCACCACCACGTCTCCAACCTTGAGCATGCGTGCCTCCTCGGGTGCGTATGCCGCGCCAGCGCCGCGGCCCGTGGATAGTGACACCGCCGGCGCCGACCGGCAAGCGCCGGTCACCCGCACGAGATGAACGCCTCAGAGACCCTGCGTGAGTTCCCGACGCGCTGGCGTGCGGTGTGCGCGCACGTTCTCCTGGCGGCGGTCCTCACCATCACGGTCGTGGTGCCGGTCGCGTCGGCGTGGCTGCGGGTTCCGATCGGCACCGACACGCTCGGTCCGCTCAATTTGTTTGCGGGACAGATCGTGTTGGCGTCGTTTCTCGCGAGCTGGTTCACGTTGCAGCGGGGCACCACGTGGCGCGAATTCCTTCACCTCGAGCGCGCCCCGTGGGGGCCGCGCCTCATCGAGGGGATGCGCGTCGGCGTCACGGGGTGGCTCACGACGCTCGCCGCCATGATGGTGCTCGGGGGCGTCGCACGCGTCATCGAGGTCGAGCCGCAAGAGGGGTTCACCGACCTGGTGGTGTGGCTTGCGCGCCGGCCGCTCGCGCTACGCGTCCTGCTGATCGCCGTCGCCATGGTCGTAGAAGAGGCGTTCTTTCGAAGCTTCCTGCAGCCGCGCCTCGGCTTCGCGACCGCTACGGTCTGCTTCGCGCTCAGTCACGTGAACTACGGCTCACCGGTCATGGGAGCTGGAGTCTTTGTGATCGGGTCGATCCTCGGTCTGGCATTCCGCAGGCGTCAGGACCTCATGGTGTGCGCCGTGGCGCACGGCGTCTTCGACGCCATCCAGCTCTTGATCGTGCTCCCGCTGGTGGCATCGAGGCTCTGAGATCGCGCGGCGGAACAAGCTCGCGACGCCGTCGTGCATCATTGCGCTGTGGCGAGCGCTGCAACTCTCGGAAGATTCGTGGGTCCTGGTGGCACCCTTATTGCTCTCTCCCTCGTCGAGCGAGGGGGATGTCCACCACGCCTTCCGCCTGAGGCATCGACCCCTCCCCACGGCATTCCCCTCGCTCCTCCTAGCGTCCCGCCGATCTCACTCGCGCCAGGCGTCCGCACCGCGTCCCGCTCAACGAGACGAGAACGCGAAAGGAAGCCTCCACTCCCACTTCTTGCGCTTGCCGTCGCGTACGCTGAGGTACAGCTCTCCGCGCTCGGCGCGCAGCGGCGCGTCGAGGGTCAGCGACCAACTCACCTCGCCATCCTTACGGCCACCCTTGGGGAGCGTGAGCGCGCGCCATTCGGACGGCACTTCCAGCGGAATGCGCCGAAATCCCGCGATGACCATCATCTCGACGTCGCTGATCTCGGAATCGGCACCGTCGTTGCTGATGGTGAGCCGTCCGGCAAGACCCATCTGACGCGCGAACTCGTCGGTCCACGCCTGGACGCCCTCGAAACGCGCCTCGAGCTTGGCGCGTTGAAACAAGCCGAACATTTCGCGCCCTCCTCCGCCCTGTCACCGGTCCCACGTCCGCGAGTCTTCGAGGGCACCAGCGTGGACGCTGCACCGCTTCGACGGGACCATGAACTGTGGGGATCGATCCGAGGGGCAGCTACCAGCGGCCGCGACCGCCGCCACCGCCCCGATCGCGATCGCGATCGCCCCACCACCACCGCCACCGCGGTTGTCCCGCGGCTTGGCCTCGTTCACCTTGAGGCCACGACCCTTCATCTGGAAATCATTGAACTGCTGAATGGCCGCCTGGGCTCCGTCGTCGCTGCTCATCTCGACGAACCCGAACCCGCGTGACTGACCCGAAAAGCGATCCGTGATCACGTTGGCCGAGACGACCTCACCGGCCTGGGAGAACAAATCGGTCAGTTCCTGAGACGTGACGCTGAACGGCAGGTTCCCCACGTAGAGCTTGGTGCCCATCATTCCTCCAGACGCAGAAACCCATTGCGGCCGAGGGGGGTACGAGGTGCCCGGCTGCTCAGCCTCAGGGCCTGTCAACTGCGGCGGAACACTAGGATGGGCTCGGGACGAATGTCAAACAAAAAGTCAGGAGTCATTTGACTCCCGGGCGTACCAGGCACGTAGTATGCCTGCGTTTTCCCCGGGTCGTTCGAATCCCCCCCTGCGTGGGCCGCTCGTCATACACGCAGATCTAGGTGCTGGACACGAGTCGTCGCAAGCTCAGGAGGCAGGACGCTTATGGGTCGCAGCTCCATCCCGCCGTTTCCCCCCGCGCTCGAAGCGCGCCGGGCGCTTCAGAAGATGAGCGGCATCGAGCATTTGATGATCGCCGTCGTCAGCACTGCGTTCGATGACTTGCGCAGCCCCGACGCGCGCCAGCGCGATACGGCGCTGCGCTACTTCTTCAGCGATCCCGAGACGCATGTGCTCAGTTTCACGTCGGTATGCCGGCAGATGGACTGGTCGATCTCGGCCGTGCGACGCCGTTTGACGCAGAACCTGAACACCTGGGTACCTTCCGAGACCAACGGGTCGGTACCGCAACCGCGCCGGCGACTCTGACGCGCCCGTCGCGCGCCGACGTCAGCGCGGAAACTCAGCGAGATCGAGAAAACGCAGGATGCGCCAGCCTCGCCGGCGCGCGTGTCTCCTGAGCAAGCGCTGGGGATTCACCGCCACCGGGTTTCCGACCTGCTCGAGCAACGGAAGATCGCTCGCGCTGTCGGAATAGAAGTAGCTCGAGCCGAGATCGATCCCGTGCCGGGCGGCGAACTCGGCCGCAAACAGCACCTTACCCGGCCCGTAGCAGATCGGCTCCTGCACGTCGCGCGTGACGCGATCACCCACGATCGGCGTCTTGGTGGCGATGAAGTGCTCGATCCCGAGCAGGCTGCAAATACGCTCGACCATGTAGTCAGGGGCACCGCTGATCGCCACCACCAGATGGCCGCGGGTCCGATGATCGCGCACCAGGCGCAGGGCGTCGCTGTAGACACGGCGCGACACGTACCGCTCGAACGCCCCATCGAGGATCTGCTTCACTTGCGTCACCGAGCGGTCGCCGCACAACCCGTAGCCCCACCGGTAGACCTCGGTCTGCTTGAGTCGGTTCAGGCGATAGAGCGCCACGTAGTAGCCGAGTCGCAGGACCGTCGACAGCCGGATGAAGCCCTCGCGGTAGAGATAGCGGATGAGATAGCCGCCGGCGCTGCCCTTGATGAGCGTGTCGTCGATGTCGAAGAAGGCTGCCGTCTGGCCGCTCACGAACTCGAGGCATAGCCCCACACGCCCAAGCAGTCCAATGAATGTCCGCGCGCCGCGGCTCGAGGCGTCACACTTGCTCTCGCCCCACGACTCACGCTATGCCGCTCGCGCGTCGGCAGTGCGGCGTCGACGCGTCCCCTGGGAGTGATGCACATGACGGAGCTCAAGATCGATCTGCGGAAGGAGATCCTCGGGCGCGTGAAGCGCGAATTCATCGAGGCGCTGGAGCGGGACGAGCAAGCGGCGGTGGAGGCCGCCACCGGCGAGATGGGAAACAAGCCGGACGCGGTGAAGCTCGGCTGGCTCAAGATGCGGACGAAGGAGAGTTGGACGAAGCAGCGCTACACCGTCACCGTCGGGCGCGCCTTCGAGAAGCTGCGCAAGATGGTCGACGCCTTCGAGGATCCGGCCGACAAGCCCTGACGCGCTTCCCGGGGCTTGCCCCGGGCGTTCAGCGCGCCGCGTTCAGGATCGCGCGCTCTTCCGCGGTCATCTTCTCGCGGATGCGCGAGCCGTTCCCGAGGTGACGATACGCGCCGCCCTCGGAGAAGAGACTCTTCGTACGGCTCCGCCGGAACGTACTCGTCGGGCTTGCGGTCGCCGATCTTCACCCCGAGCGCCTCCTCGACCAGATCGACGCCGTACATCCGCACCGCGTCGTAGTCGGTGAGCAGCGCGCACACCTCGACGCAGATGTAGCAGCCGATGCACTCCTGGAAGCGGTCCTGCACCGGCTGCACTCCGCGCCCCGGTACGGAGTCGGGCGCCAGATACTCGATGCACTGCACGGGACAGAACTCCGGGCATTTCCCGCAGGGAAAGCAGAGATTGACGTCCATGAAGGCGACCTCGCGCGGTCGCTTCTTCTTCTCGCCGATCTCGTCGGGATCCGGCGCGTCGGGGACGCGCTCTTCCTTGAGACGGCGCTTGATGACGTCGATCGCATCCATGACGAGGTCAGCGCCGGGACGTGCTTCGACTGGTCACAGCGCCAGTCTCCTCCGCGCTTCAACTGCCGCGGTAGACGATGAAGCCGTGCGTGAGGTCGTAGGGAGAGACCGCGATGGTGACGCGGTCGCCTGGGACGACCTTGATGTGGAAGCGGCGCAGACGGCCGCTGATACGCGCGAGGAACGAGTGGCCCTGGTCGCCGACCACCCGAAAGTGACCGCCAGCCAGCGCTTCGACTACCCTACCCTGAATCTGAATCAGATCGTCGCGTGCCACAAAGCTCCTTTTTCACTCACCGCCCGCTCCGGCTCCCTGCTGAAGATATGCTTGAAGCGATACATGAGCCGCCGCCATGAGGTCCGGCAACGGGGGCGGCTTTGAACAGCCCGTCTATAGCAAGCGACCCCCGGTTTGTCGATGCGCAGAACGCTGCCCGGGACCGGCCCTCGTTCCTTGACGCCCGACATGACGCCACGTACGGTTGCGCGCAATCGTACTTTCCGGGAGGGCGCATGGGATCGATCGTCGAGTTCAACTGCCGAAGCTGCGGGTTCAGTACCGGTGACCTGCGCGTGGGCTGGGGCAAGCAAGGCCGCACACGCTTCTGGGGCGGGCTGAGCGTGTGCCCCACCTGCAAACGACTCTCCGTCGTCGATCTCGCAGCCAAGCTCGACACGCACCGATGCAAGGAGTGCCAGGGACAGCTCACGCTGCTCGAAGGAATGGCGCAGGACATTCCCTGCCCGGCCTGCAGCAAGATTCTGCGCTCGACCAATCTGGGGGTGTGGAACTCAGCTCCGTCCGCACGCCGCCGCGGCCCTACCAGCAGCCTCGCGCACGTGCCGCGCCGTCGATCTCCTCGAGCGCGACGGTCAGCTCATCGACGAAATCCCCCGCCTCCTCGCCGAGTTCCCGCGTCTGGGCGATGTGCGCCTCGACGATCCATGGTGGAACGTCGACGCTCCCCGCACCCTCCCCGGCTCGATAGTTCTCGGCGGCGACGTTGACGAAATGCTCGGCGACGGTGCGGAACGAGCGGGCCACGCCCTGGTCACGGCTCACCGCCACACCCACCTCCGCGAAGGCGCGCTGAAAGTCGTCGCACGCACCGCGTGACGCCCCCCGACGGCCGGACGCAATCGCATAGCGGCTGAGTGGCGGCCGTGTCGGACACACTCCCCCGGCCGGATACGCAATCGCGCCCTGCTCGACCGGCGCGGTCGGATCCTCGACGGCGTCAGGACCCTTCAGCGTCACCACCGCGTCGCGCGAATGCGCGATGGGCATTCCGCCGACGAGCAACGTGAGATCTCCGTGCCGGTTGGCGTCCAGGTGGGTACCGACCGCGGAAGCGAGCGCGTCCGGGTCACCGACGTCACAGGCCGTGACGAGCTGTGCTGGAGCGACGACAGGCGCCGTAGCGACGGCGCGCGCGTGAGCCGGCGGTACCGTCAGGACGGGGAGCGGTGCGATCTCGATCGCAGCGGCGACCTTGGGGACGGCATCGCTCCGATTGGAGAAATGCAATCCGCCAGCAGCGTCTCGCCAGCGATAGAAGGACGCGGCCGTCGCGAGGTCGGAGCCGAGTGTGACGATCACAATGCTGAGCAGAAGCGACGCGAAGTGATGCATGGTGTGTTTCCTCCGGATCAAGACGTGACAGAAAGATGACAGGTGACATGACAGTAACACTGCGCCCTTTTCACGGTCAACGCGCTTTCTACGATCTTCGCCGGCACGACGCTTGCTGAATGCTGAGGCTATGAACCGCGCACTCGCCATACTGTTCGCCATCTTCTTCCTCTCCGTCACCGGCCATTCCGCTGCGGCCGAGTACGATCTCCAGCTCGCCGAGGCGCGTGCCGGTTCCTGCACCAGCTTCGAGGGCGTGGCCTTCGTGTTCTGCGTCGCGCTCTGCGAGGCGCGCGCGTGCGATGTCCGCGATCCCGCTGATCGCCGCTGTTCGGTGCTGCGGCGGGGCTTCAGTCGCGCCGCCGGCGGGCAGATGGCGCCCTGCGAGGGTAGCGTGCTCGCCTCGATCACCACCAAGTAGGCACGCCCGCCTCCCTGCGGTATCTGTCGGCGCGTCTTATGCCGACACCACGGCTGGGCACGCTTGCGCACGCCGCTGCGCTACTGGTCGCGCTCAATGCCGGGTGCGCGCGGCTCCCACCACCGCCTCTCGCGGATGGCGGCGGCCATCGCCAGCCTTCCCGTCTCGAGATCCTTCGTCACGGCGAGTCGCTGCACAGCCGCGTACGGGCGTTGACGCTCCTCCCCGGCGAGAGCGTGCGCCTGACGAACGCCGCCGACACGAGTCCCGTCGCGCCCGCCGTGTCGACCATCGCACCCGTCTTCGAGGTACGCGCGCACACGTTCCCCGGTGCGCGCGTCCGCTGGGACACGGACGGTGGGAGGGTCGCCACCGCCAGCCGTGGAAGCGCGACGGTCGCGCGCTGGATCGCGCCCGATACCCCCGGCACCTACCGGCTGCGCCTTCGTGACGGAGACGGACACGCGACCGACGCGCAGCCCGAGATCGTCATGCTGGTGCTCACACCTTTCACCCTGACGAGCAACGGATCACTCTCCGGCTACGTCATCGGAGAGTACCCCGCCGGGGATCGGCACACGCCGGAGCAGCCGCGAGAATCTCCGCCGGTCCCGGGTTTCGTCGCCGTCACGCCTCACAACCAGGATGTCGCGCTGTCGGCCCACTTTAGGTTGCGCGATTTTCTCTGCAAGCAGCAACCGGAGCACTTCCCGAAATACCTCGCGTTGGACGTCCGGTTGCTCGACAAGCTCGAGCGACTGGTCGACGCGCTCACGGTCGCCCACGGCCGCGTACCACGCGTGACCGTCATGAGCGCCTTCCGAACGCCGTACTACAATCGCGCCATCGGCAACGAGACGCCCTGGTCGCGCCACACCCTCGGCGACGCCGCCGACGTCTTCGTCGATGACGACGGCGACGGCGTCATGGACGATCTCGACCACGACGGCGCCATCACCGCGGCCGACGCCGACGCGCTGCTGCGCGTGGTCGATACGCTCGATGGCGGCGACACAAGGATCGCGGGCGGGGCGGCCGCGTACGGCGCCACAGCGGCACACGGGCCGTTCGTACACCTCGACGTGCGCGGCAGCCGCGCGCGTTGGTAGCGGCTGCTCAGCCTTGGGAGGGCCGCTCAGCCGCGGATGAGCGGCTTGTAGCGGATACGGTGTGGGCGATCGCTCTCGGCGCCGAGCCGGCGGCGTCGATCCGCTTCGTAGTCCGCGTAGCTGCCCTCGAACCACACCACGCGGCTGTCACCCTCGAACGCCAGCATGTGGGTGACGATGCGGTCGAGGAACCAGCGGTCGTGGCTGATGACGACGGCACACCCGGCGAACTGGAGAAGCGCGTCCTCGAGCGCTCGCAAGGTGTCGACGTCGAGGTCGTTGGTGGGCTCGTCGAGCAAGAGGAGATTGCCGCCACGCTTCAAGAGCTTCGCCAGATGCACCCGGTTGCGCTCGCCACCCGAAAGGTCGCCGACGCGCTTCTGCTGATCGCTGCCCTTGAAATTGAACGACGCCACGTAGGCGCGCGACGCCACCTCACGCCTCCCTACCTTGAGCGTGTCGGCGCCATCGCTGATCTCTTCCCAGACGGTCTTGGCGGGGTCGAGCGCGTCCCGGGATTGATCGACGTACGCGAGCACGACGGTCTCGCCGACGCGGAGCGTGCCCGCGTCGACCGGCTCGGCACCGGTGATCAGGCGAAACAGCGTGGTCTTGCCGGCGCCGTTCGCCCCGATCACGCCCACGATGCCCCCCGGCGGAAGCGAGAACGACAGATCGTCGATCAGCAGCCGATCGCCGTACGCCTTGCGAATGCCTTTGGCCTCGACCACGACCTGCCCGAGGCGCGGTCCCGCGGGAATGGCGATCTCCACGCTCTCCCGCCCCCGTTCGCCCTCGGCCCCGAGCAGCGCTTCGTAGGCCGCCAGCCGCGCCTTGCTCTTCGCCTGGCGCGCGCGTGGCGCCATCCGCACCCATTCGAGCTCGCGTGCCAGCGTCCCGCGCCGCGCCGACTCCTGCTTCTCCTCGGTCGCGAGCCGACGCTGCTTCTGATCCAGCCAGGAGGAGTAGTTGCCTTCCCATGGAATACCGGCGCCACGATCGAGCTCGAGGATCCAGCCGGCGACGTTGTCGAGAAAATAGCGATCGTGCGTGATCGCCACGACCGTCCCGGCATACTCCTTGAGGTAGCGCTCCAGCCATGCGACCGATTCCGCATCGAGGTGATTGGTGGGCTCGTCGAGCAGCAGCAGGTCGGGCGCCTGCAAAAGCAGACGGCAGAGTGCCACGCGCCGGCGCTCACCACCCGAAAGGGTGGTGACCGTCGCGTCACCGGCGGGAACGCGCAACGCATCCATGGCGATCTCGACGGTGCGGTCGAGCTCCCAGGCACCGAGGGCGTCGATGCGGTCCTGCAACTGCGCCTGCTCGGCAAGCAAGCGCTCCATCTCGTCGTCGTCCGTCACCTCGCCGAACTTGCCGCTCACCTCCTCGAAGCGCGCCAGCAGCGCGCGCGTGGCGGCGACACCGTCCATCACGTTGCCGAGCACGTCCTTGTCGGGATCGAGCTGCGGCTCCTGCGCGAGATGCCCGACCGAGATGCCGGATGCCGGCCACGCCTCTCCCGAGAACTCGGTCTCGAGTCCCGCCATGATACGCAGCAACGTGCTCTTGCCGGCGCCGTTCGCCCCGAGCACGCCGATCTTGGCGCCGGGAAGGAACGACAGCCAGATGCCCTTCAGCACCTCTCGGTCCGGTGGGTGGACCTTCCGCAGGTCCTTCATCGTGAACACGTACTGGTGGGCCATCCACTCTCCCCGCGTGCGCGCCGCGACTGTCGTTGCTATACGACAGCGGGCGGGTCTTCAAACCGCGGTCGCCGGCAGACAGTGGGTCGGCGGTCCCACCACCGATCACCATCGCGTCCGATGGCGCGCGGAGCAGGGAATCGACGGCGTGCAGAACGACACTCGAGCATGAGCACGCGGGCGGCGTCGGCACTGCGGACGCGCGACGGCGTCACGCGCTGCTGGTGGGCGGATGGCGATCCGGTCTACCGGCGCTACCACGACCGTGAGTGGGGTCGGCCCATCACCAACGACCGCCGTCTTTTCGAGAAGCTCGTCCTCGAGGGCTTCCAGTCGGGCCTCGCCTGGATCACCATCTTGCGCAAACGTCCGCGCTTCCGAGTCGTCTTCGCGCGCTTCGACCCGGCACGGGTGGCCCGCTTCGGCGCCCGCGACGTACGGCGCTTGCTCGCCGACCCAGGGATCGTCCGCCATCGCGGCAAGATCGAGGCCGCGATCGCCAACGCCCGCGCCCTGCTTGCCGTACGCCGCGAGTGGGGCTCGTTCGCCGCCTACGTGTGGCGCTTCGCCCCCGACCGGCGCAGCGGCCGACCGCCCATCACCCGCCGCGCCATCCCGACGACGTCACCCGCCGCGCGCGCGCTCGCCGCCGATCTGAAAGCGCGCGGGTTCCGCTTCGTCGGGCCGACGACCGCCTACGCGTTCATGCAAGCGATGGGGCTGGTGAACGATCACATCGTCGGCTGCGCCGCCCGCGCGCCCGCGATGCGTGCGCGGGCGGGCATGCGCAGGATCAGGCAACGCCGCGTTCCGTCCGCGCAACGGCGGCGCGCCGACTGACGTCACGACCCTTCCCACGACGGCGCGCGGCGGCTATCGTCCGCCCATGCCTGACGTTCGCGCAATCTATCACCGCACCAAAGAAGTCAACATCTATCCTCTCGAGGGCGATCGCTTCCTCATCGAGGCATTCCTGCTCGACGAGGTCCACGACGTGCGCGCCGAGGTGGAGATCCTGCATCCGACGCTCGAGATCGTCGCCGCCCGCTCGGAGGTACGGAACGGTCCCTTCACTGCCGTCTGCAACATGACCCGCCCCAACATGGAGAAGCTCGTCGGCATGAAGGTGGGGCGCGGCTTCACGCAGCAGGCCCGGGCGGCGGTTGGCGGCACGAGCGGTTGCCATCGCGTGTCCGAGCTCGTGGTCGAGATCGCCCAGGCCGCGTATCAGCTCCACTTCGTGCGCTTCTTCAGCTGCGCTACCGGCCGCCGTACGCGAAGCCGAGGACAATCCACTCGAACGTCAGCGCGCCGTCCTGGCGTCGATCCCGGGCATGCGGAACACCTGCTTCTCCTACAGCGAACAGAACGAGAGCCTGATCGCGGAGAAGGCGACGCCGCTCAGGCTGCGCACGCAAGAGATGCCGCGGCGCACCCTTCCGTAGACGCCGATCCCCGCCATCGTTACGGTCGGGTGGGCAGAGGTACGGGGCCCCCGAGACTCGTGAGAGACACGATTTCTCGGGGGCCTCGAACGTTGCGGGGGAAGGATTTGAACCTTCGACCTTCGGGTTATGAGCCCGACGAGCTACCGGACTGCTCCACCCCGCGCCAACTCGCGCCCGCGAGGCGGGCGAGAGGCGACGCTTCTATCGGCTCGGGCTCAGAGTGTCAACGTCGCGCGGGCGGCGCGGTGCCGACGGAAGCTCAGCACCCGCTCGTTGGTGTCATCCGCCGCGAATGGGACGGCGCCTTCGCGCCGTGTGCAAGCGTACGCTCATGCCTCGTTTGCGCAGCCGCTTCATGCGCAGCGCGAGCGACTGCAACTCGGGGCTGTTCGGTGTCGCGCCGTTCAGCTCGACCTCGACGCGCACGTCGCTGCTGTCGCGACCGCTGAGCGTTCCGATCTGGTCGCAGAGATTCTCGACGTCGTACGGGGTGAGTGCCCCCGAGAAGTAGAGACACCCGTCGTCGGTGAGCGCGCTCGCGGTCAGCTTCCCCGTCGCCTTGTTGCGATCCTTCATCCCCACACCCCACGCGCCCTGCGTCTTGTAGTTCGGCTCTTCGCGGTTTGCAATCGGACTCCTCTTTCTCGCGCGTCGGTCACGCCTGGACGCAGTGCATCACGACGAGTGGCGGCGTGCGCGCTCCATCCACACATCAGTTTTCGTGCCATCGTCCGAGCGCCCTCGCGGCGCAGGGAATATCGACATCCTCCCTTCCCTCACGTTCAAACCTGAACCTTCCCGACAGGAAACTGACGGCAATCGAGCGCACCGGATGATCGTCGACGCTCGCGATCGACGCGACACGCACAGCGTCGCCGCAACGGATGGTCGGCGTCAGGCCGTTCGATCGTCGTTGCGTGGCACGCGCGCGTGCACGCGGCCAGGGCCTGACACTCGCTCCACCGCGCGCCAGAGCGCGCGCACCTCGCTCACCGTCAGCGCGCGGCAGGCTCCGAGCGCGAGCCTGCCGAGTGCGAGCGGCCCGATGGCGATGCGCTGCAGCTTCTCGGCGCTGTGACCGATGGCATCGCACATCCGCCGGATGAGGTGGTTGCGTCCTTCGCGGACCGTGATGCGCAGCCAGGTTTTGGTCGCCAAGCGCTCCTCGACCACGACCTCGGCGGGCGCGCTTCGTCCATCGACCAGTCGAACGCCGCGCCGCAAGCGGTCGAGCGCCTGCGCGCTCGGAACCCCGCTCACCTTGACGCGATACGTGCGTGGAACGTGGTGGCGGGGATGCATGAGTCGCGCCGCCAGCTCGCCATCGTTGGTGAGCAGGACGAGACCGGTGGACTGGACGTCGAGCCGACCGACCGGGAACACGCGCGGCAGGTCGCGCGGGATGAGATCGCGCACGGTCATCCGCCCCCCGGGGTCGCGCAGTCGTCGTCACCACACCGGCGGGCTTGTGCAACAGAAGATGGATGGCGGTCGCGCCGGCGCGGTATGGGCTTGCCGTCGACCAGGATCTGATCAGTCGCTCGAGCCCGGGTCCCGAGGCTCGGTGACCGTCTTCCCGTTCAGGCGTACCCGCCCCTGTCGGATGAGCGTCTCCGCCGCCCGGCGCGAGCACATCCCCGCGTCGGCCAGCCACTTCTGCAACCGGATCCCCGGCGCGTTCGGTCGCGTCGTCATCGCCACTCCATGTCTCGTCGCTCGTGCCCGCCGCGCCAGCTCCTACGCCGTCGGTCATCGCCGCCGCAACCTCGCCCAGCGCCGGGAGACCACTCAGATCCCGGAGTCCAAACACCTCGAGAAACTGTCGGGTACTCCCGTAGAGAAGCGGGCGCCCGATCACGTCCTTGCGTCCGACGATCCGGATCAGCTTGCGCGACAGCAACGACGCCAGCACGCTGTCGACGTCGACGCCGCGGATCGCCTCGATCTCGGCGCGCGTGATCGGCTGCTTGTAGGCGATGATCGCGAGCGTCTCGAGCGTTGGACGGGTGAGCCGCCAGGGCTTCTGCTGGAAGAGGCGGCGTACCCACTCGGCGTGCTCGGGTACGGTACGACACTGGTAGCCGCCCGCGACCTCGACCACGCGCACGCCCCGGGCTTCGCGCTCGGCGCGCGCCGCGAGCTCGCCAAGGGCCGCGCGCAACTCGCCGCGGCTCGGCCCCGGGATCACGTCGGCGAGACGCGCGAGCGTGAGCGGTTCGCCGGCGGCGAACAGCACGCTCTCGAGGATACCCACCAATCGCTCGTCCGGAGCGCGACCGGCGTGCCCGTCCTTCTCCGCTGCCTCCGCGTCCTCGGCCGCCGCCGTGCCCCGCTCGTGGCGTTCTCATGTCCTCGTCCTCGTTGCTCATCGTTGCACCTCGTTCGGGCGCGCCAGCGCCCGCTGGTCCCGGGAAGAGCAGAATCTCGCCGCACTCATCCTCCTGGCACGCCCGTACGCTGTGCATCCGCACCAGCTCGAGCAGAGCCAGAAAGGTCGCCACCAGCCGCCGGCGCGTCGGCACACCCGCGAACAAGTCGCGGAAACGGAGCGGACCGTCGACTTCGAGCCGGCGCAGGACGACGTCGACGCACTCGGCAACCGAGATCTCCTCGTTGACGATCTCGTGAAAGCTCTCGCGCAGCGCGCGGTCCATGACGTCGCGAAACGCCTCGAGCAGATCGGCGAGCGAGACGTCGCGCAGTCGCACCCCTTCCCCGTCGTCACCCGCGGCGAGCGCTTCCGGCTCGCGGCGGAACACGTCCCGCAGCAGGATCGGCCGCTCGCCGAGCGCCAACGCCACCTCGCGGTACCGTTGATACTCGAGGAGCTGCTGCACGAGCTCCGCGCGCGGGTCCTCGTCGGGCTCCTCGGGGTCGGCCTCCGACGGCGGCAAGAGCATGCGCGACTTGATGTGGGTGAGCGTGGCGGCCATCACCAGGTACTCGCCAGCGACGTCGAGGTTCATCTCCTGCAGCAGCTCGATGTACTTCAGGTACTGCTCGGTGATCCGGGCGACCGGAATGTCGTAGACGTCGACCTCCTCTTTCTTGATGAGGTGCAGCAAGAGATCGAGCGGCCCTTCGAAGACCTCGAGCTTGACTTGATAGCTCATACCTCTCCTCCCACCCCGACGCGCTGGCGCACCAGCGTCATGGTGGCTTCCGCCGCCGCGCGCGCGGCGTGCGTGCCGGCGGCGAGCATGTCGCGTACGTCGTCGGGCCGCGCCGCGAAGGCCGCGCGCCGCTCGCGGATCGGCGCCAGCTCGGCTTCGGCACGGGCGATCATGATCTGCTTGCACTCGAGGCAACCGATGCCCGCCGTCCGACAGCCACGCGCCGTGTACTCGAGCTCCTCCGGCGTGCAGTACACCCGGTGCAAGAGATAGGCGGGGCAATCGTCCGGGTCCCCGGGATCGTGGCGCCGGGCGCGGCGCGGATCGGTCATCATGCGCGACAGCTTCGCCTTCACGTCTGCCGCCGAGTCGGCGAGAAACACGGCGTTGTTGTAGCTCTTGCTCATCTTGCGGCCGTCGACGCCGGGGACGCGCGGACTCTCGGCGAGTAGCGCCTGGGGCTCGGGAAAGGTGTCACCGAACAGGTGATTGAAGCGGCGCGCGATCTCGCGCGTCAACTCGACGTGCGGCACCTGATCGGCGCCCACCGGCACGGCGGTTGCCCCGTACATGAGGATGTCGGCGGCCTGCAGCACGGGATACCCGAGGAAGCCGTGCGTCGAGAGATCGCGGTCCTCGAGCTGCTGCTGCGTTTCCTTGTAGGTCGGCACGCGCTCCAGCCAGCCGAGCGGCGTGATCATGGAGAGCAGCAGACTGAGCTCGGCGTGCTCGCGCACCGCCGACTGCAGGAAGATGGTGCTGCGGGCGGGATCGATGCCGGCGCGCAAGCCAGTCGAACACCATCTCGAGCGCGTTGGCCCGCACGCCCTGAGCGCGATCGTAGTCGGTGGTGAGCGCGTGCCAGTCGGCGACGAAGAAAAAACATTGCGCGCGCTCCTGCAAGCGCGCCCAGTTGCGGAGCGTCCCGAGCAGATGTCCGAGATGCAGGCGACCGGTGGGACGCATGCCGCTCACGACCTTCATGAGCCCACCCCGAGGAACGTCAGCAGGAGCTGGACCGGGGTCTCGAGGATGACTCCGAGCGACCGCGTCATGAGCAGTGCCATCAGGATCAGCATGCCGAAGGGCTCGACCGCCGCGACCAGGCGGGCTTGCGCCAAGGGCAGCAACCCGACGAGCACGCGACCACCGTCGAGCGGCGGGATCGGTAGCATGTTGAAGACGGCCAGGACCACGTTGATGAGGATGCTGTGCTGCGCCATCGCGGCCAGCGGCACGAGCCCGATCGACGCCACCTTCAGCACCAGCGCGCCCGGAGGCGCTTCGAGGTTGCTCAGGTAGTCGTAGAGCTGGCGGAACAGCAGCGCGCTCGCCGCCGCCAGCACGAGATTGGTGGCCGGACCGGCGAGCGCCACCAGCACCATGCCACGGCGCGGGTCGCGGAGATTGCGGTAGTCGACGGGGACCGGCCGCGCATACCCGAACACCGGAGCATTCGCCCAGAGCAGCAGCGCAGGCAGCAACACCGTGCCGATCGGATCGATGTGCGGCAGCGGATTGAGCGTCAGTCGCCCGCTTCGACGTGCCGTATCGTCACCCAGCCGCAACGCCACCACTCCGTGAGCCACCTCATGCAGAATCACCGCCGCCAGCACCGGCACCGCCCAGAGCGCGATCAGGCTCACCGTCTCCGCGATCTGTGCCGGACTTCCCATGGTTGTTCCTAACAAGCAAGACGCGCGTGCGCAACGAAGAAGCGGCGATCATGACACCCGGCCGCGGACGCGGACACCGCTTTCGCGCGGGTGATAGCGCCGGTGCACCTCGCGCAGCCGGCGCGGCGCGACGTGCGTGTAGACTTGCGTGGTGGCGATGTCGGCGTGACCGAGCATCGCCTGCACCGCGCGCAGATCGGCGCCGCCGTCGAGCAGGTGGGTCGCGAACGCGTGGCGCAGGCTGTGCGGCGACAGTCGCGCGTCGAGGGACGCCGCACGCAGATACCCCTTGAGGAGCTTCCACACCGCCTGGCGCGTGAGCGGCGTGCCCCGCCGCGAGAGAAAGATCTCCGCCCGCGCCCGGCCCGCGGCCGCCGCGAGCGCCGGTCGGCCGAGGCTCAGATACTCCTGCAGGCGTGCATGTGCCGGCCGGCCGAGCGGCACCACTCGCTCACGACTCCCTTTACCGACGATCCGCACGCAGTTGGACTCGAGGTCGAGATTGGCGGGTCGCAGGCCGACGAGCTCCGAGACCCGCAGGCCGACACCGTAGAGCAGCTCGAGCATGGCGCGGTCGCGACGTCCGATGGCGGTATCCGCCGGCGGGGCATCGAGGAGGATGCGCATCTCGTCGACCGCGGGTGGGCGCGGCAGCGGCGCCGGCTCGCTCGCCACGGTCACGTCCGCCGCCGGCGAGATCGCGACCACACGCTCGAGCACGAGGTAACGCGCGAAGCTCCGCAGCGTCGAGGCGGTGCGCGCCTGGCTGCGCCGTCCGAGGCCGCGCCGGCGCTCGGCGACCAGAAAGCGGCGCACCAGCTCGGCTGTGACGGCGGCCGGCTCACGCACCCCGGACGCTGCCGCGTAGTCGAGCAGTCGGGCGAGGTCACGCGCATACGCCCGCACGGTGTTGGCCGCGAGACCGCGCTCGACCGCGATGAAGGCGAGGAATCGGTCCACCCACAGATCGAGCGGACTCGGTCCACTCGCGCGCCGCATCGTCACGGCGCTACGCCGTCTCATCGGGCGGCTCGCCGAGCGACCGGAGCGCCCGCACGATAGTGTCGCGGATGGTCGCCAGACGGTCCGGGTCGGTGATCTTCGCACCCCCGGCGTCGGTCACGTAGAAGACGTCGAGCACCTGGTTCACCTGGGTGGTGATCTTCGCGAGGTGGATCACGAGGTCCAGGCGGTGCAGGCAGTTCGTGATGGCGAACAGGACGCCGACGCGATCCTCGGTGATCACGTCGAGGACGGTGTAGTCCTCGGAGATCGTGGTGTCGGCGATCACCTCGGCACCGAGTGCGGCCGGCTTCTTCGGCTCGAGGATCGACGGCCGGCGGGAAGCCGCCACCAGCGCCTCCACGTCGACCTGCCCGCGCAGCACCTTCGCCATCACCTGCTGGACCTTCTCCCACCGCTCGGGCTCGAGCACCATCTCGCGGCGATCGTCGAGATGGCCGACGCGAAAGCTGTCGAGCGCGATGCCGCCGCGCGAGGTGGCGATGCGCGCGCCGACGATGTTCATGGCGTGCGCGGTGAGCACACCGGTGATCATCGCGAACAGTCCCGGGCGATCGGGCGTACAGATCGTGAACTCGCTGTACTCGGCCTCCGGAACGTGCCGGAGCGCGGTCACGAAGAGATGGCGATGCGCGTGCGCCGGCCGGACGTCCCACTCCTGGCGCAGACGGTTCATCAGCTCGAAATTTTCCGGAATGTGCGCCTCGGGCGTGGCCGTCACGTAGCGCGCGGGCATGGAGGTGAGAAACGCTTCGAGCGCCGGCCGCCGATCTTCCGCGACCGCGGCCAGCAGGCGCTGCCGGATGCGCGCCGCGCGCGCGCCCTCTTTCTCCTCGATCAGCTGCCCCTGCTCGAACAGCGCCCGCGCTTGCATGTACAGCTCGCCGAGCAGCATGTCGCGCCAGTTGCTCCACACCTTCGGTCCGACCGCGCGCATGTCGGCGAAGGTGAGCACATAGAGCATCCGCAGATTCGCGGCGCTGCCGACGGTGCGCGCGAACTCCAGGACCAAGCGCGGGTCGTGCGTGTCGCGGTGCTGGGCTAGGTGCGACATGTAGAGATGTTGCCGCACCAGGAACTCCCACTGGGCGGTGTCGTCCTCGTTGATGCCGAGGCGGGCCGCGATGCCACTCACGAGGCCGGCGCCGCGCTCCGGATGACCCTCCCCCTGCCCCTTGCCGACGTCGTGGAACAGCATGGCGAGGAAGAGCACCTCGTGTCGGTCGATCTCGCGCATCACCTCGGTGAGCAGCGGCGCTTCGCGCTTGTACTCCCCGCGGCGCAGACGCTCGAGCTCGCGGACGCCGGTGAGCGAGTGCTCGTCGACCGTGTAGACGTGATTGGGGTCGCGCTGCACCAGGCAATCGATGCGCGCGAACTCGGGAAAGAGCCGGCACAGGACACCGACCGCGTGCATCTCGCGCAGGGTCTCCCAGACGTCGTGGTTCCAGGCCACGATGTCGAGGAAGGGTCGTTGGAAGGCGGTCGCCTGGCGCTCGCGCTCACCGATCAGGTGCAGGTGCTCGCGGATCAGTCGCTTGGTCGCCTCGGTGATCTCGACGCCGTGGCGCTGGGCGTCGCGAAACAGCGTGACGAGATTCGTCGGATCGCTCTCCAAGACCTCGGCGCCGTTCACCGACAACACCCGGTTCATGATCCACACGCCCTCACGGATCTCCCGACCTACGACCCGTCCGATCATCCGGTAAGGGTGGCGGCCGCTCCGTGCAGCGCTCGATCACGACGTCGGCGAATCGGCAGACCGTGGTGGCATGCGCGTAGTAGGTTTTCATGAACGCGACCACGGCGCCGCGCGCGTCGGCGTCATTGCCGACATATCCGAGCTCGGCGGCGATGCGGTCCTGGAACTCGAACGAGAGCTGGTCCTGGTGGGCGCCGGTCAGAAAGTGGAGCGCGTTGCGCACCCGGAAGAGAAAGTCCTGCGAGGCCTCGATCTCCAGGCGCTCGCGCTCGCTGATCACGCCCTTCACCACCAGCTCGCGCACGCTCTTGACCTTGTACTTCACCTTCGCGAGCCACATCGCGGTATGGATGTCGCGCAGCCCTCCTGGCCCCTCCTTGAGGTGCGGCTCGAGCAGGTACACCGAGTCGCCGTAGCGGCGATGGCGCTCCGCGCTCTCGGCGAGCTTCTCGCGATAGAAGCGTGACGCGCCCTTCTTCAGCACCTCGCTCTCCATCGCCGCTTCGAACTCGCGATAGAGGGCGGTGTCGCCGGCGATGAACCGCGCGTCGAGAAGCGCGGTTTTCACCTTGAGATCCTGTTGCGCCAGCCGGGCGCAGCCGGGGATCGTCCGGATCGCCCAGCCGACGACCAGACCGGCGTCCCACAGCGTGTAGTAGATGCGTTCGGCGACGGTCTCCACGTACGCGTTCTTCCGCCACGGATGGAGCACGAGCAGATCGATGTCCGAGACCGGATTCAGCTCGCCACGGCCGTACCCCCCCTGGGCCGCTACCGTGCAACGATGGTCGAGCATCACGTAGCGGCTGGTGTATTCGGCGGTCGCGTGGTCGAAGAGGTAGACGACCAGGCGATCGATGGCGGCGGTGTACGCGGCGACGACCGCGGTGCCGCCCGCGCCGGCGCGATGCTGATCCGCCAGCGCCGCCTTCACCTCGATGATGTACTCCTTGGCGATCGGGCTCGCATCGCCGCTGCCGTCGACCGCCGGGAGGTCGGGAAGCGACGCCGTCATCGGCTGTGCCAGCGCCATGCGAGGATTCTAGCGGCTCAGAGAGTCTTCGCCAGTCGTGCGTCGCCGAGGAAATCGACGACCCCGAGATAGAGCCCCTCGGCGATCTGATCCTGGTACGCGCCGGAGATGAGCCGTCGCCCTTCGATCGGATGGCTCAGGAAGGAGGTCTCGACCAGCACGCACGGCATGTACGCTCCGACCAGGACGTAGAACGGCCCCTTCTTGACGCCGAGATCGCGCACTCCCGCATAGTGCGAGCGCAGGCGCTGGAGGAGCCGTTGGTGGAGCCGGTGCGCCAGCAGAATCGACTCCTCCTCTTTCCCCGACTGCACCATGTCGCTCAGGATGTAGGAGAGGTCGCCCCGCCCGGTGCGCACGCCTGGACCGTTCTCCATCTTGGCGAGTCGCATGGTGGCGCGTTCGTTACTGTTGTTGAGCGTATAGGTCTCGATGCCATGCAGCTCTCCGGCCGCGTCGGCGTTGGCGTGGATCGAGACGAAGAGATCGGCGCTGTTGGCATTGGCGAAAGCCGTGCGCTCCGCGAGCGAGCGACTCTTGTCGCCGCTGCGGGTCAGGAGCACGCGCGCGCGCAGGCCCTCCTCGAGCCGCCGTTTCAACCGCTTGGCGATCGCCAGCGTCACGTTCTTCTCGTAGACTCCATCGACCCCGCGCGTCCCGGGGTCGGTACCGCCGTGCCCGGGGTCGAGCACGATCACCCATGGCGTGGTGCGGGCCGGCGGCCGGTTGCCATCACCTGGCTCCGGCTGAGACTGGACACCGGGCGCGGGTGCGCGCGCGGCCTGTTCCGTGGCGCGGGTGCCGGTCTCGGCACCCGGCGGCGCGCCCGCTTCGTCGACGCGCGCGGTCTGCTCCGTAGCACGCGTATCGGCCTCCGCCGCCGGCGGGACGCTCCGCTCGCCGGCGCGTGCGGCCTCTTCCGCAGGGCGTGTGCCGGCGTCGGCGCTCGCTGCACCGTCGCGCACGCTGCGGTCGTCGGGCGCGCTGCTCCCCGCCGGCTCGGAGGCGCGCTCTTCGCGTGGCGCCGCCGCGGTGGCGTGCTCCGTGGTCGCTTCGGCGCCCGTCGAGCCGGGGCCGTGTGCGGCCGCCGGCGGGACGGCGCTCGCCGTCGTCGCGGGCTCCCCGGACGACGGTTCTTCGGGCGCTCGCCGGGTCGCGACGTTCTCGCTCACCGGACGTCCGGCGATGTCGACGACGACGCGCGGCGGATTGTCGAGCACCGTGATCGAGTGGCCGGTCACGCTCGCCAGATCGAGCACCACGCGCGCCGTACGGGCCGTGAATTGTCCCGTGCGAATCTGTTTCAGCAGACCGTCCTCGACCCCGATGGGGCGCGAAGCGCCGTCGGCGAGCCGCGCGTTCGAGAAATCGAGCACCAGGCGACGCTCGCTGCCGCGCGCCGCCTCGCCCGCGAGCACCCGGACCTCGTAGGGGACCGGGCGTGACACGTGCACGATCACGCGTGTCGATCCGCGGTCGGCCTCGTAGCGCACCCGCTCGACAAGGGCGGGCGCGGCGGCACTGACCGTCGCGGTACCCCCAGGCGTGCTGGTCGCGCGCGCGCCGGTGCCTGGGCCGACTACGACCGCCAGCACCACCGCAAGCAGCACGCCGGAGAGCGAACCACGTCGCTCGGGCTCACGCCTCACGGTCTCGCGCATCGCTCCCACCTCCACTCCGCACCGCCTCCACCAGCGCATGCAGCTCGTTCAGGGCCTCGAGAGGTGTCATACGCGCCGGGTCGAGCTCCCTCAGATGCCGTTCTACCGCTGAAGGGCGGGCCGCGAAAAGACCCAACTGCCGCGGCCCCGGTTCACCCTGGGGCGCCGCCGCACTCCCTTCGGTGAGCAACTCCCCGCGCTCCAGGGTCTGGAGCAGCGCCCGGGCACGTCCAACCACTTCCTCCGGGAGCCCTGCCAGCCGTGCAACCTCGACCCCGTAGCTCCGGCTCGCCGGCCCGGCGACGATGCGGCGCAGGAAGATGATCTCGTTCTTCCACTCCCGCACGGCGACCGAGTAGTTGCGCACCCGCGGCTTGTGGCGGGCCAGCGCCGTCAGCTCGTGGTAGTGCGTCGCGAACAGCGTCTTGGTGCTGCCGCCGTCGTGCAGGTGCTCGGCCACGGCCCATGCGATCGCGATGCCGTCGAACGTACTGGTGCCGCGTCCGATCTCGTCCAGCACGACCAGACTGCGGTCGGTACGCTCGCGGAGGATGTGCGCGGTCTCGCGCATCTCGACCATGAAGGTCGAATCGCCGGCCGCGAGATTGTCCGCCGCCCCGACGCGCGTGAAGATACGATCGACGACGCCGATGTGGACCTCCGCCGCCGGCACGAAGCTCCCCATCTGGGCGAGGATCACGATCAGGGCCACCTGGCGCAGATAGGTCGATTTCCCCGCCATGTTCGGACCGGTCACGAGCAGGATCTGCTGCTCGCCATCGAGCGTACAGTCGTTGGGGACGAACGCCTCGCCCGCCCCCAGGGCTTCGACGATCGGATGACGACCATCGCGGATGACGAGCGCGTCGCCCCGGTCGAGCCGCGGTCGCACGTAGCCCCGGTCGTGGGCGACATCCGCGAGCGCCACCAGCGTGTCGAGGATGCCGACCGCGCGGGCGTTCTCACCGAGCGTCCGCTGGTGCGCGCGCACGTCGGCGACCAGCTTCGCGAACAGCTCGGCCTCGAGCTGGCGCAAGCGCTCCTCGGCGCCGAGCAGGCGGCGTTCGTGCTCCTTCAGCTCGGGAGTGACGAAACGCTCCGCGCCGGCGAGCGTCTGTTTGCGCCGGTAGTGCGCCGGCACCAGCGACAGATTCGCCTTGGTGACCTCGATGGCGTAGCCGAAGACACGGTTGTAGCGGACCTTCAGCGAGGCGATTCCGGTGCGCGCGCGCTCCTCGGCCTCGAGCGCCACGACCCAGCCCTTGCCGTCGCGCGCCAGCGCGCGCAGCTCGTCGACCTCGGGGTGCAGGCCGTCGCGTATCACCGGCCCGGCGCGCAGCGCCGCCGGCGGCTCGTCGACGAGCGTCGCCGCGATGCGGGTGCCGATCTCCGGGAGCGCATCGAGGCCGGTGGCGAGCTCGCCGAGCAGGCCCTTCACGCCCGCGAGCCGGTCGCGCAACGCGGCGATGCGGGTGAGCGCCGACGCCAGCCGCGCCAGGTCGCGCGGCGAGGCGGTTCCGGCGCCGATCCGGCCGCTCGAGACGCTCGAGGTCGCCCATGCCGCCCAACCCCGCGCGCACGTCGGCGCGCAGCTCCGGGGTGTCGACGAGCGTCTCGACGGCATCGAGACGTCGTCCGATCGCCGGCACGCTGGTGAGCGGCGCGATCAACCAGCGGCGCAGCGTGCGACTCCCCATCGGCGTGGCGGTGCGGTCGAGCACGTGCAGCAGCGAGCCCCGCGCCTCGCCGCCCGAGCCCTGCGAGCAAGGCGAGGTTCGTGCGCGTCACCTGATCGAGCACCAGCGAATCGAGCGGCTGATACGGCTCGGGCGCGCGCAGATGGTCGAGACGCCCGCGGTACGTCTCACGCAGGTACGTTCTCAGGCCGCCGAGCGCCGCCAGCGCCGCGGCCGAGAGCGCCGGGGACTCTCCGGTCGGTGCCAGCGTGGCGAGCCACACCGTGGTCTCGGCGGGCGCGCACCAGGCGTCCGGAATGAGGCTGCGAAACACCCCGGGCGCACGCGCCGTCAGGCGCTCCACCGCCGGCTGCAGCGCGGGCGGGAGGACGAGCTCCTTCACCGCGAGACGCGCGAGCTCCTCCGCGATCGCGTCCACGACCGCGTCGCGCTCGCGTCCGCGCGAGTCCGAACTCGGCAACCCGCAGCTCGCCGGTGGAGACGTCGGTGACCGCGAGCGCGTAGCGCTCGTCGTCGGCCGCCAGGACCGCGAGGAAGCTCGGGGCGCGGCGGATCGAGGTTCTCCTCTTCGACGATCGTCCCCGGCGTGATGACCCGCACCACGTCGCGATCGACCAGGCCCTTGGCGGCGCGCGGATCCTCGACCTGCTCGCAGATCGCCACCTTGAGGCCGGCTGTCGAGGAGCTTCTGAATGTACGGCTCGACCGAGTGGACGGGACGCCGCAGAGCGGGATCGGCGTCGCGTCGTGCTTGTTGCGGGCGGTGAGCGTGATGTCGAGGATCGCGGCGGCGCGCTCGGCGTCCTCGAAGAACATCTCGTAGAAGTCGCCGAGCCGGAACATCAGGATGGCGTCGCGATGACTGCTCCTTGAGGCGCAGGTACTGCGCCAGCATCGGCGTCAGCTTCACGCCTGCACCCGCCGCCACCGCGCCCTCGCTCAGATCTTCTTGCGCTTGCGGCCGAGGTAGTCGACCAGCAGGTACTCGCCGAGCCGGTCGGGCCGGGTGTAGAGCGCGCGGCCGCGATTGATGCGCGTCATGCGCTCGACGAAGGCCCGCAGGCTCGGGCTGTCGTCGAGCATGAAGGTGTTGATGGTGATGCCCATGCGCGTGACGCGCTCGACCTCCTTGAGGGTCTCCTGCGCGGCGCGCATGCTGATGCCGCCGAAGCTGAGCGGCCACTCGCAGTACAAGCGCCCGCGCGAGAAGTAGGCCGTCGGCTGGCCGTCGGTGATGACGATGAAGTGCTGGTTCGTGCTCGGATGCCGCGCCGAGCAGCTCGCCGGCGAGGCGCAGGCCGTCCTGCAGGTTGGTGAACGGGTCGCCCATGTTCCAGCTCGCCTCGGGAAGATCACGCAGCTTGAGCTCGACCGCGCGCGTGAAGAAGCCGACGATCGCGAAGTAGTCGCGCGGGTAGCGCGAGCGGATCAGGCTCTCGATCGCCAGCGCCACCTTCTTGGCGGCGGCGAAGCGCCCCTCCCAGCTCATCGACCAGCTCATGTCGAGCAGCAGCACGGTCGAGGTGCTGGTGGCGTCGTCGGCGTCGTAGACGCGGAAGTCGCTCGGGGGCGAGCCTGAGCGGCGTACCGGGCCGGCGGCGCAGCGCCTGCTTGAGCGTGCCGACCAGGTCGAGGTTGAGCGGGTCGCCGTGACGGTAGGGCTTGCGTCGCCTCCGGCCGCACGGTGGCGGCGCCGCGCAGATCGGTGGCGTGCGCGCCCGGGCGGTCGCGCAGGAGGCCCTGGTAGATGTCGCGCAAGCGCGAGCTGGCCGATCTTGCGCACGCCCTTCGGCGACAGCGCGGTGCGCCCGCCCTGCTGCACGAGGTAGCCCGACTCGTGCAGCACCATCATCATGCTGGCGCAGGTTCTCGAAGTCCTGCAGCGCCTCGGCGCCGAGCAACTGCGCGCAGCTCGTCGGCGTCGATGCCCGCGAGGTCGCCCCGGCAGCAGCTCCTGCTCGAGCTGTCTTCAGACGCTCCATCTCGCGCATCAGCTCGAGCGCGCGCTCGTAGTCGAGGGCCTCGGGCCCGTGGAAGAGCTCGCCGTGGCGGCGCTGACGAAATCCTCGAGGCTGCCGGATGTCGTCGAGCTCGTCGAGCAGATTCGCGAACTCGCTCGGCGGCGCTGCGCGTCCTCGAACTCGTAGTCCGCGCAGACGCTCGATCGCTTCGGACAAGCGCGGCGGCAGGTCGTCGAGGAACGTCGCGCTTGGCTCGCGAGCTCCGGCCGCGTCGGGCGACGCTCGTCGAGCGTGTCGCGCTCGAGGTCGAGCAGGTCGTCGAGCTTCTGCGCGCATCTCGTCGAGCGCCGTGTCGAGGTTGAACTCGCGGTAGCGCGCGCGCGGATCTGGTTCGCGGAGCTGCTCGAGGAGGTCGTCGAGCCCGAGGACGCGGATGCCCTCGGAGGTCGAGGCCCTGACGCAGCAGCCAGTCGAGCGCCTGCTGCACGTCGTCGGTGTACGAGAGGTACTCGCAGAGCTTGCTGAAGCACCTGGTCGGCGTCGAGGCGGACACGCTGCTGGCCGTCCCAGCGCGTGTAGCGGACGCGTCAGCATGCGGCGTCAGGCCCGGTAGGTCGTACCGGCCGCCGTCGCGATCCTTGTTGAGCTTCTGGTGCAGGTGCAGCCCCTCGAGCACGAACTCGGTCGCCGCCGCCATCAGCGCCGGGCTCTCGAACGGGCCGAGCGCGACGATGCCTCGCGCAGCCCGGGAATGCCCCGCACGCCCTCGCGGTACTCCGCCGGCGGGCATGCGGTCCGACACCTCGACGCCCCAGCCGCCCTCGAAGTAGTCGACCACGCTGCTTCAGCGACTCGACCTTGAGGGCGCGGTCGAACACCTTGAGCACCGCGCGATTGATGCAGCCGGTCGATCAGGTCCGGCTCCTTCTTGTCCTCGCCCGCGTACTCGAGCTCGATCTTGCCCGCCGTCGACGCGAGCACGGCGTGCAGATCGCGTGAGGCGCGGGACGATCTCGCGCTCGCCGCATGCGGACCGCGCGCTTCTCGGCGTTGGAGATCACGCTCTCGTAGTTGTTGATGGTCACGCGCACGCTCACGCCCGACGCCTGGTTGATCTCGTTCGACGCGCGCGCCTCGAAGGTGAGCTGCGCCAGCAGCTCCTTCATGAACTCGGGCACGCGCAGCTCGCGCCCGGCGCGGTCGCGCGGCGGCACCTCCTGCTCCATGATCGCGATCTCGTCCTCGATGCGCGTCGGGTAGTGGGTGCGGATCTGGACGTCGAAGCGGTCCTTCAGCGGCGTGATGATGCGGCCGCGGCTCGTGTAGTCCTCGGGGTTGGCGCTGGCGACGATGACGACGTCGAGCGGCAGCCGGACCTTGTAGCCTTTGATCTGGACGTCCTTCTCCTCCATCAGGTTGAAGAGGCCGACCTGCACCTTCTCGGTCAGGTCGGGCAGCTCGTTGATGGCGAAGATGCCGCGGTGCGTGCGCGGCACGAGCCCGTAGTGGATGGTCTCCTCGTCGGCGAGATAGCGACCCTCGGCCACCTTGACGGGGTCGATCTCGCCGATCAGGTCGGCCATCGACACGTCGGGGGTGGCGAGCTTCTCGCCGTAGCGGCGGTCGCGGTCGATCCAGACGATCGCGACGGCGTCGCCCTGCTCTTCGGCGAGCCGGCGGCAGCGCGCAGATCGGCGCCCCGGGGCTGTCGTTGATCTCGCAGCCGGCGATGCTCGGCACGCGCTCGTCGAGGAACGTCAGCAGCGCGCGGATGATGCGCGATTTCCCCTGTCCGCGCTCGCCGAGGAACACCATGTGATGTCCGGCGAGGATCGCGTTCTCGATCTCGGGGATGACGGTGTCGTCGTAGCCGATGATCCCGGGCAGGATGCGCTCGCCGCGCGCCAGCGAGGCGAGCAGGTTGGCGCGCATCTCCTCGCGCACGGGCCGCACCACGTATCCCGACGCCCTGAGCTCCCCGATCGTACGCGCCTGCATCATCACGTGTGGCCCCCGTTGGTCGACGAGTCGGCGCATTATACGCGCGCCGTTCCCGTAGAGTAAATGCGAGCGCACCCGCGGGACGCGGTGCCGGTGCGCGACTGCTGGATTCCACGTGCGTCTCGCGTCACACTCGGCGGCGATGACGGCTGCCGGACCACTGGTGTCCATTCTCCTCCCGGCGCGCGACGCCGCCGCGACGCTGCCGGCAGCCTTGCGCAGCATCGCCCGCCAGCGCGTGTCACGCTGGGAATGCGTCGCGGTCGACGACGGCTCGCAGGACGACACGCTCGAGTGCCTGCGCACGTTCGCCGAACGCGACCCGCGCGTGGTCGTGGTCGCGACGGCCCGTCGCGGCCTGGTCGCCGCTCTGAACGCCGGCCTGGCGCGCTGCCGCGCCGCGTTCGTCGCCCGCATGGACGCCGACGACCTCATGCACCGCGACCGGCTGGCGGCACAGCTCGAGGCGCTCGCCGCCGACCCGGCACTCGCCGCCGTCGGCTGCCACGTCCGTCTCTTCCCGCGCCGCCACCTGCGGCGCGGCTGGCGCGCCTACGAGAGATGGCTGAACGCCATTGCCAGCGCCGAGCGTGTGCGTGCCGAGGCGTTCGTCGAGTGTCCGATCGCGCACCCGACGCTGATGATCCGCCGCGACACCCTGGCCACGCTCGGCTATCGCGACCAGGGATGGCCCGAGGACTACGACCTTCTCCTGCGCTTGCTGGCGCGCGGGGATCACGTCGGCGTCGTGCCGCGTCGACTGCTTTGCTGGCGCGACGCCCCCGACCGGCTGACACGCACGAGCCCCGTCTACGACCTGGCGCGTATCACCGCCTGCAAGGCGTCCTTCCTCGCCGGCTCCTTGCTCGCGGCCGCTGACCACTACGTGCTGTGGGGCTACGGCGAGACCGGTCGCGCCCTCCGTCGAGCCCTTCTCGCCCACGGCAAGCACCCCTCGCACGTCGTCGAGCTGCACCCGGGCCGTCTCGGCAACACGATCCACGGAGCGCCCGTCGTCCGCCCCGAAGCACTCCCGCACCTCCCGCGCCACCCGATCGTCGCCTCGGTCGCTGGCGCCGAGCCGCGCCGGCGGATCCGGGCCGCGCTCACCGGGATGGGTTTCGCCGAGACACGCGACTTCGTCTGCGCCGCGTAGACGACGCCGGCGCCTGCGTCCCAGCCCGCTACGTGAACAGCGGTCGCAGGCGCTCGTAGGTCGTTTGCAGGTGCTCCGACATCACCTTCACCTCGCCGACCAGCGGCATGAAGTTGGTGTCGCCGTTCCAGCGCGGCACGAGGTGCCAGTGACAATGGTCGGCGACTCCCGCGCCCGCGGCGCGCCCGAGGTTCATGCCGACGTTCATGCCCTCGGGTTTGAACGCCTGGCCGAGCGCCATCGCCGCGCGCCGGAGCGCCCGCTCAGGGCGTCGTACTCCGCATCCGTCAGCTCCTCGGGCAAGGCGACGTGGCGTCGCGGCGCGACCAGCAGATGCCCGTGCCGTACGGGTACTTGTTCAGCAGCACGACTGCGTGCGGCTCACGCACCAGGACCAGGTGCGCGGGCTCGTCATCGCTGGCGAGGGCGGCGCAGAAGAAGCATCCGCCCGGCGCCGGTGCTTCCAGGTATTGCATCCGCCACGGCGCCCAGAGCGTCTTCATCGTTCGCGAAGCAACGCCGCAGATGGACGTGTTCAGCGGCCCGCGCGTCAGGCGTCGCTGGCCTCGCGGGCCGGTCGGGGACCGGCTTGCCGTCGACGCGGAGCCTCAGCTCCTTGCCCACCTTGAAGAACGGCACGCGCTTGGCGGGCACGGGCACCAGCGCGCCGGTCTTCGGGTTGCGACCCTCGCGCGCCTGGCGCTGCTTCACGACGAAGCTGCCGAAGCCGCGGATCTCGATGCGCTCGCCGCGCGCGAGCGCGTCGGTCATGCTGTCGAAGACGGCGTTGACCATGACCTCGGCGTCGCGGCCGGAGAAGCGCGGGTAGAGCTTCACCACCTCGTCGATCAGATCGCGCTTGGTCATCGATCCGCCGACCGACGTGCCGTTCGTGGCCATGCCTCCCTCCTCGGTCTCAACGCAGAAACGGCCCGCCGTAGAGGAGCTGCAAGCCGAGCGACGGACGCCCCGGCAGCAGCCCCGCGGGGGCGAAGTCGAACAGCATCTTCCACCACCACGGTTCGCGCCCGATCCGGGCGTGGCTGACGCGCGGCTCGCCCGCGATGCCCCACGCTCGCGCCGCCAACGCGATCGCGTCCTCGAGCCCGCCCAGCTCGTCGACGAACCCGATGCGTCCGGGCCTGCTCACCGGAGAAGATCCGGCCGTCGGCGAGCGCCCGCACCTTGGCCTCGTCCATGCTGCCGTCCACCGGCGACCGCCGCTGATGAACTGCGCGTGCACGTTGTCGATCATCTCCTGGAAGAGCGTCGCGTTCGAGCTCGGTGAGCGGCCGCACCGGCGATCCCATGTCCTTGTACTCGCCGGCCTTCAGGACCTCGGCTTCGCACGCCGATCTTCTGCAACAGGCTCTGGACGTTGCCGAGCTCCATGATGACGCCGATCGAGCCGGTGATGGATGCCGGGGTTGGCGACGATCGCGTGGCAGGCGCTGGCGACGTAGTAGCCGCCGGAAGCCGCCACGCCGCCGAGCGACGCGATCACCGGCTTCTCTCGCGCAGCTTCAGATGGCGTCGTAGATCTCCTGCGAGGGCGCCACACCCCCGCCCGGCGAGTCGACCCGCACCACCACGGCCTTCACCGCCGACGAGCGCTCGAACGACTTGATGGCCGCGACGATGTCGTCGCTCTCGTTGATGACGCCCTTCACCTCGACGACCCCGACACTGGCCGCCGAGCGCCAGCGCCGAGGTCGACGTCCGTCGGTCGAGACCGTGAGCGCGAAGCTCGCGAGCGAAGAACAGCACCACGACCGTGCACAGGATCGCGAAGCCGCGCGCGATGGGATGCCGTGACGCCATGCCTCGCCTCGCCGGTTACTTCTCGACGTCGCCCTTCGCTTTCGCGGGCCGGTCCCCTTCGTCGCGATCGAGTCGCAGCTCCTCGCTCAGGATGTCCTCGAACGAGAACTTGCGCGCCCTCGCGCTCGCGGCGCAGGTAGGCTGTCGATCTCGTCGCGCTCCTCGCTCCGGCGCAGCGCCTTGATGCTGAGCGCCGATGCGGCGCTCGCGCGCGTCGACGCTGCGTCACCTCGGCCTCGACTCGTCGCCGACGTGGAAGAGCTGCGCCGGCTTGTCGACCCGCTCGGTGGAGAGCTGCGAGACGTGGATCAGGCCCTTCGATGCCCTTCCTCGATCTCGACGAAGACGCCGAAGTCGGTGACGCTGGTGACGGCGCCGCGCACGCGCGCCGCCGACCGGATAGCGCGTCGGGCACGCTGCTCCAGGGGTCCTCGGCGAGCTGCTTGACGCCGAGCGAGATGCGCTCGTTGTCGACGTCGATGCCGAGCACGACCGCCTCGACGTCGTCGCCCTTCTTGAAGAGCTCGGAGGGGTGCTTGACCTTCTTCGTCCAGTGCAGGTCGGAGACGTGCACCAGGCCGTCGATGCCCTCCTCGACGCCGACGAAGATGCCGAAGTCGGTGATGCTCTTCACCTTGCCCTTGATGTGGCTGCCGACCGGGTGGTTGATCCGCACCATCTCCCAGGGATTCGGCTCGGTCTGCTTGAGGCCGAGCGAGATGCGGCGGTTCGGCGGGATCGACGTCGAGCACCTGGACCTCGACCTCCTGCGCCGACCTCGAGCACCTTCGACGGATGCGTCACGCGCTTGCGTCCACGACATCTCGGAGACGTGGATCAGCCCCTCGACGCCCTTGCTCGAGCTCGACGAAGGCGCCGTAGTCGGTGAGGCTCACCACCTTGCCGTGCACGCGCGTGCCGAGCGGGAAGCGCTCGGCGACGCGTCGTCCACGGGTCGGGCATGATCTGCTTCATGCCGAGCGACACGCGCTCGCGCTCGGGATCGTACTTGAGGACGACGACCTGCACGCTGGTCGCCGACGCTCGACCACCTCGGACGGATGGCCGACGCGGCCCCACGACATGTCGGTGACGTGGAGCAGCCCGTCGATGCCGCCGAGGTCGACGAAGGCGCCGTAGTCGGTGATGTTCTTGACGGTGCCCTCGAGGATGACGCCCTCCTCGAGCACCTTGAGCGTCTCCTCCTTGAGCGACGTCGCGCTCGCGCTCCATGACCGCGCGGCGCGAGACGACGACGTTGCCGCGCGAGCGGTTGAACTTGAGGATCGCGAAGCGGCCGCGCTGGCCGATGTAGCGATCGAGGTTGCGCGCCGGGCGGATGTCGGCGTGCGAGCCGGGCAGGAACGCCGCGACGCCGATGTCGACCTTGAGCCCGCCCTTCACCTTGCCGACGATCGTGCCCTCGACGGCGCCGCTCGCTCTCGAAGGCCTGCTCGATGTCGCGCCACACCTCGAACTGCTCCGCCTTCTGGCGCGACAGCACGATGCCGCCGTCCTCGCGTGTCGGTGGCCTCGAAGTAGACGTCGATGTCGTCGCCCTCCTTGACGTCGACGCTCGCCGTCGCGCGCGCGTGAACTCGTGGATGCGGGATCTGCCCTTCGCGACTTGTAGCCGATGTCGACGGTGACGTGGTCGCGCGCCGACGCAGCACGACGCGTCCGCGTGACGACCTCGCCCGGCTTGACGCGCGCGCAGGCTCTGCTCGAAGAGGCGGCCGAAATCGTCGCCGCCTCCGGCGCCGCTCGCACGTGGTCATGGTTGTCTTCGGTCATCAACTGCACACCCCCTGGGACCGGATTGCCACGGACCGCTGCCACGCGAGGCCCCTCCTTAGCGCCCTGCTCCTGAAAGATCAAGGCTCTTGCGCGCGCCTGCAACGCACGCTGCGAGCATGCGCGTCGACCACGGCGTCGAGCGTGAGCGCGTCGGTGTCGATCACGACCGCGTCGGCGGCCGGCACGCAGCGGCGAATGCGCGCGCTCGCGGTCGCGCCGGTCGCGCGCCTCGATCTCCGCCGGGTCGTGCTCGAGATCGCCCCGAGCCGCCTCGGCTGCCTGCTCGGCCTGCGCGCCGGCGCGGCCCGCTCGGCCGGCGCTCGCGGTCAGGAAGAACTTGCACGTCGGCGTCGGGAAACACCACCGTGCCGATGTCGCGGCCCTCCATGACCACGCCGCCCGCCGCGCCGACGCCGCGCTGCAGAGCCACCAGGCGGTCGCGCACACCGGCACGGGCGGCGACCCGCGATGCCCAGCTCGCCGGCCGCCGCGGTGCGGATCGCCGCGCTGACGTCGCGGCCGTCGAGCGAGCACACGCGTCTCGTGCTGCGCGTCCCCGGATCGAGTCGGAGGTCGAGCGCGTCGACGAGGCGCGGCGAGCGCGGCGGCGTCGTCGGGGTCGATGCCGCGCTCCTGCGGCGGCGAGGCCGACGGCGCGGTACATCGCGCCGGTGTCGACGTGCGCGAAGCCGAGCGCGCGCCGCGAGCGCGCGGCCGCCGTGCTCTTGCCGGCGCCGGCGGGTCCGTCGATGGCGACGATCGACGCTCACGTTCGCTCCGCCATGCGCCGTGCCGCGAGCGCTCGAAGAAGCCGGGAAACGAAACGTCGGCGCACTCGCGCGTCGGCGATCGTCACGCCCGCGGGTGCCACCAGACCGAGCGACGCGAACGCCATGGCGATGCGATGGTCGCCGCGGCTGTCGATGCGCGCCGCCCGCCGAGCGGCGTCGGACCCGTCGATGACGAGCCCGTCGGTCTGCTCCTCGACCCGCGACCCCGAACGCGCGCAGGACCTCGGCCATGCGGCGAGGCGATCGCTCTCCTTCACCCGCAGCTCGCCGGCATCGTGGATCTCGGTCGTGCCGGTCGCGCGCCGCCGCCGCGACGCAGAGGATCGGCAACTCGTCGATGGCGCGCGGCAGCAGGTCGCCGCCGACGCGCGTGCCGCGCAGGCTGCGCGCTCGCGCACGAGCAGCGTCGGCGCGCGGCTCGTCGCCGCCGCTCTCGGGCTCGACCTCGATCGACGCGCCCATCGCGCCAGCACGTCGAGCACGCCGGTGCGGGTGGGATTCACGCCGACGCCGGTGATGCGCAGCTCCGAGCCCGGCACCAGCAGCGCCGCCACGATCAGGAACGCCGCCGACGAGGGATCGCCCGGGGAGATCGATCGGCGGCGCCGGTCAGCTCCTGCGGCCCCGCGAGCGTGAGCGCGCCGCCCTGGCGGTCGAGTCGTGGCGCCGAATGTCCGCAGCAGCCGCTCGGTGTGGTCGCGCGACTGCGCCGGCTCCTCGACACGGGTCGTCGCCGCTCGCTTGCAGCCCGGCGAGCAGCAGCGCCGACTTCACCTGCGCGCTCGCGACCGGAAGGCGGTGCGCCGCGCCGCCGAGGCTGCGGCCCGTGATCGACGAGCGGCGCCCGTCCCCCGGCTCCCTCGCTCGATCGCGCGCCCATGCGCGCGAGCGGCTCGAGCGACGCGCTCCATCGGCCGGCGCCGGAGCGAGGCGTCGCCGTCGAGCCGGCTCGCGAACGGCCGGCCGGCGAGCACGCCCGTGAGCAGGCGCATCGTGGTGCCCGAGTTCCCGCAGTCGATGCGTGGCGGCGGGCGCACGCAGTCCGCCCCAGCCGCGGCCCTCGATCCGCAGCTGCCGCACCTCGCTCTTCGACGGCGACGCCGAGCAGCCGGCAGGCGTCGAGCGTGGCGCGGTTGTCGGCGCCGCCCGTGAAGCCGCGCACGGTGCTGGCGCCGCGCGCGAGCGCGCCGAGCAGCAGCGCCCGGTGCGCGATCGACTTGTCGCCCGGGCACCGCGAGCGTGCCGCTGAGACCGCGCCGGGCAGGCTCGATCGCGACCGTGCTCACCGCCCGCGCGACCTCCGGGCGCGGCCGCGCGCCGCCACCAGTCGCGGCGGGCGAATCGCCGAGACTGCGAGCCGCCGGCGCACCGCCTGGGCGCGCGCCAGCTCGGCCGCGATCGCAGGACCGTCACCGATCGCGATGGCGTCCCGCAGGCGATCGAACGTGGTCGTAAAGCGATCGAGGGCGCGCAACAGCTCGTGCCGGTTCGCGAGACAGATGTCGCGCCACATCTCCGGCGGGCTGCGCGCGATGCGCGTCGTGTCGCGGAAGCCGCCCGCCGCGTAGGCGAGCACGCGCCGCCCGCCGTCGCGCTCGGCACCGGCGACCGCGTTGACGAGCGCGTACGCGACGACGTGCGGCAGGTGGCTCACGAGCGCGAGGACGCGGTCGTGCACCGCCGCCGGCATCTCCTCGACGCGCATGCCCGCCGCCTCCCAGAGCGCGCGCACGCGCCGGCGGCGTCGCGACCGCCGTCGCCGCCGTCGGCGTCAGCATGCAGCGCTGACCGCGCAGCAGGTCGGCGCACGCGGCCGCCGCCCCGGAATGCTCGGTCCCGGCGATCGGATGGCGCCGCAGAAGCGCCCGCTCGCGGATCCGAGCAGGCGCTCCACCGCGGTCACGACCGGCGCCTTCACGCTGCCGGCGTCGGTGATGACGGCGTCGGGCGGAAGCGCCGGTGCGAGCGCCCCGAGCACGGGCGCGATCGCCTGCACCGGCACCGCGAGCACGACGACGTCGACGCCGCGCGCGGCGCGCTCCGGGTCACGCTCGGCGCGATCGATCATGCCGCGCCGCGCGCGACGCGCAGATTGGCGGCCGAGCGGCCGAACCCGACGACTTCGCCGACCGCGCCCTCGCGCTTGCAGCGCCAGCGCCAGCGAGCCGCCGATCAGCCCGACGCCGGCGATCAGCAGCCGCTCGGCAACGCGTTTCACGGCTTCGACTCGAGCACCGCCGCGAGCCAGTCGACGAAGCGGCCATTCTCCTCGGGCGTGCCGACGGTGACGCGCAGGTGCTCCGGGAAGCCGTAGACGTCCATCGGGCGCACGATCACGCCGCGCCGCAGCAGCGCCTCGTAGACGCGCGCACCGTCACCGACCTCGACGAGGAGGAAGTTCGCCCAGCTCGGCACGTACGGTCGACCGAGGCGCTCGCAGGCGGCGCGCAGGAACGCCAGCCCTCGCGGTTGCTCCGGCGCGTGCGCTCGACGTGCTCCTCGTCGTCGAGCGCCGCGAGCGCCGCCACCTGCGCCAGCGAGTTCACGTTGAACGGCTGGCGGATGCGGTCCATCACCTCGACGACCTCGAGCGGCCCGACGCCGTAGCCGACGCGCAGCCCGGCGAGCCCGTAGAGCTTCGAGAACGTGCGCAAGGTGAGCAGCAGCCGGTCGCGGCGCTGATACTCCAGCGAGTCGGGATAGTCCGGGTCCTCGACGTAGTCGGCGTAGGCGTCGTCCGCCACCACCAGGACGTTCGGCGGCACGGCGGCCAGGAAGGCCTCCCACTCGTCGCGCCTGAAGATCGTGCCCGTCGGGTTGTTCGGGTTGGCGAGGAAGACCAGCCGCGTGGCGGGGTGATCGGCTCCGGCGATCGCCTCGAGGTCGTGGGTGAAGTGACGCAGCGGGATGATGCGCGGAACGGCTCCCGCCGCCTGCACGACCATGCGGTAGATGACGAACGCCTGGTCGGCCATCACCGCCTCGTCGCCCGGGCGCAGGAAGGCGCGCACGACGAGCTCGATGATCTCGTTCGAGCCGTTGCCGAGGATGATGCCGTCCGGCGACACCCCGAGCCGCTCGGCGAGCGCGTGCGCAGGTAGAAGCCGCAGCCGTCGGGGTAGCGGTGCAGCGCGCCGAGCGCCTGCGCGATCGCCGCGAGGGCACGCGGCGACGGGCCGAGCGGGTTCTCGTTCGAGGCGAGCTTGATCGAGCCGGTGATGCCGAGCTCGCGCTCGAGCTCCTCGATCGGCATGCCCGGCGGATACGGCGTGAGGCGCTGGATCCACTCGGGGACGAGCGTGCGGAGATCGATGCCGCCGTCCGTCTTGCTCATCGTCCGACCGGGTACGAGCCGAGGATCTTCATCAGCGTCGTGAGCGGCGTCATGCGCGCGAGCGCGCGCTTGCACGCGCGGCTCGGTGCGGTGGCCGCGGAGGTCGAGGAAGAAGACGTACTCCCACGGCCGCCCGCGCAGCGGCCGCGACTCGATCTTGTGCAGACTGACGCGCTCGCGCGCCAGCGGCCGCAGCAGCTTCGCCAGCACGCCGACCTCGTCCCGCACCGTGCACAGCGAGCGAGGTCTTGTCGTCGCCCGATGGCGTCGCGGCGTCGGTCGTCCCGAGCACGAGGAAGCGCGTCACGTTCGCCGGCTCGTCCTGGATGTCGGCGGCGAGGATGCGGAGGTCGTAGCGCTCCGCCGCCATCGGCGGCGATCGCCGCCGTGCCGGGCTCGCCGGCCGCGAGCTCGGCGGCGCGGCTGTTGCTCGCCGTCTCCTCGACACGCGCGGCCGGAAGATGCTGGGCGAGCCAGCGCCGGCACTGCGCGAGGGCCTGCGGATGCGAGAGCACGCGCCGCACGTCGGCGATGGCGTCGGCGCGTCCGAGCAGGCAGTGCCGCACGTCGAGCAGCACCTCGGCGGTGATCTGGAGCGGCGACTCGACGAGCAGGTCGAGGGTCGACGTGACGGCGCCCTCGGTCGAGTTCTCGACCGGCACGACGCCGAAATCGGCGCGGCGGTGCTCGACCTCGGGGAACACCTGCGGGATCGATTCGACCGGCGCGAGCGTGACGCTCTGCCCGAACTGCTCGCGCGCCGCGGCATGCGTGAAGGTGCCTTCCGGTCCGAGGTAGGCGACCGTGAGCCGCGACTCGAGCGCCCGCGAAGCGGAGATGATCTCGCGGAAGATCACACCGACGACCTCGTCCGAGAGCGGACCGTCGTTGAGCGTGCGCAGGCGCGTGAAGATCTTCTTCTCCCGGCTCGGCACCCAGAAACCGTTGCCGCCGTTCGTCGCGCCGCCGCCGCGCGCCTTGCGCCGGCCGATCTGTTGCGCGATCCGCGCGCGCTCGTTCAAGAGCGCGAGGATGCGTTCGTCGATGCGGTCGATCTTGGCGCGGGCTTGGTCGACCTGGCGATCCATAGCGCCCTTCGCTGGCACGTCGCTGGAGTCCTTCAGAATCTCGACAGGTACCGCACGGCTCCCGGCATTGCAACGCGACGCCGCGTCACTCGAGAAAGCGGCCGATGCGACGATACTTCTCGTAGCGGCGATGCAGCAGCGTCGCCAGCGACTGCGCGCGCAGCTCTCTGAGATGCGTCGCGATGGCGCGCTCGAGCGTCTCGCCGGCGCGCCTCGGGTTGCGATGCGCCCCGCCCACGGGCTCGCCGATCACCTCGTCGACGACGCCGAAGGAATGGAGGTCGCGCGCCGTGAGGCGCAGCGCTTCGGCGGCGCGCGCGACGTTCTCCGGGCTGCGGTCGCGGTAGAGGATCGAAGCGCACCCTTCCGGCGAGATCACCGAGTAGCACGAGTACTCCTGCATCAAGAGACGATCGGCGACGCCGAGCGCCAGCGCGCCGCCGCTTCCACCCTCGCCGATCACCACGCTCACGATCGGCACGCGCAACAGCGCCATGGCGCGCAGATTGTGCGCGATCGCCTCGGCCTGCCCGCGCTCTTCGGCGCCGACGCCGGGGTACGCCCCCTGGGTATCGATGAAGGTGAGGATCGGGATGCGCAGCCGCTCGGCCAGGCGGAACAGGCGGAGCGCCTTGCGATAACCCTCCGGGCTCGCCATCCCGAAGTTGCGCTGCACGCGCTCGTGGGTGGAGTGCCCGCGCTGGTGCCCGACGACCACGATCGACTCGCCGCGATGGTTGGCGAGTCCGCCGACGATGGCGCCGTCGTTGCCGAAGGTGCGGTCGCCGCGCAACTCGAAGAAGTCGCCGCACAGGCGCTCGATGTAGTCGAGGGTTTGCGGGCGGTCGATGTGGCGCGCGAGCTGCACGCGCTGCCAGGCAGAGAGACCGGCGTAGAGTGTTCGCTCCTCGACGGCGGCGCTCGGCCTCCAGACGCCGGAGCTCCCGCCCATCTGCGGCGCTGCGATCGCGCGCGCGGCGTAAGCTCTCGATGCGGGCGTCTAGCGCGGCGAGAGGGAGCTCGAAGTCGAGGTAGGTGACGGCCACGGTTGCTGGAGCCAGGTCGCGGCGTGCACATGCACGCGCGCGCGGTCGCGGTCAGGATGGAACCATTGGGTCGCTGCATCGGCCCGGAACCAGGTGAGCTGGCGCTTGGCGAGGCGCCGAGTGGCGCGCGCGAAGTCTTCACACGCGGCGTCCCATCCGCACACCCCGCGCAGGTACGCGCCCATCTCCCGGTAGCCGACACTCTGCAGCGCCGCCAGGTCGGGAGCGTACCCGCGCTCCCAGAGCGCGCGAATCTCGTCGAGGAGCCCGGCGGCGATCATCGCGTCGCGGCGCGCTTCGATGCGCTGTGCCAGCTCGTCACGCGGTCGCGCGCAGCCGACCACCAGCACGCGCAGGCCCCCCTCGGCGAAGCGATGCTCCTCCTGCCAGGCGCTGATCGGGCGCCCGGTCAGCTCGAGCACTTCGAGGGCGCGCACGATGCGCAGCAGGTCGCGTGGATGCAGCCGGCCGGCGCTCGCGGGATCGTTGGCGGCGAGGCGACGATGGAGGGTTCCCGGTCCGCCCTCCTCCTCGAGTGCCCGCAAGCGCTCGCGGACCGCGGGTGCGCGCGCCGGTCCGCGAAAGAGGCCGCGTATCAGGGCCCGCACGTACAGACCCGTCCCGCCGCAGATCACGACCGTGCGTCCGCGCGCGCTGATCGCACGCACGGCCGCTCGCGCGTGACGACGATAGCACGCGGCGTCGAACACCTCGTCGGGATCGGCGACGTCGAGCACGTGGTGCGGCACGCGGCCGCGATCGACCAGGCTGGGTTTGGCGGTTCCAATGTCCAGGTAGCGGTAGACCTGGCGCGAATCGGCGCTCACGATCTCGGCGTTCAACGCCTCGGCGAGCTCGAGGGCGAGCTCGCTCTTGCCGACCGCCGTCGGACCGACGACGACGATCGCGCGCCACGGGCTTTGCGGCGCTTCCTGCTCGGCGTCGCTCATCGCCCGAACATGCGCTCGAGCTGGGCGCGCGAAAACTCGATCGAGACCGGTCGGCCGTGCGGGCAGTTGCTGCCGTAGGTGAGCGCATCGAGATCGCCGAGCAACGCCGCGACCTCCGTGGCGCCGAGCGCACGGCCGACGCGCACCACGCTGTGGCAGGCGATCCGTCCGAGGATGGCGTCCGTGGCCTCGGCGACCGAGAGATGCGATCCGACCTCCGCGAGGCCGTCGGCGAGGTCCTCGAGCAGCAGGCGAGGATCGTCCGCGCCGAGCAACGCCGGCACGGCGCGCACCAGAAAGGTTCGCTCGCCGAACGGCTCGACCTCGAAACCCAGCGTCGCGAGTCGTTCGGCCGCCGCCGCGACCGCCTCGGCTTGCGCCGGATCGAGATCGACGGCGAGCGGCAGCAGCAGCGCCTGACGCTCGATGGCGCCGCGTGCGCGCTCGGCCCGTAGCCGCTCGAAGGCCACGCGCTCGTGCGCGGCGTGCTGATCGATCAACACCAGGCGATCGGCTCCTTCACACACGATATAGCCGCGGAACACCTGACCGACAAACCTGAGCGCGGCGAAACCGCTCCGCATCTCCGCTGGCGCCGCAGTGGCGACGGCGGCGACCGACACGCTCGTCGGCGCAACCGCGGAGTGCCCAGCCGGTGGCACACGCGGACCGGTCAGCGGCAGCCGCGCCGTCGTGTCGACGCGCGCACCGTAGCCTGCGAGCGCCTCGGCGACCGCGTCGGCTCGTGGATCGCCCACCGCGGCGGCGTTCTCCGTCGGCAGCCCGGCGAGCCCCTGGCGTACGGCGGCCAGCACCGTGTCGTGCACGACGTGCGCCAAGCGGAAGCGCACCTCGTGCTTGGCAGGATGGACGTTGACGTCGACGTCGGCGGGCGGCAGCTCGAGCAACACCACCGCACCCGGCCAGCGCCCGCGCGGAATCAAGCTCGCGTAGCCCTCGACGATGGCGTGATTGAGCGCGCGATCGCGCACCGCGCGGCCGTTCACGAATGCGAACACGTAGCGAGCGGTCGCGAACGAGACGTGGGGCGAGATCAGAAAGCCCGCGACCCGCACCCCGAGCCGTTCGGCGGTCATCGCGCGCCCGCCCTGCACGCGTTCACGGCCGAACACCTGACGCGCGCGCTCCGCGAGCGCCGTCACCGGCGGATACGCGATCAACTCCCGGCCCTCGTGCACGACGCGAAAGTGGACGCCGATCGCGGCGAGCGCCTGGCGCGTCACCAGCTCGACGATGTGGCCGAGCTCGGTGGCGGCGGTCTTCAAGAACTTCCGGCGTGCCGGCACCGGCGCGAACAGCTCGCGCACGGTGACCGACGTCCCTTCCGCCGCACCCGCCTCGCGGACGTCGACGACGCGTCCGCCCTCGGCGCGCACGCGGACGCCGGTCCCCACACCGCGCGCCCGGGTCAGCAGCTCGACGTCCGCCACCGCGGCGATGCTGGCGAGCGCCTCGCCCCGGAACCCGAGCGTCGTGATGCAACCGAGATCGGTCTCCGTGCGGATCTTGCTGGTCGCGTGGCGCACGAACGCCAGTACGGCATCGTCGCCCCCCATGCCCTCGCCGTCATCGGTGACACGCACCAGCCGTACACCACCCGCCTCCAACTCGATGACGATGCGCCGAGCCCCGGCGTCGAGCGCGTTCTCGAGCAGCTCCTTCACCACCGACGCCGGACGCTCGATGACCTCGCCGGCAGCGATCTTGCTCGCGAGCGTCTCGGGCAGTACGCGGATGCGGGTCGCCGTCTGCGCAGACGTCGGCGGGACCGTGAGCGGATCAGAGGACGTAGCGCGCCTCCTTGCGGGCGAGCCAGCGCTGCGCCTCGGCGCGATCGCCTTCGTCTCCCGAGCGCCCCGCCAGCCCGTAGGTGAGTTGCGACGCGTCCTCGCGCCCCGCCGGCGCCACCTGCAACCCGACCAGGCCGCCAACCATCGCGCCGAGGGTCTCGAGCAGATACACGAGCGCGCCGACGACAAACGGGTTCAGCCGCGGACAGACGACGCTCGCGCTCGGGCGCCCGGCCTTGGCGAGCGCGATCTCGGTCGCTTGCTGCCGCAGGTTGAGGAGCGTGCCGAGGTCGTGCCCACCGAGGTAAGCGACCGCTTCCATGTCCTCGTAGCTCTTGGGGACAGCGAGCGCGCGCGCGTGCTCCTCCACCCGGACGAAGAGGACCACGCCGTCGCCGGAATCCGACTCGGGCACGTGCCCGACGCTTTCGGCCCACACGCGGAGAAACCACGCTGCCATCGCTGCCAACGCGCGCGTATGCGGCTCGAGCACGATGTCGCGCCGACCGCCGCGCGTCATGACCAGATACGAAACCCCGGCGAGCAGCAACGCGGGGTTGGCGCGTGCGTTCGGCAACGCGGCACCGGCTGTCCATGTCGGCCGCGCCGGCGAGCAGCTCGGCGACGTCGACGCCCGCTGCGGCAGCCGGGAACAGCCCCACCGCGCTCAGGATCGACAACGGTCCGACCGCTTGCGCCGGGACCGCGAGGTCGCGAAAGCCTTCGTCGTTCACGATCTGTCGCAACGCCCCTTCCGCCGCGCCGGTGGTGACGACGACGTGACGCTTGTACTCGACTGCCCCGAGCTCCCGGAGCAAACGGTCGCGCACGACCATGAACGCCGCCATGGTCTCGGGCGCATCGCCGGATCTGCTGACGACGTTGAAGAGCGTACGACGCGTCTCGAGGCGATCGAGCAATGCCCCGAACCAGCGCGGATCGATCGAGTCCGCGATGTGGACCCGCATCCCGCCAGGCGCCGTCGTGTCGCTCCCTTCCGACGCCGCGAGCGCGGAGGTGAGCACGTCCGCGCCGAGGGCGGAGTCGCCGGCGCCGATCACGACGAGATCGTCGAACTGCCCGCGCACCTCTTCCGCGAGAGCGAGCGTGCGCTTCAGATCTTTGGTGGCATAGGGGAGCTCCGCGAACGCCAACGCACCCGAACGCCGCTGTGTCTCGAAGGCCGCCTGGACGTCGGCGAGGCGCGGCAGCAGCGCCTCGAGGTCGCTGTCGCTGACGCCGGAGTCGCCGATGACGTGCGCCATCATGCCGTTCAAGTCGATGCGCGGACGGTGCTGCTCGCGCCAGCGCTTGCGCTTGAAGGCCCCGCCCATCGCGGCGCGTCTAACACGCTGCGGCAGCCGAGCACAAATTCGCACCTGACGGCAGGCGCGCCAGGTCGCGGTGGACGCTACCGGCGGCGCGCCGGTGAGCAGAGCACGCCCGCAGCGTATTCGGTCGAGATGCCTAGCCGAGAAGAAGGAGGGGCGGTGGGAGGGTGCGGGGTTGGGTCAGACCCCGGGAGAGCACCCTCCCACCGTGCATCACGCGAAACGGCGGGGGATGGCGAACGATGTCTTGAGTGCGGGGACTCGAGGGCGCCACGAGTGGAGTTGGATGGCGTCCGATCGTTCGAACCGTCGTCTCACGCACGGTGAACACAGCCAAATCCATGCCACCGGGAACCTCGACTCGATGCGAGCGCGGCGCTGGCAGCCGTGCGCGATGGAGTCTGCGTGGGGCAGGTCCGCACGACACGCATGGAGAAAGCTATGGCAGCGACCGCGATTGGTTGGTACATCTGCCGCTATGCGTTATCGGGAAAAGATCGTCGCGCGCGCCGATCTTCCCGCGCTCGTGAGCTCGTTACGCGCCAGCGGCAAGCGGCTGACCTTCACCAACGGATGCTTCGATCTCCTGCACGTCGGTCACGTGCGGTACCTCGACGCGGCGCGTGATGCGGGCGACGTGCTGATCGTGGGCGTAAACAGCGACGCGTCGGTGCAGCGCTTGAAAGGCACTGGGCGTCCGCTCGTTTCCGAGACCGCGCGCGCCGAGGTCCTCGCGGCGCTCGCGGCCGTCGACTACGTGACGATCTTCGACGAGGATACGCCCGAGGCGTTGATCCGCATCGTACAACCCGACGTGCTGGCCAAGGGCAGCGACTGGGCGGTCGACAAGGTCGTCGGGCGTGAGATCGTCGAAGCGCGCGGCGGTCACGTGCTGCTGGTGCCGGTGGTCGCGGGCTTCTCCACGACCGGGCTCGCGGAGCGCATCAGGAACAGCTAAGCGCGCGGCGCGCACGATGCCGTCGCGCACGGCGGACGCTTGAGTAGCTGGGTCAGTTTGACCTCGTACTGCAGATCGAGCGCGGTCAAACTGACCCACTACCGACGCTTGGGTGTCGTTTGCCGGGTCGCGCCCGCTATGCTACCGAGAACGCTTCGAAAGGGGTCAGCATGGCACGCACCTGCGACATTTGTGGCAAAGGACCGTCGTTCGGGAACACCGTCAGTCACGCCAACAACCGTACCCGGCGCCGGTGGGAGCCCAATCTGCAGCGTGTGCGCGCCAAGATCGGCGGCGGCGTCAAGCGCATTCTCGCCTGCACACGCTGCATCCGCAGCGGCAAGGTGATGAAGGCAGCCTAGCCGCGCCCCGCAAGGCCATCTGCTTCGTTACTCGGTCGCTCGGTTGTGCGGCGTGTGTTTGACCGGCGCGCGGGACGCGCGCCGCACCTCCGCCCTCGCTCCCTCGCGCCTCGCATCTGACCGTGCGGGACGCGCCTTGATGCCTCCCCCGACCACGCGAGGGTCACCCCTCTGCTTCCTTGCTGGACCGGCTCGGCCTAGCCGACGACGGCGATGGCGTCGATCTCGACCCGCGCGCCGCGCGGCAGCGCCGCCACCTGAACGGTGGCGCGCGCCGGGAACGGCGCCTGGAAGAACTCCGCGTAGACCTGGTTGACACGCGGGAAGTCGGCGAGATCCGTGAGATAGACCGTCGTCCGCACGACCGCGTCACTCGTGAGGCCGGCGCTCACCAGCACCGCCCGCAAGCTCTCGAGGACGCGCCGCGTCTCGTCCTCGATCGTGCCGCTGACCAGTGCGCCGCTCGCGGGATCGAGGCCGATCTGCCCGGAGAGAAACACGAGACCGCCTTCGACGACCGCCTGGCTGTAGGGACCGATCGCGCCCGGCGCCTCGGTGGTCGTGATCGCCCGCTTCACAAGGACCGCTCCGCCGCGGGCGCTTGGCTGCTAGTGATCGCCCGCTTCACCAGGACCGCTCCGCCGCGGGCGCTTGGCTGCTAGTGATCGCCCGCTTCACCAGGAGCGCTCCGCCGCCGGCGCTTGGCTGCGAATGATCGCCCGCTGCGCGAGGGCCGCTCCGCTGGCGCGTCTCACGAAGTCACCCGCGCACCCGTGCCACCTTCATCACGCCCTTCACCTTGCCGAGGCCGCGCATCACGCGGTTCAGCTGCGTCGACGCTGTCGACCATCACCTCGAAGGTGTTGAGCGCCTGCTTGTCGGGCACGGTGCTGCACCTGGGCGCGCGGTGATGTTGACGCCGGCGGACGCTGATCGACTTGCGTCATCGCGGCCAGCAGGCCGGGCTGAGTCGACGCACGTCACCTCGATGCTGCACCGGACGGAACTGCCCGTCGCGCCGCTCGTCCCACACCACCTCGACGCGGCGCTGCGGATCGCTCTCCAGCACCCGCGGGCAGTCGATGGCGTGCACGGTGACGCCGCGGCCGCGGGTGATGAAGCCGAGCGATGCGCTCGCCCGGCAGCGGCATCGCAGCAGCGGCCGAAGCGCACCAGCACGTCCTCGACGCCGCTCACCTGCACGCCGCCCTTCGGCTGCCGGCTGACCAGGCGGATGAGCTCGCTGCAGCGCGCCCTCCTCGCTGCTCGCGCGCGGCGCTCGAGCTCGTCCTGCGGGCAGCGAGCTTGGCGAGCACCTGCGTGCGTCGTGCATCTTGCCGTAGCCGACGCCGGCGAGCAGCGTCTCCTCGTCCTTGACCCGAGCTCGTGCAGCGCCTCGCTCGAGCTGCCCGTCTCTTGCGGAGCTTGCCGAGCTCGAGCTGGTGGCGCGCCGAGGTCGCGCTCGAGGATCTCGCGGCCGACCGCCGACGCTGCGCGCTGCGCTGCTGGTCCTTGATCCAGCGCGGATGCGCGCCTTGCGCGCGGCTGGTCTTGACGAGCTTGAGCCAGTCCTTGCTCGGCGTCTGGCTGGTCGGTGGTGATGATCTCGACCGTGTCGCCGTTGCGCAGCTGGTAGCGCAGCGGCACGAGCTGCCGTTGACGCGCGCGCCGGCGCAGTGGTCGCCGACCTCGGAGTGGATGCGGTAGGCGAAGTCGATCACCGTCGCGCCCTCGCGGGAAGTTGAGCACGTCGCCCTTCGGCGTGAAGACGAAGACCTCGTCGCTGAACAGGTCCTCCTTCACCGAGCGCAGGAACTCCTGCGGGTCCTGGAGACTGCTGCTGCCACTCGAGCAGCTGGCGCAGCCAGGCGAAGCGCTGCGTCTCGTCGGCGCTCGCCGGCCTCGCCGGCTCCTTGTAGTTCCAGTGCGCGGCGATGCCGTCCTCGGCGACGCGGTGCATCTCGTGGGTGCGGATCTGGACCTCGATGCGCTCGCCGTACGGGCCGATCACCGTGGTGTGCAGCGACTGGTACATGTTCGCCTTCGGCAGCGCGATGTAGTCCTTGAAGCGCCCCGGCACCGGCTTCCAGTTGGCGTGCACGACGCCGAGCGCCTCGTAGCACTCGCGTCACCGAGTCGACGATGACGCGGAACGCGACCAGGTCGTAGATCTGGTCGTAGAGCAGGTTCTGCGCGCTGCATCTTCTGGTAGATCGAGTAGAAGTGCTTCGGCCGCCCGGTGACCTCGGCCTCGATGCCCGGCCTCGTCGAGCTTCTTGGTCGAGGACGCGTGATGACCTCGCTTGATGTACTGCTCGCGCTCGGCCTTCTTCTTCGCGACGTTGCGCTTGAGCTGGTAGTAGACCTCGGGGTGCAGGAAGCGGAGCGCGTTGTCCTCGAGCTCGCTCTTGATCCAGTAGATGCCGAGGCGGTGCGCGAGCGGCGCGTAGATGTCGAGCGTCTCCTGCGCGATCTCGCGCCTGGCGCTCGGGCGCGAGATGCGTCGAGCGTGCGCATGTTGTGGGTGCGGTCGGCGAGCTTGACCAGGATGACGCGGATGTCGCGCGCCATCGCGAGGAGCATCTTGCGGAAGTTCTCCGCCTGCTTCTCCTCGCGGCTGGTGAAGTTGATCTGGCCGATCTTGGTGACGCCGTCGACGAGCGCCGCGATCTCGTCGCCGAAGCTCGTCTCGATCTGCGTCGAGCGTCGCGAGCGTGTCCTCGACGGTGTCGTGCAGCAGGCCGGTCGACGACGCTCGGCACGTCGAGCCGGAGCTCGGCGATGATGCCGGCGACCTCGAGCGGGTGGACGAGGTAGGGCTCGCCCGACTGCGCGCCGCTGGCCGCTGGTGCACCTCGCGCGGAGAACTCGTAGGCGCGCTGCAACGTGGCGACGTCGGCCGCCGGATTGTACTCGCGGACCTTGCCGACGAGATCGTCGATGTTCACGGGCCGCTCTCCACGACGATGCGCGCGACGCGCGCACGCTCGGCGGCGACGATGGCGTGCAGGCGGGCGACCGACTCCTCGACGCGGCGTTGACGATCCAGTAGTCGTAGTCGAGGAGCGCGCGCGCCTCCTCGCGCGCACGCGTCAAACGGCGCACGACCGTCGCCTCGTCCTCGGTACGGCGCGCGCGCAGGCGGCGCTCGAGCTCGCTCCACGAGGGCGGGAAGACCATGACCGCCACGGCGGCCTCCCGGTACAGCCGCTTGAGCTGGCGGGCGCCCTGCACGTCGATGTCGAGCAGCAGGTCGCGGCCGCTCGCCACCGCGTCGTCGAGCGGCGCACGCGCGCGTCCCGTAGAGGGCGCCGTGCACTTCCGCCCATTCGGCGAACTCGTGCGCGTCGCGCCGGCGGGCGAACTCTTCGGCATCGACGAAGAGATACTCGCGGCCGTGCTGCTCGCCCGGGCGGGGCGTCCGCGTGGTGCACGAGATGGAGAGCTCGAGGCCGGGGATCGTGCGCCAGCAGGCGCCTCGACCAGGGTGCTCTTCCCCGCCCCGGACGGTCCGGAGACGATGAAGACGATGCCATGACGCTCGAAGGCGAAGTCGGCACGCATGTGAGATTCTACGGAATCACTCGACGTTCTGCACCTGCTCGCGCAGGCGCTCGATCTCCCCCTTGGCCTCGACCACGAGCTGCGTCACCGCCAGGTCGTTCACCTTCGACCCGATGGTGTTGACCTCGCGGTGGATCTCCTGGAGCAGGAACTCGATCTGCTTGCCCGCGGGATCCCGGCTCGCGAGCAGCGCGCGCAGCGCCGACGAGGTGGCTGGCGAGACGCACCATCTCCTCGGTGACGTCGCTGCGCTCGGCGGCAAACGCCGCCTCCTGCGCCAGGCGCGCCGGGTCGACCTCGCCCCCTTGAGGAGGCGCTCCAGGCGCTCGGTGAGCTTCGCCTGCACGTCGGTGAGCGTCGCGGCGGCGCGTTGACGGATGCCACGCTCGATCGCCGCGAGACGGTCGACGCGCGTCCGCATGTCGCGTTGCAAGTTGGCGCCTTCCCGGCGGCGCTCGCGGTCGAGCCGATCGAGCGCGGAGCGCGAGCGCGCGGCGGGCCGCCGGAAACTCGCGCCGCACGTCGCCCTCGCAGCTCGACGGTCTGGAAGACGTCCGCCATCCGGAAGAGGTCGAGACCGATCTCGCCCGTGAGCTTCAAGCTGCGCTTGAGCCGCCGCCACGCCGCGGCGTAGTCGCGCGCCAGCGCGGCGTTGAGCACCACCTTCGAGCGGCCGCTCGAGGGCGCGTTGCGGTTCACGTACACCTCGACGCGACCGCGCGCGACGCGCGCCCGCACGGCGTCGCGACACTCCGCCTCCCAGGGCCCGTACTCGCGCGGCGCGGTGACGCGGACGTCGAGGAATCGTTGATTGACGGTGCGGATCTCGACGCTGATGCGACCCGCCGGGATCGGCGTCGAGGCCGCGCCGTAGCCCGTCATCGACTTCAGTCCGGCGTGATCATTCGCCATGGGTCCTCATCGTACGGGTGGCGAGCGCGCGTCCGAGCTCGCGCGCGTTGACGGTGGCGGTGCCCACTTTGCCGACGACGATGCCGGCCGCGTGGTTGGCGAGCACCGCCGCCTCCTCGAAGCTGCCGCCGGCGGCGAGCGCCAGCGCGCAGGTCGCGAGCACGGTGTCGCCGGCGCCGGTCACGTCGTAGACCTCCTGCGCGGCGGTCGGGAAATGCTGCGCGCGGTGACCGCGGCTTGAAGAGCGTCATGCCGGCCTCGCCGCGCGAGATGAGGATGGCGTCGGCCTGCCAGCGCTCGAGCAGCCGGCGCCCGGCCTCGGCGAGGCTCGTGGCGATCGTCGATCTCGATGCCGGCCGCGGTGCTCGCTTCGGCGAGGTTCGGCTTGACCAGGCTGGCGCCGCGGTAGTGGGAGAAGTTCGGCCGCTTCGGGTCGAGGACGTAGGCGAAGCCGTGGCGCGCGCGCAAGCGCGCCAGCTCGGCGAGCAGCTCCGGGGTCACCACGCCTTTGCCGTAGTCGGAGACCACCACGACGGGGAAGCGGCGGACGTTGCGGGTCACCCAGGTGAGCAGACGACGCCCGAGGTGCGCCGGCGCCGCCGCGTGCTCGCCGTCGTGGTCGAAGCGCACGACCTGCTGCTGGTGCGCGATCACCCGCGTCTTCGCGGTGGTGGAGAGCGCGGCGCTGCTGACCACTCCGGTGAGATCCCCGCCGGCCGTGCGCAGGGTCGCGAGCAGCGTCCGGCCGGCGGGATCGTCGACCGACGAAGCCGCACACCGCGACGCGCCCGCCGAGCGCGACGACGTTGCTCACCACGTTGCCCGCTCCGCCCGCGCGCGCCTCCTGGCGGCGTACCCGCACGATCGGGACCGGCGCCTCGGGCGAGATGCGGCTGACGTCGCCCCAGACGAACTGGTCGAGCATCAGATCGCCGATCACCAGCACCCGCGTGCCGCTGAAGCGGCGTACGAGGTTACGAAGCCTGCTCGATGCTGCCATCGTCCGTCCCTGCCAGCCGGCGATAGAGCGCGTACGTCGCGCCGGCCATGGCGTTCATGCTGAAACGTGCGCCGCACGCGCGCGCGCCCCGCGGCGGCGAGGGCGCGCGCGTGCACCGGGTCGCGCGCCACGCGGCGGAGCGCTGCCGCGAGCGCTGCCGCGTCACCGGGCTCGACGATCAGTCCCGCCGCACCTTGGTCCACCACCTCGGGGAGACCGCCGGCCCGGCTCACGATCAGCGGACAGCCGGCGGCCATGGCCTCGAGCGCCGCAACCCCGAGCCCCTCCTGGAGCGACGGCATCACGACCACGTCGGCCGCCGCCAGCAGTTCCGCCACGTCCCGCACCTGGCCGAGAAACGTGACGCGATCGTGGAGACCGAGGGTGTCACGGCGCGCCGCCAGTGCCGCGCGACTCCGAGCCGGTGCCGGCACAGAAGACGCGCAGGTCGATCTCCGTGAGCGTCGCAACGGCGTCGAGCAGGACCCGATGCCCCTTGCGCTCCTCGAGTGACGCCACCATGACGACCACGAAGTCCCGTCCGTCGACACCGAGCTTCGAGCGGGCGGCGGCGCGTCCCGCGGCGGTCGATTCGAAACGGGCGAGGTCGACGCCGCTCGGGATCACGTGGATGCGCTCCGGTTCGACGCCGGCCTCGAGCAGCACCGTCCGCACACCCTCCGAGATCGCCACCACCGCATCCACCATCCGGTTGTAGAGCCAGCGCGCGTACCACCCGCCGCGCAGCGGATAGTCCATTCGCCGCGTCACGATGCGGCGTGGACGCATTGGCCGCCCGAGAAACGCGCTCATCGCGTGCGCTCGAGCCGTGTGGAAGTGGACAATGTCATAGCGCTCCCGCGCCAGCAAACCCTTGAGGCGGCGGCCCGCGATCACGTCGGCGTGGTTGCGGATGCGAAGCGGCACCACCGCGACGCCGAGCGCCGGCGCCGCGGCGGCGAGCGCTCCCGCGGGATCGGCCGCGACCGTCTGCCGCTCACCGGCGGCGGCCAGGTGACGGATGAGACCGAGCACCTGCGTCTCGCCGCCGCCCATGCCGCGCTCGGGATCGACGTGGAGGATGTGCAGCATCTACGGCTCGCGACCCGGGTCGCGCCCATGCACCGCTTCCCAGAGCTTGGCGTAGCGGATGAAGACGTAGAACGCCGCCGACTCGGCGACGAACAAGCCCGCCAGACCCTCGATCAGGCCGAGGCGCAACACGTAGAACCGCACGAAGCGCCACAGCGGGCGCAACACCAGATCGGTCCACGACGCACTCCGGCCGCGCAGCAAGAGCTCGCGGGCCGCCACCCCGGTGAAGCCGTTGATCGTCGCCACGTGGTCGCCGATGTCGCGGTAGGTGTAGTGGAGAAGCGGCTCGCGCAAGCGCGCGCTGCGGCCGTGCAGGATCACCTTCTCGTGCGGATCGATGCCGCCCCACACGACCTTGTCACGCCGGAAGAGACGGAGCCGATAGTCGGGATACCAGCCGCCGCGCCGCCACCAGCGGCCGAGGTAGTACACGAGGCGCGGCACGTAGTAGCCGTCGGCGCGCGGCCGCTGCAGCACCGTCTCGATCTCGCGTCTGAGCTCGGGAGAGACGCGCTCGTCGGCGTCGAGGTTCAGCACCCAGGGGCACCGCGCCTGCTCGAGCGCGAACGCCTTCTGCTCGACGAACCCCGGCCAGGGTCGCTGGTAGATCCGGTCGGTGTACTCGCGACAGATCTCGACCGTACGGTCGGTGGAGAACGAGTCGACGACCACGATCTCGTCGCACCATTTGACGCTCTCGAGGGCGGCGCGGATGTTCTCCTCCTCGTCGTAGCAGATGATCGTGCACGAGAGCCGTTGCCGCGTCACGGCCGTTCCTTCCGGCCCTGCTCCAGGGCGCGCCGGCGTGCGTACTCGGCGTCCTTCACGCGCCCCGCGGCGACGATCTGCGTGGCCGCGCGCCGGAGCTCGCTCCGACTCGCCTCCGGCAGGTAGCGCCGGAGAAAGCGCAAGCCGGTGGTCGGCGAGGCGCCCCGACCCACCGAACGGTGCACCTGGACGATGTTCTTCCGTCGACGCCGCCACGACAACCGACGGTAGCGCCGCACCCGGTCGAGGTCGACGAGTACGAAGACCGGAGGACTCTCCGACGTGACCAGCACGTTGGCGCCACGCAAGTCTTGAGGATAGAGGCCGGCCTCGTGCAGCCGGCGCAGGTAGTCGGCGAACGCCAGACTGAGGGTGCGCCGCGCGCCGCCGCCGCGCGCGCGCCACAGCTCGTCGAGCGGCGTTCCCGGCACGCGCCGCGCGACCGCGCAGCTTCGGACCGGAACGCCGAGCCACCGCTGCTCGAGGACCGCCAGGATCTCGGGCGCCAGAAACCCCGCGGCGCGCAGACGCGCCGCGCCGCTCCACACCCGCGCGGCTCCCGATCCGAGGGCGAGCGTCTCCAGCACCTCGCGCAGCTTCCGGTCGCGAAAGCGCTTGAGGATCAGCTCGGAGCCCCCGAGCGTCAGCGCCACGACGGTCGTGCGCTCGCCGTTCTTCAGGATCTGCACCCCTCGACCGGCGAGGACGCGATCGACGGCGAGCAGCTCGGGCGCGACGGCGCCGAGCGCCTGCCGGACGCGATAGCACGCCTCAGGCACGCGCGCGTCCCTTCTGGCGTGCGATCGCACCACACCATCGCTCGACGGCGTCGACCGAGCGCTCGAGACTCGTGGCCTCGCCCGCGGCGCGCGCCGCCGCCGCGAGCGCCGTGCGGCGTGCCGGCGCGAGACCCCACGCCAAGCGCTCCGCCACCGCGACGCCATCGCGCGGGTCGTCGACCAACAGCTCGGCGAGCACGCCGGTCAAGAGCTCGGGCGCGCCGGTCGCCCGCGACGTCACCACCGGCACGCCGGACGCGAGCGCCTCGAGGATCGCCACCGGACAGCCCTCGTAGAGCGAGGGCAACGCGAACAGATCGGCGGCGGCGTAGAAACGCTCGACGTCGCGACGCGGGCCGGTGAAGATCACCGGCCCGGCGAGCCCGCGCGTCGCGCGCCGGCGCGCCGCCAGATGCTCGTCGTCACCGACGACGACCAGCGCCGCTCCGGCCGGCGGCTGGCGCCGCCACACCTCGAGCAGGGTGTCGACGCCTTTGCGGCGGAAGCCGCTGCCGACGAGCAGGACGATCGGCTGCTCGAGCGGCAGACCGAGCTCGCGGCGGACGGCGGCGCCGTCGCGGGCGCGGCGCTCGGGATGAAAGCTCGCGACGTCCACACCGTAGTGCAGCACCGCGACGTCATCGGCGCGGACCGTCGGGTAGGTGGTGAGGATCTCTCGCCGCGACAGCTCCGACACGGCGAGAATCGTCCCGCACCCGCCGGGTGCGTACTGCCGGCGCTCGATCGCCAGCAGCGCACGATGATACGGCGAGAGCTGCTGGCGGAGCCGCGTCCAGCCGCCGCGCTCGGCCGCGACGCGCGCCAGGTATTGGCGGTGGCAGCCGCCGCTCGCACGGAAGAGGTCCTGGCCGACGGTGCGGCCGAAGCCGATCACCACGTCGGCGTCGACGCGGCGCCACACCGAGGGCGCGAGCGCCGCGAACGACACCAGCTTCGCCGTCTGCCCGACGCGCACGACCGGTACGCGATGGACGGTGATGTCGGCCGGGACCGGCACCCGGCACTCGCCCACCACCAGATGGACCTCGTGACCGCGGGCGGCGAGCTGCCGCGACAGCTCGTGGCAATCCCACTCGGCGCCGCCGAGTCGGTCGTAGCGCTTGTGCACCAGTGCCAGCTTCACTCGAGATACCCGAGGTCACGCAGGCGACTCTCGACCGCGGCCTGCTCTTCCGGGCTCAGCTCCGTCGTCGTCCCGGGCGCGGCGGTGGCCTCGACCGCGGCGATGCGCGCGCCGAGCTCCGCCGCCCGCGCCGGCTCGCGCCCCGCGACATTCGTTCGCTCGCGCGGATCGGCGGCGAGATCGTACAGCTCGGCGGGAATGTCCGGGGCGTTCGGGGCGACGATGTATTTCCAGCGGCTCGTCCGCCACCCGGCGCGCCGGTCGCGCGGCGTACCGCGCACGCGGCCGAACGCTTCGAGGAACGCCTCGAGCTCGAGCGTCTCGCCGCGGGTCATCGCCGGGATCAGGCTGACGCCGTCGAGACCCGCGGGGACGGGTACGCCGAGCAGATCGAGAAGCGTCGGCGTGAGATCGACCTGTCGGACGAGCTGTGTCACCTCGCGACCCGCCGGCACGTGCCCGGGCGCGACCACGACCAGCGGCACCCGCACCAGCTCCTCGTACACATCGGTTTCGTGGCCTTCGACGCTTGCGCGTGCGGCGCGGCTCCGAGCAGATCGCGCCACAACCGGTACCATCGATACTCGAGACTGCTCTCGATCAGCCGCTCGCCGTGGTCGCCGTGGAGCACGATCACCGTGTCGGCGGGCAACGCCCGGAGCAGGGGTTCGAGCGTCGTGTCGAGCGACGCCAGCGCCCGGTCGTAGCGATTGCGACCGTGACGTCGCGTACGAAACGGCGGCAACACCTTGCGCGGCGAGTGCAGCTCCCAGAGATGGAGAAAGAGAAACCACGGCCGCCGGAGACCGCCGCCCGCGAGACGCGCGATCAGACGCTCGCCCCAGTCGTCCGAGAGGTACTCCGACGCCCGCCGGCAGTGGTACTCGGCGAACCCGCGATCGAGGCCGGCTTCCGGCACGAGCGGGCCGGTCACCTCAGCGACCGTGTGGTAGCCCGCCTGCGCCAGCAATCCCGGGAGCGTCGCGAGGTCGGGCTGGAGACGCTGGCCACCGATCGCACGGACGCCATGGCGCGGCGAGTAGGTGCCCGTCAACATGGTGGCGACGCACGGCGTGGTCGAGGACGCGCACGCGATCGCCTGCGTGAAGCGCGTGCCGCGCGCGACCAGCGCATCGAGATGCGGCGTCGGCACGCCACGTCCACCGAGCGCGTCGGCACGCATGCAGTCCACGAGCAGAAAGACGACGTTCGGCGCCGGCATGCGCTACTCCGTCCTCGCGCTCGGCGGCGCATACGGCCCGTCGGCACGCATGAGCGCCCGGAAGTCGACCCGCCCCGCCGGCAGCTCGACGTGATCGAAGCGGCGGCGGCGCTCCACCGTCTTGGCGACGATCCACGCGAGTCGCGTGCGCGCCGTCGGCCATGGCCAGGCGCGCCCGCGCGCGTAGGCGCGGTACACGCGCAAGCGATCCGTCACCGTGACACCCGACAGCACGACGCGATTCAACTGCACCAGATTGCGCCGCGCCCGCCACCAGGGAGCCGGCGCACGCCCGGCACGCGTGCGATCGTGGTCGAGGAACGCGATCCGCGCCGCGTCCGGCGCGCCGCACACCCAGACGTTCGCCGGCACGAGATCGCCGGCGACGAAGCCCCGCGCGTGCAGGCGCGCCACCTCGGCACCGACCGCCGCCAGCAACGTCCGCTTCGCGCAGCGCCCGCTCGCGTGCCTGGCCGCCGCGTTTCACCCGCTCCGCCAGCGGCTCGCCCGCGAGCGGCGCGGTCGCGACCCAGGAACGGCGCACCAACGGACCCTGGCGCTCCTCCGCCGCCGCCAGCACGCGCGGCACCATGAAGCCCGCGGCCGCGAGCGCGTCGGTCACCTGCAGGACGTGCTGGGCCTTGGAGGATCGCACCGCGTCCTTGAGATCGGTGCCGAGGCCCGTCCGTCGATAGTGCTTGAGATACACCTCGCCCTCCGGTCCGGCGACGCGATAGGTCGACGCGTGGCGCGAGCGATGGACGGCGTCCCCCGACGCGCCGGCGCGCGCGGCGAGGTCGAGCCAGGTCGTCGCGTCGTCGGGCCCGCCGCTTTCCGCGAGCCACACCCGCCATCCGCCGATCCGTAGGGCGCGCGCGGTGCTCATCGCCGGCCCTCGAGGACGCGCTCGACCAGGGCGACGACGCGCGCCGGCGTGATCGCGCGCATGCACTGGCGATCGATCGGACACGTCCGTCGATAGCACGGCGCGCACGTGACGCGGCCGACCAGCACGAGATCCTCCGATCCGAACGGCGCCGAGCGCGCCGGCGTGGTCGCACCCCAGAGGGACACCACGGGCGTGCCGGCGGCGGCCGCGAGGTGCATCGGACCCGAGTCCGGCCCGATCGCGACCGTGGCGCGCGCCAGCACGCCGTAGGCTCTCCCGGAGCGTCGTCTTCGCCACCAGATCGAGCGCACCACGGGGCGCGAGCGTCCGGGTCTGATCGGCGATCGCGCGCGCGTCCGAACCGCCGACGAGGACGGTGGCGAGACCGCGCTTCTCGAGTGCCGCGGCGAGCTCGGCGAAGCTCTCCGGAAACCACAGACGACTCTCCCAGGTCGAGGCGAGAAAGAGCGCCGCGAACGGCCGGCCGAGCGACCCGAGCGCGCTCGTGACGCGCGCCTCTTCGTCCGCGGTGAGCGTGATGCCGAACGCGATCGGGCTTTCCGGCAGCTCGAGCAGCTCGCCGAAGCGCAGGTACTGCTCGAGCTTCCATCCGCGTGCCTCGACCGGCGCGATGCGATGCGTGTTGCAGAGCCAGTTGAGCTCTTTCGAGTTGCGACGATGGAAGCCGATCCGCACGGGCGCGCCCGAGGCGAGACTGACGAGCCCGCTCTTGGCGTGACGCTGGAGGTCGAGTGTCAGATCGAAGTCACCGGCGCGCACCTGGCGGAGAAACCGCCAGAGCGCCCGCGGACCCCCGTCGCGCTCGAAGATCAGGCGCGCGTCGATGGCCGGGTGCCCCTCGAGGACCGGCGCCGCGCGTGGCTCGACCGCCCACGTGATGTGCGCCCGTGGATAGCCGGCGCGCAAGCGATTGGCGAGCGGGAGGGCGCGGACGACGTCGCCGATCGCGCCCAGCAACACGATCAGGATGCGCTCGGCGGGCACGCGCATCGCTCACCCCGAGCGCGCGCCGATGCGCGCGCGCAGGTCGAGCAGCGCCGCGACGGCCACGAGGGCGCCGAGCGTCACCACCGACAGCGTCTCGAGGGTGCGCGACGGCGACTTTCCGACCACGCCGCGCACCGTGAGCGTCGTCAGCACGAACGAAAGACCGAGGAGCCAGGCGAAGCGACGCCGTTCGTGCGCTTCGAGCCGGTAGCCGCGGGGCGGCTCGGCACCGAGGCGCAGCAAGTGGGGAGCGACGCCGGTCGCGTAGCCGGGCGCTTCGGGGGGATCCGGAACGAACGCCGCACGCCACAGCACCATGTAGGCGGGCAGCAAGAAGACGAAGTAGTGCTTCCATGCCAGCGGCGAGAAGAGGACCGCGAGCACGAGCACGATCGCGTACTCGACAGCCGCCGCCGGACTCGCAGGATCGTCGCCGCCGTGACGCGCGGCGCGCACGAAGACGAGCACGATCAACCCCAGCAGCCACGGTGACCATGGCCGCCACCAGCGGATCGTCGGAGGCGGTGAGCCGCTTCGACGCCGGACTCCACGTGACGACGCCGTGACTGTAGAGGCGATCGACCATGGCGTACACGGACTGGTTGCCTTTGCGCACCGGCCACGATCCCGTCGAGAGCACGAGCCAGTGCTGGAGGTATGCCCACCAGCGCGCCGTTCCGAAGACCAGCGCGGGCGCCGCCGTGCACAGCGCCGCGGTCGCAAGCGCCGCACCCAGAGCGCGCCACCAGCGCTTGAAGAGAAAATAGGGAAGGAAGAACACGGGCAGAACCTTCACCGCCGCCGCGAAGCCGATCACCGCACCCCCGAGCGCTTCGCGACCGCGCGCCAGCAGCAGGCAGCCGGCGAGACAGCAGGCGAGGATCAGCATGTTGATCTGCAAGCGGTCGAGGTTGGCGAGCAAGAACCGCGAGCTCAGCACCAGCGGTCCCAGCACCGCGCCGGCGGCGATCGAGAGTGCGTCCGGACCGCCGCCGAGCGTGAGTGGCCGGCGATACACCAGCGCCACGGTCATGCGCAGTATCGCGTAGACGAGAACGCCGTTCAGCACCAGCCAGACCGCGCGCGCCAGATAGATGTTCACGCGCGCCAGCAGCGCCAGCGGTACGCAGACCACCGCGAACAACGGCGGCCACGTGTTCACCTCCGGACGCGCTTCGGCATAGATGTCGGCGCCGCGCAGCACCAGCTCCCCGACCTCGAGGTAGCCGCGAAAGTCCCCGTCCTCTTTGAGGTTGCGCGCCGCCGACACCACGAACACCGCGGCGAGCACGAGCACGACGGCGCGCGCTTGCCATCCCACACCCAGACCTTGCGCCGGCGCGGTCGTGGCGTCACTCACGGCCGACCCCGGTAGGAGCGGTGGAAGGTGGCGCGGTCCTCCGTGGTGACGAGCGTGCCGCCCGGATCGAGCTTGGCGAGCGAGCGCTCGAGCCGGCGGAGCGCGTACCGGCGCTGGCGTGGCGTGACCGCGGCGCGGATCGTGGCGCGATCGAAATCGATCAGGTGGACGGCGATCCGGTCGCCGTCGCGCTGGACGAGGATGTTCGCGGCGTTGAGATCGCGATGGTGCACGCCGCGGTCGTGCATCGTCGACACCGCGCGCGCCACCGCGTCGATGGTGGCGGCGCGCTCGGGCGCTTGCGGGCGGCGCAGGACGACCTCGGCCAGGGTCTCGGCCCGCTCGATCTCGCGGGTGACGATGGCGCCGCGATAGAAGCCGCCGCCGAGGCGATCGACACGCACCGCCAGCACCTCGACCGCCGGCACGCCGTGCCGGCGTGCCGTCTCGGTCGTGAGCAGCTCCGTGAGCGGTCGCGGGCGCCACCCGAAGTAGCGGTCGCGGACGAGATGGCGGAGCGCCCCGCCGCGCCGGTACCAGCGCAGCACGGCGCGCGTTCCATCGTCGACCGCCAGCGCCCAGGTTGCACCGCGACCGCCGCGCGTCCAGGGCTCGCCGTCGACGCGCTCGGGAGTGGCGTCGAGCAGGGTCTGCATCAGCCGCGCCCCCGTCCCGTCACGGACGACCGCCCAACCGCGACGGGTGGCGATGGGCGAGAACCCGGTCGGGAGCGTCCCCTTCCGGGGCGTCCGTGCCGGCACCTGCGAAGCGCTCCCACGCCTTCGCCGCGGCGAGCACGTCGCCATAGCTCTCCAGCACGGAGAGAATCAGTCCGGGTACACCGGCACGGTAGCGCAGCATCAGCCGTCGCAGCAACGCGGCGAGCGGACGCGCGGCGAGATCGCCGAGCGCTCCCGCCGGCCGTGCCGCCGCCGCGCGCGTCGCGCGCGCGTCGAGTCGCGCGACGATGGTAGCGATGTCGGGCTCGACGGTGATCAACACGCCCTGAAGATCGTGTGCCGCACCGTTCCCGGGATCGCCGCGCCAGGCGATGGTCACCTTGTCGCCGGCGACGTCGCGGCCGAGAAAACGATGCACGCGTGGAGCGCGATAGGCACCCGGCGGACGCGTGGCGAGCGCGACCAGCTCGGCGCCGAGCTCGGGCGACACCCGCTCGCCGGCCTCGAGGACCACGACCGTCTCCGCCTTCGCCACGCGTTGCGCGGCGACCGCCGCTTGCTCGCGATCGCCCGTGGACGCCGTCAGCACTTCGGCGTCCGCCGGCGGCCGCCGCGCCCGCGAGATCGGGCGGCCGCACGACGTAGCGGCGTGCGCCGGGCAGCGCCGCGAGCGCCGTCCCGAGATCGGCCTCGGCCTCGCTCTGCAACACCACCAGCACCAGCGACTGCATGGACCGCGCTTCACGCGGCGAGCGAGCGCGCGCGCTCGACCGCCGCGCTCACCTCGCCGACCTCGATCAACTCCCGGCAATCGTCGGTGCCGCGCGGGCACCGCGCACTGCCGTGCCGTCCGCACGGTCGGCACGCCAGATCCTTCTCGACGACGACGGCGCGCGGTCCGAGCGGTCCGTATCCCTGCCCCGGCACGGTGGCGCAGAAGATCGCGACGTGCGGTACGCCGACGGCGCCCGCGAGGTGCATGGGCGCGCTGTCGTTGGTCACCACGACGGCCATGCGCGCCAGCACCGCGGCGAGGAGCGCGCTATCGGTCTGGCCGACGAGATCGAGCCCGAGCGCCACCGGCGGCTGCCTGTACCGCCGCCGCCGATCGGGCGCTCATCGGGAGCGCCGAGAAGGACGCACGCGTATCCACGCTGCTCGAGGACACGCAGGAGAGCGCCGTAGGCGAACGCCGGCCAACGTTTGGTTTCCCACACCGATCCCGGACAGAGCGCGGCGAGCGGGCGCCCGGCGGCGCGGAGCGGCGTCAGCAGGTCGCCTCGGCGCGGGCGCGCGTGGCGTCGTCGAGCGCCACCCAGGGCCGGCTGGTCCTCGACACCGACCGGCGCGCCGCCGAGCGGCTCGAGCAGCGCCAGCAGGCGGTCGCGATCGTGGCGCGCAAGCACACGCTCGACACGATCGGTGTAGAGCGCCGACCCCGGAGCGCCGGCGAAACCGATGCGGCGCTTCACGCCCCCGGCGGTGAGCGCCAGCGCCGTGCGCATCGACTTGTGGGCGGCGAGCGCGACGGTGAATCGTTCCGCCCGCAAGCGTCGCACCAGCCGGCCGAGCCCACCCGCCCCGTCCCGCGGCCGCGCTTGTCGTCGACCAGCACCGCGTCGAGCGCCGGATGATGGGCGACGAGCGGCGCCGCCGCCGGGGTCACCAGCATCGCCAGCCAGGCGCGCGGGAACCGGCGGCGTACGGCCGCGATCAGCGGCGTGGTGAGCACCACGTCGCCGAGAAAGCCGCTCTGGACGACCAGGATGCGCGGCGAATCGCTCAAGTCACTCGAGCTTTCGCGCCTCGTCGATGAGCATGACCGGAATGTCGTCGACGATCGGATACTCGAGGCGGCAGGCGTCGCAGACGAGGCCGGTCGCGCCCGCGTTCAGCTTGACCGGCTGCTTGCACTTCGGGCACGCGAGAATGTCCAGCAGTTCCTGGCTGACAGCCATCATCACCTCCTCGGACGCGGCGATCGCCGCCCGGCGTCGTCTATAATCCAGTTGGCAGCGGCACGAAAGTTGGCGGCGATCCGTGCCACCGGCAGCGTGGGGTCGAGGGTGCGCGCGGTCTTGCGCCCGTATCCGGTCAAAACCAGCACGCCACGGGTGCCGGTTGCGGCCGCAAGCCCCAGATCCACGACACTGTCCCCCACACAATAGCTGCGGGCGAGATCGATACCGAGTGTCCGCGCGGCGCGACGCACCAGGCCAGGCGCCGGCTTGCGGCAGCGGCAGCGGCGCCGCCAGGGCCGCCGGCCGGCGTCGGGGTGATGCGGGCACACGTAGATGCCGTCGAGGTACGCCCCGCGGCCCGCCAAGCGGTCGGCCAGCGCTTCATGGATCGCCGTCGAGCGTCGCGACGTCGATGCGCCCGCGCGCGATCCCCGATTGGTTGGTCACCACGACCACCGCGAAGCCGGCTTCACGCAAGCGGCGGATGCCCTCGGCGGCGCCCGGAAGCAGACGCAAGTCGCGACGTTGGCGAGGTATCCGACCTCACGAATGAGCGTACCGTCGCGGTCGACGAAGACGGCGGGGCGTCGCGGTGCGCGCGTGGGCCGCCACGCTCACCCCGACGCCTGCACGTCGCCGATCACGTGCGCGAGCAATGCCGCGGCATCGTCGATGGCGACGCCCAGCCGCACCGCGACCAGCTTGCCGCGCGCGAAGGGAAACCGCTCGAGCTTCACCAGATCCTTCTCGGTGGTGACGATGAGATCGACGTCCTTCGCCGCCTGCGAGATCTGCTTCCAATCATTGGTGTCATAGGGGTGGTGATCGCGGTACTCGAGGACGTGCACCAGGTCGGCTTCCCAGTCGCGCAGCGACTGGTAGAGCGGGCCCGGACGCGCCACGCCGCTCACCGCGAGGACGCGTTGCCCGGCGAGCGCCGCGAGACCGCCCTCGTACCAGCCCGCGGCCTCGGCACGGACGAGCGCGGTCGGCGCGAAGCGCGCCCGCACCACCAGGCCGCCCGCCGGCGCGGTGACGCGAACCGGCGTCCCGTCACGCTCGCAGACGACCACGACACCCGCGCGCGCCAACGCCGACACCGGCTCGCGCAGCGGTCCAGCCGGCAGCAGGCGGGTGAGCCCGCCGGGCTCGTCACTGTCGACCAGCACGACGTCGAGATCGCGGCGTAGGCGACGGTGCTGAAAGGCGTCGTCACAGAGAAGGAGGCGGCTGCCGAACTTCTCCACCGCGAGCGCCGCCGCCGCGACCCGATCGCGCCCCGCCACCACCGGCACACCGGCGGTGCGCGCCAGCATCATCGCCTCGTCGCCGGACTCCTCGACGTCGCTCGCCAGCGCCTGCCCGTCGCCGACGACGCGCGCCGCCTCGGCGCTGCCCCCGTATCCACGGCTCACGATCGCGACCGCGATGCCGCGCCGCGCCGCCTCACCGGCGAGCCAGCGCGTGAGCGGCGTCTTGCCGGTGCCGCCGACGCGCAGATTTCCGATGCTGACGGTGCGCGCGGAGACGCGGCTTGGAAGCGACGAGACCAAGGCGATAGGCGAGACCGCGCGCTCCCACGCCGAGTCCGTAGAGCAGGCTCGCCGGCGCCAGCGCGCCGCGCGCCATCCGCCATCCCGGCCCGGCGCCGTCCCACAGACGTGCGGCCGCACGCGCTGCCCTGGTCTTCATCGCGACTCCGCGGCGCGCATCGATCCGACTCGCCCGGCGGCAGACGCCGACACGGCGCCGAGAACGCCGCGCACCACGGCGAGCGTGACGGCGAGCGCGCCCTCGCTCGCCATGACCGCGGCACGCGCGCGCTCGCCCGCGCCGCGGGCCATCGTGGCGTCGTCGAACAGACGCAGCAACGTGTCGGCGAGCGCGTCGCCGTCGCGCACCTGGAAGCCGCCGCCCGCCGCGACGAGACGCTCCGCGGCCGCGTTGGTGTTGGCGACATGCGGCCCGAACACGACCGGCGTCCCCTGCGCCGCTGGCTCGAGCAGATTGTGACCGCCGACCGGGACCAGGGTTCCGCCGACGAACGCAACCCGGGCTCCGCCGTAGAGTCCCGCGAGCTCGCCGAGCGTGTCGAGCAGGAGCACCGCCGCACGCGCCGGCCACGCCGCCTCGCCGGCACCCGCCGTCGCCGAGCGCCGCACGAACGTGACGCCACGGCGCGTCGAGCAAGTCCGCCACCTCCGCGAACCGTTCCGGGCGGCGCGGCGCCAGGACCAGACGCGCGCCCGGCACGCGCGCCGCGAGCCGCGCCCAGGCGTCGAGGATCATCTCCTCCTCCCCGCCGTGGGTGCTTCCCGCGACCAGCACCGGAAGGCCGCCGACGCCGAGCGCCGTGAGCGTGAGCGCGCCGGCGGGCGGCGCGAACGTTCCTGCGGTCTTCAGGCTTCCGGTCACCACCACCCGTCCAGCCGGCGCGCCGAGCGCCAGCAGGTGGCGTGCCGTCTCCAGCGTCTGCACACAGAAGAAGCGCACGCTGGTGAGCGCCGGCGTGAACAGGACGCGCCAGCGCCGGTATCTCCGATAGGCACGCTCGGATACCCGGCCGCTCAACATGACCGCCGGGATGCGGCGCGCCGCCAGGGCGTGAAGAAAGCTCGGCCACAGCTCCGTTTCGCTGAAGAAGACCGCGCGCGGCGCGACCGCCGCCACGGCGCGTGCCACCACCCACGGGAGATCGAGGGGGAAGAGCACGATCGCATCCGCCTCCGGGACGCGCGCGTGCGCCGCGGCACGCCCTCCCGATGTCACGCGTGGACAGCACGAGCCGATGATCGGGGAACTCGGCACGGAGCATGCGGACGACGGGCACGAGCGCCGTGATCTCGCCGACCGAAGCGCCGTGCACCCAGACCGCCGGCTGACCCGGAGGCGTCGGCGGCAGTCGTCCGAGGCGCTCGGTGAGGCCGTCACGCCAATCGCGGCGGAACGCCAATGCCACGGCGGCGAACGGGGCGAGACAGACAGCGGCCGCCAGCAGGAGCGCGTTGTAGATCCGCAGCGCCGAGCGATGCGTGACCGGGTCGGGCAGATGTCCGGCCGGGACCGGCGCGCGCGAGGTCAGTATTGCCAGCGGCCCTTGGCGTACCGGAAGATCTCGGTGACGTCGGTCTGCTCGATGAGGGTGCCCGGCGATGCGAGCGCCTCAGCCTGCGTGGATCCGCGCCGCCGAAATTTTTTCTCCCGGTACGTGATCTTCCCGATCGGGTCCTTGCCGGGCTCCTCGCGCGCGACGCACTCGCATTCGGTCTCGTAGGCGACGTACTCGCCGCTCACCAGGCCGTCGCGCGTCTCCCACGCGATGTTCGCGGTGTTGTACGTCTCCCGATCGCGCAGTTTCTGCATCCACCCATCGCAGAACTCCTGAAAACCGCGCACCTGCGGACCGCTCACGGTCTCGGTCACCCGCGTCTCGACGACCGTCTTGGTCTTGCTCTTGGCCTTGCTCCCGGCATCTTCCGGCGCCGGCGGGCGCCGTCGTGAGCACGCACACCGCGAGCGCGGCGATTCCCAGTGCCGCGTGCTTGGTCCGACGCCTGAACGCCATCACGCGCTCCTTATAGGGACACCAGCCGGCGGTTGCAATTCGCATCGGCCCTCGCGGCACGCTCACCCCGACGCAGCTCAGCAACGACAGCGCTTGCCGCCGCACCGCGTCCGGGCGCCGCGCGCAACACGCTCGTCCTTTGACTTGCCCGGCGGCCTCTTGCAAGCAGACCGGCGTATGCCCCACGCGATCGTCGTCGGCGCCGGTCCCGCCGGGGCCGCCCTCGCCTGCTTGCTCGCCCGTAGCGGCGTGCGGGTCACGTTGCTCGAGCGCCAAACCGACTTCACGCGCGAGTTCCGTGGCGAGGCGCTCATGCCGAGTGGGGCCGATGCCCTGGCCCAGATGGGACTCGCCGCCGAGCTCGAGGCGTTGCCGCAGACGCGCATCGGCGCCATCGAGGTCTACCGGGGCGCGCGCCGGCTCTTCCGGCTCGCGCTCGGACCCGAGCAGATCGGCGCCTTCGGTCCGCGCATCGTTTCCCAACCGGCGCTGCTCGAGATGCTGGTGGCGGTCGCGGCGCGCACGCCGGGGTTCCACTGCGAGCGCGGCGCGACCGTCCGTGACGTGCTCCGCGACGGCGCGCGCGTCGTCGGGGTACGCTACGATGCCAGCACCGGCGCGCGCGAGGTACGCGGCGATTTCGTGATCGGCACCGACGGCCGGACCTCGATCGTCCGGCGGCGCTCCGGCCTGCACGAGGAGTCCGTCCAGCAGGCGTTCGACATCGTGTGGTGCAAGGTGCCGCTGCCGCCGTTCATTGCCGTCGCCGCGGCCGCCCGCGCCTATCTGGGACAGGGTCACGCCGCGATCATGTTCCCGACCTACGACGATCACCTGCAGATCGCCTGGATCATCACCAAAGGATCGTTCGGCGATCTGCGCCGCCGCGGGATCGACGGCTGGGTGGAGGAGATGGCGGCCCACGTCTCGCCCGACCTGGCGCCGCATTTGCGCGCGTCGCGCGGCGCCATCAGCCCATCCCTTCCTGCTCGAGGTGGTGTCGGACCGGGTGCGGCACTGGAGCGCCCCTGGCCTCCTGCTGCTCGGCGACGCCGCTCACACCATGTCGCCCGTCGGCGGTCAGGGCATCAACCTCGCGTTGCGCGACGCCCTGGTCGCCGCCAATCATCTCTGTCCCGCCTTTGCCGCCGGCGCGCACGCGACCGCCCTCGATGAAGCCGCCCGTCGCGTCGAGGCCGAACGCGTGCCGGAGGTGGTGGCGATCCAGCGTCTTCAGAACCGGCCGCCGCGCGTGCTCTTCGGCACGAGCCGTCTCGCCAGGATGTTCACCGATGGCCTGCTTCCCGTGCTGGTGAGATCGGGCGTGGCGCCGCTCGCGCTCGGCGCCGTCTTCCGGCGCTTCGCCAATGGCGTGGTGCCGGTGCGGCTCGCCGTTTGACAACGATGGCCGCGTGTCGGATGGACGTGGGATCGGGAGTGCACAGCGAGGCGCGGCAGCATGCGCACCGCCAGCGAGGAGGGTTCCCCCATGGGTCGAATGATGCGGGTGGTGACGGTCGGCGTGCTGCTCGCCGCCGTCGGTATGCCTCACGTGGCGCGGCCGGCAGCCGCCGCGAGCGCGCGTCGAGCTCGAAGCCGACGCACGCGCCGCGCTCCGCCAGCTCTACGCGACGCAGGCGAGCGCCAAGCTCCTCGCCTCGAAGGCCAAGTACGTGTTGGTCTTTCCTTCGATGGTGAAAGCGGGGTTCATGTTCGGTGGACAGATCGGCGAAGGCGTCGGCTTCAAGAAGGACAAGGTGACGGGTTTCTACAGCTCGGTCGCGGCATCCTATGGGCTCCAGGCCGGCATCCAGAGCTTCGGCTATGCGCTCTTCTTCATGAACGACGCCGCGGTGAAGCAGGTCAACGACACCCGAGGCTTCGAGGTCGGCGTCGGCCCGAGCATCGTCGTCGTCGACGAAGGCAGGGGCAAGAGCCTGACGACGAACACGCTGACCAGCGACACCTACGCCTTCATCTTCGATCAGAGGGGTCTCATGGCCGGCATCGGCATCCAGGGCTCCAAGATCACCAGGATCGACAAGTAGGCACGAAAGGATGACGACCATGCTGCGTACGACACTCCTGCTGATCACGATGCTCTCCGCCGCCATCCCGGCGTGGGCTGGCGCCGCGGCCGACGCCGACCTCGCGGTGCTGCGCGACACCATCCGCGCCAACAAGAAGGCGCTGGTGGCCGTCAATCTCACCTTGACCGACGCCGAGGCGGAGAAGTTCTGGCCGCTCTACGACCGCTACGAGGCGGAGTTGAAGAGCGTGAACGATCGCCTGGTGAAGCTGATCGAGGACTATACGAGCCACTACCGCGAGCTCACCGACGACCACGCCCGCAAGCTCGCCGAGGACTATCTCGCGGTCGAGGAGGATCGCGCCAAGGTCCGACGCACCTACTTCAGCGACTTCACGAAAGCGTTGCCCGGCAAGAAAGCGGCCCGCTTCTACCAGATCGAGAACAAGATGGATGCCGTGATCCGCTACGACCTCGCGGCCGCGATCCCGGTCGTGGAGGAGCAGGCCGCCAAACCCTGACCTGACTCGCCGGTCACCTCTCGACGACGCCCGGTCCGCGCCGCCGCTCGAGACGGCGCACGCGGCTCGCCCGGCTCCCGACTCGGCCGCTCACGCGGCGGCCGCCGCCTCGACGACATCCGTGATGCGTCCGAGCTCACGCTCGAGAGTGACGCGCGCCGCTTCGACCTCGGCGGGGCCAGCGTCCGTGGGGACGCGCAGCATCGTCCCCGCCATGTAGACCACCCGGCTCCCCGGTACCGGCACGACCAGTCGGTCCCAGCTCCCGAGCCGCCGGCACCAGCGGGCCGCCGCCGCCACCGGTACGATCGTCGCTCCGGTGGCGCGCGCGATCTGGATGACACCGCTCTTGGCGACCCGGCGCGGGCCACGCGGGCCGTCGGGCGCGAATGCCAGGTCCGAGCCGTCGCGGTGCGCGCGCAACATGCCTTTCAATGCGCCCGACCACCCGCGCGTCGACGAGCCGCGCACGGTGTCGATGCCGAGCGGGCGTACCGCTCGACTGATCAGCTCACCGTCACGATGACGGCTGACCATGATGCAGACGCGCGGACCGGTGTACACCGACGGCATCAACACCAGTTGCTCGTGCCAGAACGCGAGAATCAGCCGCTCGCCTCGCGACCAGGACGCGAACACGTCCTCGGGGTTCACCAGACGCCGGCGGAGCGTGCGCTTGTAGAACCAGAGGACGGCCGTGATCAGCCGCGCGCCGACGGGAACCAACCGGTCGAGCCACGAGCGACGGGCGCCGCGGCCGCGCGCGGGTGTCGCTCCGCCCGCTCCCGCCGACCCGCCTTCGACCATCAGTGGAGGAGCGGCCCGGCGTCGGGCTCCGCCGGCGGCTCCTGGAACTGCAGGTCGTAGAGCTTGCGGTACTCGCCGCCGAGCGCGAGCAGCTCCTCGTGCGTGCCCTCCTCGACGATCTGGCCGCGCACCAGCACGACGATGCGGTCGGCGCGGCGGATGGTCGAGAGCCGGTGCGCGATGACGAGCGTGGTGCGGTTCGCCATCAGGCGCTCGAGCGCCTGCTGCACCAGCCGCTCCGACTCGTTGTCGAGCGCCGAGGTGGCCTCGTCGAGGATCAGGATCGGCGCGTTCTTGAGGAGCGCGCGCGCGATCGCGAGGCGCTGGCGCTGGCCGCCCGAGAGCGTCACGCCGAGCTCGCCGACCGGCGTGTCGTAGCCCTGCGGCAGCTCGGCGATGAACTCGTGCGCGTTGGCGGCACGCGCCGCGCTCACGATGTCGTCCATCGATTTGCCGATGTCGCCGTAGGCGATGTTGTTCCGGACCGTGTCGTTGAAGAGGAACGTGAACTGGGTGACGAGCGCGATCTGCGCGCGCAGCGAGCGCAGCGTGAAGTCGCGGACGTCGACGCCGTCGATGGTGATGCGGCCCGCGGTCACGTCGTAGAAGCGCGGGATCAGGTCGGCGAGCGTGCTCTTGCCGCCGCCGCTCATCCCGACCAGCGCCACCACCTCGCCGGCGCGGATCGTCAGGTTGACGTCGCGCAGCACCGGCTCCGCGCCGTAGCTGAACGCCGACGTGCTCGAAGACGATGCCGCGGCGCATCGAGGTGAGCGGCCGCGCGCGCGGGCGGTCGACGACGTCGGCGGGGTGTCGAGCAGCTCGAACACGCGCTCGGCGCCGGCCATGCCCTGCTGGATGGTGTTGTTGGTCTTGGAGAGGCGCTTGAACGGCTCGTAGAGCAGGAAGACCGCGGTGAGAAAGGCGAGGAAGGCGCCCTGGCTGCGGCCGCCCGCGATGACGCTGTTGCCGCCGTACCAGACCACGCCGGCGATCCCGAAGGCCGCGAGCACCTCGAGCGCGGGCGTCGTCAGCGCCTGATGCGGCTCGCCTTCATGTAGAGGCGGAAGAGGCGGCGATTCTCGGTGGCGAAGCGCTCGCGCTCGTAGTCCTCCATGCCGAACGCCTTGACCACGCGGTTGCCCTGCACGGTCTCCTGCAGCAGCGCGGTCAGGACGCCGAGCGTGCGTTGGCCGCGTTTGCTGAAGCGGCGCAAGCGCTTCGAAAGCTGCAGGATCGGCAGCACCGAGGCCGGAAACACCAGGAACGCGATCAGCGCCAGCATCCGGTCCATCTAGAAGGCGACCCCGATCAGGACCAGCAACGACGTGGTGTCGCGCATGACCGACGCCACGGCGTCGGTGAGCGCGGTGCGCACGAGCGCCACGTCGTTGGTGACGCGCGAGAGGATCTCGCCGGTGGGCGTGCGGTTGAAGAACGCGAGCGAGAGCCGCTGGATGTGCTGGTTCAGCTCGTTGCGCAGGTCGGAGACGATGCGCTGGCCGACCAGATCCATGAGGTAGTTCTGCGCGAAGCTGGTCACTCCCCGGAAGAGAAAGATCAGCACGATGATGACCGGCAGGACGTTGAGCGCGAAGGCGTTGCGGGCCGCGAAGATGTCGTCGAAGACGCGCTCGACCACGAGCGGCAGCACGCCGGTCGAGGCGCTGAAGAGCAGCATCGCCACCAGCGCGCCGGCGAACCACGGCCAGACGTAGGGCCGGAGGTAGCGCAGCAGGCGCGGGTAGGTCGCGCCGGTGCCGGCGCGCGCCGACGGCGTCGGGCTCACGCCAGCATCTCCGCGGCGATCGCCGCCGCTCTGCGGCCGGCGCCGCCGCCACCGAGCGCGGCCGCAGCTCGGCGAGCGCCGTGCGCGTGGCCGCGTGCAGACCGGCATCGTCGAGAAAGCGCGCCGCCTCGGCAGCGAGGCGCGCGCCGGTCGCGTCGTCCTGGAGCAGCTCCGGCACCACCGCCTTGCCGGCGATGAGGTTCGGCATGCCGATGAAGGGCACCGACACCAGTCGGCGCGCCAGCGCGTACGTCAGCGCGGATACCCGGTACACGATCACCATCGGACATTCCAGCAGCGCGGTCTCGAGGGTCGCCGTGCCGGACGCCACCAGCGCCACGTCGCTGGCGTGCACGAGATTGTACGTGTCGCCCTGCACCACCGGCGCCGGCAACCCACGGCCGCGCATGGTAGCCGCAATGTCGGCCTCGCTCAACGTGTCGGCGAGGGCGAGCGCACACTGCACGTCGCCGCGCGCGACCAGTCGCTCCGCGGCCTCGGCCATGATCGGCAGGATGAGCGCATCTCCTTGCTGCGGCTGCCCGGCAGGAGCGCCACGAGGCGTTTCTCCGGATCGAGGCCGTAGCGCGCGCGCGTCTCCTCGGCGCTCCGCGTCGCCCGCACCCGGTCGAGCAGCGGATGGCCGACGAACTCGGCGCGCGCTCCGCTGCCGGCGTAGAGCGGCGGCTCGAACGGAAAGACCACCGCCAGGCGGTCGACGCGGCGGGCGATCTTCCGGACGCGCCGCCGCCGCCAGGCCCACACCTGCGGGCTGATGTAGTAGAGGACCGGCACGCCGCGGCGCTTCGCCACGCCGGCGAGCGCAGGTTGAACTCCGGGAAGTCGATCAGGACGAGAAGGTCGGGCGGGTCGGTGAGGAGGTGGCGCCGCAGCTGGCGATAGGCGCGCACGACCGCGCCGAGACGCTCGCCCGCCTCGACGAACCCCATCGTGGCGACCTCGGTGGCGTCGATCGACGTCTGCATGCCGGCGGCGCGCAGACGCGCGCCGCCGATGCCGCAGACCTCGACATCCGGAACCAGCGCGGCGAGCGCGGTCACCAGATCGGCGCCGTGCAGGTCGCCGGACGCCTCGCCGGCGACCAGCAGGACGCGACGAGCGCGCGCGGCGCTCACCGACGCGGGACGTCCTGCTCGAGACTCGCGGCGATGCGCTCCGCGAGCTCGAGCGCGCGCAGCCCCTCGCGACCGCCCACCACCGGTGCCGCGCGCGTGCGGACCGCGGCGACGAACGCCTCGATCTCGTCGCGCAGCGGATCGCCGGCGCCGGCGTCGTGCTCGCGGACCGTGATCTCGGCGAGCGCGCCCGGTGTCTCCGCCGGTACGCGGCGGCAGATGCGGACCGTGCGCTCGTCGTAGTCGATCGCGACGTAGGCGTCGGGCTGGAAGACGCGGAGCTTGCGCTCGCGCTTCATCGACACGCGGCTCGCGGTGACGTTGGCGATGCAGCCGTTCGCGAAGCGCAGGCGCGCGTTGGCGATGTCGACCCGGCTGGTGAGCACCGGCACGCCGACGCTCTCGACGGCGCCACCTCGGCGCCGACGAAGCTCAGGATGACGTCGAGGTCGTGGATCATGAGGTCGAGGATCACGTCGACGTCGGTGCCGCGCTCGGCGAACGGCGCCAGGCGATGGCACTCGATGAAGCGCGGCTCGGTGATGACCTCGGCGGCGGCGCGGATCGCCGGATTGAAGCGCTCGAGGTGCCCGACCTGCAGGATGCGCCCGCCCGCGTCGGCGAGCTCGACCAGCGCCCTTCCCTCGGCGACCGTCGAGGTGAGCGGCTTCTCGACCAGCACGTCGATTCCCGCCCGCAGGAGCTCGGTGGCCACGACGGCGTGCGCCTCGGTCGGCACCGCGACGCTCGCGCAGTCGACGCGGCCGACGAGCGCGCGCAGGTCCGGCAGCACCGGCACGCCGAGCGCGGCGGCGACCTCGCCGGCGCGGGCGCGCGTCGCGGTCGACCACGCCGACCAGCGTCACGCCCTCGCAGGGCGGCGTACTTCTCGGCGTGGAAGCGGCCGAGATGAGCCGACGCCGACCACCGCCGCTCGAAGCGCCGTCATGTCGCGCGCTTCGCTCACGTCGTCGGCGCGGCCGACGGCGTCATCGAGGTCGAGTCTCGAGCGCACGGCCCTGCATATCATCTCTCTGACGCCTCGGCGCAAGCGAGGCGCACAGGCGGCTATCCGCGCGGCGCGCCACATCAAGCGAGCGTGTCGATCATGCAGCCGATCCACTCTTCCTGCCTGAGGACCGGATGGAGTATATCCTGGAGCGCGTGAGCCACCGTACGACGCCCGCCCGCCGCCTGGTGCTGATCGGACTGGACGCCGCCGATCGCGGGTTCATCGCACGAAACGCCGGCGTCGCTCCGAACATCTCGCGCATACTGAACGACGGCGTCGTCGGCGATCTCGAGGCCGAGGCGTTGCCCGGCGCCGTCTGGCCGAGCTTCTTCACCGGTTCGCACCCCCCCGATCACGGCGTCTACCATCATATGCAGTGGGATCCCGGCTGGATGAGCATCCGGCGCATGACGGGCGATTGGCTCTCGAGCCGGCCGTTCTGGCGCGATCTCGGCGAGCGCGGCCTTCGTGTCACGGCGTTCGATGTCCCCTTCGTGTTTCCGGGCCCGGCGCGCAACGTACTGGAAGTCATGAACTGGGGAACGCACGACAACATCGCCGCCTACTGGGCGAACGATGCCGAGCTCGCGCGCCGCATCCGCCGCGAGTTCGGGCTCTCGCCGATGGGATTCGAGATCACCGTCGAAAAGACTCGGACCCAACTCGAGAGCCATCGCGACGGCATGATCGCAGCCGCCGCGCTCAAGGGACGCCTCGCGACGTGGCTCATGCGCGAGCGGCCATGGGACGTGTTCGTCACCGCGTTCGGCGAAACGCATCGCGGCGGTCACACGCTCTGGCCTTATCCGGACGCCGACGAGAACGATCCCACCCCACCGGGAGCCCTCAGAGCAGGTCTATCGAGCGGTGGACGAAGCCGTGGGCGTCATCGTGCGTGAAGCCGGCGACGACACCGACATCGTGCTCTTCGCACTGCACGGAATGGGGCCGAACTCATCGCAGTCGCATCTGACTTCGACGTTCATGCGTCGCGCCATTGCGCGGTTCAAGGGAGAACCGATACCGACGGACGGCGGTGATGTCCCCGGCCTCTTCCGGACGTTGCGGCGCGTCGTGCCCGGACAACTACAGCTCGCGGTTGCGACCCGGGTCCCCCGTTTCGTACGCGACCGTGTCGTGGCTCGTGAAATCGGCGGCGGCTACGATTGGCGCAACACGCTGGGGTTCTGCCTGCACGGCGATCTCGCGGGCTATCTCCGACTGAATCTCGCCGGACGCGAGCGAGAGGGCGTGGTGACGGACGAGCGCGCCGCCGCGCTGCGCGCGTTCATCCGCGCCGAGCTGGAGGCATTGACCGTCGACGGCGGGCGCCCGCCGGTGCAGCGCGTGTCGTTCCCGGCGCATGATTGGTCGGGCAAACGCGCGCATCTGCTTCCGGACATCCTGATCGAATGGGACCCGGAGATGCCGCCGGCTCAAGCGATCCATTCGCCGACGCTCGGAACCATCCGCTCGCGGATGGGAACCGGTCGGGGCGGAAACCATCTGTTCAATGGGTTCTACGCCCACAAAGGACCGCGCCAGGGCGTGACCCACCGCCCGCCGCGGCACATCGCGGACATCGCCGCGTTCGCGGCCGCGTTGACCTGATTGCGCGACCTCGACCTGGTCCTCGTCGGCGAAGGCTTCTCTCCGTGGACGGAGAAGGCCCGTTGGGCGCTCGACCACCATCGGCTTCGCTATCGCTACGAGGAATACACCCCGCTGCTCAGCGAGCCGTGGCTGCGGATCCGCGCGCGGCGCATGAGAGGACCGATCAGCGTGCCGTACCTCATCGGCTCCGGAGGGGTCTCGATCGGCGACTCGTTCGAGATCGCGCGCGCCGCGGATCGGCTCGGCGACGGTTCAGCGCTGGCGCCCGCGGATCTGCTCGACGCGATCGCGATCTGGAACGAGCGCAGCGAGCGCCTCATGCGCGCCGGCCGGTCCCAGATCCTCGCTCGGACCGAGGAGAGAACGGACGTGCAGATCGAGAGCCTCCCGCCGTATCTTCCGAGAGCGCTTCGTCGCCTGCTCGCGCCCACGGCTCGGATCGGCACCGCCTACTTGCGAAGGAAGTACGCCGTGCGTCACGTCCCGGATGAGGAGCCTCGAGGACGATCTCGCCGCGATCCGCGCTGCGATCCCGCAAGGTCCCGGGCAACCGCTCCTCGGTCGCTTCACGCTCGCGGACATCGCCATCGCAACTGCGCTTCAGGCCGTGCGTCCGCATCGATCCGCGCCGAGCGGTCTCCTCCCCGCGCAGCGGGAAGCGTGGGCACGTCCACGGCTCGCCGCTCGATGGGAGGATGTTCTCGCGTGGCGCGACGCGATCGTCGATCGCCGCCCGACGCCCTGAGGCAAGCGCAGCGGACTGAGGCGAGTACCCGCGTCGACGAGCACCGGCTTCACGAGAAGCACTGGCAGCGTCGAACGAGGGCGATATAGTCGGCCCGGATCATGGACATCGGCCTCAACCTTCCGGTGATGGTGCCCGGGCTCGATCGCGAAACCCTCTACGCGTGGTGCCGGGGGATCGACGAGGGACCGTTCTCGTGTCTCGCCGTCGGCGAGCGGATCAACTTTCCGAACCCCGAGATCACCGTGACACTGTCGGCAGCTGCCGGGTGGACGTCGCGCGTTCCGCTTCTCTACAACGTCCTGGTGTTGCCGATGCATCCGGCGGCACGCGCCGCCAAGCAGATCGCGACCCTCGACGTGATCTCTGGAGGCCGGGTGGTGCTCGGGGTCGGCGTTGGCGCCCGCGAGGACGACTACGCGGCGGTCGGCGCACCCTGGAACGGCCGCCTGGCTCGTCTCGAACGCCAGGTGGCGCGCATGCGGGCGCTCTGGAGCGGCGAGCCGGCGCTGCCATCGATCGACGCGCCCGTCGAGCCGAAGCCGCTCCAGCCCGGCGGTCCGAAGATCCTCATGGGCGCGCTCTTTCCACGTGCCATCACGCGCGCCGCGCACTTCGCCGACGGCATCCTCGGCTTCTCGTTCACCCTCGCCGACGACGAGCTGGCCTACGCCTTCAATGGCGCGCGCGACGCCTGGAAGACCGCCGGCCGCCCCACACCGCCGCGGCTCGTGACCGGCATCTGGTTCGCCCTCGGAGCGGATGGACGCGCCCAGATGGACGACTACCTCGGTCGTTACCTGCGCTTCCTCGGACCGAACGCCGCCGGCTTGATCCCGCTCGTGCCGACGACCAGCGACGCCGGGCTGCGCGACGCCATCCGGCGCGCCCGCGACGCCGGCGCCGACGAGGTCGTCCTCGCCCCCACCACCACAGACCCGGCCGAGATCAAGCGGGTCGAGGATCTGCTCTTTTGAGGTGGTCGATGCGTGGGGACTCAGCTCGTCGGCCGCGCCAGCACGTAGGCGCTCATCGGCAAGGTCTCGAAGCGAGAGAAATCGATGAAGCGCTCGCAGCTCGACGTCATGCGACGCTGCAACGCCGCCAGCTCCTCGGGCGTCTCGGCGGCGTAGAAGGCCAACGGATCGGTGGCGGCGTCGGCCGGGAACGCCTCCTCGACGATCGCCGTCCAGGGCGGCGCGTCAGGGGTGAGCGCGCGCACCAGCACGTTCTGCACGTAGAGGAAGGTGCGCTGCGCCGCGATCGCGATGCCGGTGTGCTCGCCCTGCCAGAGCGTGAGCCAGGTGGCGTAGTCGAGGCGATCGGGCTTCTCGAGAAAGGCCACGGTGTAGAGGCCGGGAATCCGCGCGCCGAGCGGCGCGACGCGATCCCGGTCCAGGAGCGGGACCGACTCGAGGGCGAGATAGCCCGCCGGGCGCGCCAGCACGCCGGCGAGAATCTCCTCGAAAGGAGCGCGCTGCACGTGAGAATCGACCCACAGGGCGACCACCGCCGCGGGATCGCGCTTGGGCATCCGCAGTCCCGCCACCGCGTGCTCGTCGGCGAGAATGACGGTGAGACCACGCGCGCCGCACGCGAGCAAGGCGCGCGCCGCGTCGCCGAGGAGCTGCTCCCGGAATCGGGCCGGCGCCAGGTGGTCGGGACGCCAGCCCACGTAGATGATCTTTTCCACGGCGCCTCTATAGACGGACGGCGCGCGCAGCGGCAACGGACACCGAGGGGAAGCGCGTGAGCGACCAGCAGCCGGTGCCAGCGTCGGCGGTGCGGGACGTCGGTGAGATCCACTCGTGGGAACGCGAGGCGGACGTCGTCGTCGTCGGACTCGGATGCGCCGGCGCCTGCGCGGCCATCGAAGCGGCCGAGGCCGGCGCCGACGTCCTGGTGCTCGAACGCAGCGGCGGAGGCGGCGGCACCTCAGCCATGTCCGGCGGTCTCATCTACATGGGCGGCGGCACGCCGGTACAGCAAGCCTGCGGCTTCAGCGATACCGTCGAGGGCATGGCGACGTTCCTGACGGCGGCCTGTGGACCCGAGGCCGACGACGCCAAGATCGCGATCTTCTGCGAGGAGAGCGTCGCGCACTTCCACTGGCTCGAAGATCACGGCGTGCCGTTCAAGCGCAGCTTCTATCCCGAGCCGTCGACGGAGCCGCCGACCGACGATTGCCTGGTCTACTCGGGGGGCGAGGATGCCTACCCGTTCGACGCCCTGACGCCGCCGGTGCCACGTGCCCACAAGCCCCAGCATCCTCACGCCGCCGGCGGCTTCCTGATGCAGAAGCTCGTCGCCGCCACCGCGAGAAGCGGCGCGACGGTGGTCTGCGACGCGCGCGCCGACACCTTGATCGTCGAGCGCGACGGCCGGGTCGCCGGCGTCGTCGTGCGCCACGACGGCGCCGAGCGCTGCATCCGCGCGCGCCGCGGCGTCGTGCTCACCGCCGGCGGCTTCATCCGCAACCCCGACATGGTGCGCCGCCACAGCCCGCTGCTGCAGCGCTGCAGCTACAAGCTCGGCGTCGACGGCGACGACGGCCGCGCCATCCGCATGGCCATGGGCGCCGGCGCCGACGTCACCCGCATGGACGCCGGCGAGGTCGCCATCCCGATCACGCCGCCCCGCGGTCTGGTGCGCGGCATCCTCGTCACCGCCGCCGCTCAGCGCTTCATCAACGAGGATGCCTACTACGGGCGCGTCGGCCAGGAGGGCCTCTTCCGCCACGACGGGCGCGTGTTCCTGATCGTCGACACCGCAATCTACGAGCGCAACCAGGCAGGTTTCGAAGCGACGTTCGTCGAGGACACGATCGCCGACCTGGAACGCAGCATCGGCTTCCCGACCGGCAGCCTGCAGGCGACGGTCGCGCTCTACAACCAGCATGCCGCGGCGGGCCGGGATCCCCTCTTTCACAAGCACCCGCAGTTCCTGCAGCCGCTCACGCAGGCACCATACGCGGCGATCGATTGCAGCATCGACAAAGTCATCTGGGCGACGTTCACGCTCGGCGGCCTGCGCACGCGGCCGACCGGCGAGGTGCTGAGGCCCGAGGACGCGATCATCCCCGGCCTCTACGCCGCCGGCCGCACCACCTCCGGCATCGCCGCCTACGGCTACGTGAGCGGCATCTCGCTCGGGGACGGTACCTTCTTCGGCAGAAAGGCCGGGCTCTCGCGGCGTCGAAGAACAGCGGGCGGTGACGATGCGTCGCGCGTGATGACTCTGACCGACCGTCCGTTCCCGGTCGTCAGAGAAGGAGCACTACGTCAGCGGCGCCCGCCCCGCACTAACCGCGCTGACCGCCCCGGCACTCACTCACATGGCACATGGCGCCAAGGCCGGCGGCGTGGTGTCCTGGCGCTTGTAGCTGTATTTGCATGTCCCCGTCTCGCGAGGAGACGCCGAGCTCATAGACCGACAGCGCCTTGAAGCTCGCCTTCGAGGCTGTCGAGCTTGGTCTTCACACTCGCGCGCATGATCTCGCTTTCTTCCGTGCCTGCCAGCGGCAGGTTGTCGGTCCCGCACTGGTTCAGCACCACCTCACCCTTCTCCGGCTTGACGTTGTCGGTGAGCACCCCGCCGTTGAAGACGAAGGCGCCGGCGTCGATCGAGGCGATGAGCGTATCGCCGGTCTGAACGATTTGAAGCGTGCTCTCCTTGTTGCCGACCTTGAATTTCTCTCCGTCGAAGCCTTTGCACGCCCATTTGCCGATCCAGGTGCCGGTCAGGTCGAAGGCGTGCACCGCTGGAGCCGATGCCGCGCTGAGGAAGAGACTGCCAGCGGCGGCGACCATGAACATCGATCTCCTCATTCTAGATCTCCTTTCGTGGTGTGAGGACGAGGTGGAGGATGAGTAGCGCGACGACGGGCCTGGCTGCAATCACAATCCGCCGCCCGCGCGTTCGTCGTCTACGCGCCTTCGGTCAAGCCGTGCTGCAACGCGTACATCACGAGCGCCACGCGGTCGCGCACGCCGAGCTTCTGAAAGATGTTCTGGAGGTGCGTCTTGACCGTACGCTCGCTGATGCCGAGGGCGGCGCTCACCTCTTTGTTCTTGCGGCCGGCCGCGACCAGGCGGACGATCTCGAGCTCGCGGTCGGTGAGGCCGACCTGGCCCCGTCGCTCGCCTTTGTCCTCGCCGCCGCCGACCTCGTCGCCGAGGGCGCGACGCATGCGCGGGTCGACCCAGAAGCCGCCGCGACAGACCGTGCGGATCGCTTGCATGAGCGTCTGCCGCGCCGAGTCCTTGAGGACGACGCCCTTGGCGCCGAGCATCAAGGCGCGCACGTGCTCTTCCTGCTCGTCGCACGCCGTGAGCACCAGCACGCGCGTCTCCGGACTGATCCGCACCACCGCCGGAACGGCGTCGAGACCGCTCCCCTGCGGCATGCGGATGTCGAGCAGCAGGAGGTCGGGCTTGAGCTGCCACACCAGCTCGACGATGTCCTCCGCGCTCTCGACGTCGGCGACCACCTCGATGTCGTCCTCCATCTGGAGGATGGTACGCAGGCCCTCGCGAAAGAGCGTGTGATCGTCCACCAGCACGACGCGCCGCTTGCGGGCGGGGATCGTCACGCGAGCTTCCTCGACGGCGCGTCGGCCTCGGCGGGAGCCGTGCGCGGAACCAGCAGCGAGATCTCCACGCCTTCGGCGGCGCGGGTGCGCACGCGCAGTGCCGCGCCGAGCGCCGCGGCGCGGTCGCGGATCGACCACGGCGCCGCCGACGCCGCCAGGTAGCCGTCGGCGTCGACATCGCGCGGGCCCTGAAAGCCACGGCCGTTGTCGCGGATGACGATGTGACAATGCGAGGCGTACACCGAGAGCCGCACCACCGCCTGGCTGGCCCGCCCGTGGCGGACCGCGTTGCCGAGCGCTTCGCGGACGATCTGCGCCAGCTCGTAGACGGTGGCGGTGGGCAACGCCGGGTCGGTCGGCGGCAGCTCGAGGTCGACGCGCAGGTGCTCGCGGATGGAGAACTCGGCGACCAGTTGATCGAGCGTGGCGCACAGATCGTCGGCGTGCCGACTGGCGCTGCGCAACACCGTCAAATAGTGGCGCACCTCGCGGTAGCCGCGGTCCACCATCTGGTGCAGCTCCTCGAGCTGGCGCGGCACGCGCGCCGGGTCGCGCTCGACGAGCTTGCGACACGCCTCGACCCGCAGGTCGATACCGGCGAGCGACTGGATGAAGCCGTCGTGCAGGTCGCGGGCGATGCGCGAGCGCTCCTCGAGCACCGCCACCTCGCCCGCCTTCTGCTGCAGGCGCGCGGCTTCGAGAGCGGTCGCGGCCTGACCGACGATGAGGAGGAGGAACTCGAGGTCCTCACGCGTGAAGCGACGCCGGCCCTGGCCGACGACGATCGCACGCCCGCGCAGCTCGTTCTGGATCAGGACCGGAGCCGCCAGCAACGCTTGCACGGGACCGCCGTCGGGAAGGCGGATGTCGGGAACGATGGCCTTGCGCTGCATCGCGCCGCTCACCACGTCGTAGCAGAAGGCGTTGCCCGCGCCCGGCTGCAAGCCGTTGCCGAGCAACGCCTCGGTGGTGCTCGCGAACGGGAACGGCAGAGGGTCCGCCTTGGTGATGCGGAGTCGCACGCGCACGCGGCTGTCGCGGCTCATGTCCCAGGTGAAGAAGTTGCCGCTTTCGGGATCGCGCAGCACGAGCACGCCGCGCCACGAGTCGAAGTGACGCAACACCCGCAGCATCAGGCGCGTCAGCGTCCGGCCCATGGAGCGAGGGCGCCGGAACGCCCCGGTCAGATCCAGCATGAACGCCAGCTTCCGCTTGGAGCGGCGCTCGTGCTCGCCGAGGTAGCCGACCAGATAGCCGAGCGCGACCAGGTAGACCGGGCGGAAGAGATGGGCGCGGTGGAAGGTGAAGACCTCGGGATCGAGCACGCGGCTCGCGAAGAAGATGAGCGCGGGATAGAGGAGCGCGAGCAGTACGGTGATCGGCGCCGCCACCACGAAACCCCAGCGCACGCTGACGCTCGAGATCACGAAGACGTTGAGGAGGAAGAACGGGGTCGCGCCGCGCTCCGTGAAGAGCGTGATCGCGACGATCCAGCAGATGTCCGCCACCACCGAGTACGGCCCCGCGCGCACCCCGCGCACGTGCTCGGCCCGCACCAACCAGAACACCAGGGCGCTGAAGACGACGTAGGCGGCCAGGACCATCAAGCCGAGGTCGGGCCGATACGAGGGCTGCATCGGATCGACGACCGCCACCGCCAGGGTCGCCGCCGCCAGGAGCACGCGGCAGAAGGCGATGATCTTCTCGGTCTGCATGACACCGACGAGCGGATGCCTATGTGGGACGACGTCTTTCACGGGCGTTCGTTCGAATCAGTGCAACTGACATGCCACTGCCACTGTGTGTTGCTGGCGTTTTTGCACGATCCGAACGTCGCAAAGCCGCCCGATGCGGTAAGTCGGCAATGCAGACTGCCCCTTTGGACGGGGGCGGTGCGCCACGGCGCCGATACCGGCGCCAGCATGTCACTCCGGTGCGGTGAGCGCTACCACCGCGATGCCGGCCTGATCGGCGGTCGCGATCAGCGACGCCCGGTCGAGCATCAAGGTGCGCCCGGCTTCGAGGGCGAGCGCGCGGCCGCCGACCTCGCGCAAGACGTCGATCGTGGTCGCGCCCACGGCCGGGACGTCGAAGCGCAAATCCTGTGTCGGCTTGCTCACCTTCACCACCACGACGCCGCCGCGTCCGAGGTCGCCGCCGCGTCTGATCGCCAGGTCGGTGCCCTCGATGCCTTCGATCGCCAGCACCGCACCGCGCTTCACCACTACGCTCTGGCCGATGTCCCAGCGACCGATGTCCTTCGCGACCCTGAAGCCGAAGCGGATGTCCTCCCACTCGCGCGCGTTCGGCTGGCGACGCGTGAGCGTACCGACCGCCGGCACGAGATCGCCGAGAAAGAGCGTCGACTCGACCACCTCGATGCCATCGCGCTCGAGCTCCGACGCAACGCCGCGCAGCAGCACGTCGTCCTTCAGGCTGCGCGTGCGGGCGAGGAACGCGGCGCCGCGGAAGTCGGGGCGCATGTCAGCCAGGTGGCGCGGCTTCTTGATGCCGCCCGCCATCACCGCGCGGCGCACGCCGGCACGCTTGAATACCCGAATGATCTTGCCGAGCTCGCCGACCCGCACCCACGTGAGCTCGTCGACCAGGGACGCGATCTCCTCGGGGGTCTCGCCCTGATGCGCCACCGCCACCACCGGAACGCCTCGCCGGCGTGCGGTCTCGGCAAACAGCAACGGGAACCGTCCGTTGCCGGCGATCAGACCGATGCGTTCAGTCCGCGTCGCCACCGTCGTCGTCCTCGCTCGCGCCGCCACGACGCGCCGCCGGAGTGACGCCGCGTTCCGAGGCGGCGATGAACGCGAGCAGGCGCTGCACCTCCGGACTGTCGCTCAGCTCGGCCGCGACCCGCGCTCGCGCCTCGGCGAAGGGCAGCTCCGACGCGAACAGCATCCGGTAGGCGTGCTTGATGGCGCGCAACTGCGGTGCCTTGAGCCCACGTCGCTTCAAGCCGACGAGGTTCAAGCCGCGCAGCTTGGCGCGGTCACCGGAAGCGGCGCAGAACGGCGGCACGTCGTGGATCACCATCGCGCCGCCGCCGAGAATCGCCGATTCCCCGATGCGCACGAACTGGTGGATGGCCGCGAGCCCGCCCACGATCACGTAGTCCTCGATCGTCACGTGTCCGGCGAGCGCGACACTGTTGGCGAGCACGCAATGGCTGCCGATGCGTGCATCGTGGGCGACGTGCGAATAGACCATCAGGAGGTTGTCGTCGCCGATCGAGGTCACCATGCCGCCGCCCTCGGTCCCCGGGTTGAGAGTGGCGAACTCGCGGATGATGTTGCGGTCACCGATCTCGAGCCGGCTCTCCTCACCGCGATACTTGAGATCCTGCGGCTCGGCGCCGACGCTGGCGAGCTGGAAGATACGATTCTGCCGTCCGATCGTGGTGCGGCCGTCGATCACCGCGTGCGGGCCGACGGTGCTGCCGGCGCCGATCCGCACGTGCGGCCCGATCACGGCGTACGGGCCGACCTGCACGCCGACCGCCAACTCCGCCCCCGCCGCCACGATCGCGGTCGGATGGAGCGCGGGCGGCGCTTCCGCCGGCACGTCACCGGCCGTGAAATCCGCTTCGGCGGCAACCGTGTCGCCGACGCGCGCGACGCCGCGCAAGCGCCATCCGCTCGTCCCGCGCGCCAGCACCCGCACCTCGAGGTCGAGCTGATCACCGGGGACTACTGGTCGACGGAAGCGGGCGCGCTCGAGCCCGGTGAGCGCGAGCGCTCTGCCGGGGCCGACGCCATCGCGCGAGCGCGCCGCCAACAGCGCGCCGACCTGCGCCAGCGCCTCGCAGATGAGCACGCCCGGCATGACCGGACGCCCGGGAAAGTGACCGACGAAGAACGGCTCGTCGGCGGTGACGTTCTTGCGCCCGACGATGCGCGTGCCGTCCTCGAACGCGACGACGCGGTCGACGAGGACGAGCGGGTAGCGGTGCGGCAGCAGGCGCGTGACCAGCGCCGCGTCGACCGCACTCGCCTCAGCCGCTGCGGTGTCCTCAGAATCGCGCATGCAACGTCGCCGCGCGCGGCGGCGGGCCCGCCTGCCTACCTGCCGCGGGCGTCCAGCATCTTGATCACCTCGTCGGTGATGTCGATCGCGTCCGCGTAGTAGACCGTCACGACGTTCTCGAAGATCAGCGTGTAGTTGTCGCGCTTGCCGATCTCGTCGACCACCCCCGCGAGCTGCTCCTGGAGCCCGCGCATCGTCTCGGCTTCCTTCTTGCGGAGCTCGACTTGCATGTCCTCGAGCTTGCGCTTCGACTCGCGATCCTTCCGGTCGATCTCGTCGGCCATCGTACGCCGCTGGTCATCGGACAGCACGGTGGCTTTCTTCTTGAGGTCGTCCTTCAGCTTGTCGACCTGCTCGCGCAACCGATTGATCGGCTCGAGCATCTTCTCGCCCTCGCCGCGGAACTGCTCCTGCGCTCTCTTGCCCATCGCCGACTCTTTGAGCGCGCGCGCCGTATGCGAGGACGCCGACCTTGCTCTCGCCGAACGCGGGGGGCGCGAGTGTCAGGAGTGTCAGCAGCGCGGCGACGAACAGACTTCCACGAATCATGAATCCCTCCTTACAATGGTGAACCGAAGGAGAAGAGCACGACGCTGCTCTTCTCGTCGCTCTCCTTGTTGAGCGGAATGCCGATCTCGATCCGGATCGGCCCGAGCGGCGACAGCCAGCGCACACCGCCGCCGACCGCATAGCGCAGGTCGCCGAAGTCGTACCCGTCGTCGGCCAGCCACGCGTTGCCGGCGTCGACGAAGACGACGCCCTTCAGACCGAGGGGCTCGACGATCGGGAAGATGATCTCGTTGTTGACGACGAGCTGCTGGCTGCCGCCGATCGGGTCGGTGTCGATCTCCCGGCCCTGCGGGTCGCGGATGGCTTCGCGTGGGCCGAGCGTGCGCGAGGCGAAGCCGCGCACCGAGTTGATGCCGCCCGGGAAGTAGCGCTCGAAGAGCGGCAGCTCGTCGCCACTGTTGCCGCGGTCGCCGCGCCCGAACCCGATCGTGCCGCCGATCGAGTAGACGAAGGTGCCGAGCGCGGCCGAGCGATAGATCGGCCAGAAGAAGCGCATGCGCGCGTCGGCCTTGACGAACTCGCTCTCACCGCCGAGACCCGCGTACTCGAGCGAAATCTCCTGGAACGAGCCGCGCGTCGGATCGAAGAGACTGTTGAGCGTGTTGCGCGAGATGATCGGTCGGATGCTGCTGGTGATGCTCTGCCCCTCCTCGGCGACCACGCTCGGCGGCGAGCGGCGCGCGATGTCGGTGATCTCGGCATCCTCGAGGCGGTACTCGGCGCCGACCCGCACCTCCTCGAGCGACCAGCGGTGGAAGAGCTCCTCGTAGCCGAGGGCGGTGAGCGGGTAGAGGGTGCGGACGCTGACGCCCGTACCACCGCGCGTGAAGTCGTCGAACTCGAGCCGCCAGCGAAAGACGTCGAGGGTGGTCGAGAGCGGGATGTCGAAGAGCTACGGCTCGGTGAAGCTGGCGATGAAGTTCTGCCGGATGGTGCCGAAGTCGGCGTTCAGCACCACGCGATGGCCGCGCCCGAACAGGTTGTTCTCCGAGATGCGCGCGTTGAAGAGGAGGTTGTCCGCGGAGCTGAAGCCCGCGCCCGCCGTGAGCGCTCCGGTCTGGCCCTCCTTCACGTCGACCTGCAGGTTGAGCTTGTCCTCGCTGCGTCCACGCTGGGTGGTGAGGTTGACCTCTTGAAAGAAGCCGAGGCGATTGAGCGCGTCGCGGCTCTTCTTCAGCTTGGTGCCGGAGAAGCGCTCCTGCTCCTCGACCTTCATCTCGCGGCGGATCACCTTGTCGCGCGTCTTGGTGTTGCCGGTGATCACGATCTTGTCGATCATCACCTCCGGGCCCTGGTCGATCCGGTAGGTGACGTCGACGGTCTTGGTCTCGTTGTCGATCTCGGTCTCGGGCTCGATGTTGACGAACGCGTAGCCGAGGTCGCCGTAGCGGTCGGTGATCTTCAAGATGTCCTGGCGCAGCTTGCTGGTGCGGAAGATCTCGCCCTGCGTGAGCTCGAGGTCGGTCTTGAGATCCACGTCGGGGCGGACGTCGCCGCCGAAATCGACGGCGCCGACCGTGAACTGCTCGACCCTCGTCGATCTTGATCGTGACGTAGAGCCCGTCGTCGCGGCGCTCGACCTTGGGCTCGTCGACCTGCACGTTGATGTAGCCGTTGTCGTAGTAGCAGGCGGTGAGCCGCTCGGTGTCGGTCTTGAGCACTTCGGCGTTCAGCACGCCGGCGCCGGTGAAGCGCGACAGCATCCACTCCTCGCTGGTGGTGATGGCGCGCTTGAGCTTGCGGTCGGAGAACGCCTTGTTGCCCTCGATCTCGATGTGCTGGATGCGGACGAGCTTGCCCTCGTTGACGACGTACGTGATGGTCGCCTCGCTCTCGGCACCCGCAACCGGATCGACGCGTGGCGTGATCGTGGCGTCGAGGTAGCCTTTCTCCTCGTAGAGCTTCTTGCCGTCGGCGATGCCGCGCCGCATCTTCTCGCTGTCGAGGATCGTGTTCGGCCGGACCTTGAGCGCCGCCTCGAGGTCCTCGGTCTCGATCTTCTTGTTGCCCTCGATGGTCACGGCGTTGATCAGCGGCCGCTCCTGGACGCGGAAGACCAGGACCGTGCCGTCGGCCTCGTCGCGGCGCTCGACCTCGACGTCGTCGAAGAAGCCCATGGCGTAGATCGCCCGCACGTCGGAGTCGATCGTCGCCGGGTTCGGCGCTGCGCCGGGCCGGCTCTGACGTGCAGGCGGATCGCCTCGTCCTCCACCCGCGCGTTCCCCTCGACGAGCACGCGCGCGATCACGCGCGGCTCGGCCGCGGCCGCGGGCGTTGCGCCGAGCACCGCGGCGAGCGCCAACGTCGAGACGACGGCTCGCATCAGGGCTCGTGGGTCGATCGATGGGAGTGGGATCCGCTCACGAACTCTCATCCCCGCCTCCCCCACAGCGCGTTTCATACCGCGGCCGCGTGCACCGTTTCGGCGCCGATCCGGCCAGCCGCAAGCCTGAGCGTGCGGTCCATCGCGCCGGCGAGCGCGGCGCTGTGTGTCACGATCACGAGGGTGAGATGGCGCTCGTGGTTGAGCTCGATCAGGAGATCCTGGACTCCTCCCGCGGTCGCCGGATCGAGGTTGCCGGTCGGCTCGTCGGCGAGCACCACGCGCGGCGACTGCACGAGCGCGCGCGCCACCGCCACCCGCTGCTGCTCGCCGCCCGAGAGCTCGCCCGGCTTGTGGTCGACACGCTCCGCCAGACCGACGCGCTCGAGCAGCTCGGTGGCGCGCCGGCGCGCCTCGTCGCGCGCGACTCCCCCGATCAGGGCCGGCATCATGACGTTCTCGAGCGCCGTGAAGTCCGGCAGCAGATGATGGAACTGAAAGATGAACCCGACCTCCCGGTTGCGGAAGAGCGCCAGGTCGCGGTCACTCTTCGTCGCCAGATCCTCGCCATCGAACCACACCTCGCCGCTCGTCGGCCGGTCGAGCGTGCCCAGAATGTGCAGCAGCGTGCTCTTTCCGACCCCGGACTCACCGACGATCGCCACCCGCTCGCCGGCCGCGATCGCGAGGTCGAGGCCGGTGAGCACGCGCACCACCCGCGGACCGTCGACGTACTCCTTGGTCAGGTTGCGCAGCGCGATCAACGGCGCCTACTCGTAGCGGATCACCTCCACGGGCGCCAGGCCCGCGGCCTGCCGCGCCGGGTAGATCGTCGCCAACAGACAGATCGCCACCGAGGCCAGCGCCACCAGCGCGAAGTTCTCGCCGTAGATGCGCACCGGCAGGGTCGAGACGTAGAAGACGTCCTTCGGCAGCTCGACGAACTGGTAGCGGCTGAGGAGCAAGCAGCCGCCGAGCCACCCAGCACGCCGAGCAAGGTGCCGACGGTGCCGACGATCAAGCCCTTGAGCATGAAGATGCGCGCGATCGAGCGGTTGGTCGCGCCCATCGACTTCAGGATGGCGATGTCCTTGCGCTTCTCCATCACCACCATGATCAGCGTGGCGACGATGTTGAAGGCCGCGACCAGCACGATCAGCAGCAGGACGATGAAGTACACCACCTTCTCGAGCTTGAAGGCCAGGAAGAGGTTGCGGTTCACCTCCATCCAGTCGCGGGCGCGAAACGGCGTGCCGAGGGTGCGCTCGATGGCGCGCGCCACCTCCTGGGCGCGGTAGACGTCGGCGACCCGGACCTCGACGCCGGTGATGCCGTCGCCGAGTCCGAAGAAGCGCTGCGCGTCGGCGAGCGCCATGTAGACGAGCGAGGAGTCGTAGTCGAACATCCCGGAGTCGAAGGTGCCGGCGACCACGAACCGCTTCACCTTGGGGATCATGCCGACCGGCGAGGGCGTCCCGATCGGCGACACCACGCTCACCGGATCGCCGACCTCGAGCCCGAGCTGCTTGGCGAGCTCCTGGCCGATCATGACGCCGGTGAGCTTCACCGTCGCGGGTGGCGTCGCGCCCTTGGCGGCGGCCGGCAGCGCCTCGTCGCCGGCACTCAGTGGCACCTCGAACTCGGCGCCCAGCCCTTCGATCGTGCCGGAGGTGAGGTGTTTCTTCAGATCGACGATCGCGTCGTCGAGTCCCGGCGGCACGCCGCGCACGACCACTCCCGAGACGCTCTGGCCGGTCGACAGCATCACCTGGCTGTAGACGAGCGGGGCGGCCGCGAGCACCCCTTCGGTGGCGCGCACCTTGGCCACGACGTCGTCGGCGTTGCGGATGGTGCCGGCGTAGGAGACCAGCACGATGTGCGGGTTGAAGCCGAGGATGCGGTCGCGCAGGTCCTCCTCGAAGCCGGTCATCACCGCCAGCACGATGTTGAGCGTCATCACGCCGATCATCACGCCGACGATCGAGATCACCGTGATGAGCGAGATGAACGCTTCCTGGCGCCGGGCGCGCAGGTAGCGAAGCCCGACCATCAGCTCGTAGCCCACCGTCGCCTCAGCGCCTCTCCGGACGGAGCAGCGGGAAAAGGATGACGTCGCGGATCGAAGGCGCGTTGGTGAGCAGCATCACCAGGCGGTCGATGCCGATACCCTCGCCCGCGGTCGGCGGCATGCCGTGCTCGAGCGCGCGCACGTAGTCCTCGTCCATCACGTGCGCCTCCTCGTCACCGCCGCGCCGCGCCTGCAGCTGTGCCTCGAAGCGCGCGCGCTGGTCGTCGGGGTCGTTCAGCTCCGAGAAGCCGTTGGCGATCTCGCGGCCCGCGATGTAGAGCTCGAAGCGGTCGACGAGCGTGGGGTCGCGCTCGCTGCGTCGCGCCAGCGGCGAGATCTCGACCGGATAGTCGACGATGAACGTCGGCTGCACCAGTCCATCCTCCGCGGTCTTCTCGAACACCTCGGCGAGCACCTTGCCATGGGGCGCCCCAGCGGGCAGCGCAATCCCGCGCTCGGCGGCCAGCGCACGCAGCCGGGCCGGGTCGTCGACCTCGGCGCGTGCGAGACCGGTCGCGCTGCGCCACCGCGTCCTTCAACGCGAGCCGCGTCCACGGCGGCGTGAGATCGATCTCGTGCTCGCCGTACGAGCACGCGCAGTCCTCCCGTGACTTGCGTCGCCAGCGCCGCCACCAGCTCCTCGGTGATCGTGAGCAGATCCTCGTAGGTGGCATACGCCTGGTAGAACTCGAGCATGGTGAACTCGGGATTGTGCTCGGTCGAGACGCCCTCGTTGCGGAAGCTGCGATTGAGCTCGAAGACGCGGTCGAAGCCGCCGACCACCAGCCGCTTCAGGTAGAGCTCGGGCGCGATGCGCAGATAGAGATCGAGGTCGAGGGCGTTGTGGTGCGTCACGAACGGACGCGCCAGCGCGCCGCCGGCGATCGCCTGCATCATCGGGGTCTCGACCTCGAGGAAGCCGCGGGCGCGAAAGAACTCGCGCGCGGCGTGGAGGATCTCGGCGCGGGCGCGGAAGACCTGGCGCACGTCGGGGTTCACGAGCAGATCGAGATAGCGCTGGCGGTAGCGCATCTCGACGTCGGTCAGGCCGTGCCACTTCTCGGGCAGCGGACGCAGCGCCTTGGCGAGGTAGTGGACCGTCGTGGCGAGCAGCGTCGTCTCGCCGGTCCGGGTACGGAACAACCGCCCCTCGAAGCCCGCGATGTCGCCGAGATCGAGCTGGCGAAAGACCGCGAAGTCGTGCTCGCCGACCTCGTCCTGCTTCACGTAGACTTGCAGCCGCCCGCTCTGATCCTGCAGCTGGGCGAACGCCGCCTTGCCGAAGTCCCGGATCGCCATCAAGCGGCCGGCCAGGCTCGCCGTGACCGGCGTCGCGTCGAGCTCGGCGGCCGATGCCGCCCCGTAGCGTGACGCGAGGTCGTCCGCGGTGTCGCGCGGCCGAAAGTCGTTGGGGTACGCGGCGCAGCCGAGCGCCCGCAGCTCGGCGAGCTTCTTCCGCCGCACCGCAACCTGCTCGTGCTCCTCGACGTCCGACCTCTGCTCCGCCTCGTCCATCTCTGCTCTTATGCGGCGCGCCGCGTCGAAAGACAACCGCACCGTCGCGCGACCCGTCACGCAACCTCGCTTGAACGCTGGATTTGTTTCCCCTATACGGTCGCTAGCATGTTCATGGTTTCGTGGCGCCCAGCGCTGGTTGCGTCCAATCTGATCATGCTGGCGATGATCGCCTACTTCGGGGCGCGCATCGTGAACTCGCTGATCGCCACGCGCCTCGACCGTCCGCAGACGCGGGTGACGAGCGCGCCGCTGGTGGCGCCGCCCGCCCAGGCGCAACCCGAGTCGGCCTACGCGCTGATCTACGAGCGCGACGTCTTCAACGCCGTGAAGGGAACCGTGCCCACGAGCGGCGTGGACGCCAAGCGGACCGATCTCAACGTCAAGCTCTGGGGGACGGCGATGGGGCAAGATCCGCAGGGCTCTTTCGCCGTCATCGAGGATCTCGCCGCACGCCGGCAGGGGCTCTACCGCGTCGGCGACTCGGTCCTCGACACGGCAGTCTTGAAGCGCGTCGAGTGGGATCGCGTCATCCTCGAGCGCGGCGGCGAGGAAGAGGTGCTCGAGATCTCGGCGGCGCGCGGGCCGGCGAGTGGCGCACCGGCGCCGGGGCGCGGCCGCCGCGAGCGGCGAGCGTATCCGCAAGACGGCCGACAACAAGTACGTCATCGACCGCCGCGAGGTCGAGCGCACGGTCGAGAACATGAACGAGGTCTTCACGCAGGCACGCGCCGTGCCGCACTTCGAGGACGGCAAGACCACCGGGTTCCGCGTGTTCGCGATCAAGCCCGGCTCGGTCTTCGAGAAGGTGGGCCTGCAGAACGGCGACATCGTCCAGCGCGTCAACGGGGTCGAGCTCACCGATCCGACCAAGGCGATGTCGTTGTTCACCGAGCTGCAGAACGAGGGCCACATCGCCCTCGATCTGCAACGCAACAAGCAGAGCAAGAGTTTCTCGTATGAGATTCGCTAAGCGCGGGCAGTGGGACGGTGGCGGGTGCAGAGAGCGCGACGACTCTTTCATGCGACACTAGCGACGCTTGTCGCGGCGGCGCCGATGGCGCTCACGGGCGCGTTCGCGTCCGCTGAGGAGACGCCGGTCCCGCTGCCGACGCTGCCGGCGCTCTTCAGCCCGGTGGCCGCGCCGACGCCAGCGGCAGCCCGCGCGCCGGCACCCTCCGAGCCGGCGGACACGACCGCGGGCTCGACCGGACCGCAGGTCGTCGAGGCCAACGGCGAGCGCTACATCACCATGGACTTCCAGGACGTCGATCTCGCCGTCCTGGTCAAGTTCATGGGCGAGATCACCGGCAAGAACTTCGTCATGGACGACCGCGTCCAGGGCAAGGTGAGCGTGGTGTCGCCGACCAAGATCACCCCCGACGAGGCCTACCAGGTCTTTCAGGCGGTGCTGCAGGTGAAGGGCTTCACGACCGTGCCGAGCGGCGCGGCGATCCGCATCATTCCGACCAAAGACGCCAAGGAGACGAGCCTCCGCACGCTGACGGAGCCGGAATCCCCGCTCCCCAACGAGGAGTACGTCACCCGCCTCGTCCCGCTCAGTCAGGTCGATGCATCCGAGGTGGGAACCGCGCTCCAGCCGTTGGTCTCGAAAGACGGCCTCATCACGGCCTATCCACAGACCAACTCGCTCATCATCATTGATTCCGCCGCCAACCTCGAACGGCTTGACGCGCCTGATCGCCGAGCTCGACGTCGCGAGCTCGCGCCGCCGCACGAAACTTCTGCATCTCAAGCACGCGACCGCGAGCGAGCTCGCGGAAACCATCCAGATGGTGCTCGAGGAGAAGGCGGCGCCTGCCGGCCAACCGGCGCCGCCGGCAAGGACAGCGCCCGCTCCAGACCGGACAGATCCGCGCCTTCAAGCTCACGCCCGACGACCGCACCAACACCCTCATCGTCAGCGCCGCCGCCGAGCAGATGGAGCAGATCACGGCCCTGGTCGAGCGCCTCGACGTGCCGCTCCCGCCCGGCACCGGACGCATCAACGTCTACTACCTCAAATACGCCAACGCCGAGGACATGCTGCCGGTCCTGCTCGACGTGATCGGCGCCAGCGGCGGCGGTGGCGGCGGCGCGCGGGCACCGCGCGGCCAGGCCCAGGGCCAGCCGGGTGTCGGCGGCCGGCAGCGCCGCCAGTCTGGCAGCAGTCTCCGGCGCGCCACCATGGAGCGGCGCCGGCAAGCCAACCAACCGCCGCAGCAACCCGGCGGCCAGACCGGCCAGCCGCCGATCGAGTTCAGCAGCGACGTGCGCATCACCGCCGATCCCGCCACCAACGCGCTCATCATCACCGCCGCGCCCGAGGACTATGCCTTGCTGCTCGGCGTGATCGAGAAGCTCGACATCCGCCGCCGCCAGGTCTACGTCGAGGCGATCATCCTGGAGGTGACGCTCGACCGCCTCCGCCAGCTCGGCATCGAGACGCAGGGCGGCGTCGATCTCGGCAACGGCGTCGGCCTCGGGCGCGTCGATCTCCGCAACCTCAACACCGCGCTCATCAATCCCGCGTCCCTGTCGGGACTGGTGCTGGCGGCGGTCTCGGATCAGACGGTGACGTTGCCGGACGGCACCAAGGTTCCGGCGCAGGTCGCGTTGCTCACCGCGCTCCAGAACAGCACCGACGTCAACATCCTCTCGGCACCCAACATTCTCACCACCGACAACGAGGAGGCCGAGATCATCGTCGGGCAGAACGTACCGTTCGTCGCCAGTCGCTCGACCGACCAGACCAACCTCTCCAACACCTTCTCCACCATCGAGCGCGAGGACGTCGGCATCACGCTGCGCCTCACGCCGCAGATCTCCGAGGGCGCGATCGTCCGCCTGGCGCTGTTCGAGGAGGTGTCCGCGCTCGTGCCGAACCCCCTGCTCGACGCCGACGAGGTCGGACCGACGACGACGATCCGCAGCGCCAGCACCACGATCACCGTCAAGGATGGGCAGACGGTGGTGATCGGCGGCTTGATCTCGGACTCGATCACGTCGCGCGAGAGCAAGGTCCCGTTCATCTCCGACATCCCGGTGGTCGGCAACCTCTTCAAGAACACCGAGAGCACGAAGAACAAGATCAACCTGCTCATCTTCCTGACCCCGCACATCCTCAAGGACGAGGTCGACGTCGCCGCGCTCTCGACCGCCGAACGTGACCGCTTCCGCAGCGCCCTGGAGCGATCGGGAGCGCCGAAGCGGATTCCGGATCCTCTCGACAGGCCGTCGTTCGAGCTGTCCGAGGATCTCGCGAGCGAGCCGGCCGACGCCGCGGACACGGGCGCGACCGCCGACGAGGCGGGCAGCGCCGCGCTCGCGCTCGCCAGCATCAACGTCGATCGGCAACCCGACGGGGCGGTGATCAGTCTCGACGTCGGCGCCACCCCGAGGCGCGTCACCCACTACGCCCTGGAGAACCCGGGCGCGCTACGTCATCGATGCCTTCGGCGTGAGCGCCCCCGCCAAGACCGTCGACATGGTTCCGGTCATCGATCCGCTCATCAAGCAGGTTCGGGTCGCGCACCATCGCGGGCGGATGCGCCTCGTGATCGACCTGAAGACCGCCCGGCCGCCCGCCTATGTCCTCGAGCATCGGGGTGCTACGATCGTCCTCCAGCTCGGGGCCGCGCGCGCCGCGCAAGCGAGCGGCGCGTCCGGGCACTGAGATGCAACCGATGGCCACCCCCGCCAAGAGCGCTCCGGCCCCGCCACGGGCGGTGGTGAACACCGCGCCCGGCACGGCGGCCGCGACGACCAGCGCCAGCACCGCGCGCGACCTCGCCGCGAGCTTCGAGCTGCCGTTCGCCGAGCGCATCGGACCCGGCGAGGTGGACGCCGAGCTGCTCGGGCGCCTGCCGATGCAGTATGCGCGACGCAACGCCGTCCTGCCGCTGCATCGTCAGGCCGACGAGGTGGTGGTCGCCATCGCCGATCCGCGCGCGCTCGGCCGATCGACGACCTGCGCGTCCTGCTACGGCATGCCCGGTGCGGGTCGTGGTCGTGCCCGCCGACGGTGCTCATCGACGCCATCAACCGCGCCTACGACCTGGCGTCCGGCTCGCGCCGCCGAGCTGATGGACGACCTCGACGAAGAGCGCCTCGATCTGATCGCCACCGAGCTCGAGGAGCCCCGCGACCTGCTCGACGCCGACGACGAGGCGCCGATCATCCGGCTGGTCAACTCGCTGCTCTTCCAGGCGGTGAAGGACCGCGCCAGCGACATCCACATCGAGCCGTTCGAGCGCGACGCTCACCGTGCGCTTCCGCATCGACGGCATGCTCTACGACATCATCTCGCCGCCCAAGCGCTTCCAGCCGATCATCATCTCGCGCGTGAAGATCATGGCCGGGCTCAACATCGCCGAGAAGCGCCTGCCGCAGGACGGGCGCATCCGCATCAAGCTCGCCGGCAAGGACGTCGACATCCGCGTCTCGATCGTGCCGACCGCGTACGGCGAGCGCGTCGTGCATGCGTCTGCTCGACCGCTCCGCGACGCTGCTCAGCCTCGACGAGCTCGGCCTGATCGGCCGCAAGCTCGACGCTGGTCGAGCGCCTGATCCAGCAGAGCCACGGCATCGTGCTGGTCACCGGCCCGACCGGCAGCGGCAAGACGACGACGCTCTACGCCGCGCTCTCGCACGATCAACATCGACCGACAAGAACATCATCACCATCGAGGATCCGATCGAGTACCAGCTGCACGGCGTCGGCCAGATGCAGGTGAATCCCGAAGATCGAGCTGACCTTCGCCAGCGGCCTGCGCTCGATCCTGCGCCAGGACCCCGACGTCATCATGGTCGGCGAGATCCGCGACGCGCGAGACCGCCGAGATCGCGATCCAGGCCGCGCTCACCGGCCACCTGGTGTTCTCGACCCTGCACACCAACGACTCGTCCGGCGCGGTCACGCGCCTGGTCGACATGGGCATCGAGCCGTTCCTGGTGTCGTCGTCGGTGATCGCGGTCATGGCGCAGCGTCTGGTGCGCCGCGTCTGCCCGAGCTGCCGCGAGTCGTACCGACCCGACGGCCGAGGAGCTGCGCCAGCTCGGCCTCACGCGCCGATCGGCTCGGCGGGCCGCACGGTCTACGCCGCGGCGCCGGCTGCGACGACTGCAAGCAGACCGGCTACCGCGGCCGCACCGGCATCCACGAGCTGCTCGTCGATCGACGACGACGTGCGCAACGCTGATCATGAAGAGCGCCGACGCGGCCGCCATCCGCCGCGCGGCGACGGCCAAGGGCATGACACGCTGCGCGAGGACGGCGCCGACAAGGTGCTCGCCGGTGCAGACCACCGTCGAGGAGGTCCTGCGCGTGACGCAGGACGATCTCGTCTAGTGTTCCGCGTCCCGCGGCACAGTGAATGCCCGCGCCGAGCGCGCCGCCGACTCCTGAGCAGAGGCAGGCGCGATCATGCCGGTCTACGCGTACAGGGGTCTCGACGCGACGGCCGCACGGTCGGCGGCATCATCGACGCCGACAGCCCGAAGAGCGCGCGCGTCAAGCTGCGCCGCACGGGGTCTTTCCGACCGACCTCGCCGAGAGCGCGAGCAGGCGCGCCGCCGGCCGGCGCGTCGCGCTTCGGCGAGCGTCGTCTCGGCCAGCGCATCACCGCCGCAGGAGCTCGCCGCTGACGACGCGCCAGCTCGCGACCCTGGTCGGCGCCGGCGCTGCCGCTGGTCGAGTGCCTCGGCGCGCTCGTCGAGCAGAGTCGACGCGCGAGCAGCAGAAGCGCCTGTCGCAGGTGCGCGAGCGCGGTGATCGAGGGCGGCACGCTCGCCGACGCGCTGACGGCGCATCCCCGGCGTGTTCAACGACGCTCTACGTCAACATGGTGCGCGCCGGCGAGGCGAGCGGCGCGCTCGACGTCGTGCTCGATGCGCCTCGCCGACTACACCGAGAACCAGGCGCGCTGCGCGGCAAGGTGCGCGGCGCCCTCACCTACCCGGTCGTCATGGTGGTGCTCGGCAGCGCCATCCTCTTCTTCCTGCTCTCCTACGTCGTGCCCAAGGTGACGCGCATCTTCGAGGAGACGCAGCAGCAGCTGCCGCTCGCTGACGCTCGTGCTGCTCGCGGTCAGCGGCTTCCGCGGCGCAGCTAGTGGTGGCTGATGCTCGCTGCTCGCGCTCGCGGCGGTCGCGGCGCTGCGGCGCTCGACGCGCACCCCCGCCGGCCGCCTGCGCTTCGACCGCCTGATGCTGCGCCTTCCCGTACTTCGGCAAGGCTGCTGAAGAAGGTCGCGCTGGCGCGCTTCGCGCGCACGCTCTCGACGCTGCTGCGCGGCGGCATCCCGCTGCTGCAGGCGCTCGACATCGTCAAGCAACGTGGTCGGCAACACCGTGCTGAGCGACGCCGATCGAGGACGCGCGCGACAGCCATCCGCGAGGGCCAGAGCATCGCCGCGCCGCTCAAGCGAGAGCGGCCTCTTCCCGCCGCTGCTGGTGCACATGATCGCGGTCGGCGAGAAGAGCGGCGAGCTCGAGCCGATGCTCGCGAGGGCCGCCGACGCCTACGACAGCGAGGTCGAGAGCGTCGGTCACCGCGCTGACCAGCATCATCGAGCCGATCATGATCGTCTTCATGGGCGGCGTCGTGCTGTTCATCGTGATCGCGATCCTGATGCCGATCTTCGAGCTCAACCGCGTCGTGCGCTGAGACGGTTGCGGCTCGGGCCGTCCTGGACTAAGGACGGCACACCTCGCACACTCGTCGAAAGGGGTCACGTCACGTTCATGAAGAGGAAGAAATCCGCCGCGAAGAAAGCCTCGGCTCGTCGCGTCGCCAAGAAGCCGGCGACGAGGGCCGTCAGCAAGAAGGCGCCGTCACGCGCGCGCGCGACCGCCAGCCGCAAGACGCGAAGCGCCACCCACAAGCCCGCCGCCGCGGCGACTCGCTCGACCGCCGCGTCGAAGGCGCAGGCGCTCGCCAAGTACAGTCAGACCGGGGCGCCCTGGTGGAAGGCTCATCTGTAGACAGTCTCAGGACTCGAGCCGGCTCAGCCGACTAGATACTTGGCAAGGGTTGCGGATTGCGTCCCGGGCAGTTCGCGATGACGCGAGCTGAGGCCTTGCCCCTGCGGCCGCGAACGCAGTAGACGATCCGGGCGATGTCCCCTTCACCCGCCGGCACCCCTACCGGCACCGCGACGATCCTCTTCACGGATCTCGTCGGCTCGACGACGTTGCGCACGGCGCTCGGTGAAGAGCGCGCCGAAGCGCACCGCCAGGCCCACCACGGGCTGCTCGCGCAGGCGATCGCCGCCCACCGCGGCACGCTCCACGACGACCTCGGCGACGGCATCATGGCGTCGTTCGGCGGCGCGGCCGACGCGGTGGCGGCGGCGGTGGCGATCCAGCAGGCGATCGCGGCCGACGGGCGGCGCGCCGGCCAGACGGCGGTCGGCGTGCGGATCGGCATCAGCGCGGGCGACGTCGCATGGGAGGGGACGCATCCGCACGGCATGCCGCTGGTCGAGGCGGCGCGGCTGTGCGCGGCGGCGGAGGGCGGGCAGATCCTCGTCGCCGACATCGTGCGGGTGCTCGCGCGCGGGCGCGGCGGGCACAGTTCGCGCCGGTCGGGCAGATCGCGCTGAAGGGGCTGCCCGAGCCGCTCGCGGCGTGCGCGGTCGCCTGGGAGCCGCTCGCGGGCGCGGGCATCCCGCTGCCGCCCCGGCTCGGCGCCCGGTCGGCGTTCGCGATGTTCGGGCGCGGAGAGGAAGCGGAGGCGCTCGCGCTCGCGTGGGCGAAGGCGCAAGGACGGGCAGCGCCAGGTGGTGCTGCTCGCCGGCGAGCCGGGGATCGGGAAGACGCGGCTCGCCACCGAGACGGCGCGCGCCGCGCATGCCGCGGGCGGGCACGGTGCTCTTCGGGGCCTGCGACGAGGACGTCGGGCTGCCGTACCGGCCCTTCGTCGAGGCGCTGCGGCACTACGTCGCGCACGCGCCCGAGGCGGTGCTCGCCGCGCACGTCCGGGCGCATCGCGGCGAGCTCGCCCGCCTCGTGCCCGAGCTCGCGCAGCGCATCCCCGACTGCCGGCGCCCCAGGTGGCGGAGGCCGAGACCGAGCGGTTCCTCCTCTTCGAGGCGGTGGCGGGCCTCCTCGCCGCCGCGTCGCAGGAGAGCCCGATCGTGCTCGTGCTCGACGACCTCCACTGGGCGGGCGCGCCGGAGCTGCTGCTCTTGAAGCATCTCGTCCGCTCCGCCGAGCCGATGCGGCTGCTCGTCATCGGCACGTACCGCGACACGGACCTCTCGCGCACCCATCCACTGACCGCCGTGCTGGCCGATCTCCGGCGGGAGAGCGGCGTCGAGCGCGTGGCGCTGCACGGCCTCGACGACGCGGCGGTCGAAACGCTGGTGGCGGCGGTCGCGCGCCACGACCTCGACGACGCGCTCGTCGCGCTCGCCCACGCCATCCGGCGCGAGACCGAGGGGAATCCCTTCTTCATCGGCGAGGTGATCCGGCACCTCAGTGAAACGGGCGCGCTGTTCCAGGAGGGCGGGCGCTGGACGTACCGGGGCGCGATCGCGGAGCTCGGCATCCCCGAGGGCGTGCGCGAGGTGATCGGGCGGCGGCTCGGGCGGCTGTCGGAGGCGACGAGCCGCATCCTCGGCCTCGCGGCGGTGATCGGCCGGCAGTTCGACGTGGCGCTGCTGGCGAAGATCGCGGAGACGAGCGAGGACGCGGTGCTCGACGCGCTCGACGAGGCGACGGCGGCGGCGCTGGTGAGCGAGGTGCGTGGCGGCGCCGAGCAGTTCACGTTCCGCCACGCGCTCATCCGAACGACGCTCTACGAGGAGCTGAGCGCGACGCGACGGGCGCGGCTGCACCAGCGGGTCGGCGAGGCACTCGAGGAGCTCGTGAGCACGACGCCCGGGGCGCGCATCGAGGAGCTGGCGTACCACTGGCTCGCGGCGACCCGGGCGGCGGACGTCGGAAAGGCGATCGGCTACGCGCGCCAGGCGGGCGAGCGGGCGCTCGCCAATCTCGCGTTCGAGGAGGCGGCGGCGCACTTCGAGCGGGCGCTCGGCGTGCTCGAGCCGCGGGACCCGGACGGCGAGCGGCTGCGGTGCGATCTGCTGCTCGCGCTCGGCGATGCGCAGCGCCGGGGGGGCGACACCCGCTACCGCGAGACGGTGGCGAACGCGGCCGCCGTGGCGCGCGCGCTCGGCGACGGCGAGCGCCTCGCCCTCGCGGCGCTCGCGAACGCCCGCGCCGGCGGGTACATGGCGAACGCCAACGTCGTCGACGAAGGCCTGATCGCGCTCTACGAGGAGGCGAGCGGCGCGCTCGGCGACGCCGACAGCCTGCTGCGAGCGCGCGTGCTGGGCCAGCTCGCGGTCGAGCTCGTCTACACCCCCCATCGCGAGCGGCGCGACGCGCTCACGCGCGAGGCGGTCGCCATTGCGCGGCGGCTCGGGGACCGGACCGGGCTGGCGCAGGTGCTCATCCTGCGCCTCATCGCCATGAACGACCCGTTCACGCTCGCCGAGCGGCTCGCGCTCACGGGCGAGCTGACGGCGTTGGCGGGTGAGGTCGGCAGCAGCGAGCTCGCATGGCATGCCGCGGTCCATCGCACGGGCGCCCTCCTCGAGTCGGGCGACATCGGCGGCGCGGAGCGCGCCCTCGCCGAGGTCGAGCGGCTCGCGGGCGAGCTGCGGCAACCCTTCTTCACGTGGTGGGCCCGCATGGGACGGACGATGCTCGCCGTGATGCGCGGCGCGCCCGACGCGGAGGCACAGGTGTTCGCGACCTTCGAGCTCGGCATGGCTGGGGGCCAGCCCGACGCGCCGACCGCCTTCGGCGCTCAGCTCTTTCTCCTCCGGCACAACCAGGGCCGGCTCGGCGAGCTCGCTCGACACCATGCGCGCCAACGTCGAGGCCCATGCCGCACATGCCCGCGCTGGCGAGCCGCCCTGGCGCGGCTCTACTGCCGAGACGGATCAGCTCGCGGAGGCGCGCGCGCAGGTCGACATCCTCCGCGCCAACGGCTTCGACCACCCGCTCAACTGGACGTGGACCGCGTACATGGTGATCTGAGCGAGGCGGTCAGCGACCTCCATGACCGATCCGCGGCGGCCGTGCTCTACGAGCGGCTGCGCCCGGTCGCCAGACAGGTGGATGTGCTGGCGGGGATGCTCGGCTGCCGGGGTCGTACGGCCTTATGCGGCATGCTCGCGGCCTGCCTCGGTCGCTGGGACGACGCCGAGCGCCACTTCGCCGACGCCCTCGCGATGAACGAGCGCCTCGGCGCGCGCCCCTACGTCGTCCGCACCCGCCGCGCCTGGGCGTCGATGCTCCTCGACCGCCACGCCCCCGGCGACGCCGCCCGCGCCCGCGACCTCATCGCCGCCGGCCGCGCCGAGGCCGAGACGCTCGGCATGGCGCGCGAGCTCGTGCGGTTCGAGCGGCTGACCGAACGGATGGCGAGCGCCGCGACCGGGTGAGATGCGATACGCGGTGTCAGGCCGCGTTTGCTCTCACTTTGCCAGTCTTTCCTCCCTGCTCCGAACGAGCGGCAAGAGGTTGGCGCGATCGAATCGAGCCGCGCACCGCCCGCTTCCCCTGCTATTTATAGATAGAGAGGAAGGAGAGGCTCGATGGCGCGCGAGGCGAGTGCGCTCGGGCCGCCTACCACGTTTTTGGCAGTACGCCTCACGTGAGTTTTCGGCCAGTGTCCCGCAAGTGGGCGATAGCGCTCCACCGGGGCGCCAAGTACGGTCTCCTCTAAACGCGGCTGTGCCGTTGTCGCTTGCCGCACACCATTGATCACGGAGGACGTGCCATGAGATTCCGCTGGCAGGTTGCACTTCTAGCCACCGCCGCGCTTTTTGCGCGTCCCACCCCACCGGCAGACGCACAGCCCGATCACTTCACCTGCTACAAGGCGAAGACGACCAGCGGCACGCTGAAATTCGTCGAGGTGGGGGTCACTCTCGTCGACCGCTACCGCAGCTCGACTGCCACGGTGAAGGCACCGAAGCTCTTGTGCGCTCCGACGGACAAGAACGACGAGGATCCGACGGCGCCGTCGCACCCGGATCATCTCGAAGACTACAAGATCAAGCCGACGACCAAGTTTACGACCGCCGTCAACCAGAAGGTCGACAACCAGTTCGGGACCATCTTCCTCGATGTAAAGAAGCCGATCGCCATCCAGGTCCCGACGGCGAAGAGCCTGGTCGGCAACCCGGCCGAGCCGGTCGCCCCGGCGGTCGATCATTTCACCTGCTACAAAACGAAAGTCACCAGCGGCACCCCGAAGTTCCTGCGCGTCAACGGCCTCCCGATCGAGGATCAGTTCGGCGCCATGACGGTGGACGTCATGAAGCCCTCGCGACTCTGCGTCGCGACCAACAAGAACAACGAGGAGCCTGGAGCGCAGAATCACCCCGACCATCTGCTCTGCTACAAGGTGCGCCAGACGAGCCTGCCGAAGTTCACCGCGCGGCTGGGACTCTTCACCAACAACCAGTTCGGGCCCGAGCGCCTGGATGCCAAGAAGCCGAAGGAGCTGTGCGTGCCGTCCTTCGTGACCGGCGGCGGCGGACCCTCGACTCCGACGCCGACCCGCACGCCAACCGCCGTCCCGACGGCGACACCACCGCCGAATTGCGGCAACGCCGCGCTCGATCCCGGCGAGCAGTGCGACGGCGCGATCGACGGCGCCTGCAACGGCGCGCCCTGCACGTCGCTCTGCACGTGCGGTTGTTTCGTTGCGTTGCCGATCCCCGATCGTATCGCGTTCGTCAACCGGCCGACCCGCGACAGCGACACCGGCTGGACGGGCATCTCACACGATCTTCCCGGTGACGACGAGGCGATATTCAACACGATGCGCCTCAGCAACTGCGATACCAACCCCGCCTCGCCAACCTGCGGCGTCTGCGACTTCACCGGACCGGTCGCGGTTCCCGGACCGGCAAAGAATTGCTTCTGTTGGAACGTCGACGACCGGGACACGAGCTCGTTCACGGTGTGCAATCCCGAAGCGCCGTCGTGCGCGAACCCGGAGACCTGCGAGTGCATCTACGGACCTCCGCTTCCGCTCACGACCGGTGGAGTCTCGGCGTGCGTCGTGAACCGCGTCGCCGAGCCGATCGTCGGCACGATCAACATCGCCGAGGTCGGGCCGCACGCCGGTGAGAGCAAGGTATTCCTCCATCTCGACGCGGCGGCGCACACCTCACCGACGCAAGCCGAAGCCTGCCCACGATGTCTCGGCGACCCGACCCCGCGGGACGGCGTCAAGACCGGCACGTGTACCTACGGCACCGGTGCCGGGCAGCCCTGCGATGTGTCGGGAGATCACGACATATTCGGCACGCTCAGCTACGACTGCCTGCCGCTCGACGCCGCGAACATCGGCAATCTCCAGATCATCATTCCCAACCAAAGCACGGGAACCACGACGCTCACGCCGGCCGTCCCCTGCAGCGCGCCCGGGTTCGTCGGCCGGAACTGCCCGTGCGACACGTGCGCGACGCTGGCGGCCGAGCCGTGCATGTCGAACGCCGACTGCCCAGGTGGTGCGGTCTGCGGCGGGAAGCGGTGCATCGGCGGAAGCAACGCCGGCGCGGCGTGCGTGACGAACTCGAGCTGCCCAGGGGGTGGCTGCGCGGTCGCTGGAGCGGCGACGGCGACGAATGCCTGCGAGGATACCGTCTGCTCCCCGGACAGCTCCGACCCGGCAAGCCCCAACGACGGCGTCTGTCATGTCTGGCCCGTTCGATCAGTTCTGCAACGTCGAGATCTTCCGCGGCTGCTTCAACGATCTGGATTGCACGCCGCCGCCGGTCGGCAACTGCGGCGACTGCCAGCCGGGACAGTTCTGCACGGGCAAGAATCGCGAATGCTTCCTCGACCCGATCGTGCGCGTCGGCACTCCCGGACTGAAGAACGGCGTCATCGCCACCACCTTCTGTCTCCAGCCGAGCCGCAGCTCGGCCGTCAACTCCGGACCGGGCCTGCCATCCGCCGGCTCCGCGCTCGAGCCCTACCGCGCGTATGCCGTCGGCGCGGCTTGCGGCAACGGAATGATCGACGCCGACGAGGACTGCGATTCGCCCGCGCTGGGTGCGTGCCCCGGCACGTGCCAACCCAACTGCCTGTGCCCGACCTGCGGCGACGGCTACCAGAATCAGCCGGCGGAGGAGTGCGACGGCTCCGACGACGACAACTGTCCGGGCGGCTGCCAGGGAGGCTGCACGTGCGAGCCCTCCGTCTGCGGTGACAACGACGTGGCGTTCGACGAGGAGTGCGACGGGACGGCGACGGACGGTGATTGCCCGCCCGAGTTCTGCAACCCTGATTGCACCTGCGCTTCCTACTGCGGCGACGGCACGGTCGATCCTGGGGAGCAGTGTGACGGACTCGCGTCCGTAGCCTGTCCGCCGTTCGCCTGCCAGCCCGATTGCACCTGTGGACCGTACTGTGGCGACGGCATCATCAATGGCAGCGAGCAGTGCGACGGCGCGATGACCGGATCGTGTACCGGGACCTGTCAGGGCAACTGCACCTGTGCACCGTTCTGCGGGAACAACCTGCGCGAAGCGAGCGAGCTGTGCGACGGGACGGACGACGACGCATGTCCCGGCGATTGTGCCAGCGACTGCTCGTGTCCGGCGATCGGCGAGGTCACCTTCAGCGTGCAGCCGGGTGCGGACCTCGACGCCGGGTGGGCAGGCCTCGCCCACGACTTCCCCTGGCAGACGGGAGCCAAGATCCCGGGGCGAGATCGGCGGATGCGACCCGGTCAACGATCCGATCTGCAGCTTCCTCGCCAACGTCGGCTCGGTGTGTTCCGGCGACGGCGCCACGTCGTGTACACAGAACGGCCAGTGCCCGCTCGGCCAGAGCTGCGTTCTGCAGACTTTCGGACCGCCGCTTCCGTTGACGGCGAGCGGGATCCCGGCGTGCGTCATCCCGGTCTTCCGTGAGGACGTGACGGGAACCTACAACCTCCTGACGGGCGATACCGCATTCATCCTTCCGATCACGGCGGTGGTGTATCTCGGCCTCGATGCCGCCGCCCCCTGTCCAACGTGCAACTGCGGGGCGCCGCCCTGTGACATCGGCGAGACCGGCACGTGCAGCAACAATCCGCTGGTGAACTGCACCGTCGAAGGGACCAGCCCTCTCGGTGCCACGTCCAACGCGTGCCAGCCGACCGGAGCCGACATCTCGGGCGGTGGCCTGGTGCTGGCGCTCGACCCCGCTACCACCGGAACCTCGACCTTCCCGTCGAGCCAGCCCTGCGACGCGCAGGGATTCACACAGTACGGATGCTGGGGTGACGGCCAGCTGCAACAGAACCAGTGCGCCACGGCGTGCGACGGCGGGTCGAACGACGGCCTGGCGTGCACGAGCGACGCCAACTGCCCGGGCGCGCCGGCCGGCGCGTGCAAACCGCTCTGCCGGTCGATCGCCGGCCAGACACGTCCGAACCAGGGCGTACAGGCCGTGGGCGAGGCTGAATGCGTCGCCGGACCGTTCGATGCCGATGGAGCCCGACGCTGCTTCCTCGATCCCATCGTTCGCGTGGGCGTAGCTGGAACGACCGCGAACGTGACGGTCGGCACCCTCTACGTACCGCCAACCAGCAGCCCGCTCATCAACAGCGTGGCGGGCATCCCGGGTCCCGCCGCGATTCGCTTCAACATGGACGTCGACGCCAGGTACTGCGGCGACGACGTCGTGAACCGTGCCAGCGAGGAATGCGACGGCGCCGACGACACCAACTGCCCGGGCGCCTGCACGCATCGGTTGCCTGTGCAATACCACCTGCGGCAACAACATGGTGGAGTTCGGCGAGCAGTGCGATGGGACCGACTCGCTCTCGTGCCCAGGACTCTGCACGTTGCCTGCTCAGCCCGGCGAGTGCACGTGTCCCGCTCTGTGCGGCGACGGCTTCAAAGCCCCGGCCGAGATCTGTGATCCGGGCGGCATACCTCCCGGAACCTTGCCCGATGACGACGCGTGTCCGGGTGCATGCTTGCCAGGCCTCTGCACCTGTCCGCCGCCGCTCTGCGGCAACAGCATGATCGAGGAAGGCGAGATCTGCGAGCTGCCGACGGTCGGCTGCGGACCGCTGCAGCTTTGCATCCTTTGCACCACCTGCCTGCCCTGACGTGAACGGAGGCAGGCCGGCGTAGGAGCCGGCCTGCCTCCTTCTCGCTTCCACCTGAGAGAACGGGCTGGCCGCACGCGCCGGCGGCCTCTCTCCCTCCCTTCCACCCGAATTGAGGGGGCGGCACGTCCCTGGTATCGTGCGCGGCGGAGGTGGGGTCGATGGCGTTGCCGCGTCGCACGCACGAGTCCGGGTTCACTCTCATCGAGATCATGGTCGTGGTGTTCATCCTCGGCCTGCTGGTCACGTTGGTGGCGCCGCGCATCGTCGGCCGCACCGATGAGGCCCGGCGCACCAAGGCCGCCGCCGACGTCAAGGGCATCGAGGAGGCGCTGCACCTCTACAAGCTCGACAACGGCATCTACCCCACCACCGATCAGGGCCTGCAAGCGTTGGTCACGAAGCCCGAGACCGGTACCGTTCCGCGACGCTGGAATCCCGACGGCTACCTCGACAACGTTCCGGTCGACCCCTGGGGCAACCCCTACGCCTTTCTGAGCGACGGCAACGCCTACACGCTCAAGTCCTACGGCGCCGACGGCGCCGAGGGAGGCGAAGGGAAGCATGCCGACATCGACACGCACACCCAGCTCTGAGGTCGGACCCCGCCGCGGGCGCGCCGACCGCGGGTGGCGGTCCGCCGGCTTCACGCTGCTCGAGCTCTCGATCGTGCTCGTCATCTTCGCGATCGCGGCGTCGTTCGTGATCCCGCGCCTGCGTGACAGCGACAGCGCGGCGCTCACGGCAAGCGCGGCGCGTCTCTCGACGACGGTGCGCTACCTGTACGAGGAGTCGGCGCTGCGCGGCCGGCCGATGCGCTTGAACCTCGACCTCGACGAGCATGCCTACTGGATCACCGTCCTCGGCGACGATCCCGACGAGGCCGAGTTCGTGCCGGATGGCGCGGCGCTCGCGCGTCCGACCGTGCTGCCGCAGGCGGTGGCGTTCGCCGACGTCGTGCTTCCCGCTCTCGGCACCGTCAAGGACGGGCAGGTGTTCGCGCAGTTCCTGCCCGACGGCTGGGTCGATCCGCTGGTCGTGCATCTGATCAACCGCCGCAACGAGTACGCCACCCTCGCCGTCGACCCGCTCACCGGCCGCACCCGGGTGGGCGACGGGTACATCGAGCTGGCAGAGGTCGGCGAGCGCCGGGACCGCGAGCGGGAGCGATGAGCCGACGCGCGCCCGGGTTCACGCTTCTCGAGGTGCTGGTCGCGGTCGCCGTGCTCGGACTCGCACTCGTGAGCTTGCTCGGGCTGCACGTCCGCACCCTCGCGCTCGTCGAGCGCGATGCGCGCGTCAGCGAGGCGACGTTGCTGGCCCGCGCCCTCATGACCGAGACCGAGGTCGAGCCCCTGCCGGAGCTCGGCACCACCAGCGGCGACTTCGAGGAGCACTACCCGGACCTCTACCCGAACCTCCGCTGGGAGCGCGACGTGCTCCCCACCTCGTTCCCGGGACTGCACCAGGTACGCATCCGCGTCTTCCGCGGCGAGGAAGAATCGGGCGACGACGTGACCCTCGACTACTACATGCGCCGGCGATGAGAACCGATCACACCGCCAGAGGGTTCACGCTCCTCGAGGTCATGATGGCGCTCACGATCTTCGCCATCGTCGCCGTCACCGTGTACGGCACCTTCTCGCGCACGCTGCGCTCGAAGCGTATCGCCGAGGAGCGCATCGACGTCACACACAGCGGCCGGAGCGCCGTGGCCCGCATGGGGGAGGAGATCGCCGCCGCCTTCTATCCCGAGCCCAAGCAAGAAGCGGCCATCTTCCGGAGCCTCTCCGGCGGCACCGATGACGTGCCGCTCGACGCGCTGGTCTTCTCCGCCCTGTCGCCGCGTCCGTCGGGGAGCGCCGGGCGCGACAGCGATCAGCGCGTGGTCAGCTACTTCTTCCGGGTGGAGGACGGGCGCATGCGCCGGCGCGCCGCCGAGGGCGGGCGATCGGCCGCGGGTGAGCCGGCGGCAGCTCGTGGCCGCGACGGAACACCGGACGATCCTCTCGACTTCTTCGCCGCCTTCGGCCCGCCTCCCGGTGCACCGATCACCGGTACGGCGCCGCAGCAGCTCCTGCGGCGCGAATCGTTCATGACCAGCCGCGACGCGCTCGACGCGGCGCCTGCCACGACGTTCCTCGACGACGTCGTGAGCCTCGCCTTCCGCTTCCACGACGGCCGCGAGTGGCTTCCCGACTGGGACTCGGAAGACCGGGCGAGCTTCCGCACCTTGCCGCGCGCCGTCGCCATCGATCTCGCGCTCTACGACGCGCGCGGCGCCGTGCATCATTTCACCACCGCGGTCGACGTCGCGCTCGCGGACACCCGTCCCGCGCTCAGCCGATCGCCGGGCCCCGTCCGCCCCACTCCCGCCGCCGGCAACCGATCGGCGACCGGCAACGCGCGCAAGGGGACGCGGTGAGGCGTGCCTCCGACACCTCCGAGCGCGGCGTCGCGCTCCTGGTCGTGCTGCTCGTGATCACGCTGCTCACCATCGTGGTCGTCGAGTTCACGTACTCCGCGCAGGTCGAGACGCATGTCGCGCTCTCGTCCCGGAACGCCTTGCAGGCGTACTACCTCGCCCGCTCCGGCGTGAACATCGCCGAGGCCATCGTGATCTACGACGCCGAGCTCGGCGCGACCGACGGTAAGAAGGACCCGTGGGCGCGGGCGCTGCCGCCCTTGCCGCTCGGCGACGGTACGGTGACGTTGCGGGTACGCGACGAGGCCAGCGCCCTCAACCTGAACGACATCGTGAGCGGCGGCTTCGTACGCGAGGAGCGCCGTCAGATCTTCGAGCGCCTGTTCGACGTGCTCGGCGTCGATCGTCGCATCCTCGCCGCCATCGTCGACTGGATCGATCCCGATCAGGAGCCGTGGATTGCGCCACCGGGTGCGGAGCAGCCCTACTATCTCGGCCTGGTGCCCCCGCTCGAGGTCCGCAACGGGCCCCTGCTCACCTTCCGCGAGCTGCTGCTGGTGCGCGGTATGACGCCGACGCTGCTCGAGCGCCTTGATGGATACGTGACCGTCCTGCCCCCCGACCGCCTGCGCGTCAACGTCAACACCGCTCCGCTCGAAGTGCTCTACGCGCTCTCGGACGGCCTGGCGGCGGATCCCGGCATCGTCGACCGTCTGCTCGCCGCGCGCGACGAGACGCCGTTCTCGGGCGCCCGCGAGCTGCGCAGCGTCCCGGGGCTCGACGAGGCGCTGGGAGCGAACCGCGAGTTCGTCGATACCAAGAGCACGTATTTCCGCATCGAGTCGGTCGGCGCCGTGAACGACGTCACGCGCGGGATCATGACCACGGTCCGACGCGATACGCGCGGTCGCGCGCGCCTCACGCGCGTCACCTGGGCGCCCACCACCTTCCACCCGAGCTTGACATCCCAACCCCCTTCCGATTCTCTCGACGCCTTGCCACCGCTCGGCGGCGAGGAGCTACCGGAATTCCCCTCCGGAGACGACGCCCGCCGGGAGCCCAGGCCGCGCGGGGGCGAGGCTAACTGAATCATGCCCAACCGCACGCTCGCGCTCGACGTCGGCAGCACCACGCTGCGCGTAGCGCTCATCGAGAGCTCGCTGCGGTCGCAGCGCGTGCTCGGCTTCTACGCCGCACCGCGCCGCCCGGGCGGCGACCTCGGCGCCGACCTCCGCGCCCTCGCGGCGTCCCACGATCTGCACTGGGACGAGGTCGTGACCACATTGCCCGCGGGCATGGTCACCCACCGCATCCTCACCCTGCCCTTCCAGGACCGCAAACGGCTCGACCAGACGGTACCGTTCGAGCTCGAGACCCATCTGCCCTTCGAGCTCGACGACGGGGTCGTCGACTACCAGGTGCTCGGCACCGACGGTCAATCGTCGATCGTGCTAGCCGCGCTCGCGCCCAAGACCGCCGTCCGGGCGCACCTGGAGACGCTCGCCGCCGCCGGCCTCGACCCGCGTGTGGTCGATCTCGCTCCCCTCACGCTCTTGAACGTCTTGCGCATGGGCAATGCCGAGCACGAACGGGCCGCCGCTCTGCTCACCCTCGACCACGACCGCGTGACGGTCGCGCTGCTGCGCCAAGGGCGCCTGGTGGGTCTGCGCACGCTCGCGCACGGCATGGGGTCGAACGGCGATCTCGCCTCGACGGTGCGCGACATCCGCTGGTCGCTGCTGGCGCTCTCCGGCGACGAGCCGCTCGACGCCGCTGACGCTCTGGATCGGCGGCGACGCCGCCCAGGCGCCGGGCCTGGCGGCGGCGCTCGAGCAGGCGCTCGGCACGATGCCGCGCGGCCTCGAGACCCTCGCCGTAGCGGGGGTACCGATCACGCTCCGGCGTGAGCAGGGCAAGTTCGCCGCCCCGCTCGGGCTCGCGTTGCGCGAGAGCGGCGACGCCTTTGGCGTCGACTTCCGGCGCGGCGAGTTCATCTACCATCGCGAGCGCGAGGCCTTGTGGCGGGCGCTCGGACGCACCGGGCGTGCTCGCGCTGGTCGCGCTCGTTCTCATGATCACGAGCTTCGTGCTCGAGGGCCGCCGGCTGACGACGCGACGCGACGCCGTACGGGCCGAGATCCGCACCCTCTTCAACGCGGCGCTGCCGAACGTGCGCACGATCGTCAACGAGAAGGCGCAGTTGACGAGCGAGATCACCGCCCTCGAGAAGCAGCGCCGGGTGTACGGCGGCCTCGCACCGTCGGCGCCACGCGCCATCGACCTGCTGCGCGCTTTCACCGCCGGCGTGCCGAGCGATGTGCCGCTCGACCTCGACGAGCTGGCACTCGACGGCGACACGCTGCGCATCCGCGGCTCGACACGCGCCTTCGAGGGCGTGGAGGTGGTGAAGCGCGGCCTGGCGTCGCGCGCGGAGTTCCGTGACGTGCAGGCCAAGGACGTGCGCGCGTCCGTCGACGGACTGCGCGTCGACTTCCGGCTCGCGCTCACCGTCACGGCAGGAGGAGAGCCGTGAGCGAGCTCCGGCGACGTCTCGAACAACTGCTCGAGCGGCTCGCGCCGCGCGAGCGTGTCCTGGTGGGTGCGGCGGCCGTGGCCACCGTGCTGATCGCGCTCTGGACGGTGGCGAGCCTGCTCACCGATCGACGCGCAACCCTGGTCGCTCAGATCACCGCCAGCGAGCGCGACCTGCAGGAGATGCAGGGCCTGCGCGACCGCTACCTGCGGCTGCGCGCCGAGGACGAGGTCGTGCGGCGCCGGCTCGCGAGCGGCGGCGCCGACTTTTCGTTGTTCTCGCACCTCGAGGGCGTCACGCGCGACGTACTCCCGCGCGAGCGCGTCGCCGCCATGAACCCCTCGACCCGCAACGTCAGTGAGGATCTGCAGGAGGAGGACGTCGAGATGCGGCTCTCCGGCATCTCGCTGCGCGAGCTGGTGGCGCTCCTCTACCAGGTCGAAAAAGGCGATCTGCCGCTGCTGGTCAGTCGCGTGCAGATGAAGAAGCGCTTCGACCAGCCGTACGTATTCGACACCACCCTGGTGGTCGCGCGCTTGCGTCCGCTCACCGCCGGCGCGCCGCGGTGACGCCGGCCCTGGCAGACGTACGAAACCTGATCTCGCCAGCGCGCTTGGCGGCGGCGCGTGACGCGTTCTGGCGCTTTGCCGGAACCGAGCGCGCGCCGCTCGCGCTCTACGCGCTCTATACCGGCCTGCTCTTCCTGATCTTCGTCGCCGTCACGTTTCCGCACGATCAGGTGCTCCACGGCGTGCTCGCGCGCGCCGCGGGCCCCGGGCTCGCCGTCGAGGTGCGCGACGTCGGCCTCGGCTGGACGCTCGGCTACCGGATCGGCGAGTTGCGCCTGGTACCGCGACGCGACCCGAAACCCGCGCCGTTGCTCACCGCCACCGCCGTGCGCGTCGCGCCGTCGTGGTTCGGCCTGCTGCGCGGCCGGCCCTACCCGCTTCGGCTGCGCGCCGATCTCTACGGCGGCACGCTCGACGCCACCGTCGATCTCCGCCCCGAGGCGTTTTCCGTGAGCGCCGCGCTCGACGACGTCGACGCGCGCGGCTACACCGGCCTCGCGCCGGTGCTCGAAGGCCGCCTCGAAGGCGCGCTCGACGGCATCGTCGAGCTGCGCGGCGACACCCGCAGACCCCCCACCATGAGCGGCGAGATCGACCTGCGCGCCGTCGGCTTCGTGCTCGAGAACGGCAAGATCCGCGGCATCACCGTTCCCAATCTCCACTTCCCCGAGACGCACCTCGCCGGCTCGGTGAAGGGCGGACGCCTCGAGTTCGACGATCTCACCGCGCGCGGCCAGGAGGTGAGCGTCACCGGCGACGGGACGCTCACCCTGATGTTCCCGCTCATCGCGAGCGTGCTCAACCTCGACCTCACGCTCCATCCGGCGCCGGATCTGCCCGACCCGCTCCGCATGGCGCTGAATCTCATCCCCGGCGAGCCGCGCCCGAACGGCGACCGCGAGGTGCGGGTGTTCGGCACGCTCGCGCTACCGCGCGTCGGCGCTGAGCTCCCGGCGCCGCTGAGCTCCGCTCAGGTCCCGCTGCGATTCGCGAACGGAACCGTCGACTCGACGTCGACGATGTAGGCGGTGCCGCTCTTCTGGAAGATCGCGCGCTTGCCCAGACGGGGAAACTCGCCGATCTCGAACTCGCGATTCTCGCCACCCATCAGGTAGACGAGATCGGCCTCGAACGGGTTGCGAAGGTGATGCCCGGGGGACGGTGCCGTGAACAGCATGAAGTCCCCGGGGCCGACCTCGTAGGTGCGATCGTCGATCTCCGCGACCCCGCGCCCCGACACGATGTACACGAACTCTTCCTCGTAGTGATGGTAGTGATACACGAACGACTCCGCTCCCGGTGGAACCCGGCCGATGTGCAGCCCGATCCGCTGCAAACCGGCATGCGCGCTCAGCGAGCGGAGGTAGATCTCCGATTTCGGATTCAAGGGATGCCGGAACGGGAACTCGGACAAGGCGTCGACCGCGGCGGCGCGGATGAGCGCTGGATGGTCCTGGTTCATCGCTGCTGACCTCCTGTCATGTCTCGTCCGCAGCCGCGAGCTCCTTCAGGATTCGCTCCCGATCGGCGTCGAGCTCGGGCGCGGTCGCGCGCGACGTGCGGATCGGCGAAGGCCGACATCTTGATCGGACATCCGAAGAGCTTGACGGTCCCGGCCTTCGGATCCTCGACCTCGACGATCATGTTGCGGGCCGCCACCTGCGGATCGGCGACGACGTCCGCGATGGTGTTGATCGGCCCACACGGGAGTCCGGCTGCACGCAGCATCGCGAGCCACTCGTCGCTGCCGCGCGCGGCGAGCGTCGCGCTCAGCTCGTCCTTCAGAGCCTGCTGGTTCTCGAGCCGGCGCCCGATGGTCGTGAAGCGCGCATCGTCGGCGAGCTCCGGACGGCCGATCGTCGCGCACATCTTGCGATACCCGGGATCGTCCGCGGTGGCGATGATGATGTAGCGGTCTTTGGTCGGATAGGCGTCGAAGGGAGCCGACCGACGGATGACGGGCGCCGATCGGTCGCGGCGTGTCGCCGGCGAAGTGCCGCACGATCGCGTTCTCCGTGATCGCCACCTGAGAGTCGAGCATGGCGACGTCGATCTTCATGGCTTCGCCGGTCTTCTCGCGATGCAACAGCGCGGCGTTGATGCCGATCGCCGTGAAGAGCCCGGCCGCGATGTCGCCGATCGAGGTCCCGACCCGGGTCGGTGGATTCCCGGGATGGCCGGTGATGCTCATCAGGCCGCCCATCGCCTGGGCGACCAGATCGAACGCGGCATAGGGCGAGTACGGTCCGGAGTGACCGAAGCCCGAGGTCGCGGCATAGATCAACCGTGGATGGCGCGCGTGCAGGCTCTCCCACCCGAGATCGAGCTTTTCCATGCACCCCGGACGATAGTTCTCGACGAGCACGTCGGCGCCGGCGAGCAGGCGATGAAAGATGGCGCGGTCGTCCTCGTTCTTGAGATCGAGCGCGATGCTCTCCTTGCCGCGGTTGACCGACAGCAGATAGCCCGACTTGCCGTTGTACCAGGGACCGATCTGGCGCGAGAGATCTCCTCCGTCGGGATGCTCGACCTTGATGACGCGGGCGCCGAGGTCGCAGAGGATCAGCGTGCAGATCGGGCCGGCGAGCACGCGCGTGAGGTCGATGATCGTGGTGCCGGAGAGTGGTCCCGGAACGCCCATGGCCGCGGACTATAGGTCCGGCGGCCGAACCCGGACAAGGGCATGCGCCGGATTGTCTCTGTCGCGGTGCCACGCTAACGCTGACCTTCGTGCCCGCGTATCTCGTTCACGGCGTCCCGGACAGCCACGAGCTGTGGGATGCGGTGCGCGCCGGTCTCACGCGCAGCGACGTCGTCGCGCCCGATCTTCCCGGTTTTGGCGTGCCGCTCCCGTCGGGCTTCGGATGCACCGCCGACGACTACGCCGACTGGTTGATCGACGACATCGCCCGCCTCGGCGCGCCGGTCGATCTGGTCGGTCACGATTGGGGCTCGCTCCTGGTACAGCGGGTCGCGGCGCTCCGCCCCGATCTGGTGCGGACGCTCGCCTTCGGCAACGGCCCGGTCGATGCCGAGTATCACTGGCACGACATGGCGGTCGCGTGGCAGACCCCCGGCCTCGGTGAGCAGATGATGGAGTTCTTCGGCGGCGAGACCGCCGTCGACGGGTTGGTCCAGAGTGGAATGCCGCGCGACTACGCGGCCGCCGCCGTCGCCCGGGTGGACGCCGTCATGAAGGCCGCCATCTTGAAGCTCTATCGCAGCGCCACCGACATCGGCGCGCGCTGGGAGCCGGCGATGCACGACGTGCGCTGCCCGACGTTGGTGATCTGGGCCGTCGACGATCCGTTCGTCGACGCCCGCTTCGGCGAGCGCGCCGCCGAGCGCCTGCAGGGCCGCTTGCTGCGTCTGGACGGCGGCCACTTCTGGCCGGTCGCCCGCCCGCTCGAGGTGGCGAAAGCCCTGAACGAGTTCTGGCGCTAGTGGACCCTCTGGGCGCCTGCGACAGACCGAAGACTGGCGATCCGGTTGTTTCAGCTGACCCCAACATGTGGGGTCCCCGACCTGCGGCGCTTCCGGAGGTCGGCGGCGCCGGCAATGGCGGTATAGGGACTGGGAGCGGTGGCGCTGCCGAGGCCGAGCAGCGTTTGGAAAGCCGCCATCGGCTGCTTGCGGCGATTGTGACGGAAGACGAACTCGTCCAAGTACGCTTGGAGCTGGGCACGGCTAACGCCGTGATGGGTGCCGATCAGCCATTGCTGGAGGTTGCCGATGGCGCGATCCGCCAACGGGACGACCGACGGATGTCCTTGGCGCAGCTCAGCGCTACGCGGCTGCTTGCGGGGGACATGTTTGTAGCCCGCCTGGTCCAAGCCGAGGAACCCCGTCATTCCGTCGGTGAAGATCGTCGCCCCCACGACGATGTTCCGGCGCGCAAACGCGGTCATCGTCGCGCTGCCGAAGTCGGGGATCACTTCCAAGCGCAGCCGGCCCGATGCCTTCCCCCGTCGCTCGACTGCCGCCACCACGAGCGCCGCCCGCCGCCCCTTCAGTTGACGGCTGCCGCGCAGCCCGGCCTGCGGACCACCGATCCATGCCTCGTCGATTTCGACCTCGCCTTGCAGCAGCGTCCGGCCCGGGTTCACCATCGCCCGACGCAACTTGTGGAGCATCATCCACGCGGTCTCATAGCGTCCGAGCCCAAGTTGGCGTTGCAGCAGGAGGGCCGAGAGGCCGCGCTTATCGGTGGTGACCAGGTACGCGGCCCAGAACCAGATGGTCAACGGCTGCTTGGTGTTGTGCAGGACCGTGCCCGCGGTCACCGAGACTTGGTACCGGCAGGCGGCGCACTGCCATCGCCGGCGTGTTTCCAACGCGCAGGCGCGATCCTGACCGCACCGCGGGCACCGAAACCCGTCCGGCCAGCGGCAGGCCGCCAGATAGCGCTGACACGCCTCCTCGTCCGCGAACTCGCGCTGAAACTGCCGAAGTGTGCGGGGGAACGGTGGCCGCGCCACGCGCCCCCTCTACAGCTTGGGGTCAGCTGAAACAACCGGAAGTGGACCGCTCGCGGCGCGTGCGACAGAGCGAAGCTGGCGAGCACGCTCGGTCGGGTATTCAGCAGGGAGGAAAGACTGGCAAGGTGAGAGCACGCGCGGCCTGACGCCGCGCATCGCATCTCACCCGGTCGCGGCGCTCGCCATCCGCTCGGTCAGCCGCTCGAAGCGGACGAGCTCGCGCGCCATGCCGAGCGTCTCGGCCTCGGCGCGGCCGGCGGCGATGAGGTCGCGGGCGCGGGCGGCGTCGCCCGGCGCGTGGCGGTCGAGGAGCATCGACGCCCAGGCGCGGCGGGTGCGGACGACGTAGGGGCGCGCGCCGAGGCGCTCGTTCATCGCGAGGGCGTCGGCGAAGTGGCGCTCGGCGTCGTCCCAGCGATGGAGGCAGGCCGCGAGCATGCCGGCATACAGCCCGTACGACCCCGTGCAGCCGAGCATCCCCGCCAGCACATACACCTGCCTGGCGACCGGGCGCAGCCGCTCGTAGAGCACGGCCGCCGCGGCTCGATCATGGAGGTCGCTGACCGCCTCGCTCAGCGTTACCATGTACGACGGCCACGTCCAGTTGAGCGGTGGATCGAAGCCGTTGGCGCGCAGGATGTCGACCTGCTCGCGCGCCTGCTCGAGCTGATCCGTCTCGGTGTAGAGCCGCGCGAGGCCGGTTCGCCAGGAGGGCAGGTGTGGCATGGCGTCGACGTTGGCTCGCATCGACCTCGGCGAGCTCGCCGATCCGGCCCTGGTTGTGCCGGAGGGCGCCGAGCTGGGCGCCGAAGACGACGGGTGCGTCGGGCTGGCCCGCAGCCGTGCCGAGCTCGAAGGTCGCAAGGATCTGTGCCTCCGCATCGGGCGCGCCGCGCATGACGGCGAGCATCGTCCGTCCCGTGCGGGCCCACCACGTGTAGAAGGGTTGCCGCAGCTCGCCCGCGAGCCGCTCGACCTCGGCGAGGGCGCGCTCCGCGCCGCCGATGTCGCCCGACTCGAGGAGGGCGCCCGTGCGATAGACCGCGGCATGCCATGCGAGCTCGCTGCTGCCGACCTCAGCCGCCAACGCCGTCAGCTCGCCCGTGAGCGCGAGCCGCTCGGCGAGCGTGAACGGGTCGTTCATGGCGATGAGGCGCAGGACGAGCACCTGCGCCAGCCCGGTCCGGTCCCCGAGCCGCCGCGCAATGGCGACCGCCTCGCCCGTGAGCGCATCGCGCCGCTCGCGATGGGGGGTGTAGACGAGCTCGACCGCGAGCTGGCCGAGGACGCGCGCCCGCAGCAGGCTGTCGGCGTCGCCGAGCGCGCCGCTCGCCTCCTCGTAGAGCGCGATCAGGCCCTCGTCGACGACGTTGGCGTTCGCCATGGACCCGCCGGGCGCGGGCGTTCGCGAGCGCCGCGAGGGCGAGGCGCTCGCCGTCGCCGAGCGCGCGCGCCACCGCGGCCGCTTTCGCCACCGGTCTCGCGGTAGCGGGGTCGCCCGCCCCGGCGCTGCGCATCGCCGAGCGCGAGCAGCAGGTCGCACCGCAGCCGCTCGCCGTCCGGGTCCCGCGGCTCGAGCACGCCGAGCGCCCGCTCGAAGTGCGCCGCCGCCTCCTCGAACGCGAGGTTGGCGAGCGCCCGCTCGCCCGCCTGGCGCGCGTAGCCGATCGCCTTCCCGGCGTCCGCCGCGCGCGTCGCCGCGAGCCAGTGGTAGGCCAGCTCCTCGATGCGCGCCCCGGGCGTCGTGCTCACCAGCTCCTCGAGCGCCTCGCCGACGCGCTGATGCAACCGCGCCCGGCGCGTCGCGCTCAGCTCCTCGTAGAGCGTCGTCCGAATGAGCGCGTGCCGGAAGGCGAACTGCTCGGCGCCGCCGCGCACCTCGGTGACGAGCGCCGCCGCCGTCGCCTCGTCGAGCGCGTCGAGCACCGCGTCCTCGCTCGTCTCCGCGATCTTCGCCAGCAGCGCCACGTCGAACTGGCGGCCGATCACCGCCGCGAGGCCAAGGACCCGGTTCGTCGCTTCGGACAGCCGCCCGAGCCGCCGCCCGATCACCTCGCGCACGCCCTCGGGAATGCCGAGCGCCGCGATCGGGCCGCGGTACGTCCAGCGCCCGCCCTCCTCGAAGAGCGCCCCCGACTCGCCGAGGTGGCGGATCACCTCGCCGATGAAGAAGGGATTCCCCTCGGTCTCGCGCCGGACGGCGTGCGCGAGCGCGACGAGCGCCTCGTCGAGGTCGTGGCGCGCGACCGCCGCCACCAGCGTCTCGACCGCCGCGTCGTCCGAGCCCGTGCAGCGCCATGCGCTCGACCCCGGCCTCGCGCCGGAGATCGGCCAGCACGGCCGTCAGCGGATGGGTGCGCGAGAGGTCGGTGTCGCGGTACGTCCCGATCACGAGGAGCCGCATCGGCTCGGCCGAGCGGACGAGATGCTTCAAGAGCGAGCAGCTCCGGCGCGCCGGCCCAATGGAGGTCGTCGAGGACGAGCACGAGCGGACGCTCCTGGGACGCGGCGGCAGGCAGGCCCGTCACCGCCTCGAAGAGGAGAAACCGCTCGGTCTCGGCCTCGGCCACCTGCGGCGCCGGGAGATCCGGCGACGCGCCGGGCGAGCTCGGGCACGAGGCGGGCGAGCTCCCCGTGATGCGCGCGCGACATGGGTCGCGAGCACGACGTCGTCGGGCGCGTGCGCGACGTAGTGCCGGAGCGCCTCGACGAAGGGCCGGTACGGGCAGCCCGACGTCCTCGTCGCAGCCGCCGAAGAGCACCGTCCCGCCCTCCTCATGCGCCGCGCGGGCGGCCTCGGTGGCGAGCCGCGTCTTGCCGATGCCCGGCTCGCCGGCGAGCAGCACCACCTGGCGCTGCCCGTCTTGTGCCTTGGCCCACGCGAGCGCGAGCGCCTCCGCTTCTTCGTGCTCCGCCCGAACATCGCGAACGGCGACCGGCTGCCGAGGCGGGGCGGCAGCGGGACGCCCGCGAGCACGAGCGGCTCCCACGCGACGGCGCAGGCCACGACCGGCTCGGGCAGGCCCTTGAGCGCGAGCGGCCCGATGGGGGCGAAGGTGTGGCCGCCGCGCCCGCGGGCGAGGACGCGCACGATGTCGGCGACGAGGATCTGCCCGCCCTCGGCCGCGGCGCAGAGCCGCGCCGCCTCGACCAGCGGCATGCCGTGGGGATGCGTGTCCTCCCACGCGACGTCGCCCGCGCTGATGCCGACGCGAATGCGCGACCGCCGTCTCCGCGCCGCGTCGGCTGCCGGCCACGATCGCCTGCTGGATCGCGACCGCCGCCGCCACGGCATCGGCCGCGCCGGCGAACGAGGCCATGATGCCGTCGCCGAGGTCGTCGTGGAGCGTGCCGCGGTGGGTCGCGACGTGTCGGCGAGGAGTCGGTTGATGCGCCTGCCGCTCCGCCTCGGCGCGCTCTTCCCCGAGCGCCGCGCGCAACGTCGTCGAGCCGACGAGATCCGTGAAGAGGATCGTCGCGGTGCCGGTAGGGGTGCCGGCGGGTGAAGGGGACATCGCCCCGATGATCTACTGCGTTCGTGGCCGCAGGGGCAAGGGCGGGCGCAGCTCGCGTCATCGCGAACTGCCCGGGACGAAATCTAGCCGAGGTGCTTCTGGAAGAACGCCAGCATTCGCCGCCAGGAATCCTCGGCGGCGGCCTCGTTGTACTCGACGTGCATGAGCGGCCGCGTCAGCCATGCGAGCACCGGGTGGCCGGCGTTGCTCATGTAGGAGTGGCCCGCGTCCTCGTAGATGCGGATGTCGTGCTCTTTGTCGAGGGCTTGGAGGTCGGCGATGAGGCCGCGTCCCTTGGACGCGAACGACCGATCCAGCCCTCCGTAGCCGCCGGTGAGCGGGCAGACGCGTGCGAGCTCGTCGCGCGGGCGTATGTCGCCATAGAAGACACCCGCGACACGCACCCGCTCGCGCGTGCCGAGCAGCAAGGCGAACCCGCCGCCCATGCAGAAGCCGACCGCTCCCACCTTGTCGACGTCCGGACGCTTCTCGAGCAACGCGATCACCGCTTCGAGCTCGTCGACGGTCGAGCCGGTGCCGGCGCGCAGCGCCATCACGGCGCGCGCCAGGCACCCGAGCATGATCCCGGCCGCGAACAGATCAGGGGCGGCGGCGACGTAGCCCGAGTCGGCGAAGCGGCGCGCGATGCGCCGGATGTCGTCGTTCAGGCCGAAGATCTCGTGGATGACCACCACCCCCGGCGCCCGCCCCGCGGCGCGCGGCCGGAAGATCTCGACGGGTATCGTGCGCCCCTGCACCTCGACGCTGGTGGTCTCGTCCGCCCGGCTCATCGGCCGCCCTGCATGGCGGCCCGACCGCTCGAAGTCAACTCCTCGCCACCATTGCGAGCCGCGCCGCGAGCCGGGTGTAGCGCGTCTCGACGCGATGATTGCCGATCGCGATCGCGAGCGCGCGCTTGGCTCCGACCACCACCACCAACCGCCGCCCGCGCGTGATCGCGGTGTAGAGCAGGTTGCGCCGCAGCAGCACGTAGTGCTGCGTGTGCAACGGAATCACCACGCACGGATACTCGCTGCCCTGCGCTTTGTGGATCGAGCATGCGTAGGCGGGCACCAGCTCGTCGAGGTCGGCGTGCTCGTAGCGCACCTCGCGGTCGTCGTAGCGGACCGTCAGCGTACACTCCACCTCGTCGACACCGAGAACGCGGCCGATGTCGCCGTTCGAGACCTCGAGATCGTAGTTGTTGCGGAGCTGCATCACCTTGTCGCCGACACGGAAGCTGCGACTGCCGCGCGTCAGCGCGACCGGACGCGGATTGAGCAGCGCTTGCAGCTCGGCGTTCAGGTTGGTGGCGCCGAGCAGACCCTTGTGCATCGGCGTCAACACCTGCACCTCGTCGAGCGGGTCGAGGTGGAAACGCTCCGGGATGCGCTCGCGCACGAGGGTCTTCAGGGTGGCGAGGATCTCCTCGGGCTCCTGGCGCTCGATGAAGAAGAAGTCGGGCTCGGCCTCGGGATGGGTGAGCAACGGCATCTCGCCCTGATTCAGGCGGTGCGCGTTCACGACGATGAGGCTCGCCTCGGCTTGCCGGAAGATGCGCGTCAGACGGATCACGTCCACCGCGCCCGAGGCGATCACCTCCGCGAGGACGCTGCCCGGCCCCACCGAGGGGAGCTGGTCGATGTCGCCGACCAGCACGAGCTGGCAGTGGTGCGGCAGCGCCGCCAGCAGGCTGGCGAAGAGCCCCACGTCCACCATCGACACCTCGTCGACCACCACCAGATCGGCCGCCAGCGGGTAGGCACGGTCGCGTACGAAGCCGAGCGCTTTCGGGCTGAACTCGAGCAGCCGGTGTATCGTCTGCGCCGGGCGTCCGGTCGTCTCCGCGAGTCGCTTCGCCGCGCGCCCGGTCGGCGCGCACAGCAGCACCGTCCGCCCGCTCGGCTCGAGGACGTCGAGGAGGCCGTTGACGAGCGTCGTCTTGCCGGTACCGGGACCGCCGGTGATCACCAGAACCTTGCTGCGCAGGGCGCGACGGATCGCTTCGCGCTGCTCGGGAGCGAGCACGATCTGCCGGCGGGCCTCGAACCGGGCGAGCGCCTGCTCGGCGTCTTCCGCGAGCGGACGGACCGGCGTCGCGAGCAACGCCCGCAGATCGGCGGCGGCGCCGGTCTCGGCGGCGTGCAGCGCCGCGAGGTAGACGCCCGCGTCGCCGCCTTCGGGAGCGGACACGCCGGTCGCCGGCGGCGTGTCGTCGACCACGACGTGCCCCGCCGTCGCCAGCTCGGTGATCGCCTGCTCGACCGCTGCCTTCGTCGATCTCGAGCGCCGCCGCGACGGCGGTCACCAACTGGCGGCAGCGGATAGTAGACGTGCCCGGCGTCGGCGAGCTCGGCGAGCACGTGACGGACGCCCGCCGCGGCACGTCGTGGCGAGGTGCGCTCGACGCCCAGGTTGGCCGCGATGCGGTCCGCGATCTTGAAGCCGATCCCGAAGATCTCGAACGCCAGCCGGTAGGGATCGGCGCGCACGACGGCGATCGCGCGCTCGCGGTAGGTCTTGTAGATCTTGATCGCGTACGCGGTCGAGACACCGTGCGTCTGGAGAAAGACCATCACGTCCTTGATGGCGCGCTGCTCCTTCCACGCCGCGCGGATCCGTCGACTGCGCACCGGACCGATCCCGGCCACCTCGGCAAGCCGCTCCGGATGGTTCTCGATGACGTCGAGCGTGGCGAGACCGAAGCAGCCGACGAGCCGCTCGGCCATCACCGGGCCGATGCCGGGCACGAGCCCCGATCCCAGATAGCGCTCGATGCCGACGAGCGTGGCGGGCGTCACGGTCACATAGCTTTCGACACGAAACTGCTCGCCGTAGGTCCGGTCGTTCTCCCACCGGCCGGAGAGCCGCAGATTCTCGCCCGGCTGCACGCCGAGGAGGTTGCCGACCGCCGTCACCGGGTCGCGCCGGCCGGCGACGGCCAGTCGGACGACGCTCCAGGCATTCGTCTCGTTGACGTAGCTGATGCGCTCGAGCACGCCCTCGAGCGACGTGGGCGTCGCGTCGTGGACAATGCCGAGTGAAGGCTGCGCGCGGTCGGGCATCGAGGGTCGCTAGCGACGGGAGGGCGGGTGTGCCCGCTGGCTCAACGGAATTCGCCCGCGGGCACACCCACCCTCCCGTCGCCTCACCTCATGTCGCGTTTCGCGGCACTTGGCCAGAGCACCGGGGTGTTCCCGGAGCGCATCGGCCAGCGCCAGCGCGATGGCCGCGTCGGTGCTAGGCCTGGGGGGCGGGCGCGAGGCCGAAGCGGGCGCTGACCGACTTGGTGTCGGCGCGCGCCGGGTGCTCGGGCAACGTCACGGTGAAGCGTGTACCCTGGTTGAGCGTGCTCGCCACCTCGACCCGCCCGCCGAGCAGCTCGCAGTAGCGGCGCACGATGTAGAGGCCGATGCCGCAGCCGTTGTGCGTGCGGCCGTTCGCCGCCTGCCGATACAGGTCGAAGATGAACGGCAGCTCGGCCGGCGCGATACCGCAGCCGGTGTCCTCGACGGTGATGCGTGACCCAGTCCCGGACCGGCGCGCGGCGGCGTGCACGCCGATCGTGCCCGACCTCGCGTGAACTTGCGCGCGTTGCCGACCAGGTTGGTGACGATCTGGCGCAGCTTCAGCCGATCGGTGATGATCGGCTGGCAGGCCCTCCTCGACCGTCCAGCGCTCCGCGACCGCGCGTGGTCGCGGAGCAGGAAGCGCCCGGCAGCCCGCAGCTCGTCGAACAGACCGCCGAGCGACACCGACTCGAGCTTGACGCCGACGCCGGCGCTTTCGAGACGGAGCACGCTCAGCGTGTCGTCGACGAGGCTGCGTCAGCGTGTGGGCCGCTTCGACAGCATCCGTACCAGCACGTCGCGCCGTCGGCGAGCGCGAGACGTCGGCCGTCCTCGCGCCGCGTCGAGCAGCAGCTCGGTGTAGCCGAGGAAGATGTTGAGCGGCGTGCGGAGCTCGTGCGACATCATGCCGAGGAACTCGCTCTTCAGGCGATCGACCTCGGTGAGATGCTCCTGCGCGGCACGTGAGCGCCGCGTTCTGCACCGTCAATTTCCGCAGCGAGCGCCTCGCGCTCCGCGATCGTTTTCCTCCTCGTCGAAGGCGCGCGCGAGCCGGTGCGCGAAGGTGAGCAGCAGACGCATGTCCTCCTCGCGCAGGGCGTCGGACGCGCGTGTCGAGTGCCCAGACGACGCCCGACCACCTGGTCGTTGCGCCCGACGATCGGGACGCCGACGTAGGTCATGATGCCGCGCTCCACCAGGAACGCGTCGGTCGGAAAGCGCTGCGCCGCGTCGGTGAAGGTGCACGGCTCGGTATCGCGGCGCACGTGCTCGCACGGCGTGCCGGCAAGCGGCATGCGGCCTTCATGCGACGACCTTGCCGTCCTCGTAGAGCGCCAGGATCGCGATCGTGTCGCCCTCGAGACGCTCGACCGCCGACCACCGGCGCGTCGAGCAGCTGGGCGAGCGTCGTCACCACGTGGTCGGCCACCTGCTCGACGCGTGCCGCCGAGGCCGATGGCGAGGTGGTAGAGCTCCTCGAGCCGCTCGACCGCTCGGCGCAGCTCACGCTCGATGCGCTCGCGCTCGCTGACGTCGTGGAGGATGGCCTGCGCGACGGTGCGCTCGCCGATCGTCATGAAGCTGAGCGCCACGTCGACCGGGCACTCGGAGCCGTCCGAGCGGACGATACGCGCGCTCGACGGCCACACCCCGGCGCAAAGGTCGAGCCGTGCTGCCGTTCACGTCGCCGGGCGTGCGGAAGAGCGTCGCGAAGGGTGTCGCCTTGAGCGCTCGCTCGCCGAGCCCGGTCAGCTCCTGCGGCGCGGCGATTCGCCTCGAGAATGCTGCCGGTCGCGGCATCGAGCAGCATGATCGCGTCGCCGGCGCCTTCGAAGAGCGCGGCGTAGCGGGCCGCCGACACATGACGTGAGCGGGCGACCTCGCCGGCGGCGGCGTTGAACGCGCGCGCCATGCTCACCAGGTGGGTGTCGATCGCGCCCACCACCATCTCGGCCGACTTTCCGTGCGCCAGCCGGTGCGCGGCCGTCCCGAGATCGGCGGCGGCGCTGCGGATCGCCAACGCTTGCAACAACGCGGAGCTGCCGCACAGGACGACGCTCAGGACCACGAACAGCACGTGTGCGAGCGCCGCGTAGGAAGAGGTACGCGCGGCGTCCATGTCCATCCACAGCGCCATCAGGAAGGCCATGACCGTGGGAGTGGCCATCCCCGCAACCCGCGCCCAGGTCGGCACCACGGGACCGAGGTACGGATCGAGGCCCCGCTGTACCGCCGCGAGGCGCAGACGCTGGCACGGCTTGTTGATCAGGAGCTCGGTCAGCGCGAAGGTAGCGGAACCCGTAGATCACGGTGGCGATGGCGCCACCGGTGAGGATCGAAAGGACATTCGTAGTCGTCCCGGCAGCCGACCACTCGAGGAAAGCCATGGCGAGCGTCACCAGCGCCGCCAGCATCACGCACCAGAGTGCGTGCGGAATCCGGAACGCGCGGCAGCCACGCGAGCGCGACCTTCAGCTCCTCGTCGGTTGCTTCCGAAGGCTCCCTGCTCAGGACGCGATTGGTGGTCGTGACCGCGGCGATGGGCGACGGCACGCCGAACGCCGACCACCCACCGACGAGCGCCACGTGCACCACGGTCGCGACGAGCAGCAGGAGGCACAGAACGGCCATCCGAACACCCAGAGCGATCCGGTCGACGAGAAGATCGGCGGTGGCGCCGATGTAGAGCGCGCCATAGAACGCCGCCGCCCAGCCCGTCGTGGTAGTGACCAGGGTGAGGCGCGCGAAGCGGTGGGATGCAGGGGGATTCCCGGCACGCCCTGATTCAGCAACCGCTGTGCCACGTTCACCGCACACTCCCCGACGGGAGTCGACATCCGCATCCCGTGCTCAGTGGACGATTTTCAAGAGTTGACGTGAAAACGACATGCCGTCTGACATGGCAGGCGGCGTCGACACGTTCGTACCACGTGATCTTCGCGTGCCACCGCTCGAACCATGTGTCATCGCGCCCCGCGCCAACTGATCAACGGCGAATGCAACTGGCTGGCGGCCCCGCAAGACCGGGCGCCCGCCGCGTCTCGTGACTCGCGCCGGGCGGGCCGCACGTCGACGATCTCCCCCGCGACGAGGGTCAGGACACGATCGGCCGCAGCCGCGGCGCGCGCATCATGCGTGACCAGCACCGTCGTCTGTCCGAGGGCTCGGCCAAGATCCCGTAGGAGCCCCAGGATACTCTCGCCCGTCACCGCGTCGAGGTTGCCGGTCGGCTCGTCCGCGAGCACGACCGCGGGCGCGGTGACCAGCGCACGCGCGAGGGCGACCCGCTGCATCTCGCCTCCGGAGAGCGCGTCGGCGCGCCGGCGGTTGCGGTCGGCGAGCCCGACGCGCGCGAGCATGTCGCGGACTCGCGGCCACAGCACGCGGCGAGACACCCCATCGAGCAACAGCGGCACCGCGACATTCTCCTCGACCGTCAGCGCCGGCAGCAGGTTGAAGAACTGGAAGACGAAGCCGATACGGCGCCTGCGCAGCAAGGTGAGCGCGGTGTCGCCGAGGGCACCGAAGGCGCGCCCTTCGAGACGGATGTCACCGCGCGTGGGAGCATCGAGGGCGCCCATCAGATGCAGCAAGGTGCTCTTGCCGGACCCGCTCGGACCGACGATCGCAACGAACTCGCCGCGCGCGATGCTGCAGGACACGTCGCGCAGGGCGTCGAGGTGGCGCGTACCGTCATCGAACCGCTTGCTCACGTTCACGACCTCGATAGCGGGCTCGAGGGGACTCATCGGGAGCGTACTCATCGGGAGCGGCCCGGCGATGCGACCTCCGACAGGAACTGCCGGAGCCAACGGTTCACGAGCCGAGGCCGCTCTTGCTGCGTCCAGTGACCACACGCAGGGACGACGCGCCGAATCGCGTGCGGGACACGGTGCCGGATGGTCGCGCTCAACTCCGCAGGGAAGATCGCGTCGCCGTCCGGGGCGAGCATCAGTGCCGGCGCTTCGATGCGCCGACACTCGTCGCCGGCCGTGAGCTCCCAGCTCCGGTCGAGGCTCCGGTAGAAGCCGAGCGCTGCACCGGCCGCGCCGCGCGGCGCCAGCACCGCGGCGTACCGGCGCAAGACCGGGAGAGGAAACGCCGCCGGGTTGCACGCAAGGGTACGGAACGCACCCTCGACGAAGCCGGGCACGTCCGCTTCGATCACCGCCTCGGCGCCGTGCTGCTGCAACGCGACGATGTATTGCGTCGACCGACTCAGGCGAAAGAAGCGTGAGTATGGTATCGCCGGACGCGGCAGGAACGGCGTGTTGAGCGACACGACGGCGCGCGTGAGCTCCGGATAGTCGAGCGCGAACTGCCACGCGAGCATGCCGCCGACGTCGTGCCCCACGACCACGGCCTCCGCCGCACCGAGCGCCACCACCGCGCCGGCGAGATCCGCGGTCAGGGTCTTCACATCATAGCCGTCGGTCGGTTTGTCGCTCAGATGGTAGCCGCGCAGATCGACCGCAACGACGCGCCACCGGTCGCTCAGCGCCGCCAACTGATGGCGCCACGAGTACCAGAACTCCGGAAACCCGTGACACAAGAGCACCAGCGGGCCCTCGCCCGCGCTCACGTAGTGCAAGCGAATCCCGTTGGTGACCACGTAGCCTGCGCACCAGCAGGCGGGCACCGGCGCCGCACCGCTCGTCCCATCGCGCTCGAGCCCGAGACGCGCGCAGATCAGGTCGACGACGTGGGCCACGGTCGAGGTTTCGGCGGCCGCTCGTCATCGAGGACGCCGCCGGGAGACTCCGGAGCGCTCATACGGTCGGCGCCGGCCGCCGCGGGAACAGGCACCGCAGCGTGCCCGTGAAGGCACCGGCACAATAGTCGTAGGCGATCTTGTACAGGACGGCTTCAGGCGCGGCCTGTGCGCGCATGATCTCGCACGACAGGTCGATGCCCCGTGTACGATTGATCTCGCGCCGGCACACGATCGTGAAGTCCCGCATGTAGATCTCGCCGGGCTTCGTGGAGAAGCCGTGCGCCATCGTGGCGAGCACGATTCCCACCTGGCAGACGGAAAGCATCGCGTGCATGGCCGTGAAGTGATAGCGACCGTTGGACGGCATCGCGTAGGCGGTGACGTCCAGACTGGCACGCGCCCGTGGCCAGGCGACCCGGATGTGGCGCAGACGCACACTGTCGCGCTTGTAGCCCGCGTCGAGATACGGCGAGAGGAGCGCGTTGAATTCGGGCGGCGTCAACACGACGGGTGCGCCCGAGGTGAGCGTGGCCGCGCACCATGTCGAGCCTGCCTCGGAGACGCCGGTCATGGGCTCGGTCGCGAGCAATCGGCGCGCCACACGCCCGCGCCCGGCCGCGCTCGCCTGGCGGCCACTTTGATCGACTCTCGTCCTTCGCGCAGCGCATCGACTGGCACCGACGGTTGCCAGTCGTGGCCTACGCTTGCCCGGCGCTGGCGTGGGTCGGGTACGTTGGTCACGTGAGCAGCAGGCACGCCACCGCGTAGTCGCGATCGTGTGCCAGCGAAAGCGTCGCGTGCGAAAGACCGAGCGCGCGCAGCACGCGCGCCGCGCCCTCGTGCACCTCGAGCCGCGGCGCGTCGTGCTCGTCGAGCGCGACGACCACATCACGGGCCCGAACCGATCCGTCACCGGCGGCGCCGATCACCTTCACGAAGCACTCTTTGGCGGCAAAGCGCGCCGCCAGGCTCTCGAACGGACGGGGTCGCGCCCGGCAGTCGGCGATCTCGGAGGCTGCGAACACCACGCGCAAGCGCGCGTCCGATCCACGATCGAAGACGCGGCGCACGCGCGCCACGCTCACGATATCGACGCCGACGCGTGGCGGCAGGCTCACGGATCGGCGAAGTACCGCTCGAGGTCGAGCGTCTCGTCGATCGCGGCCAGCGCCACCGCGACCAGCTCGGGACGGTCGGCGTAGGCGAGCAGGACTTCGAGCGCTTCGGCGCTGTGGGCTCGATCGGCAGCCTCGTGGAGCGAGAAGAAACGCAAGGCGTCGGGCGGCACCGCGTAGTGCCTTTCGAGGGCACTCGCGATGGCCAGGCCCAGCATGGGGGCGGCGCTCTCCCAGGCGTACGCGATGGCGAGCTCACGCACCATCGCGCCGCGTGACGGTTCGAGCTCACGCAGATAACGGAAGCGCACCGCGTAGCGACCCGTCTCTTCCTCCAGCACGTCAGTCGTGAGGTCGAGCGCATGACAGACCCGGCGGAACACGCTGGCGTGATCCTCACCCGCGCGGAACCGCCCCTGCTCCTCGACGTAGGTGCGCGCGAAGAACTCCTTGGCCCGCACCGCGTCGTGCGGACACAGCCGCAAGCGCTCGGGAATCTTCACGTCGATGAAGGTCCGCAGCTCCGCGTAGTAGCGGGCGGCATAGCGCCGTACAGTGCCCGGCGCGAGCGTTCCATCGAGAATGGCCGTGACGACCGGCATCTCGGCGAGACCGCGCATGACCGCGTTGCGAAGCGCCGCTTCGACACCCGCGCCCGCCTCGTTCATGCGTCGCCTCCGGGTGTCGTGAAGACGGCGCAGGCGTTGAAGCCGCCAAACGCGAAGGCGTTCTTGAGAACGGCGCGCACCGCGAGCGCTTGCCGCGTCCGCGCCAATCCGGCGACGGCGCACTCCGGCGCCGGCCGGTCGAGGTTGAGGATCGGAGGGACGACACCATCCCGGATGGTGAGCACGGCGAGCGCGCTCTCGACCGCCGCGCTCGCTGCCAGCGAATGCCCGAGGGCGGACTTCGGCGCCGTGATGGCGACCCGTTCGACGTGGTCCCCGAGCGCGACACGAAGCGCCCGGATCTCCGACACGTCGTTGTCCACCGTGCCCGTGCCGTGGGCGTACACCACGTCGATCGCCGCGGCACCGCACCTCGCCATCGTCATCGCTCGAGTGATCGCTTCGGCTTTCGCGCGCGCGTCGGGCGCGCCGCGCGTCAGATGGTGCGCGTCGGTGGTGAGCCCGAAGCCCGCAAGCTCCGCCAGCGGCCGCGCACCGCGACGCCGCGCGGCGGCTGCGGACTCGAGCACGAGAAAGCCCGCGCCGTCACCGAGCACCATCGCCCCGTGCGCCTCGTCGAAGGGCCTGCTGCACGCCGGATCGGCAGCTGCCGCTCAACGCGCGCAGCAGACGGAACCGAGCGATCATCTCGGGCGTGACCGCGCGCTCGACACCGCCCGCGAGCGCCCGCTCCGCGCGGCCGGCGGCGATGTGACGGGCCGCGAGGACGATCGCGTGCAGACCCGCGACACAATTCGAGGCAAAGGTGGCGAACGGGCCGCCCAGCGCCAATCGGTGCCGCAGCCAGGATGCAAGCGCGAACTCCTCGAGTGCCGGTGGGAGGTCATCGCGAATGCCGACGGCGCGTTTCGATGGGCGCGGCGGACCGTCGACGCGTCCGGCCGCGCTCCCATCGCCTCCGCGGTCGTTGCGCGCCCGCCACAGCGCCCACTTGCGCGCCAGCGTATACTCGACGGCGCTGTTGCCGAGGTAGAGCGGGATCTCGCGACCATCCGTCGGGTCGAGCCGGGCATCGGCGATGGCTTCGCGGGCGGCGCGCAGCGCGAGCGCGTGCGTCGCGGTGGGACACCCGACCGCCGGCCGCGCGAGATCCAGATACCCCGCGTAGGAGCACCCGAGCCCGGGCGCGAGGTTGGCGGGCAAGGCACGGATCCCGGATTCCCCGTCGCACAGACGCTTCCAACTCGCCTCGCGTCCGAGCCCGAGCGGCGTCGCGAGCCCGATGCCGGTGACGACCACCGCCACGTTCATTCCTCACACCCCGTGCCGTCCGCACCCACCGGCTCGCCGCCGCCCGGACTCGTCGCTGCTCCGCCACCGCGACCACCTCGCCCCGCCATCGCCACCGTGATGCTCGCCACCAGAGTCGCGACACGCGACGCGTCGCGACGCATGAGCAGATCGTCCACCGTGAGCGCGAGCCCGCAGCGCTCGTTCACCTCGAACAGCACGTCGAGCAGATCGATCGAGTCGATCCCGAGTCGTTTCAGATCGGCATCCAGCGTGAGCGGCGCCTCGAGCGCAAGGCCGAGGTCGGCGATGATCGAGCTGAGGAGCGCGATTGCAGCGTCGTCGGTCATCATTTCAGTACACCCATGGGATGAGCCTCGCGGTCGCGGCGGCGTAGAGGGCGTAGCGCCTGCCATGGCTCGAGCGCAGAAAGCGCTCCTCGCGATCGATCCGGCGGAGCACCAGCACGAGAAAGCCGGCGGCCGCAACCAGGCCCCCGACCGATCCCGCCACCAAGGCGATGGTCACGAGCAAGCCCATCCAGCAGAGGTACCGTGGGTGGCGGACAAGGGCGTACGGCCCGTCGGTGAGCAGCGCGCCCAGGGCAGGTGCACGGAAGAAGCGGGCGAGCTTGGTATCGACCCATAGGAGAAGCGCGCACCAGCCGACGAAGGCGCAGGCCGCAACGTCGCGCAGCCACGCGGGCACGTGGGCACTCCCGCCGCGCACGCTTTCGAGCAGGGACACCGCCGCACACGCCGCGAAAATCACGTGCCCGTGGTCGACCAGGAACGGATCGTAGAGCGATCCGCGACCGAGCGCCTGCCGGTCGGTGTCGGCTTCGCGCATGGCGCCGACGAACAAGCGGCGCCCGATCGCGTAGGTGACGACGAACGCCAGCGCAACCATCGTCCAGCGTGTCGCGCTCGACATGCTCTCTCACGCCCCTCGTGCGCAATCGCTGCTCGCGAACCGGTCCTCACGTGGGCGCTCGGCTGCCGATCGCCGCCGGAGGAACTCGAGCACGACCTTGTTGAAGAAATCAGGGTTGTCCACGCACACGAGATGCCCGGCGGCCGGGACCGTCAGCACCTCGGCGCCGGCGATGCCGCGCGCGAGCACCGCGGCCTCGTCCTGGAAATACGGTAGGTCTCGCTCCCCGACCAGCACGAGCGTCGGCACCCGGATCTCTCCCAGTCGTTCGCGCACGCTCGTGCGAAACACGTTGGCGCGATAGAGATTCATGAAGTTGTCGAGCGTACGTACGCTGCGTCGGCCGAGGGCGAGCATCGCCTCGATGGTCTCCGGTGTGGCCGCTGCCAGCGGCGTGCGCAGATAGGTCCGCATCGCCCAGTCGAGCGAGCGCCCCGACGCCAACGTCAGGAACGCTTCCGCTTTGGCGCAGGTAGCCGCGTCGATCGCGCTCGCGTTGGTGGCGCAGAGCACGAGCGACGCGACGCGCTCGGGCCGCGCGAGTGCCATCCGAAGCACCACACCGCCACCGAGCGAGACTCCAAGAAGATGCGCGCGCGCGATCCCGAGCGCGTCGAGAACCGCGTCGAGGTCGCCGGCGAATTCCTCGAGGGAATAGGTCCCGGTCGTGATGTCCGAGCAGCCCGTCCCCCGGTAGTCGACGCTGATGGTCCGGAACGAGCGGCTGAACGGCACCAGCTGGCTCGCTGCCTGCGCCCACGGCGTCCCCCAGAGACACCGATAGGTACCGAAGGCCGGGGCGAGAACCAGCGCCTCTCCGTCGCCGCAGGTCTGAACGCACAATCGCGCGTCTCCGACCGAAACGCGCCGCAGGCGCCAGCTCGAAGGGCGATGCCGCACGACGCCGTCGGCGACCACCGCGGCGCCGCGCGTGACCAGCGCGGCAAGCGTCTCGACGTCCCCTGGCGCGACCGCCGCCGCGATGGTGAGCGGTCCTTCGTCGGCGAGCCGCAACAACAGGCGCGCCGCCCGCCGCGAGAAACCCGCTGTCGCGCTCACGTCGGCGGCGAGTAGATCGCGTTCGATCGGTGTCATGCGGCGGCCCTCACAACCGCAGGTAGCCGGCGATCAAGTCCTTCAGCATGGCGGTACTGCCCCCGGCAAGACTGAAGCCGCGCGCGTCCCGGTAGACCCGCGTGAGCCAGTGGTCGTCGAGGAAGCCCGCCGCGCCGTGGAGCTGCAGGCAGGTGCCGGCGAGGCGCTGCAACAACTCCGCGGCGCGGATCTTGAGCATGCAGATGGCGCGTTCCTCGAGCCGCCCGCCGGCAGCACTCGCGCACAGCGCGTACGCGCATCGTCGCACCATCTCGAGATCGGTTGCGCAGTCGACGAGTGTGTGGCGCACCACCTGGAGTGCGGCGAGCGGGCCTCCGTGGGCGCGGCGCCGCTGCACGTAGGCGACGGTATCGTCGAGCATGAGCCTGCCGAGGGCGACGACGCCTACCGAAGCAAGCAGCCGTTCGACCATGAGCTGCCGCGAGGCATAGAGGAAACCGCCGTCCGGCTCCCCGAGCGTCGCCGCCTTCGGCACCCGACAGCGGGTGAAGCGCAGCCAACCAAGCGGTGAGCTGCGAAGCCCGAACGTGCGGAGCGGCGCCTGCATTTCGCAACCCGGAGTCGCGCGCGGCACGAGGAGCAGCACGAAACCGCATGGCCCGCGCGCGTCGTCGCGACGCGCCAGGACCAGCACCACGTCCGCCACCGGTACGTTGGTGATGAACTTCTTCTCACCATCGAGCTGCCAGTGGTCGCCGCGATCGCTTGCCCGGCAGGCGAGACCGTCGAAGTCGGAGCCTGCCTGCGGTTCCGTCGCGGCAATCGCGGCCACGCAGTCCCCGGCGAGGATCGGTCGGAGAAACACCTCCTTCTGCGCCGGACTCCCATAGGTCTCGAGCAGTGGCGCGCACACGATCGCCTGGCTCACGATGCTGGCTCCCACGCCCGGCGAGCGGGCGGCGGCCAGCTCTTCGAGAAGCGCGACGTTGTGCCAGAGGTCGCGACCTTGCCCTCCGTAGCGGGGAGCTGCGGTGAGGCCGAGAAGTCCTGCGCGGCCGAACGCCGCGAAGGCCTCGCGCGGCAAGCCGCCGGCGCTTTCCCAGGCGTCGACGTGCGGCACGATCTCGGCGGCAAGAAAGGCGCGGACGCGGCGCGCGAAAACCCGTGAGCGCCGCCGCGTCGGCCGCAGCCGCGGGACGAACGGCGAGCGCCGGCGTGCCGCTGGTCACGCTCGCCGTTGGCATGCCGTCGAGACAGCTCATGAGTGCTTCAGGCGTCGTGCTCACGGGTGCGCCCGCTCGGCCGGCAACTGGCCGACGACGAACGCGACCAGATCGGCCACGCTTCGCACCGCGAGATAGTCGGTGCTGATCAACTCGACGCCAAAGCGCTCTTCGACGGCGGCAAGGACCCGCACGGCTTTCAAGGAGTCGAGACCGAGGTCTTCGACCAGCCGTTGCTCGAGCCCAAGGCCGGCGACCGGGATCGCAAGCTCTTCGGCGAGCATGTCGAGCACTTCGCTGGAGATGGGATCGGGCGGCATGCCGAGAATCGACAGCAAGGGTGATGCCGTGCGCGGACGAGAGAACACGGCCTTCCCGTCCAACCGCATCGCAACCGCGGTTGACGATCGGCAACCGCCGTTGCCGGTCGGTCGACGACCACACGCCGACACGCCGGACTCCGCCTCGCTTCCGCTTGATCGACCTGGGCCTCTCCGTTAACGGAGACGCCTCATGCGCGACCGACGCATCCTCTACACCGCGGCGTTCGTGCGCGCGCTCGCGACCGGGATGGTCGGCGTGCTGCTCGGCATCTATCTCGCGCGCCTCGGCTTCGACCCGCGCCAGATCGGGCTCATCGTCGGCGCCGGCCTGGCGGGCGGCGCCGTATCGACCCTGCTCGTCACGGTGGCCGGCGACCGCTTCAGCCGTCGCCGTGCCCTGATCGCGCTCGCGCTCGTCGGCGCGGCGGGTGCCGTTGCCATCGCGCTCGCCTCGAGCCCCGCCGTCGCGGCGGTGGCGGCGTTCCTCGGCATGGTGAACGGCATGGGACGCGACCGCGGCGCGTCGCTCGTCCTCGAGCAGGCGGTGCTGCCGGCCACCACGACCGACGCCGAGCGCACGAAAGCCTTTGCCTGGTACAACGTCCTGCAGGATGCCGGGCACGCGCTCGGCGGCCTCCTTGCCGCGACACCCGCCGTGCTGCGCTCGTTCGGCGCCGGTGACCTGTCGTCGCTCCGCCTGTCGACGGCCGGCGCCGGGCTGCTGCTGCTCGCGAGCGCGGCGCTCTATCCCTGGCTCTCGAGGGCCGTCGAGGTGGCTCCGCGAGCAGCGCCACTCAAGGTCTCACCCGAGAGCCGGAGCATGCTCTGGCGCATCTCCGCTCTGTTCGCGCTCGACAGCGTGGCGGGCGGCTTTCTCACCACCGCGCTGCTCTCGTTCTTCTTCTTCGAGCGCTTCGGCGCCAGCGAGGCGACGATCGGGGTGCTCTTCTTCGCGGCACGCGTCGCCAACGCGCTCTCGCATCTGGCCGCCGCCGCGCTCGCCCGGCGGATCGGTCTCGTCAACACGATGGTGTTCACCCACATCCCCTCGAGCGTTCTGCTCGTGACCGTCGCCTTCGCGCCGAGCTTCTGGGTCGCGGCGCTGTTCTTCCTGCTGCGCGAGGGACTCGTCGAGATGGACGTGCCGACGCGCCAGTCCTACGTGATGGCGGTGGTGCGGCCCGAGGAGCGCACGGTCGCTTCCGGAGTGACGCACCTGGTGCGTCTCGCAGGCTGGGCGGTCGCGCCGCCGCTCGCCGGTCTCTTCATGCAAGGCTCGTCGCTCGGCACGCCGCTCGTGATCGGCGCCGTCATGAAGATCGTCTACGACGTCCTGCTGTATTTCGCGTTTCGCGGCGCGCGCCCGCCCGAGGAGCTCGAGGGGCGAGCGGCAGCTCACTGAGTCAGGGCAACAGGGCGGGCACGCAGAGCTCGGCGACCTTCTGGGACTCGAGCGTCAGTGCACCGAACTGATCGCTCACGAAAATGGGGCTCACCGGCAGGATCTTCGGTGAGCCGGACGTGAGCCGGATCTTGTAGCAGAGGAGTTGATGCGGGTCGGTCTCGGCACCAGGGCTCTCGTCGTTCTTGTTCACCGGCGTACACAGCTTCACCGGCTTCCGCACGTCGACGCTCATCGTACGGAATTGATCCTGGAGCGCGAGGCCGGCGATCGGCACGAATGGCGTCGTCGCCCGCACCTTGTAGCAGGTGAAGTGGCCGACGGCAGGACTCGCGGGCGGCGGCGGGCTGGCGAGCAGGCTCTTCGCGCTCGGCACGAGGACGCGATCGGGCTTGATGACGGTGACGGTGATCGCCCCGAACTGGTCGGTGATACCGAGGCCGTAGACGCGCGTGAAGTGCGGCAGCGGCTTCCAGAGCTTGTAGGCCATCACGTGGTCGGGGTGCGTGGGCGCGGTGGGGTCGGCGCCGGCGACGTCGGTGGACGCGCACAGCCGCTCTTCGCGGAGCACGTTCGCGGTCAGCACGCCGAAGCGATCGACGAGGCTGACGCCGGCGACGGACGCGAACTTGGGCGTGCCGGCGAGCGTATGTGCGCGGTAGCAGGTGAACGGATCGGGTTGCGCGGACACCGCCGCGGGCATCGCGAGCAGACCAAAGACCGATACGATCGCCGCGACGATGAGGGATGAGCGGGCGCGCCGGCCGAGGCGCGAGGGAAGCGGGCGCGTCATCAGCGTCCAGTATCGCCGAGGTGCACGCGCCGGCTCAAGTCGCGTCAGGATCCGAACGTGCGCTTGAACAGTCCGTGGATCGCCGCTTTGCCGTTCTCCTTCAAGAAGCGCGTGCCGCTGCCGGTGAAGCGCGGGTGCTTGATCACCGGGTCCTTGACCGCACCGAACGCCTCCCCCGCCCAGTGAAACCAGCCATCGCGCTCCTGATCGAACACGAAGAGCGGCTTGTTGCAGAGCTTGGCGAACTCCGCCCCCCAGCCGGTCCCTCCCTTCACCGTGTCGTCGGGAAGGATCTTGCCCACGACGTAGATCTCCTGGCCGTTGTTCACCTGGTGCCAGATGCTCTGCAGGACCTTCTTGAACATGGCGGTATCCGGATAGCGTCGATGCATCAGCTTGCCGAGGTAGGTGAGGCTCACGTCGCCATGATCGAGCTCGGCGTGCGTGAGCACGCGGATGCCGCGCCGGCGCGCGTCCTTGTGTCCCTCGAACGTGAAGTTCACCTCTTCGATGCCGTGGTGCTCGGCGGCAGCACCGAACTCGGCCTCGGCGCCGGGCGCGCCGCCGCTGAACAGTACGCAATCCTCACGCGTCATGAGCTCTTCCTCCGCCCGAGCCTTCTCACCGATTGGCCGCCGCCCGTCAACTCGACCTCTGTCACGGCGCGTGTGGATCTCGACGAGCAACCGCGTCGTCAATCGGTGGCCGCTACAGGCCCGTCTTGTAGTCCTTCTCCACCGCCGCATCGATCTGCTGCGCCAGCTCCGGTGACCCGCCGAGCTTGGGCGCGAGCATCTTGCCCCACGAGATGCGCAGCCGCTCGGGCCAGGACTCGGGCTCCCAGAGTCGCGACCGCTTGAACGCCTTGGCGCAGTGGAAGAAGCAGGTCTCGACACGCACGCGGATCGCGAGCAGCGCCGGCTGGCCGCGCGCCGAGAGGCGCTCGAGGACAGCCGGATCTGCCGTCAGCTCCGCCGTACCGCAGACGCGCAGCGTCTCCTCGGTGCCGGGAACGAGGAAGATCAGGGCGACCTTGGGATTCGCCAGGATGTTCTGCAACCCGAAGATGAGCTTGTTGCCCTTGCGGTCCGGAATGAGCAGCGTGTCGGCGTCCTCGACCGCGACGAACCCGGGCCCATCCCCCTTGGGCGCCACTTCGGGTCGGCCGTCGCGATCGGACGTGGCGAGGATGACCATCGGCGCTTGCTCGATGAACGCGATCGCCATCGCGTCGAGGCTCTTGAACAGCTTGGTGCGGACGATGGGCACTTCCTCTCCGACGATCGCTCGCACCTGTTCCACGGTGGTGAGGAGATGTGCGTCGTGATTCGGCATCGATTCCTCCTGCGGCTGCCGCTAGCCGCTGCGAGAATAGGCCGTCGTGAACAGATACGCCAAGCCGGCTTGAATGATCCAGGTCGGAATCAGGCGTGCCGCGGCGAGATGCCCGGCGGCCACCGCGACGACCTCCGTCACGACCAGGCCGGCGATGACGACGAGGGTCAGGAGCGCCACGCCGCGCCGCTCGACCGGACTCTGGTACGCCCAGAGGAGAAGCAGCGTCCAGCCGAGCATGAGCGACGCGCCGTATCCCATCGCGAAATAGTAGCCGCCGCTCGGCTGCTCGAAGCCCCACATCATGCTGGCGACCGGCGGCATCAGCATCGGAACCAGGGCGAGGGCATCGGTGATGGCGCCGGCGAGGAAAGCGGCGCGGAGCCGCTCTTCGGGTTGCGATGGAAGGAGGGGGCTCATCGCTGATCCGAGGCGGGCGGACCATAGCACACGCGACTTGACAATGTATCACGATGTAGTTACTCGTGCCCCATGACGTCGAAGCGTCGAGCGACCGTCCCCGAGGCCGACGAGCCCAAGGCCCGGGTGCTCCATACCCGCATCCCCGAGTCGCTCGAGGACGCCATCAAGGACAAGGCGCGGCGGCTGCGGATTCCGGTCTCGAACCTCGTACGCAACGTCCTCGAGCAGACGTTCCAGCTCGTCGAGGACGTGGTCGATGACGGCCTCGAGATCGCGCAGGCCGCCAGACGCGGCGTCGAGCGCGTGCGTGACGCCACCAATCGTGCACGTGGCGATGATCGCGACGTGTACGGCTGGCAGGAGCTGGTGCTGAACCGCGACGAGCGCTGTCGCGACTGCGGCGCCGCGCTCGACCGCGGGGACAAGGCTCATCGCGGCCTTTCCGATCGACCGGACACATTGCCGGTGTTTCTCTGTTCAGCGTGCCTTTCGAAGATCGGTGACGGACGCTGAATTTTTTTGGGCGCGGATGTATCACGACGTACCACAGAACGGAGCAGTCGAAAAGGAGGAGATTCATGGATCGCAGAATCGAGGAAATCACCCGCACCGGTGGCGAGCTCGCCGCGGACTACGTCGAGCAGATCCTGACCGCCACCACGAAATTCACCGACACGCTGATGCGGAACGTCACGACGCTGGCACGCGGCGTGATCGAGGATGGCACCAAGGTCGTAGTGGCAGCCTGTGACGCGTTCCTGCCTGAGGGCGCCGAACAGACCAGAGACGAGCGCTAGGACTTCGACCGTCGGCCCGCGAGATGGAGCCCCAGTACGTCAGCATCCATGGTCATCGTCTGGGGCTCCGCCTCGCTGGCAACGGCCCGGTCCTGCTTCTGATTCACGGCATGGCCAGCAGCTCGGCGGCGTGGGCACCGGTCATTCCGACGCTCGCCGAGCGCTTCACGGTGGTCGCTCCCGACCTTCTCGGCCATGGCGCGACCGACAAGCCTCCCGGGGACTACTCTCTCGGCGCGCACGCCAGTCTGCTGCGTGACCTGTGCGTGCTGCTGGGCCACGAACGCGCGACGGTGATCGGTCACTCGTTCGGCGGTGGCGTGGCGCTGCAGTTCGCCTACCAGTTCCCGGAACGCTGCGAACGGCTGGTGCTGGTCGGCAGCGGAGGTCTCGGGCGCGAGGTGACCTTCCTGTTGCGGGCGCTGACGCTTCCGGGGTCCGAGCACGTGCTGCCGCTCTTCTGCGCCGGTCCCTTTCGCGACGCGGGGATTGCGGTGGCGAGCTGCCTCTGGCGCATCGGCGTCCGCGCCTCGGCGGCGGCACAGGAAATCTGGCGGAGCTACTCGTCGCTCGTCGATGGCGACGCCCGCGCCGCGTTCTTGCGCACCCTACGGTCGGTGATCGACATCGAAGGGCAGAACGTCAGCGCCGACGACCGCTTGCACCTGGCCGCGGAGCTGCCGACGCTCATCGTCTGGGGCGCTCGCGATCCCATCATCCCGGTGGCGCATGCCCATCGCGCGCACGCGGCGATCCCCGGAAGCCGTCTGGTGATCATCGAGCGACGTCGGCCACTTCCCCCATTGCGAGGCTCCCGAACGCTTCAGCAGCACCCTCCTCGACTTCCTCACCACCACCGAGCCGGCGTACCTCTCTCCGCAGCAGTTGCTTCCGCGCCTGCACGGCGCGCACGCCTGAGCCCTGGCGCTCGCGAGCGCTCCGATCGGTTGGCGATCGGCCGCCGGGCTACCGGCGTCTCGTCGCCGGTGATAGCATCGCGCGCCTCATGTCGGATCTCGGGTTCGATCCGCTCGTTGGCGGGTGGTTCGCGGAGCGCTTCGGCGCGCCGACGCCGCCGCAGCGGGACGGCTGGCGCGCGATCGCCGCCGGGCGCGACACGCTGATCGCGGCGCCGACCGGCTCGGGCAAGACGCTCGCCGCGTTCCTCTGGGCGATCGATCGTCTGGTGCGGCTCGCGCGCACCGGTTGGCTCGAGGACCGCACGCGGTCGTCTACGTCTCGCCGCTGAAGGCGCTCGGCAACGACATCCAGAAGAACCTCGCAGGCGCCGCTCGCCGCGATCCGCGAGCGCGCGCTCGCCGCGCGGCCACGCGCTGCCGCGAGATCCGCGTCGCGGTGCGCAGCGGCGACACGCCGGCGAGCGAGCGCCAGCGCATGCTCAAGCGCCCGCCGCACATCCTCATCACCACGCCCGAGTCGCTCTACATCCTGCTCACGGCCGAGCGCAGCCGCCGGGCGCTGGCCACCGCCGCGACCGTGATCGTCGACGAGATCCACGCCGTCGCCGGCGACAAGCGCGGCGCGCACCTGGCGCTCTCGCTCGAGCGCCTCGACGCGCTCGCCGGCCGCCCGCTGCAGCGCATCGGCCTCTCGGCGACGCAGAAGCCGATCGACGAGGTCGCGCGCCTGCTGGTCGGCGCCGGACGCCTCGCGCCGGACGGCGCCCCCGACTGCGCGATCGTCGACACCGGCCACCGCCGCGCCCTCGAGCTCGTCGGTCGAGACCACCGACCAGGAGCTCGGGCCGATCGCCAGCCACGAGCTCTGGGCCGAGGTCTACGAGCGCATCGTCGGCCACGTCGCGCAAGCACCGCACCACGATCGTCTTCGTCAACACGCGCCGCCTGGTCGAGCGCGTCGCGCACGCGCTCAGCGAGCGGCTCGGCGACGAGCGCGTGGTCGCGCACCACGGCAGCATGTCGCGCGCGCATCCGGCTCGCCGCCGAGGAGAGGCTCAAGTCGGGCGAGGTGCCGGTGGTGGTCGCGACCGCGTCGCTCGAGCTCGGCATCGACGTCGGCCACGTCGATCTCGTCTGCCACCTCGGCGCGCCGCGCGCGCTCGCCACGCTGCTCCAGCGCGTCGGCCGCTCCGGCCACTCGCTCGGCGCGTGCCGAAGGGCATCTTCTTCCCGCTCACGCGCGACGAGCTGGTGCAGACCGCCGCGGCCGTGCGCGCGGTCCGCGCCGGCGAGCTCGACCGCCTCCGCCTGCCCGACGAAGCCGCTCGACATCCTGGCCCAGCAGATGGTCGCGATCGCCGCCGCCGAGGACATCCAGCGAGGACGACGCTGTGGGAGCTCGTCCGCCGCGCCTATCCCTTCCGCGACCTGACGCGCGCCGACTTCGACGCCGTGCTCGAGATGCTGGCCGAGGGCGTCGCGACCCGACGCGGCCGGCGCTCGGCGCACCTGCACCGCGACCGCGTCCACGGCCGCCTGCGCGGCCGGCGCGGCGCGCGCCTCGCCGCCATCACCAGCGGCGGCGCCATTCCCGACACCGCCGACTACGAGGTGGTCGAGGAGCCGACCGGCGCGATGGTCGGCAAGGTCAACGAGGACTTCGCGATCGAGAGCATGGCGCGGCGACATCTTCCTGCTCGGCAACCACTCGTGGCGCATCCGGCGCGTCGAGAGCGGGCCGGGTGCGCGTCGAGGACGCCGGCCAGCGCCGCCGACGATGCCGTTCTGGCTCGGCGAGGCGCCGGCGCGGACGCGCCGAGCTGTCGCAGGCCGTCGTCGCGCGAGCTCGCGCCGCACGGAGGCAGTCGCCGGGCGCGATCGCTCGGACCGACGTCGCCGGACGCGCACCGCCGGCGGTCGACGCGTGGCTCGTCGCCGAGTGCGGCCGTCGATCGCCGGCGGCGCCGAGCAGATCGTCGCGCTACGTCGCGGCGACACGCTGGCCGTGCTCGGCACCGTGCCGACCTGCGACACCATCGTCGCCGAGCGCTTCTTCGACGAGAGCGGCGGCATGCAGCTCGTCCTGCACGCGCCGTTCGGCGGCGCGCATCAACCGCGCCTGGGGCCTCGCGCTCCGCAAGCGCTTCTGCGTGAGCTTCGACTTCGAGCTGCAGGCCGCGGCCACCGACGACGGCATCGTCATCTCGCTCGGCGAGCAGCACAGCTTCCCGCTCGCGAGCGTCTTCGCGATGGTGCGCATCGCCACCGCTCGAGCAGGACCTCGTCCAGGCGGCGCTCGCCGGCGCCGATGTTCGGCAACCGCTGGCGCTGGAACGCGACGCGCGCGCTGGCGCTGCTGCGCCACACCGGCGGGCAGCGCGTGCCGATGCCGCTCCAGCGCATGCGCGCCGAGGATCTGCTGGCGGCGGTCTTCCCGGCGCAGGTCGCCTGCGGCGACAACCACGCCGGGCCGATCGAGCCGCCCGACCACCCGCTCGTCGACGAGACGCATCGACAACTGCCTGCACGAGGCGATGGACATCGACGGCCTGCGCGCCGTGCTCGACGCGCATCGAGCGCGGCGACGATCCGCACCGTCGCCGTCGAGACGCCGGCGCCGTCGCCGATGTCGCACGAGATCCTGAACGCCAATCCGTACGCGTTCCTCGACGACGCGCCGCTCGAGGAGCGCCGCGCCCGCGCCGTCGCGCTGCGGCGGACCGACCCCGACCTCGCCGGCGGCATCGGCGCGCTCGACCCGGCGGCGATCGCCGAGGTGCGCGCGCCAGGCGTGGCCCGACGTGCGCGACGCCGACGAGCTGCACGACGCGCTGCTTGGCCTCGTGCTGCTGCCGCGTCGCGGACGTCGGCGCCTGGGAGCCGCTCGCCGACGAGCTGCGCGCGACCGGCCGCGCCGCTGATCTGCGCTGGACGCGCGGCCGGACGGCCATACGTCGCCCTCGTCGCCGCCGAGCGCGTCGCCGATCGCGGCGGCAGCCGTGCCCGCGGGCCGCCTCGTACCCGCGCTCGCGCCGCCGCCCGGATCGCCGCGGGCACGACGGCGTCCCCGGTCCGGACGACGAGGCCGCGCTGATCATGATCGTGCGCGGCTGGCTCGAGTGCTCGGCCCGACCACCGCCCGCTGCGCTCGCCGACCGGCTCGGTCTCGGAGCCGGCGCGGTCGACGCCGCGCTCGCCCGCCTCGAAGGCGAAGGGATCGCGCTGCGCGGCCGCTTCACCGCCCGGTGCGGCCGACGAGGAGTGGTGCGAGCGCCGGCTGCTGGCGCGCATCCATCGCCTCACGCTCGGCCGGCTGCGCCGCGAGATCGAGCCCGTCTCCGCCGCCGACTTCATGCGCTTCCTGTTCCGCTGGCAGCACGTCTGCCCGGAACGCAGCTGCACGGCCGCGACGGCTTGCGCGCGGTGATCGCGCAGCTCCAGGGCCTCGAGCTGCCGGCGCCGGCGTGGGAGCACGCGCGTGCTGCCGGCGCGCATCGCAGCGCTACGAGCCCGCGCTCCTCGAGGAGCTCTGCCTCGCCGGCGTGGTCGCCTGGGGCCGCTTCTCGCCGCCGGCAAGCGAGCGCCGCCGAGACCGATACCGCGCCCAGCACGGCGCGCGAGCCGCACCGACGCGCGTCGCGCCCGCTCGCCCTCGCGCTGCGCGACGAGCTCGATCTCCTGCTCGCCGCCGGCGACGGCGAGCCCGGCGGAACGACTCTCGACACGCGGCGCGCGCCATCGCGGCGATGCTCGCCCACGATGGGCGCGTCGTTCCTCGGCGACATCGCGCGCGCGACCGGCCTCCTGCCGAGCGCGGCCGAGGATGCGCTCTGGGAGCTGGTGGCGCGCGGCCTGGTCACCGGCGACGGCTTCGCGGGTCTGCGCACGCTGCTCGCACGCGAGGAGAAGCCGCGGCCGGAGCGCCGCCTGCGGGCGCTGCGCGGCGGGCGGGCGTCGCGTCGCCCGCTGCCGGCCGGCCGCTGGGCGCTGCTGCGCGGACGGCCGGCGCGCGTTGCCGACGTGGGCCTGAGCGCCGCCGCGCCGACATCGCAGCAAGCGCGGCGGACGTGCGCGCGGAACAGGCGGCGCGCGTCCTTCTGCGCCGCTACGGCGTGGTGCTGCGCGAGCTGCTGGCGCGCGAGACCCTGGTGCCGCCCTGGCGGAACGTGCTCGCGGTGCTGCGCCGCATGGAGGCGCGCGGCGAGGTCCGCGGCGGCCGCTTCGTCGCCGGACTGGTCGGCGAGCAGTTCGCGCTGCCCGAGGCGGTCGAGGCGCTGCGCGGCCACGCGGCGTGAGGACGACCGCGGGCACGTGGTCACGATCGCCGCCGCCGACCCGCTCAACCTGGTCGGCATCCTGACGCCGGGCGCCCGCCTGTCGCCGCTCTCCGGTCAGGTCATCGCCTTCGAGCGCGGCGTGCCGATCGAGACCGGCGACCTGGGATCGGTGCGCAGCCGCCTGCGCAGCCGTGCCGTGCCGGCTTCCGACAGCGTCTAGCAGGACGGCTGCGTAGGCCGCGGGCGAAAACAGCGCGATTCGCGCAAACTTGCATTCGACCCTGAAGGTTGGCAATTATCCGCGCGACCTTTCGTTGCGGAGGAGGACGACTACATGCACCGAACGCTCGTGATCGCAGTGCTCGCACTTTCAGCCGCCGCCTGCTCGAGGGGCGGTAGCGCCGTCGCCACGCTCGAGCCGCGCAGCGGCACCCAGGTGACCGGCACGGCCACCTTCAGGGAGGAGGGTGGCAAGGTCGAGGTCATAGTCAACGTCAAGGATCTCAGCCCGGGCCTGCACGGGGTGCAGATCCACGACACCGGCGACTGCAAGTCGTCGGATGCCTCCTCGGCCGGGAAGCATTTCAATCCAAATGGCGGCACCCATGCCGCTCCGACGGACCCCAATTGTCACGCCGGAGACCTCGGAAATATCGAGGCGGGAGCCGCCGGAGCGGGGATGCTCACGGTCACCACCGACAAGCTGACGGTATCGGCTGGCGACCGTTCGGTGGTCGGGCGCTCGATCATCATCCACAGCGAGCCCGACGACTTGAAGACCGAGCGCGTGCCGGGCGCGGGCGGCCGTATCGCCTGCGGCGTGATCGCGCTCAAGACAGACTAGGCGTTGAGGGTCCGGGCGTGCGTCAGCGCTTCGTGCCCGGCCCGCGATCGCGGCCGGTGAGGTAGTCGCCGAGCATGCCCGCGGTGTGCTCGGCCTCGTGACAATAGACGCAGAGATTCTCCCAGTTGCTGCCGTCGGCAGGGTTGTGGTCGTGGTTGCCGTCGCGATGGTGGACGGTCAGCAGGTGGAGATTCTCGGCCTCGAACTCGCGGGCGCAGCGGCCGCAGATCCAGCCGTGCAACGCGAGCGAGCGCTCACGGTAGCCGTGGGCGCGCGCCGCGCGCGCAGCCTCGGCTTCACGCACCAGCTGCTCGACGGATGGACGCGCAGGCGTAGCCTTGGCGTCGCCTGAGGTCGCTTGCCGCTTGCGCGGCCGGAAGCTCCGCGTCGCCATGCTCACCCTACTTCGCGCCGGCTAGAGGTGAAGCACCGCCGCCAGCTCGGAGGGCGCGAAGCGCACCCCCACGTAGAAGGAGCCGAATTCCCCGTAGACGGCGCTGCCGCGATCGAAGCGCATCTCGTAGACGACGTCGCGAATCGCCTTGACGTCGTTGGCGAACAACGTCACGCCCCACTCCCAGTCGTCGATGCCGGTGCAGGTGGTGATGAGCTGGGTCACGCGGCTCGGCGTAGCGACGCCCGGCCTCGCCGTGGCCCTGCATGAGCTTCTTCCGCTCCTCGAACGGCAGCGTGTACCAGTTCTGATCGGCGCGGCGAGCTTTCGCCATCGGATAGAAGCAGACGACCGCCATGTTGTCGGGGAGCCGAGGGTGCAGGCGCGACTCGGCGTACGCGGCCATGCGCGTCCGGAAGCTCGCCATCTTGGTCTCGAACTCGGGCGCGGACGGGTCGACCTTCTGCTCCTCGGTGAGGGTCCGCGCCCAGTCGTCCTCGGTGGTGAGATACTCGCTCGCCTCCGACATCGACAGGAACGAGTAGGCGGGCGTCAGACAGGCGCCGAAACCGCCCGCGGCGATCTCCTGGCCGAGCTGCTGGTGGCGCCGGAGATCGGGGTGGACCGCCATGAAACCGACGTCGCCCTTGCCGATCAGGGCGAGCGGGATGAGTTGAAGCCCCTCCTCGGCGAGGCTGGCGGCGAGCCAGGTCTGCGCCTCCGTGATGGCGTCGGCGCGCGCCGCCTCGGAAAGCGCGCGCCAGCGCGCACGGTCGATGCGGTAGAACCAGTGTGAGACGACCCAGCCGGCGGAGGCGACGAGCGATGTTGCCATCGGCGCGATTCTAGCCGTCGCCGTGGGGCCGCGCAAAGAAATGGCGACGGGAGCGTGGGTGTGCCGGCGGGCGAATTTGTTTGAGCGCGCACGCGCGCCGCGGCACACCCACGTCCCTTGTCAACGCATGACGGCGCCGGCGACCGCGAGCAGAAGCAGCGCCAGCACCGTCGAGTTGAGCATCGCGGACATCCCGTGCAGGCGTGCGTAGCGCTCGGGGTTGCTCGCCTGCGCCGCGCGCATCCGCGGATGCAGGACGTAGTACGCGATCAGGCTGCAGAGGAGACTGCCCGCCACCGGCAGGGCGAGCCGGAGCGCCTCGGGGATCGGCAGGGTGTCGGCCGACCGCGCCACCGACACCAGGGTCAAGGCGGCGAAGCCGCAGCCAATGCCCGCCAGGTAGTAGCGCGGAAACAGCCGGCCGAGCAGCCGGGTGGCGTCACCGGGAGCGCTCCAGCGATGGATCGCGGGCAGGATGAGGTACGAGAAGCACACCACCGTTCCGAGCCAGACCCCCACGGCAATGACGAAGAGCAGTCGCAGCACGGAACGACTCTCCCACGTCGGCTTCGGCTTTGACAACCGCGTGGCGATCGGAGAACGATGCGCCGGCCCGGAGGAGGACCCGATGAGCGAGCACGCGTTCTTTCCCCATCACGAGGTGTACGCCGGCAGGGACATGGGAGGACGCGAGACGACCATCACCGCCGCCGACGTCCGGCACTACGAGGTCGGGACCGGCGGACCCGCCGCCACGCTCGAGAACGACGGCACCGTCGTCGCCCCCGCCCTCCTCTTCCACTCCGAGGTCTATCGCAGCCTGTCCTGGTACCTGCCGAACGTCTTCGGCAACCTGCACGCCCGCCAGGAATGGGAGCTGTTCGCGCCGCTCACCGTCGGCGCCACCGTCCGCAGCCGCTCGACCGTGGTCGAGCGCTACACGAAACGCAATCGCGAGTACGTCGTGAACGAGGTGTTGCTCACCGACGCGAGCGGCCGGTGGCTGCAGCGCAGCCGCACGCACCAGAGCTTCCTCGTCGAGGAAGGCCGCCGCGAGGTCGTGGTCGATCGCGACCGCGAGAAGCGCGCCGACCGGCAGTTCACGATCGGCGAGGGTCCGGGCGAGGAGGTCGCGCCGCTCAGCGCGGACGATCACGATCGCCATGTGCCAGGCGTTCTCGGGACCGGAGAAGAACTACCACACCGACCGCGCCATGGCGCAGGCGCTCGGCTTCCCGGACATCGTCGTGCAGGGAATGATGGCGATCTGCTTCGTCGCCGAGCTGATGGGACACGCCTTCGGCCTCGGCTGGCACCTCGCCGGCAAGCTCGACGTGCGGCTGGTGAACGTGGTGTGGGTCAACGACGTCATCACCACGCGCGGCAAGGTCCGCGAGGAGATCGTCGAGGGAGCGAAGCGCCGCGTCCATCTCGACGTCTGGTGCGAGAAAGCCGACGGCACGAAGGCGCTGGTCGGCAGCGCGAGCGCGCTCAGCTAGCTGATGCCGCCTGCCATGACGGCGCCCGCGCAGCGATCCAAGGAGTCACGCGACGCGACCCGTTCGTGCGCCGTCGAGACCCAGTTCTTCCGCATGCTCAACCGTCTCGTCGAGCCGCACGTGCGCGCCGGGTGGGGATCGCCGCGCTTCGTTCCCGGCGGCGTGATCGTCCTCGAGACCAGGAGTCGCCGGACGGGGAAGCGTTTGCGGATCCCGCTCGCGGCCATCCGCATCCAGGGCCACGTGGTGGTCAGTACGTTTCGCGGTGACCGCTCCGAATGGGTGAAGAACCTGGCGGCCAATCCGGCGGCGCGCTACTGGCTGCGCGGGCGAGCGCACGACACCACCGCCCTCGTGATCTCGCCGTGGCGCCGGCGGGCGAGCGCGCGGAGACGTGCCGGCCGCGGTGCGCTGGTTCGTGCGCTCGCTCGCGCCGTACACCTACGCGGGCTGGGCGTTCGCCGTCCTCGGCCCAGAAGAGGAAAAGTCCTGACTTCGTTCCCAAGCGTCCACGAGTCGCCGATCTCGGATCAGGTTTTCGCGCGCCCCATGAATCGGCCCTCAGCCGTGTCGACCTGAACCGCCTCGCCGCTTTCGAGATACGCGGGGACTTGAATCACCAACCCGGTTTCGAGAATCGCAGGCTTCGTCTGTGCATGTGCCGTCGCGCCCTTCACTGCCGGATCGGTCTCGCGAATCGTCAGCACGACGGACTGTGGCAGCTCGACGTTCATCACGGCGCCCTTGAATACCAGCGAGCGGATGCCCCCGAGGCCTTCGACGAGATAGCCAGCGTCGGCACCCAAGGTCTCGGCGCTGAGTGCGAACTGCTCGTACGAGGCGGTGTCCATGAAATGGTAGCCGTCCCCGTCGCTGTAGAGATACTGCACCGGTCGGAGCTCGACCTGCGCCTCGGTGATCTTGTCGCTCGCCTTGAAGGTGCGGTCGAAGACGTTGCCGCTCCGCAAGTTGCGGACCTTCGCCTTGACCAGAGTGCTGGCACCGCGCGCTGACGGCGATTGAACGTGCACGTCGAGGACGAGATACGGATCGCCGTCGATCTCGATCCGCAGACCGCGTTTGAACTCGCTCGCCGTGAGCACCGGGCCCTATGTAGCGCGTGCGCAAATGGAAATCACGGCCCGATCAAAACACCGCGTAGCCGCCGTCGATGACGAGCGTGTCGCCGGTGTGGTAGGCGCTGGCGTCGCTGGCGAGATACACGGCGATGCCGCCGAACTCCTCGGGCACGCCCCAGCGGCGCATGGGGATACGCGGCAGCACCTTGCGCTGGAAGACCTCCCAGTTGAGCGCCGGCGCGGCGAGCGGCGTGTCGATCCAGCCGGGAAGAATCGCGTTGGCGCGCACGCCGTGGCGCGCCAACTCGACGGCGAGCGCGCGGATCACGGAGATGATGGCGCCTTTGGAGGCGGCGTAGTGCTCGCCACGCGCCTGTCCTTCGATCGCGGCGAGACTGCTCGTGACCGCGAGCGACCCGCCGCCGCCGCGCGCGATCATGTGGCGGCTCGCCACCCTCAACGTGAAGAAGACGCCGTCGAGGTTGATGCGGAGCACACGCCGCCATTCCTCGGTGCTCATCTCGGCGAAGCGGCGCCGCGCCGCCGGTGCCGGCATTGGCGAAGCATGCGTCCACCCGACCCAGGGTCTCGAGCGTCTGCGCGAAGGCGCGCTCGACCTCGGCCTCGTCGCCGACGTCACAGCGCAGCGCCAGCACGCGTCGGCCGTGGGTCTCGAGCCGGGCTGCCGCCGCCTCGTTCTTGGCTTCGTTGGTTCCCCAGATGCAGAGATCGGCGCCGGCGGCGGCCATCGCCTCGGCCATGCCGAGACCGATGCCGCTGTTGCCGCCGGTCACCAGCGCCACCTTGCCGGTCAGATCGAAGATCGAGGTTCCCACCCTGCCCCCTTTCACGCGGTCGTGCCGATGTTGCTACTGCGCGGGCGCCGCCGCAACGCGTATCCTGCCGCCGTCGGTCACGCCGAGCGCGTCGCCGACGACGAGCGCTTCTCCACCGGCGAGCCCGGTCGCGATCTGCACCTGGTCACCGAGCTCGGTGCCGACGGTCACTGCCGTGCGGTACGCGCGCTCGTCGCGCACCACCCACACGTAGGCCTCGCGGTCGTCGCGACGGAGCGCCGCGCGCGGCACGAGCACGAGCGGCGCTCCCGACGCCGGCGCCGTCGCCTCGGCGAGAAAGTTGACGCGCACGCTCATGTCGGGGAGCAGCCTGGCGTCGGCGTTGGTGATCCGCACCTCGACCTTGAGCGTGCCCTTCTGTCGATTCACCTGTGGATAGAGCTTCACGACCGAGGCGGTGTAGCGTGTGCTCGGGATACGCGTCGGCGATCACCTCGGCGGGTTGTCCCAGGCGGACGCGCGGCAGATCGGACTCGTTGACGTCGACCTCGGCCCGTAGATCCTGGAGGTTCGCCATGCGGATCAGGTCGCCCGAGCCCGCGAAGCCGCCCGGCACCGCGATCTCGCCGACCTCCTTGAGCTTGGCGAGGATCACGCCGTCGCGCGGCGCGCGCAGCACCGTGTACTCCAGCTCCACGTTCGCCTGCGCCACCTCCGCCGCGAGCTGCGCGATCATCGCGCGGTCGACGTCGACCGGCTCACGCGCTCGTCGAGCTCCTGCTGCGCGACCACGCCGCGTCGCGAAGAGATCGCGCGCGCGGCGAAGCTCGGCCTCGTGCAAGCGTGAGGGTGGCGCGCGCGCTCCGCAGCGCCCGCCTCGGCGCGCTCGAGACGGGCGCGGTAGTCGCGATCGTCGAGCGCCACCAGCGGGTCGCCGGTCCGCACCTCTTCACCTTCGTCGACGTAGTAGCGCTCGATGCGCCCCGCGACGCGCACGCCGATGGCGATGTACTTCTCGCCGGTCACGACGTAGCCGGTTCCGGAGAGCACCGCGCCGCGCACCGGCGCCCCGCCGGGCATCGCCGCCGCGCGTGCCGATCTGCACGGCGGGCACGCGGGCGCCGGTCGCGCGATACACGAGCCAGCCGATCAGCAGCGCGGCGACGGCGACCGCGCCCAGTACCAACCTGCCGGCGGCGCGGGCTCGCCTGCTGCGTCTCGTCGAGGTCGCGGTCGATGCGCAACGCTGCCAGGTCGGCACGGAGCGTGCCGTCGGACGCGTCGGCGCGTGGAGATGGCTCGACATCGCGTCGCGCTTCAGTCATCGCCGTCGCGCCCCATCATCGTCGCATCCCTTGCGCGTCCTCACGCCTTACGCAACGCCTCGACCGGCCGGAGGCTGGCGGCGCGCCAGGCCGGCAGGAGACCGCCGACCACGCCGATCGTACTCGCGAAGGCGAGCGCCACCGCGAGGTCGCTCGCCCCGACGCGCAGGCTCACCACGTTGGTGGTGAACGTCGTCCCGGCGAAGCCGACCCCGCCGAGCAGGAGGCCGATGAGTCCCGCGAGCGCGAGCGTCCCAACCGCGCCGACCGCGAAGCCGACGAGCGCGAGCGCGAACGACTCGACGACGAACGAGCGCAGAATGGTGCGCGCGCGAGAAGCCGAGCGCACGCAGCGTCCCGATCTCCACCGTGCGCGCCTGCACCGCCGCGAACATGGTGTTGGCGGAGCCGAACCCGGCGCGCGATCCCGATCGGCAGCGCGAGGATGACGAGCAGCATGTAGAGCGTCTGCGCGCTCTCGGCTTGCTCCTTGTAGTAGTCGATCTCCGGCGTCGCCTCGAGGGCGAAGCGCGGATCGTCCTCGATGCGGCGCACGAGCGCCTCGCGGTCGGCGCCCGGCGCCAGCCGCACGCGCACCCCCGAGTACGGGAACGGGCGCGTCGAATCGGCCGCCACCTCGCGCGCGTCGCCCCAGATCTCGCTCTCGAACGACGAGCCGGCCGCCTCCATGATCCCGACGACGCGCCAGCGACGGCGTCCGAATGCCATCTCCGAGCCGAGCTCCGCCCCGACATACCGTCCGACGGTGCCGATGCCGAGCACGATCTCGCCCGCGCTCGGCTGGAACATGCGGCCCGCCTTGAGCCGGACCTGATCGTGCACGGCGAACGCCGGCGGCTCGACGCCGCGCACCAGCACGTTCTCGCGCGAGCCGCGGTGGGTCGTCACCTGCGGCTGCACCACCATCTCGGGCGAGACCAGCGGCTGTCCGTCGGCGTCGCGCGCGATGCCGTCGAGGTAGCGAATCGCCTGATACGCCTCGAGCGGCAGCATGCTCGAGCCGTCGTTGTCCGAGCCCTTGCGCAGGATGACCAGGTTGTCGGGCGAGCCCGTCGAGACCAGCGTGCGCCTGAGACTCGAGACCAGCGCCAGAAAGACCGCGGTCGCGATCACGGCGAGCGCGATGACGGTGACGGTGAGCGCGGTGCGTCGCAGCCGCGCGCGCACGTTGCGGACGCTGTAGGCGAGCGGCAGGCTCACCTAGAAGATCTCCCGCAGCGCCGCCGCGACCGGCCGTTGCGCGGCGCCCCAGGCGGGAGCGAGGCCCGAGACCACGCCGACCACGGCCGCGAGCAGGATTCCTCCGCCGCACGATGCCCGGCGTGACGATGAAGCCGGTCATCGGCCCGAGCTGAGGGTTCCAGCCGCCGCCGCTCGCCATGCGCACGCCGGCGCTGAAGCCGAAGGTGAGGAGCGCCCCGGTGGAGCCGGCGATCGTCGCCAGGATCGCCGACTCGGCGACCAGGGTGCCGAAGATCACGCGGCGCCCGAAGCCGATGGCCCGCAGCACCGCGATCTCGCGACCGCGCTCGCGGACGGCCATGCTCGCGGTATTGGCGGCGATGCACAGCACACACAAGGCGACCAGGCCGGTGACGATCAGGATGATGGTGACGAAGCCTGCAGGTTGCCGAAGAAGCCGGAGAAGAACGATTTCTCGGTCTCGGCGGCGGTCTCGGCGGGGCTGTTCCGGAACATCGCGACGGCGCGGGTCATGACCGAGTCGACGAGCGTCGGGTCGGCGACGCGCAGCCAGACCACGCCGACGGTGTCGAGCGATCGACCCGCCGCCTGCATCGCCTGCGCCAGATACTCGCGCTGCATCCAGAACATCGGCGCCCGTCGTTGGGAATCTCGCCGACGATGCGGAAGGTGAGGGTCACCGGCCACACCGTGCTCGGCAGGGTCACCTCCTGGCCGATCCGCCAGCGGTACCTGCGCATCGTCTCGCGCCCGACGAGCGCGGCGTCGCGGTAACGACGGAAGCGCTCGAGCGCCGCCGGGTCGAAGCCGTACTCGGGCCACACCGCCGCGACGTGCTCGGGCTCGATCGCGAAGCTCGGAAAGGTGATGTGACCGTCCTGCTCGTAGGTGCCGCCGAACCACACCTGGCTGTTGGCGGCGACCACGCCCGGAACCGAGCGTAGGCGCTGCACGTAGGAGTACGGCATCAGGTACACCACCCCGCCCTTGTGGTGGACGGAGATCCGCACGTTGCTGGTCACCTCGGAGAGCAGCCGGTCGATGCCGCCCGGCATGGTCATGAAGAAGCACACCAGCAGCACCGCGAGGCCGATCGCCGCGCCGGTCAGCACGGTGCGCAGCTTGTTGCGGCCGAGGTTGCGGAGCACGAGCGGCAGGAACTTCACGAAGCGCTCCGCTCGGCGGACCGCTTCCCGGATTCCGACCCGCCGGCCTCGGTGCCGAGCAGCACGCCCTTCTCGAGGTGGAAGACCAGGTCGACCCAGCGCGTGGCGCGCGGGTCGTGCGTCACCATGACGATCGTCTTGTGCAGCTCGTGGCTGAGGTCGCGCAGCATGGCGAGGATGTCGTCGGCGCTGCGCGCGTCGAGATCGCCGGTCGGCTCGTCGGCGATGATGAGGTCGGGATCGGTGACGATCGCGCGCGCGATCGCCACCCGCTGCTGCTCGCCGCCGGAGAGCTCGTTCGGCGCGTGGCGGGCGCGGTGCGGCAGCCCGACGACGCGCAGCGCGGTGGTGGCGCGGCGGGCCCGCTCGGCACGTCCCAGGTCGGTCAGCAGGAGCGGCAGCTCGACGTTCTCCTGCGCCGAGAGCACCGGCATCAGGTTGTAGAACTGGAAGATCAAGCCGACGTGCCGCGACCGCCAGCGCGCCAGCTCGTCCTCGGAGAGGTCGTTGAGCCGTTTCCCGGCGACCCACACGTCGCCCCGGCTCGGACGGTCGATGCCGGAGAGCAGGTTGAGCAGCGTCGACTTCCCCGACCCGGACGGCCCCATCAACGCGACGAACAAGCCGCTCGCGATCGTCAGCGACACGCGCTCGAGCGCGTGCACCTCGTCGGCGCCGCGCCGGTACCAGCGCGACACGTCGCGGAGCGTGATCAACGGATCAGGCACATGAGCCCCGTGTGGGTGGCCGGCGACGCGGCCGCGCGGCGCGCGAAGTGAATTCGCGCGCCGCCCACAGTCACGTGCCGGGCGTCCGTATCAGCACGCCTCGAACAAGCCCGCCATTCCCATCCCGCCGCCGACGCACATCGTCACCAGCCCGTAGCGCTTCTTTCGCCGGCGCAGCTCGCGCAGGATGTGTCCCGCCATGCGGGAGCCGGTCATGCCGTACGGATGCCCGATCGAGATCGAGCCGCCGTTGGGGTTGAGCTTCTCGTCGGGGATCTCGAGCATGCGCTGGCAGTAGAGGAGCTGCGAGGCGAAGGCCTCGTTGAGCTCGACGATGTCGATGTCCTTCATGGTGAGGCCATGGCGCTTCAGCAGCTTCGGCACCGCGAACACCGGCCCGATGCCCATCTCTTCCGGACGGCAACCGGCGACGGCGACGCCGCGGAAGATGCCGAGCGGCTCGATGCCGAGCTCCTTGGCGCGCTCACGCGACATCAGCACCGTGGCCGAGGCGCCGTCGGAGAGCTGCGAGGCGTTGCCGGCCGTGACCGTCCCGGTCTCCAGGAACGACGGCTTCAGCTTGGCGAGACCCTCGAGCGTGGTGTCGGGGCGGTTGCACTCGTCCTGCGTGATCTCGACGTCCTCGAACGTGATGTTGCCGTCGGCTCCCTTGACCGCCTTCTTCGCCTTCATCGGCAGGATCTCGTCCTTGAAGAGACCGTTGCGCTGCGCCGCCGCCGGTGCGCTGCTGGCTCAGCAGCGAGTACTTGTCCTGGTCCTCGCGCGAGATCTTGTAGCGCTCGGCGACGATCTCCGCGGTCTGACCCATGCCCATGTAGATACCGGGCCACATCTCGTGGATGCGGTTGTTCACCAGGTTGTTCATGTTCTGCTGGCCCTGCACCATCGAGATCGACTCGGTGCCGGCGCCGATGGCGGCGTTGGCGCCCTCGTGCATGATCTGGTGGGCGGCCATGCCGATCGCCTGCAGGCCCGAGGAGCAGAAGCGGTTGACGGTCGTCGCCGCGATCGTCTCCGGCAGCCCGGCGCCGAGCGCCGCCACGCGGGCGACGTTCATGCCCTGGGGGCCTTCCGGCAGGCCGCAGCCGCAGATGATGTCCTCGATCTCCTGGACCGGCAGCTGCGGTACCTGCGCCAGGGCGCCCTTGATGGCGGCCGATGCCATGTCGTCGGGACGGGTGGCGTTCAGCGAGCCGCGAAACGACTTGCCGAGAGGGGTACGTGCGCTGGCGACGATGACGGCTTCACGCATGAGTGCTCTCCTTCGTTGCAGCAGGATGGGTTTCGCAGAGACTACGAAACGATGCGACGAGGGGCAAGGTAGCGCCCGGAAGCTACCGCGGTCAATCCGGAGCGCCGTGACCGGCCGCCGCGGCCCACGGCGCACGCCAGGTGCGCGTGCCGTGGGCCGGAAGGGCCGAAGAACACGCTGTGCGACTAGCTGCTGCCGGCCGGCACGGAGCTACTCACGACACTTCAGTCCCGACGAGAACGCCTGGCAGTCGTGGATCGCTCCGACGCGGTCGATGATTCCCGCCGGACCGCTCTTCAGGCGGACGGTCACGTCGGCGAGGAACGGCTTCGGGGTCTGGATGTCGAGCTTCGAGAACTTGACCATGAAGCGCATCGCGCTCGTGCTCTTGCCGAGCGTCTTGAAGATCCCGGAGAAGCGCCGGTCGAGACTCCGGCACTTGATGCGCTTGAAGACACCATTGCGGAACCGGGTCTCGCACTCGACCTGCGGCCAGTTGAAGGTCTCGTCGAGGAAACGGCTGTCCTTCACCCGCACCGTGATGCCGAAGTCGGCGTTGAAGTATTCCTCGATGCCTTGTCCCGGCTGCAGATCAGCGACGAAGTCGCCCTTGACGAGGATCTTGCCCTTCCCCGCGGCCGGCGCATTGATCTTGAGCTGGAACACGTTGAGGGGATCGTCGATCTCGTCGCAGACGTCACCGAGCCCATCGCCGTCGAGATCGGCCTGGTCCGGATTCGGCTCCTCCGGGCAGTTGTCGGTTGGGCACGTGTTGCTCGGAAAAGCCGGGTCTCCCGAGCCGTCACCATCGGTGTCGGTGCATGGATCGCAGGCATCGCCCATACCGTCTCCGTCGGCATCCTCCTGATCCGGATTCGACTCGCCGGGACAATTGTCCTCGCTGTCGCAGACGTCGTCCTGGTCGACGTCCGGACACGCGGTGTCGAGGCACAGGGCGTCGCACGTCGGTGTGTTCGGCGGCTCGCATTCCTCGAGCCCTTCGACGACGCCGTCCCCGCAGACGATCGCATCGCACACGGCGTTGCAGGTCGGCGTGTTCGGGGGCTCGCAGGTCTCCGGGGCGTCGACGAAGCCGTCGCCGCAGATCGGAATGCGGTGGCAACTCGGGTCGCAGGTGAGCGGATGCGGCGGATCGCATTCCTCCTGGCCCTCGACGACGAGGTCGCCGCACACGATGAGCGTACAGTCCCCCGCGCAGGTCGAGCCGTCGGGCGGATCGCATGCCTCCGGCGCGTCGATGAAGGTATCCCCGCACATCGGCACCCGCTGGCAACTGGCGTCGCACGTCGGCGTGCTCGGCGGCTCGCATTCCTCGCCCGACTCGACGGTGCCGTTGCCGCATTCGATGAGGGTGCAATCGACATCGCAGGTGGTTCCGTTCGGCGGATCGCACACCTCGGGCGCGTCGATGAAGGTATCCCCGCACATCGGCACGCGCTGGCACGCGGCATCGCACGTGGGGGTGTTCGGCGGATCACATTCCTCGCCCGCTCCTGCGTCGACGACGCCGTTCCCGCACAGCAGCACACAGCTCACGGTGATGTCGGCCGACACGCTCGTGCCGGGGCCGTCGTCGGCGAAGCAGGTGGCGGTGACCGTGAGCGGTCCCGGCCCCGGGCACGCGACCGTCTTGCTGAAGTTGCCGAGCGCGTCGAGCGGCTCCTGCATGCCGTTCACCTCGACGCGGTCGAGTCCGGCCGGGGTGATGAGCGGCAAGAGCGTGCTCAGGTCACTCGGATCGGTGACCTGTGTGTACGTCCCGCCGGTCGTGTCGGAGATGAACGTCAGATCGACCGGATCGGCCTCGGCGCCGACACCGATCGTGTTGACGGTGGTGCACTCGGCGACCGCCTCGTCGAGGTCGGCGTCGCAGGGCTGCGCGATATCGATGCAGCGGAAGCCGGCATTCGACTCGCCGTCCGAAAGGAAGAAGACGATGTTCTTGCCGGGCGGGAAGAGGTCGAGCGCGTTGTTCATCGCCGCCAGCGCCGGCGGAAACGCCGTCCCGCTGCCGAGCGTCGAGCGCGGAACGACCGTGAACTTGCCGATCAGGCCGCCCGCCGGCGAGTTGAAGTTCGAGTCGAGCGACCGCAGCACCTCGGGAACGTCGGCGCCGAGGAGCGCGTTGAGATCCGCTTGCGGCGGATTCGTGTACACCTGGGTGATGCCGCCGCTGTTCGGCAGCGTCGGGGTTGACGTCGGCGGCCGACGCGGCGCTGGCGAACGCCACGACGCCGACGTTCACCCCGGACGGGTTGCCGATGCTGGCATGCAGCGCGAGGACGCCGGCGATCTCGCCGTCGAGGATGTCACCGGCCTCGCCGTCGGCGTTGAAATCGTCGCCGGCGTCGCCGGCCATGCCGTTGCCGTTGGCGTCGACGAGCGGGATGCCGTTCTGCTGCATGAAGTTCAGATCCGTGCTGCCCGACAGGTCGAGGATGTAGAGCAGGTTGATCACCGTCCCCTGATTGCAGTTGCCCTGCGGCGACGTGATCGCGCAGTTGCCCGTCACCTGGACGCTGCCCGGTGGTATCGGGACCGTCGAGGCGTCGGGAGGTGCGGTGATGGTGGCCGAGAGTAGCTGGCCGGTCGAAGGGACGACGATGGAGTTCGGTCCGGGACCGAACACCGCGAAGGCGAGTCCAGCGCAGGCAAGAACCCCGCCGGCCGCCGCGAACGAGCGCCGTGCGTTCATGGGGTTCTCCTATTCCCGGCAGGTCATGCCGCGCGGTGTCTGCTTGCAATCGACGATGTCGCCGACGCGATCGATGCCCTGCACCAGGATCCCCGGTTGATTGGTCATGGTGACGTCGACCGGGATGAAGAACGGCCCCGTGATGTCGAGGCGCGTCAGGCGAATCTGGTACTTGAAGGTCCCGGGGGAGCCGCTGAAGGGGCGTAGGATCGCTTTCTGGGCGTTGTCGGCCGAGAGACACTTGATCCGCCCCTTGGGGTTGGTCACACACTGCGCGCCCGTCCAGCTGAAGGTCATGTCGAGCCCGACATCCTCGCGGACACGGACCGTGATCCCGCCACTCGCGCTGAATGGCTGCTCGGGCGGCGTGACGAGGAAGTCTCCCTTCAAGATGATCGCGCCGCGAATGATCGACGGCGCCGGCTTGCGCTTGAGCTTGGCGACCACGACGTTGAGCACACGATCGTTGTCGTCGCACGGATCGCCGAGATCGTCGGCGTCGACATCCTGCTGCCCGTTGTTGGCAACTGCAGGACAGTTGTCGTCGGCGTCGCAGATCCCATCGCCGTCACCGTCGCCGCCTCCGCCCGCGGCGCAGACGCCGGCCTGACACGAATCGGGGATCGTGCAGACGTCGCCCGAGTTGCAGGGTGTGCCGTCGCCTACCGGATCGGCGGCGCACGTGCCCGCCGGCTCGACGCAGACCCCGACGTTGCACTGGTCCGTGAAGCTCGAGCAGTCGGGCCCCGTCCCCGGATCGCACATGCTGGTGCCGAGGTTGCACGTCTCGACGCCGTTGCAGGCGAGCCCGTCGTCACACTCCGAGTCGTCGACGCACGCGATCGCGAGCCCGGGGCGCCGCAAGGGCGATGCAGCCCGCTACGATGGCGGCGCGCATCCAGTCAGGAAGCTTCGCCGCAGTGTCTGGAGCAACTAGCCGCGAGGGATCGCGGAAACGGACGGCAACAAGGAAGGGGGTACGCATGAGGATCCTCCATGATCAGGGTGATGCGACGTCGGTAGATGAGAGGATGCGACGGCGCCGAGAACGGCGGGATTTCCAGATCCGCCGTTCGGCGATTCGCGATGTGCGGAGCTATGCCCGCGAGGTCGGTGTCTGTTCCGGCGCAAAAGGGGGTCGCCTCGAAACAGTTACAGGTTGCGGAATCTGTATTGCTTAGTGCGTGAATGACCTAACGAACACTAGGGAAAGTGTCAAGGAAAAAGCACTGAGATTGGTATCCATACATGCGGGTAGTTGCCGCGTTCCTGCTCCATTCTGGAGCAGGTTTGCTTTCGCCCCGTCCAGCGTCGTCGAAAAACGTCGAGAACGGTCGAGCGGCAGAGTCCCGGCCTGGAGCACGGAGTGCACGACTTTGGGGCACACTCCCGTGTCAGCGGTGGTATCAGGCGATTGCTCAGGAGGTCGGCGCTTCGTCGACGGCGGAGTGCGGCCGCCGGGGGAGAGACGCGCGCGTTACCTGCGCGCCCTCCCCTGCGGTCGTCCCACGGCGCTACGCGCCAGCTCGATGCTCGGCGACGCTCAGTGCGCGCCGAGGTTCACCCACACGCTCTTGATCTGCGTGTACAGCTCGAGGGCGGCCTTGCCCATCTCGCGGCCGAAGCCGCTCTGCTTGTAGCCGCCGAACGGCGAGGCGGCGTCGAACATGTTGTAGCAGTTGATCCACACCGTTCCGGCCTTGAGGCTCTCGGCCAGGCGATGCGCCTTCTCGATGTCGCGCGTCCACACCGCGGCGGCGAGGCCGTAGGTCGTGTCGTTGCCGGCGGCCACCACCTCCGCCGGATCCTTGAACGGAATCGCGCACACCACCGGTCCGAAGATCTCCTCGCGGATGATCTTCATGTCCGGCTTGACGTCGGTGAAGACCGTCGGCGCGACGAAGTAGCCCTTGCTCGATGCTCTCCGGACGGCCGCCGCCGGTGGCGACCTTGGCGCCTTCCTTCTGTCCCGCGCTCGAGGTAGCCGTTGACGCGCTCGAACTGCTCGCTCGAGACCAGCGGTCCCATCTCGGTCGACGGATCCATGCCGGGTCCGAGCTTGATCTTCTCCGAGAACTCGATCAGGCGCGGCATGACCTTGTCGTAGACCTTCTGCTCGATGAAGAGGCGCGAGCCGGCGCAGCAGCACTGGCCGTGGTTGAAGTAGATCGCCGACGCGGCGCCGGCCGCCGCCGCGTCGAGGTCGGCGTCGGCGAAGACGATGTTCGGCGACTTGCCGCCGAGCTCGAGCGAGACGCGCTTCAGGTTGCCGGCCGCGGCGCGCATGATCTCGTGCCCGACCTCGGTCGAGCCGGTGAAGGCGACCTTGTCGACGTCGGGATGCGCGGCGATCGCGGCGCCGGCGGTCTCGCCGAAGCCGGTGACGATGTTGACGACGCCCGGCGGAATGCCGGCTTCCTCGAGCAGCTCGCCGAGGCGCAGCGCCGAGAGCGGCGTCTGCTCCGCCGGCTTGAGGACGACGGTGTTGCCGCAGGCGAGCGCCGCGCCGAGCTTCCACGCCGCCATCAGCAGCGGGAAGTTCCACGGGATGATCTGGCCGACGACGCCGACCGGCTCGCGCAGCGTGTAGTTCAGCACGCGCTGTCCCGGGATCGACACCGGAATGGTCTCGCCCTCGATCTTCGTCGCCCAGCCCGCGTAGTAGCGGAAGTGGTCGACGACCAGCGGAATGTCGGCGACGCGCGCGACCGCGAGCGGCTTGCCGTTGTCGAGCGTCTCGAGCTGCGCGAACTCCTCGGTGCGCGCTTCGATCAGGTCGGCGAGCTTCCAGATCGCGCGGCCGCGCTCCGACGCCGTCATGCGCCGCCAGGCGCCGCCCTCGAAGGCCTTGCGCGCGGCGCGCACGGCGCGATCGACGTCCTCCTTCTCTCCGGCGGCGAACCTCGGCGAGCGGCTCTTCGGTCGCCGGATCGTAGGTGGTGAAGCGTCTTGCCCGACGCCGCCTCGACCCACTTGCCGTCGATCAGCATCTTGCGCGAACGGCCACCGATGAACTTCCGCACCTCCGGATCAACACCGGGGTACGCGGACTGCATACTTGGTTGCGCCACGGAGCACCTCCTTTTCGAGCGGGCCCTCATTCTAGTCAGGGCGCCATTGCAAGGCTACCGAAAAATCACGCGCGCGCCGAGCCCATCGCGCGGATTTCGGGGCCACGAGCGGCGGCCGTCCGGACGAGCGGCGCCGAGCCGGCGCTGGTGAGTGACTTGTGAGCGAGGGGACGCGGGGATACAGCACGGCCCGTGCCGCGCCGCTGGCCTTTGCGCCGCCTCGCGATGGCCGTCGCCATCATGGGCGCCCTATCGTGTGCCGACCCCGAGGCCGAGAAGACGCGCGCCTCCAAGGAGGAGCGACTCGAGCACCTTCGCGCCCTCGGATACGTGCAGTGGGACGAAAACGCCACGGTCGCGCTCAAGGGAGTGACGCGCCATGACGCCGCGCGCGCCAGCCCAGGCTACAACCTCTACACCAACGACGTCGACGAGGCCTACCTCGTCGACCTCGCCGGCAACCGGGTGCACACGTGGCGTCTTCCGGGGAAACGACACTGGGAGCACGCCGAGCTGCTCGATGACGGTCGCCTGCTCGCGGTGAGCGTCGGGCAGGCGCTCACGTTGGTCGATTGGAGCTCGAACGTCGTGTGGGAGATTCCGAAGTTCGTCCACCACGACGTGCAGATGCTGGCCGACGGCTCGTTCTTCGTACCCTATCGCGAGCCGATGAGGCTCTATCAAGGTCGCAGCGTGGCGTTCGACGCCATCGGCCACTTTTCAGCCGACCGGAGAATGCTCGCGCACTGGTCCACGTTCGAGCACCTCGAGGAGCTGAAGCGCCACCATCCGCCCTCCGAGCTCGACGCGCCGCCTTCGCCCGAGGATCCGGTCAAGCCAAGAAAACTCTACGAGTACTACCATCTGAACACGATCGAGGTTCTGCCCGACACACCGCTCGGCGCACGCGATCCGCGCTTTCGTCGGTGGCAACCTGCTCGTCTGCCTCCGCAACAGCGACGTCATCGTGGTCCTCGACGGCAAGGACCACTCGGTCGTCTGGAGCTGGGGTCCCGGCACGATCGAGCTCCCGCACATGCCGACGATGCTCGCGAACGGGAACATCCTGGTCTTCGACAACGGCAAGCGCCGCGGCGCGAGCCGCGTCCTCGAGATCGATCCCCCGAGCGGCGAGATTCGCTGGAGCTACGAGGGCAAGCCGCCGAAGAGCTTCTTCTCCCCGTGGCGCGGCAGCAACCAGCGACTTCCCAACGGCAACACCCTCATCTGCGAGTCCGAGCGCGGCCGTGCGTTCGAGGTCACGTCCGACGGCACCGTCGTCTGGGAGTTCTGGAATCCGGAGATGACGGGAAGGCAAGCGCAAGCGCATCTATAGAATGTCCCGCGTCCCGGCTTCCCGCGTCGAGCCGTTGCTCGCGAAGCGCGGCAGCCGGTAGCGTCGCTCGAACGCGAGGCCTCTCTCCCGGGCATAGCTGAGCGGGTTCAGGTCAGTCGCCGCTCGATGCGACGGTCGGGGATCAGCCACATGAGAGCCACGGTGACGTAGAGCGCGGCCGCCAGCCTCGGCTGCACGAACGCCAGCCCGACGGCGGTTGCGTACAGCGCCAGCGACATCTTCCCTTTCGCGTCGCGCCCGACCGCCACCGCGAGCCGCGACGTCGGACCGTGATGCGCGATGATCGTCGTTTCCAGAACGAGATAGGCGAGACCGCACATGAAGAGGACGATCCCGTACATCGCCGTCGGCCACGCGGCCACCCCGTTTTCACCCAGCCATGCGGTGGTGAACGGAATCAGCGAGAGCCAGAAGAGCAGATGGAGGTTGGCCCACAGGATGCCGCCCGTCACCCGGTCGGCAGCCTGCAGCATGTGGTGATGGTTGCTCCAGTAGATGCCGACGTAGACGAAGCTCAGCACGTAGCTCAAGAGAACGGGAATGAGCGGCTGCAACGCCTGGAGATCAGCGCCGTGGGGCGCGCGCAGCTCGAGCACCATGATCGTGATGATGATCGCGATCACGCCGTCGCTGAACGCCTCGAGCCGCCCTTTCCCCATCGCGCCGAGGTGACATCGCTCGCCCGGCGGCCGTTTTCAAGCGTCGCGAAGAGAAGAACTCAAGCCTTGAGAACCGGCGCGTCCAACCCCAAGGAATGAAACATCATGGAGCGGCACGTCTTTGGTTCGACCAACCGCGAGATCCCCGTCATCGGTCAGGGAACCTGGCGCATCGACAGCCGCGATCGTTCGTCGGCGATCGCCACTCTGCGGCGCGGCATCGACCTCGGCATGACCCACATCGACACCGCGGAGATTGCGATACCGGTGCGAGCGCCCCGTGGCGTACTCCGCGTCACACCTCATCCCGGGCAGCTTCGCGCAGCTTCCATGATTTGGTAGGAGCCGCGTCGTGGAAGCGGCCGATCGCACGTCTACCGTTGCCGGAACCGTCGCGTAGCGTGCCAGAGGTCGACCCCGTGCCTGGGCGTCCGACGCGTCTCGTGACGCTTCTGCTGGCGCTCGCGACCGTCGTCGCCTTCGCTGAAGTCCGCCATCACGAGTTCGTCAACTACGACGACGTCCTCTACGTCACCGGCAACGACCGTGTGCAGCGGGGCTTGACGCTCGAGAATCTCCGTTGGGCGTTCACCACCACCTCGGCGGCCAACTGGCATCCGCTCACCTGGCTCTCGCACATGCTCGACTGCCAGCTCTTCGGGCTGGACGCCGGCCGGCACCATCTGACGAGTCTCGGCTTGCACGTGGTGAACGCGCTGCTGCTGTTCGGAGTGCTGCGCGCGATGACGAACGCGTTCTGGCAGAGCGCCGTCGTCGCGGCGCTGTTCGCGCTCCACCCGCTCCACGTCGAGTCGGTGGCGTACGTCGCGGAGCGCAAGGACGTGCTGAGCACGTGCTTCTGGATGCTGACGATGTGGGCGTACGTCCGGTACGTGCGCGCCCCGAGCGTCGCGCGCTATCTCGCGGTCCCGGTCCTTCTCGCGCTCGGGCTGATGGCGAAGCCGATGCTGGTGACGCTGCCCTTCGTGCTCTTGCTGCTCGATTTCTGGCCGCTCAGGCGTTGGTCGGCACGCGCGGTCGTGGAGAAGCTTCCGCTCTTTCTCCTGGTCGCGGCGGCGAGCGTCGTCACCTTCGTCGCCCAGCAGCAAGGCGGCTCGGTGATTCCTCTCGCGGACACGTCGCTCGCGGACCGGGCGGCGAACGCCGCTGCTCGCGTACGTCACCTACGTGCGCAAGATGCTCTGGCCCGCCGACCTCGCCTGCTTCTATCCGTATCCCGAGAGCTTCGTGTCCTGGCGCGTCGCCGCGGCGGCCGCGCTGCTGGCAACCGCCTCCGCAGCTCGCGCTGGCCGCGGCGCGCCGTTTTCCCTACGTCATCGTCGGCTGGCTCTGGTACCTCGGCACGTTGGTCCCGGTGATCGGGATCGTGCAGGTGGGCGCGCAGTCACTGGCCGATCACTACACGTACGTCCCGCTCATCGGCCTCTTCATCATCGTGGCGTGGGGCGTCCCGGATGTCGTGGAGCACTGGCGTCATCGAAGGCCCGCGCTGGCGGTCGCCGCGACGGTCATGCTGGTTGCGTGCCTGCTCGTCACCCGATCGCAAGTGCGCCATTGGCGCTCGAGCACGACGCTCTTCACGCACGCGCTCGCGGTGACGGAGGCGAACCATCTGGCGCACAACAACCTCGGCCTCACGCTGCAAGAGGACGGGCGCCTGGCGGAAGCGGTCGATCAGTTCATGGACGCCCTCCGCATATCGCCCGGCTACGCCGACGCCCACTACAACCTCGCCATCACCCTCGCCGAGCAGGGAAAGACCCCCGAGGCGGTGGCGGAGTATCGCCAGGCGATCCGTCTCGCGCCCGATCACGCGCGCGCACGCAGCAACCTCGGACAGATCCTCTGGCAGCAGGGACACCTCGAGGAGGCGATCGCCGAGCTCGACGAGGCGCTGCGCATCGATCCGGACTATCCCGAGGCGCACGTGAATCTCGGCGGCGCGCTGCGCGAGCAGGGACGGCTGGACGAGGCGATCGCGCACTACGAACGGGCGCTCGCACGCAAACCCGATCACCCCGCCGCCCACTTCAATCTCGCCAACGCGCTCGTCGAGCAGAAGAAGACCGCCGCGGCACGTACGCACTATCAGGAGGCGCTCAGACTCCAACCGGACTATGCGGAGGCCCACTACAATCTCGGGAACGTCCTCGCCGGCGACGGCGCCATGGACGACGCCATCTTCCACTATCGGGAAGCGATCCGTGAGAAGCCGAGCTACCCGGAGGCATACAACAATCTCGGGCGGGCGCTGGCGACGCAGGGGAAGATCGACGACGCGATCGCGCAGTACTCGGAAGCGTTGCGACTGAATCCGGATCTCGCCGCCGCCTACTACAACCGCGGCACGGCGTATCGTCAGCGGGGAGAGACCGACAAGGCAGAAGCGGACCTGGCGCGGCGCGCGCGCGCGCTCCGCAGCGTGGCGCGGCCGGTCCGCTGTGCCGGCAGCACCGATCGATCGCCGCCCGCTCTAGCGCCCGGCGCGCTCGACGGTGAACGCCGGCACGCAGATCGCCCAGTACTCACACGGCTCGCTCGACCGGTTGACGTAGCGCACGGTGGTCCCGCGACCGACCAGCACGCTCTCGCCCGCCCGCACGACGGTTTCGGATCCGCCGCTCTCGACCGCCAGCTCGCCGCGCACGACGATCGTCACCTCGTCGAACGCCGGCGTCTGCGCCGGCTCGGACCAGCCGGCGGGCGCGACCATGTGGGCGACGCTGTAGTCGTCGCGCCGGTCGGAGACCCGCCCGCAATGCTCCTCGATCAGCTTTCCGCCGGGAACGGGTACCCGGACCGGTGTGTTCAGTCGGACGAGCGGCATGCACCCTCCTTCAAGAGCTCGAGTGAGTGGTCGTGTGAAACGGGATTGTGCGATAGTCAAGCCGAGCCGCAGGCATGTCGACCACACGAGATGACGCCGAGGCTGTCCTCGCGCCGGCGCGCGGGCGGACGTTTGCGAGAGCGTACGCCGTGGCCGCCGTCCCGTTGGTCTTGCTGTTCCTCCCGCTCCTGGCGCATCGCTCGGACAGTCCCGCCATTCTGGGGTTCAGCCGCGACTACGCGGTCTTTCTCGCGCTGACCGCGGTCGGCATCGCGCTCCTGTCCTTGCTGGTGGCGGCCGTATGCGCACGTACGCACACCCTCCTGCCTGCCTTTTCCTTCCTGGTCGGCCTGCTGGCATTCGTCGGTGCCTGTTTGGTCGTCGAGGCCGTCTTGACCTACCGCCTCCGGCTCGAGGACGCCTTCGCGGAGTACAGCGCCTGGGGTCACAAGCGGTCGCTCCTGTCCGCTTTCGAAGCAACGCCCAACCACACGTGGACCAACGCCGGCGCCACCTATACGACCGATCGCCTCGGCTTCCGGACGCATCTTGGCGACGGCCCGGTCGAGGGTGGTACCGGCCGCACCCGCATCTTCACGCTCGGGGAGTCGTCCGTGTTCGGCTACGGCTTGAACGACGACGAGACCTGGCCGCACCTGCTCGAGGGCAGGCTGCGCCAACAGCTCGATGATCCGTCACTGCTGGTGGTCAACGCCGGGAACAACGGCCATACGTCCCTCCAGACGCTGCTGCGCTTCTACACCAAGGTGCTGCCGCTCGCGCCGAGTCACGTGGTCCTCTACCTCGGCCCCAACGACATCTATGGAACCGGCCCCGACCGGCTGCTCATCTCGGAGGAGATCCTCTTCAGCGACTCCGTCGCGCAATACTGGGACAGCACGACCCGCGGCCTGAACCCGTATGCGCGCAGCCTGCTCTTCTATGTCGTCCAGCAGCGCGTCCCGGCGCTCGCGGCGATCATGCGGGGGCGCAAGGCGGACGTGGACGAGAGCTCCGATGCCGCCCTGCAGGCGGCGGCGAACTGGAACGGGCCGCGGGAGAAGGAAATCATAGGGCGGAACTATCTCGAGAACGCTGCGGACGCTGTGCCTCATCAGTCAGGAACACGGCATCACGCCGATCATCGCCACCTTCGCGCACGACAAGCACGATTGGGCGGGGGAGGTCATCGACGCCAACAACGCGTCGCTCCGCAAGCTCGCAAGCGAGAAAGGCATCGCGCTGATCGACGTGGCCGCCGCGTTCGACCGGGTCTCCGACGAAGCCAGCTACTTCTTCGAAGACCGCTACCATCCGAGCCGCCGCGGCGCGGAGCTCATCGCCTCGACGCTGGCCCGGGACTGGCCGCGGACACCGCTCGGCGCCGCGGCCGCGAGCTTGCGGGCCGGACCCGGCAGCGACTAGATTCCCTTCCGGATCGTCAATGGACCACGAGACTCAAGCCCGCCTCATCGCGCGCATCGCAGAGCTGAGAGACCGCCACACGACGGATCTCGCGCCGCGCACGACCCGGGTGCCCGCGACGGACTACACGAGCGCGACGACCTTGGCGCACGAGCGCGAGCGACTCTTTCTCAGCGGCTGGTTGCTCGCGGGTCTGAGCGGCGACGCGCGCACGCCGGGCGACTGGTTCAGCTTCGACGCCTGTGGGCGCTCGGCCGTGGTCTGGCGCACCACGGATGGAGCCCCGCGCGCGTTCATCAACGCCTGCCGGCACCGCGGGATGCGTGTCGCCTCGGGATGCGGGCGCGCCCCTCGCCTGCTCGTGTGTCCGTATCATTCGTGGAGCTACGACAGCGACGGGAAGCTGGCCGCGGTCCCCGGGGAGGAGGGCTTTCCCGAAATCGAGCGTGAGGGCATCGGGTTGACGCCCTTGCCCGTCCACGAGGAGTGCGGTCTCGTCTACGTGCGGCTCACGCCCGGTGACGGGCCGATGCCCGGACTCGGTGGCGCCGAGCGAGAGCTCACGCCGTTCGACCTCGGCGCGTACCACCAGGTCGAGCGTCGCGAGCACCGCTTCGCCGCCAACTGGAAGCTCACGATCGACTCGTTCATGGAGGCCTACCACCTCCATTCGCTCCACAAGGAGACCCTGCGCCCGCTCTTCCACGGGAACCTCTCGGCGTTCGACGCCTTCGGCGCCAATTGCCGGATCGTCGGCGTGCGCCGCACGTTCGACGCGCTCATGAACGGGGAGCGCGACGGCGGGATACTGCCGCACGTCACCCTCCTCTATCAGCTGTTTCCCAACGCCGTCTTGATCCACCAGCAGGACCACGTCGAGCTCTATCAGTCGTTTCCCGATCTCGAGGATCCCAACGCCTGCGAGGTCCGCGTCACCCTCTACGCGCCGCGCGCGCCCGTCGCCGACGCGGAACGCGTCTACTGGAGAAAGAACCTCGACATGATCGACCACGTCACCACCACCGAGGATTTCGCCGCCTGCGAGAAGATCCAGGCGAACCTGAAGGTCGGCGCGGTCCCCTTCCTCATGCTCGGTCGCAACGAGCCCGGGGTCGCGCATTTCCACCGCCAGCTGCACCACGTCCTGGGAGCACCGTCGGAATGAACGCCTGCAGGAATCCGTCACACGGCGAGCTGCGCCGCCTGACCTACCTGGAGACACTATGAGTGGACCGCTTCGCGGTGTGAAAATCATCGAGCTCGCCGGCATCGGACCCGGCCCGTTCTGCGGCATGATGCTCGCCGACATGGGTGCCGAGCTGTTGCGCATCGACCGCGCCGGCGGCGTGTCGCCCGAGGTTCCGAACGGTCCGCGCGCCGACGTGCTCGGACGCGGCCGTCGCAGCGTCGGCGTCGACTTGAAGCATCCCGACGGTGTGCAGACGGTGCTGCGGCTCGTCGAGAGCGCCGACGTCATCTACGAGGGCTTCCGCCCGGGTGTGACCGAGCGCCTCGGCCTCGGCCCCGACGTCTGCCTGGCGCGCAACCCGCGCATCATCTACGGCCGCATGACGGGCTGGGGACAGGACGGTCCGCTCGCGCCCGCCGCCGGCCACGACATCAACTACATCGCGCTCAGCGGCGCGCTGCATGCGATCGGCCGCAAGGGCGAGCGACCCGTGCCGCCGCTCAATCTGGTCGGCGACTTCGGCGGCGGCGGGCTGCTGCTCGCGTTCGGGATCGTCTGCGCGCTCGTCGAGCGCGAGCGCTCGGGCAAGGGCCAGGTGGTGGACGCGGCGATGGTCGATGGCGCCGCGGCACTGATGGCGATCATCTACGGCGCGCACCAGTCGGGTTGGTGGACCGACGAGCGCGGCGTCAACATGCTCGACGGCGCCGCCCACTTCTACGACACCTACGAGACGCGCGACGGCAAGTACGTGTCGATCGGCTCGATCGAGCCGCAGTTCTATGCCCTCCTGCTCAAGCTGACCGGACTCGAAGGCGAGAGCCTGCCGCACCAGTTCGATCGCGGGCGCTGGCCGGAGATGCAGGCCAAGCTGGCGGCGATCTTCAAGACCAAGACGCGCGACGAGTGGTGCGCGATCATGGATGGCACTGACGTCTGCTTCGCGCCGGTCCTGAGCCTCACCGAGGCGCCGCGCTCGGCGCATGCCGTCGCGCGCGGAGCCTTTCGCGAGCTCGCTGGCGTGGTACAGCCCGCGCCGGCACCCCGCTTCAGCCGCACGGCGCCCGACCTGGAGCGTCCCCCGGCGTTCCCGGGCGAGCATACCGATGCGGCGCTTCACGATTGGGGTTTCGACGCGGCGGAGATCGCGGCGCTCAAGGAGCGCAAAGCGATCGCGTGAACCGCGCACGGCGCTGGCCGCGCATCGCGGACGCTGGAGCCCGGCGGTCCGGCGGCCGCCCGCCGACGCGAGTCGTCTGGGGAACCTACCTTGACGACCCGCCGGACCGCCGCTAGACACGCGAGCGAGCGTGCCGTTCGACGCACGCTGAATGTCGTACGAGGTGGCCCCGTCCAAGGCCGCAACCTCGTCCACAATCCACGTGATCGGGTGAACTAGGGATGGATACGGGCATCGCCGTCGTCAACGAGCAGATCAAGGAAGCGTCGGCCTTCGCGTACCGGCTGCGCGAGGAGATCGGCAACGTGATCGTCGGCCAGCGCTACCTGGTCGACCGGCTGCTGATCGGCCTGCTCGCCGGCGGCCACGTGCTGCTCGAGGGCGTGCCCGGCCTCGCCAAGACGCTGGCGGTCAAGACCCTGGCGCAGGCCATCGCGGCGCACCTTCCGCCGCATCCAGTTCACGCCCGACCTGCTGCCCGCCGACCTGATCGGCACCATGATCTACAACCCGCGCGACGGCACGTTCACCACCAAGCAGGGCCCGATCTTCGCGCAACCTCATCCTCGCCGACGAGATCAACCGCGCGCCCGCCAAGGTGCAGAGCGCGCTCCTCGAGGCCATGCAGGAGCGCCAGGTGACGATCGGCGACGAGACGCACCCGCTGCCCGAGCCGTTCCTGGTGCTGGCGACGCAGAACCCGATCGAGCAGGAGGGCACGTATCCGCTGCCCGAGGCGCAGGTCGACCGCTTCATGCTGAAGCTCAAGGTCGAGCTACCCGTCGCGCGAGGAGGAGCGGCAGATCCTCGACCGCATGGCGGTCACGCGCAACCGCCTGACGGTCTCGGCGGTGGTGAGCGCCGACGACATCCTCGCGGCGCGCGCGCTCGTCGACCAGATCTACATCGACGACAAGATCAAGGAGTACATCGTCAACCTCGTCTTCGCCACGCGCGAGCCCGCCGCCTACAAGCTCGAGCTCGCGCCGCTCATCGAGTACGGCGCCTCGCCGCGCGCGACGCTCTACCTCGACGCTCGCCGCCAAGGCGCACGCCTTCCTGCAGGGCCGCGGCTACGTGACGCCGCAGGACGTGAAGTCGATCGGCCCGGACGTGCTCCGCCACCGCGTGATCGTCACCTACGAGGCCGAGGCCGAGGACGTCGACGCCGACGAGATCGTCCGGCGCGTCTTCGACGGGGTGCCGGTCCCATAGTCGAGCGCCTCCGACCGCGCCTATCGCCATGCTGACGCGGGAGCAGCTCAAGACGGTGCGCAAGATCCAGATCCGCACCAGCCACCTGGTGAGCGATCTGTTCGCCGGCCAGTACCAGAGCGTCTTCAAGGGACGCGGCATGGAGTTCGCGGAGGTGCGCCTCTACCAGCCCGGCGACGAGGTGCGCACCATCGACTGGAACGTCACCGCGCGCACCGGCGTGCCGCACGTGAAGCGCTACGCCGAGGAGCGCGAGCTGACGGTCATGCTGCTGGTCGACGCCAGCGCCTCGACACGCTTCGGCAGCGTGCGACAGTTGAAGAGCGCGCTCGCCGCCGAGCTCGGCGCCGTCCTCGCCTTCTCCGCGATCACCAACAACGACAAGGTCGGGCTCGTGCATGTTCACCGACCGGGTCGAGCTGTCGCTCGCCGCCGCGGAAGGGAACGCGCCACGTGCTGCGCGTGATCCGCGAGCTGCTGTCGACCCGCCCGAGCGGGCACGGCACCGACATCGCCGCCGCGCTCGAGCACCTCGAGCGCGTGAGCATGCGGCGCTCGCGTCGTCTTCGTGGTCTCCGACTTCCTCGATCCGCACTGCACGCACGCGCGCTCCGGATCGCGGCCCGGCGTCACGACGTCATCGCGATCGTGCTCGACGATCCGCGCGAGGCGGTGCTGCCGCCGGTCGGCCTCGTCGAGCTGGAGGAGGCCGAGACCGGCGCGCGCTACGTGGTCGACACCGGCAGTCGCGCGCGTGCGCGAGGCGTTCGCGCGCGAGGCCGCCGCGGCGCGCACGGAGCGCGATCGCGGGCTTCGCGCCGCCGACGTCGACGCCATCGTCGTCGACACCGAGCGGCCGTACGCCGAGGCGCTGCTGCGCTTCTTCCGCATGCGGGAGCGACGGCAATGAGCGCCTGGCGCACACGCGTCGCGGCGTTTGCGCTCGCCGCCGCCGTCGTGGTCCCCGATCCAGCGTCCGCGGTTGCGACGCCGGACGCGGTCCCCTCCCCCGCCTCTACCGTCGGCGCGGTGGCGCCCGAGTCACCGGTCGCGATCACCGCCAAGGCCGAGCCCGACACGGTCACGATCGGCACCCGCTTCCGCTACACCGTCGAGATCGTCGCGCCCCCCGGGTTCGAAGTGGTGATGACCCAGCCGACCGAGCGTCTCGGCGAGTTCGACATCGTCGACTTCGGCGACGTGCCGCGCAGCACGCGCGACGGCGCCACGGTGCTCGGACGCTGGTACACGCTCGTCGGCTTCGAGCCGGGTCACAAGCTGGTCCCCACCCCTCCGGTGCGCTACCGCGCGCCGGGTGGCGAGCTCACCGAGATCCCGTCGCGCGAGATCGTGGTGACGGTGGAGAGCGTGCTGGCGCGTGCCGGCGACGCCAAGGACATCCGCGACATCAAGCCGCCGGAGGAGCCGCCGGTCGACTGGCGACCCTACTACATCATCGCCGCCGCGGTGGCGGTGCTGGTCGCGCTGGTGCTCCTCGTCACCTGGTTGCTGCGCCGTCGCCGTCGCGCCGAGCAGGCGGCGGCACCGCGACCGCCGCACGAGATCGCGCGCGAGGAGCTCGATCGTCTGTGGGCCCGCGGACTGATCACGGTCGGCGCGTTCAAGGAATACTACTCGGCGCTCTCCGCCATCGTCCGTCTCTACATCGAGCGGCGCTTCGGCGTGCGCGCGCCGGAGATGACCACCGAGGAGTTCCTGCTCGCGACCGCGCGCAGCGGGCGTCTCGAGCCCGCGCACCGGACGCTGCTGGGCGAGTTCCTCACCGAGTCCGACCTCGTGAAGTTCGCCCGCCACCTGCCGACGATCGCCGACTGCGAGCGCGCCTATGCGAGCGCGCGTCGCTTCGTCGACGAGACCGCGGCGCCGGAGGCGGCGGATCCCGGCGGGAGCGGCACCGAGGCGGCCGCCGCTGACGCGCATGAGGGGAGGCGCCGTGCGGCTGGCTAGTCCCTGGTTCCTCCTCCTGCTCCCCGTGGTCGCGATCCTGCTGCGCTACGCCATGCGGTCGGAGCGCCGCGCCGCGCTCCGCTACCCGACGCTCGCCGTGCTGCGCGCCGTGGCTCCGACGGGCGCCGGGCGGCGCCGCCTCCTCCTGGTGGCACTGCGGGCGCTCGCGCTCGGCTTGATCGTGCTGGCGCTCGCCCGCCCGCAGCTCGGCAGCGCCGAATCACGCGTCCACCGCGAAGGCGTCGACGTGGTGCTGGCGGTCGACGTCTCGGGCAGCATGCTGGCCGAGGACTTCACGCTCGGCGAGCGAGCGCGTCAACCGCCTCGAGGTCGTGAAGTCGGTGGTGCAGGAGTTCGTCACCGCCCGACCCGACGACCGCATCGGCCTCGTGCTGTTCGCGGCGCGCCCGTACACCCAGTGCCCGCTCACCCTCGATCACGGCTGGCTCCTGCAGAATCTCGGGCGCGCGAAGATCGGCATGATCGAGGACGGCACCGCGGTCGGCTCGGCGCTCGCCACCGCGATCAATCGCTTGCGCCCGTCGACGGCGCCGAGCAAGTTCGTGGTGCTCCTCACCGACGGCCAGAACAACGCCGGTCCGATCACGCCGCAGACCGCCGCCGAGGCCGGCGCCGCGATCGGCATCAAGGTCTACACGGTGGGAGCCGGCACGCGCGGCGTGGCGCCCTTCCCGGCGCAGGACTTCTTCGGCAACAAGGTCTACCGTCCGATGCAGGTGGACGTCGACGAGGACACCTTGAAGAAGATCGCGCTCACGACCGGGGGGCGCTACTTCCGCGCCACCGACACCGCCAGCCTGCGCGAGGTCTACGCGGAGATCGACCGCGCCGAGAAGACACGCTTCGAGGCGCCCGAGTTCCTCGACTACCGCGAGATCTACCCGTGGCTCGGCTGGCCGGCGCTGGTGCTCGTTCTGCTCGAAGTCGGACTGCGCGAGACCCGGCTGCGGAAGCTGCCATGATCTCCTGGGAACATCCCTTCGCCCTGACAGCGCTCGTCCTCGGACCCGCGCTCGCGCTCTTCCTCTTCTGGGCAGCCCGGAGCCGACAGCAGGCGCTGGCGGCGTTCGTCGCATCATCCTTGCGGCCGACGGTCGCGCCCGACCTCGATCCGCGCCGGCGTCTCGTGCGTGCCACGCTCCTCGTCGCCGCGGTGCTGGCGCTGGCGCTCGCGCTCGGCGGCCCGCTGTGGGGCTTTCGCTGGGAGGAGGTCAAGCGCGAAGGCATCGACCTCGTCGTCGCCCTCGACACCTCGCGCAGCATGCTCGCCACCGACGTCAAGCCGAATCGACTGGCGCGCGCCAAGCTCGCGGTTCAGGATCTCGTCGGCCAGTTGCACGGCGACCGCGTCGCTCTGGTCGCGTTCGCCGGCACCGCCTTCGTGCAGTGTCCGCTCACGCTCGACTACGGAGCCTTCGCGCAGAGCCTGGACGCCATCGACGTCGGCATCATCCCGAAGGGCGGCACGGCGCTCGCGGCGGCGATCGACGCCGGACTCGAGGCGTTCGAGGGCCGCCAGGGAAAGCACCAGGCGTTGATCCTGATCACCGACGGCGAGGATCACGAGGGCGACGTGAAGGAGGCCACCGAGCGCGCGACGGCGCGCGGCGTGAAGGTCTACACGGTCGGCATCGGCAGCAGCGAGGGCGAGCTGATTCCTCGCGAGCAGGGCGGCTACCTGAAGGATCGCAGCGGCCAGGTGGTGAAGTCGCGACTCGGCGAGGATGCGCTTGAAGCAGATCGCGATCGACACCGGCGGCGTCTACCTGCACGCCGTCGGCGGCGCGTTCGGACTCGCCGAGCTCTACCGCGACTACATCGGCGCGATGGAGAAGCGCGAGCTCGCGAGCACGCTCGAGCGTCGATTCGAGGCGCGCTTCCAGTTCCCGCTCGCGCTCGCCCTCCTCTTGCTGCTGGCCGAGGGGATGGTCGGCGAGCGCCGGCCGCCGACGCGGGCGCGCGCCGGCGACCCCGCCCTCTCCGCACCGCGCGCAGTCGCCGGCACATCCGCGCGCGCGCGTGCCGTCGCCGCGCTCGCCGTCGCCCTCACCTCGATCGCCTGGCTCGACCCGCATGCCGCCACGCGCGAGGCCAATCGGCTCTACGAGCAGGGCAACTACGACGACGCCGCCGAGAAGTACAATCAGGCGCTGGTCGACGAGCCCGACTCGGCGCTCCTGCACTTCAACCTCGGCGCTGCCGCCTACAAGCGCAAGCAGTACCAGGACGCGCTCGGCGCGTACGAGAAGGCCCCGGCGCACGAGGAAGCTCCGGCGCGCAGCGCCGCGGTCGCCTACAACATCGGCAACACCCGGTACCGTCTCGGAGAGACGCTGGAGGGCTCCGATCCCAAAGCCGCGCTCGAGCACTACGCCGGGGCTCTGGTCGCCTACCGGCGCGCGCTCGGCGTCGCCCCCGACGACGCCGACACAAAGTTCAACTACGAGTTCGTGAAGCAAAAGATGGACGAGCTGCGCAAGAAGCTCGAGGAACAGCAGCAACAGCAGCAAAAGCAGCAGCAGGATCAGCAGCAGGGAGAAAAGCAAGAGCAGCAGCAGCAGCAGGACTGCGAGCAACAGCAGCAACCGAAGCCCGAAGACCAGGCGGGCGGCCAGCAACAGGAGCAGCAGGCCGAGCAGAAGCCCGCGCCGCAACCCGATGCCGGGTCGCAGAAGGAAGAGGCCGAGCAACCCTCACCCGACGAGCAGGCCGGCGGCGAAGAGAAGAAAGAGCAAGCCGCCGAACAGCCGCCCAAGCCGGAGGCCCAGGCGGGAGGCGGCGCTACCCAGGATCAACCGGCGGGCGGCGAGACGGCAGGCGCCGAGAGCGCGGGAGAGAAGGCGGGTGAGCTGTCGCGCCGCGAAGCCACCGCCCTGCTCGACGCGCAGCGCGACCAGGAGGTCCAACCCGACGAGGTGATCCGCAAGCTGCAGGGAGCCACCGTAGCGGAGCCGGCCGAGGATTGGTGATGGCAAGGCTGGCTGCGTTGCTCGCCCTTCTGCTGCTGCCCGCCATTTCCGCGGCGGCAGCCGACATCACGGTGAACGCGATGATCGAGCCAGGACGGCTGCGTGTCGGCGAGCCGGGAGAGCTGACGTTCGTCGTCCAGGGCACGAGCGGCACGCCCGCGCCGCAGATCGCCGCGGTTGGCGGACTCAGCGTCACCTATGTCGGTCCGGCCACTCAGCTCTCGATCGTGAACGGCACGATGTCGTCATCCATCACCCATCGCTTCCGCGTCGTCGGCCAGCAGCCGGGACGCTTCTCGATCGGGCCGATCGCGGTCGAGGTCGGGGGCAAGCGCTATGAGAGCAACGCGCTCACATTCGAGGTCGTGGGCGATGCCGCGCAGCAAGCGCAAGCAGCCGCGGGCGCCGGCGCGGCGCCCGCCAACCCAGGCCTTTCACTGACGCTCTCGGCGCCCAAGACGACCGTCTATCTTCGCGAGCGTCTGCCGCTCGGGATCGCGCTGCGCGTCGGCAACGTACGGGTGAGCGACGTCCACTATCCGGTGGTGCCAGGCGACGGCTTCGCGCTCGCGCCGCTGACGGAGCCTGGCCAGCGTCGCGAGCAGACGACGCAAGGCGTCGTCCAGATTCTCGACTTCGCGACCACGCTCACGCCGCTCAAGAGCGGCACGCTCGTGGTCGGACCGGCGAAACTCGAGCTCGCCGTTCTCGAGCGCGGGCGCGGCCGCGACGCGTTCTTCGACCGCTTCTTCAGCGGTGACCCCTTCGCCGCGCGTCGCGCCCGCGAGCTCGCGTCGACACCGCTCACGCTCGAGGTGCTGCCGCTTCCCGACGCCGGCAGATCCGCTGACTTCTCGGGCGCCGTCGGACAGTTCGATTTCGGCGTCGAGGTGGCGCCGCGCACGCTCGCGGCCGGCGACCCGGTCACGATCACCATGAAGATCCGCGGCGAGGGCGGCCTCGATGGAGTGAGCGCGCCCGCGATCGGTGCGAGCGAACTCTGGCGCGTGTATCCGGTACAGGCCGCGAGTCAACTTTCGACTCCCGACCCGCGCGCGCAGAGGGTCGCGAGCGGACCGGACGAGAAGACGTTCGAACAGGTCGTGATCCCACAGCGTGCGGGCCAGCTCGTGCTTCCCGAGCTGCGCTTCAGCTACTTCGATCCGAGCGCCGGAGCCTACCGGACGATCGGCCGTGGCGGCATCGCGCTCGACGTTCAGCCCGCCGCGGCAGCGGCCGCCGAGCCATTGGTGGGCGCGCCAGCCGCACCACAGGCGACAGCCGCGCCTGCACCCGAGGCCCTCGGGCGCGATATCGTGTTCATCAAGGACACGCCCGGCGATCTCAGACCGATCGGTACCCGTCTGCTGCGGAACCCCCTCTTCTGGGCATGGCAACCGGCTCCCCTTCTCCTCTGGGTGACCGCCGTTCTCTACGACCGCCGGCGGCGTCGCCTCTCGGGCGATCCGCGTTATGCGCGATTCACCCGCGCCGGTCGCGAGGCGCGGCGCGCCATCGCCGCCGCCCGCCAGGCGCTCGACACCGGGGACCGCGCCCAGGTCTACGACGCGGTCGCGACGGCTCTCCACGACTACCTTGCGGCCAAGCTCGACCTGCCTCCGGGGAGCGTCAGCGCCGAGTCGGTCGGCGCGCGCTTGCGCGCGCGCGGACTCGCCCCCCAAGTCGCCGCCGAGCTCGACGCCGTGCTCGCCTCGTGCGAGAGCGCCCGCTTCGCGCCGGGCGCGCACGAGGACGGCGATCTCCAGCGCACCCTCGCGCGCGCCGAGTCGGTCGTGCGCGCGCTCGAGCAGGAGCGCCGCCTGGTCGCACCGGTCGCGGTGGCCGTCGCCCTCGGTCTGGCCGGCATTCTCGGTGCGGACCTCGCCCGGGTCGCCGCCGAGCCGTCGGCCGCGGAGAGTCCCAACACCATCTTCTTCGGCGCCAACAAGCTCTACGCCGACGGCCGCTACGCCGAGGCCGCCGCCGAGTACGAGAAGATCGTCGCCGCCGGACTGGAGAGCGGCACGCTCTATTTCAATCTCGGCAACGCCTACTTCAAGGCCGGCGATCTCGGTCACGCCCTGCTCCACTACGAGCGCGCCCGACGGCTCATTCCGCGCGACCCCGACCTCGGCGCCAACCAGCGCTACGCGCAGAGCCTCGCCGGCGCCGATGCCGGCGTCTCGCGTTGGAGGCGGGTCGCGTTTCCACTCGCCGAGCGCGCCACCACCGACGAGCTCGTCCTGGTGGCGAGCCTCCTCTACACGGTGCTCATGGTGGTGCTGGCGGCGCGCCGCTTCGTACCCGGCGCGGCACGCGGCCTCGCCACCGCGGCGAGCGTTACCGCGGCCGCGCTGGCGCTGGTGGTGACGTCGGCGGGCTACCGGGTCACGACGCTCGAGCTGCCACGGCACGCCGTCGTGATCGCCCGCGAGGACACCGCCGTTCGTTTCGAGCCGGCGGCGAGCGGGACCACCCACTACTCGACGAAGCCCGGCACGCGGCTGCGCGTGCTCGCCGAGCGCGAAGACTGGGCGCAGGTGGCGCGGGACGACGGCGCGCGCGGCTGGATCGAGCGCGCCGCGCTCGCCAACGTAGTCGCCGCGCGCTAAGACAACCCCATGGCGATCACGGTCCGCGCACACCATACGTCGTTTCCGGTGAAGGACGTCGCCCGGTCGCGTCGTTTCTACGAGGACGTACTCGGACTCGAGGAAAAGCCGCGACCGGCCTCGCTCACGTTTCCCGGTGCCTGGTACCAGGCCGGAGCGTGCGAGGTGCACCTCATCCAGGTGCCGACCGGCGTCGACGTCGGCGAGCCGCCGCCGTCACTGAATCCCTTCGCACGGCACGCCGCGTTCGCCGTCGCCGACTACGCCACGACGCTCGCGCACTTGAAGACGCACGGTCTCGAGGTCTTCGAGACCAGCGCCGAGATCGGGCAGATGTGGGTGCGCGATCCCGACGGGCACATCATCGAGCTGATCGTCGACCGTTGACCGATACCGTTTTCGCGCTCGGCGCCGCTTTCGTCATCGCGTCCGGCACCGTCTTCGCCTGGCTGCGGCCGGCCGCCGTCGTGCGCCATCCGCGGACGATCCTCTTCCTGACCACGCTGGTCTCGGTCGCCGCCGCGGCCGCGTTGATCGCGCTCGGACCGCCTCGCTTCCGCGTCAGTCTCGATCCATCCGAGGAGCCGCTGCTCCCGCGCGGCGACCCGTCACGACCCGTCTACGACGAGGCCGTCCAGAATTTCGGCGACGACGACGTCTTCGTGATCGGCATGGAGACCGGCGACGTCTTCACGCGCGAGAGCCTCGCGGCTCTCCGGCGCGTCAGCGATCGCATCCGCCGCCTTCCCGGTGTGCGTGCGGTCGAGAGCCTGGTCGACACCAGCGCGTTCCGCTACGAGGCTGCGGACGACGCCGTCCGCGTCGATCGCTTCATCGAAGAGATTCCGGAGGACGGCGCCGCGCTCGCCGGGCTGCGCGCCAAGGCGCTCGCCGATCGCATCCATCCGAAGACCGTCGTCTCACGCGACGCCCGGACAGCGGCGCTCAACGTGAGCTTCCGCGTGATGAGCGACCGCGAGTTCATCGACGCCGGCCTGCACGCGGGAATCGCGGCGATCCTCGCGGAAGAGGCCGCGCCGGGACGGCGCTTCTTCGTGACCGGCCGCCAGCACATCAAGGCCGAAGCCTCCGCGCTCATGGTGCGCGATCTCACGCGATTGATCCCGCTCGCGATCGCCGTCGGGACGGCGGTGGCGTGGATGGCAACCGGCTCCCTCCGGATGGCCGCGATCCCCGTGGGCGCGAGCTTGATCGCGACGCTCTGGACGTTCGGGGTACTCGCCTATCTCGATCGATCGCTGAACCTCATCACGATCGTGCTGGCGCCGATGCTGATCTGCGTCGGCAGCGTCTCGGATGTCCACGTGCTGGCGCGCTACAACGTCCTCGTCCGCGAGCACGGCGACACGCGCGCCGCGTCGCTGCAGACCCTCCACGACACCCTCCTGCCGGTCATCATCACGGGGGTGACGACGTGCATCGGCTTCGCGGCGCTGCTCATCTCGCGGACGCCGGCGATCCGGGAGTTCGGCATGTTCTCGCTGTTCGGCGTCGCCGCGATGACGCTGATCTCGGTGACCGGCGTGCCGGCCGTCCTGGTTCTTCTGCCGATCCCCGAGGACGAGCAGGACGCTGCCGCCCGACCCGCACGCGGCGGCTGGGCGAACCCGTTGCGTGCCACGAGTCGTCTGGCAACCGCGGCCCTCCGACGCATGCTCGAGACCGTGGCGTTCGTCACCACACGCTGGCCGCTCGCGATCCTGATCGCGTGGACGCTGCTCACCGCGGCGGCGATCGCGTGCATTCCGCGCATCGTCGTCGATACCGACTACCTCGGCTTCTTCGACTCCCGGTCCAACGTCCGGCAGGACTTCGACGCGATCGATCGGCTGCTCGTCGGCCCGGTTCCGATCTACGTCGTCCTGAGCGGCCCCGGGGAAGGTGCGTTCCGGGAGCCGGACAATCTGCGCGCGCTCGAGCGACTCCAGGCGCTGGTCGACGCGACACCGGGCGTGAGCACCACCCTCTCGGTCGTCGACCTGATCAAAGTCTTGAACCGTGCCGTCGAAAAGGACGATCCGGCGGCCGAGCGCGTTCCGGATTCCCGCCGGAGCGTCGCCGATCTCATGTTCATGATCCCGAAGAACAAGCTGCGGCGCTTCGCCAACACCAACCACAGCAAGGTGAATCTCCTCGTCCGGACGGGAGCGACCGGTTCGGCGGCGGTCCGCGCACTCGAGCAGCGGCTGCGGGACGCCATCGCCGCAGCGGAGCTGCCACCCGGGATCACGGCGGAGGTCACCGGCAACACCATCGTCTTCAACCGGGGATCCGATCAGATCGCCGGCACGCAGCTCTCGATGATGCTGCTGACGGCGGTGACGATCTTCGTCCTCATGTGGTGGGCGTTCCGGTCGCTGCGACTCGGCCTGGTGGCGATGGTGCCGAACATCGTCCCGGTCGCCCTCTTCTTCGGCATGCTCGGCACCGGGGTGGCGGCGCTCTCGCTGCCGACGAGCCTGATCGGCAGCGTAGCGCTCGGGATCGCCATCGACGACACCTCCCACTTCCTGGTCGGCTACCAACGCGCGCGCATCGCCGGGCTGAATCCGCTCGGCGCGGCGACCTCCTGCATCGCGGAGATGGGCGAGCCGATCGTCGTGACCTCGCTGATGCTGACGGCCGGCTACCTGGTGCTGGTGCTGTCCAGCTTCGCCACCATCCGCGAGTTCGGCTACCTCTCCGCCGCCACCATGATCATCTGCCTCGCCGGCGACCTGCTCATGCTGCCCGCGATCCTCGTGCGCGGGCGGGTCTGACGAAGCGGCTCGCGCTGAGAGCGCGGAATCGCAACGACACGGTCCCGCGCATGATCGTCGTGGCGCGATTCTCCACGTCGACACTCTGCCCGGTGCTTGGTAGGAACGTGGCATGCGTTCTCTTCTCGCACGATTGCTGAACGTGCGAGTTCTCATACCAACGCTGATGTTGGCGGCGACGGGCGTCGTCGCGCACGCGCTCTCGGCCGGCACGGCTAAGGACCAGTCGCCAGCGCACGTTGCTCCTCCGGTCTCTGCTCACCGCACGACCACCGACCATCTCACCCCGCTGTCGTCGGCGCCCGAGGTGATCCTCGGCGACCGCTTGTTCTTCGAGACGCGCTTCGCGCAATTCTTCTTCGAGCGCTGCAAGGGCGACGTGAACGCGCGCCTTCCCAAGGGCGATCCGGTCGTCGACGAGGTCGCGTCCGCGTCCGGGAAGCCGCTCGATGGTCCGTTCGGCGGCCAGAGCATGAATTGCCGGCAATGCCACCTCGGTGACGACTTTCTCTTCGAAGAGCAGCTTGCCGGACGGACGTATTGTGATTTCAGCCGCCGGAGCCCCATCCCACGCCGCGCCGACGGTCTCACCGCGACACCGCGCAACTCACCGCTGACCGTCAATCTCGGCTTACCGGGCGAAGCGCCGATGCTGCTGCATTTCGACGGCGAGTTCGCCACCGCCGAGGATCTGGTGATCGACACCCTCACCGGACGCAATTTCGGTTGGCTGCCGACCGAGGCGCCGCTCGCCGTCGCGCACGTCGCCAAGGTGATTCGCGGCGACCGCGGCCTGAACCCACGGCAGATGGTCCACGAGCGCGCCGGCGTTCCCTATCGCGTCGCCATGCTCGGCACCGATCCCAGCCTGCCGGCGTCCTTCCGGATACCCCCCGCGTACCGGCTGGACGTCGACAAAGCGTCCGACGATCAGATTCTCCTCGCGGTCGCGAAGCTCATGCACGTGTACATGGACTCGCTGCGATTCGGCACCACCAACACCGGCCGCGAGTCGGCGTCGCCCTACGACGTCTTCCTCGAAAAGAACGGTCTACCGGCGAAGCCGAACGCGGGAGAGTCCAAGCGCGTCTACGCGCGACGCCTGCTCACCCTCGTCGGCCAACGCGATCGCTGGCAGTGGGTGACGGACGAGGACGGCGAGTTCGAGCTGCACTCACAGGACTTCCGGTTCGGCGAGACGGAGCTCCGCGGGCTCAAAACGTTCTTCGCCGAGGCGGGCGATTCGCCGCGCGCTCACGTCGGGAACTGTGTCGCCTGCCACGCGCCGCCGCACTTCACGGACCACCGCCTGCACAACAACGGGGTGTCGCAGGCGCAGTACGATGCCGTCTTCGGCGCGGGGGCGTTCGCCGCCCTCGACATCCCCGATCTGGCGAAGCGCAACGCCGAGTTCAACGCCTATCTGCCGGCGTCGTCGCGCCACCCCAAAGCGACGGCCCGGTTCCGGTCGGCGCCGTCGGCCGACAAGCCCGGCCACGCCGACCTCGGCGTGTGGAACATCTTCGCCAACCCGGACGTGCCGAAGCCGCAGGCAGCCCTCACCCAGATCCTCTGCGAATCTCCTCGCCGGTCCAAGGATGAATGCACGCCAGCGGCGGTGCTACCGCTCACCATCGCGCGCTTCAAGACACCGTCGATCAGGGATCTCGGGCAGTCCAACCCGTACTTTCATTCGGGTGCGCTCGACAGCGTCGAAGACGTGCTGCGCTTCTACGTCACGACGTCGAGTCTGGCGCGGGCAGGCAAGGTCCGGAACGGAGCTCCCGAGCTGTCCGGCGTGCAGATCGACGCCACCGACATCGCACCGCTCGCCGCGTTCCTGCGCGCGCTGAACGAGGACTACCAGTAGCGCGCTGGCGCGCAACGGCCGCGCGCGAACGTCGGGTCCGCGCGCGGCCTCTATCCCGGATTCAGTTCGTCTTCCGCAAGCAGACGGAATCGCCCTTCGCACCCGCCCGTGTGCTCGACGGATCACGGAACACGACCTTGAGGTACGACACGCCCGAGGGCGCCGTGCCCTGGATGGTGTAGGGACCGCCGAGCGATCCGTCATCGAGGTCGTGGGTGATGGTGTGCACCACCCGCGTTCCGATCTCGGCGTTGATGCGCGGCTGCACCGACGGATTGTGCGTGCCGCTGAAGAACGACAGCGCGTAGATACCCCCGCGACGATGTTGTTCACCCGCTGCGTCATGCGGCCGGTGTTGTCGGAGGCGATGCCCCACACGTACCCGACGTCGTTGCCGTTCGGCGGATTGAACCCGGTGGTGGCATCCATCTCACCGATCTCCTGAACCCAGACGGTCGGTTTCGGGTCGCCGATGCTGTTCGTGCCGCCGTTCGTCGGCGTCCTGGTCGGCGTCACCGTCTTGTGTCGAAGAGTCCGGTAGTGGTCAGTTCGACCCGCTACGAAGAGTCCACCGCGGGTCGACGCGATCGCCGAAAGGCGCTACCAGATCGACGTCAGAGAGAGGCCGCCCAATGCTCGAACGCGTCGACCGAGTGCAGCTCGCAGTGCCCGACCGTTCTCACGCCGTCGAGAGGTTCAGCCGCCTGCTCGGTGCCGAGCCCGTACGCGAGGACGCCGTGGCACCGCTCGCAGCACGGCGGACGACGCTCGCCGCAGGCGGTGGGGAGATCGAATTGCTCTCGCCCGACGGCAGCGGGCCGGTCGCCGATCACCTGGCCCGCTTCGGCGCTGGACTGTTCGCGGCGGGCTTCGCGCTCGCCGATCTCGAGGCTCTGCGGGCCCGTCTGGTGGCCCGTCGGGTGTCGTTCGCCGAGGCAAACGAGCAGATCCTGCTCGCCCCCGATGCGACCGGCGGACACGGCCTGCGCTGCGTGCTGTCGCCGCTGCGCGCGGCGGCGGCGCCGACCGGTCTCATCAGCGCGCTCTACGAGGTGACGAACCTCGTCACCGACTACGCGGCGGCGGTGGCGGCGTACACCGACCTCTTCGGTCTCACCGCCAAGCGCTTCTGCCCCATCGAGAGCGAGCAGTACGGCTACCACGGCACGCTCACGATGTTCGATCCCGCCGAACGTCTGGACCGTATCGAGTGCGTGACACCGTACGATCTCGGCAAGACCATGGGCCGCTTCATGGCGAAGCGCGGCGAGTGTCTCTACATGTGCTTCGCCGAGGCGCCCGATCTGAATCCGATTCGCGCCCGTCTTCAAGAGCACACGCCGCACGACTGGACCGGCTCGACGACGGCGCCCGATCCGGACGCGCTCTTCCTTCATCCCAAGGCGCTGGCGGGCATGATGATGGGCGTGAGCCGGACGACCGTCGGCTGGACGTGGTCGGGCCATCCCGAGCGCGTCGTCCCCGCGCGCTGAGAATACCCGCGGCGCGAAGCCGCCGCCGCGCGGACGTCGCCCGCCGCCTCCAGCGCACTCGCGCACCGCTTCTCGCCGACGTCCCGCGCGGCGCGAGCGATTGCAGAGACCCTCCGCCCCCTCTACTCTCGGTCGCGGAGACGCAGCGATGTCCACGTCCGATCACACGTCGTCCATCTTTCCGCCGCTCTTTCGCGATCTCCGTGCGCTTGCCGGCAACTACTGGTGGAGCTGGCAGCCCGACGGGCCGGAGGTGTTTCGCGACGTGAGCCCGTCGCGTTGGGAGGTGAGCGGCCACAACCCGCGCCGGCTTCTCGACGCGACACCCCTGGCGCGCCTGACCGAGCTCGACACCGACCCACCCTACCGCGCCCGCGCGCGCGATCTGCTCGCCCGCTTCGCGGCCGCCATGGCGGCGCCGGCGCCCTGGGCCGCGACCCTGGCGCCGCACATCGCACCCGACCGGCCGGTCGCGTACTTCTCGGCGGAGTTCGCGGTACACGAGTCGCTGCCGATCTATGCCGGCGGGCTCGGGGTGCTCGCCGCCGACCATTTGAAATCGGCCTCCGACCTCGGCCTCCCGCTCGTCGGCGTCGGGCTCCTGTATCGCCAGGGCTACTTCCTCCAGGACCTCGATCGCTCCGCCTGGCAACGCGAGCGCTACGTCGACCTCGACATCGCGACGCTGCCGATCGAGCGCGCGCTCGGCGCCGACGGCCAGCCGCTCACGGTCACGGTCACGATCCACCATCGCACCGTCCTGGTCAGCGTCTGGCGCGTCCAGGTCGGACGCGTGTCGCTCTACCTTCTCGACACCAACCGTGAGGAGAACGAGGAGCGCGACCGCTGGATCACCGGCCACCTGTACGGCGGCAACCAGGACACCCGCATCGTCCAGGAGATCACGCTCGGCATCGGCGGTGTGCGCGCCCTGCGTGCGCTCGGTGTCACTCCGGCGGTGTTTCACATGAACGAAGGACACGCCGCCTTTCTCACCCTCGAGCTGTTGCGCGAGGAGCTCACCGCCGGCGCGACGCTCGACGACGCGCAAGCCCGCGTGCGCAGCCAATGCGTGTTCACCACCCACACCCCGGTCACCGCCGGGCACGACGTGTTCGGTGTCGAGTTGATGGACACCTATCTCGCCACCACCTGGCACGAGCTCGGGATCAGCCGCGACACGCTGCTGCGCTTCGGGCGTCGCCGGCCGGAGGACGCCTGGGAGCCGTTCGGCATGACGCCGCTCGCCATGCGCTTCGCCCGTTCGGTGAACGGCGTCAGCCGCCGTCACGGTGAAGTGTGTCGCGAGATGTGGCGTGACCTGTGGTCCGGACAGGGCGCCGACGCGGCGCCGATCCGGCACGTCACCAACGGCATCCACGTGCCGACCTGGACCGCTCCGCTGGCGCGCGATCTCTTGACCCGCCACCTCGGCGAGGGCTGGGAAGATCGACTCGACGCCGCCGAGCTCGCGGCCAGGATCGACGCCATTCCCGACGCGGAGCTGTGGGAAGTGCGCAACCAGCTCCGCCGCCATCTGGTCGCGGCGGTGCGCGCGCACAGCCGCTTGACCCGCACCCGCGTCGGTGAGGATTCCGAGTTCATCGACGCCGCCGATCGCTTGCTCGATCCCGACGTGCTCACGGTGGGATTCGCGCGCCGCATGGCCACCTACAAGCGATTGTCCCTCCTGGTCCACGATCCCGGGCGCACGCTGCGCTTGCTCACGCATCCCGACCGACCGGTGCAATTCGTGGTGGCCGGCAAAGCGCATCCGTTCGACAACGAGGCCAAGCGCACGCTCCAGGAGCTGATGCGCATGAAGGCGCCGGTCGAGCCGCTCGGGCGCGTCGTCTACCTCGAGAACTACGACGTCGCGCTGGCGCGACGGCTGGTGCAGGGCTGTGACGTGTGGCTCAACTTGCCGCGCCGGCCCCTCGAGGCGAGCGGGACCAGCGGCCAGAAGGTCGTCGCCAACGGCGGCGTCAACGTCAGCGTGCTCGACGGCTGGTGGGTCGAGGGCTACGCCGGCGACAACGGCTGGGCGGTCGGCGACGACCGCACCGGCGACAACCCCGAGACGCAGGACGCGGCCGATGCCGAGTCGCTCTATCGGGTGCTCGAGACCGAGGTCCTCCCGTGCTTCTACGAGCGCGATGCCCTCGGCATCCCCCTCGCATGGCTCGGGCGCGTGCGGGCGTCGATCAAGTCCCTGCTGCCGTTCTTCAACACCCACCGCATGGTGCGCGAGTACAGCGAGCGGATCTACGCCGTCAGATGAGCTTGAGTCCCGGCGGCTCGTTCTCGACCAGATACTCGAACTGCTTCCGGAACTCCTCGAGCGGCAGGGCCGCGGCCGCCGCCAGCTTCGCGAGCTCGTGCGGATCCTCGAAGTCGTCGCGCCGCAGCCGGATCATGTAGCGCCGCGCGATCCGGTAGCGCGTGGAGTTGATGTCCACGAGCCGGACCCGCGCCTTCCCGGTTTCAGGATCGATGAGCTCGCGGAACGGCACCGGCACGAACTGGCCGCCCTGCATGGTGATCATCACCGCGTTGCCGCCCTCGAGCAGATAGCTGGCGGCGCAGAAGCCGAGGTCGCGCGTGTACTCCATGTCGTTGGGGATGGGATCGGCGCAGCGCAACTCGTAGCCGATGTTCTTCGCCACGATCGTGGCCTTGATCCCGAGCTGCTTCAACCGCTGCGTCGTCGCGTGTTTCAGAATCTCCCCGAGGCCGATCTCGGCGATGCGCACGTTACCGTGCGCATCGCGCTCGACGTTCTGCAGCTCCGACAACTCCGCCGGATCGATACCGAGAACGACGCCTTCTCCGATGATGGCCACACCGTCGCGCCGGCCATCGGCAAGCCGTTTGATGATCGCGCCCACCAGGGTGTCGACGATCGCCTTCAACGGGATGCGATCGGTACCGAACTCTTCGGGGACCAGCGTCAAAGTCGCGCCCGCCGCCTTGCCGATCCCGAGCGCGAGATGACCGGCCTTTCGTCCCATGGAAACGATGAAGAACCAGTGCGCGGTGGTCTTGGCGTCCACCATCATGTTCTTGACGATCTCGACGCCGACGTGGCGAGCGGTCTGAAAGCCGAACGTATCGGTATTCATCGGCAGGTCGAGATCGTTGTCGATCGTCTTCGGCACATGCACGACCTGGATGCGTCCCTCGGCTTTCTCCTCGAGCTTCATCGCCGAGAACGCGGTGTCGTCGCCGCCGATCGTGATCAGTTGCGCCACGTTCAGACGGAGCAGCGAGATGATCGTGTCCTCGAGGCATTTCGGATCGGTGGTGGGATTGGCCCGCGAGATGCCGATGTGCGAGCCGCCGCGGAAGTGGATCCGGCTCACCGTGTCGATGGTGAGCGGCGTCACGTGGTCGACGTTTCCGCGCATGATGCGCTCGAAGCCGTCGCGAACGCCGAGCACTTCCACACCCTCGAGCGCGCCGCGGATGGTGGCAGCGCCGATCACGCTGTTGATGCCGGGTGCGGGTCCGCCGCCGACCAGGATCGCCAGTTTCTTGCGTTGGCTCATGTCAGGAAGAGTAGTCTCCTACCCGGCCCGCCGCCAAGCGCTCGGGCAAGCCGTCGGTTGACCAGGTGTTGGACGGACCATTAGATGGGCCTGAGATGATTCGCACCATGCCGGGCCGTGTCCGGGTCGTGACCCTCGCCTTGTTGCTGATCCTCTCGCTGGTCGCCTGTGGGGCGGGGGGTGCGGACGCCACCGATCACCCGATCCAGGGCGACAGAATCTCGCTCCGCGATCGCGCCACCAACCCGGCGCGCCGCAGCGTGCGCTTCCAGGCGACGCGCGAGCCGGCGATCGATCCGCTCGCGGCGCCCGATCCGCGCGTGGTGGGAGCGTCATTGACGATTCTGGGCGAGTCACCGGGAGATGGCGCGGCGGGTCCGATCACCCTCGATGCGTCGCTCTGGACCGGCCTCGGACAGACCCGCCGGGAGCAAGGGCTACCGGTACTCGAACCCCGCCGGCACACCCGTCAGGAAGGTCGTCTTCAAAGCCGGCCGGAACGGCGGGACGCTCAGCGTGAGCGGCGGCAAAGGCTCGTGGCCGTACGTCATCGGCGCAGCCGCAGGGTGGTCCGATCGACGTGCAGCTTGCGATCGGCGGCGAGGTCTACTGCGCGCGCTTTCCGATCACGACCTTCACCGTCAACGTGACCGAGAAGCTGCGCGCGCGCGACGCCGCGCCGCCGCCCGACTGCAGCATCGTCATCGTCACGCCCACGTGCGGCAACGGCACGCTGGAGACCCCGGAGGAATGCGACGACGGCGGCGTCGACAACGGCGACGGCTGCTCGTCGACCTGCCAGCTCGAGAGCGTCAACCCTGCCCTCTGCGCCGGAGTGCCGTCGGTCGCGGGCACCGACCTCGACACGGTCCCGGTGGCGAGCGGATACGAGGCTCCCGTCCACATCGCCGCCCCTCGACTCGACCCGAGCCGGCTCTTCGTCGTCGAGCAGCCGGGCCGCATTCAGCTCATCAAGAACGGCGTGCAACAGGGCACGCCATTTCTCGACATCACGGGCAGCGTGCTGGACGGCGGCGAGCAGGGGCTCCTCAGCGTCGCCTTCCATCCCGACTACGAGAGCAACCGGCGCTTCTTCGTCTACTACACGAACAACGGCGGCAACCTCGAGATCGCGCGCTTCGAGGCGACGCTCGGCAACCCCGACGATGCCGACGAGTCGAGCCTCCACATCGTCCACACCATCGGCCACCTGGGACAGGCCAATCACAACGGCGGCAACCTGAACTTCGGACCCGACGGCTTCCTCTATGCGGCGACCGGTGACGGCGGCGGCGGCGGCGATCCCGGCGAGAACGCCCAGAACGACGCGAGCGAGCTCGGGAAGGTTCTGCGCATCAACCCGGCCACGGACGCGGTGACGATCTGGGGGAAAGGCTTGCGCAACCCCTTCCGCTTCAGCTTCGACCGCGCCAACGGCGACATCTACATCGGCGACGTCGGCCAGGGGCGCTGGGAGGAGATCAGCTATGCGCCGGCCAACGCTTCCGGGGTCAACTACGGCTGGGACGACATGGAAGGCCGGCATTGCTTCGAGCCGGGCGCCGGGTGCTTGACGGCGGGACGGACGCTGCCGGTGCTCGAGTACTGCAACAGCAATTTCTCGGACGCCGCGTGCAACGACTTCCAACCGGAGAAGGGCCAGGCGGTCACCGGCGGCTTCGTGTACCGCGGCTGCGCCCTGCCCGATCTGCACGGCCGCTATTTCTACTCGGACTTCTACACCGCGTTCATCCGCTCGTTCATGGGCGTCGCCGGCGGCAACGCACAGAGTCTGCAGCATCACACCAACCTCGAGGTGGCGGGCAACGTCAGCAGCTTCGGCGAGGACGCGCGCGGCGAGCTCTACATCGCCGACTACGACGGCGACATCTTCAAGATCGTTCCGGCGCCGTGAGGTGCTCGCGCCGTCCCGCGTGATCGCGAACGCGGGAGCGCGCGATCAGTCTCCGCTGAACGGGGCTACGAGGCGGCCCGCGCCGGCGGCGACCCCGGAGCGGAGAGCCTCGTCTCTCCGGTGGCGTCGGCGAGCGCGCGTTTGAGCTCGTCGCCTTCGAGAGTCTCGCGCTCACGCAGCAGGCGCGCCAGTCGCTCGAGACCGGCGCGATGCTTCCCCAGGAGCTCGGCGGCGCGCTGGTGCGCGGTCTTCACCAACGCCGCCACCTCGGCATCGAGGAGCTCCGCCGTCGCCTCGCTCACCGCCACCCCGCGTCCGCCGAGGCCGTCGCCGCCGCCGAGGTAGTGCCCGCGATCAGAGGCGACGAAGGAGAGCGGTCCGATGCGATCGCTCATCCCGAACTCCCACACCATGTGACGCGCGATCTGGGTCGCGCGCTCGATGTCGTTGTGGGCGCCGGTGGTGATGCGTCCGAAGATGAGCTCCTCGGCGGCGCGGCCGCCGAGCAGCACCGCGAGCCGGTCCTCCAGCTCGGGCTTGCTCTGCAGCACACGGTCCTCGAGCGGCAGCTGCATGGTGAAACCGAGCGAGCCCATGGTCCGCGGAATGATGGTGATCTTGTGCACCGGATCGGCGTTCGGCACGAGAGCCGCCACGACCGCGTGCCCAGCCTCGTGGTGCGCCACGATGTCGCGCTCGGCGTCGGACAGCACGCGACTGCGGCGCTCGATTCCGGCCGTCAAGCGGTCGGCGGCCTCCTCGAACTCCGCCTGCTCGACCTGCGGCTTGCCGTGACGCGCCGCCAGCAACGCCGCCTCGTTGACGAGGTTGGCGAGATCGGCGCCCGAGAAGCCGGGCGTGCGCGCCGCGACGCTCTCGACGTCGAGCGTCGGCGAGACGACGATCTTCCGCATGTGGACCTTCAGGATCTTCACGCGCCCGCGCACGTCCGGCAGCTCGACGACGATGCGGCGGTCGAAGCGTCCGGCGCGCAGCAGCGCCGAGTCGAGGACCTCGGGTCGATTGGTGGCCGCCAGCAACACGACGCCGCTCGAGGAATCGAAACCGTCCATCTCGACCAGGAGCTGGTTGAGCGTTTGCTCCTGCTCGTCGTGGCGGCCGAAACCTCCGGGAGCCACACTCCGCGATTTGCCGACCGCGTCGAGCTCGTCGATGAAGATGATGCACGGCGCCTTGGTCTTCGCCTGCTCGAAGAGGTCGCGCACGCGCGCCGCGCCCACCCCGACGAACATCTCCACGAACTCGGAGCCGCTGATCGAGAAGAACGGCACCGCCGCCTCGCCGGCGATGGCGCGCGCCAGTAGCGTCTTGCCGGTTCCCGGCGGGCCGACCAGGAGCACGCCCTTGGGGATCTGCGCCCCCAGTGCCCGATAGCGCTCGGGCTCCTTCAGGAACTGGACGATCTCCTGCAGCTCGGTTTTCGCCTCCTCGATGCCCGCGACGTCGGTGAAGCGGATCTTGATGTCCTCCTCGCCGTAGATGCGCGCGCGGTTCTTTCCGAGGGTGAGCGCCTGGCCGATGCCTCCCTGGAGTCGCCGCGCGGCGAAGTTCCACACCAGCATCAGAATGCCGATCGGAATCACCCAGGCGACCAGCAGGTCGCGCCAGAAGGTGTTCTCGATGCGACCGGCGAAGGTGACGTTCTTCTCGCTCAGCTGCTCGAGCAGCGGGTTGACGTCGAACCCCGAGGGCCGGATCACCTCGAAGAGGCGGTCGGGCTTGGCGCCAGCCCAGCGCGCCGCGAGCGGTTGGCGGTGCGCGATCGCCTTCTCGAGATCCTCACCGAGGGGCGCCTCGGCGCGCAGACGAAAGCGGATGACGTCGGCGCCGATCAACGCCTCCTCGATCTGCCCCTCGCGCAGCATCTGCTCGAAGCGACTGTAGGGCACGGTGACCGGCGAGGCGCTGGTGAGCAGGCCCTGGACCAGAAACAGGACCGCGAGCGCCGCCGCGATGTAGGTGAAGGAGAAGCGCATCTTGGTCTTGTCGATCTCGGGTCGCTTCAGTTGCATGGTCCGAGTCTGCTCACCGTCCCGCGGTCTGGCAAGCCCCGGGCCCCGGTAACTGCGGCGTTGGATGACGGGGGTCGCCTGGGGCTCAACGGAAATTCGCCCCACGGCGACCCCCGTCATCCAACGCCGAGATATCGTGGCGCGTCCCGAGGCCGCCCGCGGGGGCACACGCACATTCGGCAACCTCCGCCACACCTCCGCTGCACCGGCGCAGCGCTTGCGCCGCGCCGGCGCCGGCGCGCATCGTTGCCGCGTCCATGCCGCTCGACCGACCAGGCGCCGTCCGCTTGCCTCCTGTGCGGGGGCCCACAAGCCCACCGCTACCAGCTCGGGGCCCATGCCCTGGTGTACTGCGCAGGCTGCCAGCTCGGGCAGCTCTGGCCCCTTCCGAGCGAGGAGCAACTCGCCGCTCTCTACGGTTCGCGCGACTATTTCGCGAGTGCCGACCGCGCCGGCTACGCGGACTACGCCGCGCAGGCTCCGGAGATGGCGCGCACGTTCCGCGCCAAGCTCGATCGCTTGCTGCGCCACGGGCCGGTCGGCCGCCTGCTCGAGATCGGATGCGGCCCGGGGTACTTCTTGCGCGAAGCCGCGTGCGCCGGCATCGCGCATCCGGTCGGCGTCGACGTGAATCCCTGGGCGGTCGAGGAAGCACGCCGGCTGGGTCTCGACGTCTTTCTCGGATCGCTCGACGTTCTGCCACGCGGCGACACCTTCGACGCCGCCGTCATGCTCGACGCGCTCGAGCACGTCGTCGACCCCACCGCGTTCCTCACCAGCCTGCGCGCGCGTCTCGCGCCGAACGGACGGCTCTTCGTGATGACCCCGAACATCCGCTCCCTCCTGGCGCGCATCTCGGGTCCGCGCTGGGTGTCCCTCAAGGTGCCGGAGCACGTGTACTACTACAGCCCGCGCAGTCTGCGCCGTCTGCTCGCCGCGACCGGCTTCGAGGTCCTGTCGATGCGTCCGACCGGCCAGTACGTGACCGTTGCCTTCGCCCTGGATCGCCTCGGCCGGCTGGCGCCGCGGCTCGGAGCGGCGCTGGCGGCGGTGGCGCGGGCGCTCGGGCTCTGGCAGGCGGTGGTCTTCGTCAGCAACGGCTCGATCGACGTCGTGGCGCGTGTCAACGATTTGCCACCACGCCCATATACTGATCGCTAACGCAGACCCAACACGCGGGTCTACAATCACGGGTTGCTTATCTGTGTGGGCACCAGATACCCTTTTGGCGTTCGGCCGCGCCGCGGCCCGGGAAGGGGAAAGGAAGGGAGCCATGAGAACTACACGGAGAGTATGGTGGACGGCTGCTGCGGTGGTGCTAGCGGCATCCCTCGCCGCGCCCGCAGTCGGCTGGAGCGCAGGGTCCTCGCTCACGCTCTACGGCGGTATCTTCGGGAACGACGAGTACGTCAACGTCTGGGAAGGCGTCGGCTTGAGCTTCGGCGTACACGAGCGGGTATCATTGCTCGCCCGCATCACCGGCGTGCACGTCATCGAGTCCGACAAATTCCGCGACGGCAGCTCGGGCATCGGCGAGGGCGGCGTGGCGTTCCACATCTCGCCGAACACCAGCATCGGGGTGCTCGGCGGGTCGTACTTCGGCGAGATCTACGATCCCATCATCGACGGGTATTTCTCGACCGCGCAGCTGCTCGGCGGACACTGGTTCTACCTCCACGTCGGCGGACTCTACGGTTTCGAAAGCGAGCGCTGGCAGAACTCGATCTACGTGAGCACACCGATCACCGATCCCGCGAAGGACTTCATGCTCTTCGTCGGCGCGGAAAGCCTGATCTACAACGAGGGTCAGCTCCGCGAGGACGACGACTTCGTGGATAACCCCGACAGCGACGACGTGCGCGTGCAGGCCGGCCCCGTGCTCGGTCTCCACAAGCGCTCCTGGAATGCCGGAGCGCGCTTCGGCGTCGGCGGCGGCGACTACGGCATCTACGGCACGATGTCGCTCTACAAGACGTTCAGCTTCTAGGGAGGAGACGAGACATGAAGACCGCAGCACGATTGCTCGCGATCGGCCTGGCCCTGTGCGTCGCGGGTGCCGCTTCGGGCGCCCATGCCTACGACCACAGCCGGTACTACTCCCAGAAGTTCGCCCATCTGCGCCGGCCCATCACCTCGACGGAAGCGTTCCTCAAGATGCTGGACGAGCGCCGCACCGTCGCCACGATCGAAGACTATGCCGAGGCGCTGCACCGCGGCGGCTGGATCGAGCAGAACGATCCGGTCGAGGCGAGGCGCTATCTCGCCACCCTCGAGGTCCGCAAGATCGAGTCGACCGAGGAGTTCCAGACCTGGCGGATCCTGCGCAGCCGCCGCGGCCACGAGAAGATCCTCGACAACGAGTATCGTCGCCGCGTCCACGAGGGTGAGGTCGGCTTCTTCGACCCCAAGCGCGATGCGCTCGTGATCCTCTCCGACTGCGGGAATCCGGTCCAGGCGCCCGTCGTGGTGCCGCCACCGCCGCCGCCTCCGCCGCCACCTCCGCCGCCGGCCCCCGCACCGGTGAACCCGTTCCCCGACTACCCGGGTGGTCGGGCGGTTCCGTACTTCGGGGGGCCACCGCCTCCGCCGCCGCCTCCGCCACCGCCACCTCCGCCGCCACCGCCGCCACCTCCGCCACCGCCACCGCCGCCGCCACCTCCGCCTCCGCCACCTCCGCCTCCGCCGCCGCCTCCACCACCGCCACCTCCGCCGCCGCCCAACCCCGGGACCTGCTGAGGGTCATCCAACGCGGAGCCGCGCGACACTCGCGCGGCTCCGCGTTTTTTTTCGCCGCGAGGTTACGCGGCGACGGCAATCGCTCTCGCGCGTCGCTAGCGCTCGCCGACACGACCCCCGTCCCTCTTCCTGTCCGGAGCCGCGCCCTCTAGTCTCGCCCGTATGGTGGAACCGCTCACGACGGCGCTCGTGCTCGCTGCCGGCGGTGTCCTGCTCATCATCGCCGGTCTCGCGAGCCCGCTCTCGCGGCGACTCGGCGTGCCGGCGCTTCTGGTGTTCCTGCTGCTCGGCATCGCGGCGGGATCCGAGGGCGTAGTCGGCATACCGTTCGAGGACTACGCGCTTGCCTTCCGGCTCGGCGTCGTCGCGCTCGTCCTCATTCTCTTCGACGGCGGGCTCAATACTCCCCTCGTCGTCTTCCGGCGCAACGCGCTGCGCGCGGGATTGCTCGCGACGCTCGGGGTCCTGCTCACGGCGGCGGCGGTGGCCGCGTGCTGCGTGCTGCTCGGCTTCTCGCTTCCGGTCGCCGTGCTGGTGGGAGCGGTCGTGTCTTCCACCGACGCAGCCGCGGTGTTCTCGGTGCTGCGCGGGAGCGGGGTGCGCCTCAAGGAGACCACGGGCGCCACTCTCGAGGTCGAGTCCGGCCTGAACGACCCGCTCGCCATGATGCTCACCGTGGTCGCGACCGAGGCCTTGCTCGGCACCCAGCACCTGGACGCCGGCACCGTACTCGATCTCCTGCTGCACGTCGGGGTCGGCATCGCCGGAGGCCTGATCTTCGGGCTCGCCGCCCGTGTGCTGCTGCGTCACGCGAACCTGCCCGCGGCCGGCCTGTATCCGGTCTTCACGACCGCGATCGCGTTTGCGGCGTACGGCGTCCCGACACTCGCGAACGGCAGCGGCTTCCTCGCCGTGTACCTGGCCGCCATCATTCTCGCCTCCGGCCCGATGCCCTATCGCGCCGGCATCCGACGCGTGCACGATGCGCTCGCCTGGCTGGGCCAGCTCGGCATGTTCCTCCTGCTCGGCCTGCTGGTGTTTCCGTCGCGGCTGTTGCCGCTGGCGCTCAAGGGTCTCGCGCTCGCGCTCATGCTCGCGTGCCTCGCCCGCCCGCTCGCGGTCCTGCTCACCCTCCTGCCCTTCCGCCTCGCCTGGCGCGAGCGCGCGTTCATCTCGTGGGTCGGGCTGCGCGGCGCCGTTCCCATCGTTCTTGCGACCTACCCGGTCCTCCGCGGGGTCCCTGAAGGACGGCAGGTGTTCGACCTCGTCTTCTTCGTCGTGCTGGTGAACAGCCTGCTGCCGGGCGCGACGGTCGCGTGGGTCGCCCGCCGGCTCGGCCTCGCGGAGCCGCACAAGCCGATGCCGACGGCGAGTGTCGAGCTGGTTTCGCTGCGCGAGTATGCCGGCGAGTTCATCTGGTACTACGTCTCGCGCGCGTCGGCCGTGGTGGGGGCCCAGGTGCGCGAGCTGCCGCTCCCCGACGGCTGCGTCATGGTTCTGCTCCTGCGCGGCGACGCTGTGATTCCCGCGCGTGGCGAGCTCGCCATCCAGGACGGCGACCATGTCTGCATGCTCGCCACGCCGGAAGATCGTGCGCTCCTCGACTTGCTCTTCGGCCGCGAGGAGGACGAGCCCGCCTGAGCGTCCGCCGACGGTAGTGATGCAGGAGTCTGCATCACTACCGAGCGGCCTGCTGACCCTCACTCCGGGGTCGTGGTGGTGGCGGAGTGAGCGAGGTTCCGTGCGTCAGTCGGCTTTGTCCTTGAACTGCGGCGGCGGGCCGGCGGTGTTCTTGAGCGCCGGCGCGCTGTAGACCGCCTCCCAACAGACGCCGTTGCTATTCATGAGCTGCGCCGTCACGGGCTGGGTCACAGGGATGGCGGGATCGTCGAGCAGTAGCCCTTTCCCTTTGAGGATGATCTTCGCCTTCCCGGCGACGAGCCCTTCCTTCAAGGTGATGTTCTGGATGCCATCGGGCGTGAGATCCTTGTCCTTGTACTTGAAGCCCGTCGGCTTGTCCTGCCAGCAGGGCTTCGGGTTGGCGAACCGCAGAGCCCGCCTGCCGGCGCGGCGGCATCGAAGATGACGGTTGACGTCCCGTCGTAGACGCAGAGCTGGTAGCTCGTGCTCGTGAGCGGGGTGCCGAAGTCCGCCTTCGCGGTCACCGAGCCCTTGATCCACTTCCAGAGGAACTTGTCCTTGTCGTTGGCCGGCGCCTTGTCCTTGTTGAGGATGAACGCCTTGTTCCCGACGTCGGGCGTCCGGCAGCCGGCGATCGGTCCGGCGCCGCAGGTCGGAACCGGGTCGGGCGTCGGCGTCACAGTGGCCGTCGCCGTCACGACCGGTGTGGGCGTCGCGGTGTCGGTGGCGGTGGGCGTCGCGGTCTCGGTGGCGGTCGGTGTCGCGGTCACGGTGGGCGTCGTGCTCGGGTTGGGCGTGGGCGTCGCCGTGACGGTGGGGGTCGGCGTGAGCGTCGGCGCCGTGCTGGTGGCGGTCGGTGTGGGGGTGCCCGTCGCCGCCGTGCTCGTCGCGGTCGGCGTCGGGGTGACCGTCACCGCTGTGCTCGTCACCGTCGGGGTCGGCGTCGCCGTGACCGGCGGCGGCGCCGGTGGGGCGACGTCCAGCGAATCGAGGTTGTCGTCTCCCGCGCCGGTCAGAGGGTTCGGACCGCAGAAGCGCATCGTCCAGAGGTTCATGTTCTCCGCCGGCACGAGGATGCAGGCCGCGCCGGGCGCGCCGAGCATCGTACCTTCTGTGAGGATGTCGTCGGCCGCGATCGGCGCGCCCGCGAGCGGGCCGGGACATGGATTGGGCGTTCCAACCGTCGCGGAGCCCGGTGCGAGGGAGAAGAGCACGAGGTCGCCGGCCGCAGCCGCGAACGCGAGTGGGAGACCGTCGACGTCGTCGAGCGCCAGCGCGTCGATGTTGTCGCTCGCCGGTCCGCCGATCAAGTCGAGACCGAGCGCAGGTGGGGGAGCATACACGGCGATGGCAGCCGCGCCTGGAGGCTTGACGATCACAGCGGCGGGCAGGAAGCCTGCTGCGGCTGCGGTCGGCGGATCTACGGAGTAGTAGACCGGAACGATCGGCAGTCCGCCAGGCGCGAGCCAGGCGCCGAGGGGGGCGCCATCGAACTCGTCCCTGTTGTCACCGCCCGGAACGGGCTCGGCGAGTCCGACTCCCGGGGCGGGGCCGAAGGGGCATCCCGCCGCGACCATGCCGTTGCCGTCGCTGATCTGGAAATTGGGCATCGTCCCCGGGGCAAACCCCGGCAACGGCGGGGCACCCGCGGCGACCGTCATGAAGATGTCGGCGGCAGCGTCGCTGGTGAGCGGCTGGGCGCACGCTTCCGACCCGACGTCCGGTGGGAACGGTCCCGCCGCGGCGGGCACGCAGGGCCCCACCATGCCAGTGGCGGCGCCGTCGACGCCGATCAGGAAGGAAACCGCGCCCGGCGGCATCGGAAGCGGCGGGATCGGAAAGAGGCCAGTCGAGAACCCGTCGACGTTGGCGCCGGGGGCCGGTCCAGGCCATCCGAGACCGCAGCCCACCGGGCCCATGCGTACGACCGAAGTGACTACGGGGAACATGGGCGGCCCTTGCAGGATGTCGCCGAACGGCGAGAACGGCGCCGGCAAACAATTCGGCGGCCCTGCGACGGGAGCCGTCGGGGAAGCTGGGGCGATCGTGAAGGTTTGCGCCGCGGCGCTCGCCGTGAACGACAGCGCAGTCAACAAGAACGCGGCAATCGGACGGAGTCGCTGCGGGGATCGCATGGTGCCTCCTTGCGCCGATGCGTTGGAGAAGCGGCGCGACAAACGGTCTTGAGTGCCCGACTCTGCCTCCACCTCGAAGCTGAGAACGGCCGCGGCGAGCGGCCTACGAGAGCAATCGCGACCACGACATCGGCAGTATCCCCCTTGGACTGCCGGCCCCGCGGCACGGCCCGCAAGCGGTAGCACTGGCCAGTGTTGCCCGTCAATGAAAAAGAACGACGGGTAGCGTCTCAGACGCTACCGGACGAAGAGCGCGTGCGCTCGACCCCTTCCCATCCGTAGCGCAGACCCCTAGTCTCGGCGGTTTCCCGTGAGCCTCCACGCCACCAGCCCGTCGTTCGACACTCCCGGAACACGCGCACGCGTGACGGCAGGGCTGCGCCAGGAGATCGGGCCGCTGCTCCGACTCGCGGGACCGGTGGTGGCCGCCGAGCTCGGCTGGATGACGATGGGCATCGTCGACACCATGCTGGTCGGGCGCGTCGGCACCGAGGCGATCGGCGCCGTGAGCGTCGGCTCGCTCATCTACTTCACCTTCGCGACCGCCGGTCTCGGCATGCTGCTCGGTCTCGACTTCCTGGTGGCGCGCGCGTTCGGCGCCGGGCGGCTGGGGGACGCGCATCGCGCGCTGGTGGATGGTATCTATCTGAGCCTCGCGCTCGCGACCGCGCTCACGGCGTCGCTCCTCGCGTTCGTACCGTGGCTCGGCGCGCTCGGCATCCAAGAATCCGTCCGGGTGCTCGCCGTCCCCTATCTGCGCGCCCTCGCCTGGAGCGTCCTGCCCGTCCTGCTCTACTCGACCTTCCGCTGCTATCTGCAAGCGCTCGGGGTCGTCGTCCCGATCATGATGACGCTGGTGAGCGCCAACGTCGTCAACGCGGTCGCGGCGTGGGCGTTGATCTTCGGGCGGCTCGGGCTCCCCGCGATGGGTGCCGAGGGCGCCGGCTGGGCCACGTTCGCGTCCCGCGTCTACATGTTCCTCGCCCTGCTCGCCTACGCGCTGACGCGCGAATGGCGGCGTCCGACCGGTCTGTTTCAGATGACCTTTCTCCCCGACCTCGCCGGCATCGGCCGTCTGGTCCGTCTCGGAATTCCGGCGACGCTCCAGCGCCTGCTCGAGATCGGCGTGTTCGCGTGCGCGACGCTGCTCGCCGCCAATCTCGATCCCACCGCGCTCGCCGCTCACCAACTCGCGCTCACGTCGGCGTCGTTCATGTTCATGGTGCCGCTCGGCGTGTCGATCGCGGGCGCGGTCCGCGTCGGTCAAGCGGTGGGTCGTGCGGACGCCCCCGCCGCGAGCCGTGCCGGCTGGACGGCGCTCCTCGTCGGCGGCGTCTTCATGCTGGCGGCGGGCGCGACGTTCGTGCTCGTCCCCGAGATCATCCTGCGTGCCTTCACCAACGAGCCGGCGGTCGTGAAGATGGGCGTCTCGCTGCTCGCCGTCGCCGCCGTCTTCCAGCTCTTCGACGGCGTGCAGGTGGTCGCCACCGGCGCGCTGCGCGGCACCGGTGACACGCGCACCCCGATGGTCGCCAACTTGATCGGGCACTGGGTGCTCGGCCTGCCGGCCGGCTATGCGCTGTGCTTCTGGGCCGGTCACGGCGTCGCCGGTCTCTGGATCGGCCTGTCGATCGGGCTGATCGCGGTGGCGGTGGCGCTGACGGACCTCTGGCGGCGCCGGTCCCGCGCCCTCGCTGCCGAGCTGGCCGGCTGATCGCCGGGAGAGCTCGCCCTCGAGGGTCGGCTCACGAGGTGATCCATTCTGGATCACGCCTTTCTGCGCTTTCTATCGTCGCATCAACGTGATTAAAGCCGCACGCGTTCAGTGAGTGCCGTTCCCACGGACTGAGGGGAGAAGATCATGGAAGATCGTCGACGCCGTTCGCTCGTGCTCCGCACCACATTCGCCGCGCTCCTCATTGCCGGCGCCGTCCTCCCATCGCGATCAGACGCCCAGTGCAATCACGGCGTGAGCGTCTTCAAGACGTGCGAGAGTCCGAAGCGGACGTGCACGTCGAACGCGGATTGCAACGACCAGAACGAGTGCACCGATGACGTGTGCGACACCGTCGGGCTCAGCAACCTGACCAACTGCGTGCTCACCCTCGCGCACGCTGACACCTGTGGAGATCGCACGAAGGTGACCGAGGCCTTCGACACCCAGGACGTCGGCGGCGACAACGTGCGCGTGCCCGCGGTCGGCAACCTTCCGATCGACGCCATCAATGGCAACGCCGTGTGCTGTGCAGGACCGGCCTTGCCGTGCTTCGTTGCGCCGGCGGGGGATGCGGGAGTGATCGCGAACTCCGCAACGGGCTGCGGCAACCTCGCGTTGCCCGGCGCCGCGATCGCCGGCTCGGTGCTCTTCCGGCAGAACACCTATGTGATCCAAGCGAACGATCCCAATCCGCTCCCGGACCAGGGCACCTTCAGGGTCCAGGATCTCTGCAACGCAGGGGCGCCGGGTTGCTCGATGGTCTCCAACATCCTGCAGTTCACGGCGGCGACCGATCTGGTGACTGGCTGCGACAACCCGTTCGCGCAGGACAGCACACCCTGCACCGACAACGACAACGACCTCTGCACGACAGCGGGCTGCACGATTCAAGGCGTCTGCGACCAGAACCACATCGTGACGACGTGTCCTCTCGAGGATTGCAACCTCGGGCAGTGCGACCCGCAGACCGGGCTATGCGTACCGGTACCAGACAGCAATCCGTGTCCCGACACCGATCAGAACCCATGCACGCTTGCAGGTTGTCAGGCTGGCATCTGCGACCAGAACCACGTCTCGACGCCGGACAGCACGCCTTGTCCCGATGACGACGGGACGCTTTGCACGATCGCGGGGTGCGATGGTTTCGGCACGTGCGATCAGAACCATCAACAAGTGATCTGCGGTAACCCAACCTGCCAGACGTGCGAGCCGCAGAGCGGTCAGTGCGTCCCCGAGCAACCCGTGCCCCCCGAGTGCGATCTCAATCACTTTCAATGCTACGAGGTGGATCGGCCGTTTCCCGAGCCGTTCGCCATCATCCCGGGCGTGACTCTGAACGACCGCTACGGACCCGGTACGGTCGACGTCAAGCGTCCGAAGCGGCTCTGCGCACCGGCCGACAAGCAAGGGGAGGATCCGGGCGCAGATGCCGACCCGGACCACCTCGCGGGCTACGAGATCAAGCAGCGGACCCCGCGCTTCGAGAAGGTGTTCAACCAGCAGGTGACCAACCAGTTCGGCTCGATCACGCTCACGGTGATCAAGCCCGACCGGTTGCTCGTGCCGACCTCGAAGAGCCTGACGGGCACGCCGCCGACGCCAACCGCCCCACTCTTCGGACACTTCAAGTGCTACAGGGTGAGGGGCGCGAAGTTCCGGAGCGCCGGGATTTCCGTCGAGGATCAGTTCGGCGTACTCACCGAGGACATCAAGAAGCCGTTCCGGCTCTGCGCGCCGGCCGACAAGAACAGCGAGGGGACCGTCGCGACCCCGGATCTGCTCTGCTACAAGGTGCGCGAGAGCGCCGGGACGCCGCGTTTCCAGGCTCCGGGTACGCTCTATCTCAACAATCAGTTCGGCGCCCACACCTATGGATTGACCGGCCTGCGCGAGCTCTGTGTGCCCTCGACGGTGACGCAGGGACCCTGAGCCGACGTCGCACGACGGCGGCGGTTGATAGCCGGGATGAACGGCCTTTCCGGTTGACGTACATCCGTTCTCGGACGTTCGCCCTTCCTATCTCCTATCCTCATGCCGAGCTGGGCCACCTTCGCGTCGCGCATCACGACAGGGATGTCGATCGCTGCAGCGGACGGCCGAGCAGCGCTTGGAAGACCTGACGATCTCCCTTCGACGCGCGGCGGAAGGCACGGGGTGAGACACCGGCCACACGATGGAACGTGCGGATGAAGTTCGAGAGGTCGCCGAACCCAACGTCGTAGGCGACACCGGTGATCGAGTCGGCCCCGTCCGCAAGCAGGCTTGCCGCGTGCCGAAGCCGGCAGCGGATCAAGTACTGGTGCGGGGTCACGCCGAGCACGCGCGCGAAGAGCCGTAGGAAGTGAAACGGACTCAGCCCGGCCGACTTCGCGGCGCTCTCGAGATCGATCTCCTGGTGTGCGTGCTCGTCGATCCAGAGGGCCGCTTCCACCGCGCGGCGCCGATCCCCGGCCGTCGCGTCCGTCAGCGTTCGCTTCCGTCCGGAGACGATCTCGACGAAGCGCGCGGCGAACGCGATGCCGACCTCGTCGAGGCCGACGTCGCACGCACCCGCGGCGGCTGCCTGCGCCAGCTCACCGGCGACCATCAGCTCCGGCAGCGGCGGAACACACCCGACCCGCCAGAGCTCCGTCGTTCCGCCGATCGCCTCGACCAGCTCGGGCGCGAGGAAGAAGGACAGACATTCGTCGCCCACGAGGTCGATATGGTCGTGGGTACACACGTACTCGTCACCGGGATGGCCAGCCAGTACCGAGCCGGCGACGAGCTCGAAGGACTCGCCGCGGGCGCGGTAGCCGAAGGTCCCGTGGCGCACGTAGGACACCGAGAAGTCCTCGTGGCGCTCGACGAACGGCGCGGCCGCCGCTTCCGGGCTGCAGCGGTTGTCGACCACGCGGACCGATACAGCCTGCAGTAACGTCCTCGTCAACACTACTCTCCGAGGCTAGCGACACCGCCGATCAGGATCAATCTGGCGATCAACGCAAAGGGCCGATAGCGACCGCTGGACGGCAACGACCGCAAGATTTTCCAAGAAGGGCTCGCCGTCTCCCTTCTAGAAACTCGTCTTCAAGGAGGACACCATGGCTTCGATTCGCAGAGAGGTTCACATCACCGCACGTCCCGAGACCGCCTGGGCAGCCCTGCGCGACGTCGGCGCGCTGCACACCAGGCTCGTGCCGGGGTTCGTCACCGACACCCGTCTCGAAGAAGGAGCGCGCATCGTCACCTTCGGTAACGGCATGGTGGCGCGCGAGCTGATCGTCGACGTCGACGACGAGGCGCGCCGCGTGGCGTGGTCGGTAGTGGGAGGAGTGATGACGCATCACAACGCCTCGGCGCAGGTCTTTCCGGATGGAGCTGGGGGATGTCGATTCGTCTGGATCGCCGACCTGCTCCCGAACGAGATGGCGCCCGCGATCACCGCGATGATCGAGCAAGGCATCGCGGTGATCAAGCAGACGCTGGAGCGCACGGAGCGCGCTCAGGCTGGCGCCTCTTAGACGCCCTGCGCCGCTGCCGCCGCGCCCGCCGCCACGCGCCGTTCGAGGCTCTCGCCGTCTTCCGGCGTCAGGCTGAAGTACCGCGCCTCGGGGTGGTGGAAGACGAGCGCCGATACCGATCCCTCGGGATCCATCATGAAGCCTTCGGTCAGCTGCACGCCGATGGTGCGCTCGACGTCGAGCAGGCGGAAGAGCTGCGCCTGGTCCTCGAGGCGCGGACACGCCGGGTAGCCGAACGAGACGCGCACGCCGCGGTAGCTGGCCTTGAAGAGATCCTGCTTGGTCGTGCCCGGCGGATCGGCGAAGCCCCACATCTCGCGGATCTTCTCGTGCAGCAGCTCGGCGAACGCCTCGGCGCCTTCGAGCGCCAGCACCTGCAGGATGTGCGAGCGCAGGTACTCGCCCTCGTCCTTCCACTCGCTCGGCGAGCGCGCGCACGCCGGGGCCGACGGTGGTGGCGAACAGCGCCACGTAGTCGGCGCGGCCGGATCGCCGGGCGGCAGCGTGAAGTCGGCGAGGCAGAGCCCTCCGTCTTTCGCTCTGGCGGCCGAAGTCGAACGACTCGATCACGTCGGTCGCCCTCGGGACCGTAGATGCAGCAGCGTCTCGCCCTCGCTCTGCGGCGCGGAAGAACTTGTAGACCGCGCTGCGCGCTGATGTCGGGCGGCGCGAGCATCTCCTCTTCGACGGCGCTCGACCTGGGCGCGCAGCTCGCGCGCCTTCGCGTCGCCGCGCGCAAGCGCCTCGGTGAACTTGCCCTTGAAGCCGAGATGGCGGGTGTAGAGCATCACCGGGTTGATGTACGGGAAGATCGCGTCGAGGTCGTAGTCGTCGCAGCACGTGCAGCTTCAGATCCGGCGGCTGCGGGATCGGGAAGTCGTGACGCGAGCACGGCGCGGGTGAACCGGCGCTGGCGCCATCGGATACCGGCGGCGCGGCGCGCCGGCAGTCGCCGCGAGCTGCGCGGCTCTCGCGCGCCGAGCCGCGTCCGCGAGCGCCGTCGCGGCGTTCCGTCGTCCTGACAGCTGGTTGGCGAGATCGAGGCCGGTCATCGCGTCGTTGGCGTACGCCACCAGGCCGTCGTACTCGGGCGCGATGCTTCGGGCGCGTGAAGCTGGTTCGACGAGCGCCGCGCCGCCGACCAGGATCGGGCACTGCGACGCCGGCGGTCTTCAGATCCTGCGCGGTGACCACCATCATCTGCGCCGACTTGACCAGCAGACCCGAGAGCCCGATCGCGTCCGGCGTGTGCTCGCGGTAGGCGCGCACCAGCTCTTCGGGCGGCACCTTGATGCCGAGGTTGATGACCCGATAGCCGTTGTTGCCGAGGATGATCTCGACCAGGTTCTTGCCGATGTCGTGCACGTCGCCCTTGACGGTGGCGAGCACGATCGTGCCCTTGGTCGGCGCTCTCGGTCTTCTCCATGTGCGGCTCGAGGTGGCCGACCGCGGCCTTCATCGCCTCGGCCGACTGCAGCACCTCGGCGACGATCATCTCGTTGGCGTCGAAGAGCCGGCCGACCTCGTCCATGCCGGCCATCAGCGGGCCGTTGATGATCTCGAGCGGCCGGCGCCGCCTGCAGCGCCTCGTCGAGATCGGCGTAGAGCCCTTCCTTGGAGCCCTCGAGGATGTAGCGCGCCAGGCGCTCGTCGAGCGGCAGGCTCTTCGCAGTCCTCGACCGTCTGCCTTCGGCGCTGCGGTCGCGGAAGTGCGCCGCGAAGGCGGCGATCGGGTCGTCGCCGCGCCACCAGATCAGGTCCTCGGCGAGCCGCGCGCTCCTCCTCGGGGATCGACGGCGTAGCGCTCGAGCTTCTCGGAGTTGACGATCGCCATGTCGAGGCCGGCCTGCACGCAGTGGTAGAGGAAGACCGAGTTCAGCACCTCGCGGCCGGCCGGCGGCAGGCCGAAGGAGACGTTGGAGACGCCGAGGATGGTCTTGCAGCGCGGCAGCTGCTCCTTGATCAGGCGGATGCCCTCGATCGTCTCGACGCCGGAGCCGATGTAGTTCTGGTCGCCGGTGCCGACCGGGAAGACCAGCGCGTCGAAGAAGATGTCCTCCGGCGCGACGCCGTACTTCTCGGTCAGCAGCTCGTGCGAGCGCTGCGGCGATGGCGAGCTTGCGCGCGCGCGTGATCGCCTGCGCCTGCTGCTTGTCCTCGTCGATGCAGCCGACCACCAGCGCGGCGCCGAACGTGCGCGCCAGCGGCACGACGCGCTCGAAGCGCTCCTCGCCGTCCTCGAGGTTGATCGAGTTGATGATCGACTTGCCCTGCGTGCGCTTGAGCGACTCCTCGAGCGACGCTGTGGTCGGTCGAGTCGATCATGATCGGGACCTTCACCTTCTTCGCCAGCATCTCGAGGAAGCTGGTGATGTCCTCGATCTCGTTGCGGTCGGGATCCTGCAGGCAGACGTCGAGCACGTGCGCGCCGCGCCGCACCTGCAGCGCGGCCGACCTCGCGCCGCCTCCTCGATCTTGCCCGTCGGCGATGAGCTGCTTGAACTTGCGGCTGCCGAGCACGTTGGTGCGCTCGCCGACGATCACCGGACGGGTGTCCTGGTCGATCACCAGCGTCTCGATGCCCGAGACCGCCGAGCGCCGGACGTCGGCGACACGCGCTGGCGCGGCCGGTAGCGCGCCGCGATCTCGGCGATCATGCGGATGTGCTCCGGCGGTGGTGCCGCAGCAGCCGCCGATGATGTTGATCCAGCCCTCGGCGCAGAAGCGCTCGATCTTCTTCGGCCAGCATCGGCGGCAGTCTCGTTGTAGCGCCCGTCCTCGTCGGGCAAGCCCGGCGTTCGGGAAGCACGAGATCGGGAAGCGCGAGATCTCCGCCAGCGTGCGCAGGTGGTCGGTCATGAAGTCCGGGCCGGTGGCGCAGTTGAGCCCGATGGCGAAGCAGGTCGCGGTGCGCGAGCGACGACGTAGAGCGCCTCGATCGGCCTGGCCCGCGAGCATCGTGCCCATCAGGTCTCGATCGACACCGAGAGCACGATCGGCAGCGCGCGGCCGAGCTGCGCGAAGCGCGTCGTCGATGCCGAGCAGCGCGGCTTTGACGTTCAGCGTGTCCTGCTGGGTCTCGAGGAAGAGCACGTCGGCGCCGCCCTCGACCAGCCCGACGGTCTGCTCGGCGATAGGCTCGGCGCAGCTCGTCGAAGGTGACGCCGCCGGTGACCGAGATGGTCTTGCGTGCCCGGCCCCATCGAGCCGGCGACGAAGCGCGGCCTGTCGCGGCGGTCGACGCCGCGTCGGCGACCTCGCGCGCCAGGCGCGCCGCGGCGTGGTTGATCTCGTGGACCTTGTCCTGCGAGGCCGTACTCGGCGAGCACGATGCGGCGTGCCGCCGAAGGTGTCGGTCTCGATCGAGGTCGGCGCCGGCGTCGAGTAAGCCTTCGTGGATGCCGCTGGATGGCGTCCGGCCGGGTCAGCACCAGGTGCTCGTTGCAGCCCTCGAGCTCGGGGCCGCCGAAGTCGTCGGCCGTCGAGGTCCAGCGCCTGGATCGGCGTTCCCGATGGCGCCGTCGAGCACGAGGATGCGCTCGGCGAGGAGGGCCTCGAGAGCGCGGGTGCGCTGGTCGCGATCGTTCGACATGGCGATGCTCCCGGCCGACGCCGGACCCCCTAGACTAATGGCGCCGGCGGGCACTGTCCAACCACTATCTGGTATAAGGCGGCCCATCGCCGCGACCCCGCCAACGTTGACCCCCGACACTCTCATACCTGAGCCGGGGCCGGCAGCACCGCAGCGCCGCCGCCTCTGGCCGGGTATCCTGCTACTCGCCGTCCTGGTCGCCATCGTGCGCACCGTCGGTCCGCACATGCCGCGCTTCGCACAGTGGGTGGACAGCTTCGGCTTCTGGGGCCCGGTGGTGTACGTCGCCGGCTACGTCGTCGCCACGGTCGCGTTCGTGCCGGGTGCACTGATGACGCTCGCCGCCGGCGCCATCTTCGGTCTCACATGGGGGACGATCCTCGCGTTCACCGGTGAGACGCTGGGGGGCGTCGCGGCGTTCCTGATCGCTCGCTATCTCGTACGCCCGACCGTCGCCCGGCGGCTCGCCACCAGTCCACGGTTCGCCGCGATCGATCGCGCCGTCGCCGCGAAGGGCGCCCGCATCGTCTTTCTCTTCCGACTTTCCCCGCTCGTACCATTCAACTTCCTGAACTACGCGCTCGGCGTCACCAACGTCCGCTTCATCGACTATCTGGTCGCGTCGATCGGCATGCTGCCGGGCGCGTTCCTCTACGTGTACTACGGCAAGCTCACCGGCGACGTCGCGGCGCTCGCGGCCGGGGCGGCGCCTGCGCGCGGGCTCGAGTACTACGCGGCGCTGGCGCTCGGCCTCGCCGCCACCCTGGCGGCCGCCACGATCGTGACGCGCACGGCGCAACGCGCGCTGCGCGAGGCGGGCGCGGCGGCCGCGGCAAGTCCAGCGGAATGACAGCCGCGGTGATCGTGCTGGCCGACCCATGATGAAGATCCTGCCGGGCTCTCCTTCTCCACTCGGCGCGACGCCCGCCGCGGGCGGCGTCAACTTCGCCATCTTTTCCGAGCACGCAACCGCCGTCGAGCTGTGCCTCTTCGACGCCGCCGACCCGACGCGCGAGACCGCACGGCTCGCGCTTCCGGCATGCACCGACCACGTCTGGCACGGCCATGTACCCGGGGTCGCGCCCGGGCAGCTCTATGGCTATCGGGTGCACGGTCCCTGGGCGCCCGCCGAGGGTCATCGCTTCAACCCTGCCAAGCTCCTCCTCGATCCGTACGCGCGCGCGCTCACCAGCGCGCCGCCCTGGGCCGAGACCCTGCTCGACTACGTGCCCGGGAGCCCGGAGCACGACCTCGCACCCGACAGCCGCGACAGCAGCGGCGCCCTCCCCCGATGCGTGGTCGTCGACCCGGCTTTCGACTGGACCGGCGACCGACCACCGCGCACGCCGTGGGAACGCACGCTCATCTACGAGCTGCACGTGAAGGGATTCACGGCTCGACACCCCGGTGTCCCCGAGGCGTTGCGCGGCACCTACGGCGGCCTCGCGACGCCGGCGGTGCTCGACCATCTGACGGCGCTCGGCGTAACCGCGGTCGAGCTGCTTCCGGTCCACCACTCGCTCCCCGAAAGACATCTCGCCGAGAAGGGACTTCCCAACTACTGGGGCTACAGCTCGGTCGGCTTCTTCGCCCCCGACGTACGCTTCACCGCGAGCCGGCACCACGGTGCGCAGGTGCGTGAGTTCCAGACGATGGTACGCGCGCTGCACCACGCCGGCATCGAGGTGATCCTCGACGTGGTCTACAACCACACGCCCGAGGGGAATCACCTCGGACCGACGCTCGCGTTCCGCGGCCTCGAGAACCGCACCTACTACCGGCTCGACCCCGAGGATCGCCGCCGCTACGTCGACTACACCGGTTGCGGCAACACGCTCGACATCCGTGAGGGCGCGTGCGCGCGCTGGTGCTCGACAGCTTGCGCTACTGGGCGACCGTCATGCACGTCGACGGCTTCCGGTTCGATCTCGCGCCGGTCCTCGGGCGCGCGCCCGACGGAGCCTTTTCCGCAACCGCCGACTTCTTCACCGAGCTCGCACGCGATCCGGTACTGGCGCGGGTGAAGCTCATCGCCGAAGCCTGGGATCTGGGTCCAGACGGGTTCCAGGTGGGCGGCTTTCCGTCCGGATGGTCGGAATGGAATGGCATCTACCGGGAAACCGTGCGGCGCTTCTGGCGTGGCGACCCGGGACAGCTTCCCGATCTCGCGACCCGCCTGCTCGGATCGCGCGATCGCTACGCGGCCGGCGGGCGAGGCCCGCTGGCGAGCGTCAACTACGTCACCTGCCACGACGGCTTCACGCTGCGCGATCTGGTGAGCTACGCCGACAAGCACAACGAGGCGAATCAGGAGGACAACCGCGACGGCGCCTACGACAACGCGAGCGCGAACTACGGCGTCGAGGGCCCGACCGACGATCCCGCGGTGCGCACGCTACGCGCCCGCCAGCAACGCAACCTCCTCGCGACGCTGCTGCTCTCGCAGGGCGTCCCGATGCTGCTCGGCGGCGACGAGATCGGCCGCACGCAGCAGGGCAACAACAACACCTATTGTCAGGACAACGAGATCAGCTGGGTCGACTGGCAACTCGACGGCGAGGCACGGGCACTGCTCGCGTTCGTGCGCGCGCTGGTCGCGCTCGTCTACCGCGAGCCGCTCCTGCGCCGCGCCGGCTTCTTCACCGGTACCCCGGTGGACGATCGTGGCACGCCGGACGTGCGCTGGCTCGCGCCGAACGGCGCCGAGATGACCGAGGCCGACTGGCACGACGGCGGGCGGCGCACGTTCGGCGTTTGCCTCGCCGGCGCTGCGAGCGCCGCACCGGCAGCGGGCAGCCTGGCGCCGGCGGCGGGCGGCGGGGCGCCGCGGAACGATGTGCTTCTCATTCTCTTGAACGCCGCTCCGGACGAAGCGATCGATTCAGCTTGCCCGCGGCGGCCGACGGCTGGGAGCTGGTTTTCGATACCGCGCGCGACGAGCCCTTTGCCGATCCGGGCGCTCCACGCCGGCACGCCGGCGGTACCAGCGTCGCGCTCGCGGCACGCTCGCTGATGCTCCTGCGCGCTCGCGTCACGCCCGCTCGAAGATGAGCGCGGCGAGCGGCGGCAGGGTGAGGAGCGCCGACGCCGGTTGCCGCTGGTGGGCGACGGGTTCCGCGACGACCAGGCCCGCGTTGCCGACGTCGCTGCCGCCGTAGATCGCCGCGTCACTGTTGAGACGCTCGCGCCAGCGCCCCGCCATCGGGAAACCGAGGCGATAGCCGTGCCGCACCACGGGCGTGAAGTTCAGCACGCACACGACGAGGCGATCGCCGCCCGCCCGCCTGAAATACGAGAGCACCGATTGCTCGGCATCGTCGCACTCGATCCAAGCGAAGCCTTCGGGATCCGGATCGCCCTGCCAGAGCGCGGGCTCGTCGCGATAGAGCGCGCCGAGATCACGCAGGAAGCGTCCGACGCCGGCGTGCGCCGGATCGCTCGCCAGATGCCACGCGAGGCTGGCGTCGTGGTTCCACTCGGACATCGGCGCCAGCTCGCTGCCCATGAACAGGAGCTTCTTGCCCGGACGCGTGTACATGTAGGCGAACAGCAGGCGCAGATTGGCGAGCTGCTGCCAGCGATCGCCCGGCATCTTCGCGAGCAGCGATCCTTTTCCGTGCACGACCTCGTCGTGCGAGAGCGGCAGCACGAAGTTCTCGCTGTAGGCGTAGAGCATGCCGAACGTGAGGCGCTGGTGGTGGTAGCGGCGATGGACGGGATCGTGTCGCAGGTAGTCGAGCGTGTCGTGCATCCAGCCCATGTCCCACTTGAAGCCGAAGCCGAGCCCGCCGAGATGCACCGGGCTGCTCACGCCCGGAAAGGCCGTCGACTCCTCGGCGATCGTCACGCATCCCGGAAAGAGCCCGTACACTGCCTCGTTCAAGCGACGCAGGAACTCGATGGCGTCGAGATTCTCGCGCCCGCCGAGGCGATTCGGGACCCACTCGCCCTCACGCCGGCCGTAGTCGAGGTAGAGCATCGAGGCGACGGCATCGACGCGCAGGCCGTCGGCGTGGAACTCGTCGAGCCAGTAGAGCGCGTTGGCGATGAGGAAGTTCCGGACCTCGTTGCGGCCGTAGTTGAAGACCAACGTGCCCCAGTCCGGATGCTCGCCTTGCCGCGGGTCGTCGTGCTCGTAGAGCGCGGTGCCGTCGAAGCGCGCCAGCGCGTAGTCGTCCTTCGGGAAGTGCGCCGGCACCCAATCGATCAGCACGCCGATCCCTGCCTGGTGACAGATGTCGACCAGGGCGCGCAGGTCGTCGGGCGTGCCGTAGCGGCTGGTCGGCGCGAAGAAGCCCGTGACCTGATACCCCCACGAGCCGCCGAACGCGTGCTCGGCGACCGGCAGCAGCTCGAGGTGCGTGAACCCGTGCGCACGCGCATGCGCGGCGAGCCGGGGCGCGATCTCGCGGTAGCTGAGCGGGCGGTTGCCCTCCTCCGCGACCCGCATCCACGAGCCGAGATGCACCTCGTAGATCGCCATCGGCTTGCGACGCGGCTCGCCCTCGGCGCGCCGGCGCATCCAGTCCGCGTCCGCCCACGCGTACGCCGACGGCGCCACGACGCGTGCCGCCGCGCCGGGCGGCGGCTCCATGGCGAACGCCAGCGGATCGGTCTTCACGCGCAGCTCGCCGGTGGCAGTCTTGATCTCGAGCTTGTAGAGGGCGCCCTCGTCGATGCCCGGCACGAAGAGCTCCCAGAAGCCCGACACGCCGAGGCGGCGCATCGGAAAGACCCGCCCATCCCAGAGATTGAAATCGCCGATCACGCTCACGCGCCGGGCGTTCGGCGCCCATACCGCGAACGACACGCCGGCCGTCCCGTCGACACGCCGGCAATGCGCCCCGAGACGGCGGTAGAGCTCGCGGTGACTGCCCTCGGCGAGCAGGTGCTCGTCGAGCGGTCCGAGCGTCGGCAGGAAGCGATACGGGTCGTCGCGTTCCCAGAGGCTGCCGTCCGCGAAGTGGAAGCGCAGCCGGTAGTCGATGGGCGGCGTCTGCCCGGGAAGGAAGCCGGCGAAGATGCCGCCGGGATGGACACGCTCGAGCGCCAGCGTCGCGCCGCCGGCGAGTATCGCCTCGACCGACGCAGCATCGGGGTGGAACGCGCGTATCACCAGCCCGGCGGCTCCGTGTCGTTCTTGGTGCGCCCCGAGAATCGCGTGGGGATTGCCGTGATCGCCCGCCACCAGCGCGTCCCACTCGGGCGCTGGTTTCAGCGTTGCGGCGCGCCGCGTCCGCTGTTTCACCGCGTCGGACACTCGCTTCGACGGCTCGGGGTTCCGCGTCCGCCTCACCACGAGGTTTCTCCACCGACATGACGATCGGCACTTTCGCAGATCGTCGAACGGCCGGCCACTGCCCGCTGGCGTGACGAGCCCACCAGTGAAAGAAGGCGTGTGGTGACGAGCCGGGCGGGTGGTGTCTGGGGCGCGCAGCATCGACGGCTCACGCTCGGGCTCACGCTGCTGGTCGCCGCCACGGCGTTCGAATCGCTGGCGGTCGCGACGGTGCTGCCGACGACGGTCGCCGAGTTGGGTGGCCTCGACCTCTACGGCTGGACCTTCAGCGCCTTCATGCTGACGAATCTGGTCGGCATCACCGTGGGCGGCAGCGAGACCGACCGGCGCGGACCGGGTATGCCCTTCGTCGCCGGCGTGCTCCTGTTCGTGGTGGGTTTGCTCGCCAGCGGCCTCGCCTCGACGATGGAGATCATCGTCGCCGGCCGGACGCTGCAGGGATTCGGCGCCGGACTCATCTCGTCGGTCGCCTACTGGTCGATCGCGCGCGGCTACGAGACCGCGCTGCAGCCGAAGATGCTCGCCATCCTCGCCAGCGCCTGGGTCGTCCCCGGACTCATCGGGCCCGCCCTCGCCGGCGCGATCGCGGACTACATCGGTTGGCGCTGGGTCTTCTTGAGCCTCGTCCCGCTGCCCGTGGTCGCGGCATCCCTGGCCTTGCCCGCGCTCCGGCAACTGCCGGCCGGCTCTCCACCTGCCGGCGGCAGCGACGACACGTGGGCGGCCGTCCTGCTGGCGCTCGGCACCGGCGCGGCGCTCGGCGGGCTCGGCCTCGAGTCGGCTGTGGCCGGGTCGGCGCTCGTGATCGTGGGCACCGCGGCGGCAACGTCCGCCCTCGGCCGCTTGATGCCGCCGGGAACTCTCGTCGGCCGTGCCGGACTGCCCGCCGCGTTGGCAACCATGGGGCTGCTCAACCTCGCCTTCTTCGGCACCGAGGCGTTCGTACCGCTGGCGCTGAGCGCCGTCCGGGGCCAGCGCGCGACCGTCACGGGTCTGACCCTCACCGCCGCCACACTCACGTGGACCGCGGGTGCGTGGTTGCAGGTTCGTCTGGCGCCGCGCGTGGCGCGCCGCGATGTCGTCACGGCGGGCCTTCTCCTGCTCGCGGCCGGCATCGCCGGCACGACCGCCGTGCTCGCTCCGGGCATCAGCACGGTGACGGCGATCATTGCCTGGGGCGTCGCCGGCCTCGGCATGGGCCTCGCCTTCTCGACGATCTCGCTGACGGTCCTCGAGGCCGCACCGTCGGGCAAGGAAGGCAGCGCGTCGGCGTCCATGCAGCTCGCGCAGGTCCTCGGCACCGCACTCTCGACCGGTGCTGGAGGCGCGATCGTCGCGTCGCGCTTTGCAGGCGACCCGCCGAGCCTCGGCATCGGACTCGTGAACGTGCTGATGCTCCTCGCGCTCGCCCTGGCGCTCGCGACCGCCCGTGGTATGCCGACACCGGGGCACACGTCCGCGTCATGATCGTCATCGTCTACGGCTACGATGGTTCCGGGCCGGGCCACTGGCAGCGCTGGCTCGCCGACGAGCTCGACGCGCGCGCGCGCCGCGGTCGCGTTTCCCGAGCTTCCTGATCCCGCCGCGCCACAGAAAGAGCAGTGGGTCGCCGCGCTCGCCGACGTCGTCGCGCAGGCACCTTCGCCGGTGACGTTCGTCTGTCACTCGCTCGGCTGCTGGGCGGTCGACCATCTCCTCGCCGAGCGCGGCGCGACCGGCGTGCACGCGGCGTTCCTCGCGGCACCGCCCTCGCCGGAGCTCCTCTTCGAGCCCGTGCAGAGCTTCCTGCCGCCGCCGCGCCGGCGTGACGCCTGGGCCCCGCTCGCCGCACGCACGCTCGTCATCGGCAGCGACGATGACGACTACGCCACTGCCGACGAGACCGCCGCCAGCGCCGCCGCGCTCGGCGTCGCGCACCGGATTCTTCCCGGCGCCGGGCACATCAACGTCGCCGCCGGCTACGGCCCCTGGCCGTTCGTGCTCGAATGGCTGGCGAGCGTCGGCGCGCTGTAGGCAACCCGGCGCGCTGCGCGCCTCGCTATTCAGGAACCGCGAGCCGCGCGGGACGGCTACAGATCCCGAAGCGTGACGCGAAGGCAACTCGGGTCCGCACGGCGGGTCGCCGGGCTCGAGCTTGGCGATCGCCGCCCGCTCGATCACACCGAACATCTCGTTCGGCCGCACGAGGACGCGGAAGAGATGATCCGCGTCGACCGCCTGCGAGCGGTGGCTGCCGAGCGCCGCGGCCTTGGTAGCGACCTCGTCCGAGCTGAGCGCAAGCGAGAACCAGCGTCCGGACTCGACGATCGTGGGCGGCTCCGGTAGCGGCTCGCTCGCCGAGGCTGATGGCGGCCAGACGGGCGAGTGCACGAGGTAGGTGAGCAACCGATCGGGAAGCTTCGACTGGCCGCCGCGCTCGGCGCTCAGCGACGTGAGCGCCGCGAGCACGAACGTGAACGTCGCGCAGTGATCGGGGTGGACGTCGAGCGGTGTCGGCACCACGATCCAGTCCGGATCGGCGAGCGCAACCAGGCGCGCGATCTGACGGATCAGATCCTGGCTCACATAGCGGGCGCTGGGATCGAACGCCTCCGGATACGGCGGGCGCTTCTCGCGCGTGTACGGCGACTCGTAGGCTGGGACGTGCGGCCCACGGCGCCAGATCTCGGCGAGTCCGCCGTCGGGAAATCCCAGGAACGTCACCGACAGCGGCAGCACGCGATAGTGCTCGAGCGCCACCAGCGCCTCCGCACGCCGCAGCTCGCCAAAGCCGCGATAGTCGACCGCCGTGGGTTGGCGGTGGCCGGTCACCTGCATCACCGCTTCGGGGTAGCCGTCGCCGCTGGTCAGGAAGAGGACGTGCACGCGCCCGCCGCCGGCGAGTACCCGTTGCGTCAGCCCACCGGCGCCGAGCGACTCGTCGTCGGGATGCGGCGCGATGACGAGGAGTCGGAGCGTCGCGGGAACGACGAGCGGCTCAGCCGCGCGCGCCATGGGCGCCGCCAACGCCGGGATTGCGAGCACGACCGCGACGCCACCCCACACCATCCTTTCGCTCCGCACCGCTTCTCTGATAACGGGAAAAGGTCACGAGGGGAACCAGGTCGATGCCCACCGGTCACACCGAGACCCACTATCGCACCTGTCCGCTGTGCGAGGCGACGTGCGGCCTCACGATCACGACCCGCGGTCACGAGGTGGTGGCGATTCGCGGTGACCGCGAGGACGTCTTCAGCCACGGCTTCATCTGCCCGAAAGCCTATGCGCTGAAAGAGCTCGACGCCGATCCCGACCGGGTGCGCACCCCGCTCGTCCGTCGCGGCGCGCGCTGGGACGCGGTGTCGTGGGACGAGGCCTTCGCGGAAGTCGAACGCGGCCTCATGCCGATCCTCCAGGCGCACGGCCGCGATGCCGTCGCCGCGTACTTCGGCAACCCGAGCGCGCACAACCTCGCCAACATGGTCTATGGTCCGGTGCTGCTGCGGGCGCTCGGCAGCCACAACGTCTATTCCGCCAGCACCGTCGATCAGATGCCGAAGCAGGTCTCGGCGGGCCTGATGTTCGGGGCCGTGCTCAGCATCCCGGTGCCCGACATCGATCGCACCGACTATCTCCTCATGCTGGGCGCGAACCCCCTCGCCTCCAACGGCAGCCTGCTGACGGCGCCCGACATGAAGGGGCGGCTCGCGCCGCTTGCGCGCGCGCGGCGGACGCCTGGTCGTGATCGATCCGCGCCGCAGCCGCACCGCCGAGGAAGCCGACGCTCACCACTTCATCCGTCCGGGCACCGACGCGCACTTCCTCTTCGCGCTGGTGCAGACCTTGTTCGCCGAGGATCTCGTCGCGCCCGGGACGACTCGCCGAGCACCTCGCGGGCTCGACGAGGTCGCGGAGCTCGCGCGCGCCTTCACGCCCGGAAGTGGTCGCGCCGCTCTGCGGGCTTTCCGCCGACGCCATCCGCACGCATCGCGCGCGACCTGGCGCGCGCACCGCGCGCCGCGGTCTACGGACGCATCGGCACGTGCACGCAGGAGTTCGGGACGCTGGCGAGCTGGTTGGTCGACGTCCTCAACACGCTCACCGGCAACCTCGACCGCGAGGGCGGCGCGATGTTCACGCGTGCCGCCGCCGGCTCGCGCAACGCGCACGGACCGGCGGGACGCGGGCGTGGCGTTCGCTTCGGACGGTGGCGGAGCCGCGTACGCGGGCTGCCCGAGGTCTACGGCGAGCTACCCGCTGCCTGCCTCGCCGAGGAGATCGAGACCCCGGGCGAGGGCCAGATCCGCGCGCTCATCACGGTCGCCGGCAACCCCGTCGTGAGCACGCCGAACGCCGGCCGCCTGCGCGCCGCGCTCGACGGTCTCGAGTTCATGGTGAGCGTCGACATCTATCTGAACGAGACCACCCGTCACGCCAACGTCATCCTTCCCGCGCCGTCCTCGCTCGCCGCGCGGCGCACTACGATCTGGCGCTCTACAACCTGGCGGTGCGCAACGTCGCCAACTACTCGCCGCCGGTCTTGCCGCTCGCCGACGGCGAGATCGACGAATGGGAGATCCTGCTGCGGCTCGACCGGCATCGTCGAGCGGCCAGGGGCCGCCGCCGATACCGCGTCGCTCGACGACTTCGTCGTCGCGCAGCTCGTGCAGCGCGAGGCCGCGCACCCGGCCTCGATGCATCGACGGGCGCGATCCTGCGCGAGATCCTCGCGGCGCTCGCGCCCCGACGCGGCCCGAGCGCATGCTCGACTTCCTGCTCCGCACGCGGACCCTACGGCGACGGCTTCGGCCGCACGCCCGACGGCCTCACCCTCGCCAAGCTCGAGGCAGCATCCGCACGGCGTCGATCTCGGGCCGCTCGAGCCGCGCATCCCCGAGGTGCTGCGCACGCCGTCGGGCAAGATCGAGCTCGCGCCCGAGCCGATCGTCGCCGACGTCGCGCGCCTGCGCGCGACGCTCGGCGCGCACCAACGGGCACATGGTGCTGGTCGGCCGCCGCCATCTGCGCTCGAACAACTCCTGGATGCACAACCTCGACGTCCTGGTGAAGGGCAAGGCGACGCTGCACGCTGCACGTGCATCCCGACGACGCCGCGCCGCCTCGGCCTCGCCGACGGCGAGACCGCCCGCGTCGCGCTCGCGCGTCGGCGCCGTCGAGCGTGCCCGTCGAGGTGACCGACGCGATCATGCCGGGCGTCGTGAGCATCCCGCACGGCTGGGGCCACGACGAGCCGGGCACGCGCGATGCGCGTCGCCGCGGCGCACGCGGGCGTGAACAGCAACGTCCTCGCCGACGAGGACCGCGCTCGACCCGCTCTCCGGGAACGCCGTCCTGAACGGCATCCCGGTCACCGTCGCGCGCGCTCGTAGACGCAGCGCCCGTCGGGAGGACGATTAGTCGCGCGGGGAGCGAGGGACGCGGCTCGACGGAATTCGCCTCTGGGTGCCCTCGCTTCCTCCGCGAATCGATCGCGGCTTGAAACCCGCCCGGACTCGGCCAGCGCGAGGGCGTAGCGAGCGCCCGCGCGGCTAGCCGACGGCTGGACTTCAACGTCGGAGCGGTCACACCGCAAGCGTCGGGACGGCGCTGGCTCTGCGCACGCGCGAGCTACGTCGAGCGTCCGCGGCAGACACTGTGATGTCCCGCAGCGTTCCTTAGCGCGGCGAAGCTCTCAGCGGCTGTCCGCCGCTGCTCTCGTCGCGCGTTACTTGCATTTCAGCTTGCGGGTTCCGAACTCGCCGCCGCTGAATTCACAGTTCGGCTCCGCCGGGAACACGAGGAACTGCGCCTCGCCGCACTTGTCGACACCGGGCAACCGCGCCGGCGGCAACCCGGTATCGTTCAGCTCGACCGTCACCTTGACCGGCTCCTGCCCGGGGCGACCGCGAAGCTGCCCTTGCTTTCCTTTGATGAGCGACCTTCACGAGTCCCGGCGTGCGGCTCGACTTGTCGCTGATCACGATCTTGTTGATGCCGTTGTGGAGCGGCGGATCGTTCACCTTGTCGAAGTACGTCCACCGGATCGGCGGGCTGCCGACCGACCTTCCAGCCGATGAACAGCCCGCCGGAGCCGTAGATGCCGGGCGGGATGTGCTGATCGAGGATCAGACCGACCGGCGGCGTCGGTGACCCGGATCTGCACACCGAAGAGATGCGGGGCGATCGCCGGCGAGCCGGTCGGCACGAGGAACTCGCCTTGCAGCTTGAGCTTGTCGTCCACCAGCGGAGTATCGAGCTTGCTGAACTGCGCCTGCGGCTTCGTCCATGCTCCGGCGCCGACGGTGCGCGAGCAGGGGTCGCCGCCTCCGATCGCCGGCGGGTTGAAGGCGAGACCGATGCAGTATGAGTCGCCGTCGCTGTCGTTGTCGTCGTCGGCCGGGCAGATGTCGTCGCGGTTGCAGATGCCGTCCTCGTCGGGATCGAGCAGCTGACAAATCAGCGAGCAGCAGTTGTTGACGCCGTTCTGCGCGCCGTCGTCGCAGTCCTCGTTGACGTCGATGATGCCGTCGCCGCACGACTCGAGCGTGCACGTCGAGCTGCACCCGTCGCCGTTCATCGGTGTTGTTGTCGTCGCAGGCCTCACCCGGGTCGAGGATGCCGTCGCCGCACGCGGGCGGCTCCGGCCGCTCGCCGAGGACGCAGAGGTATCCGGCTTCTGGACGTTCAGGGTCTCGGATGCCGAAGACGTTGTCGGAGCCGGCATTGCGGCGCGTGAAGCCCTCTTGCCCCGACGCATACTTGATCTTGTAGCAGTGCAGTTGTGAGGCGGGATTGAGCACGCCGCCGCCATCCTGGTTCGCCGGGTTGCAGATGCGGAACGGCTTCACGACCCCGTGGGTCTTGCTCTCGAACAGGTCGGTGAGCACGGTGTTGACGCTGGTGAACTTCGGCAGCCCGGTCGGGATCTTCGCCTTGTAGCATTTGAAGGAATCGAGGTTCAGCGCCGACGGCTGGCCGTCCAGCAATGACGGCACGCACAGCAGCTCCGACTTCAGCACGGTCGAGCGGCTGCACGCCGAACTCGTTCTCCGCCACCACGTCCTGACGCGGGAACTCTCTCCTGTCCCGCGACGTCCTTGATCTTGTAGCACTGGAGGTGCGCCGTCGGATCGACGATCCCCTGGCCGTCCTTGTCGACCGCGTTGCAGAAGAGGAAGGGCTTCACGACCTTGGTATTCTTCGACTCGTAGCGGTCGACGAGCGTGACCTCGCTGGTCCTGGAACGCCGGCGTTCCGGCCAGCGTCTTCGCCTTGTAGCACTTGAAGTGGTCGAGATTGGCGAGACCCGGTGACGGGCTCGCCGTCGGACCGACGGTGAGCGTTGCGGTCACCGTCACGGTGGGCATGGCGGTTGGCGTCGCGGTACGCG
>CAWJUT010000002.1:0-106359 GCA_963846105.1 uncultured delta proteobacterium
GGACACCGCGTTGCGCCTCGGGCAACGGTTGCTTGACACGTTTCCCGGCGGACACGTAGATACTTTCGCTCGAGCCCGGGAGGCCGGGAAGCGCGACCAGTCGACGAGGAGGCCGTGGTGGCGACCGATCTCGAAGCGTTCGTCTCGGCCGAAGGGCGTGAGAACGCAGTCCGTGGAGTCCGCGAGCGGATCGACCGCGAGGGGATCACGTACATCTACTTCCAGTTCCCCTCGGTGACCGGGCCGGATCATGGGCAAGGGCGTTCCGGCGCAGCACTGGGAGACGATCGCCGAGAAGGGGTTCCAGCTCGTCTACGGCGCGACGGCGAACCTCTTCGTCGACCGGCACGGCGAGTACATCGGCTACGGGCCCGAGGCCGCCGAGCTGGTCGGCATCCCCGAGCCCGAGACGTTCATGCCGCTTCCCTGGGACTCGAAGGTCGCGCGGGTCTGGTGCCAGTGCTTCCGCAACCGTGAGGAGCGCAAGGATCCCGGCGCCTGGCTCACATCGGACAGCCGCGCGAACCTCAAGCGGATGCAGGCCGAGTTCGAGGCGAAGACCGGGCTGCACCTCCGGGCCGGCACCGAGCCCGAGATGATGTGGCTGAAGCTGAAGGAGGACGGGACGCCCGACGTGAGGGCGTGACCAAGCCGTACTGCTACCACATCGACCAGTTCTCCGAGCTCCAGCCGATCATCCACAAGGTGATCGAGTACGGCCAGGCGATGGGCCTCGACATGATCCAGGGCGACCACGAGGACGCGCCCGGTCAGATCGAGCTCAACTTCAACTTCGACCGGGCCGAGGTCACCGCCGACAACCTCTCCACGTACCGCCAGATCTGCCGACAGGTCGGCCGCGAGCTCGGTGCCTTCCCGTGCTTCATGCCGAAGCCGTTCATGGGTGTCTCGGCCAACGGCTGCCACCACAACATCTCGCTGTGGGAGGGCGACCGAGAACGCGTTCGACCCGGACACCGACGACCGCCAGAAGCCGAGCCAGACCGGGCTCTACGCGATCGGCGGGATCCTCGAGCACCTCGGCGCGCTGACCGCCGTGACCGCGTCGACGGTCAACTCGTACCGGCGGCTCTGGGACACGGGGTTCTGGGCGCCCGTCTTCGCGGACTGGGGCTACCAGAACCGCACGACCGCGCTCCGCGTGTCGGCGCCGGGCCGCTTCGAGTACCGCTCGGTCGACTCGGCGGTCAACCCGTACCTGTCGATGGCGGTGCTCATCGCCGCGATGGCGGACGGGATCGAGCGCAAGCTCGACCCCGGCGAGCCGGAGGAGCGGAACATCTACGAGGCGATGTCCGCGGGCAAGGAGGTCAAGAAGATCCCGATGACCTTCGGCGACGCGCTCGACGCGCTCGAGGCCGACGACGTGATCCGCGGCGCGATGCCGGGCGATCTCTATCGTGTCTTCATGCACTACAAGCGCGACGAGTGGGAGCGCTACTGCGCCACCGTCAGCGACTGGGACGTCGAGGAGTACCTGGACGTGCTGCCGTGAGCGGCGGAGGGCCTGAGCAGCCATGTGCGGGATCGCGGGGATCATCTACAGGGACGGGACGCACCCGTCGGCGCCGAGATGACGCGGATGCTCCAGTCGATGAAGCACCGGGGCCCGGACTCGACCGGCTACGCGCTCTACGGGACGCCCGAGAACGGCGTCGCTCGTCATGCGCTACAAGCTCGCGGACGCGAACACGCCGCGCGACTTCGGTTCGCGGAGCGGCTGCGGATGCACCGCCGCGAGGTCGAGGCGCGGCTCGCGCGGCTCGGGGCGCAGGTGCACGAGGTCGAGGAGGAGACGCCGTACGCGTTCCGCGTCTCGTTCGACTACGACGGCGACCTGAAGCTGCTCGCCGACCTCGTCGAGGACATCCCCGAGGCCGAGGTGCTGTCGCTCGGCCGCTCGCTCGAGATCGTCAAGGACCTCGGCGACGCCGAGAGCGTGGGCGGGCAGTACGGCCTCGACGAGTTCACCGGGACGCACGCGATCGGCCACGTCCGGATGGCGACCGAGTCCGAGGTCGACATCGCGGGCGCGCACCCGTACTGGGCGTATCCGTTCTCGGACGTCGCGGTCGTGCACAACGGCCAGCTGACGAACTACTTCATGTGGCGCCGGAGACTCGAGCGGGCCGGGCAACGATTCATGTCCGAGTGCGACTCCGAGATGATCGCCGTCTACCTCGCCGAGAGGATGGCGAGGGCGAGACGCTCGAGGAGGCGATGGACAGGTCGCTCGACGAGCTCGACGGCGTCTTCACGTACATCGCCGTCACGAAGGACGAGCTCGGCGTCGCCAAGGACGAGCTCGCCGCGAAGCCGCTCGTGCTCTACGAGTCGGACGAGCTCACCGCGGTCGCCTCCGAGGAGATCGCGATCCGACAGCTCGTCGACCACGAGATCGAGACATACGACCCGTTCGAGCGCGAGGTGCTGGTCTGGCAACGGTCGAGCGGATCTCGTACGACGCGCGCGGGCTGGCCGAGCCGAACGCGGAGGCGCCGCGCACCGCGCGATCGTCGAGGACGGCGTCGCGACGTTCGACGCGAGGGACCTGACGACCCGCCTGATCAACCTCGAGCTGCGCCGGCTGCTCTACGAGGAGGGCATCACGGAGGTCGTCGTCCAGAACCCACAGGGCCGGCACTCGCTCGGGGTCGGGATCCTGCCCGCTGCAAGATCACGTTCGAGGGCGCCTCGGCTACTTCGGCTGCGGACTGATCGACGGTCCGGAGATCCACATCAAGGGCCGCGTCGGCTGGTCGTCCTGCGAGAACATGATGACCGGGGTGGTCGTCGTCGACCGCAACGCGGCTCGCTGACCGGCGCGGCGATGCGCGGCGGAGACCTCGTCGTCAAGGGGCGCGTCGGCGCCGGACGGGGATCGACCAGAAGGGCGGCACGATCATCGTCTGCGGCTACGCCGGCTCGATGAACGGCTTCATGATGCAGCGCGGCCGCCAGATCTTCCTCGGCAACGTCGGCCCCGGGCTCGGGGACTCGATGTACGACGGGACGATCTACGTCGGCGGGAACGTGAAGTCGCTCGGGATCGACTGTGTCCCCGGCGAGTGGACGGACGCCGACACGGAGCTGATCGAGCGGAAGTTCCGGATCCACGGGCTCGGCTCGCCGCCCGAGCTCCAGAAGTTCGTGTGCGGGAAGGTCCTCTACAACTACGACTCGCTCGAGCCCTCCGAAAAGAAGCTGGTGATTTGATGGCGCGACGACCCGGGACGAAGAGAGGTGCTCGGGCGGAGCCGCATCTTCACGCCGAGGTCGTCAACGACATCCACATCAAGGCCGAGCTCGGCCGCTACCGCATGCGCGGCTTCTCGATCTTCAAGCAGATCCCGCACTGGGACGAGCTCGTCTTCCTCCCGGGGACGCTGACGCGGTTCGTCATCGAGGGCTACCGCGAGAAGTGCGACACGACCACGGTGCTCGGCGCACGCTTCGCGAAGAAGCCGATCGAGCTCGACATCCCCATCTACATCACGGGCATGAGCTTTGGCGCGCTCTCGCTCGAGGCGAAGATGGCGCTCGCGAAGGGCGCGTCCATGGCCGGCACGGCGACGTGCTCGGGCGAGGGCGGGATGATCCCGCCGGAGCGCGACTACTCGACGAAGTGGTACTACCAGTGCATCCAGAGCCGGTACGGGTTCAACCCGCACCACCTGATGCTCGCGGACGCCGTCGAGTTCTTCATCGGCCAGGGCTGCAAGGTCGGCCTCGGCGGCCACCTCATGGGGCAGAAGGTGACGGAGCAGGTCGCCGAGATGCGCTCGCTCCCGGCCGGGATCGACCAGCGCTCCCCGGACGGCATCCCGACTGGCTCGGCCCCGACGACCTCTCATTGAAGATCCAGGAGATCCGCGAGGCGACCGACTACCAGGTGCCGATCCAGCTCAAGCTCGGCGCCTCGCGCGTCGACGACGACGTCCGCATGGCCGCCAAGTGCGGGCCGGACATCATCTACCTCGACGGCGCCGAGGGCGGGACGGGCGCCGGGCCGCACGTCGCGACCGAGGAGACCGGCATCCCACTGATGGCGGCGATCCCCGAGGCACGCCGCGCGCTCGAGGACGTCGGGCTCGCCGACGAGATCGACCTCGTCGTCGCGGGCGGGATCCGGAACGGCGGCGACGTCGCGAAGTGCCTCGCGCTCGGCGCGAAGGCGGTAGCGATCGGCCACTGGCGCTGATGGCGCTGAACTGCAACAAGGAGATCCCGGGTGTCACCGACTACGAGGGCTCGGTCGGGGTGCCCGGGGGGCCAGTGCTACCACTGCCACACCGGCCGCTGCCCGGTCGGCGTCGCGACCCAGGATCCGGAGCTCCGCAAGCGACTCGTCGTCGAGGACGCGTCGGAGCGCGTCTACAACTTCCTGACGGCGCTCACGATGGAGCTCCAGATGCTCGCGCGCGCCTGCGGCAAGACGAACGTGCACTCGCTCGAGCCGGAGGACCTCGCAGCACTGACGATGGAGGCCTCGGCGATGGCGCGCGTCCCGCTCGCGGGAACGACGTACACCGTCAGGCAAACCACTCATGCGTTGGGAGGGGTGGAGGATGAGGAGGACGCTCGGGCTCGGTGCTCGCGGTGATGATGCTCGGCGGCTGCGCGCACCGGGTCGCGACACCGCAGCCGGGAAAGCCGCAGCTCGGCGTCGCCTCCTGGTATGGTCCCGGCTTTCACGGGCGCGCGACCACCAGCGGCGAGATCTATGATCAGGAGGGTCTGACCGCCGCGCATCCGAGCCTGCCGCTCGGCACCCGCACCCGCGTCACCAATCTCGATACCGGTCGCTCGATCGACGTGCGCATCAACGACCGCGGCCCGTTCGTCAAGAACCGCGCCATCGATCTCTCCTACGCGGCGGCGCGCGCCATCGACGTGGTCGGCCCTGGCACGGCCGCGGTGCGGATCGACGTGCTCGCACCTCCTCCGGGGGGATACTCGCGCGTCGCCTATTGCGTGCAGGCGGCGGCGCTGCGCGAGCACGACAAGGCGCGCCTTCTCCATGACGATCTTGCCCGGCGATATGCCCACGTCTATATAAACCGCGTACGGACGGAGGCCGACGTCCTCTACCGCGTGCGCGTCGGCCCCTTCAACGAACGGTGCGACGCGGAAGAGCGCGCCCGCGAGATGGCCGGCCTCGGATACGGCGCGATCGTGATGGAAGACCCGCAGCCGTGAGCAGCGTGAGCGTGCGATCGTACGGAGGAACCGCAGCCGTGAGCGAGGTCGTTGCGCTCGTCGTCGTTCTCGCCCTCGCGCTTCCCGGCTGCGCATCGTATCGGCTGATCCGCGACGGCGCGCTCGACACCGACGCCGTCGCGCGCATCCAGACGCGCCTGGTCGCGCTGCGGGGCTTGAGCTTCCAGACGCCGGTGCCGGTCGCCGCGGTGAGCCAGGCCGAGGCTCGCGACATCCTCGAACGCGAGCTGCACGCACAGTTCACGCCCGGCGAGTTGCGGAAGTTGACGCGCGTGTACACGGCGCTCGGGCTCTTCCCCGACGGCACCGACCTCGAGCACGCCATCCTCGATCTCTACGGCACGCAGGTCGCGGGCTTCTATGAGCCGATCGGGCGTCGCATGGTGCTCGTCGAGGGCACGCCTCCGGTCGATCTGCTCACACGCATCGTCGAAGGGATCTCGCGGCGCGACCTGGCCGGCGAGCTGGTACTGGGGCACGAGCTGACGCACGCGCTCCAGGATCAGCACTTCGGCCTCGACGTCGGTCGCGGCGACGTCGGTGAGGACGACGCCTTGCTGGCTCGCCACGCGGTGTACGAGGGCGACGCGACCCTCGCCGGTTTCGCCGTCATGCTCGGCACGCTGCGTCCGAGCGTGGCGTCGTCGCTCGCCGCCAAGCTCGAAGGCGTCCCCGGCCAACTGGCAGGGGCCTATCCAGACATCCCGGCGGCGATCCGTGAGACCGTGGTCTTCCAATACGTCGCCGGCGTGAACTTCGTGTCGTGGGCATACGAGCGCGCCGGCTGGGACGGCGTCAATGCGTTGCTCGCGCGCCCGCCGCTCTCGAGCGAGCAGATCATGCATCCCGAGAAGTATTTCGTCCGACCCGAGCTGCCGCTCACGATTCATGTCGGCGCGACGTCACCGTATCTGCAAGCGGGCTGGGAGCTCGCCGAAGAGGCGACCCTCGGGGAGTTCACGACCCGCCTTCTGCTCGAGCGCTTCCTCGATCGCGCGCGCGCCGGCGCGGTCGCCGAGGGATGGGACGGCGACCGCATGATCGCGCTCAGTCGCGGCACCGATCTCGCCCTGCTGTGGCTCACGTCGTGGGATTCGGAACGCGACGCCGGCGAGTTCTTCGACGCCTACGGTGAGGTGCTCGCCGGCAAGCACCAGGGCGCGCAACCGATCGTCCGTGGCGATCGCATCGTCGTATCCGGCGACGCGCCGCTATTTCCTCGAGCGGCGCGGCGCCAAGGTGCTCGCCATCGAGGGTGCGCTCGAAGCCGACAACGCGCAGCTCGCGGAGCGCGTCTGGCGCCGCAGCACCTACGAGCCGGCGACCCCGTGGGTGCCGATCGATCTCGCCGGATCGACGCGCGGCGGCGACGGACCTCAGCGCGGGCGCCGGCGCATGGACCGACGCGGGCGCGTACGCCGCGGCGTCGACGTTTCCGCACTGAGCCACGCGAGATACGACGCCGCGCCGGCGACGACCGGCAGCGCGATCACCTCGGGAACGTCGTAGCTGTGCAACGACCGCACACGCGCCGCGAGACGCGGCACGAGCGCCCGCCGGGTCTTGATCACCAGCAGCACCTCGCGGGCGCGCTCGACCGCGCCACGCCACCGGTAGATCGAGGTGAGGGGCGCGACCAGGTTGACGCAGGCGGCGAGCCGCTCCTCGACGAGCGCCGTCGCCAGACGCTCGGCTTCGGCGCGCGACCCGGCGGTGCTGAGCACGACGGCGAAGTCTCCGGCCTTCTTCATGAGCCCTCCCCGGCCAAGCGGCCTCCACTCGCCAGCCAGGCGTCGATCAACCGCGGATAGTCCACCGTCGTCGCCGCCATCGGCGGCGTCGAGCTCTCCTGCGGTCGCCGCCGAAGCCGGCGCCGCAGCCGCCGGAGCCAGCCATCGCGATCGCGGCTGCGCGGCAGCAATCCCGCCTGCTCGAGATCCCGTCGCAGCGCCGCGCTCGCGTCCAACCAGAGGAAGCCGCGCCGCGCCAGGTCGTCGAGCGAGTTGCGGAGTCCCTCCGGGCTGTAGGCTCGCCGCTCGAGCAACGAGCGCGCCACCTGGACCACGGCGGCGAGCGACAGCATGCCTTCCTGGTGCAGCACGAGCGCGGTCTGGAAATAGTTGAAGGTCGGCACCAGACGCGAGCCGAAGGACCGGAAGCGGCCCGGCGGCGTGCGACGCTCGAGGTTGATGAAGATCCGCCGCACCACGTCGGCGGCGCCGACGCGCTGGCTGAGCGCTTTGATCTCCACCAGCCGGGCGGGATCGATGCGCAGCCGCACCAGGATGTCAGCCAGCTCGTCGTGATCGAGACGCCCGGCCACCACGTCGGCGTACAGCGAGTAGATGACCGGATCGGACTCCCAGTCGTCGCCGAACAGATACTCGACGGCGCCTGCCGGCGCCGCCAGGCGTGCCTTCAGCAGCTCCGCGAGCTTGAACCCGATCTGCTCGCGCAGAAAGCGGAAGCGGCCGCGCACCAGGTGCTGCAGCTGGTCCTTGAAGACGATGCCGTCGATCTCGACGCCGTCGAGGGCGAGCTTCTGCCGGATCGCGCGCCCGATCTGCGGCGGACTCGCCGAGATGAAATACACCTGCGCGGTGCGCCCCCCTTGCCGCGCGCTCGTCTTGAGCGATCGGATGAGCGCCACCACTCCGGGCTCGTCGATCTTGTCCTCGGCACGCTCGAACGGCACGCGCGCCATCTTGCGCAAGCTCTCGAAGTCGCTCTCGAGATAGGTCTTGTCGAGGTCCCAACGGTAGATGACGGTCGCCGGCAGGGCGCGACGCGCGGCGAGGCCTCTGCGGCCGGGAAGCGCCTCCGTCCAGCCGCGCCGCGCCGCCGGCCAGCGGGCGAGCATCGTGCTCCAGCCGCTCACCGCACCGCCTGAATGCCGGCCGCGATCTCCTCGGCGACACGGTCCCGCACCGCCTTGGCCGCCACCTTGACGGCGTTCTCGATGGCGCGGGCCGTCGAGCGTCCGTGCGCCTTGATGAACAGACGCTCGAAGCCGAGGAGCGGCGCGCCACCGTACTTGGTGTAGTCGGTGATGTCGGCGATCTCGCGGATGCCGCGCGAGAGCAGCCGCATCCCGAGCCGCCAGAGCAACCGTTGCTTGAGGGTGTTGCTGGCGACGTCGTTCACCACGTCGGCGATCCCCTCGATGAGCTTGAGGACGACGTTGCCGAGCAGCCCTTCGCACACGATCACGTCGGCCCGACCCTTGGCGACGTCGTTGCCTTCGATGTTGCCGACGAAGTTGATGTCGGCGACCGCCGCCAGGCGCCGGTGCGCCTCGGTGAGCACCTCGCCGCCTTTGAACTCTTCGCTCCCCATGTTGAGCAAGCCGACGCGCGGCCGCTCGACCTTGGAGACGCGCCGCGCGTAGGCGCTTCCCATGACCGCGAACTGCACGAGATCGAGCGCTTCGCAGCGGATCGTCGCCCCGACGTCGAGCAGCAGCGCCAACTGGTCCTGTCCCGGATACTCGATCTGACGCGGATACACGCTCGCGAGCGCGGTCTTGCGAATGCCCTTCACGGTGGCGAAGTGCCGGGCGCACGCGAGGATGCACGCGCCGGTGTTGCCCGCGCTCACCAGCGCGTCGGCGCGCCCCGTCGCCACCAGCTGGGCACCGACCACGATCGACGCGTCGCGCTTGGTCTTGAGCGCCTCCTTGGGCGCTTCGTTCATGTCGATGGTCTCGCCGGCGTGGTGGATGCTGATGTGCTCGGGGTTGTACGACGCCGAGTCGAGCACCGCCTGGATGCGGCGCTCGTCACCCGACCAACAGGCATTCGATCGCGGTGCCGAGGGAGGCGCGCGCGACGCCCTTCACGATCTCGTCGGGCGCGAAGTCGCCACCCATCGCATCGACCGCAATCACCGGCATTCTGATCCTCGTGCGCGCCCGCGACGCGCGGCATTATAGGCGGGCACTTTCAAAGCGCCAGCCGTCTTCGCAACGCCGCGGCATCGAGACGATGCTTGAAGGCCTTGCGCCCGTCGATGAGCAGCACCGGAATGTCGAGCGCGTAGAGCCGGCCGAGCTCGGGATCGCCCTCGATGTCGACGATCTCGAGCGTGAAGGGAACGTCGCGCCGTACGTCCTCCACGATCGCCTTCATCTCGTCACACAGCTCGCAGTCCGCCTTGCCGTAGAGCACGAGGTGCTTCACGAGCCGGCCAGTCGCGCCAGTGCGCGTCGCGTGCGCGGGCAACACCGCTCCCCGAGCTCCGTCATCACGGCGAGATGGCGGCGGAGCAGCGTCAGATCCGCGGGCGTGTCGACGTCATACCAGCACGGCAGGAGCGCGGGTGTGAGCGACGCCGTGCGCAGCCGCTTGAGCGTCAGATCGAGCACGCGCTCCGTCCCCCATGGCATGCGCGCGAAGACGTTCGGCAGGGGCGCGCGCACCCCGAGGAGATAGTAGCCGCCGTCGAGACTCGGACCGAGCACGACCCGTTTGCGGCGGAGCGCACGAAAGGCCTCGCGGACGCGCGCGGGAGCGAGCGTCGGCGAGTCACTGCCGATCACCACCACGCGCGCCGCCCGCTCGAGCGCCGCGCCAGCCGCCGCCCGCATGCGCGCGCCGAGATCGCCGCGCTCCTGCGACACCAGCGCGACACGGTAGCGGCGCGCCAGTCGGGCGAAGAACGGGTCGGAGCGGCTGGGCGTGCACGCCAGGACCAGGGCGAAGCGCCGGTGCAGCGAAGCGCACAGGTCCTCGATGAACGCCCGGTAGAGGGTGGCAGCGCCGGCGGGTCCGAGCGCGCGTGCCAGCCGGGTCTTGACGGCGCCCGGCACGGGGGCGCGTACCATCATGATGAGGATCTCGTCTCCGATCCCGGTCGTCTACCGGCCGGCTGACCAGTCGGCAACCGGTCGCCAGCGAACCCGGGCAGCCGAGCCAAGCACTCGAATTGACTTCGAGGAAGGCCTCGCATAAGAAGCCGGGTTTCTTCGCGGAGAATCCTTCCTATGGACTACGCCGTCATTCGTTCGGGTGGAAAACAGTACCGCGTCATCCCGGGAGAGACCGTCCGGCTCGAGAAGCTGGTGGGCGATCCCGGCGGCGCGTGCGCCTTCGCCGAGGTGCTGCTCGCGTCGACGGGCGGCGCCATCCAGGTCGGCAAGCCGCTGCTCGACGGGGTGCGCGTGGTCGGTGAGATCGTGCGTCACGAGAAGGCGAAGAAGATCCTCGTCTTCAAGAAGAAGCGCCGCAAGAACTACCGCCGTCGCCAGGGACATCGGCAGCAGCTCACCGTCGTGCGGGTCACCGGCATCGAGACTGGAGGCGACCATGGCGCATAAGAAGGGCCAGGGCAGCAGCCGCAACGGCCGTGACAGTCAGGGCCAGCGTCGTGGCATCAAGGTGTACGCCGGTGAGACCGCCAAGGCCGGCAACATCCTCGTGCGGCAGGTCGGTACGCGCATTCATCCGGGTGTGAACGTCGGCCGCGGTCGCGATTTCACGCTCTTCGCCAAGATCGACGGTACCGTGAAGTACGAGCGCGTGGGCAAGGACCGCCGTCGCGTGAGCGTCTACCCGCCCGCGGCGAGCGCCCCGGCCCCAGCGTAGCGTCCGGCTTCTCCGCTTCCCGCCAGCTTTTCCCCACCGTCGCCGCCGCTCGGCAGGTTGTTGGCCTGGCGCGCGCTGAGATAGATTTCTCGTCATCTCATGAAGTTCGTCGACGAAGCATTGGTATCGGTCAAGGCGGGTGACGGCGGCGACGGCTGCGTCGCCTTCCTGCGCGAGAAGTACCGCCCGCACGGCGGGCCGAGCGGTGGCGACGGCGGGAGCGGCGGGGACGTGATCTTCCGCTCCGACCCCGGCCTCGGCACGCTGCTCGACTTCCGTTTCCAGCGCCACCTCGAGGCCGAACGCGGCGAGCACGGGCGCGGCAAGGAGCAAGCGGGCGCGGCGGGAGCGTCACGCATCGTTCGCGTCCCGGCCGGCACCCGCATCGTCGACGCCGAGAGCGGCGAGCTGCTCGCCGACCTCGCGGTCGCGCACGCCGAGGCGGTGGTCGCGCGCGGCGGACGCGGCGGGCGCGGCAACGCCCGCTTCGCGACACCCACCCACCAAGCGCCGCGCCGCGCCGAGCCCGGCGAGAAGGGCGAAGCGCGCCAGCTGCGACTCGAGCTCCGATTGCTGGCCGACGTCGGCCTGATCGGCTTCCCGAACGCCGGGAAATCGACGCTCATCGCCGCCGTCTCCGCGGCCCGCCCACGCATCGCCGACTATCCGTTCACGACGCTCGTGCCGCACCTCGGCGTGGCGCGCGTCGGCGACGACGCGCTCGTGCTCGCCGACATCCCCGGCTTGATCGAGGGCGCACACGAGGGTCACGGGCTCGGCACGCGCTTTCTGCGTCACCTGGCGCGCACGGCGGTCCTCGTCCACCTGATCGACCTCGCCGATCCGACGCGATCCGCTCGCCGCCTTCGACGCCGTGAACCACGAGCTCGCCGCTTTCGATCAGGCGCTGGCGGCGAAGCCGCAGCTCGTCGTCGCGACCAAGCTCGACGTCACCGAGGCGACCGAGCGCCTCGACGCCACCCGTGCCGCGTTCGCCGCGCGCGGGATCGACCTGCTCGCGATCTCGGCGGTGACCGGCGACGGCATGCCGGCGTTGCTCGCGCGCGTCGCCACGGCGGTGCGCGCGGCGCGCGCCGCGACGCGATCGGGACGCCGCGGCGTCGCCGGCCGCGTCGGAGGCGACATCGTGAGCGACCGCCATCGCGATCACAAGCGCGCCATCGTCGGCGCGCCCGCCGTCTGGTCGTGAAGATCGGCAGCAGCGTGCTCGCGGGCGCGGAGGGACTCGATCGCGCCCGCATCGACGCGCTCGTCGGCGAGATCGCCGATCTGCACGCGGCCGGTCGCGAGGTCGTGGTGGTGACCTCGGGCGCGGTCGCCGCCGGGATCGCGCGGCTCGGGTCTCGCGCAACGGCCACGCACCATCCCGCACAAGCAGGCGGCGGCGGCGGTCGGCCAGATCGGCCTGATGGCGGCGTACGAAGCGGCGTTCGCGACGCGCGCGATCCGGGTCGCGCAGGTGCTGCTCACCCGCGACGACCTCGCCAGCCGGCGCCGCTACCTGAACGCCAAGCACGCGATGATGGCGCTGCTCGAGTGGCGGGTGGTGCCGATCGTGAACGAGAACGACACCGTCGCCGTCGAGGAGATCAAGTTCGGCGACAACGACAACCTCTCGGCGCTGGCCGCGACCTTGTCGAGGCCGATCTGCTGGTCGTCCTGAGCGACGTGCGCGGGCTGCACACCGCCGATCCGCGCCACGCTCGCGACGCCGAGCTGGTGCCGCTGGTGCGCGTCGGTCACCCCGGACGTCGAGGCCATGGCGGGCGTCGGCGGCCCGCTCGGCACCGGCGGCATGGCGACCAAGCTCGCCGCCGCCAAGAAAGCCGCCGCCTCGGGCATCCCGACCATCATCGCCGACGGCACGCGCGTCCGGCGTGCTCGGCGCGGTGTTCGACGCCGAACGGGAGATCGGCACGCTGGTGCTGCCGGTCGGCGACCGTCTTGCCAGCCGCAAGCACTGGATCGCCCACACGCTCAAGCCCGGCGGCGCGCTCGTCGTCGACGACGGCGCGCGCGGCGCCATCACCGCGCAGGGCCGCAGCCTGCTGCCGGCGGGGCTGCGCGAGGTCCGGGGCAGCTTCGGCGTCGGCGACTGCGTGCGCTGCCTCGGCCTCGACGGCAGCGAGTTCGCGCGCGGGCTCGTGAACTACAGCGCCGCCGAGCTCGAGAAGATCCGCGGGCGTCACTCGCGTGAGATCGAGGCCGCGCTCGGCTACAAGGTGAGCGACGAGGTGATCCATCGCGACGACCTCGTGCTGATCTAGGAGCGACCATGAACGACACCCGACCACAGAGTGCCGCACGTCCCGCCGGCGCGGCGCCCGCACTCGAGGAGAGTGTCGTCGCCCTCTGCCGTGGGGCACGCGCCGCCGCGTCGCACGCTGGCGCTGACATCGACCGAAGCCAAGAACACGGCGCTGCGCGCCGGCGCCGCGGCGCTGCGCGCCCGCGCCAAGGACCTGCTCGCCGCCAACGCCGCCGACGTCGCCGCCGCCGCGGGCGCGACGGCCGCGTTCATCGACCGGCTGACGCTCACGGCGGGGCGCATCGAGGCCATGGCGGTCGGCCTGGAGCAGGTCGCCGATCTGCCCGATCCGGTCGGCGAGGCGATCACGAGCTGGACGCGTCCGAACGGCCTCGAGATCGCGCAGGTGCGGGTGCCGCTCGGCGTCGTCGGCTTCATCTACGAGTCGCGCCCCAACGTCACCGCCGACGCCGCCGCGCTCTGCCTCAAGTCGGGCAACGCGGTCGTCCTGCGCGGCGGCAGCGAGGCCTTCCGCACCAACGGCGCGATCGCCGACGTCTTGAGCGACGCGCGCCGGCGAGCCTCCCCGCCGGCGCCATCGCGCTGGTGCGCACCGGCGACCGCGAAGCGGTCCGCGTGCTGCTGCGCCAGGACGACTCGATCGACGTCATCGTTCCGCGCGGCGGCGAGGAGCTCATGCGCGCCATCACCGAGGGCTCCGCATCCCGGTCATCAAGCACTTCAGGGCATCTGCCACCTCTACGTCGACCGCGCCGCCGACCTGGCGATGGCCGAGCGCATCTGCCTCAACGCCAAGGTGCAGCGCCCCGGCGTCTGCAACGCCATCGAGAACCTCCTCGTGCACCGCGACGTCGCGGCGCGCTTCCTCCCCGCATGGCCGCGCGCTTCGCCGCGGCCGGTGTCGAGCTGCGCGGCGTGCCCCGAGACGCGGCGTCTCGTGCCCGCCGCCACAGCCGGCGACCGACGCCGACTGGGACACCGAGTATCTCGACCTGATCCTCGCCGTGAAGGTCGTCGACTCGCTCGACGACGCGATCGCGTTCATCAAGCGCCACGGCTCGGGGCTCGCCGACGCCATCGTCACCACGGACACGGTCGCCGCCGAGCGCTTCCCCACCGAGGTCGACTCCGCGGCCGTCTTCGTCAACGCGTCCACGCGCTTCACCGACGGCTTCGAGTTCGGGTTCGGCGCCGAGGTCGGCATCAGCACCAACCGCCTGCACGCGCGCGGGCCGATGGGGCTGCGCGAGCTCACCACGTACAAGTACGTCGTGCGCGGCGCCGGCCAGGTACGCGAATAGCGCGCGCGTCTCGCGAGATGCAGCGCATCGGCCTCCTCGGCGGCACCTTCAATCCCGTCCACCTGGCGCACCTGCGCGCCGCCGAGGAGGTGCGCGAACAGCGTGCGCTCGATCGCATCGAGTTCGTGCTCTCGGCGGTGCCGCCCCACAAGCACGGGACGACGCTGGCGTCGGTCGCGCACCGCCGGCGCATGCTCGAGCTGGCGATCGCCGGGCACCCCGCCTTCGTCGTGAACACCAGCGAGATCGAGCGTGCGCGGGCGCTCCTACTCGATCGACACCATCCGCGGCTCCCAGGCGGAAGAGCCGGGCGCGCGCTTCACGTTCATCGTCGGCGCCGATGCGTTCGCCGAGATCGAGAGCTGGAAGGACTTCGAGACGATCTTTGCGCACTGCGACGTGTGCGTGCTGTCGCGTCCCGGCGCGCCCGACCGCGCAACTGCCGATTGCGATCGCGGATGCCTTCTGTTACGATTCCAAGCGTCGAGTGTATGCCCACCAAAGCGGATTCACGCTCGAGTTTCTTCCCATCACAGCGCTCATGATCTCGGCCTCGGACATCCGGGAGCGGTGTGCCGACGGACGGTCGATCCGCTACCTGGTGCCGCCCGCGGTCGGCGACTACATCCACGAGCACGAGCTGTACGCGCGGAGGACCGCATCGCGTTGACCTCACCCGACGGCCGAGAAAAGGCGCTGCTCTGCACCCGCGCGGCGCTCGACAAGAAGGCTGTCGACCTCGTGGTCGTCGGACGTGCGGTCCCTGACCTCGATCGCCGACTATCTCGTGATCTGCACCGGCCGCTCCGATCGACAGGTGCAGAGCATCGCCCAGGCGGTTCAGGAGCGACTGGCGGAGCAGAAGATGCGGCCGATCTCGATCGAAGGGCTCCGGCGCGGGCAGTGGGTGCTGCTCGACTACGGCGACGTCGTGGTGCACGTCTTCTACCAGCCGGTGCGGGAGTTCTACGATCTCGAGCGGCTCTGGCAGCACGCCCCGCGCGTGCCGCTTCCCGAGCCCTTGCACAGCGAAGCACGCGCGGGCCGCTGAGCGCCGGGACCGCGGACGGACCGTGCTGCGGCTGACCGTCATCATCGGAACGATCGCGGCCGCTCTGGTCGGCTTCGGGTATCTCTTCTATCTCAATCCGGACACCGTCACCCTGCAGCTTTCACGCACCTCGCAATGGCAAGCGCCGTTGCCGCTGGTGCTGCTGGCGGCCTTCTTGATCGGCGCCGGCGTGACGTTCGCCTTCTCGCTGGCGCGCGAGGGCCGCCACGCGCTGCTCGGCTGGCGCAGCGAGCGCAGTCAGCGTCGCGTGCGGCGTCAGCTCGCACAAAAGGATCAGGGTCTCGGCCTTACCTGGCTCGGCGCGCACGAGAAGGCGCGCGCCCTGCTCGCGCGCGCGCTGCGCGAGCGTCCCGACGACCTCTCGGCGTTCCTCCTCTTCACGCGCACGTACCTCGACGAAGGCGACTTCCGGCGCGCGCTCGGCGTGCTGGAGGAAGGGCTGGCCACTCGTGGTCACGATCCGAAGCTGCTGCTCTTTCTCGCCGAAGCGCAGCGCGGCCTGGGCGAGGTCGGCGCCGCCGTCGAGACCCTCGAGCGCGCGCATCGCGCCGACACCACGAGCCCGCGCGTGCGCATCGCGCTTGCGCGACGCCTACATTGCCGCCGACCGGTGGTCGGATGCCGCCACGGTCGAGGAAGCGCATCGGCTGACGCTGCGCGATCCGCGCGCGCTCGCCGACGCCGAGCGCCGTCTGATCGGCATGCGCTACCAGAGCGCGCTCGCCATCGCCGATCCGACGGTGCGCGCCGCCGAGCTCCGCGCGTTGTTGCGTGCCCAACCCGACTTCGAGCCCGCGGCCGTGAGCCTCGGCGACGCGCTCGTCGAGTCCGGGCAGGCGCGGCAAGCCGAACGCGTGTGGCGACGGGCGCTGGCGCGCGGCGCCCGCGCCGGGGTGCTCGAGCGCCTCGAGCGCTTGCTGCGCGGCGGGCCGCGCGCCCATCGCCTCGACGTCGTCACCCGCAAGCTCGTGCGGCGACGCCCGGAGGACGGGACGGCGCGCCTGTTTCGCGCCCGTCAGCTCGTCCGCGACGGTCGTCTCGACGAGGCCGCGAACGAGCTCGCGAACGTCGCCGCGCCCTGGAATACCCTCCCCGGCTACCACGCGCTGCTCGCCGAGCTGCAGATCCGCCGCGGCGCGCCGGACGATGCCGTCAACGCCTACCGTCGTGCGCTCGCCGCGGCGTCCTCGGGCGCGTTTCGCTGCGAAGTCTGCGGCACCGAGGTCGACGACTGGCGCGGCTACTGCGCGCGCTGCGGAAGCTGGGCGAGCTACCGCTCGAGCCTCGAGGTCGGCTCGGCGTCGGCGGCCGACGGCGTCCCGCAACGATGAGCGGAACGGGCACGCGCGAGGCGCCGCCGCGCGCGCTCGAGATCACGCTCGACCCGCGCACCCTCGTGCGCAGGACGGTCGTGGTGTGCGTGGTCATCGAGATCCTCCTGGTGCTGCTCGACTACCACATGAACTACGGGCGCATGACGGAGATCCGCTCGATCCGCCGATTCTTCAACACCACGAGGGAGGACAGCCTCGCGTCCTGGTTCGCGGTGACGCAGACCGCGATGGTCGCGCTCACCCTGTGGCTGACCTGGGTCCTGGTACGCGCCGCCGAGGCGTCCCGTCGTCGGCAACTCGGATGGCTCGTCCTCGCCGTCTTCTTCACCTACATGGCGGTGGACGACGGCACCAAGCTCCACGAGCGACTCGGGACGGCCTTCGGGCGCATGCCCGAGTACTTCCCGAGCTACGCCTGGCAGATCCTCTTCATTCCGATCTTCGCCGCACTCGCGCTCTTCACGCTCGTCTTTCTCTGGACGGAGCTCCAGGGTACGCGGGCGATCGTCCTCGTCGTGGCGGCGCTCTCGTGCTTCGTCGTGGCGGTCGTGCTCGACTTCTTCGAAGGCTTGGATCGCGACCATCCATGGAACCTCTACGCATGGATCGATCGCCCACGTCGACTTCGGCGACTTCACGACGCGGCGTTTTCACAGATCGCCCTACGACACGATCGCCACTTCTCGCGCTCGTTCGAGGAGTTCCTCGAGATGCTCGGGATGACGCTCTTCTGGTCGGTGTTCCTCGCCCAGCTACCGAAGGTCGGCGGCGACGTGCGTTGGCGATTCGAGCGCTGAGGGGGGCGTCCGCTCCGCCGCGTGCCCCGTCCGCCCCTGAATGAAGCAAAGAGGGGACGGCCGAGTTGGGCCCGTCCCCTCTTTGGGTTGTTGCACGGTCGGCCGCGGATCGCGGCCGACCGCTACTTCCTACCGCCTACTCCTGACAGTTGCCGTCCGGTACCGGACACACTCCATCTTCGGAGTGCCCGAGCATCGGGTGGATCTGGAGGTTGCCGTGCACCAGCTCTCCACCATCGTCGATGTCGGGAGCGCCGATCGCCCCCTCGGGATCGAGGTTGGTGCAGCAGGCGCCGTCGGCCAGTTCCTTCGCGGTCTCGTCACCGGTCGGGATCCAGATGCGGATGCGGTGCACGTCGGTCGTTCCGTCGTCTGCGCCTTCCACCGCGGGCTCACCGCGGTCCTCGATCTCGACGCGGAACGCGACGTCGATCGTCTTCTTGCCGGTGCCGGTCTCGCTGAAGCTTGCCGACACCGGAGAAGCACGCGACGTTGGCCGGGGCTTTGCGCGGCTCGGGTCCACACGCGTCCTCGCCCGGGTTGCAGAGCCCGCCTTGGAGCGGCACGGGATTGCCGTCGCAATCCGTGCAGCCGCACACCAGGCTGTTGAAGTCCTTGGCGTGGAAGCTGCCCCTCTTCTTCTTGCGGCTGTACTGCCAGTTGCCCTGGACGTGGTCGAACTCGTCGAAGCAGCCGATGCAGCCGCACGGCGCGCCGACCTGTCCACCGCCCTGGCCGCGTTGAATCACGAGGTCACCCTCGCCGGTGACGTCGAACGGATCCGGGCCTTCGTCGAGGATGAAACGACCGCCGGTGATGCGGCAGCCGATCGCGTCGACGCACTGATCGACGTGCAGCTGATCGCACGTGCCCGCGCCGTCGCAACCCGCGGTCGTGCACTCGATGCCGTCGGTGTCCTCACACGGCTTGCTGTCGGGCTGGACGTGGGTCTGGACGCATTGTCCAGCCTCGCATCCCGATTCCGTGCAGACGTTGCCGTCGTCGTCGGTGCAGGGGGTGCTGTCCTCCGCAGGCGTGTGGTTCTGATCGCACGACCCGGCGCCGTTGCAGCCGGCCGCGGCACACTCGTTCCCGGTGTCGGTGCATGGCTTGCTGTCGGGGAGCACGTGGTTCTGGCTGCAGACGCCAGCCGCGCAGCCCGGCCTCGGTGCAGATGTTGTTGTCGGTGTCCGCGCATGGCGTGCTGTCCTGGGCGGACGTGGAGCTGATCGCAGAGCCCGGTTCCGTCGCAGCCTGCCTCGGCACACTCGTTGCCCGTGTCCGTGCACGGCTTGCTGTCCGGCAGGACGTGGTTCTGGTTGCAGACGCCCGCCGCGCAGCCCGCTTCCGTGCACTCGTTGCCGTCGTCGTCGGTGCACGGCGTGCTGTCCTGGACCGGCGTGTGGATCTGATCGCAGAGACCGGCGCCGTCGCAGCCGGCGGCCGCGCACTCGTTGCCGTGTCCGTCGCACGGCTTGCTGTCGGGAGGACGTGGTTCTGGTTGCAGACGCCTGCCGCGCAGCCCGCTTCGGTGCAGACGTTGCCGTCGTCGTCCGTGCAGGGCGTGCTGTCCTGCACCGGGGTGTGGATCTGATCGCACAGACCGGCGCCGTTGCAGCCCGCGGCCGCGCACTCGTTGCCGGTGTCCGTGCAGGGCTCGCTGTTCGGGCAGCACGTGGAGCTGATCGCAGACGCCGCTGGCGTTGCAGCCCGCGTCGGTGCACTCGTTGTTGTCGGTGTCGGGGCACGGCGTGCTGTCGGGGCAGATTGCGACAATTGTCTTCCGGTAGTGCCGCAGCCGTCGAATGGGATGTCGTTGCCGTCGTCACACTCCTCGCCGAGCTCGGGGTCCGCGAAGCCGTCGCCGCAGATGCCCGGATAGAAGAGCGGCGCGCTGCCCTGCCCGGAGCCGGCGCAATTATCATTGAAGATGTTGCCAGAACCCGTGGTCGCGACCACGAAGAACTGACCGTCTCGTCGGGTTCAAGATGTGCTGGCCTGGCGCCGCGTGTACGGCGAGGAGGGCCACGATGGTGAGTCGCGTCCGCCGGCAGCGGCTAGGAGTTGCCGTCATAGGTGATCAGCACCTGGTTCGGGTTCATCGGATCGACATCGCAGGACGCGACTCCCGTTGCTGCGAGCGCAGGAGTCGAACGTCAGCGCAGCCAGCTCGGACACGCAGGGGAACTCGGTCGCGCACGAGAGGATGACCGTCGTCGTGCTGCGGACGTTCGCGGCCGCATCGACCCCGCCGACCGTCGTCGTGTTGCGGATGCCGACGCCGATCACGAGCGCTTCGCTCTGCTCGAGCACGTCGTCCCGGAGGGTCTTGCCCCTTGTCGGGCTGCAGGATGATCGAGCCGCTGCACTGGGTCTGCGCCTGGGCGCTCGTCGTCCAGCCGAGGACGAGCGCGGCGAGCAGCGCCAGGACGGCGGCCGCTCGCGTATGGCTTGGGTGGTAGCTACGCATCGTGAGTTCTCCTTCCGGATCTGCGGTGTGGTTTGGAATGGGATTGTGAGAGTGAATCGTCGAAGCCGGTGAGTGCGGTAGTAAGGAGTCTGTCGGACGGCACGATTGCTGTGTCCACGGTTTGCGTGCGGAGTGCTATGTACCTCTTTCAGGGTCGATTCGGCAAGGACTTTCGTAGGGTCGACGCGTGAGATCTTGTCATCGCAGGTCCCAGGGCAGCCGCGTCGTTGGTCTTCATCGAACGGCGATGGCGCCGGAGGCCATTCCGGTTCCGGGTGATCGCTCGAATAGCCGCCTGATTTCTCATTGGTTCGGAACACTTAGCCACTGCGGTGATGGATCCGCGTATGGCAAGTGACACAGCGTCACTCGCGGCCCATCCCTGACGAACCTGCGCGGGCCGCTACCGACGACCCGCTCGTGAGGTCGACGACGGTATCGACTATGGAGTGGGACCCGGGGTGGGCGCCGGACAGAACGAGTTCGGAAACTCCGCCGGCGGGAGGAGAGGAGCCTCGGCCAGCAAGGCCGATGCGCGCGGCGCCTCGAATTGAATCAGCTCCCCGACATGACACTCGTGACTTCGCACCGCACACTCCGCGTATCGTTCCACGCCCGCGTCCAGATTGATCACTCCATAGAGCTCACACGTCGCGTCGAGCGCGTCGAGGTTCGCTCCCGGCATCCCTCGTAGCACCGTGTACACTTCGCCGGCGCAGGCTTTCACGATCGCCGCTTTCGCTTTCTGCCCCTCGGCGACGATCTTCCCGAGCAACGTGCCGCAGGTGGCGGTCGCTTTGGTCTCGCAGGTCGGATCGTCGTGTTTGCTTTGTACGCAGACGAAAAGCCGATCGACACAGCGCTCGAGAGCCTTTTGCTTTCGGCTCACGACCTTCGCGCCCGCCTTCGCCACCGCACGCGTACACTTCACCAGCGCCTTGCCCATCTCCTCGTCAGCCACGCCCTCGCCCCCGCCAACGTAGGCGGGCAGGCAGTCGAGGTCGGCGACGCACGGAAGCCGGCACTTGTCCGAGCTCGAGCAGCTCGCGTGTCCTCGGCGCCTGCACCGCGAAGATCTCTTCCACCCGGCAGCCGTGTTCCGCGAGGACGCAGGCCGCCACCTCCGCCAGGCCGCTCAGACTCGCGACTCCGAACTCCGCCTGGCACCGCCCGTCGATCGCTTGGTAGCCGAGTCCCTGCGTCGTGCTCCGCAATCCCCTCTCGATGTCGATTCCAGCACACTTGCCTGCCACCTTCGCCGTGAACTTGGCCTCCGCGGTTGCGAGCCCCGCGGTGAGCATCCCGGTGCAGCGCGTGGCTGCCTTGGCGAGGCACGCGTCTCGTATCGCCCCGGCCGGTTTCGTCTCGACGCACGTGAAAAGATCCTTGCGGCAACTCTCCAGAATCTTCAGCTTCCGGGTCGCGAACGTCCCCCCCGCCTTCTTCAAGGCTTTCTGGCACTTTTCGTTCGCCCGCAGGACCGTTGGCGGCGCTGGCGTTGCGGTCGATGCCGTGCTCGGCGTCGGCGTTGCCGTGAGCGTGGGCGTCGCCGTCTGAGTCGTCGTCTCCCCCGGTAGCGGGGTCGCGTCGGCGTGGCCGTGAGCGTCGCCGTCGGGGTGGGGGTCGGTGTGGCCGTGAGCGTCGGCGTCAATGTACCGGTGGCGGTCGGCGTTGCCGTGAGCGTTGGAGTGGGCGTGCGCGTCGGCGTGGGCGTCGGCGTCTCAGTCGTCGTCTGCCCCGGCAGCGGCGTCGGCGTGGCCGTGAGTGTCGGCGTTGCTGTCCGCGTCGCCGTCACGGTTACCGTCAAGGTCGGGGTCGCTGTGCGCGTGGACGTGGCCGTCAACGTCGGCGTCGCCGTGACCGTCGGTGTCGCGGTCGCGGTGGGCGTGGCCGTCACCGTCGGTGTCGGCGTCCGGGTAGCCGTTGCGGTCGCCGTCACCGTTGGCGTGGCCGTGCGCGTCGGCGTGGGCGTCGGCGTCTGAGTCGTCGTCTGCCCCGGCAGCGGCGTCGGCGTGGCCGTGAGTGTCGGCGTTGGTGGTCGCGCGTCGCCGTCGCGGCGTTGCCGTCAAGGTCGGCGGTCGCGGTGCGCGTGGACGTGGCCGTCAGTCGTCGGCGTCGCCGTGACCGTCGGTGTCGCGGTCGCGGTCGGCGTGGCCGTCACCGTCGGTGTCGGCGTCCGGGTAGCCGTTGCGGTCGCCGTCACCGTTGGCGTGGCCGTGCGTGTCGCCGTGGGCGTCGGCGTCTGAGTCGTCGTCTCGCCCGGCAGCGGCGTGGGTGTCGCCGTGAGGGTTGGTGTCGTCGTCCGCGTCACAGTCGGTGTGGCTGTCGCGTCGTCGTGGCCGTGCGCGTCGGTGTGGCTGTGGCGTCGCCGTCGGCGCGTGCGTGTCGGCGTGCCGTCACGGTCGGTGTCGCCGTGACCGTCGGCGTCGCCGTGCGCGTCGGCGTCGCCGTCACGGTCGGCGTCGCCGTGACCGTCGGCGTCGCTGTGACTGTCGGGGTGGGTGTGCGCGTCGGCGTGACAGTGACGGTCGGCGTGGCCGTCCGTGTCGCGGTAACCGTCGGCGTAGGTGTACGTGTCGGGGTGGCCGTCACAGTCGGCGTAGGCGTGCGTGTCGCCGTGACCGTGACCGTCGGGGTCGCCGTGCGTGTGGGCGTCGGGGTCGGCGTGGGCGTTCGCGTCGGCGTCACGGTTACGGTCGGGGTCGGCGTGACGGTTGGCGTCGGGGTCGGCGTGCGCGTCGGGGTCGCCGGCGTGAAGCCCAGCGAGAACTGCAGCGTGCCGCCGCCGGCATTGGCGTCGTAGTCCATGATGTCGATCAGGTACGCGACCCCTTGGCTCGCCGAGAACTGAACCCGCGAGGTCGATCCGACCGTATCATCGTTGCAGGCGACCGGCGTGAGCGATCCGCAGCTCCCGGTGTAGACGGCTGAGCACCGTGTCGTAGGTGCTGCTCGCCGTCGAAATCACGGCGCTGCCGGGAACTGCCGGAGTGAACCGGTACCACACGCTGTTGGAGTTCTGACTCGGACCGAGCTGACAAGTTCCGGGGACGACCGGGTCGAAGATGCCGGACGTCGCACCGGTGGTGTTGAGAGTCGCGGTCAACGGCGGGACGTTCGTCGGCGTCGTGCAGGAATCGTTGGCGGGACCGGTTCGGTGTGCCATTGGTGATGATGTTGGTACCGCTCACCGTTCCACCCGCCACGACCGGGATCTGCGTCGACGCCGTCGGAACGTCCGGCGGGTTGCTGTTCGACTCGTTTGCGCCGTTCCAGAACTCTGCTGGACCGGGAAGCGTGACGGGCGGATCGAGCGGGCCGACAGTGGTCGTGCCGGTGAAACCGGGCGCAATGGCTTCAATCTCGACCGTGTAGCTCCCCGCTGGGAGACCGGGAATCTCGTAGAGAGCACGAAGGGCGGGCGAAGGCGCGCCTCCCGGATTGTCGGGAAAGAAGCGCGCGCCCGAAGCGACGCCGACCGACGTCAGCCGCGGATCACCCACCTTGCGTGCCGTGACCCACGCGCCTTGAAAGGCGCCCTCGCCGTTCGGCAGCAGGATCGAGCCGGTGATCTTCCCGAACCCGCTCGCGAAGGTCGGCTCGGGGTAGAGCGTCGAGACCGCGACCATGTCGTCGAGGTGAAGCGTGCTCTGCTCCGTCGCGCTCACCAGTATCGGGTACATGGTGGCGATCGCGTTGTCGTTGGCCGCGTTCCCGTCGGTCGCCTCGGTGCGGTTCACCTGCGAGTGGTCGAGATTGAAGTAGTGGCCGAGCTCGTGGCGCACGACGGCGTTGAACGCTGTAAGGCTGATCTCCGGGTTTTGCCCGGCGCTGCTGCCGTCGATGAAGCGGCCGTTCAGGATTGCAGTCGCCTCGGTGATCGTCGCGGTCGCGAAGTCCTGACAGTCGGGAGTGGCGAAGGCGACGATCGTGTTGTTGGTGCCCGTACCGAAGATCGCTTCGGTGATCGTACCGTCGACGTCGAAGATGATCGGGCTGAGACCGTCGCCGCACACCGCGTAGTAGTCGTCGACGTTGACGGTGGTGACGTCCTCCGGCAACGCGCCGGCGTTGGTGAAGCTGATGGTCGACGTCGTCACGGCCTCCCAGACCGCGAAATCGGCGGTGACGTCTGCGACCGCCTGAGCGTTGGTCCGGTTGCCGAGCGTCCCGAGGTCGGGATTGAACGGGACCGGATTGACGTTCCATACGAGCGGCGTTCCGTTGCCGCTCACGACGAATGGACCAGCGGCGTTCGACGACGCGGGCATCATCGCCGCCATCGACATCAGCGCGACGGCGAGCCACCGCAGAGCGCGTGCCGGCCGGTCGTCGAATCTATAGAGAGCGCGGCGTCGCCAGGTGGAGCGCGGACGCCATTCGTGCCGTGTGGGAGGAGGTTGGGGGGGATGAATCAAGAGGCCTCAGGATGCCCGGGGGCGGTATCAACTCGTGTGTGCGCTCGAGACGCCGTGGCCGGCGATTCCCTCGGCGTACAGGGCCTCGTACGGTACCAATTCGACCCGCACTCGGGCAAGCGGTTCCTGACCCCGAGACCCACGAATACCGCCCGAGGGGCGAACGGAGTCGGAAGGGCGTCCGCGGGCCGTCAGCTCGACGGGCGCCGCCGGCGGCTGACCGTGCTGGGACCGCGCACGCCACGCGGGCGCGGTGGTGCGGCTCGCGCGGTCGCTGTGCGCATCTCCCTACCCTGCCCCTCGGTCGCGGGTGGTTCCCCGGCGGTTTGACTGGTCGCGACCGCCCCCGTCGCTCCCTCTTTTCCCTCGAACAGGTAGCGGTGCATGCGTGTCAGACCGGTGAGATCGTGCAGGTCGGAGTCGAAGTTCGGCACCGTGACGAACGGTGCACGCCGCGGCAGGCCGCGGCGGAACTGCTCCATGCGCAGCGCTTCGCCGCGCGCCAGCAACTGGTAGTCGACGAAATTGCTCGTCAGCCACGGAACGTGCGCGGCCGGGACACCGGCCGCGGTGAGCTGTGCCGCCACCACCGGCTCGTCCGCACGCGTCACCGTCTCGGCGGGAAAGAGTGTCGCATCGGCGGGAAACTCGCCATGCACGCGGTTGAAGACGACTCCCTTGAGCGGCATGTGGAGCCGGCGCATCTTCTGCGAGAAGAACTCCGCTTCGGTCAGCACCTGCTCCTCGGGCCCCGTCACCAGGACGAACGCGGTGCTCGCCGCTGCGCAGGATGTCGTGGATGGTCTGGGTACGCGAGGAGAACGCGTCGAACATGCCGCTCATCGCGGAAAAGAAGTCGGAGATCTCCGTGAGCGCGGAGATACCGGTCGCCTCCTCGAGCCGGCGGAACAGGAAGCCGACGGTACGGTTCATCGCCTTCGCCGCCGCCCACCCCTGCGACAGATATGGCAACACCAGCCAGCGCACCATGCGCCGGTCGAGGAAGTCCCGGATGCGCTCGGGTGCCTCGAAGAAATCGAGCGCATGCTTGGTGGGCGGCGTGTCGAGCACGATCAGATCGTAGACGCCGCCTTCGACCAGGACACAGAGCTGCTCGATGGCCATGTACTCGTACGAGCCCGCGAAGCTCTGCGACAAGTTGAGATAGAACCGATTGTCGAAGAATACGCTCGCGCACCTCGTCCGACGGCGCGTGGCGGGCGACCAGACGGTCCCAGGCGTTCTTCTGATCGAGCATCATCGCCGCCAGAGCTGCCGCGCGCATCGAGGCCGTGGCGCGTGAAGACGGTGGGATCGACCGGGTGCGGCGTGGGTTGATCGCCGAGCGCGCCCACGCCGAGCGAGTCGGCGAGCCGGCGCGCGGGATCGATCGTCAGCACGACGGCGCGTCGCCCCTGGAGGGCTCCCCAGAGGGCGATCGACGCCGAGGTGGTGGTCTTTCCGACGCCGCCCGATCCTACACAGATGATCACCCGATGGTCGCGGATGAGCGAGGCGAGCATCGTCAGGCGTCTCCGGCGCTCGCGAGATCGAGCGTGGCGAGCTGGCGCTCGGCGTGCGCGCGCAAGGTCCGTACCTCGTCGAGGCCGAACTCCTCGGCAAAGAGAAACGGCAGCTCGACGGTCGGCATCGGCACCTCGGCGCGCAGGCGAGCGAGATAGCGACGATTGATGGCCGCCCAGCCGGCCTCCTCACGCGCGCAGCGCATGACGTCGCCGACGAGCGGCGGCGCCCCCGCCGGAGCGTCCGGAACGTCCTCGGGCGCGAGCGGCGCCGCGTGTACCCGGTTCACGAACAACACCCCGAGCGGCAGACGCAAACTGTCCCGAAGCTGGGCGTACATTTCGGTGGTCTCGTTGACCGGCATCTCCTCGGCGGTCGTGACCGGACACACCACCGTCCGGCGCGCATCGAGGAGCAGGTCCATCACCTTCTTGGCCTCGCGGTGCACCAGTCCGGGCCCGAAGGCTTCGTGCGCCGCGCGCGGCATACGGAGATACTGGAGGCTGTGCCCGGTGGCGGGGGCGTCGACGACGATCGCATCCCACTTGCGTCCGCGGCCGCTCTCGAGCTGCTCCTCGTACCAGATCTTGCCGACCGTCATGAGCTCTTTCAGGCCGGGCGCGGCGGCGACGAAGTGGTGGTAGAGCCGGCTGCGTGACGACCATGCGATGGACGCGCTTCACCGGCAGCACCAGCGCCAGGTACTCGCTGAGCGCGCTCTCGCCGTCGACGGTGAGAAACGAGAGCCCCGGCAGCACCTCGGCGGGACCCTCGCCGTCGCGCGTCACACCGAGCAGCTCGCCGAGGCGCCGTCCCGGCCCCATCTGTGCGAGCAGGACCCGCTTGCCGCGCTCGGCGAGCGCGACCGCGAGGAGCGCGGCGACCGTGCTCTTCCCCGACACCGCCCTTGCCGACGACGAACAGCACCCGCCGGGCGTACAGCGCGTGATCCATCGCACCTCCCGGCGGGGCACGCTATCATCGCCGCCTGTGGCGGACCATCGGCGGTGAGCGTTGTGGAGGCTGGCGTCGTCTTCGGGGCGGCGTTCATCGCTGGACTGGTGAACTCGGTGGCGGGAGGCGGCACCTTGTTGTCGTTCCCGGCGCTGGTGTGGTTGGGACGTGATCCCGATCATCGCCAACGCCACCAACGCGGTTGCGCTGTGGCCGGGTTCGCTCGCGAGCGCGATCGGATTTCGCCGCGAGCTTCGCGGCGGCCGACCGCTGCTGCAACGCCTCGCGTTGCCTTCGATCGCCGGCGGCGCGCTCGGCGCGATCCTGCTCCTGCGCACGCCGTCGCGCACCTTCGCGGCCATCGTCCCGTTCCTGATCCTCTTCGCGACGCTGCTCTTCGCTTTTCAGGAGCCGATCACGCGACGCCTGCACCGCCACGCCCACGGCACGGCGCGCGATGCCTCGACGTCGAGCGGCAACTGGTGGATATGGGCCGCCGCGTTCCAGTTCCTGGTCGCGATCTACGGCGGCTACTTCGGCGCTGGCATGGGCATTCTCATGCTCGCGGCGCTCGGGGTGCTCGGTCTGACGGACATCCATCAGATGAACGGTCTGAAGAACGTGTTCGCGACCTGCATCAACGGGATCGCCGCCGTGTACTTCGCGGCGTGCGGCGCGGTGAACTGGCCGGACGCGCTGGTGATGATGGCGGGTGCGATCATCGGCGGCTATTGGGGCGCCGGGCTGGCGCGCCGTTTCGGACGCGGCTTCGTGCGCCGCGCCGTGGTCGTGATCGGCGTCGCCATGGGTCTGTCGCTGCTGCTGCGCCCGAGGTGAGACCGCGTCGGCCTGCGATTTCGTCTTCACCATCCGTACATGTGCGTGGTAGGCGTGATCCCCTGAGGGCGTAACCCTCGTGCTACGGAAAGAGGTGGGCGATGGTGGGAAGGAAGCCGTCGGATCGGACAGCGGGAGCGTCTGGCGTCGGCGCGCACTTCGTGGCCGCACGCGCGGCTCGCCATCGCTGCTCGCACTCGCGACTGCTCCACGGCTGCGGCGACAACAGCAACGCCCCGAACAGCGCCGGCTGGGTGGAGCACTGGAACACCATCGCCATCGATGCCAGCGGCCTCGACCACACCCCGGTGCGGGCCGGCGAGACGCGCGTCTTCGGCGAGCAATTCGGTCCGGGGCGCGCCGCCCGCGCGCATCGCGATCGTCCAGATCGCGGTCTTCGACGCGGTGAACGCCATCGAAGGCGGCTACACGAGCTACACCGATCTCGGCCCGGCCCCCGCTGGCGCGTCCTTGAAGGCCGCCATCTCGCAGGCCGCCCATGACACGCTGGTCGCGCTCTTCCCGTCGCAAGCCGCGACGTTCGATGCCGAGCTCGGCGCGTTCCTAGCGCGCTTCCCGACGATCAATCGAAGAGCGACGGCCGCGCGGTGGGCGCCGCGGCGGCGGCCGCCGATTCTCGCGCTGCGCGCCGGCCGACGGATCGCAGCATGCCGAGCCGAGCGTCGGCGTCGAATTCATCACCAAAGACGATCCCGGCAAGTGGCGTCAGGATCCCATCAGTCTCATCCCGCTCGCGCTCGGCGCGCGCTGGGGCGAGGTCGAGCCGTTCGTCATGACCTCGGCGTCGCAGTTCCGCGTTCCGCCGCCGCCCGCGCTTGACAGCGCCGAGTACGCCGAAGCCTTCAACGAGGTGAAGCGCCTGGGCGGCGACGGGGTGGGCACCGCGACCGAGCGCACCGCCGACCAGACGGTGGCGGGGATCTTCTGGGCCTACGATGGCACGCCGAGTCTGTGCGCGCCGCCGCGCCTCTACAACCAGATCACCGTGCAGATCGCCGAAGAGCGGGGAACCGACGTCGTCGAGCTGGCGCGCCTGTTGGCGCTGGTGAACACCGCGATGGCGGAAGCCGGCATCGCGATCTGGGAATCGAAGTATCTCTACGAGGTCTGGCGTCCGGTCACCGGCATCCGCGAGGCCGACGCGGGAACCGGACCCAGCGGCCTCGGCGACGGCAACCCCGACACCGTCGGCGATCCCGCCTTCTCACCGCTCGGCGCGCCGCGCAGCAACGTCGAACGCCGTGAACTTCACCCCGCCCTTCCCGGCCTATCCTTCCGGTCACGCGGGCTTCGGCGGCGCGCTCTTCCAGAGCCTGCGTCGCTTCTACGGAACCGACGACATCCGCTTCACGTTCGTCTCCGACGAGTTCAACGGCGTCACGCTCGACAATCAGGGCGTCGTCCGGCCGCTGATCCCGCGCACCTTCTCGTCGCTCTCGGAAGCGGAGGAGGAGAACGGCCAGAGCCGGATCTACCTCGGGATCCACTGGGCGTTCGACAAGACCGAGGGCATCGCGCAGGGGCGGAGGATCGCCGACTTCGTCTTCGAGAACGCCTTCACGCCGCGCTAGGCGTGTCAGCGGCAGCGGAGACGAGTGGCGTCGCCCTCGCAGCGCGGCCGCTCGCCCGCTCGGCGGATTCCACTCGAGCGCCGCGCACTCGAGCGCCGCACCGGCTACGAACGTGCTGCGGGTGGCGTTCACGTCCGGCAGCACGACGCTGCCACCCTTCCCTTTCACACGCCAGCGCAGCAGGCCGTCGGTGCTCGCGGAGCGGTCCTTCAAGACGACCCGCGTAATACCGCCGTTCGTGCCCTCCGAATCCTTGAACGTCCACTGCGTTCCGGTCCGGTTGCGCTTCCAACCGACGCCGTCGACGTAGGCGCCTCCGGGAACGACGACGTCCAGGCCGCCCGGCTCCGGCGAGCGCGTCGACCACGATGCGGACGCCGTTCGCGATCGGGTCCACTCCCTGCCATGGCTTGGGGATCACCGCTTCACCCTTGAGTGACAGCGAGAACGGAGTGGCGCGCAGCTTGAGCCCGGGCTTCTGCATGACGACGCCGCTCGCGCACGCGGGTGGATTGGTGCACTGGCAGCTCTCGCAGACCTGTCCGCCGCTACAGTCGCCGTTGCTCTCGCAGGTCTCACCACCGCACACCAAGGCGTCGCCGCACACCGGCGGATCGAGGACGCACGTGCAGCCGCCGCAGCTCCTGCACGGGTCGCTGCAGTCGAGGCCGGGCTCGCCGCACTGCTCGCCCGGATCGACGGTGCCGTCGCCGCAGTTCGCGAGCTGCGACTCGTAGGCACCGAGATCCACGCCCGCGCCGACCGGCCGCGGGTTGCCTTCGAGATCGCTCGCCGGAGCGTCGGTGGCGGTGCCGGCGTCGATCGCCGGACACGTCCCCTGCAGATGGAAGTCGCTGCCGGGCACGACGAAGAGATCCGCGGGCGCGGCCAGGAACGAGTGCGTGTCGTAGCCCTCGGCCTGCCAGTCGGCGAAATCGATCACGGACGAGTCACCGTCGATGCTGAACCGGTCCATGAGGCTGTTGGTGTCGCTGGCGAACCCGGGGCGACTCGCGGAGTCGATCGTGATCACGCCGCGAAACCCGTGGTGGTTGTAGAGAATGTTGTTGAGCACGCGGTTGCCGGTGGAGCCGTCGCGGATGTTGACGCACCAGCGGGCATCGGCCGCATTGATGATGGTGTTGTTGACGATCAGGTTGTCGTTCGAGCCGGTTGCGCCGTCGATGCGATACAGGCTCACGCCGCTCGCGTGGTTGTCGTAGAGGAGATTGTTCCGCACGACGCTGTCGGTCACGCCGTCCATGTTGATGCCGGAGCCGCCGGCGGCGCCGTTGCCGTAGATCACGTTGCGCTCGACCAGCGCCTCCGAGATCGTCCCGTCGCCGCCCTGGCTCTCGTCGCCGTTCATGTGGATGCCGTTGGCGTTGTTGTCGTGCACGAGGTTGCCGCGGATCACCGGGCGATCGCCGCTGTTCGACACGTAGATGCCGTGCTCGATCTGCGAGTGATGCGTCTCGTTGAACTCGACCGTGAAGTCGTCGGCGAAACCGGTGAAGATGCCCCAGCGGCCGTTGAAGCCGGTGCGGCAGTTGCGGACGGTGACGAACGACGAGAGCGCGACCCGGATGCCGGCGCGTGTGCGGTTGTCGACGATGAAGCCGTCGATCACGACGTGGTCGGCGCCCTCGACGTTGATGCCGTCGGGCGTCGTGCCGTTGTCCTGCGTGATGCGGACGTTGGCTCCGTCGGCGCGAAACGTGATCGGGTTGCCGGGCGCGCCGGAGCGGTCGAGGTAGAAGCCCTGGTAGCTTCCATCCTGGACACGCACGGTGTCGCCGGGGTTCACCAGGTCGGCGGCGTGGCCGAGCGTCGCCCAGGCGGTGCCGAGCGTGAGACCGTCCTGGCCGTCGTTGCCACCGTTCTTGACGTAGTAGTCGACGGCGTGCGCCGGACCGGCGAGGACGGCCGCTCCCAGCACACCGAGCGCGAGCTGGCGAAGGCGCGCGACGAGACCGACGGAGGCAGTGAGCGGCATGCAGGGCACGACCTCGAGATGTACGGGCTCGGTATGCGCACGGTCAAGCGAGCATCGTCTTCGCATGTCGCATAGCCCTCTTGCGTCTTCGTCGATTCTCGTGAAAAAGCCAGCGGAACGACTCGGGCCACGCGCCGGCGCACGCGGCACCGGCGATGGCGCACGAGCGAGCACTCCAAGGAGCGTTGCATGCGCCTCGCCCTGTTGTTTCCAGGTCAAGGAGCCCAAGCAGTCGGGATGGGCAAAGCCCTCGCGGAAGCGTCGCCGGCGGCGCGCGAAGTCTTCACGCGTGCCGATCGAGCGCTCGGATGGTCGATCTCGAAGCTCTGCTTCGAGGGTCCCGACACCGAGCTCACGCTCACGAAGAATACCCAGCCGGCGATTCTGACCGTCAGCATCGCCGCGCTGGAGGCGTTGCGGGAACGGCGCGGAACGCTGCCGGCCTTCTGTGCGGCGGGCCACTCGCTCGGCGAGTACAGCGCGCTGGTGGCCGCGGGCGCGCTCACCTTCGAGGACGCGGTCCGGCTGCGTGCACCTGCGCGGCAAGGCGATGCAGGAGGCGGTTCCGGAGGGCGCGGGCGCGATGAGCGCCATCCTGGGCGCCGACGAGGCCACGGTGCGCGCGCTCTGCGCCGAAGCCGCGCAGGGCGAGCCGCTCTCGCCCGCCAACTTCAACTGTCCCGGACAGATCGTCATCGCCGGCGCCGCCGCGGCCGTCGCGCGCGCCGGAGAGCTCGGCAAGGCGAAGAATCTCAAGGTGATTCCCCTGAAGGTGAGCGCGCCCTTCCACTGCGCGCTCATGAAGCCGGCGGCGATCGCCGTCGACAAAGCGCTCGCCGACGTCGAGGTGCAGCCGTTCGCGTTTCCGGTCTACGCGAACGTCGACGCATCGCCGAACGACAAACCGGAGCGCGTGCGCGATCTCCTCGTCCGCCAGATCGACGGTCCGGTGCTCTGGGAGCAGAGCGTCCGCGGCATGATGGCCGACGGCGTCGACCGGGCGCTCGAGATCGGTCCCGGCAAGGTGGTCGCGGGACTGGTGCGGAAGATCGACAAGGTGATTCCCCTGCACTCGGTCGGCGATCCGGCGACGCTCGCCGAGGTCGACGCGTTCCTCGCCTGAGCGCGCCGGCCGGTCTTTCTACTCGAGCCGACGCGCACCGGACCGGCGCCGGCACGCCATCACTCGAGCGGCAGGAGCACCCGAAACGTGCTGCCGCGACCCACGGTGCTCTCCGCCTCGATCTTGCCGTGGTGGCCCTCGACGATCCGGTAGCAGATGGCGAGGCCGAGGCCGGTGCCTACGCCGACGCCCTTGGTGGTGAAGCCGGGATCGAAGATCCGCGCCAGATGCTCCGGCGCGATGCCGGTGCCGCTGTCGGCGATCTCGATCACCGCCGCCGTCCGCGCTGGCGGCAGCGCGCCCGCTTCGCGACGCGTGCGAATCTGGATCTCGCCTTGACCCTCGATCGCCTGCGCCGCGTTCACGAGTAGATTCAGGAACACTTGATTCAACTGGTTCGGGTAGCAGTCGACGAGCGGCAGGTCGCCGTACGCGCGCTGCACGGTGATGCGATTCTTCGTCAGGTGGCCGACGAGCGTGAGGGTGGCGTCGAGTCCGGCGTGCAGGTCGGCGGGCTTGCGCTCCGCCTCGTCGAGACGCGAGAAGTCACGCAGACTGCGCACGATGGTCGCGATGCGGCGGCACGCCTCGCGGCTCACGTCCACCAAGCCGACGGCGCGCTCGATGTAGCGACGCGCCGCCGTGGCGCCATCCGGGTCGGCGAGCGCCTCCCCGACTTTCGCCAGCGCGCGCGCTTGCAGGTCGACGTTGCTCGCCACCGCTCCGAGCGGCGTATTGATCTCGTGGGCGACGCCGGCGACCAGGTTGCCGAGCGCGGCCATCTTCTCCGACTGCACGAGCTGGGTCTGCGCGGCGCGCAGCTCGGCGAGCGTACGGGTGAGCGCCGCGGTGCGCTCCGCCACCTTGTCCTCCAGGCTCTCGTACAAGCGCGCGTTCTCGATCGCCACGCCGCCCATGCCGGCGAGCGCTTCGAGCAGGCGTTGGTCGTCGTCGGTGAACGGTCCGCCGCGCCGGTTCAGCACCTGGATCACCCCGATGATGCGACCGCGCACGCGGATCGGCACGCACAGCATCGAGCGAGTGGTGAACCCGGTGGCGGCGTCGAAGCGCCGGCCTTCCCAGGCAGGATCGTTCTGCGCGTCGGCGAGGCGGATGGCGACGCCGGTCGCCGCCACGCGACCGCTGATCCCCTCGCCGATCGGCACCGAGAGCGTCCGCAGCTTCCCCGCCCCGGCCCCGAGCGCGACCTCCCAACGCAAGGTCTGTGACGGCTCGTCGATGAGCATCACGGAGCAGGCTTCGGCCTCCATCACGTCGCGCACCCGCCCCATCATCGTCGCCAGCAGCTCGTCCTGGCGGAGCGTGCCGCAGAGGTCGATCCCGACCTCGATCAAGGTGGAGAACGGATCGGCGCGGGACCTCGATGTCGCCATGCTGGAGGCCTCAGGCGCGCCTTGACACTCGCGCGCACCGGACGCTATCGAGCCCGGACATGACGGCCGGGGAGCAACGCTCCACCATCCTCGTCGTCGACGACGAGCCCATCGTCGTGCAGACGGTGGCCGCGCTGCTCGAGCTCGAGACGCCCCACCAGGTCCTCACCGAGACCTCGCCGCAGCGCGCGGTGCAGCTCGCCAAGGTCAACCCTCTCGATCTGGTGATCTCGGACTTTCTCATGCCCGAGCTCGACGGCATCGGCTTGTTGCTCGAGGTCCGGCGTCTGTATCCCGAGAGCACGCTCATTCTGCTCACCGGCTACGCCGACAAAGAGAACGCGATACGCGCCATCAACGAGGTCGGCATCTTCCACTACGTCGAGAAGCCCTGGGACAACGACGACCTGCTCACCATCGTCCGCACCGGGCTCGACAAGCGCCTGCAGCTCCACCGGCTCCACGAGCGCGGTCGCGAGCTGGAAGCGCGACTGCGCCAGCTCCAGGAAATGAACGCCGACCTCGAGCAACGCCTGCGCGACCTCGAGCGCCGGGCGCGCGTCTGAGCGCCGGCGCTCGGACTCCGGATCGCTTCGCCACGGTTCACGTCCCCGTCCTTTCCGTCGGGAACCCCGGCGCCTCGTCGGCGGCCGCGCCGGCGTCGCCCTCGAACGGCTGCGGACGACCGTCGCGCTTGTTCCAGCGCCAGAGGCCGCTCCGCCGTGTCGTGCCCTCACCGGTGGCGGCGAAGTAGACGAAGTACGCGTCCTCGCCCTCCGGAACCCACGTGCCGACGTTCACGTAGCGTCCGCCGGTCGCGAGCGGCCACATGCCGGCGGTGTGCGAGTGCCCGAAGATCACGAACGGGACGTGAAAGAGCGCGGCGAGACGCTCGGCGGTGCGGTGCAGCTCGGCAGCCTCGGTGATGCGACGGAAGCGCAACGCCCCGATGTAGAGCACGAGACCGAGCGCGGCGACCGCTCCCACCACGCCGAGGAGACCGATGCTCGCCGGGTACCAGACCGGAATCGCCGCCGCGATCAGCGCCACCACTCCGCCGGCGGCGAAGAGATCGAGCGCGAGAAACCGAGCCGTGGAGAGCCAACGTCGCATGATCGGCCGCGCGTGCATGGCGTCGACGCGCGCGGCCGTGCCGGTGGCGAGACCGAAGCGGACGTCGGTCTCGGCGACGCGCCGGGCGTGCTCGGCGGCGACCACCCGTTCGGCCACCGGGTCGGGCCGCCCGCTCTTGCTCAGGATTCGGCGCACCATCGCCCCGTACATCTTCAAGACCCGCGGAAAGATCGAGAGGTTTCCGCGTACCGCCCACGCGACGTATTCGCTCACCGACTTGATGTTCTCCGCCGCCATCGCGTTCAGCAGCTTCATCTGGTTGGTGAAGTAGCGGATGGCCAGCTCCGAGATCGCCATCTCGATCCGGGTCGGGGACGCGGGCACGACCGGGTTCAAGAAGTACTGAAACGAGCAGAACGGATCGTACTGGCACCCGTGCTCCATGTAGAGAAGACCGGGCACGTACCAGAACCAGTGGGCGAATCGCAGCCGCGCCGCCACCGCCTCCTTCATCGTCATGTAGCTCACGTCGGCGGGGTGATGCTCGGCGACGAGCCGCCGGAAGTGCTCCTGCACCTCGCGGCCAGAACATCTCGGCGTCGTGGTTGCCGCGCAACACGATCACCTCGTTGCCCTCGGCGATGAAGCGCGCCAGCGCGAGCAGCAGCTGCGGGTGTGAGCTGCGGAGAATGGTGTCGAGCTTCCAGCGCGCCTTCTGCGCCTCGGTGCCGGCGCCGTACCGTCGCTCGTTCTGCGGTGAAGGTCGCGCCGCGCAACATCGGCACGGCCGGATCGGGAGGATCGGTGATGTAGAGGAACTCGACGAAGTCGCCGCCGATCAGGAGCTGCCACGGCCGCTCGCCGCGGTGCAGGCGATAGTAGCGCAGGAAGTCCGCGAACTCCTCGTCGAAGTGGTACAGCCCTTCGGTTGGATTGTGGTAGCCGCCGCGCAGGTGCAGATCGCTGACGATCAGGACGTCATGCGCCATGGCCCCGGAGGCCATATCACACCTCGGCGGCCGGGCGGCTGCCTCGCTAGCGTCCCTTCCACTGCGGCTTCCGTTTCTGCGCGAACGCCGTCACGCCTTCCATCATGTCCTCGGAGCGGAAGAGCGCGGACACCAGCGGATAGGATGTGCCCATCGCGGTCTCGAGGGGAAGGCCGAGGCCGTCCATCGCGCACTGTTTGCTGGCGCGCACGGAGAGCGGCGAGCACGCCAGGATCTCGTTCGCCCAGCGCGCGGCCGCGGCCGGGAGCTCGGCCGCCGGGACCACCTCGTTCGCGATTCCCATCGTCGCGGCTTCGGCCGCCGTGATGTGCTTCCCGGTGAGCATCAGACCCATGGCGAGCTTGAGCGGAATGTGGCGCGGCAGGCGGTGCACGCCTCCCGCGATGGCGGCCAACCCGACGCGCGGCTCGGGAAGCCCGAAGCGCGCGTGCTCGGCGGCGATGATGATGTCGCACGCGAGGGCCATCTCGAAGCCGCCGCCGAGCGCGAATCCGTTCACCGCGGCGATCGTCGGCTTGTACAGGTCGAAGCGGGCGATGATGCCGCCGAATCCGCCGTTGCCGTACGAGATGCTGCGGGCGCCCTGCTGGGCGGTGAACTTGAGATCGTTGCCGGCAGAGAACGCCTTGTCCCCGGCGCCGGTCAGAATCGCCACCCAGCACTCGGGATCAGCCGCGAAATCGTCCCACGCCGCCGAGAGCTCGAGGTTCGCCGGCGGATGCAGCGCGTTCATGACCTCGGGACGGTTGATGGTGATGGTGGCGATGCGGTCCTTCTTCTCGTAGCGGATGAATTCGTAGGCCATCGCCCCTCCTCGCACGGTTGCATGGACCCCGCAACGGGTATTGAAACGGGGCGCGGAGGCGCAATGGAGAACGAACCGAACGGCGTGGCGTTCCTGAGTGGCGGGCGCGGGCGCGACTTCCCCGAGATCGCCACCGATGCGCGCCGCGCGATTCTCGGCGCGTTCGACGGCACCAACCCCTACTTCCCCGGCACCATGGGCTATCGCGCCGTCGAGATCCGGCGCGGGTACGCGCGCCTCGAGGTCGAGAACCGTTTGCAGACGAGCAATCCGCACGGCGTCATGCACGGGGGTGCCAGCTTCGGCCTCGCCGACACCGCCGTCGCCGCGGCTCTCTACTCGATCTACGGTGCGGGCAACGCGTTTCTCACCGTCGAGATGAAGATCAACTACCTGGAGCCGATCTTCCCGGGCACCGTCACCGCCGAGGCCTACGTGTTGCGCTCCAGCCGGCGGAGCGCCTACGCCGAGGTCGACGTCTGGGCGGGCGGCAAGCTCGCGGCGCGTGCCAGCACCACGTACATGATCAAGCCGGCGGCCGCTGTGCGCTGACGACGATCGCGTGATGCACCGGGGCGTCATGCAGCCGGCGGCTGCTTCATCGCTTCACCGAACATCCCCACGTAGTGGCGGTACCATTCGCTCTGGAAGCGCCCATCGGGGTCGTGCGCCTGCTTGCGGCGCAGGAACTCCACGAACTGGGGATAGCAGGTCTCGACCTGCTGGCGCGTCGCCCAGCGGTGATAGGTCAGGTAGTAGCTGCCGCGGTAGCCGATCGCGATGTCGATGAGGCGACGGAAGGCTCTGGCCGCGCGCTCCAGACCGGCTTCGGTGTGCACGACGTGCAGGTTGAAGATCACGCAGGCCCACGGTTGGCGGGCCCAGGCGAGGAAGCTCTCGTCGTCGCGCTCGATGAGACGGATGGTGCCATAGATGACGTCGACGGCGTCGGCGCGGGAACTTCCGGCACGTCGTCGAGGAAGGGCACCAGCGCGGCGCGCGGCACGTAGATCTCGGTGATCATCTCGGTGGCGCGGTAGAGCATGCCGAGCCGTTCGTCGAGCCACGCGTGGTAGTCGTCGATGTACACGCTCTCCTGATGCGTGTCCGACCAGTAGAGCTGCCCCGACGTGCCGACGTAGTACTCGGCGTACGCGTTGAAGGCCTGCGTCTTGTCGACGTGCGAGAGGAAGAGGAGCCTCCGCCAGTCTTCCACGGAGAGCTCCCGCTGCTCTTCGGGCACGGAACGCTCGTCCTCGACAGGACGGTAGCAGGAGAAGACACCCTTGCGCAGGAAGTCGCGTGACGTGCCGTCGGTCGCGTACTGGAAGTCGCCGAAGAGAAACCCCTCGGCGATGCGCTTCTCGAAGGCGGGCATGAGCCCGTCGACGTCCATGACCTTGACGACACGCTCGAGCTTGCGCCGCGGCGCGAGCCGGAGCGTCACGTTCGCGATCGGCCCGAAGAGTCCGTAGCCGCCGATCGCGAGGCGGAAGAGCTCGGCGTTCTCCGTACGGCTGCACGTGCGCGCTGCCCCGTCGGCACCGACGAGCACGAACGACTCCACGTCCGCGATCATCGGCTTCATGCGGAGCCCTCGCCCATGGATGTTGGCCGCAAGCGCGCCGCCGATCGTCAGCCGGTCGGCGCCGGTCTGCTTCTGGACGATGCCCCAGCGCGGCGCGCCGTTCTCGCTGCCACGCAGATACCGGATCAGCTCCGGCCACTCGATGCCGGCTTCGACGTCGATGGTGCCGCGCTCGGGATCGAAGGCGAGCACGCGGGACATGCCTCGCATGTCGACGAGAATGGTGCCGCGCCCGAACTGCTGGCCACCCATCGCGTGCCGGCCGCCGGCGATGCTGATCGCCTTGCCTTCCGCACGCGCCGCCTGCACGACGGCCTGGAGCCTCGCGAGCGAGTCCGGACGGACGATGCGATCGACCTCGGTCGGGTTGAGTTGCGCGTGGACGTCGTTCACGAGGACGCCCTTCTCCTCGGGGTGAAGCACCGCCGCGTCCGGCGATGGCTCCCGTCGCGGCACACAACCCGTCGCCCACGCCGCGAGCGCGCCGCCGGCGATCAAGAAGTCGCGTCGCGTCAGATCGGTCATCATCCATCCCTTCCCGCGCCGTCGGCGGGCGCATGCGCGACCAGCGAGCGCGTGCCGGCGAAGATCATGGCGAGCGCCGCGGCCTGCACCAGATGGTAGAGCGTGTTGTGGCTGAGCGCCGGCAGCGCGACCCGCGCTTGCTGCAGCGCAGCGGCGACGAGCGTGAGCAGGAGCCCGAGCACACCGAATCCGACGGCACTCTCGCCGCGCATCCGGGACGCGCGAGCGAACGCGATCAGCAGCAGGATGGTCGCAGGGAGATACGCGAGGATGGCGAGCGTGAAAGCCTGCGGGGCGGCGAACACGAGCGCGCCGTAGCACGCGAGGCCGACGACAGCCAACCGCATGCTCCGCCGCGCCGCCTCCGTGGACAGAAGCATCGCCGTACCCGCTCCGCACGCGGCGAACGCCGTCACCCCGATCGCGAAGAGCACGAGCGGCCAGAGCAGCGGGGCGCGAAGACCGTGGACGATCGCGCCCAACAGAGCCGCGACGGCGCTGGCCGCGAAGAAGAGCACGAACCAGCGTCGGAGCGGCTGCCCCGCCGTGCCTGGCCGGGCGAGCAGCCATGCGAATACGGCTCCCTCGAGCGCCAGCCCGAGATCGGTGAGGGTGACGTCGGGCTCTGCGATCATGCCGCGCGCGTGTGGAAACGTCCGAGCACGAAAAGATACGCCGCGAGCACCCAGTGGAATACGATCGGAATCGTTCCGGTGCCGAGCCACCTGCGCTCGGGATACAGCGTCATGGTGACGACGTAGCGCGTCACCATCACCGCGAAATACACGAGACTGAACCAATGGAGGAGGCGGCCGAGTCGCGGGCGGCGCGTCGCGAACACGCCCGCGTCGCGCCACAGATCGACACTGATCCCGAGTTGCACGAGGAGGATCAACCACTGAACCGGGAGGAGGATCGGGTAGGGAAGCAGCCCCGAGTACCACTCCGGCATCGACGGAAGGAAGGTGACGCCCGCGAACGCCACCAGCATCTGCCCGAGAACCCGTAGCAGGAAGAGAACCGCCAGGACGCCGAGCACCAACGCGTACTGACGCGACGACGATCGCGCGCGCATGCTATGCATCGATCAGGATCACCCGGCCGCGCACGCGTCCGCCGCCGACGCGTAACCGCGCCACCGCGATCGGCAACGTGAAGCGGCGCGGCCCGGCGCTCCCCGGATTGACGTAGAGCACACCCGCTCGCGTCTCGATGCCCGGCCGATGCGAGTGCCCGGTGATGACGGCCGCGAATCCCGCCGGCCGCGGGTCGACCTGCAGCTCGTGGCGATCGTGCAGGACGTAGAGGCGCACCCCGTCGATGGCGAGCACGGCGTCGAGCGGCAGCCGGCGCGCCCACGCGCCGACGTCGTTGTTGCCGCGGACGGCGGTGACGGGCGCAATCGCCTCGAGGGCAGCGAGCACCTCCGGGCGACCGACGTCACCGGCGTGGACGATGGCGTCGACGCCGGCGAGCGCGCGCAGCGCTTCGGGGCGCATGAGACCGTGGGTGTCGGAGATCACGCCGACCTCGCGCGATCGGGCCGCCGTCGGTTTGCGTCGGCCCCCCGTACCCCGGCGGCGCGGCGCCGTGGACTCGCCAGCTAGTCGTCCCAACGGCGAAACGCCAGGCACGCGTTGGCTCCGCCGAAACCGAACGAGTTCGAGAGCGCGACGCGTGCCGTGGTTGGTCGCGCCACGTTCGGGACATAGTCGAGGTCGCACGCCGGATCGGGTCGCTCGTAGTTGATCGTCGGCGGCAGCACGCCGCGCGCCAGCGCGAGTATCGTGTAGACAGCTTCGATGCCGCCGGCGGCACCGAGGGTGTGGCCCGTCATCGACTTGGTCGAGCTCACCGCCAACCGTTCGGCGTGCGCACCGAAGACCCGCCTGATCGCCTCGGTCTCGCTGGCGTCGTTGTACTGCGTCGAGGTGCCGTGGGCGTTGATGTAGTCGACGTCCTCCGGCGCCAGGTCGGCGTCGGCGAGTGTCTGGCGGATGCAGCGCAGGGCGCCCTCGCCACCGGGCGCCGGCGAGGTGATGTGGAAGGCATCGGCGTTGGCGCCGTAGCCGATCAGCTCGCCGAGGATGCGCGCACCGCGCGCCCGCGCCATCTCGAGCGCTTCGAGCACCAGCACGCCCGCGCCCTCGGCAACGACGAAGCCGTCGCGATCGTGATCGAAGGGACGACTGGCGCGCTCGGGCTCGTCGTTGCGGGTCGAGAGCGCACGCATGGCGATGAAGCCACCGACGCCGAGGCCGCAGAGGGCGGCCTCCGCGCCGCCCGCGATCACCGCATCCTGGTAGCCGTGACGCACGCTGCGAAAAGCCTCGCCGATGGCGGTCGCCCCCGAGGCGCACGCGCTCGCGGGGGCGTAGTTCACCCCCATGGCGCCGTATGAGATCGCGACCTGTCCGGACGCGAGATTGCCGATCACCTTGGCGATGAAGAACGGCGACACCTTGCGCAGGCGACTCTCGAGGAAGAGCTGATGAAACTTCTCGATGCTGAGCAGCCCGCCCATCCCGACGCCGATGATCACGCCCACCCGGTCCTGGTTTTCCGGCGTGACCTTCAAGCCCGAGACATCCATCGCCATCTGCGTCGCCGCGATCGAGTACTGAATGAACGGGTCCATCTTCTTGACGTCGCGCCGCTCGATGAACTCCTCGGGCACGAAGTCGCGCACCTCGCCCGCGATGCGTGAAGGAAAGTCGGCGGCGTCGAAGCGGGTGATCGGACCGATACCGGAGCGGCCGGCGGTGAGCGCCGTCCAGTTCTTCTCGACGCCGGTGCCGAGCGGCGTGACCAGCCCGAGCCCCGTCACGACGACGCGTCGCCGGTCGCCGTGCTGCAAGTGATTTCCCACGGAGCGTCGCATGCTAGGAAGGGGACCCCGAGGTGTCAAGGTGAATCCGGAATCGCTATCCGACGCGTCGACCTTCCCCCGATCACCCGCGACGCCCGAGGACACGAGCGCGCCAGGGCCATCGATCGCGTGGTGGGCCGCTGCCGTCGCGTTCGCAGCCGGGTTCCTGACCTACGCCAATACCCTCGGTCACGCCTTCGTCTGGGACGATCTGATTCTGCTCGATCGGAAGATCCGGTTCTACGAGAGCGCGCGTGACGTGCTTTTCGAGCCGTCGGGCCTGCCCGGTCTGCGCGTGTATCGGCCGCTCACCTTCGGCTCCTACTGGCTCGATCAACTGATGTGGGTGCGCGATCCGCTCGGCTTCCACCTCACCTGCGTGCTCTTGCACGCGCTCAATTGCGCGCTGGTGTACGCGCTGGGCTGCGCGCTCCGGTTCGGGCCGGCGCCAGCGCTCCTGGCAGCGCTGGTGTTCGCCGTTCATCCGGTCCACAGCGAGGCCGTCACCTGGGTGGCGTGTCGCGCGGATCTTCTCGTGACCACCTTCGCCATCCTCGCCGTGCTCGCCTTCCTTCGCTACTGCAGGCGCGACGGATGGGCGACGCTCGCCGGCATCGCGGTGTGCACGTTCGGGGCGATCGCCAGCAAGGAGACCGGCATCGCGTTACCCCTGCTCCTGCTCGCCGCCGTGTCCACCGCCCCGGGGGAATCGATGGCATGGCTTCGACCCCGGCGACGCTCGATGGCCGCGATCCTGGCGGCCGTCGCAGGAGTGATCGTCTACTGGATGCTTCGCCCCACCGATCGCTCGCCCGGACTCAGCCTCTCCGCGTTCGATCTCACCGGGCTGCGACACCTGCTCGGCACGTTCGGCTTCTACGTCGAGCGCACGCTGCTGCCGCTCGACGTCGCGACCTACGTACCGGAGCCGCCGGGCGGGGCATGGGAGAGCATCAGCGCGGTGGCCGGCATGCTTGCCGTCGCTTTCCTGCTGGTCCCGCGCGAGAGTCCAGGCAGTCACCGTCGTTTCCTGACGCTCTGGTTCCTCCTCACACTCGCACCAGCGCTGCTGGTCGCGATCGCAGAGATGCTGGTGACCAAAGCCTCTGATCGCTACCTCTACCTGCCATCGGTCGGGCTCGCGTTGCTGCTCGCTTCGTGGCTGTCGCGACACCGCGAGCTGCTCGGCGGCCGCGCGCTTCGCGTCGCGACCGTCACCGTGCTCGCCGGCCTCGCCGTCGTGACCATCACCAGGAACCGGGTGTGGCGCGACGAGATCGCGTTCTGGTCGGGCGTGACAGCAACCGAGACGCGCTTCACGGTCCCCTACATGAATCTCGGTCTCGCGTTGAGTGAAGCCGATCGCAAGCCCGAAGCCGAGGAGGCCTATCGCCTGGCGCTCGCCGCGCGCGGCAACGACACCAACCGGCGCGACACGCTCATCAACCTCGGACACTTGAAGCGGGACGAAGGCGAGCTCGCTGAGGCCGACCGGCTCTTCGGCGAGGCGATCGCGATCGCACCACACCCGAGCGCCTACTATGGGCTGGGAAGCGTCGCCCAGAAGCGTGCACGCGCCCTCTCGGGCGAGGCGCGGAATGCCGAAGCCGCCGTGGAGCTGGCGCGCGCCAAGGCCGCCCTCGAGACGGCGCTCGCGATCAACCCGCGCCACTACCAGAGCCATTCCGTGCTCGCGAGCGTGCTCTATCTGAGCGGTGACTTCGAGGCCGCCTTGGAGCATTATCGGCGCGTGGTCGATCTCGCGGGGGATACCGAGACCGGTCGCGACGCCGCCGTGTCGGTGCAGCAGCTCGGCGACTGGCTCGCCGACCCGGCGAATCGCGCCGCGCTGAAGGAGCGTTCGGGTGGGTGACGCCGCCGCAACCGTGCAGACGATCGCGGGTTGCCGGCTCGTGCTCACGCAAGGCGACCTCACCGCGGCCGCCGTCGACGCGATCGTGAACGCCGCCAACACACGTTGCTCGGCGGCGGTGGCGTGGACGGCGCGATCCACCGCGGCGGCGGACCGGAGATTCTCGCCGCGTGCCGCCGTATCCGCGCCGAACAGTGGCCGGACGGATTGCCGACCGGCCGGGCCGTCCTCACCACCGGCGGGCGCTTACCGGCACGCTTCGTCATTCACACCGTCGGGCCCGTCTACAGCCGAAACGCGGAAGTGCCGCGATTGCTCGCCGCCTGCCACCAGAGCAGCTTGGCGCTCGCCCGCGAGCACGGTCTTCGTACCATCGCCTTCCCGGCGATCTCCACCGGTATCTATGGTTACCCGCTCGACGAGGCGGCGCCGATCGCGCTGCAAACGACCGCCGACGACCTCGCGCACCACCCCGGCACGCTCGACGAGGTCCGCTTCGTGCTCTTCGACGCACGCGCGCTGGCGGCGTTCGGGACCGCGCTGGCGGAACTCAGGACGGCGCCATGCGCCTGACGCGCGCTCGCTCCCTCACGCCGCTCCTGATCGGCATCGCCCTCGCCGCGCTCTGCATCGGCATCGCGCGCCCCGCCGCCGGCGTCACGGAAGAAGCGGAGATCGCGGCGCTCTTTCGCGAAGCGGAGGCACACGAAGCCGGCGGACAGTGGAGCCTCGCGTCGTCGGTGTACCACAAGATCATGACGGAGCATCCGGAGAACGCGCTCGCGCACTACCGCTTCGGCACGATCCAGGACAAGCTCGGCGCGAGCGGTCTGGCACTGAAGGCGTACCGCGACGCCGCGCGCCTCGACCCCGACATGAAGGAGGCCCATCAGGCGCTCGAAGGCCATTACCTGCTGCTCGCCAGGACGGCGCGCGCCAAGGGCCAGCGCGCCGAGACGATCGAAGCCCTGCAGCAGGCGGCGGAGGCGAATCCCAAGTCGGCAACCGCGCCGCTCGAGCTCGGCGAGGAGCTCGAGCGACAAGGCAGCACCGAAGGCGCGCTGCAGGCATTCCAGAAGGCGACGTCCGCCGACCCCGACGACGTGACCGCTCGCATCAAGCTCGGCGAGGCCTTGGCGCGCAGAGGCATGCATGAGCGCGCGGCGAGCGAGTTCCAGCAAGCGGTGCGCTTGAACCCGCGCAACGCCGAAGCCCATCTCGGACTCGGGATCGCATACGCCGAGCTCGGGCAACGCGACAAGGCCGCCGCATCCCTGCACCAGGCGATGCGCTTCTACGTGATCGCCGGCGACATGGAGAAAGGAATGCAAGCCGAGGCGCTCGAGCAGAAGGTCAAGGCCGGGAAGTCCGGGGGAGCACCCGCGCCCCGCTGACGTCGGCGCGTCCTGGGCGTGATCCCGCCCGGCAGCGTTCGCCGGCGAACGCGCCGGACCTACTCCCCAGGGCAGGCTCCCGCCCAGAGCGCTCCGGTGAGCGCGGCCGCATCACCCAGACGCGTCGCCAGGAGCTCCCCGAGATCGCGCTCGAGCCTGCGGTAGTAGGGCCGCGAGCCGACGCGCGTACCCTGGCGCGCGTTGCGATCGGCGGCGAGCAGCGGCGCGACCCCGCGATAGGAGTCGGCGAGGGTTGCGAAGATCGCCGCCGCCGCGCGTTCGGGAGGGATCGGCGGGCGCCGCCGGGTGAGCGCGGCGCGCGCCACGAAGTGCGGCAGATCGGCGTCGACGAGCTTGGCCTCGATGCGGCGATGCAGGCCTCGTTGCCCGCTCAGTTGTCCGTCGTAGTTCTCGGTGGCGTGCAGCGGCATGGTGGCATCGGCGGCGTAGTGCGCGAGGTGGCCGGCGGTCGTGCGGGCGGCCTGCCAGTCGCGACGGCGAATCTCGTCGGCGAGTCGGTGCGCCATGCGCTCGACGTGCCACGGGAGCACGCCCTGCTCTTCCAGCGCCCGCCGCCCGAAACGTGCGACCGCCTCGTCGTAGGCGCGCGGCAGGGCGCGAAACGGCGGCGCGCCATAGTGGTCGAGGTCGAGGAAGTGGCGGACCTCCTCGTCGCGCCCGAAGCGCGCGCGCAGCACGGTGTCGGGCTCGACGGCACGATCGGCGAGCTCGCGCGCGTAGCGCTCGCCGAGTGGCGCGCAACGAGCGTCGACCAACGTCGCGGCGCGGGTCGCGACCCAACGGTGCGCCGCCAGTCCCCAGGCGTGCGCCGCCGCCGGCCACAGCGCGCCGAGCAGCGCGAGCGCGGCGATTTTCCGCCCTGACGCTGCGTCTCATCATCCTGCCGCGATCCGTCCCACCCCGACCATCCAGAGAGCGATGTACCCCACCATCACCGCGCCCGCGACCCCGACGAGCAGCCAGTCGGCCGGCGTTGGCTCGCGGCCGCGGCAGGCTGGTGCGCGGACGTCCCGAGCTGAACCCCCGCACCTCGAGGGCGAAGGCCATCTGATCGGCGCGCCGCAGACCGCCGATCACCACCGGTACGATCACCGGCACGTAGCGCGCGATGCGCTGGCGCAAGCTGCCGCGCGTGAAGTCGAGACCACGGCAGCGTTGCGCGTCCACCACCGCGAGCGCCGCCTCGAGGAAGACCGGCACCAGACGAAAGGCGAGCGTGAGCACGAAGCCGGCGCGGTACGGTACGCCGAGCCGCGTGAGCGCGAAGGCGAACTCCTCGACGGTCGTGGTGGCGAGAAAGAGCAGGCCGGTGACGAGAAAGGTCTCGAGCTTCAGCGCCATGCCGAGACCGAAGCGCGCCGCCTCGGCGCGCGACACCGTGCCACCCGCCGGCACCGGGTAGAAGAGCGTCCAGATGACGAGCGTGAAGACGAATACCGGCCCGATGATCCAGCGCAGGCGCCAGAGATTCGGGAATGCCGACGCGGTACCGGTCGCCGACCAGTACCAGGATCGTGAGCGGCACGATCGCCGCGGGATGCTCGAGCAGAAACGTGGCGACGAAGAGCATCACCATCGCCAGCACCTTGGCGACCGGGTGCCGGCGATGCAGCGCCGTCGGGCGATCGATGTAGAGCGAGAGCGCCATCTCAGCGCCGCCCGCCCGGGCCGCGGATCGCGCGCGCCAGCTCGTCGACGCTCCGTACCGTCACGCCGAGGGCGCGCCCGACGCGCACGATCGGCGGCGCGTCGAATGCCGCGGCCTCGAGCATCGGCTCATCGCCCAGCAGGCGCACGAGCGGGCCGTCGAAGGCGAGCTCCCCGTCGCGCATGAGAAGCGCGCGTTCCGCGTATTCGACCACCACCCAAGGACTGTGGGTGATGATGATCACCGTCGTACCGCCGGCGCGCAGGCGCGCCAGCAGCTCGAGCATGCGACGCTGCTGCGGGTAGTCGAGCCCGGTAGTCGGCTCATCCAGAATGAGCACGCGCGGCGCCATTGCCAGCACCGTCGCCACCGCGAGCCGCTGCCGCTCGCCCTTGCTCAGAAGGAACGGGTCGTCGTCGGTTTGCGCTCCGAGCTCGACGGCGTCGAGCGCTTGCGCGACGCGCTGCTCGAGCGCGGCGCCGGCGAGCCCGAAATTGCGCGGGCCGAACGCCACCTCCTCGCCGACGGTGGCGGCGAACAGTTGATGATCGGGGTTCTGGAAGACGTAGCCCACCTGACGGGCGACGCGCTCGAGCGGCAGGGTCGCGAGATCGACCCCGTCGAGCCGCACGCTGCCCTGCTCGGCGCGCAAGAGGCCGTTCAGGTGCTTGGCGAGGGTCGTCTTGCCCGAGCCGTTCTGACCGATGAGAGCGATCATCTCGCCGGCGCCGATGCGCAGGCTCACGTCACGCACGACCTTCGGCCCGCCACCGTACGTACAGGTGAGTCGCTCCACCTCGAGGATGGGGCGCGCGCCGGCGGGAATCTCGCCGCGTCCGCTGCGCCGCGCGCCGCCGATGCGCGCCCATGCACCGGCCGCAGCCCGGACCGACCCAGGTGCTCGATCGCGCCCTCGACGTCGAGCGGCAGCTCGACACCGAGGCGCTCGGCGAGCAACGCGAGATCGTGCGGACGCACGCCGCAGCGCGCGAAGAGGGCGGTGTCGCGCACGAGATCCGACGGCCGGCCGCTCGCCGCGACCGTGCCGTCGCACATCAGATAGAGACGCTCCGCGCCCATGATCGGCTCGATCTCGTGCTCGACCGCCACCAGCGCCAGTCGCTCGCGGCGCAGGCGCTGCAGAGTCGCGTACAGCTCGCGCCGCCCGAGCGGATCGAGGTCGGTCGCGGCCTCGTCGAGCAAGATGACGGTGGGCGCCATCGCGAGAATGCTGGCAATCGCCAGCCGCTGCTTCTGCCCCCCCGACAGCGTGGAGGGATCGCGTCCGACGAACCCATCGAGATCGACCATGGCGAGCGTCGCCGCCACCCGGCGCGCGATCTCCTCGCCTGGCACCCCGAGTTGCGCCGGTCCGAACGCGACCTCGAGACGCACGTTGGTGGAGAAGAGCTGCGCCTCGAAATCCTGGAACACCATCGCCACCGTGCCGGCGAGCTCGCCGACCGGACGTCCGAGCACGGAGCGTCCCGCGAGCAGGATCTCGCCCTCGCACTCGGCGGGCACGAGCGACGGCACGAGACCGTTCACGCAGCGCAGCAGGGTCGACTTGCCGGCTCCGCTCTCTCCCATGACCGCGACCAGCTCGCCCGCGCCTGCGGTCAGCGAGACGCCGGCGAGCGCGGTCGCCGGCGGATCCGCGAAGCGGCAGCGCAAGTCACGAACGTCGAGGGTCACGCGGAACCGTCCGACATCGGCGCGCGCCGGAGCGACGTCAAAGGAGCGCGAGCCCGATCATGCCGAGCGCAAGCCCGGGCGACGTGATCAGGGCGAAGCGCGCGTTCGGCGGCAGGTCGGCGAGCGCGGGCGGGTCGAGCCAACCGCCCGAGGCGAGATTCCCGAGCGTGAACGCGGCGACCGTACCGGTCACGACACACGCGGCCCCGAGGGCGCGCCGCCAGCGTGGCGCGCGCGGTGCCGGCCCGAGCACGTCGGCGTAGAGGAGACGGGCGCGGCGCACGCGCGGGTAGAGCACCGCGAGCAGCAGCGGCGCCAGGACCGAGCTCGTCACCAGATTGTTGGTCAGCACCACGTTCGCCAGCACCGCGAACGGCACGAAACCGAGGAGCTGGAGACCGAACCCCACCATGGCGGCGCACAGCATGCTCGCGGTCGCGACCACGACGAAGAAGAGCGTCCACCCGCCGAGCGTCACCGGCAGCGGATCACCCTCCGAACACGCCCGCCACAATCGATAGGGGACGAGCCCGTAGAGGAAGTTTCCGATGAAGCCGAACAGATCGCCGGGTCCGATGCCGGCGAAGAAGTCACCGATCAGGTTGCCGATCGCCGCTCCCCAGGCGGCGGCGGGACCGAAGAGGAAGGAGCAGACGACCGGCAGCGCGTTGGCGGGCCGGAAGTGCGTGACGCCAGGAATGAGCGGCACGACCATGAACGGGATCAGGACGGCGGCGTAGAGCGATGCGCAGGTGGCCGTGAGCACCACCATCCGGGTATTGCTCCACATCGCGACCAGCTCACGCACGAGCCGCGTATGCTACAACGGTCTCGTGATGAGCAGGAAGCGATTCCTTCGCCTCGAATGGAGCCTCTCGATCGCGCTCGTGGTCGTGGCGCTCGGATGGGCCGCGCTGCGCGAGGTGGAGCTCCACACGCAATGGCAAGCGACGCCCGGCGCGATCGCGGCCGGCATCGCGGTCGGGGCGGCGCTCTGGCTCGCCATCCCGCTCCTCTTCTGGGTCCCCGATACCCGGCACGTGCTCGATACCGTGCTGGTGCCCTTCAGCCGCATGCTCGGGCCCGCCGACATGGTCGTGGTCGCGGCGCTCTCGGGGGTCTCGGAGGAGCTCTTCTTTCGCGGCGTGCTGCTCGCCGAGATCGGCCTCGTCGCCTCGAGCGTGGTCTTCGGACTGCTGCACGCGCTCACGTGGGCCTACGCGGCGTGGGCGGCGGTGATCGGCGCGGGTTTCGGAATCCTGGCGTTGTACGGCGAGTCCCTGGTGACGCCGGTGGTCGCGCACGCGACCTACAACCTCGGCGCCCTCATGATGCTGCGCCGCTGGCCGCAGAAAGGACCACCGCATGAAGGCCGTCCGCGTCCCGTTCGCTCCCGCCGGGCGATTGCGCACCGCGATGGTGGCGTGAACGACGACCCGGCAGCGGCGGTGAAGTTTGCGTCCCCGCCAGGGTTCGGTTAGCGTCGCCGTCCAATGGAACGCTCATCGATGGCCCGCCACGCATCGCTCGCGGTCCTGCTGTTGATCGCCGTCAGCGGGTGCGGTCCGGAGCGCAGGCTCTCCGCCGACGAGTACTACAAGCAGGCCTCCGCGGCGTTCGAAGACGAGAACTTCGAGGTCGCGGTGAAGAGCTACAAGGAGCTCCTCGACCAGCACCCGTTCAGCGACCACGCCGAGGAAGCCGAGCTGCTGCATCGCGCACTCCTACTACAAGAACAAGCAGTATGCCGGAGGCGATCGCCGCCTTCAACGACTTCCAGCGCATGCACCCGATGAGTCCCCACCTGCCCCAGGTCTACTATCTCCTCGGCAGGAGCTACATGGATCAGATGAGCACCACCGATCGCGACCAGGCCGCCTCGGAGAACGCCCACGGCTGGTTCCGCGTCGTGATCGACCGCTATCCCGAGAGTCCCTACGCGGCCCAGGCGCGGCGCAAGCTCGCCGAGTGCCGCCAAGCGCTGGCCGAGCACGAGCTCTACATCGCCGAATACTATTTCGACCGCGACAACCTGCCCGCCGGCGAGAATCGCGTGAAGGGCCTGCTCGAGAACTATCCCGAGACCATCGTCGCGACACGTGCCCTCGAGGAGCTTGCCGACGCCTACGCCAAGGCGGGCGACGCGGAGCACGAGCAGCTGGCGCGCGCCGCGCTCGCCGAGCGCGGCGAGGCGCCGACGCGCGCGGTCGAGGTGGAGGAGCAGCTCGCCGCGACCGACGAGGAGACGAGCGAATCCTTTCTCGACGGCTGGGTACCGTTCATCGACGGGAACAAGGAAGACCCCGCGCCCATCGTGCTCGACCCGTCGTCGACGCACGGGCCCGCGCAGACCGCCTTGCTCGGCGACCTCACGGCGCGCTTCGGCGCCGCGCAGGGCGTGAGCACCGCGGCGACCTCGCCGTCACTCCTCGATCCTCCGGCTCCCAGTCGGAACCCGCGCGCCGACGGCCCCCAGCCCCAACCGGACCGATATCGGGCGGGGACGCTCGAAGCCCTCGCGGCGGCTACTAGAGTCTCCGGCGCAACCATGCGCGGGACGTCGACAGCGCGAGTGCTGGTCGTCGGCGTCGGGGCGCTCGGCTGCGCCGCCGCGGAGGCGCTGGCACATGCCGGCGTCGGTCATCTCGGTCTCGTCGATCCCGACGTCGTCGAACGCTCGAATCTCCACCGCCAGTTGCTGCACCGGAGCGCCGACCTCGGCCGGTCCAAGATCGAGTCGGCGGCGGCGAAGCTCGCCGCGCGCTACCCCGCCGTGCAACTGACGCTGGTGCGCGAGCGCATCGACGCCGCGAACGTCGACCGCCTGCTCGCCGGCTACGACTGCATCGTCGACGCCACCGACGGGATCACCAGCAAGTTCGTCCTCAACGATGGAGCGGTGCGGCTCGGCGTCGTGCTCGTGCACGCCGGAGTGGTGCGCTTCCAGGGTCAGCTCATGACGGTGGTGCCGGGTCGCAGCGCCTGCCTGCGCTGTCTCTTCGAGGACCCGCTCGAAGCGAGCGACATGCCTTCGTGCCAGGAGGCGGGGGTCCTGGGATCGCTCGCCGGTACGATCGGCCTGTTGCAGGCTGCCGAGGTGGTCCGCTACCTGAGTGGAACGGGCCCGTTGCTCACCGACCGGCTGCTCACGTACGACGCGCTCGCCGGCCGGTGGCGCCAGGTTCGGCTCCACAGCAACCCGGCTTGCGCCGCCTGCGGGCCCGGGCTCGCAGCAGCACGCCACAACGGCTAGAAGCGTTCGTTCAAGGGAGGAGAGGATTCATGCCCATCCAGGTCCGTATACCCACACCGCTCCGCAAGCTGACCGGCGGCGCGGAGAGCGTCACCGCGAGCGGCAGCACCATCGCCGCCGTCGTCCAGGATCTCGAGAGTCGCCACCCCGGCCTCAAAGATCGCATCTGCGATCCCGAGGGCAAGGTCCGCCGTTTCGTCAACGTCTACGTGAACGGCGACGACATCCGTTTTCAGAGCAACCTCGACACGCCGGTCAAGGATGGTGACGAGATCTCGATCGTGCCGGCCATCGCAGGCGGCCGGCTCGCTTGACGCGGGCCGACCATCCGGCAGCGCGGCGCGTTCGCACCGTCCTCGACCTGATCGGCAACACGCCGCTGCTGCGCATTCGCGCCCTCGCGCGCGACATCTCGCCCGACGTGCGGATCTTCGCCAAGCTCGAGGGCGCCAACCCGGGCGGCTCGGTGAAGGACCGCCCCGCCCTCGGCATGATCGAGGACGGGCTGCGGACCGGCAAGCTCAAGCCCGGGAAGACCATCCTCGACTCGACCTCGGGCAATACCGGCATCGCGCTCGCCATGGTGGGCGCGACGCTCGGCTATCCGGTCGAGCTGGTGATGCCGGAGAACGTCAGCATCGAGCGCAAGAAGATCATCCAGGCGTTCGGCGCGAAGGTCATCTACTCGAGCGGGCTCGAGGGATCCGACGGGGCGATCCGTCTCTGCCGTGAGGTGCTGAAGCGCGACCCGGACAAGTACTTCAAGCCCGATCAGTACTTCAATCCGGCGAATCCCGACGCGCACTACCGCACCACCGGACCGGAGATCTGGGAACAGACGCGCGGCACCGTCACCCACTTCGTCACCGGTCTCGGCACCGGCGGCACGATCATGGGCACCGGCCGCTACCTGAAGGAGCGCAATCCCGCCATCCAGGTGCTCGGCGTCGAGCCCGACGACGCTTTCCACGGGCTCGAAGGTCTCAAGCACATGGCGAGCTCGATCGTGCCCGGCATCTACCACGAGGACGAGCTGGACGGGAAAATTCCGGTCTCCACGGAAGACGCCTACGACCTCGTCCACAAGCTCGGAACCACCGAGGGCGTGGTCGTCGGTCAGTCTTCGGGCGCGAACCTGTGGGGAGCGCTGAAGGTGGCGCGCACGCTCGAGCGCGGTACCATCGTCACCATCTTCTGCGACTTCGGCGATCGCTACCTGAGCACGAATCTCTGGATCGGATGGGATTGATGAGCGCTGGCGTCGCGGAAAGCACTGGTCTTTAATAGCCGGGTGCTCCTCGACGATCACCAGATCGAGCGCTACAGCCGCCAGATCGTGCTCGCCGAGGTCGGTGCGGTCGGCCAGGCGCAACTACTGCGCGCCCGGGTGGCGATCGCCGGTAGCGGCGTCGTGGCGGAGCGGGTGCTCGCCTATCTCGCCGCCGCGGGGATCGGCACGATCGCGGCGCCGCTCGCCCTGCACGCCGTCGCCGACCCTGCGGCCCCGGATCTGACGCTCCTCACGCTCGAGGCGTCTCCGGTGATGGACGCGCAGCGCCGCGGCTCGGGCGCGCTCTTCGATGCCGCCGTCGTCACGCGTGCGGATGCGGACGCGTTGCCGGCGGCGCGCCACACCTTCTGGATCGACGGCGGCCGCGCGAGCGAGACGCCACCGTGCGCCGCCTGCGCGGCCGCGACATTGGGCGCGACGGCGCCGCCTCGGCTCCACCCGCTGGTGGATCTGCGCGACGCGCTCCTCGGCACGGTCGTCGCCACCGAGGTGATCAAGGCGATCCTCGGTATCGGTACCGGCCTCCGCGGACGCGTGCTTTCCGTCGACGCGGACGCCGCAAACGTCGAAGTCGTCGCCCTGGCGCCTCGCCCGTCGTGTGCGGCGTGCCGCGCGGCAGGCGCGGAGGATTGACCACGGTCGCCATCGAGGACAATCCGGGCCGTTTGAAGGTGGAGCTCTCCTTGCGCGGGCTCCGGCTGGAGCCCGGCCTCCGCGATCAGCTCCTCGAAGGCGTCTCGGAGCGCGACGGCGGCGGCATCGACTTGCTGCTCCCCGAGGATGTCTGGGTGCAGGCGTCGATCGACGAGCGTCTGAGCGCGACCTCGCCGTTCACCCTGGCGCACGAAGCCGGGCGCTTTCGTCTGCGCCGCGATACGGCCGCCGACGGCGCGGCCCTCGAGGTGCGGGTGCTTGCGCCTCCCGATTTCTATCGCCGTGCGACCAGCCGCGGCACGCCGATGGGTCAACTCGCGGCCGTGCACGGCAACTTCGTGGCGCTCGATCCCACCGCGGCGTGCGGTTTCGGGAGCCGCGGCCTGCCGTGCGGGTTCTGCCGCGGCACCCGTGCGGCCGAGCCCTCGGCGCTTCCACCCATCGCAGACGTGCTCGAGGTCGTGCGCGCCGCCTTCCAAGAGGGCGCCGCCGAGTTCGTGTACTTCCAGGGCCGCTGCTCGGACGCGGCGGACGGCGGCGTCGAGGCGCTGGAGCCGTACATCCTCGCGGTGAAGAAGCACTTCGACACGCTGGTGGCGGCGCAGCTGCAGCCGCCGCGCGATCTCCGCGACATCGACCGCACGTACGCCATGGGCGTCGACGCCATCAGCTACAACCTCGAGATCTTCGACCCCGAGCTGCTGGAGCGCTACTGCGCCGGCCGCAATCGCGCCTTCGGCCGCACGCGCTTCCTGGAGGCGCTGCGGCACGCCGCGAGCGTCTTTCCGAGCGGCACGGTGTGGAGCGAGCTGGTGGTCGGTGTCGAGTCGCTCGACTCGTCGCGCACCGCGATCGACGCGCTCGCCGGCATCGGCGTACTGCCGGTGCTGTCCGTGGTCGGGCCGGCGGCCGCCGCCGCGCTCCCCGGCCTGACGCTCCCCGACTCCGAGACGCTCGCGCCCGTCTACGCGCACCTCTACGAGACCGTGAAGCAGCGGCGTCTCCCGATGACCTGGGTGCGCGATCTGCCGATCGGCATCACGCCGCTCGACGCGCGCTTCTTCGTCGACGCGCAAGCGCGCGTCGCGGTGGGGAGCTTCTACCGTTCACGGCTCGGCACGCTCGCCGCGCGCAGCCTGTCGCGGCTGCGCCGCCGGCTGCGCGTCAAGACCGTGAGCGACTCGTTCGACTCCTCGCACCTCTAGACGACGATCGCGAGCGCACCCATGGACGTCGCCGCGAAACGCGTAGAGATCGTCATCGATACGCGGCCCCTGTGGGTGATCCTGCTCGGCCGCACGTTCCGTCCGCTCGCCTTGCTCGGCTACCGCGCTCCTCTACTGGCTCATCATCACCCGCGAGCCTCCCGCCGGGCTGTCGCCCGCGGGGCTGAGAGCCATGGCGGTGTTCGCGGTCTGTCTCGTGCTCTGGGTCACGAGCCTGCTGCCGCTGATGGTGACCAGCATTCTCGCCATCATCCTGCTGCCGCTGAGCGGCGTCATGGCCGCCAAGGATGCCTACGGGCTCTTCGGCAACGAGGCGGTGTTCTTCATCCTCGGCGTCTTCATCCTGGCGGCGTGCCTCATGAAGTCCGGCCTGAGCGCCCGCATCGCGCTCGTCATGCTGCGCCGCTTCGGCCGTACGCCGCGCACGCTGCTGCTGACGATCTTCCTCCTGAACGCCTTCATGTCGTTCTTCATGTCCGAGCACGCGGTCGCGGCGATGAACTTCCCGATCATCGTCGAGATCGTCCGCGTGCTCGGCTTGAAGCCCCACCGCAGCAACTACGCGCGCGCGCTCTTCCTCTCCATGGCCTGGGGGACGACGATCGGCGGCGTGGCGACGCTGCTCGGCGGCGCGCGCGCTCCGCTGGCGCTCGGCATGCTGCGCGAGGCGACCGGGCGCAGCTACTCGTTCCTCGAGTGGGCGCTCGCCAATCTGCCGATCGTCGCCGGCATGGTCGTGGTCGGCTTCGTCGTGATCATGTTGCTTCTTTCCGATCGACGTGACGAGCATTCGCGAGGCCGACGAGCTCCTCGACCAGCGGGCGCTGGCGCTCGGCCGCATGAGCTACGAGGAGAAGGCGATCGCCACCATCATGGTGCTCACGCTCGCCGGCTGGATCGTCGGCGGCGAGCAGTTCGGGCTCGCCAACATCGCGCTCGCGGCCGTGGTCGTGCTCTTCGTGCTCGAGCTCGCGCAGTGGCGCGAGGTCGAGGAGTACGTCAACTGGGGCATCATCCTCATGTACGGCGGCGCCATCGCGCTCGGCGCCGCGGTCGCCAAGACCGGCGCCGCGCAATGGGTGTCGCAGCAGACGATCTCGGTGTGGGCGGACGGTCCGACGATGGTGGTCGCGATCATCTCCGGCGTGTCGATCGTTCTCACCGAGCTGATGAGCAACTCGGCCGTGGTCGCGCTCCTGATGCCGGTCACGCTCGGCGTCGCCACGGACTTCGGCATGGATCCGCGCGATCATGGCGCTCGTGGTCGCGGTGCCGGCGGGCCTCGGGTTCACGCTGCCGATCGGCACGCCCGCCAACGCCATCGCGTACTCGTCGGGGTATCTCCGCATGCGCGACATGATGATCCCGGGCGCGATTCTCGCCGTCAGCTCGTGGGTGGTCTTCAACCTCGTCGCCCACTTCTACTGGCCGCTGATCGGCATTCACATCGGAGAGATGCCATGAGTGATGTGCTCCTGCTCGTTCCGCCCGACCGGCAAGTCACCAGCGCGATCTCCACCGCTCTCGACCTCGCAGCCGGGCGCGGCGCCGGCCTGATCGCCGCGGTCGTCATCGACGTCGACGCGACCGAGCGCTTGTCGAGCCGGATGATCGACGTCGGGCTGCTCGCCGAGAAGGTCACCGATCAGTTCTCGGAAACCCTCACCCGTGAGCACCACGTGCGCAGCGAGGCGTTGCTCGCCGACATCGCCGCGCAGGCAGCCGCACGCGGCATCGCGTGTCGAACGCTGCACGAGCACGGCGATCCCGGCGAGGTCTGCCGGCGACTGGTCGAGGAGGCTCGGGTCGCGGTGGCGGTGATCTCCGTCGAGCGCCGCTCGTGGGTCGCGCGTCTCCTGGCGCGCGGTGAGCCCGTGCGGGCACCGGTCCTCGGCGGGTGTGAGATCGTGCTCGTAGAGGAGGATTGATGTTCGACAAACGATGCTGGTGGATCACGGGCGCCTCGTCGGGCATCGGCGAAGGCCTGGCGCGGGCGCTGGCCGCGCGCGGTGCGAGCGTCATCCTGTCCGGTCGCAACGTCGACGCGCTCGAGGCCGTGCGGCGGGACTGCGGCGATGCGCTCGCGCTTCCCTTCGAGGTGACCGATTTCGACCTGATTCCCGGAATCGTCGAGCGCGCCTGGTCCTGGAAGGGCCGCGTCGACGGACTCGTGAACAACGCCGGGATCTCGCAGCGCTCGCTGGCCGTCGACACCGCGTTCGCGGTCTACCAACGGATCATCGCCGTCGACTTGCTGGCGCCGATCGCGCTGACGCAGGCGGTGCTGCCGAGAATGGTGCAGGCCGGAGGAGGACGAATCGTCGCGATGTCGAGCGTGGCCGGCATCGTCGGCGCGCCGCTGCGTTCGGCCTACAGCGCCGCCAAGCACGGCTTGGTCGGCTACCACGATTGCGTGCGCGCCGAGAACGAGCATCTCGGCGTCCACGTGCACGTCGTAGCGCCTGGGTCCGTCAGGACCAACGTGTCGAGGAATGCGCTCGTCGCCGACGGCTCGACGCGCGGCATGAGCGATGCGGCGATCGACAACGGCATGTCGCCCGCGGATTCAGCCGAGGCGATCCTGGCAGCGATCGAGACCGGCAAGCGTGAGCTCATCCTGGCAACCGGCCTCGAGCATGACGTTGCCGTACTGCGCCGGCACGATCCCGAGACCCTGTTCGACCGCATGTCGGATCTCGTACGCGCGGGCTACGCGCAGAGGATGGCGGACGACACGGGCGAGAGCTGAGTTGACCGCGACGATCCTGTGGGGCCGCACGGGTGAACGCTTCCCGGCGCGCGCGCCATGCTGGTGATCCGCAAAGCGCGACTCGAGGATGACGAGGCGATCTGGCGGGTACACACCTCGGCGATCCGCGAGCTCTGCAAGGGCCACTACACCCCGGAAGAGATCGAGGCGTGGGCTGGACGTCTCGTCGTCGGCATCCATCGTCCGGCCATCACGCTGCGTGACTTCCTGGTCGCAGAACTCGACGGCATACTCGTTGGATTCGGACAGCTCGACCAGCGAACCGGAGAGGTCGAGGCGGTCTACGTCGATCCCACCGCAACCCGCCGCGGCGTCGGCTCGGCCTTGCTTCGCGAGCTGGAAGCACGCGCCCGCGCCGCCGGTCTCCAAGCGCTCCACCTCGACGCCTCGCTCAACTCCGTCCGGTTCTACGAGTCCGCCGGGTACCAGTGCCTGCGCGCCGCGCGTCACGCGCTCACGTCGTCCACCGACATCGCGTGCATCGTCATGGAGAAACGTTGGGAAAAGTCGTGAGGGCGCCCGCCTGGCGCGCCGCGCCGATTTCTGCTTATCTGCTGGGTTCCGTTCGTTCCCCACAGTCTCGAGCCAAGGAGGAAACCATCATGCGGACCAGCCCCATCATCGAGCAGCGCGGAGTGCGAGCATGAGTGGCGCAACGATCCTGCCGCACGGCGGTACCTTGGTGAACCGCTGGGCGACCGACAGGGAGCTCCAGGAGTGGCGTCCAGAGCTGAAGACCCTCAAGCGCATCCATCTCACCCGCCGCGAGATCTCCGATCTCGAGATGATCGGCGTCGGAGCGTTCAGCCCCCTCGAGGGCTTCATGGGCGAGGCCGACTACCGGGCGACCCGCGAACGCATGCGACTCGCGAACGGCCTGCCGTGGACGATTCCCGTCACGCTCGCCGTCACCAAGGACGAGGAGAGCGATCTCCACGCCGGTGACGACGTCGTACTGCTCGAGGACGACGAGCGTCCGCTCGGCATCCTCCATCTCGCCGAGAAGTACGACTACGACAAGAAGCGCGAGGCCGCCGAGATCTACGGCACCACGGACGAAGCCCATCCCGGCGTGAAAGTGATCTACGACCAGGGCGACAAGTATCTCGGCGGCAAGATCACGCTGCTCGATCGTCCGCGCGAGATGCCGTTTCGCGAGCACCGGCTCGACCCGCTCGAGACGCGCGCGCTCTTCATCGAGCGCGGCTGGAAGCGCATCGTCGCGTTCCAGACCCGCAATCCCGTCCACCGCGCGCACGAGTACATCCAGAAGTGCGCGATGGAGATCTGCGACGGGCTGCTCCTGCACCCGATCGTCGGCGAGACCAAGGGCGACGACATCCCGGCCGCCGTGCGCATGGAGTGCTACAAGGTCCTGCTCGCCAACTACTATCCCAAGGACCGCACCGTGCTTTCCGTGCTGCCCGCCAACATGCGGTATGCCGGCCCGCGCGAAGCCATCTTCCACGCCATCATCCGCAAGAACTACGGGTGCACCCACTTCATCGTCGGGCGCGACCACGCGGGCGTGGGCTCCTACTACGGCACCTACGACGCGCACTACATCTTCGACAATTTCACGCCGGAGGAGATGACGATCACCCCGCTCTTCTTCGACCACACCTTCTTCTGCAAGTCGTGTGACGGCATGGCGTCGGCCAAGACCTGCCCGCATCCCAACACCGAGCACGTCGCGCTCTCGGGCACCAAGGTGCGCGAGATGCTGTCGAAGGGCGAGCGGCCGCCGAAGGAGTTCAGCCGGCCCGAGGTGGCCGACGTGCTGATCGGCTCGATGCGGAGCTGAGCAAGGCTGCCAAGACTCTGGAACTCGGGACGCCGTAGCGCGTGCGCTCTCTCGGGCCAGTGCTCCCGGGTCATGCAGCGCCGAATCCACCGCGTGGACCCGTGTCGCGTCGTACCCGAGCTTTTCCAACGCGGACCCGGACGCCATGCGCATCGACCGTCTGACCGTCTTCAACCACCTCTGGGCGATTGCGGGGTTCTGCGAATGGACGCGCTGGTCCTTCAGCGGGACGCGGTGGAGCTGGGGGCTGCTGGTCGGTTCGCTTGCCCTCTTCATCTTCCCGAACTCGGTCCTCGCTCTTGCCGTGTTTGCCGGCATTCAGGCGGCGTTCGCCGCGCTGGCGTCGGACGAGCCCTGGAACCATGGGCTGCTCATGGCGCTCATGAACGTCGCGATCCTCGTATCCATCGCGCACTGCGTGCTCCGACGCCAGGGGGCCGAGGCTCTCGTCGATACGTTCGCTCCCGCCATGCGGCTGAGCCTCATCGTCGTGTACTTCCAGACCTTCTTCCACAAGCTCAACGTCGATTTCCTGAATCCCCACGTCAGTTGCGCCGGCGTCGTGCTGAGTTGGATCAACCGCTCCTACCGCGTGCTGCCCCTCGAGGAATGGGCGGTCGTCGCTGCCATCTGGTCCACCCTGTTCGTCGAGCTCGCGGTGCCCTGCTGCTCTGCTTCCGTCGCTCGGTCTACCTCGGACTGGCGATCGGCGCGGCCTTCCACCTCTTCCTGTCCCAGTACGGCGGCCTTCACGGTTTCGCGGCCGTGGTCTTCGCGGTCTACTTCCTGTTTCTTCCCAAGGCCTTCACGGTCGCCGTCGCGCGGCGTCTCTCGGCCCTTCTGGACGGACTGGGCTCGACCGCGCTGCGGTGGGCAGGCCTCCCGGCGATCGCCGCGGGCATGCTCGTCATGCGAAAGCCTCTCGGACAGTTTCTCGGCATCAACTCCACCTACCGAGGGCTCGTCTTCTGGGACGTCTGGCTGCTCGGGGTGATCGTGGTCCTGAGAAGGGAGATCGCGCGCGTCTGGCGCCTGCCGGCCGATTTCACCCTCCGCCAGCGATGGAAGCCCCTGGGCGTGATTCCGCTGGTCGTCCTGCTGAACGGCCTCTCCCCGTACGTCGGACTCAAGACGGAGACGAGTTGGGCGATGTACAGCAACCTGCGCACGGAGGTGCGTCCCAATCACTTGATCGTGCCGGCGTCGGCGAAGGTGTTCGGCTACCAGGACGATCTCGTCGAGATCGTCGTGAGCTCGCTGCCCGCGCTGGAAGAATACGCGCGAAGCAAGGCGCAGCTCACGTTCTTCGAGTTCCAGCGCCTCTGCGGCTCGGCGACCCGAGATTTCACGGTGTCCTACCGGCGTAACGACGCGAGCGGGACGCTCGCGCTCGTCGACGGCGTCGCGAGCGATCCGGCGATGTGCCATGAGCCCGCCTGGCTCGTCGGCAAGCTCCTCCACTTCCGCCCCGTCGATACCGGGGCGCACGCGACCTGCCGTCACTAGTGTTTCCGAGACGGGACACGAGGATGCCCTGGAGCGTGTGGCGTCGTGCACGCGAGGTGGTACGCGACGGCGGCGCCTCCGCGCTCGTGTTCCCGATCCTCGCGAAACTCGGCTATCGCCGCGTCCTGCTCTTCGAGCGGCGGCTCGACGATCCGATCACGCCGGTGGCTTCGCGAGTGCCGGTCACGTTCTCGAGGTGCCGCAGATCGAAGAGTATCTCCGCATCTATTGCGACGTGCCGCGCGCGGGTCTCGAAGACCGCCTGGCGAAAGGCGACCGGTGCTTTGTGGCCCGGTACGAAGGGCGGATCGTCTGTGTCAGCTGGGTGGCGCGGAGCGAGGGTCTCATCCAATGGATTCGCTATCGCTACCCGGTGCGTCCCTCCGAAGCCTACCTGTACGACTCCTTCACCGCCCCGACGTTCCGAGGCCGGGCCATCGCCCCGGCGCTCGGCGTGCACGTGCTCGAGCGACTCGGTGACGAGGCCGTCCGCCGGGCGACGGTGGCCATGGTAACCGAGAACGTCTCGAATCGACGGGCACGCGCGAAGCTTGGCTTCCGGGTGTGCGGCCGCATCGACAGCCTGCGGATCGGCCGCCGAGTGTGGCACTGGCATCGCGAGGGCGGTTCGGGCGGGGGTCCGGGAAAGCAGTGATGAACTCCGTGCAACTGCTCTGCGCCTGGATTTGTGCTCCATTGTGGCGCATCTCTGACGGCTGCCTTCCGACGATATCGTTTCAGGACAGAAAACGTTTGCATAGGGAATTGAGGGAATAGTATGCGTGCCCGTCCGACGCTTCGAGGTTCGAGACAGGCGTCCGGCAGAGGGAGACTCGCATGGACGCTCGAAACTGGTTGTCGTGGACGATCACCTTGTCCGGCGCGCTGCTGCTCTTCGGGTGCGGCGGCGATCAAAGCAACGCCACCCGGTTGCCCGCCCGGGCCACCGAATTCTCCCAAGGGATCACCGGGCACCCCGGCGGTCTCGTACCAGCCCCTGACGGAAACCTCTGGTTCACCGAGCAGTTCGACGACAAGGTCGGCGTGTTCGACCTCCGCACCAGAACCGCTACGGAGTTCGACGTCCCGCGGGGCACGCTGCCCCACAACGCCATCGTCGGACCCGATGGCAACCTGTGGTTCACGGGCCTCGCGGACAACATCGGCACATTCGACTTCAGCACTGGCACCGCGATGGTCTTTCACGAGGGCATCTCACCTGGCAGCGAGCCGCACGTATCCGTGACGGACCCCTTCGACGACAACTTCATCTGGTTCACCGAGCAGGGCGCCGACAGGCTCGGTCGCTTCGATCGTCGCGCACGGAGAACGACCGAGTTCAACCTCGCCGACGGAAGCCATCCGCACGGCATGATCTTGGATCCGACGAACAACACCCTGTTGTGGGCCGAACAGGGAAACCATCGGCTCGCCGTACTCGACACGTCGCGCCCGATTGTGACCCAAGACGATTTCGACGCTCAGTACCGGCACATCGCGCCAGTTTTCGCCGGACAGCGGGCCGCACGATCCGCTGATCGCCCACGACGGCAACATCTACGTGACGCTACAGGACTCGAGCAAGCTGGGTCGGTACAACCCGCGCACGGGCGAGTATCCGGGAGTACCCCACGACGCTTCCGCCGGTGCGCGACTTCGACGAGGTCCTCCCTCCGATCGGGGATCCCGATCGTTTCCGAGTAGCCGCGCAACACGAAGTCGAGGCCGGGCGTGAACTCTTCACGCTGATCGACGATCCGAGTTCGAACTCGATCTGGTTCAACGAATTCATCAGCGGCCGCATCGGACGGTTCGACATCGCAACCGAGACGATTACGGAGGAAGACTACGGCATCGCGCCGACGAGTGGTCCGTTGTTCGTCGTTCGCGCGTCCGACGATCACATCTGGTTCACCCAGGTGTCGCTGTTGGAAACCGTACCGGGGGAATCGCGCGGCTCAGCAAGTAGCGTACGACCGGAGCTCAGCGGGCTACTCGTCGCGGCCGCCGGTCCCGACGAAACGATCCTCGGGATCGGCGAACAGCACGTTGAAGCTCGTCAAGCTGCCGTACGCGCGTGTGATGTAGTCCTGGAGTTGCGCGCGATCCTCGTCGGCGAGCTTGGGATGGCCGTTGATGCGCTGCTCGAGGACGCGCAAGCGCTCACGCACGGCGGTGATCTTGCGGAAGAAGCTCTCGATCGGCATCGCCTTCTCCTGCGTCCCCGCCTTCCCCGGCTTGAGCACGATCTGACCGCCGGCCCACCGGTCGCCGATCTCACCCGTGACCGACTGCTCGGCGTTCAGCACCGCACGAACCGCCTGCACGATCTTGCGAACGTCTTCCTCGTCGAGCATGTGCATCCTCCCCCGGGCAAGGCGTGGCAGGCTGCTGCTAGCGTGACCGCCCCGTGAGCGCAACGGCCCGATGCGGCGGCGAAAATATGGCACATGCGCCGTCGCAGCCGTCCCCAGGTGTGCCTCGACGATGAAAATCCACCGCCGGCCTGGGGACGCAGGCGGCATCGAACTTGCTGTGACGTCTGCCGATGTCGCCCGGCGACCTGCGGATACGTGTGCTCAGGCTACGGATCGGGATGGCGCTGGTCGCCGCCTTCCAGGTCGTCTTCGCCGTGGCGCGTCTCGCGACCGCAACGGACGACCAGCACCTTCCGCTGCGCGCTCTCATCCTCGGCGTGAGCCTGGCGTGCGTCGCCTTCACCTATACGCCGTGGGCCCGAGCGCTTCATCGGACAAGCGACCCTGATCGGCTGCGTTCTGCTGCAAACGGCGGCGTCGTGGTTGGCCGCCGCGCAGGGCATGACGCTCGACTACACGGTCGCGCCGACGATCATGTTCTTCGCGGTGGGCGCGATCGCCGCCAACACCACCGAGCTCCTGGTGTTCGCGATCACCGGGGCGGCGGCGCCGGCCGCATTCACGCTGGCGTACGGCTGGCACACCACCCGGGCGCCGCTCATTCCACTCCTGATGTTCGTGGCCGCATCGGCGGCCGGGGCCGTCGTCAGCTGGTTCCGCATCCGGCAGGAAGCCATGCTGACCCGGCAGATCCGCCGGCGACGGCGAGGTGGAGGTCCAATTGCGTGCCGCGCGCGCGCACCTCGAGTCGATTCTCAACGCGACCTCGGACGGACTGCTCGGCACCCGCTACGCGAGCGATGGTCCCCGGATCACGTTTGCGAACCACCGCTTCGGCGAGATCTTCGATCTCGATCCCGGCGCGCGTCACCGGGCAGCTCGACCACGAGGTGCGCGCGCAGGCGGCGCCGTCATTCCGCGACCCCGAGGCGTTCGAGCGCGACGTGCAACGCCTCCACGACAGTCCCGAGGAGATTCAAACGGCCGAGCTCGAGCTGGTGCATCCGCGGCACGTCCTTCTCGAACGCTGGACGGACCGAGTCCGCGATGCGCTCGGCGCGGTCGTGGGCCGTGTCTGGTCGTTCCGGGACGTCACCAGTCGACGCGCGATGGCGCGCGAGCGCGAGGAGTACGCCGCGCGTCTCGAGAGCAGCCAACGTCGAGCTGGCGCGTGCCAGTCGCGCCAAGGATGCGTTCCTCGCCAACCTGTCGCACGAATTGCGCACGCCCCTCTCGGTAATCATCGGCTACCAGAACCTCGTGCTCGAGGGCGGCCTCTCGGCCGCGGAGAGTACCGAGTTCTTGCAGCGCAGCGTCGCGAGCGCGCGCCATCTGCTGCAGCTCATCTCGGACATGCTCGATCTCACCCGCCTCGAAGCCGGGAGCGCGGATCTCGTGGTCGAGCCGGTGCCGGTCGCGCCGATCCTGCTCGAGGTGCGCGACTTCGCTCAGGTACTCGCCGACGCGAAGGGACTGGCGCTCGAGCTCGCGGCCGTCCCCGAGGCGCGGGTGCTGGCCGATCGACAGCGCCTGAAGCAAGTGCTGCTCAACCTGGTCGGAAACACGCCTCAAGTTCACCAGCGCGGGAAGCGTCAGCGTCTCAGCGAGCGCCAGCAACGGTCAGGTGCGTTTCGCCGTCCGCGACACCGGGCGCGGCATCGCGCCCGAGCTGCAGGGAATGCTGTTCCGCAAGTTCATGCGGCTCGACACCAGAATGCACTCACCGGACGACGGTGTCGGCCTCGGGCTCAGCATCTGCCGGGAGCTGGTGACCCTGATGGGCGGCGAGATCGAGCTCGAGAGCGAAGGCCTCGGGGCCTCGGCACCGAGGTGCGTTTCACGCTCCCGCGCGCCGATTGACGCGGCGGAACCGCTCAGCCGCGCGCGGTCACGCCGCGCTCGTCGAGGTAGCGCAGGATCTGGCGCGCGCTCGCCTCGACGTCTTGCTTGCTGGTGTCGATGCTGAGCTCGGGCCGCAGCGGCGCCTCATACGGCGCCGAGATGCCGGTGAACTCCTTGATCTCGCCGGCGCGCGCCTTCTTGTAGAGGCCCTTCACGTCGCGCTGCTCGCACACCTCGATCGGGCAGTCGACGTGCACCTCGACGAAGTCACCCGGGGAGACGAGCGCGCGCACCTGATCGCGGTCGGCCCGATAGGGCGAGATGAAGGCGGTCAGCGCGACCATGCCGGCATCGATGAAGAGCTTCGCCACCTCGCCGATCCGCCGGATGTTCTCGGTGCGATCGTCGGGCGAGAAGCCGAGATTCTTGTTGAGCCCGTGGCGGACGTTGTCACCGTCCAGGATGTAGGCGCGCACCCCGCGCTCCCACAGCCGCTTCTCGAGGTCGACGGCGATGGTCGATTTGCCGGAGCCGGAAAGCCCCGTCAGCCACACGATGCACCCCTTGTGGCCGTTCACCTGCTCGCGGTCGTCGCGGTTGACCGCACCCTTGTGCCACACGATGTTGGTCGCTTTTTGCTCAGCCATGGTCCTCCAGCATTAGCGGGGAGCCGGACGAGCGGCAAGCACCATTCGTCATCGCGACGCTCGCCGACCGGCTTCGCGTCGTGACCGGGCTCAACGCGGGAAGGGGTTGAACTCGAGCGAGACGCCGAACACTTCGCTCAGCAACAGATAGAGGCCAAGCAGCGCCGTCAGCAGGGTCGCGAAAGCGCCGATCGCTGCGCCGGAGAGCAGCAGCAAGGAGACCAGCGCGCCGGCCACGACCAGCGGCGCCAGCAACGGCGAGCGATTGAACGGTGCCACCGGCTGGAGCAACGGCATCAGTCCCTGCTCGCGTGTCTCCTCGCGAATCACTTCGAGGAATTCTTTCGCCTGCTCGTAGAGATATTCCAGCATGCTCCTACCTCACTCGCTCTCCGCCCCGATCGCGATGATCAGGACCCCCTCCTGCTCCTTCGGGCCCCCGAGCAGTAGCACACCGTGGTTGCGGAGCGCCACCGACGTGTCGATGAGCGGCCTGCCGCCCTCGAGCAACATGACCTTCATGCTGATTTTGGAATCGCGCAGCTCCTGCGGCGCGACCACGAGGTAGCGTCCGCCGGGGATGTCGAAGCTCGCCCCCGCACCCCACGAGACCGCGCGCCGCTCTTGCTTCATCAGGCGATAGGACGAGTAGCGGAACAGGCTTTCGAACTGCGGCTTCATCGAGGCCAGGCGGATGTCGAACTCCTGGCCGACGTCGGTTGCGAGCACGCTGCCGATCGTGACGTCGACCGTGCCGCCGGCGCGCGCCATCACGGCGGCGACCAGGAGCGCGACGATGGCCGTACCCGTGGCGGCCGCCTTGAACGCACGCCGCACCGCGCTGCCATCCGGACGCCGAGGCGTGCGGACGTGGGGTCGACCGGCGTGCGCGTCGCTCACCGCGCCCCCCCGTCGTCCACGACCCAGATGACCGTCGTGTTGCTGGCCGGCTCCGAGAGCAACGCCACCGACGCCGCTTCGCTCGCCAGCGAGTCGATGCGCGCCTGGTTGTTGACGCGCGCCGGTTCCTCGACCGCCGGTGCGATGCCGCGCTGCCAGAGCCCGGCCGCGAGCCACACGGCGGCGAGCGTTGCCGCGACGGCGATCAGGGACCGGGCCGTGAGTAGACGCCCCATCGACCCGAACGCCGCCGCGCCGCGTCCGTGGACCGGGCGCTCGGCGCGCGCTTCCACCGCCGGCCAGAAGCTCGAGAAGTCGACGTCACCGACGGCGTCGGCGAAGGTCTCGGCCACCAGGTCCTGCACGCGCTCGAAGCGCTGCAGCGCGGTCTCGCATGAGACGCAGCGCGTGGTGTGCAACGCCACGGCGCGCATGGCACGCCCGTCGAGCTCGCCGTCGAGAAAGAGACCAATCTGCTTCTCGACGTCTCGACAGGTCATCACGCCAGCAGATCCTTGAGCGCCGACTGCAGCTTCTTGCGCGCGTAGTGGAGGCGGCTCATCACCGTGCCTTTGGAGCACTGCATGACACGGCTGATCTCTTCGTAGGAGAGCCCTTCGACTTCGCGCAGGAGTATGACGGCTCGTGATCGGGGGTCAATTCGTCGATCGCGTGCGCGCACGCGCTCTCCGATCTCGCGCGTTGCGCGCCTGCTGATAGGGATCGTTGCGACGGCGCTCGTCCTGGCAGCGCCTGCCTCGCGTCCTCGCCGCCACCCCGTCGGCGACGTCGACCATCGGCCGTGCGCCACTCGCGCCGCTGGTAGTCGATCGCGAGGTTGACGGCGATGCGGTAGAGCCAGGTGTAGAAGCTCGAGTCGCCCTTGAACCGGTCGAGGTTCTGCGTAGGCCTTGACGAAGGTCTCCTGGGACGACTCCAAGGCGTCCTCGCGGTTGTGCAGCATGCCGAGCGCCACTGCATAGATCTTGCGCTGGTAGCGCTCGACGAGCTCGCGGAAGGCCTCGCTGTCCCCTGACGCGCTCGCCGGACGAGCTCGCGCGTCGCTACGCTCCACGGCGATCGCTGGCGCCTATAGACGGCCCGGCGCCGCCCGGTATTCAGGTGGCGCGGCCACAAGTTTTCAGCGTGTGCCTCCGCCCAGTTGCGCCCGATCGTGGACGTCGACCCGCAGGGGGACCGCCAGGGCCATCACCCCCTCCATCTCCTCCCGCACGACCGCCATGGCCGCGTTCTGCGGCCCCGGCGTCGACCTCGAGCACCAGCTCGTCGTGCACCTGGAGGAGCATCGCCGCCGGCACCCGCTCGCGGCCGAGGCGACGCCTCGAGCGCACCATGGCGAGCTTGATGAGGTCGGCGGCCGAGCCCTGGATGGGCGTGTTGGCCGCGGCCCGCTCGGCGAACTGGCGCGACCCCCCGCTCGCGCGCTGCGCAGCTCCGGGAGATAGCGCCGGCGCCCGAGGATCGTCGCGACGAACCCCTGCCGGCGCGCCTCGGCGCAGCGTCTCGTCGATGAAACGCGCGCACGCCGGCGTAGCGCGCGAAGTAGCTCGCGATGTAGCGCTGCGCCTCGGCGAGCGGAATGCCGAGCTCGCGCGCCAGGCGCTGCGGCCCCATGCCGTAGACGATGCCGAAGTTGATCACCTTGGCGCCGCCGGCGCATCTCGCCGCTCACCAGCGCGGGCGCGACGTCGAACACCTCGGCCGCGGTGCGGGCGTGGATGTCCTGGCCGCGCGTGAAGGCCTCGACCAGCGCCGGATCGCCGGACAGGTGCGCGAGGATGCGGAGCTCGATCTGCGAGTAGTCGGCGGCGATCAAGCACCTGCCCGGCGCGGGCGACGAACGCGGCGCGGATGCGCCGGCCCTCCTCGCTGCGGATGGGGATGTTCTGCAGGTTCGGATCGCTGGAGCGACAGGCGGCCGGTCGCGGCGACGGTCTGGTTGAAGCGACGTGTGCAGGCGGCCGGTCGTCGGGATCGACCGACGCCGGCAGCGCGTCGACGTAGGTCGACTTGAGCTTCGCGAGCGCGCGGTAGTCGAGGATCTTCGCCGGCAGCGGATGCTCCGGCGCGAGCCGCGTGAGCACGTCGACGTCGGTCGAGAAGCCGGTCTTGCCGCTGCGGACGCCGCGCGTCGAGAGCTCGAGGCGCTCGAAGAGCACCGTCGCGGAGCTGCGGCGGCGAGCTGATGTTGAACTCGCCGCCGGCGAGCGCGTAGATCTCGCGCATCGAGACGCGTCCAGGCGGGCGCGCGAACTCGCGTGCTCAGCGCGTCGCAGGCGCGTCGACGTCGACCCGCATGCCGCGCCGCTCCATCGCGCGCCAGCACGCGCGACGAGCGGCATCTCGACCTCGCGAAAGAGCGCGAGCGCGCTCGTGCTCGCCGAGCGCGCGCGCGCAGCACGCGGCCGAGCTGCGAGCGCGGTGCGCGCCGGCCGCCGCTCGCCGCGTCGCCGGTCCTCGCGTACGGCGGCGGCCGGGCGCCGAGCAGCTCGCGCCGCGAGCTGCTCGAGGCCGTGGCCGGCCGCGACGGATCGAGCAGTACGACGGCGATCGCGACGTCGAAGACGCGGACCGGCGAGCGGCGATGCCGCGGCGCGCCGAGCGCGAGCGCGTCGCGCTTCAGGTCGTGCGCCGATCTTCTCGAACTCGCGTGCTCGGCGAGCGGCGCGCGGCCGACGCCGGCGCACGGAGTCGTCCAGCGCTCGACGCTCGCACGGCGGGCCGCGCGCGAGCGCGAGCACGAGCCGCACGCGGCGCGCGCATCGCCCGCGGTCCGAGGTCGCTGAGCGACGCCAGCGCGCACGCCGGCGCGCCGCGCGCCGCGTGCGAGCGCGCGCGGCGCCGGTCGCCGTCGGCGACCGGCGCCGCCTCGACCGGCAGCGTCGGCGCGCTCACCGCCGGAGCTCGCGCAGCAGGCGAGTGAAACTCGAGCTCGGCGACAGAGCGCCGCGCGGCGCCCGCGGTCGGGCGTCGCGTAGCGCGCAGCTCGTCGAGCGTCGCAGGTCGAGCGGCACGTCGCGGCGGATGCGTCGCGAGCTCTTGGCTGAGCCGCGCCGGTCGGCGTGCTCGCGCAGCACGCTCGCGCGAGCCTTCGCGCGCCGCGCAGCCGCATCTGTCTCGACCGCGTCGAGTCGGTCGAGGAGCGCCTCGAGACTCGCCGAGCGTGCCGGATCAGCGCCATCGCGGTCTTCTCGCCGATGCCGCGCGACGCCGGGGATGTTGTCGATCGCGTCGCCCATCAGCGCCGAGGACGTCGACCGACGCGCTCGGGCTCGACGCCGAAGCGCTGCGCGCACCTCCGCGACGCCGGTCCAGCGGTCGCGCATCGTGTCGAGAGCGTGACGCGCGGACCGACGAGCTGCATGATGTCCTTGTCGCCGGTGACGATGACGGTCTCGAGCCCGACGCCGCCGCCCGCGCGGCAAGCGTGCCGATGACGTCGTCGGCCTCGACGCCCGGACTGCTCGAGCACCGGCAGGCGCGAGCGCCTCGACGATGCGGCGGATGTAGCGGAAGCTGCGGCGCGAGCTCGTCCGGCATCGCGGAGCGGTTCGCCTTGTAGTCGGCGTAGAGCTCGTCGCGGAAGGTCTCGCCGGGCGCGTCGAACACCACCGCCAGGTGCGTCGGCCGCTCCTCGCGCAGCAGCTTCAGCAGCATGGTGGTGAAGCCGTAGACCGCGTTGGTCGGCAGCCCGCGCGGAGGTCAGAGGCGGCAGGGCGTGGAAGGCGCGGTAGACGTAGCCGCTGCCGTCGACCAGGTAGAGCCGCGCCGGCACGGCGTCGGCACGGCTGACCGGCGGCGCGCCACCGCTCTCCGCAGGCGCCGTCACTGAGCAGCGATGTCGTGCATCCTTCGGTCATCTTGACGACTCTGGACACCGATCGCTAGACGTTCGCCGTCTCGAATTCCGCATGATGACATCAGCAATTACGACTCATCGTCTCCGTCCGTCGACCGTCGTCGCATCGGCGCGCAGTCGCGATCGTCAACGCGCATCGGCTCGACGATGATCGAAGTCCGCAATCTGACCAAGCGCTACGGCGATCTCGTCGCCGTCGACGACGTCTCGCTTCACGCGCCGCGCAGGGCGAGATCCTCGGCTTCCTCGGGCCGAACGGCGCCGGCAAGACGACCACGATGCGCATCATCACCGGCTTCCTGCCGGCGACCAGCGGCACCGTGAAGGTCGCGGGCTTCGACGTCTTCGACGACAGTCGCACGAGGTGCGCACGCGCATCGGCTACCTGCCGGAGAACCCGCCGCTCTACGACGACATGACGGTCGACGTCCTACCTGCGCTTCGTCGCGCCGCATCAAGGGCATGGCGCGCGGCCGCGCTCGAGGACGCGATCGACCGCGTCCTCCAGACGCTGCGGGCTCGACCGAGGTGACGCGGCCGCCTGCTCGGCCACCTCTCGAAGGGCTTCCGGCAGCGCGTCGGCCTGGCCCAGGCGCTCATCCACGAGCCCGCGGTGCTGGTCCTCGACGAGCCGACCATCGGCCTCGACCCGCGGCAGATCCATCGAGATCCGCGCGCTGATCCGCGAGCTCGCGGGCGAGCGCACGGTCATCCTCTCGACCCACATCCTGCCCGAGGTCGTCGCAGCTCTGCGACAAGGTGGTGATCATCAACGAGGGCCGGGTCGTGCGTCGAGAGGACATGATCGACACCTGACCCGCGACGTGACGCCTGGAGGAGGTCTTCCTGCGCGCCATCGCCGGAGGCACGCGCGACGCCGGCGACGCGAGGAGCGGAGCGTCGGCGTGAGGAACGTCCTCACCATCGCCGGCGCGAGGACATCCGCTCGCTACTTCGTCTCGCCGATCGCCTACGTCGTGCTGACCGGCTTCCTGCTGCTCGGCGGCTGGTTCTTCTTCAACCTGCTGGCGCGCTTCAACCTCCTGCTCACCATCTACTCAGCTTCAGCAGAATCCCGAGGCGCTGCGAGCGGCTCAACCTGAACGAGTTCGTGATCGCGCCCCTGCTGCACAACCTGTCGGTGGTGCTGGTCATCCTCGTCCCGGTGATCACCATGCGCAGCTTCGCCGAGGAGAAGCGCAGCCGGCACCTACGAGCTGCTGCTGACCTCGCCGGTGCGCATCACGCGAGATCGTGCTCGGCAAGTTCCTCGGCGCGTTCGTGTTCGTGCTTGCTCATGGTGCTGCTCACCGGCGTCTACCCGCTGATCCTCGCTGCGCTACGGCAACCCCGAGCCGGCGTCATCCTCGGCGGCTACCTCGGCCTCCTCCTGCTCGCGACGGCTTCGTCGCCGTCGGCCTGCTCACCTCGTCGTTCACCGAGAACCAGATCATCGCCGCGGTGACCTGCCTGGTCGACGCTGCTGCTGCTCTACGTCATCGCCTGGCCGGCCGAGACGGCCGGCGAGACGATGGGCGCGGTGCTCCGCTACGTCTCGCTCACCGAGCACTTCGGCGAGATGGTCAAGGGCATCATCGACACGAGGGACCTGGTCTACTTCGTCACCGTGATCGTCCTCGCGCTCTTCCTCACCCAGCGCTCGGTCGAGTCGGTGCGCTGGAGGTAAGCGTGGCGCCGCTCGACCTCGCTCTTCGGCCTGCTGGGCCTCATCCTCCTGGTGTTCGCCGGCGTCGCCTACGCCGTCACGCGCCGGCCGCGTCGCTCTACATCTTCGTGCACGTCGGCGCTCGGCTTCCTGCTCGATCGTCCTCTACCTCACCACCGGCCTCGAGAATCTCGCGCACTTCCTCGGCGAGCGCTCGACCAGGTACGGCGCCAGCGCCGTCCTCTACTCGCTGCTCTTCGTCGCGATCCTCGGTCGTCGCTCAACTACCTCGCCAACCGCCACCACCAGCGCTTGGACCTCACCGCGCAGAACGTCTACACCCTGTCGCCGCAGTCGAAGGCGGTGCTCGCCAAGCTCGACCAGCCGGTCGACCTGCACGCCTTCGTCGAGGGCGGCGTCGATCCCGAGCTCGACGACCTGCTCGACAGCTACAAGTACGCGTCCGACAAGGTCACCTTCCGCATGATCGACCCCGACAAGGAGCCCGAGCTGGCCGAGCGCTTCAAGGTCACCAAGGCTTCCAACACCGTGCGCATCCAGTACGGCGAGCCGACGGCAACCGTCACCCAGACCGAGCGAGGAGACGATCACCAACGCGATCATCAAGGTGACGCGCACCGGCCAAGAAGGTGGTGTGCTTCTCGAGGGCCACGGCGAGCCCGACTCGACGAGCGAGAAGCGCGCGGCTTCTCGAGCTGAAGGCGGCGCTCGAGAACGAGAACTACGAGGCAGAAGCTCCTGCTCGCCAGCCGAGAAGGAGGTGCCGGCGGAGTGCACGGTGCTGATCGTCGCCGGCACCGAGAAGCCGCTCTTCGACCACGAGCTCGCCGCAGCTCGAGCGTATCTGCGGAGCGGGCGGCTCGGCGCTGTTCCTGGTGCCGCCGCGCACCGGAGCGAGCTCGTCGCCTTCCTCGCGCCGTGGGGCGTGAAGGTCGAGCGACGTCGTCGTCGATCAGGTGGTGCGCCTCTTCCAGGGACCGGCGCTCGGCCTGCAGCTCATCGCCTCCACCTACGGCACCCACGCGATCACGGCGGACTTCCGCGAACGCACGATCTTCCCGATGGCGCGCGCGGTCAGGCCGACGCGGCCGGCAAGACGGGCGTGCGGCGATCGAGCTGGTGAAGACGAGCCCGTCGAGCTGGGCCGAGACCGACGTCGCCGGCGTCTTCGAGCGCGGCGCGGCACGCTGGACGACGACGACTCGAAGGGGCCCGTGTCGATCGCCGTGGCCGTCACCGGCAAGCTCAAGGAGATGGGCTTCGGCGCCGAAGGCGAGACCAAGCTGGTGGTCTTCGGCACGTCGACTTCGCGACCAACAAGTTCATCTCCCAGGTCTTCAACCGCGACCTCTTCCTCAACACGGTCGGCTGGCTCGGCGGCCAGGAGGAGCTGATCGCGATCCGGCCGCGCACCATGTCCGCGTCGCGCGCCCAGCTCACCCCCGACCAGACCCGACGCATCTTCTACCTGTCGGTTCTCGTCATGCCCGAGCTGCTGCTCCTCCTCGGCCTCACCGTGTGGTGGCGCCGGAGCACCAAGTGAGGCCGCGCAACACCCTCCTCCTCCTCGTCGTCCTGGCAGCTCTCGGCGCCTACCTCTACTGGGTCGAGCTGCCGCAGCAGAAGAGTGACGTGGAGCAGAAGCGGCTGCTCGCCTTCGACCAGGCGAACGTCACCGCCGTCGCGCTCGACTATCCGGACCGCGCGATCGCGCTCGAGAAGACACCCGAGAATCACTGGCGCATCGTCCGTCCGATCGAAGCCGAGGCCGACGATCTCACCGTGCAGAACCTGATCCGCGCCGTCGCCGACGCGCAGGTGACGCGCACGCTCGAGGACGTCGGCGACAAGCTCGCCTCCTATGGTCTCGACAAACCCGAGGCGACCGTGACGTTGACCCTGAAGGAGGGCGGCGCGCTGCCGGCGATCAAGATCGGCAAGACGACTCAGGTGGGGTTCTCCGCCTACGCGCAGAAAGGCGACGATCCCAAGGTGTATTTGACCGCGGCCGCCTTGCAGAGCGGCGTCAAGAAGCAGGTGAAGGATCTGCGTGACAAGACCCTGATCGCGTTCGAGGACACCGAGGTGCGGAAGTTCGAGCTGGCGCGCGACGCCGGCACGCTGACGGTCGAGCGCGAGGGCGAGACCGACAAGTGGACGATCACCGCGCCCGCCCGCCATCCGGCCGACAGCGCCGAGGTACGAGCGCTGCTCGCGAGCCTGCGCGGCATCCGTGCCGACGACTTCGTGAGCGACGACGCCAACGTCGACCTCGCCCCCTACGGGCTCGCGCAGCCACGGCTCAAGGTGAGCGTGTGGCTCGGCAAGGACCAGGCGCAGAAGACGCTGCTCGTCGGCGGCGTGCGCGAGCAGGAGCAGAAGAAGTCGCTCTACGCCAAGCGCGCCGAGCGTGCGACCGTGTACACCGTTCCCGACTACGTCCTGAAGAACGTCGACAAGGATGCCGCCACCCTGCGCGACAAGACCGTCCTCGCCGTTCGACAAGGAGAAAGCGGCCAAGATCACCGTCACACGCAAGGATGGCCAGGGTTTCACGCTCGCCAAGCGCGACGGCGCCTGGCACCTCGAGACCCCCGGCGAGGGCGCCGAGCGCGCGCCCACCATCACGCGCTTCGTCGACGATCTTGCCGGGCTCAAGGGTAGCGAGATCGTCGCCGAGGGAAGTCCGGATCTCGCCAAGTACGGCCTCACGTCGCCCGAGTTTGCGGCAGTCGTGCAGGATGCCGGCGGCGCCGCGCTCGGAACGATCGTCGCCACGCGTGTGCCAGCTACGGAGAAGCGCGGCGAGGCGAAGGTCCACATCGCTGCCGCCGGTGGCACCGTCGTCTATGGCGCCAAGCCCTTCGTCTTCGACCGCGTCGACAAGAATATTACACATTTCCGCGAGCCGGTGGCGACGCCGGTTCCGAGTGGGTTCGCGACGCCTGCTGCCGCGTCGCCGCCGGGTGACGAGGCGGGGCTCGAGGATGCGGGTGGCGATGGTGGAGAGTTCGCCGTCGACGAGGAAGAAGAAGAGGAGTAGAGGCGAGGTGTGGACAGAATCTGAGGCGCGCAGGTCGTCTTCCGCCGGGTCAATCCCGAGGCTCTACGAGACGTATCTGGTTCCGCTCGATCTTCGAACCGTACGCTGCAGACCTCGCGACTCGGCTCGTTTCGAGATCTCCCAGCCGCGTCCTCGAAATTGCCGCTGGCACGGGCGTCGTGACGCGCGCGTTGGCGCGCATGCTACCCGAGCACGTGTCCATCGTCGCCACGGATCTGAATCAGCCGATGCTTGATCAAGCATCGGCTGTTGGGACCAAGCGCCCCGTTGAGTGGCAACAGGCCGATGCCATGCAGCTCCCCTTCCCGGACGGGGCGTTCGACGCCGTTGTGTGCCAGTTCGGGGTCATGTTCTTCCCCGAGAAGTCGAAGGCGTTCTCAGAGGCGCGCCGGGTTCTTCGGCGGGGAGGCGTTTTCATCTTCAACGTGTGGGATTCGATCAAAGAAAACGAGTTCGCTGACACGGTGACGACGGCGACTCGAGTCACTCTTTCCTGAGGATCCGCCTCGCTTCCTCGCCCGCACCCCCCACGGCTACCATGACCATCCGACGATCAAGCGAGACCTTGCCGAAGGCGGGTTTGTCTCACCACCCGACTTCGACACGCGTGCAGCGCGCAGTCGGGCCAACATCTCCGCGGGAACCGGCGATCGCGTATTGCCAGGGGACACCGCTGCGGAATGAGATCGAGGCGCGCGACGCCTCGCGGCTCGGCGAGGCAACCGATATCGCGGAGGGGGCGATCACCCAGCGATTCGGGCCAGAGGTTGTGGATGGGAAGATCCAGGCGCACATCGTCACGGTCGAAACCTAACAGCAGGGAATCGATGCCGGCCGGGAGGACCGAGCATGATCCGGGGCAGTTGTTTGTGCGGCGGAGTGCAGTTCGAGATCGACCGCGCAGTCGGACCGTTCGAGCTTTGCCACTGTTCGCGTTGTCGCAAGGCCTCCGGCTCCGCCTTCGTGGCCGGCTTGGGGGTCGAGGTCCAGGACTTCCGCCTGCTCTCCGGCGGTGAATTGATCCAAACGTACGAGGCACCCATTCGCGAGCATCCGCCGGCCTACCGCGTGGCTTTCTGCTCACGATGCGGCTCGCCGGTTCCCAGTCCGCCTGCCGGTGCAACCTGGTTCGAGATTGCCGGCGGGACTCCTCGACACCGACCCGATCCTACGTCCGGACAAGCACATCTTCGTCGACCGCAAGAGTGATTGGTTCCCCATCTCTGACTCGCTTCCGCAACTCACGCGGGCGCAACTCGTCAAGCTCCGGCAGGGTTCGCGCGAGGGGTCGTCATCGTGAACGGCCCGCGGCCGAGCATGCTCTGAGGTTAGGCAGCACGAAGAGGATTGATGGCTGGCTCTCGTGAACCACTCGTTCTTCTCGGGATCGGGCTGTGCATGTTGGTCGTGTCGGGTCTCCACCCGTTCGATCGCACGACGTGGTTTCTCGAAGTCGGCCCGATACTATAGGCGTGCCGATTCTTGTCTTCACCTGGCACCGGTTCCCGTTGACGAACCTCAGCTATCGCCTCATCCTCTTCCACGCCCTCGTGCTGATGCTCGGGGGGGCACTACACATACGAGAAGGTTCCGATCGGCTTCTGGTTCAAGGACGCCTTCGATCTGAGCCGCAATCACTACGACCGCTTCGGCCATCTCCTGCAGGGGTTCGTTCCAGCCATTGTCGCCCGTGAAATCCTTCTGCGCCTCTCACCTGTACGCCCCGGCGTCTGGCTCTTTGCGCTCGTTGTCTCCGTGTGTCTTGCCATCAGCGCGCTCTATGAGCTGTTCGAATGGGTGGCAGCCATATCGCTTCGCCAGGGTGCCGATGCTTTTCTCGCTACCCAGGGAGACCCCTGGGATACGCAGAAAGACATGCTTCTAGCCCTGGTGGGCGCCATCCTCGCTCAGCTATTGCTGGCCCGTACCCACGACCAAGCAACTCGAGGAATCCAGATGAGCATGTCCTCGCACGTGCGACGCCTGCGCGATGCTCTCGGGTCGGAACTTCTGGTCCTTCCGTCCGCCACCGGGATCATCTTCGATGATCGCGACCGTATTCTCCTCGTTCGGCAGGCAGAATCTGGAGTCTGGAGCACCCCCGGGGGATCCATCGACCCCGGCGAGACGCCGGCCGACGCGGTGGTTCGCGAAGTGTGGGAAGAAACCGGTCTCTACACCGCGCCGGTACGTATTCTCGGAGTGTTCGGCGGCCCATCGTGCCTCGTGACGTACCCGAACGGCGACCGGACCGAGTATGTGATGACAGTTTTCGAGTGCGAAGTGCGCGGCGGCGCCTTGCGGGCCGTTTCCGACGAAACGACCGACGCGGCGTTCGTCGGTGCTAGCGAATTGTCGCAGTACCCCACGTCGTCTTGGGTCGGCTCACGTGCTCCCGAGATTCTACGATCGTTCATGCGTCGGACACTTCGAGCCGCCGTCATGGCGACCACCGCAAACGTGATCGCGGCAGGATCGAGCGCCAGCGTGACTCAAACCCTCGCCGCCGTCAGCGTTCTCGTTCGCGAGTACGACGAGGCCATCGAGTTCTTCACCCGAGCGCTTCGCTTCACTTTGGTCGAAGATACGCCGCTCGAAGACGGCAAGCGCTGGGTGGTCGTTGCGCCGAAAGGAGGCGGGGGTGCCAATCTCCTGCTGGCGCGCGCGAGGAACGAGGAGCAAGCCGCGTTCGTCGGCAATCAGACCGGTGGTCGAGTTTTCCTGCTCCTGCACACGTCCGATTTCGTTTCGGACTACGAGCACATGCAGTCGGAAGGTGTTCGCTTTGTCGAGGCGCCACGCGACGAGCCTTATGGCAAGGTCGTCGTGTTCCTGGACTTGTACGGGAACAAGTGGGACCTCATTCAACGACCGTGACGGCCGACCCAGCAAGGATCCGGCCGGAGCAAACGAGGGCGTAACCGATGCCATCAACGAACGAAGACAAATCACTCAAGAAGCTGCGCTGCATCCAGCGCAGTGTGGACCGTCACTGGGTAGGCAACGGCTTCCCCGTCCGGACGCTTTTTGCCTACCCGAACCTGGGGCCGGTCCTGAGCCCGTTCCTGCTGCTCGACTACGCCGGCCCCGCGGAGTTCCCACCGACGAACGAACGCCGCGGAGTCGGCGAGCATCCGCATCGCGGGTTCGAGACGGTGACCATCGTCTACGAGGGCGAGGTGGAACACCGGGATTCCTCCGGCGGCGGCGGGAGCATCGGCCCCGGCGACGTGCAGTGGATGACCGCGGCATCCGGCCTGGTTCACGAAGAATTTCATGGCCGTGAGTTCGCCCGGCGCGGCGGCATGTTCGAGATGGTGCAGCTGTGGGTCAACTTGCCCGCCAAGGACAAGATGGCGGCGCCGCGTTACCAAGGCATCGTGAACAGCCAGATTCCCGCCGTGAGCCTGCCCGATGGCCAGGGAACAGTGCGTGTGATCGCAGGCGAGTTCGCCGGGGCAAAGGGACCGGCCAAGACGTTCACACCGATCCACGTCTGGGATCTCCGCCTCGTCACCGACCAGCGGACCGACCTTGCCGTGCCCGACGGCTGGACGACGGCGCTCGTGGTGCTCAAAGGGGCGGTGCGCGTGAACGGCTCCGAGCCGGTCGGGCGCGGCGGAGGTCGGCCTCTTCGACCGCGCCGGGACACGCATTTGCATCGACAGCGGAAAAGGCGTGACGGCTCTGCTCCTCAGCGGCGAACCGATCGATGAGCCCATCGTGGGCGCCGGGCCGTTCGTCATGAACACTCCCCAGGAGATCCGCCAGGCGATGGCGGACTACCAGAGCGGCAAGATGGGGCACTTGTCATGAACGAAGGATCAAATCGAGGGAGGTGCACCATGAGCAGTGAACCCATCCGTGATCCCGTCAAGGATCATCTACTGACCCCGAAGAATTCCGCCTTCGTCATCATCGACTACCAGCCGTCCAGGTGAACTCGATCGCCTCGATGGATCGACAGCTCCTGATCAACAACATCGTCGGCACCTCAAAGGCGGCGGTCGCGTATGGCCTTCCGATCGTGCACAGCACGGTCAACGTGAAGACCGGCCTCAACAAGCCGCCGATCCCGCAACTGCGCAAAGTGCTCGCAAGTCTCCCGACCTACGATCGCACGTCGATCAATTCGTGGGAGGACATCGAGTTCCGTAAGGCGGTGGAAGCCACTGGCCGCAAGAAGCTGATCATGACGGCGCTGTGGACCGAGGCATGCCTGACCTTCCCGGCGCTCGATGCTTTGAAAGAAGGCTATGAGGTGTATGTCGTCGCGGACGCCGTCGGCGGCACGTCGGTCGTCGCGCACGAGATGGCGCTGCGCCGCATCGAACAGGCTGGCGGCAAGATGATCAGCTTGACGCAGCTATTGTGCGAGCTGCAGCGTGACTGGCAGCGCAAGGAGACTGTGCCCGCCTTCATGGGCATCTTCATCGAGACCGGCGGCACGATGGGAATCCAGCTCTCGTACGACCGGACAGATTGACGACCAAGCCGACAAACGCTCCGCGCTCATCGGAGCAAGCATCACCGTCCTCGGGCGAATGAAGAAGCCCCCGTGGCCTTATCGGGCAATCGCCTGGTACTACCGCCGAGCCTATCTAGGTTACTGCGTTCTGTTCGGGATCTCTGCTCTCTGGGGCTTGGTCCCTCGGACTGGCGAGGTGACCCTCCTTTCTGCCTTCGCCCTTCCATGGCTCTTTCTCCTTCTGGTCATCCTCAATGTGCCGTTCGTCGACGCTCTCATGAAGCGCTTTCGTCTGTCGCGGGCCGAACGGCGGAATCACGCGCTGGAGCACGGGACGATATCCTTTCTGCTGGCGCGTCGAGGTACGACGCGTGGCGTTGGCGGACACGCTGCTCCGACTGGATTCCGGATCTCCGGTGCAAAGGATAGGGCGGAGATCGAAACAGCATTCCGACAATTCGTCGCCACCGACGAGGTCGCGAGATGGCACGCAGTCGTATCGAACCGGTGTGGCTCGATGCTCGTGATCGCACAGGGAGTCGGCGTGGCGTTGCTCCTGTTCACGCTGGTTCTGGTCGGGGTGTGGCATCCATCTCGGACGGTGCTGGCGTTGATGCTCGGCATGCAGGTCCTGTTCTTCGTCGGGCTATGCCGTCCACTTGGCCGCCTCATTCAGAAGAGACGGCTGCTCTCCCTGGACTTCGCGGACGCGAGGATCGTCGGCATCAAGAGGGTTCGCCAGGAACCCCTACTGGAGAAGCCGCCTGTCTTTTTCGTGCAGAACCCGTGTTACGTGACGCCAATGTTCGACGTCTCCGGTGGCAACACGTGACGCACGACCCATGAATCCCGATCTGCTGGTCTACTCCTCTATTCCGCTGTTGATCCTGTCCCTTCTACCTCTTCCAACGGACCTTCCGGCTGCTCGATCCACCGGAGCAGAGCGTTTCGTCAAAGACGCGGGCAGCCCCGCTGGCGCATCGTACTGTCGGGCGCCTTCGTTCTCCTTCTGCTACTGGTGGCCGATCCCATCTTGCGCGCAGTAGTCGGCATCGCCTGGCTGGCAGATACTGCCTGGAAAAACATCAAGCTTGATCGGAAACTCCGCGTCCTGGGGTTCGACCCTGCGTTCAGGCGCACCCTGGCAGGTGTCTCCTACCTTTCCGGGAGCTGCAACGGTGGTCTTCGTAGCCGGGATGGTCCTAAGCGCGCGATGAACCCAATCAACCAGGCGAGCGTTCATGGCACATAGCTTCGGCGATGAAGGAACACGGACCCGAATTCGTTGAGGTCTACCGAACCTCGAGGCAGCAGGACGTGGCCCTCGTGCGCTCGCTGCTCGATCCGGAAGGCATTGCGTACTACATCGAGAACGAGACGGCCCATCGCATTGACCCTTTTCCCTCGCCATACGGCTCTCGAGATGCGAGTGATGGTGGATGGCAAGCGCGCCGAAGACGTACGATCGCTGCTTCGCGAGTTTTTCAAGTAGGTTCACACGATGATCCTGTACTACGCACCGCATACCTGCGCGCTCGCGTCCCACATCGCGCTCGAGCAGGCCGGGGCCGACTATCAGGTAAAGCGCATCGACTTCTCGAAGAACGAGCAGCGATCGCCCGAGTACCTGCGCGTCAATCCCAAGGGCCGCGTCCCCGCGCTCGTGACGGATCGAGGCATCCTGACGGAGACCCCGGCCATTCTCATCTTCATCGCCAGAGCTTCCCCGCAGCGAGGCTGGCGCCGCTCGATGACCCTTTCGCGCTCGCACAGGTGCAGGCGTTCAACAGCTACCTGTGCTCGACCGTCCACGTTGCACACGCACACCGCATGCGCGGCTACCGTTGGGCTGACGATCCGGCGGCCATCGAGGCGATGAAGAAGAAGGTGCCGCAATCGGTCGGCGAGTGCTTCGAGCTGATCGACCGCGAGATGCTGCGGGCCCGTGGGTCATGGGGTCCAGCTACACGATCTGCGACATGTACTTGTTCACGCTGGCGCAGTGGCTGGAGGCCGACGGGGTCGATCTCGAGCGTCTTCCGAAAGTAGCGGATCACAGGCGTCGGATGGCGGAGAACCCTGTGGTCGCACGGGTGGTCGCTGCGGAGCTCGCAGCGCCCTAGCGGAAGAGGCGCATGCAACGACGGTCGGCCCTGGCGAGGTTGAGACGGAGACAGCGGACTGGCCCTGTGGCACTGCTCGTCATCTTCGTGCTCGTGGTCCTCTTTGCGTTCGGATACGCGCTGGGGCGCGACCGAGTGTGGCGGAAGATCATGCGCGACGATCGGTCCGCAGCGCAGCCGTAGTAGCGGCGATCATGTGCATTAACCACTTGCATCGCAGAGCGGCGACCGGGCTTGTTTTCCTAGCCCTGCTCCTCGTCGCGCAACCAGTCGCGACACACGCCGACCAGCTTCACTCCCTGGGAAAGTTTCACAACGTCTCGTCGAAGGACGGTGGTGAGCACTGTGCGGGCTACTCGTTGGGACTTTGGAAATATCGCGACCCGAATCCTCGGGCTGCTCGACGTACACGAGGGTCTCTGTGGCGATCCACCGTGCGGAGTGATGAGAGACGTGAGCTTGGATTCAAAGACTGGGCGCCTCGCGTTCAGGTCTTCAATCAACAACCAGCAGATTCGGTTTCAGGGCACGTTGACACCTGAGGCGATCGATGGAGCTTTCAACGACGAACACGCCCGTCTCGCGCGGGACGGGAATAGGTCGAGCTCCAACTTCGAACCGGACCGCAGCGTCTTGGCGTGGTGCAAGTTCTGGAGATCGGTTCCGAGGTGCAGTGGTGTCCGAGAGCTCTGCGAATCCATCAACGCCCCGGACATCAAGACCGAGGGCGGATCCCGGGCTGAGGAGTAGTCAGGGCACGCCGCCGCTGATACCGAGCGTTCACGAAGCAGATCGAACGACGGCTCGAGGCGCACAGCGATAGGTATGGCCCAACTTCCTCTCGATCTTCCAGTCATCCTCGCGGCAGAAGTCGGAGTGCGGTGAGCCGCGTGGCGTCCAACAACAACAAACCAATTCCCATGAAACAGGATATGCGATGACGAAACCGTCATGGAAAGAAGTGGTGCGACTTGCAACGATCTCGCTACTTCTGCTCGCGAGCGTTGCCCCGGACAGTGCAGCCGCGGAGTCCGCGGCTGGCGCACTCGCAGTTGCGGCAAGCGATGCCAGTCTCAAGTGGGGTCCGTGCCCACCGATATTTCCCAAAGGTTGCGAGATCGCCGTCCTGCATGGCGATCCGGCAAAGCCCAACGCCGACGTCTTTCTGAAAGTCCCCGCGAAGTATGAGATCCCGCCGCACTCGCACACGTCAGCCGAGCGCATGGTGCTCGTCTCTGGCGAGCTGCAGGTGACGTATCGCGGGCAAACACCGTCGATGCTGAAGCCGGGCATGTACGCGTACGGGCCAGCCGGGGCGCCACACAAGGCCTCGTGCACGAGCTCCGATGCATGCGTCCTCTTCATCGCGTTCGAGGCGCCCGTGGACGCCCATGCATTCGACGGCTCGCTGAAGTGACGTTCGAGTCGACGTACGTGAACCACACCGATGTCGCGCGCGAGTCGGATCCGATCTCGCGCGCATCGAGGAGGCCGACGCCCCGATCCGCTCGCTGATGCCCGAGCCGGGACGCGCGGAACGCCTCGAGCGAGCGGTGTCCACCGCGACGAACGGGCCGCTCCGCGGTGTCGTCGTCGGCGTGAAGGACATCTTCCACGTCGACGGCTTGCCCACGACCGCGGGATCGACCCTTCCCGTTGAAGAGCTCGCCGGTCCGGAAGCGGCGGCGGTGTCACTATTGCGAGCCGCCGGCGCGGTCGTCCTTGGAAAAACCGTGTCGACCGAGTTCGCGTTGTTCGAGCCAGGTCCGACACGCAACCCGCGCAACCTCGCGCACACGCCCGGCGGCTCGTCGAGCGGCTCGGCCGCAGCCGTCGCCGCCGGCCACTGCCCACTCGCGCTGGGCTCGCAGACGATCGGCTCGGTGATCCGTCCGGCGGCATTCTGCGGCGTGGTCGGCTACAAGCCGTCCTACGGTCGGATCTCCACCGCCGGCGTGATTCCGCTGGCCGAGTCGTTCGACACCGTCGGACTGCTCGCGTCGAACGTGTCCTGGGTCGAGCGCGCGGCTGTGGTGCTGTGCGCGTCGTGGAAGCACGGCGAGGTCAAGCGCACGCCGGTGCTCGGCATCCCCGCCGGCCCGTATCTCGAGCAGGCGTCCGAAGAGGCGTTGCGTGTGCTCGACGGACTCGGCGCCACGCGTGTCCCGCTCTTCGAGGACGTCGAGGCGCTCAACGCCGCCCACCGGCGCTTGCTGACCTTCGAGATGGCGCGTCACCACGCGCGCTGGTTCCCGCGCTTCGCCGATCGCTACCGTCCGCGCACAGCAGCGGCCATCCGCGCTGGCCTGGCCGTCGCCGACGAGGACGCGACGCAGATCCGCGCCGGTCGCGCGAGCCTCCGCGCGCGGATCCATGAAGCGATGGACGCTTCCGGAGTGGACGTCTGGGTGTGCCCGGCCGCCGCCGGTCCCGCACCCGAGGGACTGGACTCGACCGGGGATCCGTCGATGCAGCTGCCGTGGACGCACGCCGGATTGCCGGTCGTCACACTGCCGTGGGGCACGGCGGCGAACGGTCTTCCGCTCGGCCTCCAGCTCGTGGCGCGCTTCATGGACGACGAGCGCCTGCTCGCGTGGGCTGCGCGACTGGAAACTCCCGAGCATGATCGCCGGCGCTGACAAGGAAATCGTGATCCGGTCCGCAACGGTCGCTGACGCCGCCGCTGTTGCCGATGTCTACAACCACTACGTCAGGGAAACGACGGTGACGTTCGAGGAGGCAGAAGTACCGCCGTCAGAGATCGCTCGTAGGATCGGGAAGTAGAGTCAGCGGCGCTGCCGTGGCTCATTGCCGAGCGAGACGGCAAGGTCATCGGATATGCCTACGCTACCGGGTGGCATTCCCGCAGCGCCTATCGGTTCTCGGCCGAGATCACCGTCTATGTCCACGCGGACCACACGCGGATCGGAGCCGGCTCCCGACTGTACGATCAGTTGTTCCCGACACTTCAGAGCCGTGGCATCCGCTCCGTGATGGCCGCAATCGCGCTGCCCAACGAGCCGAGCGTCGTCCTGCATGAGAAATGTGGTCTTTCGAAGGTGGCTCACTTCAAAGAGATCGGATTCAAGTTCGATCGGTGGATCGACGTCGGCTATTGGCAACGTACTTTCGAATGATCACCGCGGCGCGCGCGGGTCGAGGGCGCGCGCCTGCTCGAGGTCGGCCTCCGCCGCCGCCCCTTCGCCACGCTGGCGGCGCGCGATGCCGCGATTGTAGTACGCCTGCGCGAAGCGCGGATTGATCCGCAGCGCCTCGCTGTAGTGCTCGATGGCATCCTCGGCCCTTCCCTGCTGCACGAGCACCAGGCCGAGGTTGTTGTGGGCCTCCGCGAACTCCGGACGCGCACGCAACGCCTGCCGGTAGTGATCGATCGCGGCGTCGACCCTGCCCTGCTGGGCGAGCGCGTTGGCGAGACCATAGTGGGCGTCCGCACGCACGGGGTCGGAGCTGAGCGCATCCTGGTAGTGACTGATCGCCTCATCGACCCGTCCTTGGCGACGGAGCAGCGCGGCGAAATTGACGTGCGCGTCGACGTAGTCGCGACGGAGCCGCAGCGCCTCGCTGTACTCGGCCGCCGCTTCGTCGAGACGGCCGCTGGCCGCGAGCGCGACGCCGAGGTTGTTGTGCGCTTCGGCGTAGTCGGGGGCAATCGCAAGCGCTTCCTTCCAGCGTGCCATCGCCTCCTCGGCACGCCCTTCCCGCCACAGTGCAGCACCGAGCTCGAAGAGCACGTACGCGTCTCCGGGGCGATGGCGAACCGCCTCGGTGAAGTGTGCGATCGCCTCGGCGAGTCGACCCTTCTGGGTGAGAGCGCGCGCGAGATGCTGGTGCGCCTCGACGAAGTTCGGCGTGATGCGGACGGCCTCGGCGTAGTGGGCGATCGCCTCGTCGGCGCGACCGCGCCGCTCGAGCTCGGCGCCGAGGTTGATGTGCGCGATGTTGCTCTCACCGGTCACGGCGAGCGCGTGCTCGAAGAGAACGACGCCGTCGCGCCAGTAGCCGACCTGTGTACGCGTGAGCACGAGACACGCGCCCAGCACGACGACGCTCGCCAGCGCCGTCGCGAGCGGCGGAATGCGCCACCGGGCCAGCACCTCGGCGCCGCCCCACGCGATCGCGATGAAGATCCCGATCAGCGGCACATACGTGTAACGGTCCGCCATCGCCTGTGGTCCCACCTGCACGATCCCGATCACCGGCACGAGCGTACCGAGAAACCAGAGCCAACCGACGAGCAGGTACGGCCGGCGCCGTCTGAGCACCCACGCCAGCACGGAGATCGCCGCCAGCAGGAGAACCGCCGCGACCACCCGCCACACCACGAACGGGCGCTCGAATGGATAGAAGCACGCGAGATCGGTCGGCCACCCGGTCTTGCCGAGATAGGTGACGTGTGGCGAGGATGGCGTTGGCGAGTCGATCGGCGAGCGGCACCTCGCTGGTCGAGCGCACGGCCCCGCTTGCGCGCTGCACGGCGAAGGTGATGACGCTCGCCGCCGCCGCGAGCGCGAAGAGCGGCGTCTTCTCCCACAGGCGCCGCGCGAACGGCGTCGCTGAGCGCCGCAGCGGCCACACGTCGAGCAGCAGCAGCACGAACGGCAAGGTCACGAGCATCGGCTTGCCATCAGGCCGAGCGCGAGCGCGAGGGCGACGACGGCGTAGCGGCCACGCGGCTGGGCGCGCGCACGTAGCGCGCGTAGCCGCCATCGTGAGGATCCAGAAGAGCGTGCTCAGCACGTCCTTGCGCTCCGCGACCCACGCCACCGATTCGACGTGCAGCGGATGGAGCGCGAAGAGCGCCGCCACGAGCGCGCTCGGCCAAGCGCGCCCGTCATCGCTGCGAGCACGAGCGAACAGCAGGACGGCGTTCGCCACGTGCAGGACGAGGTTCGTGAGATGATGCGCGCCGGCGTCGACGCCGAAGAGCGTGCACGTCGAGCATGTGCGACAGCCACGTCAGCGGATGCCAGTTGGCCATCGCTGCCGGTCGTGAAGGCCCAGCGCACGTTCTCGAGCGTGAGGCCGGCCTGGACGCGCGCGTTCTCGCCCACGTAGCCCGAGTCGTCGTACAGCAGGAACTCATGGCCGAGCACCGGCCAGTACGCCGCCAGCACCGCAACGGCCAGCAGGCCGCAGAGGACGAGGCGTTTCACCTCAGCCGATGGCGGCGATCTCGTCGAGCAGCGCTCGACCTCGGCGTCGGTGCCGACGGTGATGCGCAGCGCGTCGCTGAGACGCGGCGTGGCGAAGTGGCGCACCAGGACGCCGCGCTCGCGCAGGAGCGCTCGCACGCGGCGCCTGGTCCGCGCCGCGGCCGCCGGGCGAGGACGAAGTTCGCCTGCCGACGGCAGCACCTCGTAGCCGCGCGTCGCGCAAGCCCTCGCTCAGGCGCGCGCGCGTCGGCGACGGATGCGGGCGACGTTGTCGCTGCATCGCAGTCGTAGTCGCGCGAGCGCCGCGGTGCCGGCGGCGATCGCTGAGCCGGCTGAGGTTGTAGGAGTCCTTCACCTTGAGCGATCTGCTCGAGCAGATCGGGATGGCCGAAGGCGAGCCCGATGCGCAGGCCGGCGAGCGAGAACGACTTCGAGAACGTGCGCAGCACGACCACGTTGTCGTAGCGCGCGACCAGCCGCAGCGCCGGTCGCGGGTGCGAAGTCGACGTAGGCCTCGTCGACGACCAGCAGGCCGTCGCAGCCGCGCGCCAGCTCCTCGATCACGGCGAGCGGCGACGAGCGTCCCCGACGGCGAGTTCGGGATTGCAGAGGATGAGCGACGCCGGCCGTCGGCGTCGCCGAGCGCCGGCGGGAGCGTGAAATCCGCCGGATACGGGATCGTGCACGTGCGCGCCGTCCTGCGATCGCCACCAGCGTGTCGTAGAGGCTGTAGGTCGGCTCCGGATAGACCGACCACGGTCGCCCGGGTCGACGACGGCGCGCAGCAGCGAGCGGCGAGCAGCTCGTCCGAGCCGTTGCCCGCCAGCGACGTGCTCCGGCGCTGACGCCGTAGCGCTGCGCGCCGCCGCCTCGCGCAGCGCCGTCGCCATCGGATCGGGGTAGAGGCGGAGCTCCTCCGCGGCCGCGCGCGGCGGATCGCCTCGCGAGCACGCCGCGGCGACGGGCGGATAGGGGTTCTCGTTGGTGTTGAGCTTGATGACGCCGCCGCCGCGCGGCTGCTCGCCGGGCACGTAGCCCAGCATGCGCTCGACGACCGGCCGCAGGCGACTCGCAGCGCCGGGCCTGAGACGAGAGCCGCCTCAGCGGGGGTCACTTGACGGCTTTGATCGGTGTCGGCGCCGGACGCAACCCGGCAGGAGCCGCTTCGCTCGGCTCGACGAGATAGCGATCGGCGATGGAGACCGCCTGGCGTTTGCGCTCGGGCATCTCGATCAGGACGTCGACGACCTTCTCCCAGCGCGGACGGTCGGCTCCGGCCAGCTCGAAAAGATCGATCACCAGATCGATGTCCTTGGTCACGAGCGCCTTGTCGGCGCGCACGAGCAGCTGCTCGCGCGGCATCGGCAATGTGACCGAGATCGCAGACCCGCACCATGTCCTGAATGCGACCGCGTTCGAGCAGCTTGTCTCGCAGGCTGGTCCAGTCCTGTTCATTGGCGTGGTCAGCGTTGCGGGTGAAGAGCTCGAGGGCCTGGTCGAGGTAACCTTTGACGAGGTACCGGCGCCCGACCAGGATGTCTGCCTGTTTCGAGGGCATTGCCTTCCTCCTTGCGCACAGCGGAGCGTGCGCCGAAAGCGTAGAGCGGGAACCGAGATTATGCAAGGAGAATCCTCTGCCAGTGCTCACGTCAGCGCGTTGAATTCACTAGGTTTCTGCGGTACCCGCAAGCTAACCCTATGGCAGGAGGCAAAAACCTCGCGGTCGTCTCGGTCATCGGGCGCGACCAGAAGGGCGTCGTCGCCCGCGTCTCCACCTACCTCGCCGGCTGCAACACCAACATCGAGGACATCGAGCAGCGCGTCATGGAGGGTCTCTTCATCATGACGATGCTGGTCGACCTCGCCGACCTCGCGGTCATCGCTCGACGAGCTGATCCTCGGCCTGAAGCGGATCGGCGACGAGATCCACATGGAGGTCACGCGTGCGCCTCCACGGCGAGCGCGAGCGCGAAGCGCGTCGGCGATGCTGGTCACCAAGGAGCCGCACTGCCTCGCAGCAGCTGCTCGCCGACCACGACGCCGGGCTGATCGCCGGCGACCTCGTCGGCGTGCTCTCCAACCACGACGTGCTGCGCCCGCTCGCCGAGCGCGCCGGCATCCCGTTCGCGTGGCTCCCGTCGACCGACAAGGCGGCGCACGAGGCCTTCCTGCTCGAGCGGCTCGCGCGACGTGCGGCCCGACCTGGTCGTGCTCGCGCGCTACATGCAGATCCTGACGCCGGAGCTGGTCGACGCAGTATCCGCACCGCATCATCAACATCCACCCGTCGCTGCTGCCGTACCACCCGGGCGCCAACGCCTACAAGCAGGCCTTCGAGGAGGGCGTGCGCGTCTCGGGCTGCACGGCGCACTTCGTCACCGAGCAGCTCGACGCAGGGCCCGGTGATCCTGCAGGACGTCTTCCACATCCGCGTCGGCGAGGACACGCTCGACGAGGTGAAGGAGCGCGGCAAGGAGCTCGAGGGCAAGGTGCTCTCGCAGGCCGTGCAGCTCTTCCTGAACGAGCAGCTGGTGGTGAAGGACAAGAAGGTGCTCTTCCGCCCCGGCCGACTGCCCGCGTAGCCGGACGGTCCCGTGATCGGGCTCCTCTTCGGCGCCGTGGTGCTGGTCGCAGCCGCCACCTGGATCTCGCGCGGCATGCGCGCCCGTTCGGCGCGCGAACGCGTGCGCCGCGGACCCGGCACGACGCTCGCCTCCGCGATCGCGGTGCGTTCCTTCGACGAGATCGACCAGGCCGTGGCGTCGCGACTCTGTCACTGCGACGCGCGTCTCCGTACCGTCGGCGAGGGCACGCACGAGGTCGGCGAGCGTCGCTATCGCTCGGCGCGCCTCGCCTGCGATTCGTGCGAGGAGAACTTCGTGCTCTACTTCGACGTCACCGAGGTTCGCCACTGATGGCTCGCCGTCCGACGCCACCGACCAACGCCGAGATCGCGATTCATTTGCGCGAGATCGCGCTTTTCCTCGACATGGAGGACGAGCCGTTCAAGCCGCGCGCGTACGAGAAGGCGGCGCAGGCGATCGAGAGCTTCGACCGGCCGTGCAGCGAGCTGCACGCAGCAAGGCGGCGTGAAGGCGCTGGCGACGATTCCCGACGTCGGCAAGAGCATCGCCGAGCAGATCGGCGAGCTGCTCACCACCGGCACGAGCCGCTACCATCAGGAGCTGCACGCGCGCACGCCGGTCGACGTCACCGCGCTCACCGCCATCGAAGGGGTGGGCCCGAAGGCGGTGAAGGTCCTCTACGACGCGCTCGGCGTGACCGACCTCGCGAGCCTGGAGGCAGCGGCGCGCGCGGGCAGGATCCGCGACCTGCCGCGCTTCGGCGAGAAGAGCGAGGAGAAGATCCTGCGCGGGCCTCGAGTTCGCGAAGCAGACGCTAGGGGCGCTTCCCGCTGGGAGCGGTGCTGCCGCTGGTGCGCGACATCGAAGCGCGCCTCGCGGCGGTCGCCGGCGTCACGCGCGTCGACGATCGCGGGCTCGATCCGCCGGCGCAAGGAGACGGTCGGCGACGCCGATCTCGCTGGTCATCGCCCGCAAAGCCGACGCCGGTGATGAAGTTCGTCGGCGCGCTGCCGGAGGTGGCGCGCGTCATCGGTCAAGGCGACACCAAGATGTCCGTGAAGCTCCAGACCGGCTTGCAGATGGACGTGCGCGTGGTGCCGCGCGCGAGCTTCGGCGCGGCGCTGCACTATTTCACCGGGTCGAAGGCGCACAACGTCGCGCTCCGCCAGATCGCCATCAAGAAGGGCCTGAAGCTGAACGAGTACGGCCTGTTCCGCGGCACCAAGTCGATCGCCGGCGCGACCGAGGAGGAGGTCTACGCCGCCCTCGGCCTGCCCTACATTCCGCCCGAGCTGCGCGAGGACCGCGGCGAGATCGACGCCGCGCGCGCCGGCCGGCTGCCGCGGCTGATCGAGCCCGACAGCGCTGCGCGGTGATCTGCAGACGCAGACGACCTGGACGCGACGGCGCCGACACGCTCGAGGCGATGGTCGCGGCGGCCCGGCGGCTGGGCTTCGAGTACATCGCCATCACCGACCACACCCGCGACCTCGCCATGATCGCGGGAACGACGAGGCGCAGACTCCGCGAGCAGGGCGCGCGATCGACGCGCTCAACGCGCACGCTACGCGGGCTTTCGCGTGCTGAAGGGCGCGGAGGTGAACATCCGCAGGGACGGGAGCCTCGACATCGCCGACGACGCGCTCGCCGAGCTCGACGTCGTCGGCATCGCCGTCCACTCGCACTTCACCCTGCCGCGCGCCGAGATGACGGCGCGCGTGATCCGCGCGATGCAGAACCCGCATGCCGACATCCTCTTCCATCCGACCGGCCGGATCTCGCAGAAGCGCGAGCCTATCGACGTCGACATCGACGCGGTGATCGCCGCGGCGCGCGAGACCGGTACCGTGCTCGAGCTCGACGCCTACCCCGATCGGCTCGACCTGAAGGACGACCACGTGCGCAAAGCGATCGACGCCGGCGTCCGCTGGTCATCGACTCCGACGCCCACTGCGTCGCGCAGCTGCGCTTTCCCGACGACTACGGCATCGATCAGGCGCGCCGCGGCTGGGCGAGCGCCGACGACGTGCTCAATACGCGGCCGGTGGACGAGTTCCTGGCGGCGTTGAAAGGCGGCGGGAATGCGGGCGCCAGCAACGCCGGCGGCGCGCAGCCGCGTGCGCGGCGGAGGAGCCGATGACGTCTCAGCTGGGAGCGGCGGCGTTCGATCCCGCCGAGTGGCGGAAGAAGGACTTCACCGAGCGCGTGCGCATCGGCACCAACGCCTACGTGCTCGCAGGGCATCGGCCTACCCGCTCGCCGCCTACCTGTTCCACGCCGTCAAGCTCGGCGCTCTTCGTCGCTCGGCTGGATGTTCTTCTGCAGCTTCACGCCCGGGCTCGGCACGCTCGCGGACTTCACGCTCGTGGATCTTCGAGGGCATCGCGTTCCAGAAGGCGTTCCTGTGGGCGAGCCTCTTCGAGGTGATGGGCTTCGGCTGCATGAGCGGCCCGCTCGGGCTCCAGCATCTGGCCGCCGTTCACCGCGTTCCTGCACTTCCTGCGCCCGGGCACGACGAAGCTGGCGCCGTTCCCGAACCTGCCGCTCTTCGGCGGCACGACGCGCACCTGGCTCGACGTCGCGCTCTACGCGGCGCTCCTGCTGTCGCTGCTGCGCGCGCTCGTGCAGCCGGCGATCGACGCCGCGCATCTCGTCCCGATCGTCGTCCTGCTGCCGCTCTGCGGGCTCGGCGACAAGACGATCCTCCTCGCCGCGCGCGTCGAGCACCACTTCGCGATGATCGTCTGCTTCCTGTTCGCCGGGAACTGGATCGCCGCCTGCAAGTGGGTGCAGCTCGCGATCTGGTTCTGGGCGGGCGTCTCGAAGCTCACGGTCGCGTTCGGCTACGTCGTGCCGATCATGACCGCCAACAATCCCGCTGCTGAAGAGCCCGGCGCTGCGCCGGCGCCTGTTCGTCTCCTACCCCGACGACCTGCACGCCGTCGCGGCTGGCGAAGGCGATGGCGCACGCGGGCACGTTCCTCGAGTTCGCCGCGCCGCTCACGCTGCTCTTCGTCACCGAGCCGGGACCGCTGCTCGTGGCTCGGCATGTTCTTCGTCGCTCATGCTGCACGGCTTCATCCTCAGCAACCTGCCGATCGCCGCCGTCTTCGAGTGGAACGTGCTCAGCGTCTACGCCGCGTTCTTCCTCTTCGTCGGCCATCCCGAGGTGAGCCTGTTCGACGTCGGCTCGGTGCCGCTGACGCTCTACCTGGTGGTCGCGCCTGCTCGTCCTGCCGCTGATCGGCAACCTCGTCGCCGTCGCAGGTCTCGTTCCTGGTGGCGATGCGCTACTACGCCGGCAACTGGGCGTGGAACGCGTGGCTGTTCCGCAACGACAGCTACAGGAAGCTCGACGCGCTGAAGCGCGCCGCGCCGCTGCTGCGCGAGCAGCAGGAGCGCTTCCTGCCCGCGCGAGCAGGCGGCGCAGGCCGACTGCGGCTTGCTGGCCTTTCGCACGCTGCACCTGCAGGGCCGGATCCTCGGCCTGCTGCTGCCGCAAGGCGATCGGCGGGCAACCCGTTCCAGGAGTACACCTACGTCGACGGCGAGACCGTCGCCGGCTCGGTCGCTCGGCTGGAACTTCGGCGAAGGGCACCTCGCCGACGAGCGACTGCTCGCGGCCGTCCAGGAGCAGTGCGACTTCGAGGACGGCGAGCTGCGCGCGATCTGCGTCGAGGCGCAGCCGATCCTCGGCTCGACGCTGCACTGGCGGATCGTCGACGCCAAGCGCGGCGTGCTCGAGGAAGGCCACGCCGAGCTCGTCGGATCTCGCCAGGCGCAAGCCCTGGGACTACGGCGAGGTCTGAGCGCGCGTGGACGACGCCGTCGTCGTCGGCTCGGGCCCGAACGGGCTCGCCGCCGCCATCGAGCTCGCGCGCGCGGGCGCGTCGGTGCGCGTGCTCGAGGCGCGCGACGAGATCGGCGGCGGCATGCGCACCGCCGAGCTCACGCTGCCCGGGCTTCGCGCACGACGTCTGCTCCGGCTGTCACCCGATGGGCGGTGCTGTCGCCGTTCTTCCGCAGCCTGCCGCTCGCCGAGCACGGGCTGCGCTGGATCCACCCGCCCGCCTCGGTCGCCCACCCGCTCGACGACGAGCCGGCCGTGCTGCTGCGCCGCTCGCTGCGCGAGACCGCGAGCGAGCTCGGCGAGGACGCGCGCGCCTACGAGCGGCTCTTCGCGCCGTTCCTGCGCGAGCCGCACGGGCTGCTCGCCGATCTGCTCGGCCCGCTGCGCATCCCGCGGCACCCGATCCTGCATGGCGCGCTTCGGCCTGCCGGGCCTGCTGCCCGCGACGACGCTGCGTTCCGCGCCCGCTTCCGCGGGCCAGCGGGCGCGCGCGCTGCTCGCCGGCTGCGCGGCGCATTCGATCCTGCCGCTCGAGCGGCCGCTCACCGCGGCGGTCGGGATGATCTTCGCCCTCACCGGGCACGTCGAGGACTGGCCGGTCGCCGCGGGCGGCTCGCAGGCGATCGCGCGACGCGCTCGCCTCGTACCTGCGCGCAGCTCGGCGGCCGCATCGAGACCGGACGGCACGTCCGCTCGCTCGCCGACCTGCCGCCGGCGCGCGTCGTGCTCTTCGACACCAGCCCGGCGCAGCTCGCCGACATCGGCGAGCCGATCCTGCCCGCCGGCTACGTGCGCCGGCTGCGCCGCTATCGCTACGGCCCCGGCGTCTTCAAGCTCGACTGGGCGCTCGACGGCCCGATCCCGTGGCGCGACCCGCGCTGCCTCGAGGCCTCGACCGTGCACCTCGGCGGCACGCTCGAGGAGATCGCCGCCGCCGAAGCGGCCGTGTGGCGCGGCGAGCATCCCGAGCGGCCCGTTCGTGCTCGTCGTCCAGCAGAGCCAGTTCGATCCGACGCCGCGCGCCGGCCGGCAAGCACACCGGCTACGCCTACTGCCACGTGCCGCCGGGCTCGACCGTCGATCTGACCGACGTCGATCGAGCGGCAGATCGAGCGCTTCGCGCCCGGCTTCCGCGACCGCATCCTCGCGCGCCACGTCGATGCGCACGACGGATCTCGAGCGCGAGAACCCCAACTACGTCGGCGGCGCGATCACCGGCGGCGTCGCCGATCTCGTGCAGTTCTTCACCCGGCCGGTGGCGCGCCTCGATCCGTACTCCACCCCGAACCCGCGCCTGTTCATCTGCTCGGCGTCGACGCCGCCGGGCGGCGGCGTGCACGGCATGTGCGGCTACTTCGCCGCCAGGAGCGCGGCACGAAGACTCGGAAGTCTCGGGGCCAACCCCGCGCCGCTCGCCCCCCGCGCGCGCTGAAGGACGGGGCGGGGCGCGGCTATCAACCTTCAGCATTTCAGCGCGAGACCATGGAAAGCTACTGGCTCTACCGGGGCCGTGTCCCCTGCGCTGCAGGGGATGCAGGCTGGCGTGCAGGCGTGCCATCTCGGGCGCAGGTGCAATGCGCGGCCCAGCAGAAAAAATGGACTACAGAGCGCACTGTAGCCCCGCCACCATTTGGCACAGCATCTGCAGTAGGCCGACGTACCTCTCTGCGGATCGGAGGACGATTCATGCGTCACTGTCGAGGAACGCTGGGCGCTGCCGTTCGTGCCGGTCTGATCATGCTCGTGGTATCAGGATCTGCCGCTGCCGAGCCGGCGGGCGACCTGGGAGCCTACGTCCTCCTTGGCATCGAATCCGTGAGCGTGGATGATCGTGCGTTTCTGGGCGCTGGCCATGTCGGTGCGAACCAGTCGTCCGGCGTCGTCCGCTTCGGCCGGTTCGGCTTCGTGCTCGAGTCGGTGGTAGCGGACACGACCCGGCTCGGCCAGGGCACGAGCGTTTTCGATCTCTTCACCAACGACCTCCAATCCCCGCTCGAGGAGATCGTGATTCGCGCAACCGGACCGACGGGTTTCACGCCGCCGATCTTGGCCGCGCTGCCGCCATTGCCGGCCTTCGCACCCGGGACGGCGGACCTCACGGTCCGGAGCGGCACGGTGGTGGTGCTATCCCCGGGGGCGTTTCGCGACCTGCGCGTGGCACGCGGCGGAACGCTCGTCCTCAGTGGAGGCACGTACGAGCTGAACAGTCTCATCACCGGCCGGCTCTCAAAGGTGCTGGTCACAGACGTCGCCACCGTCAACATTGCGAATGAGCTGAGGATCGGTCACCTCGCCGCCTTCGGACCAAGCGCAATGGGTGTGGACGCTGAGGATGTCGATGTGCACGTGGGCGGCGACGTCGTGGCGTTCGGGTCGGCGGCACACGTGTCCATCGACCTGCTGGCACCGAACGCACGCGTCAACATCGGTCGGAGCATTCACGGCAGCGGTCGCTTCGTCGGGAAGACGATCGTCGGCGATGCCACGCTCAACCTCCGGGCCCCGCGCGGTGGCGCCTCGTCTTCGAGCTCCCCACTCGAGTTCTGCACGCTCACGCAAGACGTCTACGGGGCCGCGGCGGGAGCGGCGAACGGCCCCGCGGGACTGGTGACGGCAAACCCGGGCGTGCTGCCGGTGACGATCGGGGCCACAGGCGTTCTCTCTTTGTCCATTCCCGATCAGTCGGGACTCGTCTGCTTCCTCCCGGGCAGCGGCACTGCCGCGGCGCTCTGTACGGACCGCACTGCTTGTGCCGGCGACATGGTAGTCGATGCGTGCGCCTCTCCGCCCATCGTCGATTTCGATCCGGCGGGTGACGGTGCGTCCGGCGGCCAGGGTGCCGGATCGCTGGCCGGAGACCTGATTGCCGCCAAGCTGAACGTGGCGTTGTCGGAGTTCGAGGCGACACCCCCGGGGTTCGCCGGTTTCATACTGCCCGAGCGACTGTGCACGACGCGTTGCCCCGATGGGCGCGAGATCGATCCCAACGACATGGAGTTCCAGACCGGCGCCGTGGACTCGCCGACGGTCTCACGACCGTGGCCGACTTGCTGGCATTCGCCGACCAGATCATCAGCACGCCATGCGCGCCGCGAACGTGCACGGCGCACGAGCAGGCGGCGGCCCTGCCGCCCAATCCCGTCACACGCGCCGGCGTTGCCAACGCGCTGCGCGTCCTCAACGAGTGCTTCGACGGGTGCGCCGAGCTCGTCCCCTGCTCCGAAGCGGCCGCGCATCGACCGCGGCGTCCAAGGAACCCGTAGCGGGGTCAGCGCAGCCCGCGCGGCCGAGGAGGCGCTCGGTGAAGCGCACGTGTCGGTCGCCGACGGCGGCAAGCATGGCCCGTAGGTCGAGGACGTCGTCGTCGCTGAACCACACCTCGAAGAGCGCTCGCTCGCCCGTGACCCGCGCCGCCATGCCGGCGTCATCCCGGAGCTCGGCATGAGGATAGGAAGGGCGAACGTCCGAGAACGGGCGTCACGTTAACCGAAAGGCTGTTCATCCCAGCTATCAACATTGAGGCACGCTGGACCGCGGCAGCTGGGACGGAGCAAGCTCGCCCGCTTCAACGCGTGCGCTGAAGGACGGGGCGGGGCGCGGGCCAGGACGGCGCTATTGCATGGCCAGGGTGGGCTCGCCGACCTCGTTCGCGGTCTTTGGCCCACCGAGGTCGGGCTCGAGGAAGCGCGCGATGCAGTCGGCCCACTTCGTGTTCGCGAGCCCGTTCGGATGTCCTTGTCCGGGCACCATCAGCGGAAGCCACGACCCCTCGGGACGGCAGTCCAGGAAGGCGATCGCACGCGCCCCGAGATGCGCGGCATAGTGCGCGGCGAACTCGGGCGACGATTGGAGCAGGACGACGAGCAGGCGGCTTCCGCGCCCGCGCAGGACCTCGCTCATGCGATCGATCAAGAGCTCGGTCGCCGCCCGCTTCTGCTCGCCGCGGTGACGCGTGACGAACCGAAAGAACGCCTTCTCCAACGTCGCGACGAGCGCCAACCGCTGCCGCAGCGGCCATGTCGGATACGCCGTAGGCGGAAAGAGCGTGAGACCTCCGCGGCCGTCGGGCAAGCAGTACGGGATGCGGACCATCTGGTATCGCGACATCAGCGTCAGCAGTTCGAGCCAGTCGCCTTCGGCGACGTTCCGCCGCTCCTGATCCTCGTTGAACCCGTACACGACGAGCTCGGGAGCGATCGCGCGTGTCGCGAGATGCTGCTCGAGCCGGAGCAGGGCTTGCACGCCGTTGTAACCGCCCGTGCCGTAGTTGACGAACTCGACGTCGGGAAAACGCGCGTGCAACTTCCAGGCATACGTCTCGTCGTCGGAGATGGCCCAGCCCAGGCTGAACGAATCGCCGATGATCACCACGTGACGGCTCTGCTCGAGGCGCTCTCCGCTCGTGGCTCGCGAGCTGCCGGGCCAGAGCGTCACGCTGATCGGTGGCGCGGCGGGCGTGTAACCAGGGTACCGAAACCGGCCGGGCTTCAACCGCCATCCGAGAATCGGGTCGGGCTCGTTCATCGTTGGCTCCCGAGCCGGAAGGGATCGATCTCGGGCAGGACGATATCCGACGGAGCGGAGCAGGATCTCGACCATGACGAGACCGACCAAGAGCGCGCAGCAGAGCGTGATGCCCAGCAAGAGACGTTCACGTACGTTGGCTCTCGGCACGCTTGCGGCGTCACCTTGCGCCGTGTCGACACGACAAGTCAACAACGGGCGTTACGCCAACCGGAAAGGCTGTTCATCCCGGTTGTCAACTTGACTGTCCCGTGGACGGGATCCATGCTGCTCTGAAGACCCGTGACGTACAACCCGATCGGGCAACTCCACTACGTCCCCGGCCCGATCAACTTGGACGGCCAAGATGCCGCCGTTCTCCGCATCGGTCGACTACTCTCTTCGAGAAAGGAGGGCATCCATGATGCTTCCAGGGAAGATGTCTCGTCTTTTGGCCGTGGCGACGGTCGCGGTATCTCTCGGCTCGTGTGGTGGTGGTGGTGGTGGTGGTGGTGGCGACGGCGACGGGAGCGGAGTGACCTCCGTACGGGGAACGATCGTACTACCCGCCACAATCGCAGTGCGCGGGTTGCTCGAACAGCAACATCAGCGTGGGGGTGTTCGCGCTTCCCACCGATCTGCAACCCCCCGGTGGCCACGACGACCACGAGCGAGAACGGGGCCTACGACACCGGTGACCTGACGGAGCAGCTCCGTCTGGTCGATCCCGGGTCCGACACGAAATCCTACGTCGTGGTGGGAGTGGTCAGCACGAACAGCAGGATCGGTGGCGTCATTTCACAGCGGCTCGGCACGGAGGAAAGCAAGGACTTCAACGGGACGACCCAGATCGCGTGTGTCGCCGCCGTTGTGCTCACCAACACTTCCACCGAGTGCGTGGTCCCGGAAGGTCAGCTCACGCCACCCAGCCTTCTGGACGACAGACGGATCGACAACCTGGAGCAGGCAGCGTCCGTGGTGTCAGGCCAGGTCAACTTCGAAACCTCTCCCGACGTGGCCTGCGCGGCCTGCTCGACGATCCAGTGCACGAACCAGGGAGACACGCAGGTCGACGACACCGTACGGAGTTGCGTCTCGAGCCGCTACACGACGTGTCGCGCGGCGGGCTGAGAGACTCCGGACCTATCGAGCAGCGAACGGTCGCCCTCGTCAGGGAGAGCGAACATAGCTACGAGCTGACGCGGAGCATACGCTTCGGCGGCGCTCTCGCGACGTCGGTTCTGCTCGGGACGCTGGCTCTCCCCGCGGCCTCGGCGTATGCGGATCTCGGCGACTACCTTGCGCAGCGCGACCAGGGTGTCGGTTGCCGGAAGCGCTCCGAGGAGAACGCCAGCGGGATTCACGCGATGGTCCTCGATCTCACTTCGCAGATCTGGCGGGGATCGAAGTGGTCGCACGAGCTGCGGGTGTTTCGGCCGGCAGCGCCGCGCGCCGACGACCTGGCGATCCTGGTGATCAGCGGCGAGCACGCCGGATGGCGTCGCGATTTCGAATGGGAGCGCGCACTCGCGGGCGCCGCGGGAGTGCCGGTCGCCGTGCTCAGCGACATCCCGAACCAGCCGCTCTTCTTCGGCCGGCGCGAGGATGATCTCGTCGCCCATACGTTCTCGGAATTTCTGCGTACCGGCGAGGAGGACTGGCCGCTGCTCTTCCCCATGACCAAGGCGGCGGTGAAGGCGATGGACGCCGTTGCCGAGCTGTCCGGCCGCGAGTGGGGTCGAACGGTCGAGCGCTTCGTCGTCACCGGCGCGTCGAAACGCGGTTGGACGTCGTGGCTTGCCGCTGCCGGCGACTCCCGGGTCGTGGGTGTCGTTCCGGTGGTCTTCGATAATTTGAATTTTCGCGCGCAAATGAGCCACCAGGTTGCGGTGTGGGGAACGTACAGTGACGAGCTTCGCGACTACACCTGGCGCGGACTCCAAGAGCAGATGGACAGCGAGCGCGGCGCGAGGCTGGTCGCGATGGTCGATCCCTTCGCCTACCGCGAGCGCCTCGCGCGCGTACGCAAGCTCGTCGTCAATGGGACCAACGATCCGTACTGGCCGCTCGACGCCGTCGGCCTCTACTGGCGGGAGCTGGGCGGCGAGAAATCAGTACTCTACGTCCCGAACGGCCGACACGGCATCGCGAGCGAGGTGCGCGTCATGGCGGCGACCGCGGCGCTCGTCGGGCGAATCGCCGCCGGGCGGCCGATGCCATCCCTGGAGCTCGAGCTGCAACGGCGAGGCGCATCGCTCGCAGTGCGCGTGGTCTCGAACGATGGTCCTCTGGCCGCGCGCCTCTGGATCGCGCACGCGCCGAGCCGCGATTTCCGACGCTCCCGTTTCGAGTCGATCGACGCGCGCCCAGAGGCCGCGGGGTTCATCGCCTCCACCGGCCTGCCGCCGGATGGATTCGTCGCGCTCTTCGCCGAAGCCGACTACGACCAGGCAGGGCGACGATTCCAGCTCTCGACTCCCATCCGGGTCGAGGCGGCGGAGGAGTCATTCCCGCCGTGACGCTGTCGAGCGACCAGTCACCTTCTGCTCCCGGCCCGCGCTTCGCCTCAGTGGACGTAGCCGAGCGCCTTCAGCCGCTCGAGGCCTGCGCGATTCACGTCGGTGAGCGGGGCCCTCAACCTCTCCGCCACCGGCGCCCAGATGCCTTCGTACGAGGCGACGGTCCGCACCGGGTGGCGGCGCAGGAAGTCGTCGTCGAGCGCGTCCATCAGCACCCGCCCGTCGCCGTCCTCGGGGACCGGCAGCCCGAGCAGGTGAAGGAGGGTCGGGAACACGTCGTAGATGTGGGCGTCGGTGAGCGTGTAGCCGCGCTTCACCGGCCCGCCCGCCAGCATGATCACCCCCGGCGGGCCATGGCGGTGGGCGCTGTACTGGTCGCGGTGCACGATGGTGGCCGAGTGGCCGTGATCGGAGATGACGACGACGATCGTTGCGGGGTCCACGGCGTCGAGCACCCCGCCCAGGAAGCCGTCGAGGGCGCGATGCAGGTCGGGGATCTTCGCACCGTGCGCACGGCGCTCGGTCTCGTCCACGCCGAGGTAGCGCTCCGGCTCGAGCCACTTCCAGTACCAGTGCTGGAAGGCGTCGGGCTGGTGCGAGTAGAAGTTCACGAAACGCGGTTGCGGCGCTTCCCGGAGCAGCCGGAGCAGGGTCGCCGATTGCCAGTGGAAGTCGCCGGCGGCGAGAAACGGCTCGGCGGCCGCGAAGCGCTCGGGGGGCTGTACGAAGAGATCGAGGTCGGCGGGCGGGACGCCGGGCGTGCCGTGCGCGACCAGGCCATCGAGGCCGTAGGCGAAGAAGTAGCTCGAGGGCGCCGTGAGGTGTGGGGCGGGGAACGCGAGATAGTAGCCGTCGATGATCCCGATCGGGATCCGGAGGTGATTCAGGATCTCCCAGAGCGGCAGCGCCGCCACCGACGCCCGGCCAGCCATGCGGCGCTCCGCGACACCGAGCAGCTCGAGCCGCTTCGCGAGCTCTTTGAAGAAGACCCGGTGGACGGGGTAGATGCCCGCACCCCGCATGCCGAGGAGGTGAACGGCTGTAGAAGTCGAGGACGCCGTGACGCTGCGGGCTCTTGCCGGTGTAGATCGACGCCCAGAGCACGGCGGAGTTGGCACCGCTCAGGGTGCGCAGCGGCCCGGCGCTGCCGCTTGCGATCAGGCGCTGGAAGTTGGGGAGCGCGCCCTGCTCGAGGAGCGGCCTGATCACGCGCCAATCGGCGCCGTCGAGGCCGAGGAGCACGATCTTGTAGCCGGTGTCGTCGACCGTGAGCGGCGCCGCTGCCTCCGGCATGTGCGCGGAGGCCTCGGGTCGGCGGGCCGCATGGAAGCCGGCGGGGAGGGCGAGGTTGACGGTGCAGAGCAGTCCCCAAACGATGACGGCCGGCCGTGCTGGCGCCCCGCGCGCCAGCCAGCGGCAGAGCGCGCGATGGACGAGCCAGGAGGCCGCGGTCACCACCGCCCCGATCGAGAGCGTGAGCGCAGCGAGAAACAGCAGCATGCCCCAGACAGCTCTCCAGCGTCCCGAACGGGTACTCGTCGTAGGTGAGGCCGTACTCGAAGAAGAAGAGCCAGAAGACGAGGTTGAAGGTGAGGAGCCCGGCGCGCACGTCGTCGCGCAGACGGGCGTCCCGATCGAGCGGGCTTCGGTCCCGGGCGAGCGCGCCCGCGATCGCCACGCGGGCCCGCAGGCACGCGGCCAGCAGCAGGAACGTCGCGGCGCACCAGGCGCCGTAGGCGAGGGTGCAGGCGAGCAGGACAACGAGCGCATCGGCGAGCGCGTCGACGCGATTGTGGATCAGGTGGATGAGCGAGATCACCGAGCCGTAGGCGATCGCACCGTAGAGAAATCCGATCACCCCGACCGCGATGAGCCCCCGCCGTCCCCGCATTGCGTCCCTGACCTAACGGGAACCACGCGCCGTCACAACGGGCCGGAGCGGGGCGCCCCTACGGCGCACGGTTGAATGCGGCGCGCCGCTCGTATAGCTGTCGGGAACACCCGCCGTGCGCGGGCTCGGATGAGGGCCTAAGGGTGACAGTGCACCGGTGGGCGGCGAGGCTTGGTCGGTTCGGTGCGGTTTCCGCGTCTTCCCGAACGTCGTGGTGAGGTCGGTCGAAAGCGTCGCCGTGCCCGTGGCGGCGATCGATCCCTCGCTGCCCCCGACCGCCGCCCCGCTACGAGGTCACACCGGCGCTGTGGAGCGGGCCGGGCGCCGCGGGTCGCTACTGGGACCTGCTGCACAGTCTGGTGAGCCGGGCGATCAAGTTGCGCTACAAGCGCTCGGTGCTCGGCTTCGCGTGGACGATGCTGAACCCGTTGGTCACGATGGTGATCCTGACGGCGGTGTTCTCGGCGGTGTTCGCGGCCAACGTCCCCAACTACCCGATCTTCATCATCATCGGCCTGCTCGCGTGGAACCTCTTCGCGCTCGGCTCGAGTCAGGGGCTGGCGAGCATCGTCGACGCGGGCCAGCTGATCCGCAGGGTGGGCGTGCCGAAGGTCATCTTCCCGGTGGCGGCGGTGGCGGCGAACGTCGTGAACTTTCTCTTCTCTCTGGTGCCGCTCTTCTTGATGATCGCGCTCCTGCGTGTGCCCCTCACCTGGGCGATGGTGTGGCTGCCGGTGGCCGTGTTGCTGATCACCTGCTTCACGCTCGGCCTCGCGCTCCTGCTGGCGACCCTCAACGTCTTCTTCCGCGACGTGCGCTACTTCTACGAGGCGGCGCTGCTGGCGTGGTTCTACGCCACCCCGATCTTCTATCCGATCAGCATCCTGCCGCCGGGCGTCCACCTCGTCCTCCAGTGGAACCCGATGTATCCCCTGGTCGAGCTGTTCCGGGGGCCGCTTTACGCGGGGACGGCACCGGCCGCGGGCACGCTCGCCCTCGCCGCTGCCGAATCGCTGCTCACCCTCGCGCTCGGGTGGGCGATCTTTCGCCACTACCAGGCGCGTTTCGTCGACTACGTCTGACCATGCTCGCTCAGCGTAACGACGTCCGCATCCGCATCGACCGGCTGTCGGTGCGCCTGCACCTGCAGAAGGAACCGGTGATGTCGATGCGCGAGTACGTCGTGCGACGGGCACGCGGCGAGCGTTTCGCGAGCGAGACCCTCTGGCCGCTGCGCGATGTGACGTTCGCCGTCGGCCGCGGGGAGAGCTTCGGGATCGTCGGGCAGAACGGCGCGGGGAAGACCACGCTGCTCAAGGTGATCGCCGGCATCGTACCGCCGACCTGCGGCGAGGTCCGCGTGTGCGGGCGGCTCTCTCCGCTGCTCGAGCTCGGGGCGGGCTTCGACATGGAGCTCACCGGCCGCGAGAACATCCAGCTCTACGGCACGCTGCTTGGTCTCCGGCGCCGCCACTTGATGGCGACGCACCGCGGCGATCGCCGAGTTCGCGGAGCTGACCGAGTTCCTCGACGTCCCGCTCAAGAATTACTCATCGGGCATGGTAGCCCGGCTCGCGTTCGCGATCGCCACAGACTCCGACCCCGACGTACTGATCGTCGACGAGGTGCTGTCGGTCGGCGACGCCCAGTTCCAGCGCAAGTGCGAGCAGCGCATGACGGAGTTCCGCGCCCGCGGCGTGACCGTGCTCCTGGTGACGCACAGCATGGCGCTGCTCGCGGCGACGTGCTCGCGCGCGGTCCTCCTCGAGCAAGGGCGCATGGCCGCTCTCGGTCCGGCGGCAGAGATCGCCGACCGCTACGTGCGGGCCTGCGGCGGATAGCGGCGATGGCGACCCCCCTCGTCTCGGTCGTCGTACCGTCGTACCGCCCCGGCCCGCTCCTCGAGCGCTGCGTCGGGGCGTTGCTCAGCCAGGAGCTCGACTACCCCTACGAGGTGGTCGTCGTGGACAGCACGGGCGACGGCACGGCCGAGCGGCTGCGCGCGCACTTCCCGGCGTGCCGCGTGATAGCACTCGAGCGGCCGACGCCGCAGGCGGCGGCCCGCAATCTCGGGGTCGCCGAGACGCGCGGTCGCTTTGTCGCCCTTACCGACCACGATTGCCTGGTCGGCCCCGACTGGCTGGCCCGCCTGCTCGCGCGCCACGCGCGCGGGACCTACGCGGCGGTCGCGGGGGCAATCGAGAACGGCACGCCGTGGAGCGCGGTGGGGACCGCGGGGTACTGGATCGAGTTCAACGACTTCACGCCGCGCCGGCCCGCCGGCGACGTCACCGACGTGCCGCACTGCAACGTGTGCTTCCGCCGCGAGGCGCTCGGTGGCCCGGCACCCTTTCCCGCGGTGCGGCCCTGCGCCGAAGACTTGACGTTCAACTACCTGCTGACACAGGCCGGCGGCACGATCTACTTCGACCCATTGATCGTGGTGACGCATCTGAACCGCACCGGCTTCCATCCCTATCTCGCTCACCAGCGCACCCTCGGGGCGGGCTCCGCCGTGGCGCGGCGTCTCGTTCCGCTCGCCGGCCGGGTCTGCGTGCGCCATCCGAGCCTCGCGCTGTTCCTCCCGGCGCTGCGCCTCGGCCGCACGCTCGCGCGCGTCGCCCGCCGGCATCCCGGGCGCACGCCGATCTTCCTCGGCGTCCTGCCCCTCCTCCTGCTCGGCTACGTCGCCTGGACGAGGGGTTTCCTCGACGGGTGCCGCGAGATGCTGCCGATCGGGCGGCGCGAGCTGGCGAACGGCCGCGCGCGCTGAGCTGCGCCGCGCGCGACCTCCTGATAGACGGCGAGCGTCGCCTCGGCGGCGCGTTGCCAGGTGAACGCTGCGGCGCGCGCCACGCCGCGCGCGGCGCGGTCGGCCACCGCCGGTCCGCCGGCGAGGACCGCGGCCAGCGCCGCCGCGATCGCTGCGTCATCGCCCGGATCGACGAGCAGGGCGCAGTCGCCGACCACCTCGGGGAAGGCGCTCGTGTTCGCGCACACGAGCGGCGTGCTGCACGCCAGCGCCTCGAGCGCCGGCAGCCCGAAGCCCTCGTAGGTCGAGAGGTTCACTGCGGCGCGCGCGAGCGTGTAGAGCGCCGGCAGGTCGTCGTCGGGCACCACGCCGAGCCGCCGCACGCGATGGGCGATGCCGGTGGCGGCCTCGGCGCGCACGAGCCCGGCGTTCCTCCACCCGGGCGGTCCGACGAGCACGAGGTGCGGCGCCGCCGTCCGCGGAGGAAGGAAGCGCCGCCAGGGCCCGCACCAGTCGCTCGAGGTTCTTGCGCGGACTGGCGATGCCGACGAAGAGTAGGAAGTCGTTGGGCAGGCGATAGTGGCGGCGCACCGCCGCCAGCGTCTGGGAGTCGCGCACGCGGGCGAAGCGGCGGTCGACACCGTGCGGAATGACGACGACGCGCCCCGGGGCGAGCCCGAAGTGCCCACAGATCTCGCGCCGTGTGAACTCGGAGCCGGTGATGATCGCGTCGGCGCGCGCCACCGCCCGTGGCAGGACCAGGCGCCAGTACCACGCCGCCGTGCGGCTGAGCGTCTCGGGCGTCTGGCCAGCGGGATGAGGTCGTGCAGCGTGAGGACATAGGGCCGCGGCGGGCGCACCATGCCAGCGAAGATCGGCGTGTGCATGACGTCGAGCCGCGCGCGGCGGAGCAGCAGCGGCCAATACGTCTGGTCCTGCAGGAGCACCTTGAGGAGGAAGCGCGGCAGGGTCGCGAGCGCGCGGCGCTCGACGCGCGGGCTCGCCGGCACGACGCTCGCGCCGTAGCGCCGATCGGTGAAGCCACCAGGTGGTGGGCGCCGGCGATGTCGGCGAGGGCGGAGAGGAGAGCGCGCGCGTAGCGCTCGTAGCCGCCCATCGGGCGCTCAGGCAGCTGATGTCGAAACCGACCCGCACCGAGGGTGCC
>CAWJUT010000003.1:0-171625 GCA_963846105.1 uncultured delta proteobacterium
TCATAATCCCTAGGTCCCCGGTTCGACTCCGGGCGCCGCCACTGTACGAAGCGGTCGCCACCTCGATGGTGAGCGCGTCGCGCCGGCGCGATCCGATGTGGGCGTGGAGCCGGGCAAGGCGCGGCACGAGCGCGCCCCGCTCAGAATCGAAAGGTCGCCTGGATCTTTTGCAGGAGTCCGCTGGCGCGACTCTCGGTCGTGTCGCTCGCGTGCGCTTGCTCGCGACGCTCGCGCAACTCGCTCTGCCTGGTCGCCAGGACCTGGCACATCGCCTCGGCCACCCCGGGTCGTGAGCGGAACAGCGCTTCGAAGCCTTCGCGCTCGACGACCAGCAGCTCGGTGTCGCTCTTGGCGCGCACGGTCGCGGCGCGCGGCTCGCCGGTGAGCACCGCCATCTCGCCGAAGAAGGCGGGTGACGACAGGTCGGCGACGTGCGCTTCCCTGCCGTCGGCACCACGCGCGACGACCTCGACCGTACCGCGGCGGATCACGAACAGCGTCGTTCCAGGGTCGCCCTCGCGGCAGACGACCTCACCGCGCCCGAACCCGACGTCGCGCAGGCTCGGCGCGAGCATCGCGATCTCCTCGTCGCTGAGCTCGCTCAGAAAGTCGACCTGCCGGAGCGTCATCATGCGCCGGTGGTGGGCGCGATCGACGTCGTCGGTGACGGGTGCCGCCTGGTGCATGTGCACGGTCCGGATCGGATAGGGGATCTCGATGCCGCTGCGCCGGAACGCGTACCAGATGCTGGTCATGATCGCGTCGCGCACGCCCTCCTGGCGCGCGTAGTCGACCATCCAGAAGTGGATGCAGTACTTGATGGCGAAGTCTCCGTAGTCGACGACCATCACCTGGGGCGGCGGAACCTTGGCGACGTCCGGGTTGTTGGCGAGCAGGCGCTGGATCACCTCTTTGGTTCGATTCGGCGGAGTATCGTACGACGCGCTCACGAAGAGCTCGTCGCCGAGCGCCGTGCCGCGATAGTTGGTGAGGATCTCCCGGGCGAGCCGGGCGTTCGGCACGTCGAGCAGCTCGAGGTTGCGCGTGACGAGGCGGGTCGAGCGCCAGCCGATGCCTTGCACCCGGCCGAGGTAGCCCTCGAAGCGCACCCAGTCTCCGGGTTGGAACGGTTTCTGTTGCTGCAGCGACAAGCCGCTGAAGACGTTGCCGAGCGTCTCCTGGAGCGCGAGACCGATCACCGCGGTGACGACGGCCGAGGTGGCGATGAGCGGCGTGATGTCGACGGCGAAGGTGACGTGGACGACGACTAGGACGATGACCACGTAGAGCAGCAGGACGATCAGATCGCGCAGGATGGTGGAGAATTCCATGCGTCGCCGGCGCGCCACTGCGTCGGTGCCGACGACCAGCGCCCGTACGATGCCGAAGAGGAAGACGATCAGGGCGAGCGGGCGGAGGTACGCGTCCCACGGCGCCCGCACCCAGGGAATGATCGCCGCCAACCCCGCGGCCGCGGCGAGATACGCGAACATGCCGCGCAGGCGGTGCCGTGAGTCGCTGCGGCGCCACCAGAGCCACAGCACCCCGAGCGCCACCAGCACCACGATGAGCACGCCGGTCTGCCAGAGGCGCCCGCCCGAGCCCAAGTCGACAGCGGTCTCCACGGGGCCGCGACTATGCAGAACGGTCGCGCCGAGTGTCAAATCACGTCGTGGCCAGGGGTGGACTGACCGTGCGAGAACGCGCGTCGTGTCGGCGGCGTACGACCGGTGACGCGGGCATAACTTGACGGCGGCGTGCGAGGCGACCAAAGTCGAGGACATCGAGGACACCCATGATGGCAAAGCTCACAGCGTTTCCTTCCGTCGGCCGCACGATCACCATCGCGCTTCTGAGTCTCGTTCTGGTCGCCGCCGGGCCCGCGCTCTCGTTCGCTCAGCGCGGGGGCGGTGGTGGCGGAATGCGGGGTAGCGGCGGTGGCGGAATGCGTGGTGGCAGCGGGCTCAGTGGCGGAATGCGAGGTGGCGGCGGAACGGTGGCGGAATGCGTGGTGGCAGCGGGCTCAGTGGTGGAATGCGAGGTGGCGGCGGGCTCGGTGGCGGAATGCGTGGTGGTAGCGGGCTCAGTGGTGGAATGCGGAGTGGCGGCGGCCAAGCCGGGGGGATTCGGGGCGGCGGTAATGGCGGCGGCGGTCAGGGTGGCTGGCATGGCGGCGGTCACGGCGGCGGCAGCCATCACGGCGGCGGCCATCAGGCGGGCCATCACGACCATCATAACCACCACGGTGGATGGTACGGCGGCTTCTACAGCCCCTTCTACGGGTATGGATACTACGATCCCTGGTGGTGGAGTCCGCCGTACTGGTACTACCCGGCGCCGTACTACGGATACTATTCGGGCGGATACGTCGCGGAAGCGCCGCAAGAGTACGACTACATCGAGCGCGGCAATGACGCCTACTGGTACTATTGCGAGCCGTCGAAAGCCTACTACCCGGACGTCGAGAGCTGTCGCGACGAGTGGATCAGAGTCCCCGCCGAATGAAGTCGAGCATCTACCGGATGCCGCTGGCCGCCACGTTGCTCTTGAGCGCGTGCGTTCACATGCCGACCGGGCCGCAGGTCATGGTGCTTCCGGGCAGCAGCAAGAGCTTCGAAGAGTTCAGATACGATGAGTGGGGCTGCCGGCAATGGGCCGGATACCAAGTGGGTGACAACCCCAACTACGCCGCCAATGATAGCGTCGCCGCAGGAGCGGCGGTCGGGACCGCGCTCGGAGCGGCGAGCGGAGCGGCGATCGGTGCAGCTTCGGGTGATCCCGCGACCGGCGCCGCGGTGGGTGCGGGGGTAGGATTGCTCGGAGGGTCGCTGGTGGGTGCCGAGAGCGGCGCGGCGGCGCGCTGGTCGATACAGCACCGCTACGACATGGCGTACATGCAGTGCATGTATGCCAAGGGGCATCAGATTCCGGTTCCGCGCGGCTATCAGCGACCGCCGCCGCCTCGCGGGGAGTCAGACGCGCGGCGGTATCCGCCTCCGCCTCGAGGCGCGCCACCTCCACCGCCTCCTGACGCGTCCTGACGTCTCGTACGAGACCGTGTCGTGATCGTTCTCACGACCAGGTGAGCGGAAGCGCTTCGAGTCCGCGCAGGAAGATCATCGGCTTCCACGTCGGCCGGTCGGAGACGAGTGCCAGCCCCGGCAGCCGTCTCAGCAAGGTGTCGAGCGCGATCCGCGCCTCGAGACGAGCGAGCCACGCCCCGAGACAGAAGTGCAATCCCCATGCGAAGGCGAGATGCCGGCCGGGCGCGCGTCGCACGTCGAGCAAGTCGGCATCCGCGAACTGCCGCGGATCGCGGTTGGCCGACGCCATGAAAGGGATGACCATGTCACCGCGGCGGATCGGTCGGCCGTGCCAGTCGATGTCGTCGACGGCGATCTTCACGGTACCCGGCACCGGACCGTCGTAGCGCAGGAGCTCCTCGACCGCGCCGAGGGTGAGGTCGGGGTCGGCGCGCAACGCCGCCGACTGCTCCGGGTGGCGCAGCAGATGGAAGAGCCCGTTTCCGAGGAGATTGGTCGTGGTCTCGTGGCCGGCGAAGAGAAGCAGGGTGCAGTTCGACACCACCTCGTCACGGCTCAGCGTTCGACCCTCGTGCTCGCCGCGCAGCATGAAGCTCAAGAGATCGTCGCGCGGGTTGCGCTCGCGTTCGCGGAAGAGCCCGTGGAAGTACTCGACCAGTTGCGACAGGCCGGCGCTCGCCTCGCTCAAGTTGTCGCGGGAGTCCACCGCGCCGCCCACCCACGCCGCAAGTCGATCCGACCAGCCCTTGATCGCCTCGATGTCTTCGGTCGGCGCGCCAAGCACGGTGGCGATCACCATCGCCGGTAGCGGAAAGGCGACGTCGGCGACGAAGTCCATCTCGCCACGCTCGACGACGAGATCGAGCAGCGCATCTACCGTCGACTGGACGAGCGCGCGGTTCTTCTCGACCTCGTGGGGGCTGAAGAACCTCTGCAGCAGCCCTCGCAGGCGATCGTGGTCCGGCGGATCCCGGAAGACGAACCATTGCGCCAGGATGTCGCTCACCATCCTCACGACTGGACGCTGGCTCGCGTACTTCTCGTCGACCTTGCGAAAACGGTCCGACGAGAACTCGGTGGGGCGATTGAAGATCTCGAGCACATCGGCGAAGCGCGTCACCACCCAGCCGCTCAGGCTCTCGCTGCGGTGCACCGGGTCGTGGTCGCGCAACCAGCGGTAGAGCGGGAAGGGGTCCTGCACGTTGGCGGGCGCCTTCGGGTCGAGGTCGAGCTCGGACATCGTCGCCCCTCCATGCCGCGCCGGCGCGCTTTTCACAAATCGACGTGGCCGGGGTTCGAGACACGAATCCGAAGCGAGGGAGGGCGATCATGGAGCACGTGATCCTTCATCACTATTGGTTTTCACCATTCGCGGAGAAGGTCCGTTTGATCCTCGGCTACAAGGGTGTGAGGTGGCGATCGGTGGTGATCCCGGACATCATGCCGAAGCCGGACCTGGTCGCGCTCACCGGGGGCTACCGCCGCACGCCGGTGCTGCAGATCGGAGCCGACGTCCATTGCGACACCAAGCGCATCGCCGACGTTCTCGAGCAACGGGTTCCCGTGCCGACCCTCTACCCCGAGGGGACGCGCGGCGTCGCCGATATCGTCAACTCGTGGGCGGAGCGTGTGCTGTGGCCGGTGGTGGTGCAGGTCGCATTCGGTGCCGATCTGGATTCGGTCCCGAAAGCCTTTCTCGATGATCGCGCCAAACTGACCGATGGACGGATGACGGCGGAAGGGCTGCGCTTCGTGTTTCCGGGAGCGTGCGACCAGTTGCGCGCCCACCTCGATTGGCTCGAGCGGCAACTGGGCGACGGACGGCCGTTCCTGCTCTCGGACGCGCCCAGCCTCGCCGACTTCGCGACTGCGCCGCTCGTCGCCTTTCTGAGCCGCCGGATGGACGGGCGCGAGAACGTCGCCGCGGGCGCGGCGCTGGCGCAACTCACGCACGTGCCTCCCTGGATCGAACGCATGCTCGCCATCGGGCACGGCCGTCACGCCGAGATGGCGGCGGAGGAGGCGATCGCGATCGCACGGCGTGAAGGCTCGACGACAGCGACCAGCGCCGATGCCGGCGACATGAACCGCCGCCAGCCGGGTGACCGCGTGATGGTCATGCCCGACGACTATGGTCGCGATCCCGTGGTCGCCGAGATCGTCGAGCACCTCGACGCACGCGATCGCGGTTCGCCGCGTCGACGAGCGCGCCGGCGAAGTGGTCGTGCACTTCCCGCGCGCGGGCTTCTACGTGCTGCCAGCGCCCGACAGCGCACGGGCGCCGGTAGACGATCGCGACGCGGGGGCGCGCCGGCGCGCGGCAGGCTCCTAGAAGTCCGCTAGAACTGGCCGTCCTCGCAGGTCAGCGTTTCGTCCAGCGGTGCGCACCGCGACTCCGTACCGGTGCAGCCGGCGATACACGAGGTACAGCGCAGCTCGTCCTTGCACTGATCACATTGGCGCTGGCAGCGGGCGTCGCATTCAGCCGCGGTCTCGCTGTCGCTACAGAACTCCTCGCATTCCTCGAGGCAGTCGCCATCGATGTCAGCCGGGTTGCACGTTTCGCAGCGTTCGCGGTCGCGGTCGTGGCCTCCACCGCCGCAGGCATGCAGACCGAGAGCCGCGGTCCCGAGCAGGAGGGCCAGCAGCGCCGCACCGATGGATCCCGCCCCTTTGCTCACGCGACACCTCCCGATCGTGGGGCGTGCGCGATTGCGCACTGTTCAACGCTGCGGGAAGGCCAGGTGACAGTCAAGTGACGGTGTGGCGGCGGAAGAGCACGAGGCCGAGCGCGAGATAGACGCCTCCGAAGGCGAAGAGCACGCCCGTCGGACGCAGCGCTGCCGCGACCGGTTGTTGGCGGATCATCAGGTCGTTGAAGGCGGCCATCGCCCACGTCGTTGGAAAGGCGAGCGCTAGGCGCCGCATCCAGTCGGGCTCGAGGTCGATCGGCCACCAGCAGCCGCCGACGGCGGCCATGGTGACGATGACGATCGACCCGAGCGGCAGCACCGACTCCCGGCTGCGGGCGAGGCCGGCAACGACCAGACCGAAGGCGGTACCGGCAAAGACGATACCGGTGGTGGGCAGGAGCAGCGCCCAGGGTTGCGGGCCGAGGGACACGCCGAAGGCCAGCCAGCCGACGACGAACAACACCACCATCTGGACGACTCCGACGGCGAAGCGCGCGAGGAGCTTTCCGATCAACGTGACGGCGAGCGGTGTCGGCATCGCGCGCAGGCGGTCGAAGGTTCCCCAGTCGCGCTCATCGAGCAGACCGAGGGAGATCCCCATCAGCATGCCGAGCAGAAGGAAGGTCACGCTGAAGCCGGGAACGTTCTGATCGAAGGTGTTCAGGCGGCGCGGCGCGCCGGTCACGCTGGTCTCCTCGATGGCGAGCGCGCCCGGCACCTCGAAGGCGGGGACGGTGGGCAGCTTCGGGAGCACGACGTCCGGCAACACCGGTGGGTCGGGCAGCTCGACGTGTGGCAGCGGCGGCAGCGCCACGGAGCCGTCGGTCGGCGCCATGACGCGCGCGAGCACCGCGTCCACGTCGCCTCCCGCAAGCTCGGCGAGCGGCCCGGGAACCGTCGGGAAGGTCGGAGGCGGTGGCATGCGATCGGCGCGTCGTCCGGCCTTCTCGCGAACGGCCGCGAGCCACGCGATGAACTCCTCGCGGCGCGCGGTGGTCTCGTTGAAGAAGGTACGCAGTGGGGCGAGCTCGACGCGCATGCGCGTCCGGACCTGAGCGGTCCGCTCCGCCGCCGCGGCGGCGGTCGCGATCCGGATCTCGCGTTCGACACGGCGCTGGGCGGCGGCGAGCCGGTCCTCGGTTTCAGCGTGGGCGGCGGCGTACTCCGCGGGGAGCGCGGCGAGACGATCGCGGAGGTCGGCGGCCACCCTCTCGAAACGGCTGCGGGCAGCGAGGGCGCGCGTGCGCGCTTTGCGCAACCGTGTGCGCACGCGCTCGTGCGCCGCCTCCTCGATGGCATGGCGGAGCTCCTGGACGAGCCCGCGAACGTTGGCGACCTCGAGATACTTGACCGGGTCGGTGTACAGGAGAAGGGGTGCCGGTTGTCCGCCCTTCAGGGCGGCGGACGTGCCGGATGGAATGATGAGCGCCGCGCCCGCGTGATGCGCCTGCACCAAGGCGCGAGCCTCGTCACGGCTGCCGAGCGTGCGGAGCTGCACCGCCGTTTCACGCGCCAGCCGCTCCTTGAGCTCGCGGCCGACCTCGCCTCCGTCTTCATCGACGAACGGCAGGACGTAGGCCGTCGCGCCGCGGGGATCGGCGCCGTAGAGACTTGCCAGCGAGAAGCCGGCGACGGTGATGACGACGATCGGCGCCAGGGTGAGGAAGACCACGCCGGCCCGGTCGCGCGCCAAAAGGCGCAGATCCTTGCCGAGGACCGTGCCGAGGCGTCCCAGCATCACTCGTCCGTGGGCGCACCGTCGTCGTCGCGGAGCGCGCGGCCCGTCAGGTTGAAGAATGCGTCGGCGAGGTTCGCACGATTGAGCGTGAGCTCGAGGACGTTGGCGCCGGCGTGCGTCGCGGCCATCAGCACCGCGGAGACCGCCGCCGCACCGGCGACCGCGACCACGGTCTCGACGCCGTTGTCCTTGATGATGCGAGCGCCGGCAACCCCGTCGAGCCACGCCGGCGGCAGTGGCCGGGCCGTGCGTAGCTGTACGCGCGGCGTCATCCCGGTCGTCGCGACCAGCTCCGAAGGCGTTCCGGCGGCGACGACTCGGCCGGCATCCAGGAGCACGACACGTGGGCACATGCGCTCCGCTTCCGCCATGTCGTGCGTGCTGTAGAGGATGCCCGTGCCCTCGCGGGCGAGACTCGTGACGGCCTCGAAGACGCGCTCACGCGACTGGGGGTCGACCCCGACGGTCGGCTCGTCGAGCAGCAGGACGCGTGGATGGTGCAGGATTCCGCAGGCGAGATTCAGGCGCCGTTGCATGCCGCCGGAAAAGCCCGCCACCGGCTCATCGGCCCGTCCGTCGAGCGCCACCAGCGCGAGCGCGTGCGCGGTCGCGTCGGTGGCGGCGCGTCTGGAGAGCCCCTGCATACGGGCGAAGAAGCGCAGGTTCTCGCGAGCGGTGAGACTGGGATACACGGCGACGCGCTGCGGGACGAAGCCGAGCACACGACGGGCGGCGCGCGCGGCGGCGGGAAGACGGTGCCCGGCGACGGTGACCTCGCCGCGATCGGCTCTGAGCAGCGACGCGATGATCGAGAGCGCGGTCGACTTGCCGGCGCCGTTTGGACCGAGCAGGCCGACGATCTCGCCGCTTCCGACGGTGAGGTCGATGCCCGCAAGCGCGACCCGCGCGCCGTAGGACTTGGCAACATCCCGGACGGCGATCAGCGGTTCCATCGCCGCGCCTATTCCGGGCCCGGCGCCCGCGCGTCGTCGGGATCGGGCGCCGCGACCGCTCGCTCGGTGCCGTTCACCGTGACGCGGGCGCGGGTCAGAAGGCTCGGTGCGGTGACGGTCTTGTTGGCGAGTGCGTCGACGTCGCCGCGCAGCAGGTAGAAGCACACCTCTTCGGCGGTGCCGAGCTGCTCGATGGTCGCGAGCAGCTCGTCGCGTGTCCGGTACGGACGGTGATGCGAGCGCATGCGGACGGCGATGCCGTCGGCCGGGACGTCGAGCGCCGTCAGCCGCTCGAGCGTGGGCGTCATGATGGTGGTCCAGAGCATGTGGATGCGGCGCGTCTCGTCGCGCGTGGTGCTGTCGAAGATCAACCCGGTCTCGACGTCGAACGAGAGATACTTCTGTTCGCTGGTAGGGTCGTACGCCGTCCACGCCGACGGCGGTGGCGCGTAGCGAGCCGTTGCGCATGGCGTTCATGAGAAGGTGGGTCTCGATCACCACGGCATGCTCGCCGTACTTGCGACGCACCTTGCGGAGCGCGCGGACGACGTCGTCGCGGGTGGCGCTGGGTATCTCGTCGATCGCCGACGGCAACGGCTCTGGGTCCGCGCCCGCCGCCACGGCCGGTGCCGACGCCATCGCGGCGAGGAGCAGGATCGCGAGCCGGCGCTGCGTCCGGGTGGCCACCAGGGTTCGGATCGTGTCACGGCGCCTGGGGCGGCGCAATTTGTGGCGTTGCCGACCCCGGGCTTTGATGCGGCGATGGCGCGTGATTTGTGGGCCTCGCGAGCCCGTGCTTTGATGCCACGATGGCGCGCACGCTCCTCGACGCGCTTCGCGCGGCGGTCCGCCGCTACGATCTCTTGGCGCCAGGTGACCGGGTGCTGGTGGCGGTGTCGGGTGGCGCCGATTCGGTGGCCTTGCTGTCGGCGTTGCACGAGCTCCGCGACGCGCTCGGCATCGAGGTCGTGGCCGCCCACCTCGACCACGGGCTGCGCGGTGCGGAGAGCGTCGCCGATCGCGCCTTCGTCGAGCGTCTGACCGCCGATCTCGGCGTGCCGCTTCGTTGTGAAGAGGCGAGGGTGTCGCATGCGAATCTCGAGGCCGAGGCGCGGCGGGCGCGCTACGCCTTCCTGGAGCGGGCGGCGTCGTCGTTCGCGGCGAGCAAGATCGCCACCGCGCATACCCAGGATGATCAGGCCGAGACCGTGCTGGCGCGTGTGCTGAAAGGCAGCGGCCGGCGCGGTCTTCTCGGCATCCCGCCGCGGCGTGGCCGCATCATTCGACCGCTGATCCTCTGCGATCGTGTGCAGGTGCGGTCCTTTCTGGTGGAGCGGGATCTCGAGTGGCGGCGCGACCGCAGCAACTTCGACCTCGGGCGCGAGCGCGCGCGGCTGCGTGCCGGGTTTCTTCCGGCACTGGCGCGCGAGTTCAACCCGAGACTCACGAGCGCGCTCGCGCGCCTGGCGGACGTGCTGCGCGACGAGGACGCCGTCCTCGACCGTCTGGCGACGACGGCGCTCGGGACCGAGGCACGGCTCGATGGCGCGGTGCTGAGCTCGCTCGACGCGCCGATCGCCCGCCGCGGCGTGAGACAATGGTGGCGCCGGCACGGCAGCGGGCGGCGTCTCGGCGCCGTGCACGTCGAGGCGGCGCTGGCGTTGCTCGGGCGCGAAAGCGGCGGGCAGGTGCGCGTGCCGGGTGGTACCATCGAGCGCCGTGAGCGGTGGCTCGTGTTTCGGCCTGGCGCGGAGGAGCCGACGGCGCCGCCCTACGAGCTGGCGCTCGCCCTCGACGGCGACGTGACAACGCCCGACGGCTGGCGTCTTCGCCTGTGCGCCGCTTCGCCGGCGATGGCGCCGGCGCCCGGTGACGCCGTCTGTGTCGTCGATGCCGATCAGGTCGCTCAGCCGCTCACCGTGCGCAGTCGCCGGCCCGGCGACCGCATGCGGCCGCTCGGCCTCGACGGACACACGTCGATCAAGCGCCTGCTCATCGCCCGCCGTGTGCCGCGTCCGCGCCGCGACGGCTATCCGCTCGTCGTCGCCGGTGGCGCGGTGCTGTGGGTGCCGGGTTGCGCACGCAGCGACCTGGCGCTGGTCACGGCGGCGACACGGCGTGCGTGGGTGATCCGCGCCGAGCGCGGCGCCCGACGGGCGCCGAGAGCGGACCGACGCGTCGGAACGCACGTAACACGATTGCTGCCCCCGCGCTCGCTGTGGTACTTTGACGACGCTTCTGCGTCGATGCGCAAGGGAGATCAGACGGTGAACCAACTTTCGCGAAACCTCGCGCTCTGGCTCCTGCTCGTGCTGATGGTCCTGCTGCTGGTGAACCTGTTCACCAAGCAGCCGACCCGCGATCCGGAGATCAGCTTCAGCGACTTCCTGAGCGCCGTCGAGAAGGGCGAGGTCGCCGAGGTCACCATCCAGGGGCAGGACATTCGCGGCAAGCGAGACCACCGGCGAGCGCGTTCAAGACCTTCGCGCCCGACGACCCGGAGCTGGTCGAGCGATCTGCGCGAGAAGGGCGTCGAGATCGAGGCGCGCCGCGAGGACGGCGAGCCCTGGTACGTGGTCGCCTCGTCCAGTGGTTCCCGATGCTGCTGCTGATCGGCGTGTGGATCTTCTTCATGCGCCAGATGCAGGTCGGCGGCGGCAAGGCGATGTCGTTCGGCAAGAGCCGCGCCAAGCTGCTCACCGAGAACCAGCACAAGGTCACCTTCAACGACGTCGCCGGCATCGACGAGGCGAAGGAAGAGCTCGAGGAGATCATCGCCTTCCTGAAGGACCCGAAGAAGTTCACCAAGCTCGGCGGCCGCATCCCGAAGGGCGTCCTGCTGGTCGGCCCGCCGGGCACCGGCAAGACGCTGCTCGCGCGCGCCATCGCCGGCGAGGCGGGCGTGCCGTTCTTCTCGATCAGCGGCTCCGACTTCGTCGAGATGTTCGTCGGCGTCGGCGCCTCGCGCGTGCGCGACCTGTTCGTGCAGGGCAAGAAGAACGCGCCCTGCATCATCTTCATCGACGAGATCGACGCCGTCGGCCGCCATCGCGGCGCCGGCCTCGGCGGCGGCCACGACGAGCGCGAGCAGACGCTCAACCAGCTCCTCGTCGAGATGGACGGCTTCGAGACCAACGAGGGCGTCATCCTGATCGCCGCCACCAACCGGCCCGACGTGCTCGATCCGGCGCTGCTGCGCCCCGGCCGCTTCGACCGCCGCGTCGTGGTGCCGCGGCCCGGACGTGAAGGGCCGCGAGGGCATCCTCAAGGTGCACACGCGCCGCGTGCCGCTCGGCGACGACGTCGACATCGAGCTGCTGGCGCGCGGCACGCCCGGGCTTCGCCGGCGCCGACCTCGAGAACCTCGTCAACGAGGCGGCGCTGCTCGCCGCGCGCCAGAACAAGGAGCGCGTCGACGATGATCGACTTCGAGATCGCCAAGGACAAGGTGATGATGGGCTCGGAGCGCCGCAGCATGATCATCAGCCTCGAGGAGCGGCGCAACACCGCCTACCACGAGGCGGGGCACGCGCTGGTCGCCAAGCTCCTGCCGGGCGCCGATCCGGTCCACAAGGTCACGATCATCCCGCGCGGCATGGCGCTCGGGCTCACGCAGCAGGTGCCGATCGACGACCGCCACACGCTACGACCAAGGAGTTCCTCGATGAACAACCTCGACGATCCTCTTCGGCGGCCGCGCCGCCGAGGAGCTGGTGCTCGGCCACATGACCACCGGCGCCGGCAACGACATCGAGAGGGCGACCGAGCTGGCGCGCAAGATGGTCTGCGAGTGGGGCATGAGCGAGAAGCTCGGCCCGATGACCTTCGGCAAGAAGGAGGAGCAGATCTTCCTCGGCCGCGACTTCACCCAGACGCAGGACTACTCGGAGAGCACCGCCGTCGAGATCGACAACGAGGTGCGGCGCATCATCCTCGAGGCGCTACGAGCGCGCCAAGAGGCTGCTCAAGCGACAACATCGAGGTCCTGCACACGATGGCCGAGGCGCTGCTCGAGCGCGAGGTCCTCGACGGCGCCGAGATCGACGAGATCGTTCGCAGCTGCGGCGGAGGCAACGGCCTCGGGCGTGGGTGCCGCCAGCGCCTGAGTCCGAGTGCGCGCGCGCTCGGATGGCTTCGTGCGCGGCGGCGCTCATGACGACGCGCGCCGCGGTGACGCGGCCTTCTGCCGCCGGTCGGACGGCGCTCATGGGCGATCCTGAACGTCACCCCCGACTCGTTCTACGACGGGGGCCGCATCTGCGACCCTCGACGACGCGCTCGCCGCTGGCGCGCGCGGCTGGTCGCCGGCGGGGCCGACCTGCTCGACGTCGGCGGCGAATCGACGCGCCCGGGCGCGACGCCGGTCGCGGCCGACGAGGAGCGCGCGCGCGTCGTCCCCGTGCTCGCGACGCGCTGCGCCGCGAGACCGAGGTGCCGCTCTCGGTCGACACGACCAAGGCCGCGGTCGCGGCGGCCGCGCTCGCCGCCGGCGCCGACATCGTGAACGACGTCTGCGCCGGCCGCATCGACCCGGCGATGCTGCGCGCTGCGTCGCCGAGCGCGGCGTGCCCATCGTGCTCATGCACATGCAGGGCACGCCGGCCACGATGCAGCGCGCGCCGGCGCTACGACGACGTGGTCGCGCGAGGTCGCGCGACTTCCTCGCGGCAGCGTGCGGCGGCGGCGCGCGCGGCCGGCATCGCCGGCGACGCGCATCGTGCTCGACCCCGGCATCGGCTTCGGCAAGCGGCGCGAGCACAACCTGGCGCTGCTCGCGCGCCTCGACGCGCTGGCCGCGCTCGGCGTATCCGGTCCTGGTCGGGGCGTCGCGGAAGGCGTTTCTCGGCGCCGCTCGACGGCGGACGCCGGCCGACGAGCGCCTGGCGGCCTCGCTGGCCGCGGCGGCGCTGGCGGCGGCCGCGGCGCGCGCGTCGTCCGCGTCCACGACGTCGCCGCCACGCGGCGCGCGCTCGCCGTCGCCGATGCCGTGCTGCGAGCGGTACGCGTGGCGCCGCGTCGATGAGCGCTGCTTCAACGACTTCCGCTGGCAGGACGGCGTCGACATCCTGATCGTCGGCTTCGTCGTCTACCGGCTCATGAACCTGATCCGCGGCACGCGCGCCGTGCCGATGCTGATCGGCCTTCGATGGTGCTACGGCCATCTATCTGGCCGCGCAGTACTTCGAGCTCTACACGGTCAACTGGGTCCTCGACTCGCTCGGCACTGCTCGCTGATCCTGATCGTCGTCGTCTTCCAGAACGACATCCGCCGCGTGCTGACCCAGGTCGGCACCGGCCCGCTTTCTCGGCCGCATGCAGCGGGTGGCGCAGGGCCAGGCGATCGAGGAGATCACGCGCGCGGCGGTACTGCTCGCCGGCCGGCGCGTCGGCGCGCTGATCGTGCTCGCAGCGCGAGGTCGGGCTGAACGAGTACATCGAGGGCGGGCACGCGCCTCGACGCGCAGGTCACGCAAGGAGCTGATCCTGAGCATCTTCCTGCCGTCCTCGCCGATCCACGACGGCGCGCTCATCATGCAGCAGGGCGCATCACCGCGGCCGGCTGCTTCCTGCCGCTCACCACCAACCCGAACGTCAGCAAGACGCTCGGCACCCGCCACCGCGCCGCGATCGGCCTCACCGAGGAGACCGACGCCGTGGTGATCGTGGTGTCCGAGGAGGACGGGAAGATCTCGCTCGTCCGCGAGGGCCGGATCACGCGCGACGTCGACGCCGGCACGCTGCGCAGCACGCTGCAGCAGCTGGTGGCCTGATGGCGCGCTCGACTGCGTCCGCGCGTCGCGCTGCGACGGCGCCCGTTGCGCCGCAACGCTTCGGCTGCCAAGCTGTTCGCCGTCGGTGCTGCGCCTTCGCGCTGTGGTTCTTCGTCAACGCCGGCGAGCGCGAGACCCAGGTGCTGCTCAGTTTCCGCTCGAGCTGCGCAACCTCCCGGAGCGCATCGATGCTGGTGATCCGCCGAGCGCGGTCGACGACCGATCGCGCGTGACGCTTGCAGCGGCCCGCGGCACGCTGCTCGGCCGCTCGACGCCCGTCGCGCCCGCCGTCGCGCTCGACCTGCGCGGCGTCGCGCCCGGGTCGGACGTGCGCTTGAAGATCCGCGACGACATGATGCCGGGTACCGCGCGGCGTGCGCATCCTCGACATCGAGCCGTCGCGGGTGACGGTGCAGCTCGAGCGGGTGCGGACGCGTGTCCGTTGCCGGTACGGGTCGCGCGCAACGGCGAGCTCCCCGACGGCTATCGCGTCGAGGGCATCGTGGTCGCCCCCGAGAAGGTCGAGGTCACGGGACCGGCGAGCGAGGTCGACGAACCTCAAGGCGGTCGAGACCGAGCCGCTCGAGCTCGCCGGCCTCGACCGCCTCGACGCGCCGGCGCTCGGCCTGGTCCGGGGCGACGACTGTACGCGTCACGCCGAGCGGCGTGACGGTGCAGGTCTCGGTCGAGCAAGTGCGTGACGAACGCGTGAGCTGCAAGGCGTGCCGGTCGAGGTGCTGAACGTGCGATCGGCCCTTTCAGCTGCGCCCGCCGCATGTCAAGGTCACCGTGCGCGGGCCCGCAGGCGTCCGTGCGGGAGCTGAAGCTCGAAGCGCGGCGCCGTCTCGGTCGACGGCGCCGACCTCGGAGCCGGCACGCACACGGTGGTGGTCGCAGGTCGTGGTCCCGGCCGGGGTCGAGCTGGTGAAGACGGAACCCGACAGTCTCAGGCTGCAGATCCTCGAGAAGAAGACAGGAGCCCGGAGATGAGCGAGAGCCGAGCGAGTCGCGAGCACACGCGGACACTCCCGCCAGCTCTTCGGCACCGACGGCGTCCGCGGCATCGCGAACGTCGAGCCGATGACGTCGGAGACGGCGCTGCGCCTCGGCCGCGCCGTCGCCCACGTGTTCCAGCGCCGCCCGCGCCGGCACAAGATCATCATCGGCAAGGACACGCGGCTCTCGGGCTACATGCTCGAGACCGCCATGGCCTCGGGCATCTGCTCGATGGGCGTCGACGTGCTGCTGGTCGGGCCGCTGCCGACGCCCGGGCATCGCCTTCCTCACCCGCAGCCTGCGCGCCGACGCCGGCGTGGTCATCTCCGCCTCGCACAACCCGTTTCAGGACAACGGCATCAAGTTCTTCGCCAGCCACGGCTTCAAGCTCCCCGACGAGGTCGAGCTCGAGATCGAGCGTCTGGTGCTCGACGACGCGATCGATCACCTGCGTCCGACCGCCGACGAGATCGGCAAGGCGTTCCGCATCGACGACGCGCTCGGCCGCTACAACGTGTTCGTGAAGAACACCTTCCCGCGCACCTGACGCTCGACGGCCTGCGCGTCGTCATCGACTGCGCGCACGGCGCCGCCTACCGGGTCGGCGCCCGAGGTGCTCGAGGAGCTCGGCGCCGCGTGTCACGACGCATCGGCGTCGAGCCCGACGGCGAGAACATCAACCGCGACTGCGGCGCGCTCTGCACCCGCGGCGCCTGCAGCGCAGCGGTGCAGCGAGCAGCGCGCCCACGTCGGCGTCGCGCTCGACGGCGACGCGCGACCGCTGCCATCCTCGTCGACGAGCACGGCGAGGTGGTCGACGGCGACGCGGTGCTGGCGATCGCGGCGCGCGAGCTGGCCGCGCAGGGCGGCTGCGCGCAGCGCACGCTCGTCGCCACGCGTGATGAGCAACCTCGGCCTCGACCTCGCGATGCGCGAGCTCGGGATCGCGTCGTGAGGACGCCAGGTCGGCGACCGCTACGTCGTCGAGGAGATGGTGCGCGGCGGCTACAACCTCGGCGGCGAGCAGTCGGGCCACGTCGTCTTCCTCGACCACACCACCACCGGCGACGGCCTCATCACCGCGCTCGCCGATTCTCGGCGTCATGCGGGTCGAGCGAGGCAGCCGCTCTCCGAGCTGCGCGCGGGTCATGCAGCGGTTCCCGCAGGTGCTGGTGAACGTGCCGGTGCGCGAGAAGCGCGACCTCGATCGAGTGCCGGCCGTGCGGCGAGCCGTCGACGGTGTCGAGCGAGCGCTCGGCGGCCGCGGCCGGGTGCTCGTGCGCTACTCGGGCACCGAGCCGCTCGTGCGCGTGATGGTCGAGGGCGGACGCGCAGGTGGAGCCTCGCGACGAGATCGCCGACGCGTCGCGAGGCGCTCGGACCGGCGCGGAGCCGGAGCGACGCGTCGTGCCGAGCCGTCGCCGTGCCTGCGCGAGCCCGTCGCAGCGTCCGCGCGCTGATCGTGGCGATGGACGCCATGGCTCGCTCGGCGTCAACATCGACCACGTCGCGACGGTGCGCCAGGCGCGCGGCGTCGCCTATCCCGATCCGTCGAGGCGGCGCTGCCGCCGAGCGGGGCGGGGCGGACGGCATCACGGTGCACCTGCGCGAGGACCGCCGCCACATCCAGGACGCCGACGTCGATCGTCCTGCGGCGGCGCTGCGCGTCGAGCTGAACCTCGAGATGGCGGCGACGCGGAGATGGTCGCGATCGCGCTCCGCATCACGCCCGCCGACGTCTGCCTCGTGCCCGAGCGGCGCGAGGAGGTCACCACCGAGGGCGGCCTCGACGTCGCCGGGCAGCCGGCGCGGACGTTGCGCGACGCGGTCGAGCGGCTGCGCGACGGCGGGCATCCGCGTGAGCCTCTTCATCGATCCCGAGCCGGCGCAGATCGACGCGCCAGCCAGCAGCTCGGCGCCGACGCGATCGAGCTGCACACCGGGCGCTACGCGCGAGCCGCGATGCCGACGGCGGAGCGCGCCGAGCTCGCCGATCGTGCGGCACGGCGGCGCGCGCAGGCGCCGGCGCCGGCCTGATCGTGAACGCCGGCCACGGCCTCCGCTCGACAACGTCGGCCGGTCGCGGCGCTTGCCGGAGCATCGACGAGCTCAACATCGGCCACAGCATCGTCGCGCGCGCGGTGCTCGTCGGCATGGAGCGGCGCGGTGCGCGAGATGCGGCGCGCTGGTCGCCGGATCGTGATCGTCACGACCGCGGCCGAGATGCGCCGGCTCGACGCGCTCGCGATCGAGCTCGGCATGCCGGCGGCGACGTTGATGGAGCGCGCCGGCGCGGCGCCGCCGAGGTCGCTGCTGCAGCGCTTTCCGCACGTCCGCAGCGCGGCGTCGTCATCGTCGCCGGCAAGGGCAACAACGGCGGCGACGGCTTCGTCGTCGCGCGCGCGCTGAAGCGCCGCCGGCGTGCGCGCCGAGGTCGTGCTCGCGCGGCCGACGCCAGCGAGATCGCCGGCGCGACGCGCGCGCAAGCTGCGCGCCTGGCGAAGCGCGGGCGGCGCGCGTGCGAGGTCGGTCGCCGCCGGCGACCTGACGCCGCTCGCGCGCGCCGCTCGGCACGCGCCGGCTGCGTCGTCGACGCGCTCTTCGGCACCGGCCTCGCAGGCGAGTCGCGGGCTTGCCGCCGAGGCATCGCGCTGATCAACGCGAGCGGCCTGCCGACCGTCGCGGTCGACATCCCCTCCGGCCTCGACGCCGACCGCGGCGTGCCGCTCGGGGTCGCCGTCGAGGCCGAGCTGACGGCGCGTTCGCCTTCGCCGAAGATCGGCACCGTGCTCTATCCCGGGCGCACGCTACGCCGGCGACGCTCGCGGTCGTCGACATCGGCATTCCCGACGAGGCGCGTCGCCGAGGTCGATCCGCCGCGACCGCGATCGTCGCTGGCGGACGACGCCGCTCGCATTGCTGCGCCCGCGCGATCCCGAGGCGCACAAAGGCGACCACGGGCACGTGCTGGTGATCGCCGGCTCGCTCGGCAAGACCGGCGCGGCGCTGCTCGCGGCGCGGGCCGCGGCGCGCGCCGGCGCCGGTCTGGTCACCGTCGGCTGCCCGGCGTCGCTGCTGTCCGCTCGATCGCCGGCGGCGCTCCTCGAGGCGATGACGACGCGCTCCCCGACGACGCGCGGGCGGCCTCGCATTCCCGACGACGCCGCCGTACGAGGCAGCTCCTCGAGGGCAAGGACGCCGTGGTCGTCGGCCCGGGCATCGGCGTCTCGCGAGGAGCGTCGCCGGCTCGTCGCCTGGCTGGTCGGCGCACGCCGTCTCCCGGCCGTCGTCGACGCCGACGCGCTCAACTGCTCTCGCGAAGCTCCGCCGTCCGGACGCTGGGCGACGCCGGAGCGGCCGCTCGTCCTGACGCCGCATCCGGGCGAGATGGCGCGACTCGCCGGCCTGCCGACCGGCGCCGTGCAGGCCGACCGCCTGGGGAGCGCCCGCGCGCTCGCCGCCGAACGCGGCGGTCGTCGTGGTGCTGAAGGGCGCGCGCACGATCATCGCCGCGCCGGACGGGCGGGTCTGGATCAACCCGACCGGCAACCCCGGCATGGCGAGCGGCGGCACGGGCGACGTGCTCGCGGGCATCATCGGCGGGCTTGCTCGCCCAGGGGCTTCCGGCCGACGAAGCGGCGCGGCCTCGGCGTCTTCCTGCACGGGCCGCCGCCGACGGGTCGCCGCGCGCCGGGGCAAGGTCGGCCTCCTCGCTTCGGACCTCATCGCGGAGCTGCCCGCCGACGACCGCAGCGCGCTGCGGCGGCCGTGCCTCGTCGAGCGCGTGACGACGTCGTCCTCACGAGCGTCCGTCGACGCGAGACCGAAGCCGCTCGGCCGCTCGACTGGGTGCCGTCGCGGAGCGCAGGCGACGTGATCGGGCTCGTCGGCGAGCTCGGCGCCGGCAAGACCTGCCTCGTCCGCGGCCTCGCCGCGGCTCGGTGTCGCCGGGCGACAGGTCGCGAGTCCCGACGTTCACGATGGTCGCCGAGTACCGGGCGGCCGCCTGCCGCTCCACCACGTCGACCTCTACCGCCTGCGAGCCCGGGGAGGTCGATCTGCTGGCGCTGCGCGAGTATCGTCTACGGCCCGGGCGTCGCGGCCATCGAGTGGTTCGAGCGCCTGCCCGCGAGCCGCTGGATGACTACCTTCGTGGTTCGGATAGACGTTCGCCGGGCCGGGGCGGCCGGCTCGTCGCTTCGAGGCTCGCGGGCAGCGCGCCGCGGTCGCTCGTCGACGACGCTCGCATCCCGGCAACGCTGTAGCGCATGAGCCTGATCGTCCAGAAGTACGGCGGCACCTCGGTCGGCGACGTCGAGCGCATCCGCGACGTCGCCGCGCCGGGTGGCGCGCGCCGCGCGGCGGGCGACGACCTGGTGGTGGTGGTCTCGGCGATGGCCGGGCGAGACCAACCGCCTGCTCGAGCTGGCGCACGCGGTCGCGCCCGCAGCCCGACCGAGCGCGAGATCGACGTGCTCGTCGCGACCGGCGAGCAGGTGACCGCGGCGCTGCTCGGCGCTCGCGCTCGCAGCGAGCGCGGCGTGCCCGGCGCGTCTCGTTCCTCGGCCACCAGGTCCGGATCGACACCGACAGCGCCTACGGCCGGGCGCGCATCCGCAGCATCGACGGCGAGCGCGCTCGCGCGGCGCTCGACGGCGGGCGCGTCGCCGTGGTCGCCGGCTTCCAGGGCGTCGACGACGACGGCAACATCACCACGCTCGGCCGCGGCGGCTCGCGACACCACCGCGGTGGCGCTCGCGGCGGCGCTGCAGGCCGACGTCTGCGAGATCTACACCGACGTCGACGGCGTCTACACCAGCGACCCGCGCATCTGTCCCGCAGGCGCGCAAGCTCGACGCGCATCTCGCTACGACGAGATGCTCGAGCTCGCGAGCCTCGGCGCCAAGGTGCTGCAGATCCGCTCGGTCGAGTTCGCCAAGCGCTACGGCGTGCCGGTGCACGTGCGCTCGAGCTTCGACGACGGCGAGGGCACCTGGGTCGTGCGAGGAGGAAGCGAGCATGGAAGACGTCCTCGTCTCCGGCGTCGCCTCGACCGCGACGAGGCGAAGATCACGCTGCGCGGCGTGCCCGACCGCCCGGGCTCGCGGCGCGCGTCTTCGGCCCGATCGCCGACGCCAACATCGTCGTCGACATGATCATCCAGAACGCCAGCGCCGACGGCGACACCGACCTGACCTTCACGGTGCCGCAGCGGCGACTTACGACCAGGCGCTCGACGCTGGTCGAGCGCGACGGCGCGCGAGATCGGCGCCGCAGGGCGTCACGCGCCGACACCGACGTCGCCAAGGTCTCGATCGTCGGGCTCGGCATGCGCAGCCACGCCGGCGTCGCCGCGCGCATGTTCGAGGTGCTCGCCGCGCGAGGGCATCAACATCCAGATGATCTCGACCTCGGAGATCAAGATCTCGGTCGTGGTCGACGCGAAGTACGCCGAGCTCGCGGTGCGCGCGCTGCACGACGCGTTCGTCGAGCGCAGGCGCCGGAGGCGCGACGTGAGCAGCACGATCCAGATCTACGACACCACGCTGCGCGACGGCTGTCAGGCGCGAGGACGTCGCGCTTCACGCTCGAGGACAAGCTGCGCATCGCCGAGCGGCTCGACGAGTTCGGCATCGCACTACATCGAGGGCGGCTGGCCGGGCTCGAATCCGCGCGACGAGGCGTTCTTCCGCGCCGTCGCGCAAGCTGCGAGCTGCGCGCACGCCAGGTCGCCGCCTTCGGCTCGACGCGGCGCGCCGGCGTGACGGCGCCGCCGAGGACCAGAACCTCGACATGCTGCTGCGCGCCGAGACGCCGGTGGTGACCATCGTCGGCAAGACCTGGGACCTGCACGTGCGCGACGACCTGCGCATCCCGCTCGCGGCAGAACCTCGAGGTCATCGCACGACTCGGTGCGCTACCTGCAGCGCGCACGTCGACGAGGTGATCTTCGACGCCGAGCACTTCTTCGACGGCTATCGCCGCGAATCCCGAGTACGCGCTCGCAGTGCGTCGCGCGCCGCCGCCGAGGCCGGCGCCGACGCTCTCTGCCTGTGCGACACCGCGGCGGCGCGCTGCCGGCGAGGTCGCCGCCGGCGTCGACGGCGGCGCGCGCGGCGGTCGACGACGCCGCTCGGCATCCACTGCCACAACGACTGCGAGCTGGCGGTCGCGAACACGCTTGACCGCGCGTCGAGCACGGCGCCGTCCAGGTGCAGGGGACGATCAACGGCTTCGGCGAGCGCTGCGGCAACGCCAACCTCGTGCTCGGTCATCGCCGACGCTGCAGCTGAAGCTCGGCTACCACGTGCGTCAGCGCCGAGCAGCTTGCGCAGGCTCGCAGAGCTCGTCGCACTTCGTCTACGAGCTCGCCAACCTGCGAGCCCAACAAGCGCCAGGCCTACGTCGGCCAGAGCGCCTTCGCGCACAAGGGCGGCGCTGCACGTCGCCGCGGTGCAGCGCAACCCGCGAGACCTACGAGCACATCGACCCGGCGCTGGTCGGCAACCACCAGCGCGTGCTGGTCTCCGATCTCTCGGGCCGCGCCAACATCCTCTACAAGGCGCGCGAGTTCGGCGTCGACCTCGAGAGCCACGACCCGACGGTGCGCGCGCTGCTCGACGGAGGTGAAGGAGCTCGAGCACCGCGGCTACCAGTTCGAGGGCGCCGAGGCGTCGCTTCGAGCTGCTGCATGCAGCAGCGCGCTGCACGGCGACGCGCGCGCTACTTCGAGCTGATCGGCTTCCGCGTCGATCGACGAGAAGCGCGATCGAGGACGAGCCGCCGATCGCCGAGGCGACGATCATGCTCGAGGGCCCCGACGGCGCAGATCGAGCACACGGCGGCGCAGGGCAACGGGCCGGTGCAACGCCCTCGACCGCGCGCTGCGCAAGGCGCTCGGCGAAGTTCTATCCCGAGATCGAGGAGGTGCGGCTGCTCGACTACAAGGTGCGCGTGCTCGGCGGCGACGAGCGGCACCGGCGCCGATCGTGCGCGTGCTGATCGAGTCGGGCGACGCGCACGAGCGCTGGGGCACGGTCGGCGTGTCGCACAACGTCGATCGAGGCGAGCTGGCAGGCGCTGGTCGACAGCTCGACTACAAGCTCTACAAGGACGGCAAAGGCGCGACGCGGCGCGACGCCGGCGCGCGCCACGGCGGCGGCGGTCGGCACGCCCGGAAGCCGCACGTCGCGCCGGCCACGGCGGAGACCTGATGCCGAGCCGTACCTGGGAGCACATCAAGGAGGACGTCCGCGTCGTCTTCGAGCGCGATCCGGCGGCGCGCTCGACGCTCGAGATCGTGCTCGCCTATCCCGGCGTGCACGCGCTGATCTTCTACCGTGCGGCGCACTGGCTGTGGCAGCGCGGCCTGAAGCTGCCGGCGCGCTGTCGTCAGCAACGTCGGCCGCTTCCTGACCGGCATCGACATCCATCCCGGCGCCACCATCGGCCGGCGCTTCTTCATCGATCACGGCATGGGCGTCGTCATCGGCGAGACCGCCGAGATCGGCGACGACGTCACGCTCTATCAAGGCGTGACCCTCGGCGGGACGAGTCTGAAGAAGGGGAAGCGCCATCCCGACGATCGAGGACTACGTCGTCATTACGACCGGCGCGACCGTGCTCGGGCCGGTGACGATCGGCGCGCGCAGCCGCATCGGCGCCGGCTCGGTGGTGATCCACTCCGTGCCGCCGGACTCGACGGTCGTCGGCATTCCCGGGCGGGTGGTGCGCGGCGACGGTGCGGCGCGCGGGGGGCATCGAGCTCATCGACCTCGATCACGGCGACCTGCCCGACCCGGTGGCGCGCGCAATCTCGGTGCTGGTCGACCACGTCGAGAAGATCGAGCGCAAGATCGACGAGCTCGCCGTCCGCCAGGGAAGCGTCGAAGCGCGCCGCAGCGAGGAGGACGAGGACCTCCGGCGCGTCAAGGCGTTCCTGAGCGAGGGCTGACGGCGCGGCCGCACGCGGAATGAGCATGGTCTACCTCGACTATGCGGCGGCGGCGCCGCTCCGCCAGTCGGCCGCGGCCGCGGTCGCCGAAGCGTTCGACCTGCGGTCCGGGAAACGCCTCGAGCGTCCACCGTGCGGGCGCGCAAGCCCGCGCCCGTCTCGAGGCCGCGCGCGAGGAGATCGCGGCGGCGATCGGCGCCCACCCGCTCGAGGTCGTCTTCACGAGCGGCGCGACGGAGGCCAACAACCTCGCGCTCGGCGGCGTGGCCGCAGCGGCGGGGCGGCGCCTGCGGATCGCGGTGCCCGCGAGCGAGCACGCGTCGGTGCTGCAGCCGGCTGCGGACGCTCGCCCGCCAGGGTCATCGAGCTGCGTGAGCTGCCGGTGTCCGCCGCCGGCGTGACCGAAGCCGAGGCGGTGCGGCGCGAGTGCGCCCGACCTGCTCTCGGTCGCGCTCGTGAACGCCGAGACCGGAGTGCTGCAGCCGTCGCGGCCGCGCTGGTGGCGGCGGCGAGCGCGGGTCGGCGCGATCGTCCACGTCGACGCGGCGCAAGCGGCGGCCGTCCTGCCCCTCGACGTCGAACGCGCTCGGCTGCGATCTGCTCACGCTGTCGGGTCACAAGGTCGGCGGGCCGCTCGGCACCGGCGCCTTGTACGTGCGCCGCGGGACGGCACTCGCCGCGCTCCAGCACGGCGGCCCCCAGGAGCAGGGCCTGCGGCCGGGCACCGAGAACGTTCCCGCGCTCGCCGGTTTCGCGGCGGCGTTCGCCGCCGCGCGTGCGCACGCTCGCCGAGGAGCCGGCGCGCCTTCGTGCCCTCACTGGTCGTCTCCGCGCCGGCATCGCCGCGATCGACGCGAGCGCAAGGGTCGCCGGACGAAGCCACGCGGTGTCGCGTCCGCGGCACCCCACATCCTGAACGTGACCTTCCCGGGCGTCGTCGGCGAGAGCCTCGTGGCAGCCCTCGATCTCGAGGGCTTTGCGGTCTCCGCCGGCTCGGCATGCGCAGCGGGCGCCAGTGAGCCGTCGCACGTGCTGCTGGCGATGGGTCGGGATCGTGCGGACGCGGCAAGCGCACTGCGCTTCAGCGTCGGTTGGGCGAGCACCACCGCTGACGTCGATGCGGTCCTGGCGGTGCTGCCGGCGGTACTGGCGCGCGCCCGGCTCCGGCGTGAGGAGGCGGCATGGCCGGCACGCGCGTCGTAGTCGCGATGAGCGGCGGCGTCGACAGCTCGGTCGCCGCGGCGCTGCTGCGCGAGGCCGGCTACGACGTCGTCGGCGTCTCGATGCTGCTCGCTTCGCGACCGGCGGCGAGCGTGCGCGCGGGGCAGGGGTGCTGCTCGCTCGAGGACTTTCGCGATGCGCGCCGCGTCGCGGCGCGACTCGGGATCCCGTACTACGTCTGGAACCTGGCGCGACGCGTTTCGCACCCGGGTGATGGACGTCTTCACCGCCGAGTACCTGCGCGGACGGACGCCGAATCCGTGCGTGCTCTGCAACCAGGACCTCAAGTTCGACGAGCTGTGGCGACGAGCGGGCGCCCTCGGCGCCGAGCTGATCGCCACCGGTCACTATGCCCGCGTGCTCACCGACGTCGACGGGCGGACCCGCCTGCTGCGCGCCCGGGACACCGCAAAGGACCAGAGCTACTTCCTCTTCGGCTTGACGCGGCGCAGCTTGCGCGGACGCATTTCCCGCTCGGCGACGCTCACCAAGCACGAGGTGCGGGCAACCGCTCGTCGACTGGGACTCACGGTCGCCGACAAGCCGGAGAGCCAGGAGATCTGCTTCGTGCCGAACCGCGACTACGCGACCTTCGTCGAGCGTGACGCGCGGCGCGAGGATCTGCGGCCCGGACGGATCGTCGGCGAGGACGGTCGGACGCTCGGCGCGCACGGCGGCGTGCACCGCTTCACGATCGGCCAGCGGCGCGGCCTCGGGCTCGGCGGCGGCGCGGCGCAGTACGTGACCGGGATCGATCCCGACTCCGGGACGGTGCGGGTCGGCGGCAAGCGGAGCACGCTCGCCGACGGTCTGATCGCCGAGCGCGTCCGGTGGGCCACGAGCCCGGTCGAGCGCGCGCACGTGCAGATCCGTCATCGTCACGTCGCCGGTGCCGGCGCGCCTGGTGAGCGCCGGCGCGGATCGGGTGGAAGTGTGGTTCGACGCCCCCGTCGGAGCGGTGACGCCAGGACAGGCGGCGGTCTTCTACCGTGGCGAAGAGGTGATGGGCGGCGGTTGGATCGGCAGCGCGTTGCACGCGCCGGCGCAGGGGGTCGCGTGAGCCACGAGATCGAGGAGCAGATCGGCTATCGCTTCCGCAAGCCGGAGCTGCTCGAGACCGCGCTGACGCACCGGTCGCTCACGGCGGCGAGCGCCACCCGCAACAACGAGAAGCTCGAGTTCCTCGGCGACGCCGTGCTCGATCTCGTCGTCAGCGATCTCTTGATGCGGCAGTTTCCGCGCCACCAGGAGGGCGACCTCTCGAAGCTGCGCGCTTCGCTGGTGAACGCGCACGTGCTCGCCGACAAGGCGCGCGGGCTCGGGCTTGGGGCTGGCGCTCAAGCTCGGCAAGGGCGAGGAGAAGAGCGGCGGTCGCGACAAGGAATCGATCCTGGCGGCCAGCTTCGAGGCGCTGATCGGCGCCATCTACCTCGATCGTGGCTTCATGGCGGCGCGCCGCGTGCTCGCGCGTCAGTTCGCGAGCGACCTGCAAGCGCGTGCCGCCGGGGCCGTCGAGGACTGCAAGACGCGCCTTCAGGAGATCACGCAGCGCATGTTCAAGGCGACGCCGACCTACACGCTCGTGCGCGAGACCGGGCCCGATCACGCGAAGAATTTCGTCAGCCAGATCTCGATCGGCGGTCGAACCCTCGGCCGCGGGGAAGGGCAAGAGCAAGAAGAGCGCCGAGCAGGCAGCGGCGATGGAGGCGCTGCGGGCGCTGCAAGCGCAGACGGAGGCTCGGGAGTCGGCGCCCGAGCAGGCAGGTGGGCAACCGGAGGTGCGCGGCGCGCGCAAGGTGTCCAGCTCCGGAACGGGAGGTCAACGATGATCGCGGTACCAGCCATGCGGGTCCGGCAGTTCGGGGTCGATTTCTACCAGGCCGTGCTGACCGGGCCGGACGTCGAGAAGCTCGTGCGCTTCGAGGTGCTGTCCTACGACGCCGGCGTCGTGCCGATGAGCGGCGGCAAGCGGCGAAGAAGCGGAAGGCGGCGATCAACTGGGAGCTGCTCGAGAAGCGCATCGCGCGCAGCGCCGAGGCCTACCAGCGCCCGGTGATCCGCAAGAAGATCGTCGAGCTGATCGAGTACTACATGCAGTGCGCCGAGGCCGGGAACCTGCCGGCGATTCCCGGCGCCGTGCTGCTGGTCGCCGATCGCCGCCTCGAGTTCCGCACCGCCGGCAGCAATCGTTCGCTCGGCGTGCTGCATCTCCCGACCGAGCAGGGCGTGCTGCGCGCGCTCGACGGCCAGCACCGACTGCTGGCGCTGCATCAGCTCGCGGAGACCGGCCCGTCGGCGACGTGCAGGTGCCGGCCGTGATCTTCGATCATCTCGCGCCCGATCAGGCGGTGGAGCTGTTCGTCACCATCAACGCCAAGCACACCAAGCTGAACCCGTCGCACCTGATCAGCCTGGCGGGGCGCCGGCTCTACCCGGACAAGGTGCTGGCGGCGAGCCACGACATCATCCGCGCGCTGAACGAGGACCCGACGTCGCCGCTGCACGGCGAGATCAAGCTCTTCGGCGTCGGGCGCGGCAGGGTCGCGCAGGCGCCGCTCGCCGAGGAGCTGCGCAACATCTTCACCTCCCTCCAGGCGCTCGGCGGCCGCGACGCCAGCCATTTCCTCGACGCCGCGAAGCGCTTCTTCCTGAACTACTTCAAGCAGATCGAGCGCGTGTTCGCGAAGGCGTGGGACGGCCGCAAGTACAGCATCAAGACCGGCATGGCGCTGCGCGCGTTCCTGCGCGTCGTGCCCGACGTGATCGCCGCCGTCCGCGCCAACCGTCGCGATCCCGCCGACGCCGCGGCGATTCGCGAGGTCATCGGACGCTGGAGTGAGACCATCGGCGACGCCCGCTTCGAGACCGAGGGCGAGTGGCGGCAGAAGCTCGCCGGCGGCACGAGCAGCACCGTCGACCAGCTGGCACGCGAGCTGCGCAGCGGGCTCAGACGGTAGGAATCGTCGACCGGAGCCGAGGAATGGAGCGCGATCCACACACCTCGGACGAGGCGAGCCACCGGGCCGGGTTCGTCGGCCTGGTCGGGCGGCCGAACGTCGGCAAGTCGACGCTCCTCAATCGGCTGGTGGGGACCAAGCTCGCGGCGGTGTCGGCGAAGCCGCAGACGACCCGTCATCGCATCGTCGGCATCCTGACACGCCCCGAGGCGCAGATGGTCTTCGTCGACACTCCGGGGATCCACTCCGCGAAGACGCTGCTCAATAGCCGCATGGTGGCGACCGCGCGCCGGTCGCTCGGCGACGCGGACGTCGTCGTCCTGGTGGTCGACGCGGCGGCCGGTATCACCGCGGGCGATCGCGCCGTGGCCGCCGAGGCGAAGACCCGCCGGGCGGTCGTGGCGGTCAGCAAGAGCGACCTCGTCAGCCGCAACGCCCTCCTCCCGGTGTGCGCCGAGGCCGCGACGCTCGTGCCGGGGGGCGACGTCGTTCCGGTGAGCGGCGTGACGGGAGACAACGTCGAGCGGCTCCTCGTCCTCACGGCCGCGGCGCTACCGGCCGGTCCGCTGCTCTACGCCGCCGATCAGGTGAGCGAGCAGAGCGAGCGATTCCTCGCCGCCGAGATCGTGCGCGAGAAGATCATCGAGCGGACACGCGACGAGATTCCGTACACGACGGCAGTCGTGATCGAGGAGTTTCGCGAGGAGCCGGCACGCAACCTGGTCGTCATTCAGGCCAGCATCCTGGTCGAACGCCCGACCCAGAAAGGCATCGTCATCGGGGAGCAGGGGCGCCGCATCCGCGACATCGGACAGGCGGCCCGCGTCGAGCTGGAGGCGCTCTTCGGCTGCCGGATGTTCCTGGAGCTGCACGTCAAGGTGCAGCACGAATGGACGTCGGACGACCGCGTGCTGCGGGAGCTCGGGCTGTGAGCGTGCGGCGGGCGAGCACGGCGAAGGATCGCGCCGCGGGAAAGCGAGCGCCGGCGCGCCAAGGCCGCGGCTCCGCGCCCGCCTCGTGACCCGATGCCGGCACCGCCGGGAGCGCACCTCCCGCGGGTCGTTCTGGTCGGGCGGCCGAACGCCGGCAAGTCGACGCTCTTCAATCGTTTGCTGCGGCGGCGCAAGGCGCTGGTCGATCCCACACCCGGCCTGACCCGCGATCTGAATCAGGCGGTCGCGACCTTCGACGGGCGCACGGTGCTGCTCGTCGACACCGGCGGGTTCGAAGCGGAGGGGTCGGCGGGACTGGACCGCGCGGTCGGCGAGCACAGCCTCGCGGCGGTGGCGGATGCGGCGCTGGTGCTCTACGTGCTCGACGGCAAAGCCGGTCTGAGCGCGGCCGATGAGGCGGCGGCGCGCGAGCTCAGGCGGCGGGCGCGCGCCGGTGCTCTTCGTCGTCAACAAGCTCGACTCGCCGGGGCGCGAAGCGGGCGCCGTCGAGTTCTATCGGCTCGGTGCCGATGCGTTGATCGAGATCTCGGCCGAGCACGGCCGCGGCATCGCCACGCTCATCGAGGCGATTCTCGCGCGGGTGTCGGTGGCGGCGGCGGAGGAGGGCGACGCGGCGCAACGGCAGACGCCTCGAGTGGCCGATGCGGCCGATGTGCGCGTCAGCGTGATCGGGCGTCCCAACGTCGGGAAGTCGTCGCTGGTGAATCGCCTGCTCGGATTTCAACGGACGCTGGTGCACGACCAGGCGGGAACCACCCGCGACGCCGTCGATACCATGCTCGAGGTCGGTGGGCGCCGGTTCGTGCTCGTCGATACCGCGGGGATCCGCCGGCGCAGTCGCATTCACGAGCGGATCGAGCGGTTTGCCGCGGGTCGCGCGCTCGAGACGCTCGGACGCGGCGACGTGGCGGTGATCGTGATCGACGCTTCGGAAGGGGCGACCGACCAGGACATGCGTCTCGCCTCCGTCGCGTGGCAGGAGGGGCGCGGCGTCGTACTGGTCGCGAACAAGTGGGATCTGCACGCCGGTTCGGCGAAGACCTTCACGGAGGCGCTGCGCGCGCGCTACCCGAGCGTTGCCGGCGTGCCGCTGCTGACGGTATCGGCGCTGACCGGCGCCGGCGTCGACGCCATCCTTCCGGCGGTGACGCGTGTGGCGGCCGCGCACGCGGCCACGCTCAAGACCGCACGCTTGAACGAGGTGGTGGCCGCCGCGGTGGCGGCGCAGGAGCCGCCGCTGGCGCAAGGGCGGCGACCGCGGATCTACTACGCGGTGCAAGTCGGACACCGGCCGCCCGAAATCGCCGTCTTCTCGAGCGCGCCGACGAGCATCCACCCGAGCTACCATCGCTATCTCCAGAAGCGCATCACTGAAGCGTTTCGTTTGACAGGCACACCGGTACGGGTGCGCTTCCGGGCGCGCCATTGAGGGCGTTCCGATTGACCGGCACACGGGTACGGGCGCGCGATTGAGATCGATGCGACGCAGCCGCGCCATGTCACGCCCGCTCGACGGGGGCTCGCCGCGCCTGGGGGCGCTCGATCCGCACCGGGTGCGCCGCCTGGCAGGGACGGTGTGGGCGGTCCTGCGCGACGCCGGGCGCAAGTTCTACGCCGACGATTGTCCGACGCTCGCGGCGGCGATCTCGTTCTACGCGCTGCTGTCACTGATCCCGGTGCTGTTCCTGGTGATCGCCATTCTCGGCTACGTGATGGGGTCGTCGCAGGAGACCTTTCGCGCGGTGCTGGCGTCGGTGCGCGAGTTCATCCCGCATCTGAGCGAGGACTTCACCCACAACATCGAGTGGGTGGTCGCCAATCGCGGGCGGCTCTCCTGGCTCGGGCTCGCCAGCCTGGTGATCGCCGCCGGCCTCGTCTTCCACGCCACCGAGTTCGCGCTCGATCGGCTGTTCGCGGTCACCAAGCGGCGCAGCTTCATGCGCTCGCGGGTGCTCTCGATGAGCGTCGTGGTGGCGATGGGTGTGGTGTTTCTGTTCTCGTTCTACGTCGGGGTGATCTTCCACGCCCTCAACGCCGATCCCGACCTGGTGCCGCTCGGCAAGGATCTGGTGGTGCCGCTGGCGCGCGGCTTGCGCGTGCAGTACCTGACCTCGGTTGCGCTCGTGCTGGTGTCGTTCACGGTCGCGCTCCGTATCTTCCCGCATGCGCCGGTGGGTTGGCGCGAGGCGCTGCTCGGCGGCGCGGTCGGTACCGGGCTGTGGGAATTGGCGCGCCGCTTCTTCCTCTGGTACCTCACCAACCTCGCGCAGTTCTACGTCGTCTACGGCTCGCTCGGCGCGCTGGTGGCGGTGATGGTGTGGATCTACTTCTCGGCGACGATCTTCCTCTACGCCGCCGAGTGCGTCGTCATCCTGCAGCGCTGGACGCGATGAACGCGCCGAAGGGGCGCGCCCGGATCCGCGAAGGCGCCGGCCGGCGCCCAGCCTCAGCGCAGTCCGGCCGTGCGGTATTCGGCGGCATAGCTGACGTAGCGCGCCGCCGAGTCGCGGAGCGAGTCGCGCTCGGAGGCGGTGAGCGGTCGGCGCGCCTGGGCGGGGCTCCCGAGCACGAGTTGGCCCGCGGCGATGCGGGTGCCGGGCGTCACCAGGGCTCCCGCCCCGATCAGGCAATCGGGACCGATCTCGACACCGTCCAGCACGATGGCTCCCATGCCGATCAGGACCCGGTCGCCGAGGGTGGCGCCGTGCACGATCGCTCCGTGCCCGATCGTGACCTCGTCGCCGATGACGATGGGCGAGCGACCGCCGAACACATGCAGGGTGGCGTTGTCCTGGACGTTGGTACGCGCCCCGATGCGAATCGGGAACACGTCGCCGCGTACCACGGTATGAAACCAGACACTCGATTCCGCTCCGATCGTCACGTCGCCGATGACCACGGCGCTCTCCATGACGTACGCCGAGGCATCGATCATGGGCGCGACGTTGCGGAAGGCCGCGATCATGCGGAATGCTGCTAGCCGCTTTCGCCGCCGGCGGAAAGGCTTGTCACTCGGGTCGGCTTCTGTTAGTGAAAATCATGGACGGTCAGAACGCCGGACGCCGCATGATCGAAAGCCCCGCTCGCCGCGCGCGAGGGGGCTTTTTTGTTTGGGGAGGTCGCCATGGATCTGCGTGATCTCACCGAGGGGCTCACCTTCGACGACGTTCTTCTGGTTCCCGCTGCCAGCGCGATCGTGCCGCGCGACGCCGACGTCGCGACGCGGCTGTCGCGCCGGATCGCGCTCAACATCCCGCTGGTCTCGGCCGCCATGGACACCGTCACCGAGGCGCGGATGGCGATCGCCATGGCGCAGGAGGGCGGGCTCGGCTTCGTGCACCGCAACATGCCGGTCGTGGCACAGGCGCTCGAAGTCGAGAAGGTGAAGAAGTCGGAGAGCGGCATGATCGCCGATCCGGTGACCGTCAGTCCCGAGCAGCGGATCGAGGACGCCCTCGACATCATGCAGCGCTATCAGATCTCGGGGCTGCCGGTGACCAAGGGAGGACGTCTCGTCGGCATCCTCACGAACCGCGACCTGCGCTTCGAGAAGCGCCTCGAGCGCCGGGTCGACGAGGTCATGACCAAGGACAACCTGGTGACCGCCAAGCCCGGCATCAGCCTCGAGCAGGCGAAGGAGATCCTGCACGCCAATCGCATCGAGAAGCTGCTGGTCGTCGACGACGACTTCCGGCTCCGCGGCCTCATCACCGTCAAGGACATCCAGAAGACCATCGAGTACCCGCTGGCGTGCAAGGACGAGCAGGGACGGCTACGGGTCGGCGGTGCGGTCGGCGTCGGCCCCGACCGCGAGGAGCGCGTCGAAGCGCTGGTGCGTGCCGGCGTCGACGTGCTCGCGGTCGATACCGCGCACGGGCACTCCAAGAACGTCCTCGACGCGGTCGCCGACATCAAGCGGGCGCACCGCGACCTCGACGTCGTCGCCGGCAACGTCGGTACGGAGGAGGGCGCACGCGCGCTCGTCAAAGCGGGCGCCGATGCCATCAAGGTCGGCATGGGCGTGGGATCGATCTGCACCACCCGCATCATCTCCGGCGTCGGCGTGCCGCAGCTGACGGCAGTGCTCGGCGCCGTGCGCGGCGTCGCCGGCACCGACGTACCGATCATCGCCGACGGCGGCGTGCGCTTCTCGGGCGACATCACCAAGGCGCTGGCGGCGGGCGCGCACGCGATCATGATCGGCAGTCTCTTCGCCGGTACCGAGGAGAGTCCGGGCGAGACGATCCTCTTCCAGGGCCGGACCTACAAGCTCTACCGCGGCATGGGATCGATCGAAGCGATGAAGGAAGGCAGTCGCGACCGCTACTTCCAGGCCGACGAGCCGGACATGAAGCTGGTGCCCGAAGGCATCGAGGGACGCGTCTCCTACAAGGGCAGCCTGGCCTTCAACATCCACCAGCTGGTCGGCGGTCTGAAGGCCGGCATGGGTTACTGCGGATGCCGGACGCTCGGCGAGCTGCGGGACAACGCGCGCTTCATGCGCGTCAGCGCGGCGGCGGTGCGCGAGAGCCACGTGCACGACGTGTTCATCACCAAGGAAGCGCCGAACTATCGTCTGGAGTAGAGGCCGCGTCAGCGGGGCGGAGGCGCGGGGACCGGCATGATTCTCGTTCTCGATTTCGGCAGGCCAGTACACGCAGCTCATCGCGCGGCGGGTGCGCGAGCAGCACGTGTATTGCGAGATCCACCCGTTCAACGTGCCGCTGGCGCGCATTCGAGCGCTCGCGCCCGAAGGGCATCATCCTCTCCGGGGGGCCCGGCAGCGTGTACGCAGAGGGCGCGCCGATGCCCGACCGCGCCATCGTCGATCTCGGCGTGCCGGTGCTCGGCATCTGCTACGGCATGGGGGTCTTGAGCTCTTGGCCGGCGGCGCGGTCGCGCGCGCCGAGCGCCGCGAGTACGGCAGCGCCCGCATCACCGTCCGCGACGACGCCGATCTCCTCGCCGGATTGCGGATCGGGCCCGAAGGCCTGGGCGTCTGGATGAGCCACGGCGATCGCATGGAGTCGCTTCCCCATGGCTGGAAGGTGCTGGCGACGAGCGACAACTCGCCGTTCGCCGCCTTCCGCGACGGAAGCGGCAGGCTCTTCGGCGTCCAGTTCCACCCCGAGGTCCACCACACCGATCAGGGCACCGAGATTCTGCGCAATTTCGTGCTGCGTATCTGCAAGGCGCAACCGACCTGGACGATGGAGAACTTCGTCGGGCGCGAGGTCGAGCGCATCCGCGCCGTGGTCGGGAACCGGCGCGTGATCTGCGCCCTCTCCGGCGGCGTCGATTCCGCCGTGACCGCCGCCATCGTCGATCGGGCGATAGGCGACAAGCTGACGTGCGTGTTCGTCGACAACGGTGTGCTGCGCGCCCAGGAAGCGGAGCGTGTGGCGTCGGTGTTCCGGGGGCTCTTCGGTGATCGGTTGCGCGTCGTCGACGCCAGCGCACGTTTCTTGTCGGCGCTGGCGGGCATCGAGGATCCCGAGCTCAAGCGGCGGACGATCGGACGCGACCTTCATCGAGGTGTTCGAGGCGGAAGCGCGCACGATTCCGGGCGTCGAGTTCCTGGCGCAGGGCACGCTCTACCCCGACGTCATCGAGTCGGTGTCGTTCAAGGGACCGTCGGCCACCATCAAGAGCCACCACAACGTCGGCGGGCTGCCCGAGCGCATGGCGCTCACGCTCATCGAGCCGCTGCGCGAGCTCTTCAAGGACGAGGTGCGCGAGCTCGGCCGACTCCTCGACGTGCCGGAGGAGATCTTGAGCCGGCAGCCGTTCCCGGGTCCGGGGCTGGCCATCCGCATCCTCGGTGAGGTGACGGCCGAGCGCCTCGCCGTCCTGCGCGCCGTCGACACCATCGTCGTGCGCGAGATCAAGGCCGAGGGCCTCTACCGCAAGCTCTGGCAGGCGTTCGGCGTGCTCCTGCCGGTGAAGACGGTGGGGGTGATGGGCGACGAGCGCACCTACGAGAACGTCGTCGCCATCCGTGCCGTCGAGAGCGTCGACGGCATGACCGCCGATTGGGCGCGGCTGCCCTACGACCTGTTGGCGCGACTGTCGAGCCGCATCATCAACGAGGTCAGCGGCGTCAATCGCGTGGTGTACGACGTGCTCGTCGAAGCCCCCCGCGACGATCGAATGGGAATAGGCGCCTAGGCGAGGGAACGCTTCACGAGCGAGCGCAGCAGGGCGACCGTTCGCGTCGTGCGCAAGCCGAGGTCGCGCAGCTCATTGTCGGCGACGGCGTCACAGACGCGCTCGAGCGTGAAGAGCAGAATGGCGTCCTCCTCGCGGCCGCGCGCCGCGGCGACCGTCGACGAACGGAGCGCCGCGAGCATCTTGAGCTGCCGGCGGCGTTGCCCGCGGTAGAAGGCGCGCGCTTCACGATCCTGGGCTACCAGGGCCCGCAAGCTGGCGCGTAGTCCGCGCCAGTGCCGGTGCAGGGCGAGCACCTGTTCGACGATCCGAGCCGCCAACTGCGGCGGGCGTCCGCCCTGCCGCACTATCGCCTCGATCGCCTCCCATTCCGCGGTCACCCAGGACTCGTAGGCGGCGAGGAAGATCGCGCGTTTGTGGGGAAAGTGCTTGTAGAAGGTTGCGGGGGCATAGCCGGCGGCACGGGCCAGTCGGTTGGAATCGGTGCCGTGGTAGCCGCTGCGGTTGAACACGACGGCGGCGGTGGCGACGAGGCGTGCGCGCGTCTCGGCCGGAGTCCCACGACGCGGCCGTGGACCGCCGGCGCGGGGTCGCGGTCGGCGCACCTTCAAGCGGGCGCGAGCCGGCACTGGTCGGGTCGTCATCCTCCAAGGGCCTAGCATGCTTGTCTCGTATTAGCGATAGTGATAACCGTATTCTCATGACGCGAGTCGACGAGCCAGGCATACGAGAGCGCCGCCGGCGCGTGATGATCGATGGAGTCTCGCTCGCCTACGACGACGAGGGCCAAGGATCCGCCATCGTGTGCCTGCACGCGATCGGCCACGGCGCCGCCGACTTCACGGTCCTGCGCGAGCGCTGGCGTGGGCGGCGTCGTGTCCTGGCGTTGGATTGGCCGGGGCAGGGCGACTCGGGCAGCGATCGCGTGCCCGCCAGCGCCGGCCGATACGCCGCGCTGCTCGAGGCGTTTCTCGAACGCAACCGGTGTCGAGCGCGCCGTCGTGATCGGGAACTCGATCGGCGGTGCGGCGGCGATCCGTTTTGCCGCGGCGCATCCCGAGCGAGTGCGGGCACTGATTCTGGAAAACCCGGGCGGCCTGGATCGCCTCGGGCCGACGCACTGGCTGGCGCGCGGCTTCTTGGCGAGCGATGGTCCGTTTCCACCGGGCGGGGGCGCGTCGGGCCTGGTGGTACCCGGGCGTCTTCGGCGTGTACTACCGTAGCGTACTGCAACGGCGCGCCGCGGCTGCGCGACGACGAGACATCGTTGCCTCGGCGTGGAGGATCGCGCCGGTGTTGGCGCAGGCGTGGATGAGCTTCGCGGCGCCGGAGGCGGACCTGCGCCCGCTTGCAGCGCGGGTCGTTTGCCCGGTGCTTTTTGCGTGGGCGACGCGGGACCACACCGTCACGCTCGGAAGGAGCCGGGCGGCGATCCGCATGTTCCCGGACGCGCGACTCGAGAGGTTTCGCGCCGGTCATGCGGCGCATCTGGAGACGCCCGAGTCGTTTGCCGAGGCGGCGGAGCGCTTTCTCGCCGACGTCGAGGCGCAGCGGGACATTCCGGAGCACGTGGCGACGGCCTGTGGGTCATCCGGCGGAGAAACTCTTTTCGCCGGGTGAACGTTCTGCTATCCGACCGCCCGTGCGCATCCTCAGCTGGGTGCTGCGGGGCCTGCTGGCGGCCATGTTCTTGTTCGCCGGGCTCTTCAAGCTCTCGGGCAACCCCGAAGCGGTCAAGACCTTCGACCAGCTCGGCCTCGGTCAGGGGTTCCGCATCTTCGTCGGCCTCTGCGAGGTTGCGGGTGCGCTGGGACTCTTCCTCGGTCCGTTGTCGGCGATCGCGGCGGCCGCGCTCGCGGCTCTGATGGTTGGAGCGGTCGCCTCCCATCTTCTCGTCCTCGGACCGTCGGCCGCTCCCGCGGCGGTGGTGCTCGTGGTCTGCCTCGTCGTCGCCTGGCTCGAGCGCGACACGCTCGGCTTCTTCCGGCTTCTGCGCACCGGCAAAGGTCCGATGGACGGCTGGGTGGCGCGCGGGTACGACCGCGGCGTCCAGGCGGCGTTTCGCGAGCTGTTTCCGACCATCGCAGGCGACGTGCTCGCCGAGATGAAGGGCGTACGGCGTGCCCTCGATGCCGGCTGCGGCCCGGGTCAGTTCACGATCATCGCCGCCGAAACACTCCCGCAGCTGGAAGCGACCGGAATCGACATCGCCCCGACCATGATCGAGCTGGCCCGTGAGCACGCCAAGGCTTCGCCGGCCGCGGCGCGGTTGCGGTTCGAGGTGGCGGACGTCAGCCGCCTGCCGTTTCCCGACGGACATTTCGATGCGGTGATGAGTACCGGCTCGATCAAGCACTGGCCCGATGCGCTGGCGGGGCTGCGCGAGCTGCACCGGGTGCTGGCGCCAGGCGGGCGCGCGTACGTCGCCGAGATGAACCGGATCGCGCCACCGGCGGCGATCGCCGCGGTGCGGGTACGGATGCGTAATTGGTTTTTCCGCTGGGCGTACCCGCGCGTGTTCGTCCATGCCCTCTCACCCGACGAGGCGCGCAGCATCTTCGCGGCGTCGCCGTTCGGTCCCCCGGTCGGCGAGCGGATGCTGCTCGATGGCTGTCTGTGGCTCTTCGAGGCGCGCAAGCGCGGGTGAGCGCACGGGCTCGGATTCGCGTTGCTTGGTGCGATCCTCGTCTCGTTCGACGCATGTCAGGGGCGGCGGTGCATTACGTCGTCGCTGTGAGGATTGCCAGCCCGGTCGACGTCGGCCCGCACGGTTTGCCTAGTCGCGAGACCTCCGTTAATGGAGAGCCATCCGGGAGAGACATGAGAACCCCCTTTCTCAGCCTCACGGACAGCGTGCGTGTGCGGTGTGCTGACGACGGTTGCGCGTCTCCGCCTGCTGGTGGCAGCCACGGTGGTAAGGACCCTCAGTCCGTTTCCCTGCGAGATAGTTTTTGCTATTCGGCGACCCCGAACGCAGCACGCCCATGGAGGTGAGCTCATGCTACGACGCCTGCTGATCGGCGTAACGATCTCCGCCACGCTCGCCGCTGCCGGCATCACGCGCGCGGAGGACAAGCCGGACTTTCCTGCCGAGCAGATCGAGCAGATGGTGGCGCCGATTGCGCTCTATCCCGATCCGCTGCTGACGAACATCTTGATGGCGTCGACATATCCCCTCGAGGTCGTCCAGGCGGATCGTTGGGTGAAGTCCAATCCCAAGGTGAAAGGGGCGGATCTCGACAAGGCCCTGCAGTCGCAGAAGTGGGACGACAGCGTGAAGTCGCTGGTCAAGGTCCCCGACGTGCTCGACCGCATGTCGAAGAACCTCGACTGGACCTCCGACCTCGGTGACGCCTTCCTCGGCCAGCAGAAGGACGTGCTCGACGCCGTGCAGCGCATGCGGAAGAAGGCCTCCGACGCGGGTAACCTCGAGACCACGAAGCAGCAGCAGGTGGTGGTGGAGAAGGAGGTCATCAAGATCGTCCCGGCCGACCCCGAGGTGATCTACGTACCCACGTATAGCGCACCGGCCGTGTACGGGTCCGCGTGGGCGTACCCCACCTACTACTACCCGCCGATGTACGCCTATCCTCCCGGCTACGTCGCGGCCGCGGGTCTGGTGTCGTTCGGCGTCGGCATGGCCGTCGGCGCGGCGGTGTGGGGCAACTGCAACTGGGGTGGCGGTTGGTCCTCCTGTTGCGGCGGGTGGGGAGGTGGCGACGTCGACATCGACCGCAACGTCAACATCAACGGCGACGTCAACATCGGCAACCGACAGAACGTGAGCAATCGCCAGCAGCGATGGGAGCACAAGCCCGAGCATCGCGGCGGCGTCGGATATCGCAATCAGAACGTGAGCAACCGCTATCAGGGCGCCGAAGGCCAGCGTCGGCAGCAGAGCCGCGAGCAGGCGCGCGGATACGATCGGGGACAGGGTGGGCGAGGCGGCGATCAGCCAACCGCAGGCGCGTGCCGGTGGTGGCGAGCGCGCAGGTAGCCGGGACACGGCCCGCGCCGGCGGGCAGCGCGCGCCGAGTCGGGATACGCGGCCGCGGCCGGCGGGAGTCAGGGCCGCGACAGCGCCTTCGGCGGCAGCGACCGTGGCGGCGGCTTCGAACGCTCCGCGAGTCAACGTGGCGCCTCGAGTCGTGGTGGTTACGGCGGTGGGTCGTACAGCGGGAGCCGCGGTGGCGGCGGCAGCCGCGGTGGGTCGTACAGCGGGAGCCGCGGTGGCGGTGGCAGCCGCGGCGGTGGCGGTGGCAGCCGCGGTGGTGGCGGTGGCGGGCGCGGTGGTGGAGGACGTGGGGGCGGTGGCGGGGGCCGGCGTCGATGAACGAGGGAGGGCGAGCCATGCGGACACGATCGAAGCATGACGCGGTACGGTCGTTCGCGACCGTCCTGATTGCTGGTTTCATGACTCTCAACGTGGTGCCTGCAGAGGGCGCGGGTCAGCGCACATTCCCGTCGGCCGACGCCGCCGTGAAGGCGCTGATCGACGCGGCGAAAGCCGGCGACGAGGACACCCTGATCGCGATCTTCGGTCCGGAAGGCCGAGGCATCATCCAATCCGGCGATCCGGTCGCGGACCGCGGCAGCGCGCGACAGCTTCGTCGAGCGCGCCGCGGCGCGCACACACCTCGAGCCGGTCGGCGACGATTTCGCGGCTCTGAGTGTCGGAGATGACGACTGGCCGTTCCCGATTCCGCTCGTCAAGGACAAGGGCGGGTGGTCGTTCGACACCGCAATCGGCAAGACGGAGCTGCTGAACCGCCGCATCGGTCGTAACGAGCTCAACACGATTCATAGTCTGCCAGGAGTACGGCAACGCGCAGCGTGAATACGGGCGCCGGCAGCAAGCGAAGACCGGCGTCATCGAGTATGCGCAGCGCGTCCGCAGCACGCCCGGGCAAGCGGGACGGTCTCTACTGGGAACCCGCGGCGGGCGAGGAGGAGAGCCCGATCGGGCCGCGCGTCGCGACGGCCAGTCGCGAAGGATACTTCAAGGACGGATCCGGCGGCCCGGAGCCCTTCCATGGCTACATTTACAAGATTCTCACCGCGGCGGGTCCGGACGCACCCGGGGGTGCCAAAAGCTACATCAAGGACGGACGCATGACGGAAGGATTCGCGTTACTCGCCTATCCGGCCGGATACGGGACGAGCGGCATCATGACCTTTCAGGTGAATCAGCAGGGAGTCGTCTTCCAGAAAGACCTCGGTCCGCGTACGGCGGAGATCGCCAAGGCAATCTCGGCGTACGATCCCGATGATTCCTGGGAGCCGACCGACTAGCACACTTCACCCTCTCGTCCTTGACGACGAGAGTGACGCGGCTCAGGGCGCGGAGACGGGCAGGGGGCGGAGATCCGCGGGGAGGGTAACGTCGCTCGCCGGGAACTCCTCCTTCCGGATCTCCCGGATGACGAAATGCGATGTCTGTCCCCCTTGAGACTCCTTGCGCTCGAGCGGAAATCCCGCGTAGCCCTGGTCCGGGCCGCGCGCCAGGCCGCCGCCGCGCGCCGCTTCACTCGCGATCGATTGCGAGAGCGAGCGGAAGCCTTCGAGAACGGCAAAGTCGGAAGCTGTGATGCCGAGCGCGGCGGGGTCGGCGGTACACACCTCCACCGTGAGCGCTCCAGCGCTTCCCTTGTAGCGGTCGCAACTCCACGTCCCGACCTGGCCGCTGCCTGAGCGCGCGAAGACGAGCGGCTTCGCGGCGGATGGCTGAGTCCCCGGCGGCGGGCCACCGTGCTGCTTGGCGAGGCCTTCGGCCATGGCGCGCTGGTCAGCCGGGAGATCTTTCAACTTCTCCGCCATGACGCGCTGTGCTTCGGCGATCTGAGCGCTTTGATCGCCCATCTGCCGCGCCCGCCCTTCGTTCATCTCGAGGTACGTTCCCTGTTTCGCATCGACGAAGTAGGAGGTGCGCTTCGCGTGATCGTAGTAGACGACCTGCCCGGCAGCGCTGCTGATGCGCGCGCCGCCATCCTGGACGCGAAACTCCGTCCGTCCGCCGGTCGGCGTCTGGTTCCCGACGATGAGCACGCCCGCCAGGGCCGAGGTCGCGCCGTTCGCGACGAGCACCAGCGTGAGAAGAACGGCGGGCAACATGATCATGACTCTCTCCTCTCCTTCTCGACGATGCAGCATCGAGTCGTATAAGCGACGCCGGCCCTGCCGGGCAATCGGGTACGTCGGCTCGACGTCGAACTAGCGCGGCGGCTCGAGAAGCTTGAGGACGGCCGTACGTGCCGCTGCGACATCGATGGCGAGGCCCGCGTCGATCGCAACGACCACACCGAGCGCGATCGTGAGGAGCAGGAACGCGAGCTGCGCTGGCTCGACGTCCCGACGGACGGCGGCTGCCGCTTGGCCGTGTGCTGCCACCGCGGCGACACGAGCCAGGGCGCCCCTCATGAGCGTCGCGAAGCGGTCACGGAGTTTCGGGCTGCGGGTGATCGCGTCGAGCAGACGAGCAAACGGCATCGCGGGAGGAAGGGGCAGGGCGGGATCGGCGGTCGGCGCTTCGAGCGCGGCTCGCACCGCATCGGCGAAGTGGCCGACGGTACGCTCGAGGTCATGGGCGTCGTCACCGGTGGAGATCACGGTATCGATGAAGGCACCGAGAACGTGCTCGACGACGGCCGCCAGGAGATCGTCACGATCGCGGAAGTGGACGTAGAAGGCGCCACGCGTGTAGCCCGCCCGGGCGCAAATCGCGTCCAGACTGGGCGCGTCCAGGCCGTGCGCGACAAACTCCGCGAGCGCGGCGGAGACCAAGGCCTCACGGGTTGCTTGCTTGGCGCTCGCGCGAGTTGTCTGCCCGGAAGCCACGACTGTCTATTGACATCACGGTTGCGGTATGTGATGGAAGCGGAAGACGCGCGCGGCAGCGAGGCGTCCGCCATGCGACCCGTCGGCCTGCGTCACCACTGCCTGCGGTGGCCGTTCGACGGCGCATGGCGCACCCGCTCGCTCTCACCTGCTCACGGCGCTGCAGATCCTGACCGTCGCATTGCTCGTCCGCATGGTGTGGATGCACGGATTCTTCACGGCCGACACGCTCGTCGGCTGGATCCTGGTTGGCGTCAACTCCGGGTACTCCGGGATCGTCGTAGCCCACGAGCTGATTCACCGTCCCCAATGGCACCGCCAGCAGCTCGGTCGGCTGCTTCTGTGCAGCGTCCTCTACGAACACTTCGCTACCGAGCACATCCGCGGTCATCACGTCCGGGTCGGCAACTCCGATGATCCAGCCACAGCGCGCTTCGGCGAAAGCGCCTTTCGGTTCTTCCGGCGGACCGTACCCGGTCAACTCTCGAGCGCCTGGCGTCTCGAGTCCCGGCGACTCGGTGACGAGCGGTTGCGGTGGTTGGATCCGCGCATGCTGCGCCATCGCGTGCTGCATGGACTGGTCGTCGAGTGGGGCGTCGCGCTTGCCATTCTCGTGACCCTAGGACTCGGACCGTTCGCGATCCATTTCTTCCAGGCGCTGGCAGCCATCCGTTTGCTCGAAGTCGTCAACTATTTCGAGCACTGGGGTCTGGTACGCTCCGCCCGGCGTGTGACGACCGTCGATTCGTGGGATACCGATTCGTGGTTCGACGTTCTACACGTTGGTCGGTCTGTCGCGTCACGCCGACCATCACGCGTAGGCCGCGCGTCCGTATCAACAACTCCGCTTCCAGGACGAGAGCCCGAAGCTGCCCTACGGGTATTTCGGAACGGCGATACTGGTGTTGTTCTGGAACCCGCGCTTCCGCACGCTCGCAACCGCCGAGCTCGAGCGCCGACAGCTCGGGCCGTTCGCGACGGCTGCCTGAGACTCGCCAGCACGCATCGACCGACGCGGGAGGTGTGACGTGCCCGTCTGGTTCCGGGTGTTGTTCTACGCGTGCCTCGGCGTGGCCGCCGAAATCGTCTTCACGGCCTTCTGCGCGAAAATCGGGCTTCGGCTGACGCCCGACCTCGACGACGCAGCGGCGCGTCGATCGTGGCGCTTGAAGGGACACTCGTTCGTCTGGATGTTTCCGATCTACGGTGCCGGCCTGCTCGGCTTCGAGTACGTGCACGACGCCTTGCGCTCGGCGCCCTGGACCGTGCGCGGTCTGACGTACGTCGTGGCGCTCTTCGCTGTCGAGTACGCCTCGTCAGTGCTGCTGATGACGGTGACCGGCGCGCGTGTCTGGCGATGGATCGGACCCGGGGCGATCCGCGGGCACATCCACCTCGCGATGGCGCCGGTGTGGTTCGCCGCGGCGCTCGCACTCGAACCGCTGCACGACATGCTGGTACGCTAGCCTCCCGTGGAGGCGATCTGGGTCTTCGTCCCGGTGCTGGGAGCGTTTCTCGCGCACGCCCCGGTTCTGCGCTTCGATCTCCTGCGTTCTCTCAAGCGGCCGATCGACGCCGGCCGCACCTGGCGGGGGAGGCGCCTGCTCGGCGACAACAAGACCTGGCGCGGGGCGATCGTCATGTTCGCCGGAGTGATGGTGGCAACGGTCTTGCTGGCGCGCTGGCCGGCCTACTGGTCCCGGCTGCCGACCGCTGTCCAGACCGCGGGACCGGCGCTGTTCGGGCTGCTCCTCGGCCTCGGGACCGTGAGTGCCGAGCTACCGAATAGCTTCGTCAAACGCCAACTCGACGTCGCTCCAGGGACGCAGCGAGCTTCGCTGGCGGGAGTACTGCTCGCGCTCCTCGATCAGGGCGACTTCGTTCTCGGTGCCTGGTTGCTTCTGGCACCCATCTGGGTGATGTCCTTCGGTCAAGCGCTCACGGCGTTCGGCGCCGTGGTGGTGGTGCATCTGATCGTCAACCTGCTCGGCTACGCGATCGGCGCCCGCACGGCGCCGCTGTGACGACGCCCGAACTCGTTACCGCATCCGCGGCATCCCAAGGGGCTGGTCTCGGAGAAAGGAGATACACATGCGCGACATCCGTCCGGCGACCGACGCCGACCACGCCGCGATCACCGCGCTCCTGATGGCACAGTTCCGCGAACATGCCATCGAGACCGGTGCGGATCGCGTTGGACGGGTCGTGACCGGGACTCTCGGCCGCTCGCGCCGCGGAAGGTTCCTGGTCGCGACCTCGGAAGGCCGTGTCGTCGGTCTGGCCGCGTTGTCGTTCGTCTGGGCGCTCGAGCACGGGGGTAAGTCGGCGTGGCTCGAGGAGCTCTATGTCGAGCCGGCAGAGCGTGGGAAGGGCATCGGGACCGAGCTGCTGCGGGCTGCGTGTCGGACGGTCGCGGAAGCGGGTGGCCAGGCGGTCGATCTCGAGGTCGACGCCGGGCATCGGCGGGCGGCGCGCTTGTACGAGCGCGAGGGGTTCCGGCCGCTGGAGCGCGCGAGGTGGGTGTTGCGGCTCGACCCGCCGGCCGAACGCCCGGCCGCCACGCAGGATGCCGAGCGGACGGGCGGCTGCTTCTGCGGGGCGATCCGGTACCGGCTGAGCGCGTCTCCGATCGACGTGAGCCACTGTCATTGCAACAATTGCCGCCGGACGACTGGCGCGCCGTTCGTCACCTGGGGGACGTTTCCGGCCGCGGCGTTCGCGTTCACTGCCGGCACGCCCGCCGAACTGCGCTCGACGCCGCAGGCGCGGCGCACGTTCTGCTCGACGTGCGGTACGGCGTTGACGTTCACCGAGGACAAGCGACCGCACTCGGTCGACGTGACGGCCGGAAGCCTCGATCGGCCGAACGCGCTCACGCCGGACGAGCATATCTGGACCTCACGGCAGCTCGCGTGGGTGCACATCGACGACGATCTGTCGCGTCATCCCGAGGAGAATCCCGCGGAGCAGGACTACGACCCGTCGCGCTGACGCGCACCTGGCGGCGATTCGGTCGCAGGCCGACGAATTTTCTTGATCATCGTCGCGGCTTGACGCATGCTACGGTCCCCGCAGCGGATGAGGAGGGGCGGTCGATGAGCTTCGTCCATCTGCATCTGCACACGCAGTACAGCCTGCTCGACGGCGCCAACAAGATCGCGGAGCTGATCCCGCGGGTGAAGGCGCTCGGCATGCCGGCGGTCGCGATGACCGACCACGGCAACATGTTCGGCGCGGTCGAGTTCTACCAGACCGCCGTCGCGGCCGGCGTGCAGCCGATCATCGGCTGCGAGATGTACGTCGCGCCCGCGCGATCGCGCGACGAGCAGCAGGTCGGTGCGCGGCGACGACTACGAGGCCGGCGGCAACTTCCACCTGATCCTGCTCGCCATGAACCAGCGAGGGCTACCGCAACCTCTGCCGGCTGGTGACGCTCGGCTACACGGAGGGCTTCTACTACAAGCCGCGCATCGACAAGGAGCTGCTGCGCGAGCTGAACGGCGGCCTGATCGCGCTCTCGCGGCTGCCTGGCGAGCGAGGTCAATCAGCGCGATCGCGGCCGGCCACTACGAGCGCGCGCCGCGAGCGTCGACGGAGGAGTACCGCGCGATCTTCGACGACCGCTACTACCTCGAGATCCAGGACAACCACCTCGCCGCAGCAGGAGCAGCGCCAACCGCGAGCTGATGGCGCTCGGCGCGCGAGCTCGGCCTGCCGCTGGTCGCGCACCAACGACTGCCACTACCTCGACGCCCGAGGACGCGCGCGGCGCACGAGGTGCTGCTCTGCATCCAGACCGGCAAGACGCTCAACGACGAGAAGCGCTGGAAGTTCGGCACCGACCAGCTCTACGTGAAGGGCCCCGAGGAGATGCGCGGCGGCGTTCGCGGACGTCCCCGAGGCGATCGACAACACGCTCGACATCGCCAGGCGCTGCGACGCTCGAGCTGAAGTTCGGCGCGTACCAGTTCCCGGTCTACCAGACGCCGACCGGGCGAGACGCTCGAGGACGCAGCTCGAGCGCGAGGCGCGCGCCGGGCTCGACGGAGCGGCTGCGACGCGCTGCGCGCGCAGCGCCGAGCTGGAGCGCCGAGCGGCGAGCCGGTCTACGAGGAGCGGCTCGACGCACGAGCTCGACGTCATCAACAAGATGGGCTTCGCCGGCTACTTCCTGATCGTCGCCGACTTCATCAACTGGGCGAAGCGGCAGGGCATCCCGGTCGGGCCCGGGCCGCGGCTCGGCGGCCGGCAGCCTGGTCGCGTACGCGCTGCGCATCACCGACCTCGACCCGATCGCCGTACAACCTGCTCTTCGAGCGCTTCCTCAATCCCGGAGCGCAAGTCGATGCCCGACATCGACGTCGACTTCTGCTTCGAGCGCCGCGACGAGGTGATCCGCTACGTGCGCGAGAAGTACGGCGAGGACCGCGTCGCGCAGATCATCACCTTCGGGACGCTCAAGGGGAAGGCGGCGATCAAGGACGTCGGCCGCGTCCTCGAGTTCACCTTCGGCGAGACCGACCAGCATCGCCAAGCTCTACCCGGCGCCGAAGCAGGGCAAGGACTTCCCGCTCGCCAAGGCGCTCGAGATGGAGCCGCGGCTGCGCGAGCTGCGCGACCAGGGCGAGCGCGAGCAGCAGCTGTTCGACCTACGCGCTGAGGCTCGAGGGGCTGCTGCGCCACGCCTCCAAGCACGCCGCCGGCATCGTCATCGCGCACGCGGCCGCTCGTCGAGGACGTGCCGCTCTTCGTCGACAAGGACGGCGCGGTCGTGACGCAGTACGCCGGTCACCGACGTCGAGCGAGATCGGCCTGATCAAGTTCGACTTCCTCGGCCTGAAGACGCTGACGCTGATCGCACAACGTCGTGCAGCCGCATCCAGCGAGGGCCGCGGCGTCGACGATCGACCTCGCCACGCTGCCGCTCGACGACACGAAGACCTACCAGCTGCTCGCCAGCGGCGACACCGTCGGCGTGTTCCAGATGGAGTCGGGCGGCATGCGCAAGCTGGTCACGCAGCTCGCGCCCGAGCCGCTTCGAGGACATCATCGCCGTGCTCGCGCTCTTCCGCCCGGGCCCGCTCGACAGCGGCATGGTCGAGGACTTCATCAAGCGCAAGCACGGCAAGGAGAAGGTCAGCTACCCGCATCCCGCTGCTCGAGCCGCATCCTCGAGCGAGACCTACGGCGTCATCGTCTACCAGGAGCAGGTGATGCAGATCGCCCAGGTGCTCGCCGGCTACTCGCTCGGCGACGCCGACAACCTGCGCCGCGCGATGGGCAAGAAGAAGCCGGAGGAGATGGCCAAGGAGCGCGACCGCTTCCTCGACGGCGCGGTCAAGCAGGGCATCGACGGCCGAGCGTCGCCGGCGAGCATCTTCGACCAGATGGAGACCTTCGCCGCGTACGGCTTCAACAAGTCGCACTCGGCCGCCTACGCGCTGATCACGTTCCAGACCGCGTACCTGAAGGCGCACTACCCGGACGGAGTTCATGGCCGGGCTGCTGTCGCTCGAGATGGGCGACACCGACAAGACCTACAAGAACATCGCCGAGTGCCGCGCGCACGGCATCCCGATCCTGCCGCCCGACGTCAACGAGAGCCGCGAGCGACTTCACCGGTCGCCGGCGAGCGGCATCCGCTTCGGCCTCGGCGCGGTGAAGGGCGTCGGCGCGAAGGCGATCGAGATCATCCTCGCGGCGCGCGACGAGGCGGCCCGTTCACCGACCTGGCCGACTTCTGCCAGCGCGTCCGCGGCCAGCAGATCAACCGGCGCGTGCTCGAGAGCCTCGATCAAGTGCGGCGCCTTCGACTCGCTCGGCGCATCGCGCGCCGCGTTGCTCTCGGAAGGGCGAGGCTGGTCAGGCGGCCTATCTCGACCGGGTCCTGCAGTGGGCGTCGATGGCCGGCGAAGCCGCGGGCCAGATCACGCTGTTCGCGCTCGAGCAGCGTGGCGCCGCCCGCGGCCGCGCGGCGAGCGTCGCCGAGTGGTCCGACAAGCAGCGACTCGCGCGCCGAGCAGGAGACCGTCGGCTTCTACATCACCGGCCATCCGCTCGATAAGTACGAGCGCGACCTGAAGCGTCTCACCACCGCGCCGATCGCCGACCTCGGCACACGTACCAAGGTCGAGAAGGTGAAGGTCGGCGGCGTCGTCCACACGCTGAAGCTGAAGAACAACAAGAAGGGCGATCGCTACGCCACCTTCAATCTCGAGGACAAGACCGGCACGATCGAGATCATCGTCTGGCCGGAGGCCTACCAGAAGTACGAGATGCTGATCGCTTCCGACGAGCCGCTCTGTGTGTCGGGACACCTCGAGGTCAGCGAGGAGCGCTGCCAGATCATCGCCGACGACATCGGTGCGCTCGCGGCGGCGCGCGAGAAAGCGGTGCGGGAGCTGCGACTACGCCTGCCCGAGAACGCGCTCACGCTCGAGCGAGCGCACGAGCTGGCGCGCATGCTGGAGGCGCATCCGGGATCGTGCGCCACCTGGATCGACGTGATGGCGGACGCCTACGTGGCGAGCGTCCGCCTGCCGCGCTTCCGGGTCGCCGCCTCGGAGCAGCTCATCGATGCCGTCGAGCGGTTGTTCGGGAGCTCGGTCGCGCATCTGCAGTAAGAGGTCCGGCCGTGCCTCTCGACGCGCTCTTCCTCGACGCCGGCGGCGTCCTCGTCCATCCCAACTGGACGTGGGCGAGCGGCGCCCTCGCCCGTCACGGCGTGCACGTCGAGCCCGCGACGTTGGCGACCGCCGAAGCGCACGCCAAGCGCGCGATCGACGAGCCGGGACGGTTCGACGACACGACGGACGCAACACGCTGGCTCGCGTACTTCGATCGCGTCCTGACGCATGCCGGGGTGGCGGAGTCGGCGGCGACGCGGGCGGCACTCGACGAGGTGCGCGCGTACCACGCCCGCCAGAATCTCTGGGAGATCGTCCCCGACGAGGTGGTGCCGGCGCTGGCACGCCTGCGGGCGGCGGGTCCGCGCTTGGTGGTGGTGTCGAACGCGAACGGCACGTTGCGTGCCGCGCTGGCACGCATCGGTCTGGCGCCGCACGTCGACGACGTGATCGACTCCCATGAAGTGGGCGTCGAGAAGCCCGACCCGCGCATCTTCGAGATGGCACTCGAGCTCGCCCGCTGTACGCCCGAGCGAGCTGCGCATGTCGGGGACCTCTACCAGGTCGACGTCGTGGGGGCCCGTCGCGCCGGTGTGCGCGGCCTGCTGCTCGACGCCGGCGGACTCTATCCGGACGTCGATTGCCCGCGCGTCGCGTCGCTCACGGCGCTCGCCGATCTCGTGGAGGCTGGCGGGCTCTAGACGACCCAGCGGCGGGGGTTGCACGGGTGGCGTAGTTCTGTGCAACCATGGGGCAGTGACCCACAGCGTGGACGCGCGCGCATGAAGGGCGGCACGCAAACCGTCGGAACGCCGATCGAGAGGGCGGTCCTGGTCGGGATCGCCCATGCGAGCCGCCGGGACGGGGAAGCGGGAATCGGCGCGGAGGAATCGCTGCGCGAGTTGGCGCGCCTGGCGCGCACGGCCGGCGTCGAGCCGGTTGCCGAGCTCGCGCAGACGGTGCGGCGGATCCATCCCGCCACCTACATCGGCGCCGGCAAGATCGAGGAGGTGAAGGAAGCCGTCGCGGCGCACGCGGCCGCCGTCGTCCTCTTCGACGAGAGCCTGAGCCCGGCCCAGCAGCGCAACTTGACCGAGCGGCTGGGGGTCAAGGTCCTCGATCGCGGCCAGCTCATCCTCGACATCTTCGCCGCGCGCGCGCGCAGTCTCGAGGGCAAGCTCCAGGTGGAGCTCGCTCAGCTCGAGTACCTGTTGCCGCGGCTCACCCGCGCGTGGACGCACCTCTCGCGCCTCGGCGGCGGCGTCGGGACCCGCGGTCCCGGTGAGACCCAGCTCGAGGTCGACCGTCGGCGCGTCCGCGAGCGCATCGTACGCTTGCAGCGGCGACTCGCCGAAGTCGAGCGCACCCGTGAGCTGCACCGCCGGGAGCGCGCCACCGTCCCGTACCTCACGATCGCCCTCGTCGGCTACACCAACGCCGGCAAGTCGACGCTGATGAACGCGCTCACGCGCGCCGGCGTGCTGGTGGAAGACAAGCTCTTCGCCACCCTCGATCCGACGGTACGGCGCCTCGATCTGCCGGGCGGTGAGCGCGCGCTGATCGCCGACACGGTCGGCTTCATCCATCGGTTGCCCCACCAGCTCGTCGAGGCGTTCAAGAGCACGCTGGAAGAGGTCCGGCGCGCCGATCTACTGCTGCACGTCGTCGATGCGACGAGCCCGGAAGCCGGCGAGCAGGTCGGCATCGTCGAGCGGGTGCTCGACGAGATCGGCGCCGGCGCCGCGCCGACGATCCTGGTGTGGAACAAGATCGACGTGGCACCGGCGGCGCCCCCCCGGGACGTCATCGTCGAGCATGCGCACGTCGTCGCCGTATGTCCGCTCTCCGCCGCCACCGGTCAGGGCGTGGCGGAGCTGCTGGCGGCCATCGAGCGCTGGATCGATCGCGAGCGCGTGCGCGTTCAGGTGGTGGTGCCGAACACGCGCGGCGATCTGGTGGCCTGGCTGCACCGCGACGCCAAGGTCGTCGACGAGCAATACCAGGACGGGGTGGCGCGCATCACGGCACTTGCCACGCCGAAGATGGCGGCGCAGATCCGCAGGCGGCTCGAGGAGATCGCGTGCTCAACCTCCCCAACTTCCTGACCATCATCCGCATCCTGACCATCCCGGGGTTTCTGATCCTGCTCGACCGCCGGCCACGTGACGGCGGCGCTGGTGGTCTTCGTGCTGGGCGGGATCACCGACGCGCTCGACGGCGCGATCGCGCGCCTCACCAACAGCAAGACCGAGCTGGGCGCGATCCTCGACCCGCTCGCCGACAAGCTCCTGCTGCTGAGCTCGGTCAGCGTCCTCGCCTTCATGGGTCGCATACCGAGCTGGCTCACCGTGATCGTCATCATGCGCGACGTCATTCTGCATCGCCGGCTACTTCACGCTCTTCATGGTGAGCGGCGAGCGCATGGCCGTGCGTCCGAGCATCGTCGGCAAGGCGGCGACCTTCTTCCAACTGGCGTCGGTGACGATCGTCCTGGTCGGCTTCCCCTGGCCGGAGGCGGCTCCGGACTGGCTGCGCGGCGACGCTCTTCGTCGCCGCCGGAGCCACCACGGCGGTCTCGGGTCTTCAATACATGGTGCGTGGTCTCGCGTGGCTGCAGCAACAGGCCACCGGGTCCGAGATGAAAGGAGCAGTGGGCGATGAGGATCATACGATGGATCCTGGTGCTGTTGCTGGTGGCGATCGGACTGTTGGGCGGTGGCGTGGTCTTGAACGGTCTCCCGCTCGGCGACCCGCCCGGCATGCCGGTGCGGCTTTTCACGTACCTCAACACGCACGTGGCGGAGACGATCGAGGGCTCACCCTTTCCCGAGCTGCGGCCACGCCACTACGGACTTCCCGCCGATGCCCTGTTCGCGAAAGTGAAGGAGGCGATCGCGCTGTTGCCGCGCTGGGAGGTCGTCGAAAGCGTCGACGAGCGTCGCGAGCTCCACGCCGTCGTCACCAGCGCGCTTTTCCGCTTCAAGGATGACGTGACGGTGACGGTGACGCCGGAACCGGGCGGCCGGCCCGCCGTCATGGTGCGCGCCGTGTCGCGGGTCGGCAAAGGCGACCTCGGCACGAACACGCGTCACGTGCTGAACCTCTACGACGCATTGGAGAGAAAGGGCGTCCACGGTCAAGTCGAACGATTGAACTAGGACGTCTCCGCAACGAGCTCCTCCCCGGGGACCCCAGGGAAGGTCTGTGCGCGCGGTCCGGCGGTGCGCTACACTGCGATCGTGTCACTGCCTTCGATGCGGGCGCTGCTTCCGATCGTCACCGAGGCCGGCGAGATCGCGCGCGGGTACTTCCAGAACGTGGTCGCGGAACGCAAGGCCGATCGCACGCTGGTGACGGCGGCGGACCGTGCCGTCGAGGAGTTCCTGACCGAGCGTCTGCCAACCGTAGCGCCGGACGCGCGCATTCTCGGAGAGGAGTTCGGCGCCACCGGCAACGGTGAAGCCCGCTGCACCCTCACGCTCGATCCGATCGACGGCACGTCGGCGTTCGTTGCCGGGCTGCCCACCTGGTGTGTGACGGTCGGCCTGGTCGTCGACGCGAAGGCGCTGGGCGGGATCACCCATCTGCCGATGACGGGCGAGACCTATCTCGCGGAGGACGCGGTGGCGTACTGGAACGGTCGCGCCATTCCGCGCGGTCGCCAGCCCGTGGCGGACGGCGATCTCTTCATCGTCACGCACTCCGATCTGCACCGTGGGGGCGCGATCCGATTCCAGGGGAAGGTCCGGGCGCTCGGCTCGACCGCGTATCACCTGGCCCTGGTCGCGCGCGGGGCCGCGACCGGAGCGCTGCTCGGCCGTCCCCGCTTGTGGGACATCGCCGCCGGCGCGGCGTTGCTCGACGCCATCGGCGGCGAGCTTTGCTATCGGTCGGGCGCGCCCGTCGACCTCGGTGCGATGCTTGCCGGCGAGCGGGCTCCCGATCACATCGTCGCCGCCGCGCCTGGCATGATGGGCGACCTCCTCCCGCAGCTGCAGGCGCCGCGATGATCGTGACCGGGCGCGTCGCGCTCGTGACCGGTGCCGGGCGTCGCATCGGCCGCGCGATCGCCGAGGCGCTGGCGGCACGTGGCGCCCGGGTGGCCGTTCACTACCGGACGTCGCGCACCGAGGCGGAGGACGTCGTTGCCGCCATACGCGCGCAGGGCGGCGAGGCCGAGAGCTTTGCCGCCGATCTCGCGGATCCCGCGCAGGTCGTCAGTCTGGCGGACACCGTGAGCGCCCGCATGGGCGCGGTCGACGTCCTGGTCAACAATGCTTCAATCTTCTCCCGCACGCCGCTCACCGACCTCGGCGAGCCGGCGTGGGACCAGCACATGGCCGTGAATCTGAAGGCGCCCTATCTGCTCGGCCTTCGCCTCGGGCTCGCGATGCAGGCGCGCGGCGCCGGCAAGATCGTCAACATCGGCGACGGCGGCGCCGTCCCGTCGCGCGACTACCTGGCATACGCCGTCTCCAAGGCCGGGCTGGTGGCGCTCACCGAGGGATTGGCGAAAGTCCTGGCGCCGGCGGTGCAGGTCAACTGCGTGGCGCCCGGGCCGATCCTCCCGGCCGCCGGATCGAGCGCGGAGGAACAGGCCGCCATGGTACGCCGTACCCTGGCGCAACGCTTCGGCGCGCCGGCCGACATCGCCGCCGCGGTAGTATTTCTGATCGAGGGCACCGACTTCACGACCGGGACGACGATCGTCGTCGACGGCGGCCGGGCGCTCGGTTAGCGCATGCGCTACCTGCTCGGTCGTGTGGCGTGGGCGTTGGTGGTTCTGCTCGGGACGAGCTGGGTCACGTTCGCCATCGTCTTCATGGTCCCCGGCGATCCGGCTCGCGTGGTCGCGGGCCCGCGCGCCGATGCCGCCACGGTCGCCGCCGTGCGCCGCGAGCTCGGTCTCGACCTCCCGGTACACGTCCAGTACGGCCGCTACCTCGCGCGCCTCGCGCACGGCGACCTCGGACGCTCGTATGCGACGCGCGAGGAGGTGGCGAAGGTGCTCGGGCGTCGCCTGCCGGCGACCGCCGCGCTGGCGAGCGCCGGCCTCGCGGTCGCGATCGTCATCGGGCTGATCGGCGGTCTCACCACCGCGCCGCTCGCCGGCACGTGGGTCGATCGTGCGGCGCTCGTCGGTGCGCTGACGCTGCTCTCGGCGCCGGTCTTCTGGCTCGGCATGCTGGCGCTCTACTACGTCGGCTTCCGCTGGCGTCTCTTGCCTCTCGGGGGCGCCGGCGACCTCCGTCACCTCGTGCTCCCCGCGCTCGTGCTCGGGATCGGAACCGGCGTGTACTACGCGCGCTTGCTGCACGCCAATCTCGTCACGGTCCTCGGGCTCGACTACGTGCGCGCCGCGCGCGCCCGCGGTGCCGGCCGCCTGCGCGTCCTCACCGTCCACGCGCTCCGCAACGCCAGCCTGCCGCTCATCACGGTGATCGGCCTCGACCTCGCGGCGCTGCTGAACGGCGTCGTGCTGACCGAGACCGTCTTCCATTGGCCGGGCATCGGCCGGCTCGCCTTCGACGCCGTGCTCAATCTCGACGTCCCGGTCATCATGGGCACGGTGCTGCTGAGCGCCACCCTGGTGGTGGCGAGCAACCTCGCCGTCGACATGGTCTACCGGCTCGTCGACCCGCGCATACGGCTCGGTTGAGATGCGCGGCGGGTCGCGTTCGTTGCTCGTCGTCGGTCTGGTGATGGGCGCCGGGTTGCTCGCCGCGGCGATCGTCGGACCGGTGCTCGCACCCTACGACCCGGCGGCGTCCGTCGCACCCCAGCTCGCCGAGCCGCAGGCCCCCGGCGCGCCCTTCTATCTCGGCACCGACGACCTCGGCCGCGACGTCCTGTCGCGGCTCCTCCACGGCGCGCGCATCTCGCTCCTGGTCGGCGTGGTGGCGATGGTGGTGACGATGCTGATCGGCACCACCATCGGTCTCTGCGCCGGCTATTTCGGCGGCGTCACCGATCTGGTGCTGATGCGCTTCACCGATGTGCTGCTGGCGTTTCCCGGCCTCCTCCTCGCCGTCGCTCTGGTCGCGGTGCTGCGCCCGAGCGTCTGGACGATCTTCATCGTCATCGGGCTGGTGAGCTGGACCGGCGTGGCGCGCGTCATCCGCAGTGAGGTGCTGGCGCTCCGCGAGCGGGAGTTCGTGCTCGCGGCGCGCGCCATGGGCGCCGGCCATGGACGGATTCTCCTGCGTCACATCGCGACCAACGCGTTGCCGACGATCGTCGCGATCGCCGCGCTCAGCACCTCGGGGACGATCCTGCTCGACGCCGGATTGAGCTTTCTCGGGATCGGCGTTCCACCGCCGACGCCGACCTGGGGGCGCATGATCCAGGAGGCGACCAGCTACTATCGGGTGGCGCCGTGGCTGATGCTGTTTCCGGGAGCCGCGGTGCTCTATGCGGTGCTGAGCTTCAACTTCATCGCCTATGGTCTCGCCGGGGAGGGGAGAGCACCCGGGGCGTGAGGGCCGGAGGGCGGTACCGATGCACGGTCGTGGTCTTGACGCTGGTCGGCTCGCTGCTCGGCTGCCGGCGCGACGCCCTCGAATGGCCGCCGCGAGCGCCGGGCGAGCGCCGCGGCGGGGTGCTGCGGCTCTCCGCCGCGGACGACGTCCCGACCCTCGATCCGGCAATCGGCTACGATACGCGCTCGTGGTTCTTCGAGCAGCACCTCTTCGAGACCCTGGTGACGTACGACGACGCGAGCGCGCTCGTTCCCGGTCTCGCCGAGCGCTGGGAGATCTCGCCTGACGGCCGGCGCTATCGTTTTCATCTCATCGCGGGCGCGGTCTTCTCCGACGGCACGCCGCTCACGTCGGCGGACGCCGTCTTCAGCCTCGAGCGGGTGCTCGATCCGCGCACGCGCTCGCAAGGGGCCGAGTACTTCCGCGATGTCCACGGCGCCCGGGCGTTCTCGGCCGGCGAGGCGCCGCACGTCGCCGGCCTGCGCGCCCCCGACCCACGCACGCTCGAGATCGACCTCGACGCCCCCGATCCGCTCTTTCTCCACAAGCTCGCGCTGCAGTTCGCGGCGGTCGTGCCGCAAGCAGTGGCGCGGCGACTCGGCGACGATTTCACCAGCCAACCGATCGGCAGCGGTCCCTTCGTGCTACGGGAGTGGCGCCGGGGTGAGCGCATCGTGCTGGCGCGCAACCCCCGCTATCGCAAGCCCGGGCTTCCCCATCTCGATGGCGTCGTGCAGCAGATCGGTGTCAATCAGCAGCTCCAATGGCTGATGTTCGAAAGCGGCGAGCTGGACGTCGCCGCGATCCCACCGGCGGACTTCCCGGCGGTGATGCGCGACCAGACGCGCGCCGATCAGATCATCCGCGCCACCGCGCTCGAGATCCAGTACGTGGGCCTCAATTGCCAGATGCCGCCGCTCGACGATCGGCGTGTCCGGCAGGCGCTCAACTACGCCGTCAACAAAGCCGACGTTCTCGCGCTTCTGAACAACCGCGGCGTCGTCGCGCGCGGCTTCGTCCCACCCACCATGCCCGGCTACCGCAACGACCTCGAGGGATACGCCTACGATCCGGCGCGCGCACGCGCGCTGCTCGCAGAGGCCGGCCTGGCGCGCGGTTTCACCACCGAGCTCTGGACGCAGGGATCGGACACCGACGTCAAGATCGCGCAGAAGCTGCAGCAGGATTTCGGCGCCGTCGGCGTGCGGCTCGACATCAAGCTCGTGGCGTGGAGCTCGTTCCTCGACGCCATCCGCCAACCGCGTACGGTGCCGGTCTTCGATCTCGGTTGGTCGGCGGACTTCCCCGACCCCAGCAACTTCCTCGACGTGCTCTTCCATTCGAGCCGCTGGGACGCCAACAACCATAGCTTCTATGGCAATCCCGCCGTCGATGCCCTGTTCGATCGCGCGCGCGTGCTGCTCGATGCCAACGCGCGTATGGGCCTCTATGCGGAAGCCGAGCGCCTGATCGTCGCCGACGCGCCCGTCATTCCGCTCTACCACCCGACCACGTACGTGATCCGTCACCCGCGCGTTCATGGATACGCGATCCATCCGCTGCTGCCGGCGCGCGTGACCGAAGTGTGGCTCGACCCGGAGCCGTGAGTACGGCCCGGACGCGGGCGCGCGAGGCCCGCCGCGCTCGCGTGTGCTAGGGCGTGAGCGCCGGAACGTAGTCGGTCCGGCAGGGTGGGCCGTCGGCGAACCAGTGCTGCCAGTGTCCGTCCGCGTGCAGGAAGAGCAACGACGAGCAGCGCGTCCCGAACCCGTCGGCGTGCACGCAGAGCGCGCCGAGGGCATCCGGAAGGCGGGGATCGAGGGCGGTCGTGTGGTCGGCGAGAATCGCACGCAGGTCGGCGCGAAACCGATCCGCGGCGCGGCTCGTACGGAACGTGGCCCCCGCCGCCGCGAACAGCGCATGCGAGCGAGCGATCTTCGGGCAGGTCGGGTCGTTCACGTCGAGATTGGTGAGCAGGTGCAACCCCGGATCGAGCGCCATGACGTGCATGCCGTCTGGTTGGTTCTGGGCGACGAAGGCGTGGGTACGGTCGGCGACCAGCAGATTGAAGGCGTTGTACCCGGCGGCGTCGACGGCGGCGAGCTGGTGCGCGGCCGCCGCGGCGGTCTCGTTCGCCAGCGCCTCGAGCAGCAGCAGGCCGCGCGAGCGCCGGGTCGCAACCGGCGCTTCGGTGGTGCGGCGGTTCAAGAGGCCGGCGGCGACGCCGCGCTCGGAGATGCCGAGCCACGTGCCTCCGGCGCGCAGGTCATGACCGCCGACCACGCGCGGCTGCTCGCGCAGAAGGATCGGCGGGCTCGCCGGACGGTCGAGAAACTCGTCGCGGTTGGCGGCGACGACGATCGGAACGTCGGCGAGGAGTCCCACGTAGATCGCCAGCGTGCACACGCCCGAGCAGTATATACAGATTCGGATTCGACGGAATTGTGTCGAGGCACCCTGCGTGGTAGCGTCCGACGCTCGATGTTTCGATCGATCGAAGACGTCGTCGAGCGGTTCGCCGAGCAGCAATACATCTGCAACCGTACGATCGCCACGGTCGTCTATCTCGCGAGCCGTCTCCAGAAGCCCATCCTGGTCGAGGGGCCGGCCGGCGTCGGCAAGACCGAGCTCGCCAAGGTGTTGGCGGGGGCGCTCAAGCACGAGCTGATCCGGCTCCAGTGCTACGAGGGGCTGGACGAGGCGAAGGCGCTCTACGAATGGGAGTACGCCAAGCAGCTCCTCTACACGCAGATCCTCAAGGACAAGATCGGCGAGGTGATCGAGGGGACGGGCAGCTTGAAGGAAGCGGTCGACCGCATCACCAAGCAGGACGACGTCTTCTTCTCCGAGCGTTTCATCCTGCCCCGGCCGCTTCTGCGGGCCATCTCCGCGCCCGATCCGTGCGTGCTGCTGATCGACGAGATCGACAAGGCCGACACCGAGTTCGAAGCGTTTCTGCTCGAGGTGCTCTCCGATTTCCAGGTGAGCGTGCCCGAGCTCGGTACGCTCAAGGCGCGCCACATTCCGCTGGTCATCCTCACCAGCAACAACGCCCGCGAGATGTCGGACGCGCTCAAGCGACGATGCTTGCACCTCTACATCGATTTTCCCGACCGCGAGCAGGAGCGCGCCATCATCTTGCTGAAGGCGCCGGGCGTGAGCGCCCGGCTCGCCGACGAGCTGACGGGTGCGGTGCAGGCGATCCGCAAGCTCGACCTCAAGAAGGTGCCGAGCATCAGCGAGACCCTCGACTGGGCGAAGGCGCTGACCCTGCTCAACATCGACACCCTCGATGGCACGCTCGTCGACGAGACGCTCAGCACGATCCTCAAGTACGAGGGCGACATCCGCAAGGCGCAGCAAGAGCTGAAGGAGTACGTCGCCCGCCAGAAGGCGAAAGCAGCCCAGCCCGGGAGCGAGCAGAAGGACGTCCTGCACTAGCGCGCCCGCGCTGGTGAGCGCCAGGCCCAGGCTTCGGTCGTGGACACCAAGATCATCGAGTTCGCCGCGCTCCTGCGCCAGAACGGCATCCGGGTGTCGCTGGCCGAGAGCATGGACACGTTTCAGGCGCTCGATCTGGTGGGATTGCGCTCGCGCGCCGTCGTGAAGGACGCGCTGCGCGCGACACTCGTCAAGCGCGCCGTCGATCTTCCCAGCTACGATACGCTCTTCGATCTGTACTTCTCCGGCATCGGCGAGATCGTGAAGCGCAGCGAGACCGCCTCGATGGATGCCATGGGCATGACCGCTGAGGAGTTCCAGCGCCTGCTCGACGATCTCGCCGACATGATGCGCGAGCAGGGGATCGAGCCCTCCGAGCTGGCGCGCGCGCTGCTCGCGCAGGATTCCGGAACCCTCGAGCGCCTGCTGCGCGAGGCGGCGCAACGCACGCGGCTCGACCGCATCGAGCGCGCCTTCCAGGAAGGTCAGTTCGGGCAGGGGATGCAGCAAGCGCTCGGGGTCGGCGACGTGGCGCGGGAGCTGCAGGGGATCCGCGAGGCGATCCTCGGGGCAGGGGAGGGCGACCCTCGCCGGCAGCAGGCGGCGCGCTTCATCGACCGGCGTCTCCAGGAGCTCCAGGAGATGATCCGCCGCTACGTACGCGGCGAGCTGGAAAAGCGCGATGTCACCCAGCGCGACGCCGCCCGCATGCAGGCGCTCGCCGAGAAGAGCTTCTACTACCTGTCCGAGGACGAGGTCCGCCGCATGAAGGACGCGGTGACGAAGCTCGCCCAACGCCTGAAGAACGTGCTGGCCGTCCGGCGCCGCCACAAGCGGCGCGGCAAGTTCGACGTGAAGGATACACTCAGGAAGAATCTCCAATACGGCGGCATACCCTTCAAGATCCAGTTCGACGCCCGCAAACGGGTGAAGCCGCAAGTCGTGGTGCTGTGCGACGTTTCGGATTCGGTCCGCAACGTCTCACGCTTCATGCTGCAATTCGTGTACTCGCTCCAGGATCTCTACTCGAAGGTGCGCTCGTTCATCTTCGTGAGCGAGGTCGGCGAGATCACGCGGCTGTTCGAGGAGAACGAGATCCACCAGGCGATCGACCAGGCGATCCGGGGCAACGTCATCAACGTCTACGCGCACTCGGATTTCGGACGCGCTTTCCGCCTGTTCCATCGCGACCATCTGGCGGCGATCACGCGTCATACCACCGTCATCGTGCTCGGCGACGCGCGCAACAACTACAATCTCCCGCACGAGTGGGTGCTGCGGGAGATTCGCCAGCGCGCCAAGCAGCTCATCTGGCTGAATCCGGAAAACCGCATGACCTGGGGTTTCGGCGACAGCGAGATGGATCGCTATCTGCCGTTCTGCGACATCGTCGAAGAGTGTCGCAACTTGAATCAACTCTACAAGGTGATCGACCGATTGGTGCTCGTGTGAGCGCTGCGACGCGTGTCGCGGGCGTTCGGGGATTGACCTCTCACATCCTTAGTGCAACGATGCCCGACAACCGGAGCGTGGGATGAGCGGCGACAACTTCATTCGAATGACCGTCGGCGGTCTCACCCTCGATCCAGTGACGAAGACACCGATCGTCATCCTCAAGGATCCCGACAACAAGCTGAATCTGCCCATCTGGATCGGTCTTCTCGAAGCCACCGCCATGGCGACGGAGCTCGAGGGGATCAAGATGGCGCGCCCGATGACGCACGACCTCCTGAAGCGCATCATCACCGACCTCGGCGCCACCGTAGAGCGCGTCGAGGTCACGGATCTGAAGGACAACACCTACTTCGCCCTCATCTATCTTCAGGTCGGTGATCAGGAAGTCACCATCGATTCGCGTCCGAGCGATGCGATCTCGCTCGCGCTTCGCACCAAGAGTCCGATCTGGGTCGCCAAGAAGGTCCTCGAAGCCTCGAGCGTGCTGCAACAGATGGAGGAGGGGAAGGAGCAGAACCTCTCCAACGTCTCGCGCGACAAGTGGGCCGAGATCCTCGAGAAGATGGCGCCGGAAGACTTCAAATACAAAATGTGAGGTCGCACCGACCGACCTCGATCGCGCGCCCGCCTTCGAACCCCAGCCCGGCGCGCTGACACCGGAGACCCGTGGCCCGTACCGAGCGAATCCGACGCAAGGATCTGCGTCAGCCCGATGAGTTCCTGAGCTGGAGCCGCCGCGCCGTCACCTGGGCCGAGGCGAACCGGACGACGGTTATGCTCGTGACCGGCGCGCTGGTGGTGCTCCTGGTAGCCGTGCTCGCCTATCGGGCGATTCGTGCCAGCCAGGAGACGCGGGCGGCCGAGGCGTATCGCCGCGCGCACGCGCTGCTCGACGACCGCAAGTATCCGGAGGCGGCCACCGCCTTCCAGGAGACCGCCAACGCCAACCGCAGCACGAGCTACGGGATCCTCGCGCAGCTCCAGGCGGCGAACGCGCTGCTGCTCGGCGATCGCGGCGGCGAGGCCGCTCTGGCGTACCAGCGCTTCCTCGATGCCGGTGCGCCCACCGACTATCTGCGCCAGCTGGCGCTCGTGCGCCTCGGGCACGCGCAGGAGAAGAACGAGAAGCTGCAGGAAGCCCAGGCCGCCTACGTCGCGGCCGCGGAGCTCGCCGGCCCCTTTGCCGAGGAGGCCCTGGCCGGTGAGGCGAGAGTGGCGGAGCAGGGCGGCGACACCGGAAAGGCGAAGGAGCTCTACAGCCGGTTTCTCACGAAGTACCCGGAGTCCGAGCGTCGTGCGCTCGTGAGCGCGCGGCTGATCGCGCTCGGCGGTACGCTCCCGAGCCCTGAGGCCGGGACGGCGGGCGCCAGCGCCGGTGACACCGCCGCGGACGTCGAAGCGCCCGAAGCTGACGCGGCCGCCGAAGCCGAGTAGGAATCGGCTCACGAGACGGCATGTGGCGTCGAGCTGGCGGAGCCCTGAGACGTCGGCTTTCGCGCCGTGATCCTCGCGGCACTGGCGCTCTACGTGTGCGCGGCGTTCTCGCTCAGAAGCGCGGAGAAGCGCTTGTCATAGCGATTCCTTCCGTGTAGCCGACACACGGCACCCCGACGAGCGTGACGATCGATGTCGACGAACCCAGGACCCACCGAGGACACGAGCTGGCGGAGTGACCCGTGGTTGGGCGTCAACCCGCTCGATCCTGCGTTTCGCGCGAATCCCTATCCGTTCCTGAAGCGCCTGCGCGATCACGATCCCGTCAACGAGACGCCGATCGGCCTCTTTCGCCTGACGCGCTACGACGACGTCATTCGCATGGTGAAGGAGGTGCCGTCGGGCGTTCGTATGGCCGACGGCAACCGTATTCGGGGCCGTCCCACTCACGGGCGGTCCCGGAGAGTTCATCCTCCAGCAGGATCCACCCGACCACGCACGGCTACGCCGGCTGATGAACCAGGCGTTCACGCCACGCGCCATCGAACGGTTGCGGCCGCGGGTCCGCACGCTGGTGGACGAGCTGCTCGATCGCGTCGCCGAGCGCCGCGAAATGGACGTCATCGCCGACCTCGCGCTGCCGGTGCCGTCGACCCTGATCTGCGAGCTCATGGGAGTGCCGGTCGGCGATCGCGACAGGTTCACCGACTGGACGGCCGCCGCCACGCATCTCCTGGCCGCCGCGATCGCTCCGGCCGAGGTCCTCGATCGCGGGATCGCCGCCGCAACCGCGCTCGGGAACTACTTCACGGCGTTGATCACGGAGCGCCGCACGCACCTCACCGACGACTTGCTGAGCGGACTGATTCGCGCCGAGGAAGCCGGTGATCGCCTGAGCCCGACCGAGCTGATCTCGCAATCCATCGGCTTGCTGATCGCGGGCTTCGAAACGACGATCGGCCTCATCGGCAACGGGGTGCTGGCCTTCATCCGCAACCCGGCGCAGCTCGAAAAGCTCCGCTCCAATCCCGATCTCATCGAGAGCGCCATCGAGGAATGCCTCCGTTTCGACGGTCCGATCCTGCTGACCATCCGCGTCACCCGCGAGGAGACCCGTTTCGGCGACCGCGTCATCCCGCGAGATCGACCGGTGATGTGCATGCTGGCCGGCGCCAACCACGATCCGACGCACTTTCCCGATCCCGACCGCTTCGACATCGCACGCGCCGACAACGATCACCTCGCTTTCGGCGGCGGCGCGCACTTCTGTCTGGGAGCCCACCTGGCACGCCTGGAGGCGCAGGAAGCGATTGCAGGCCTGGTGCAGCGCTTCGAACTCGAGCTGGTGAGCGACGATCTCGAGTGGGGCCGTTCGTTGTTCCGCGTCCTCGGTCGCTTGCCGGTCCGCCTGCGGCCGCTGTAACGGCGCCGGAAGCCTCAACAGCTCCATTTCATGGCAGTATCGAGACAGCTCCGCGGCCAGGCAGGCCCGGATACCGTAACGTCCGATAAGCAGGATTATGTCAACTAGCGTGTGGAGGGCGGTCGCGGCGCCGGCCGGGCCGCGCTCGGACGACCCCCCGCTCCTTGCGACCCATCGAGAGGCCCGCCCTTGAAGCGGCCGGCCATCCGCTCGCGGAGCTGAGCGAGCGCCTTGACTGCGGTCTCATCCTTGGGGTTGGCGCTGACGGCGCGCTCGAAGTACGAGAGCGCACTCGCCTCACGGCCGGCACGGAGCGAGATCGTCCCGAGCGCACGGAGGGCCTCGCCGTCCTCGCGCAGGACCTCGTTGGCGCGCACGAAGAACGTCGCCGCGGCGGCGTAGTCGGCCCTCCCGTAACAGGCGCGCCCGAGACCTTTCAGGGCGGTGCCATTGAGCGGAAAGATCTTGAGGGCTTCCTCGAGCTGCCCGAGGGCTGCTTGGGGGCGCGCCCGTCCCGAGAGGTCGCGCGCCAGACGGACCAGGTTGTCGCTCTCGGCCTGGAAGTCGGGGAGCTCGACGCGCACGCGCATGCGGTGGCCCTTGAGGGTAGCGTCCTTGATGCTGACCTTGTTGCCTAGATAGGCGCGCAATGTCTTGCGAAGGTCGCCGTCGTCGGCGGGGTCGAGAAAGAGCCGGCCGAGGCTGTCGTGTTTGTGATCGTCGAGATGAATGAGGAGATCGAGCACCTTTTTCATGGTCTACACCCGCTCGTACGGATCGAAGAGTTTCTTGTACTCGTCGAGGGCGAAGCGATCGGTCATACCGGCGATGTAGTCGGCGACGACGCGCGCTTTCGGCTCCCCTGCTTCGATGCGCTGATGAATGTGCGGGGGCATTTGGTGGGGCTCCTCCATGTAGGTCTGGAACAGGTCGGCCATGATCTTCTGTGCTTTCACGGCCATGCGGGTGACGCGGTAGTGGGTATAGAGGCGCTGTAAGAGGATCTGCTTGAGGTGACGATTGCGCTCGGCCATTGCGGTGCTGAAGCCGGCCAGGCGGACCCGGCACTGACGGACGTCGGTGAGACTGCGAATACGGTGCTCGGCAACGCGGTCGCGAATCGCTTGGATCATGTCAGTCACGAGTCGGTCGATGATGCGACGCACGATCTGGTAGCGCTGCACCGAAGGAGTCGCCTCTCGATGATGACTGGTGACCCAGTCGCGCGCCTCCGCCCATAGCTCGACGGGAGCGAGATCGTCCTCCTCGAGCATGGCGGATTTGAGACCGTCGTCGATGTCGTGACTGTTGTAGGCGATCTCGTCAGCGTAGTCGACGATCTGCGCTTCGAGAACGGGCTTGAGCGCCGGCTCGAACTGCTGCACCAGCGGCCGATCGTACTCGGAGGAGTGTTTGACGATGCCCTCGCGGACCTCCCACGAGAGATTCAGTCCGGGAAACGACGGATAGCGCTCCTCGAGCACGTCGACGATGCGCAGGCTCTGCGCGTTGTGCTCGAATCCGCCATGCGGCTCCATGAGGCGGTTCAGGACGCGCTCACCGGCGTGCCCGAAGGGCGTGTGGCCAAGGTCGTGCGAAAGCGCTATCGCCTCGCCGAGATCCTCGTTGAGGCCGAGCGCGCGGCAGAGCGTGCGGGTGATCTGGGCGGCCTCGATCGAGTGCGTGAGGCGCGTCCGGTAGTAGTCGCCTTCGTGGTTGACGAAGACCTGAGTCTTGTACTCGAGCCGGCGAAACGCGGAGCTGTGGATGATGCGATCGCGATCGCGTTGGAACGGCAGGCGGAAGCTGTGCTCGGGCTCGGCGTGTACCCTCCCCTGCGTATCGGTGCTGCGGGCTGCGTACGGAGCCAGCGTCTCCGCTTCACGTCGTAGGAGCTCGTCACGGAGAGGCTGAAGACTCATGGAAGGCCCGAGAACGAGCCATCCTATACCAGGGTGCGAGTGGCCGCCAAACCGAAACGGGTAGGAATTCCCACGCGTTCCGAGCCAGGGCCAGGCGTCAGGGGGAGAGGAGAAACGCCATCGAAGGAACCCGGACGAGCTTGCGGAAGATCAGCGTTCTGACGTTGGCGTCGACAACACCATCGCCGTCGGCGTCGATCGAGCACTGGTCGCTGCCATCGGCGTTCTTGATCGTGGTGTAGACCCGGATGCGCGCCCGTTCCCCGGGGTCGAGCTCCGGAATCGTGCCCACGAAGGTCGCGACGAAGTTCAAACCGGTGGTTCCGTTCGGGATGTTCTTGATCGAGTCGAAATTGAGCTCGTTGCCGTCCTTGTCGACGAAGACGATCGTGCCCGGAAAAGACCCGGACGACGAGAGGGGTCCAGCACAGGTGCTGACCGACGATGCCCCGAACCTGTTCACGACGCGGCGGGCCGCCGGGACGTACGATCCATTGTCCTGGCGGGCTTGGACCTCGACCACCAGACTTCCCAGGTTCGGTGCAAGGTGGGCGCTGGAGATGAGGGCAGTGCCTGTGACCGAGACGATCTGGGTTTCGAGGTTCCCGTCGCAGTCGCCCCCGCCCACGCAGCTGAAAAGGGCGATGCTGGCCGTGGCCCGGAGCGCCGCGCACGGGTACGCGCGCTCGGCAAAACCGAGCACACCGAGGACCAGAGCCAGAACGAAGGGTAGACGGCACCGCATGGAAGTCGCCCTCTACCATCAAGAAAAGTGCCATCGGCGGCCGATCTTCAGCCGTCCCGGAACGGCCTGGAGAGAGCTACTTTCTTTTGGTTTTTCAGGACCCTGGGTGGCCGCTGCGCTATACTCTAGCGACTACCTTGGTGCTCGCGAAACTGCATGGTCGTGCATCCGCGCCGGCCGGGCTGAACCGTCGATCGCGCATGGTCTCTTGCGGCTCCGCATCGTCCACATTGCCGAGCACGCGATCACCTGCCCGGTAAGGAGCCTGACAGCTCCTGCGTCGTATGCTACCGGACGGGTTCTCTCGGCGATGATGAATTGGACGCCGTCACTGGTGTTTACGCTCACGCTCCTCGTCATCGGGGTGCAAGTTGTGAGCGCCGAATTCGCCAGAACGCGCATCCCTCATCAGGACGCGAGCGGCAGAGCGACCGTCGTCGAGATCGACCTGAAGGTACCTGGGGCACGGGCGTTCCTGGATGCTGAGGGCGAGCCCATTCCACGACGGGGCGAGGTCATTCTGCCCCCGCGCGCGACGCCGGAGCCCTCCCCGGCCAGCCGCTCGCCGTACTGAGTCGCTATCCCAGCCGCCGGTGGCCGGCGGCGCCGCGAATCAGTACCAGCGGACCGCCATCGCTCGCCACGCCACGATCAGGACGGCGCAGACGAGCGCGACGACAACGATCTCCGGCGGGATACCCAAGGCCTGAGCGGGCACTTTGACGAGCGCAACGGCGGCGTCAGCCGCGCTCGCAAGCCACCCGAAGAAAACGCTCAGCCATCCTGTGATGAGGTCTACCATGTGCTCCACCGTGCGCGAACGATTCGATCAGTGCCTGAGGAGACCAGCCGCGTCAACTACTGGCGGCGTCCCACCTTCTTGGGCATGGGTATCGTGTGTTGGAACGGACGCCCGCCTGGCGATGGCGCGGGCTCGCGGAACACGTCGACGCACAGTTGAGCGAGACTGACGGCATCGAGCGACAATGGGCGGAGAACGCGTTCGAGCGCTCGCGCCAGCGTGCTGGTCACGGGATCGCCGCAGATGAACACCTTGAGCATGCGACCAGCGCCGGCTTCGGGCCCGAGGGTCGAAAGAAACTCACCGCCGGCCTCAGGAACACCACGGAGGTCGATCATCACCGTGTCGGGGTTGATCACGGAAAACAACTCGGTGGCCTGCCTCGCATCACAGGCCATCGATACCGAGTGCCCGGCGCCGGCCAGCACGCCATTGGCTTCCCGGAACGCATCGACGTCGCCGGACAACGTGAGGATGCGGCGTGCACCGGCGATCGGTCGAGGAAGCGCGACCGCACTCTCGACCGATGAGGGCGGCCCGCCCAACAGCCGCAGCGGTCCGAGAACACAGCTACGCCGCTTTCCGTCCGATGCATAGCCGATGACCGTCACCCCATCGTCCATTGCACGGGTCAGCTCCGCGATCTGGTCGGCGGTGACCGCGAACAGGTTCGCAACCACGAGGCGGCGGTCGCGTAAGGCGTGCTTGCCCTTGAGCGCGGCGGCAATACGCTCGCGCTGCTCCGGGTCCGCGTCGAGAACGGAGACACTCTGTGAGTCGACCGTGACGGCGGGCGGGTCCACCTTCGTCGGCACTGGATGCACCGTTGATGCCGAGGCCGCGACCGACCCGGTGTTCGCGGACTTCTCCGCCCGAGGATCGGCATCCGCGGCGGCCAGCCGCTCTACCAGCGCGCCGCGCTCGCTCGTCAGCGATGCGACCTGCTGGTCGAGTCGACCGACTTGTGTCTCGAGGGCGCCGTTGCGTTCGCGCAGGGTCGCTACTTCGCCCTTGCTGGTCGCAAGCTCCTCACGCAAGCTCTCATTGGCTTTCTCGGCATCGCCGGCGGCCGCGTGGGCGCGATCACGCTCGGCGGTCAGCTCGGCGAGCCTGCGATCGTGTTCGGCTACGGTTGCGTCGCGGTCGCCGAGCGTCGTGCGCAGGCGCCCCAGTGCCACCTCGGCTTCGGCGCGCTCGTCCGCGGCCCGTTTCTCCGCGAGGACGGCCGCCGCTGCGGCCTGCGCCGTCGCCTCACGGTGTGTTGCCTGCAACGCCTCGATCTCGCCCTGCAGCGTCGCGCGCAGGTCTGCCTCTCGCGCATGTGCGGCGCGCGCCGAGTCGAGCTCTTGCTGAAGCGACGCGCGCAACGCGTCGAGGTACTCTTCCTGCGGGGCTCGCGCCGCCTCCGCTTCCTTTTGAAGCGAAACTCGCAGCTCGGTGATCTCTTGCTCGTGGGCGGCGCGTGCTGTCTCCGACTCCGTCTGCAACGTAGCGCGCAGCTCCGTGATCTCACGTGCGTGGGCGGCGCGTGCTGTCTCCGACTCCGTCTGCAACGTAGCGCGCAGCTCCGTGACCTCGCGCTCGTGCGCGGCACGTACCGTATCCAATTCCTTCTGGTGCGAAGCCCGCAACTCGTCGACCTCGACCCGGAGTGCGCCTGACTGGCGTTCGGTAGTGTCGTGTGTGTCCCGGGATGGTTCCGCCCTGGGAGTCGCGGACTTGGGTGGAGTCGGAGTCGGAACCGCTCTCAACGGGGGCGCGGCCGTCGTTCCGCCGCGGCTCGGCACGATCGCCGCCGCCAACGCATCGAGGGCCGCGACGTGCTCCATGATCTGGAGTTCGTTGATCGGCAGGCGACCCCCGATGGCCAGAAAGACGCCCACCCGGGTCTCCTCATGATAGAGCGGGATCACGGCGAGATTGGCAACCGCCGGGACTTCCTCCCGCCCGACCAGCTCCGGGATGAACTTGTGGTCGCGCGGTCGATCGATGATGTACGCCTTGTGATTGATCAGCGCGTGCAGGGGGATCGGCCACCCTGCCCCCTTGCGGATGGTCGCGAGATGCTTCCGACCCTCGCCTGAGAGACCCTGCGCGACGAGAAGCTCGAGCGATTCGGTCGCGCATCGAGTAGAGCAGGATCGCGCCTGCCACGGCATGGACGGCATCGAGGAAGGATGGCAGGGCTGCTTCGGCAAGTGCCTCGCCCGCCAGCTCCCGGCTCCGCAGATCGGCGATCAGCTGCGGCGTGAGCCGCGCGCCTATAGTCTGGCCGGGCGCCGGGGCTTCGAACGAGGCTCGTGCTGCGCTTTGCGAAGTGATCGGCATGGTGGCTGCGCCATTCCGATGAGCAACGCGTGTGCCAGTGCCGTTGCGAGGTTTTGCCTACGCGACGAGCGTCATTCTCGGCACTCGCGCCCGTCTGACGGCACAGTGCGCCCGCGCGCGAGGTCACACGGCGACTGTCGAGTGACGAAGCGTCTGCGCAGTGGCGGCACGTCGCGAGAATCCCCGATGGTGGCCGGCGAGCCCTGCCCACCGAGCCGGCCCTCCCCTCGCATCACCATCGCTCCTGAGTGCCGTGACCTACCTCCCGATGCTCTAGTTGTAGAGTCCGGCGCTTGCTGATAGCGTGCGCTGGTCTCGTCGCCCCGATGGCACGAGCATCCCGCCTCCGTCGTCTCGCCGGCTCGTCTCGAGCCCGCGCATCGCCGCATAGGTAGGGCCGAGCGGCGGCTGCGTCCGGTATCTCCTCCGTTCTCCAACAATTACACCGGCTTGACGAAGCGCGACCGGCTCCAACCTGGGTCGGCACGCTCAGAAGGAAGACAGCATCATCATGTTCAAACAATTCAACGTACACGTCGCGCTCGAGCGCGGCATCGGCGATCTCGGCTTCACGACGCCGACCGCGATCCAGTGCGCCGCGATTCCAGCCATCATGACGGCGCGCGACGTCATGGCGTCGGCGATGACGGGCACCGGCAAGACGGCGGCGTTTCTGATCCCGATCATCGATCGGCTCATGCAGCGGACCGGTGCCGCTGCCACGCGGGTCCTGATCCTGGCGCCGACGCGCGAGCTGGCGGCGCAGATCGACGGCGACTTTCGCGGACTCGCAGCGCAGACGAAGCTCCGCTCCGCGGTCGTCGTCGGCGGCACCGCGATGGGCCCGCAGCGGCACGCCTTCGAGCGCGACGTCGATGTGCTGGTCGCCACACCTGGACGCCTGCTCGATCACCTGCAGTACCCCTACGGCCGGCTCCCCAACATCGAGGTCGTGGTGCTCGACGAGGCCGACCGCATGCTCGACATGGGTTTCCTCCCGAGCATTCGCCGCATCCTGGCCCGTCTCCCGAAGCGCCGTCAGACCCTCCTCTTCTCCGCAACCTTGCCGGCGCCGATCGTCGCACTGGCGCGGGAGCTGCTCACGGATCCGATCCGCATCGACGTGGAGCGCCCCGCGGTGCCGGCGTCCGCCGTCACCCAAGCGGTCTATTCGGTCGCCCAGGAGCAGAAGGCGGCGCTACTGGTCGCACTGCTCGAGCGCGAGCCGATCAAGAACGCGCTCGTCTTTACGCGCACGAAGCATCGCGCCGATCGGCTGGTGCGACATCTGCTGCGCAGCAGGATCACCGCCGCGGTGATCCACGGTGATCGCAGTCAGGTGCAACGGACGCGCGCCCTCGCCGGCTTCAAGGCCGGGAACTTCCCGGGTCCTCGTCGCGACGGACATTGCCGCACGTGGCATCGACATCGAGGAGCTCAGCCACGTCATCAATTTCGACGTACCGGCGGTCGCGGAGGACTACGTGCACCGGATCGGGCGCACGGGACGGGCGCAGGCGACGGGCGACGCGCTGACGTTCAGCTCCCCGGCCGAAAACGGGACTCTCCGGGCCATCGAACGCGCGATCGGCAAGCCGTTGCCGCGGAAGCCGCTTCCCGTTCTGGCTGTCGAGACGGCCCGCCCCCAGGTGCGGAGCGTGGGGCCCGCGGAAGCGATTCTGAGTCGGGCGTTGCCAGACTCGTTGACAACGACTCCACCAGCGGGTGCTAAGCGCCCGTGGCGTCAGACGCGGTACGATCGCAGGAGAGGAAAGCACCGCAGAACCGTCTCGAGCTAGGTCTCGTGATCCGGTGTGCCGACGATTGAAGCATCGCCGGCACACCGGAACGCGTTCAAGGAACGGTGAAGTTTAGGCCCAGGAAGCCGTTCGACTTGAGCGTCGCCGTCTGCGACTTGCCGTAGGCGGGCAACTTCACGGTGAACGTGGCGGCCTTCCCCGTGTACTTGTAGTTCCACATGTACCAGCCGTCTTCGTCCGTGTAGACGGTTGCCTGCAGCTTGTTCGAACCGTTGTAGATCGTCGCCTTGACGTTCTTCGACGGTTCGTCGGCGGAGCCAGCCAAAACCATGCCCCCGATGCCGGGGTTCCGCTTGAAGGAGTTCGTGCTGCAGACCGTGTCGTCGACGTCCGACGCATTCCCGTCGGTGCTGTCACCGAAGCCATAATCCTCGTTGTCGGGGATCGTCAGCGCCAGGGTCGTATTCGTCGCGTTGTTGACGCTCTTCCCCCAGCCCTTCGTGCCCTTGAGACCGTAGTCGAGGTGGATGTTGATGTACGCGAAGCCACCGTCGAGCGGCGGTACGTACACCTCTACTTCCGTCGTCTGTCCCAGCTGCTGCGGGCTGTAGGAGCCGAGCGTCACGAGCTCCGAGGCGCTCGCGATCTCGGTTCCGGGCGCGAAGCAACCTCCGTTGAACTCCACGGAATCGTAGATGTGCACCGGCACGGCACCCTGCGTGACGAACGGATACGGCAGGGTGATCGTGATCGTCTCGTCTCCATCGCCCTCGTAGAAGACGTTGTAGTAGAACTGTCCGGGGTTGCTGGCGTTCAGCTTCCACACGGACGCGCTTTGATCCGGCGTCAGGATCAGACGGAAGTCATCACAGCTCGTGCTGTTGTTCACGTCGAAGGGGCAGAGGGACGAGCTGGTGACCGCGGATCCGCAGCCGTTCGCGTTCGTGAACTGGCAGGTCGCCGAACAGCAATCGCCGCCCACCGTGTTGCCGTCGTCGCACTGCTCGCTGTCGTCGAGAGTACCGTTGCCGCACGGGTTGGGTGTTGACGTGACCGTCGGTGTTGGAGTCTTTGTGGCGGTCGCTGTCCGTGTCGGTGTTGGGGTCTTGGTCAGCGTCGGCGTTTCCGTGGGCGTTGCCGTCTGAGTCAGCGTCGGGGTCTCCGTCGGCGTCGGCGTTTCCGTGGGCGTTGCCGTCTCCGTCGGCGTCGGCGTTTCGGTGGGCGTTGCCGTCTCGGTGGGCGTCGCCGTTTCGGTGGGCGTTGCCGTCTCGGTGGGCGTTGCCGTTTCCGTGGGCGTTGCCGTTTCGGTGGGCGTTGCCGTTTCGGTCGGCGTCGCCGTCTCGGTGGGCGTCGCCGTTTCGGTGGGCGTTGGCGTTGCGGTGCCGGTAAGCGTCGGTGTGGGTGTCTCGCTGGGTGTGGCGGTCGGGGTCGGCGTCGCATTGACGACTGGCAGGACCTCATCGTAGCCGATGTCGGTGATGCCGGTGCTATTGCCATCGCCGTCCACATCTCTAGGGTCGCCCTCGAAATCGATCGCGGGCACCCACTCCACTGGGATCGTTTCGATCGTCGTCGCCGCACCCACCGCGACTGTGGTCACATTCTCGGCGACCGTGATGACTGTGCTCGTCACGTTGATGATGGTGAACGGTCCCGGGTTGGACGCGTTCGTCGTCGTGATCGTCTGTCCATCCAAGAAGCCGCTGGTGATAAAGCTAACCCCCGTTGACCGCGTGATCGTCTTGGTCGCAGACGCAAACGTCGCCGTGACTGACACGCTAACCAATGGGTCGAGAAAGCTGTTCACGCCTTGATCGATGGCGGGCGAGATCGGCGATGTTGCCTTCAGGTGGAAGTCATTCGCCCCGGTGTCGACGAAGAGTTCGTCGAACGTATGGGTATCCAAGCAATCGCCGAACGTGCAGCCCGTGACACCGGTAATGTCAAATATAATAACCCCCGCCGTCGAACCGACGGTCGTGAGGCTCTCGGCTACTGTGATGACCGTGGCGCTCACGGCGGCAATTGTGAAGGGTCCTGGGTTCGCCCCGCTGTTCGTCGTGATCGTATTTCCGACGGCGAAGCCGGACGCGAGAAAGCTAGTACCAGACGTCTTAGTTATCGTATTGGTCCCGGACGCAAAATCTGCCGTGATTGAGCCGCTGTCAAAGTTCACCCCGGTCGTTGTGCGGTTGTCACTGTCGGTCGCGTCCAAAGTATCCGGCGCGTTTTTGATGTCCGTCAAACCACCAGTCGCGTTGCCGTTCTTGTAGAACATGTTGTTTGTGAGCGTGACGCTGGCCGCCGTACCGCTACTTTCCTGGTCCAGTCCGCAGGAACAACTCGCCGCCGTCCCCGGGTTGGCTGTGCCGTTCCCGACCAAGAGATTATTGACGAGATTCACGACGGCGCTCGCGGCCCTAACAACTCCACCCGATACGTTGCCAACGATCGTGTTGTTGACCAGATAAATCGCATCGTTATTGGCCGTAACAGCGACCCCGAAGCGCCCATTATTTCTGATAAGGTTGTTTACCACCCAAGTACGCACCTGTTGCGTGCCGATATCGATAGCAGACACAGCCGCACCACCGCTCGCGTTATTGTTGTTGATGTTATTGCTAGTGATGGTGATGTCAGAATTTCTCGGGTTGATATCGCCTCTGAGCCGGATAGCCGACCTGGCGCTATTAGCGAAGGTCAGACCAGTGATGGTCAGGTACTTTGAGGAGGCGAGAGAGAAAGCATGGCTTGTCGTAGCGTTGGACGCCAATCCAGGCGCCGTCACGATGACTGAGTCTGTATTGCTGGGATCGGGCTGGATGACGATCTCGTTTGCGCTGGTGGCGGCCACGGTGGCGACCGTCGTCGAAGCTGCCGATTGGTTGAGTATTGTAGTTTGACTGACCGTGATGTCCGTAGCTGTCACGTTAGAGATGGTGTATGGCCCCGGGTTGGTCGTGCTGGTGGTTGTGATCTGCTGGCCAATCGTGAATCCGGCAGCGAGAAAATCACCCGCCGCGCGATGAATCGTGCTGGGCGCTACGAAACTGATCGAGGCCGTCGCCGTCACACCGCTGTTTGCGAGGTCGATGATCACATTCTCGAGATAGGTGGTGCCGCCAGCACCGGCTTTGATGTTTATTGTGCAAGGGCCAGGGTTCGGAAGAGCGGTGACCGCTTCTTGGATCGTCTTGAAGAAGACTGCTCGCCGGAATCGAGGCTGCAATGCTCGCGTCGACGGTAAATGGGCAGGCCCCGATGGGGGTGGCGTCGTAGAAATAAGCGATGGCGGCTAGGTCCGGCCCGGACAGTTCGCCCGTCGCCACAATCTTTATGAAGACCTCCCGATCACCTTCATCGGGGGAAAACTCGGTGTTTGTGAAGCTGCCATCGGCTGCGGCGACCGAGGTCACGAGCCTATCTGCCCGGACTGGGCTCTGCACGGTGATTGTGACGACTTCCCCGGGCTGGAAGTTACCGGCGCTGATAGTCACGGTGTCGCCCGGACTGTAGTCCTTTCGGTCCGTCGATACGAAGGGCTCAGGCGCACTTTGAGCGAACGCTGCGTTCGCGAGCGCGAGAGTTGGCAAGAAGAGCAGGAGCGAGATGAGCGACCTCGATGCGACACATCTGGCGCGTGCGTTCATGCCACGAAGAAGAGTCCGTTGTCCGTTATTCATGCGAGTCTCCGATTTGCCGCAGTGTGTGATTCGGTGCGTTTATGTGGCTCTCGACTGTCCGTCATCGCTGCTCCGACTGCGCTTTGGGTACGGCGATCCCTGGGATGATTCGCGGAACAGCCAAACACGAGTTGCGGAATCTGTGTGGCTGACCGGTCAGATCGGCAGGTGGACAGCCGATTGACCGAATGCCCGCGTCACCGTTCGGGTTCTGACGGGTGGTCTTCGGCGGGCGGTGTGCTGGCGCCAGAAGGTAGAGGTCCCGGGGGAGGATGAAATCGGGCATCGGATACGGCCAAGGTCTGGGGAGTGTGTTCCTTCAGGCGTCAGGAAGTCAAGCGAAAACGCGTAGAGAATGTGTAAGCGGGTTTACTCTACGCCGCCGAGCTCCGAGCGCGCCACCCCCATTCTTCGCACAGGATCGCGCCGGAAAGGCGGCAAGGTTAAGACCGGGATCACCTTCGTCGAACGCCGAGGGCGCCGACTACCTAAGGCGAAGCACAATGCAGAGCACGAAGCACCAGAGCTCCTGCTGACAGTGAGCTCTCATCGTCGTCCACCTCTTACCCTCCTCCTCGTCGACCCGGCCCGCTCGGATCAATTCGTCCAGCGCGTGCTACCCAGAAGGCTACCCAGAGCCTCGGGTGCCAGGTCGGCGATGCGTCAACTAGCCGTTCGATAAGTGCCCCCGGCGCGATTCGAACGCACGACCCCAGGATTAGGAAAACGATGCCGGTCGTCACCTGAGGTGCTGTGAGGCTCTATCAGGGCGAGATTCCTCGAATCAGGGGTTCGAACCGTCACGCGAGGCAACGTGAGGTTCCGCCGAGGTGGGAAGCGGTTGGGAAGCGCGTCCTTCTGGCTGAGCGGCTTGCCCCGAAAGGCCGCCGTCGAAACAGGGCCCAGAGCACCTGGCGGCAGGGTAGCAACTCGGCAGCAGGGCTGGCTGGCGCCCTCTCCTACTCACCAGCCGGATGCTGTCCCAGGCGGGGCTCACTCGACGTTGGTGGGTTCAGTGAGCCTGCCTCGGTTTCGTGGACACCCCAACTCGCACGAAAGTGCGGTAGGAGGGTGTCATGGGGACGAAGAAGCGGAAGCGGCGGAAGTTCTCGGCCGAATTCAAGGCGGAGACCGTGCGGTTGGTCCGGGACAGCGACAAGAGCGTCACCGCGATTGCGCGTGAGCTGGATCTGACGGAGACGGCACTACGACGGTGGGTCCAGCAGGCGGAGATTGATGCGGGACGTGGGCCGACGGGAGCGCTGACGACGAGCGAGCGCGAGGAGCTGGCGCAGCTGCGGCGCGAGACCAAGCGGCTGCGGATGGAGCGCGACATCCTAAAAAAAGCGACGGCCTTCTTTGCCAAGGAGAGCGAGTGAGATTCGCGTTCATCGAGGCGGAGAAGGCGACGTTTCCGGTGGCGGTGAGTTGCGCCGTGCTCGGGGTGTCGCGGGCGGGCTTCTACGCGTGGCGGACGCGCCCGCCCGCGCCCCGCACCATTGCCGATCAGCGGCTCGCGCTCGAGGTGGCCGCGATCTTCATGGGAGAAGCGCCAGCGCTATGGGAGCCCACGGATGCAGCGCGAGCTCCACGACCGTGGGCAACGCATCGGCCGGATGCGGATCGCGCGGCTGATGCGGGCGCATGGCCTGCGGGCGCGTCCGCCGCGCCGGTTTCGCACGACCACCGACTCGCAGCACACGCTGCCGGTGGCGCCGAACGTGTTGGCGCGGCGCTTCACCGTGACCGCCCCGAACACCGTGTGGGTGAGCGACCTCACGTACCTGTGGACGGGCGAGGGCTGGCTCTATCTGCTCGTGATCCTCGATCTCTTTTCTCGGCGCGTCATCGGCTGGGCCACTCGGCGATCACATGACCCGCCAGCTTGCGCTCGACGCGCTCGCGATGGCCCTCATGCATCGGCGGCCGCCGCCGGGGCTGCTGTTTCACTCCGATCGCGGCAGCCAGTACGCGAGCACCGAGTTTTCCAGCACCTCGCTGACGCCCACGGGCATCGTCGCCAGCATGAGCCGGCGCGGCGACTGCTGGGACAACGCCGTCGCCGAGAGCTTCTTCTCGACGTTCAAGCTCGAACTCGTGTACGAGACGGCGTGGCTCACACGGGCAGAAGCGCGCCCCGCGATCTTCGAGTACCTGGAGATGTTCTATAACGGCCAACGACTGCATTCCTCACTCGGGTACGTCAGCCCGATCGCATTTGAACGTCAGTACGAACGGCAACAGCGGGCAGCTTAACCAGAGTGTCTACGAGATCGAGGCAAGCCCACAGAGTCTGTCGATGCGACAATCCAGGTCACGGACGTGTAAGGTGAAACTCTGCGTGGGCCGATATAGTGACCTGCCCCCCGCGATCTGGCCGATAGATTCTGCTAGTCCTTCCCGCGTGGCGGGGAGGACACGATGCGGAAGAGCCGATTCAGCGAAGAGCAGATCATCCAGATCTTGAAGGCCGCCGAGGCCGGGCAGAAGGTCCAGGATCTCTGCCGCAAGCACGGCATCAGCGAGCACACGTTCTACCGATGGCGGGCCAAGTACGGCGGCATGGACGTGAGCGACGCGAAGAAGCTCCGGGCGCTCGAGGACGAGAATCGACGCCTGAAACACCTGGTCGCCGATCTCACGCTCGATAACCAGATGCTGAAGTCGGTCGTCGCAAAAAAATGGTGACGCCTGCGGCCCGCCGGCTGGCGGTAGGCGTGCTGCGTGCTGACTTTCCCGTCAGCCTAAGCCGGGCCTGTGCCGCACTTGGGGTGGCGCGGTCGAGCTGTCGATACGTGAGTCGCCGCGCGGATGAGTCGCTGCGGGCCGCCTTGCGGACGGTCGCCGCGGCCCGGCCCCGTTTCGGCTACCGGCGCCTCCACATCCTGCTGCGGCGGGACGGGTGGGCGTGCAATCACAAACGCGTGTATCGGCTCTATCGCGCCGAGCGCCTGGCCGTCCGGCGCCGGCGGCGTCGCAAACTCGCGGCTAGGTGTCGGGTGCTGCTGCCCGTGCCGACGCGGCCGCACGAGCGGTGGTCGATGGACTTCATGGGCGACACGCTCGCACGAGGCCGGACCTTTCGCACGCTCAACATCGTCGACAACGGCAGCCGGGAATGCCTGGCGATCGAAGTCGACCACGGCCTCTCCGGACAGCGCGTGGCGCGGGTGCTCGACCAGCTCGCCGCGACCCGCCCGCTGCCCAAGCAGATCGTCGTCGACAACGGCCCGGAGTTCACGAGTCGGGCGCTCGATGCCTGGGCCTATGCTCACGGCGTCGAGCTCCACTTCATCCGGCCCGGCAAGCCCGTCGACAACGCGTTCATCGAGTCGTTCAACGGCAAGTTCCGCGATGAGTGCCTAAACGGGCACTGGTTCCTAGATCTCGACGAGGCGCGTACGAAGATCGAGGCGTGGCGGACCGACTACAACGAGGTGCGACCCCACAGTGCGCTCGGCAACCGCACCCCAACCGAATACGCTACCCAGGCAGGACTAGCAGCATAAAGAGTCGGCGGATTTGGGGGGCAGGTCAATAGCGCCCGCAGCACGCCGCGCTCGTCCGGCTGGATTTGGTGAGCCTGCCGAAACGCACCGAGAACGACGCAGCGGTCTGTCGCACAATGATGTCTTCGTGCCTGCTCCAAACATCCGGCTCCGAACTCACCACGACCCCACTAGGGCGGCGGCGGCTGGTTAATTCTCCTTGACACGTACGGACAATGCCCCCGATAGTGCGCTCGCGTCCGACACAGTGCCGTGTCCCGCCGATGGAGGTTGCCCGATGCAGAGGTACGTATTCCTCGCTGTTGCGGCTATCGCGGCCGTCGGCTTGGCTACCGGTTCGGCCCAAGCGCAGTGCGCGTTCGAGCATCCGAGGAAAGCCAAGAAGTTCCAGGCCTCGCTCGTCCAGGCCTTCACGGGGTGTGAGACCGATTATGCGAACACCGCAACGGAGGGAGGCCTGGCGAGCTGCAAGCCACCCGAGACCTGGAACGAGCAATATGGCTCGCCGCCCGACGGCTGGCTCTGGGACGAGACGAGAGGTCGTGGCACCGTGTCGTTCACGGCCGCGAAGGTGACCAAGTTCATCCAGGTCGGCACCGCGCTTCCGGGCGCGAATCCCGCGAGCCCGTTCAATCCGGTTGGTGATGTCGTCGATCTCGTCGTTCAGATGAAGCTCGGCGGCGTCATCTCGAATCTTCCGGTCCTTCTGGTGAAGCGGGAACCGGGAGGCTCGTAACCCTCGTGCGCATCACCCTCGACGATCGGATGAACGGAGACATGACTCTCGTCGACTTTCCCGGCTCGTTCCCGTTCGATCTCACGAACGGCCAGGCGAAGCTCAAGACCTCGATGAACGCGCTACTCAACAGCATCGACCAGCCGGGCCTCGCGCCATGCACGAGCGTCGAGATCGTCTCCGTGGCGGTGTGTCGACGAGAACTTCAACCAGTTCGGTCGGGTTGGACTCTTTCTCCCGACGCTGTAAGTGCCCCCGGCGCGATTCGAACGCACGACCCCAGGATTAGGAATCCTGTGCTCTATCCACCTGAGCTACGGGGGCGCAGTTGTGAGATCAGCGACTTAGCGCAGTCTGCGAGGTATCGTCAAAACGTGTGGATCGGGGAGCCGTCCGTGACGAGTTTCCCGAACGGCCGTTCCTACCGCACGTTCGTCTGATGTCGGGCGTCTGCGAAGCCGAAGCAAGCTCGCGGTGAAGGCCCGGCGATCTCATTCGCGCCAGCTTCGTCTGCTACCGTCCGTGCCAGACGGACCCTAGCCTGTGTGGCGACACCCCTAAAGCCGCCGCTCTGCCCCTCGCTCTCCAAGCCGGCGCGCGGCCTGGAACACAGCGCTGCGGGTTGCCCCGCGTCTCGGGAACCGCTAGCAAACCGCCGCGCGATCGAGACGCCAAGGAGGTCCCCATGCCGGAGATCATTCTGCACCAGTACGCGATGTCGCCCTTCTCCGAAAAGGTCCGCAAGATCTTCGCGGTGAAACGGCTGGCGTGGCGTGGTGTCGAGCAACCGATGTGGAACCCCAAGCCCAAGCTCACGCCGCTCACGGGCGGCTACCGGCGTATTCCGGTCATGCAGATCGGTGCGGACATCTACTGTGACACGGCGTGCATCGTACGCGAGCTGGAGGCGCGGTACCCCGAGCCCTCGATCTACGCCGGCAACCGGGGCGCGGCTGAAACGATCGCGTGGTGGGCCGACCGCCAGCTCTTCACGGCCGCAGCCGGTCTCGTGCTGGCAACGGTCGGACAGACTCTTCCGCCGGAGTTCAAAGCCGATCGCGAAAAGATGGTGCCTGGGCTTCGGATCGACGCGCTCGGAGAGCAGGCTCCGCACGCCAAGAACCAGTTCCGCGCGTTCTGCCAGGCACTCGAGCATCAGCTCGGCGGCCGTTCATACGTGCTCGGTGAAGCCTTCAGCCTCGCCGACGCGTCGTGCTTCCAGGCGCTCTGGTTCGCGCGCATGGACGCCTCGGCCGCAGCGATCATGGGAACGTTTCCCGCGCTCAGCGCCTGGTTCGCACGGGTCGACAGCCTGGGTCACGGCGACACCCGACCGCTCGACCCCGACGAGGCGCTGGCGATCGCGGCGAAGGGCGAATCGGCAACCGCGCGTTGCGCCGATCCCGGCGACCCGAATGGGGCCAGCCCCGGCGATCGAGTCACCGTCACACCGGATGACTACGCCTTGGACCCGGTCGCAGGCGAGATCGTCGCCCTCACCTCGACCGACGTCGCCATCCGGCGGCGCGATCCGGCAGTGGGCGACGTCGTCGTCCATTTCCCGCGTGCCGGCTTCCGGCTCGCACCCGCCTGAGGGACGTCGTAGCACCCGGCCGCGCACGACACGCGAGTGTCCTTGGGAACTGACGAGCCGGCGGTCTTCCGTCCGGCGGTGCTGATTCCGAGCTATCAGTGCGCCGACACCATCGCCGCCGTCGTCGGCGACGCGCGGCCGCACACCGAGCTGGTTCTGGTGGTCGACGATGGCTCGAGCGACGCCACTGCCGCGCGCGCGCGTGAGGCGGGCGCAGAGGTCGTGCGGCACGAACGCAATCGCGGCAAAGGCGCGGCGCTTCTCACCGGCATGCGCGATCTCATCGGGCGTGGTTTCACGCATGCGATCTCGATGGATGGCGACGGCCAGCATCTCGGCCAGGAGATTCCAACTCTGCTCGCCGTGGCACGCGCCGAGCCAGCCGCGATCGTGATCGGAAGCCGCCGCATCGGCGGCCAGGAGGTCGCCGCGGCCAATCTCTTCGGCAACCGGGTCGCCAATCTCGCGGTGCGCCTCGCGGCGCGGACGGCGGTCGGTGACACACAATCGGGCTTCCGCGTCTATCCGCTGCCGGCCGTCCTCGCGTTGCCCGCGAGCGGCGATCACTTCGAGTACGAGACCACGGTGATCATTCGTGCCGCACGCGCCGGTATGCCGATTCGATCGGTACCGGTCGGCGTCTACTATCCACCGATCGCCGAGCGTCGCAGTCACTACCGCAAAGTCCGGGACACACTCCGCATCATTCGCGCAGTTGCCCCCCTCTTGTTGCGACGCTGAGGCGGCGCGACCGCTACTTTTGCGGCGCGGAAATGCCCTGCCCTCCGCGAAAACTCGGCGTTCTCGCCTGCGGGCGCCGTGGCATTCGTCTTGCTGTCTCTCGCCGCGGAGGAACCAGACTAGTGGAAAGACTCGCACCCGTGATTCGTGATCTCCGCAACCGGCTGGGCCTCACCCAAGAGGAGTTCGCACACGCTCTGGGCATCACGGTCAGCACTGTGAACCGTTGGGAGAAGGGTCATTCCGTGCCGAGCAAGCTTGCGCGCGCGTCCCTCGCCCGCTTCGCTGGGCGGCGTGGCGTGGCCGTGGAGAGCTTGCTGGAAGACATCGACCCTGGCGTCGTGCCGCCTCCCCGATCGACGCCTTCGACGAACTGAACCGCTTGGCCCGCCGCGCACCGTTCTCCCGGGTGCCCGAGCGGCGTATCATCCTCTTAGCTGCGGCCCCCTCCCCCGTTCCCGCGTACGCGTCGCCCGTCACGTTGCGAGCGCGGCTTCTTTCGAGATCCGTCAGGCGCTCGCGCCTCCGGCGGCAACTTGTGCCCGCAGACCCCCGACACGGCGCTCGACCAACTCGTCGGCACGGGCCAGGAGCGCCTCGTCATGGGTGTACTTCTCGATCATGAAGCTCAGGTCGCCGAGGTCGTGAATGAGCATCTGCACCGCCTGATCTCGCCAGCGCCGGTCCTTCACGACTTGCAGGAGATCGACGACCACGTCTTCGAGCTCGGAGCTTTCGATGTCGACCGCCATGGTGAGCGCGCGATCGATGTCGACGCCGCGGCGGGCTTCCTTGACATAGGCGGCGAGCAGCGCGCGCAAGCGCGCCACCGTGGTGTCGTCGAACCACACCTTGCGATCGCCGACCAGTGCCGGGTCGTTCTCGATCAGGCTCTCGACGAGCGCCAGCGCGCCGCAGTGCCCGGCCTCGTGGCGCGCCATCGCGAACCAGAAGCTGCGTAGCTGGTCGATGCTTTTGAACGTCCGGACGAACACGGTGTAGAGCTGCATCGTCCTGCGTTCGAGATCGATCGCGGTGTCGAGCACTTCGCGGATGGTGGCGCGTCGGCTCCGGACCCGCATGGCGCGGCCATAACAAGAAGGCATCGGGTTGGAAAGCGCCCGCGTCGACAGGCGCGGTCGGGCGCGTTGGAAAGTACGCGTCGCGGCGCTAGAATCCGGGTGATGCGTTGGCTTCTGGTTTGCGCTCTGTTGATCGCGAGCGCGTGCATGCAGGATCCGGTACGCGACCCCGCGGTGACCCAGGATGTGCTCGCCTACCTGGCGAAGATCCGCAAGTGGGAGGCCGTCGAGGTCGAGGCGCTGCGCGCGATCCGCGACGTCAAGCGCTCGCAGTACGTGGACGACGACTACGTCATCAGTACGCTCGGCGGCGTCATGGACGACGTCGAGCTGCATCTCGAGGAGGTGACCCGCTACCAGCCACGCACCGCACCGGTGATCGACGTGCATACCCGCTACCGTACCGCCTGGCGCGACCTGCACGATGCGTTCGCGGAGATCATCGCCGCCATGGAACGCAAGGACTACGTCGAGCTCTCCAAGGGTACCGAGGCGATGGCCCGGTCGCGCGACGAGCTCATCACCGTCGCGGCGGCTCTGAATCTCCTGCTCAAGGAGACCGGCCTGAAGGACGAGGACGCCGGCGCGCCGGCGGCGTCCTGAGCAGGCGACGCGCGTGGGCGGCGACGCGCTCGAGGAGATCGCCGAGCTGATCGCCGCGGTCGGGCGATGCTATCAGAGCGCCCGGCGGTATCGCGCGATTGCGACGCTGGCCGAGGGCCGTACCCTCGAGCGGGCACTCGAGATCGGCGCGACGGTGCGCCAGGGCGCGCGCGGCGGCGGCCTCGATGTCGCGGCAGCCGCGGCGGCGGCCGATACGCTGCGCGCGCTACTGGCCGAGTGCGAAGCGGCGATGGCTGGAGTGCGGGCGAGCGATCTCTATCGTCGTGCCGCCGGCGCCTGGGAAGATGGCCGCGGCGGCGAGGTCGCGGCGCTGGCCCCCGAGATCTTCGCCGAGGTCGAGCCCTATCCCGACTGTCCGACGCTCTACTATCCGGTCCGGTTGCGAGAAGACGGCGCGGCGGCGAGCATTTCGTTGCGCCCGAGGCCTGCGCTGCCGCCATCGCGGAGCTGGCTGCGCGAACGGAATCGCGGCGTCGCCGTCGCCGACCGATCTCGGCGCCGACGAGAGGATCAGGGCGGTCTTTCTCAGCGACGACCCCGAGGGCCTGGAGAGCCCGGTGGCGCTGACGATCGAGCCAGCGAGCTTCGGCGTGCCGGTCTGCCGTGTCGGTGTCGGCGGCGACGTCGCCCTCTACGTCGCGAGGCTACGGGTACCGTTCGCGGTTCGTTGCGCGCCAGCGTTACACGACGAATGGTGGGCCGTGCGTCCGGACGCGTACGAACGCTACGTCGCAGAGTTACGCGCCGAGCTCACGGCGCGCGCTATCCCCCTCGCCGACTCGACGGAACGGCGAGGGGGCTCGTAGTCGGGCTCGACGACGACCTCCTCGGGCTCGGTGGCTGGAACCGGCTCACCGTACGTCTCGAGCGGCGGGTGACAAGACACTGCCCCCGTGATGCGATAGCAGGTTGTGCGGTCGAGATGCGCCGGCCGGACGTAGTAGTCGCCCTCGGTGGTGTTCACCCACCATCCCTTGGCGGTCCGCAGGTCGCCTCCGGACACCCAGCCGCTGAAGCCGCCGAGTGCGGCACCGGTCGCGCCGAACACCATGCGCAGCGGCGTGTAGACGATATTGATCGCCGTCGACGGCGACCGAGAGACCGAACTCCGCGCCCGGGTGCGGGTGGTCTTCACGGATCACACGCGCACATGGATTGATGCAGTGGCGGGGCGCACCCACCTCCACACCATGATGCACAGGGCACGTCGGGCCGAGCGTGAGGACATGGCGCGTCGGGTGTTCCCGCGAACGCCGATCCCGTCACTACCGCCATTCCCACCATCACACCGATCAGGACGCTTCGCATCGCGCGTCACCTCCGTTTGGCAGCGTTCTCGCCATGTTGCCACCCTTGGTGGGTGTCGCGCAATCGGTCTTTCGTAGGCCGCCGGTGCCACGAAGGCCGGCGGTTGACGTTCCCTCCCCCGCTACGCCCTCTCGACTCCCAGTGCGTCGCCGACCCCCCTCACAGCTTCTCCTCCAGCGCACTCGCCAACCGCCGGACTTCGGGGTCGCACGTGCGTCGGGTCTCGATGACCCGGACCGCGTGCAACACCGTTGTATGGTCACGCCCGTAGCGCTCGCCGATCGAGGCGAACGACAGGCCCATGTGCTTTCGCATGAGATACATCGTGAGTTGCCGCGCGAACACCACCCGAGACTCCCGCCGCGGCGACAGGATCTGGCGGGGCTCGATACCGAGATACGTACCGACCAGGGTCTCTACGCGCTCCGCCGAGAGGCGTCGATGGGCGTCGGGATACATCGGGCCGATCGTCTCCTCGGCGAGCGCGCGGTCGATCGTGCGCCCGTTCAGCGACGCGACGGCGCGCAACCGTGTGAGCGCGCCCTCGAGCTCGCGGACGCTGACCGCATGAATGCGCTCGGAGAGATAGTCGAGCACCGGATCGGGCAGCGTCATCCCGGCGAGCTCGGCTTTACGGGCCAGGATACGCCGGCGCGTCGGCCGGTCGGGTGGCGTCACCTCGGCGATCATCCCGCCCTCGAATCGACTGCGCAGGCTCGCTTCGAGATCCGCGATGCCACGCGGCGCCTTGTCGGAGGTCACCACGATCTGCTTCCCGGCGGCGCACAACAGATCGAAAGTGTGCAGAAACTCCTCCTGCGTGCGTTCCTTGCCGGCGATGAACTGGACGTCGTCGACCAGCAGGGTGTCGACCCGCCGGTAGCGCTGGTGGAAGGTCTCCATTTGCTGTCGGCGCACGGCGCTTACCATCTCGTTCACGAACGCCTCGGCGCTGACGGCGAGGACGCGCAGCCGGCGGAAGTTCGTCTCGAGCGCGGCGGCGATGGCGCTCATGAGATGGGTCTTGCCGAGCCCGACTCCGCCGTGAATGAAGAACGGATTGTAGTGTCGACCAGGCGCGCCGGCGACGGTCAACGCGGCGGCGTGCGCCAGCTCGTTACACGAGCCGGCGACGAACGTCTCGAAGGTGAGGGCGTGCCCGGGATGGCGCAGCGGATCGACGGCGGGCGCCGGGCGTGGTGATGGCGGAGGTGGTGCGCACTCTCCGGCGAGGCCGGTGGGGCGGATGGACAGGACGACTGGCACCGGTCGACCGGCGACGGTCTCGACGGTGGATCGTATTCGCTCGAGGAAGTGATGCTGCACCCACGTGCGGTGCAGCGCCGTCGGCGCCTCGACCGTGAGCGTGTCGCTCGGGTCGGCGGACGTCTGCAAGCACGAGATCCATGCCGCAAAGTCCTGGCTCGGCATCGAAAGCTGCAACTCCACCAGCGTCCGGTCCCAAAGATCGTTCATCGAACTGATCCCTCCCTCGCCTGATCGCCCGCGCGCTTCCCCCTTCCCTTCCGCACCACACCGCCCGCACGGTCCACGCCACTTTGTGATCGCCCGTTGTCCACAGCCTGGTGATAACTGAAGGAGCGTCGCGGTCACGCATAGTTGGCGTTGGCGTCCAACTAGATGTGCACAGGTCGCGCGCGCTCCGGTGCCCGCCCCTGCATCCTCTGCCGGGCACGGCGAGCAGCCACTTTGAGAGCATCGATACTATTTTGTTACGAGAAACGTTCTTGAGGGTTTCAAAGCGACGAACTACTACCCTCCGTCGAGAAGGATAGCAAGAGAAAAATAATGGGAGGGACACTATTTTGAGATCACTCTATACACATCGCGACCATCGACCATCGGCGGCGTCTCGAAGGCATCGCCGCGATCGCTCCGTTGGCCGTGCTGGGGAGCGTTTGACATCGTCTTGGCAGTTCCGTTACGGAGTGCGCGAACTTGCTCGGGGTCGGCGTCGGGATAGCGAAGCCCGATGACGCGTCCTATCGAACAGGAGGTGGCTGATGAAAGTCGGACTGCGTTTCGCGGTGACATCTGTTCTGTTGGTCACTTTCGCTGTCGGATGTACTTGCATGCAGAAGCCGTGGGGGAGAGGCGCGTTGTGGGGTGCGGGAGTAGGTGCCATCGGCGGCGGCATCGCCACCGGAGCCGCGGCCAACAACACCGGCGCCTTCGACATCGGCAATGACAACGAGGACAAAGCGCTGGCGGCTGCGACCGGTATCGTCGGTGGCGCGCTGCTCGGCGCGATCCTCGGTCACTGTCTGTGGGATCGTGAAGCGGTCGTCCAAGCAGCCGCTCCGCCGCCCCCGGCCCCCGCTCCTGCACCTCCGGTGCAGAAGAAGATCGTGCTGCGCGGTGTGAACTTCGATTTCGACAAGGCGACGATCCGTCCGGACGCGTCGTCCATCCTGCGCGAGGCAGCAACCATCCTCAAGGAGAACGCCAGCGTGCAGGTCTTCGTCGAGGGACATACCGACGCGGTCGGCACCGACGCCTACAACCTCGGGTTGTCGATGCGGCGAGCGTCGGCGGTAAAGGCGTTCCTCGTGACCGAAGGCATCGCGGACAGCCGGCTCACGACGAAAGGCATGGGTGAGTCGCAGCCAGTTGCCTCGAACGACACGGACGATGGCAGAGCCCAGAATCGTCGTGTCGAGCTGAAAGTCACGGAGTAGCGGAAGACATCGCAGCGAGCGGGCGGGTACGCGATCCCTTCCGCTCGCTGCTCCGTCTCCCGGCTCTAGCGTCCAAGCGGACCCTTTTGGGGTCGAGGTCGTCGCCCGCGAAGGCTTGCGGCGCGACGCCGGATCCGTCTGGTTTCATCGTGCGGGTCGATCCGACCCACGCGCCGCTCGAGCGGGCAAGCACGCAATTGGATCGCCGCGCCCGAAGCGCGGCAATTTAGCCGCCGCCATAGGGGTTTTCACTGCGTTTACGAAGGCGCGGCGGTCGAGCACCTGCGCGAGAGAAGTGCCCCCGTCGCCGTGGTGTCCGTACACTCTCGTGCAAACTCGCATAACCGTGCAGGTCTGACGCAGGGGGGTAGGCCAAACGGGCCGAATTTATTGGCCTAACCGGCACGCACCTTGCTGGTCTATCCGGAACCGCACGCAAAGTCTGGAAAGTGCCGTGATCGAACGAGACATCTGCGACCATAGTCAGTGGGCAAAAGCCGAAAAGGACACAGTCGTCCCAGACGGTGACCCACAGCGACGCACACGGACCGGTCCGCGACCAACGATGGTAGCACGCTACCTGGCGACTGCCATCGTTCTGGTTTCCCTGCTCGTCGTCCCGGCGGCTCCAAGCAGTGCCGGAAGCTACTCGTTCGACGAGGACTTCTCTCTTCCCGCGGGCATCACGCCGCAGGAGATCAACTCCTCGGACTGCGACGGCGACAACGAACCGGATCTCGTGGTCGCCAATTTCGATTCCGACAATGTGACCATCTTCCGCAATGTTGGCGCAGGCCAGTTCCATTTCTGGCAGACCATCGCCACCAGCGATCAACCCTCGGGCGTCGACTGTGCGGACATGAACGGTGACGGCCGCATCGACGTTCTCGTCTCCAATTTCACCGCCGGGACCCTCACCCTCTACGAGGCCCAGCTCGACGGCACGTTCACCGCCGCAGGGCCGTTCCCCGTGGGGGATCAGCCGCGCTCGGTGACGCCTCAGGACTTCGACGGCGACGGCAACCTGGACGTGCTCGTCGTCAACGTCCAGACACGCGACCTCACGCTGCTTTTCGGAAACGGTATGGGCGGCTTCCCCTTCGCCTCCACCATCAGGCTTCCGACCAACCGCGACCGCCCAGTGTCGGCCGCGGTCGCTGATTTCAATGACGATACCCGTCCGGACATCGCGATCGTAGGCCAGGGTGATCCTCCGGTGTTCCTCCTCCTCGGCGAAGATCTCGGCTTTCGCTTCACCGAAGGAACCCTCCCCTCACCTCCCGAGCCGAGGAGCACGGCCTCGGACGACCTGAACGAGGACGGCAAACCTGATCTCGTCGTACTCTCCACGGACTCGACGGTCACGATCTATGTCGGCGCCAATGACGGGACGTTCGCGGACTTCAGCACGTTCCTCGTGAAGCCCAATGCCCGCGGCATCGCGCTTTCCGACTTCAACGGTGACGGGCTCGTCGACATCGCGATCTCGTACGCGATCACGAACGCTGTCGACGTGCTGCTGGCGACGGCCCCCGGGGTCTTTCCTGCGGTCGACGCCCCTGCGTCGCCGATCGTGCTCAATGCCTCGGGAGCGGTGCTGCCCCGCATCCAGATCACCGGAACGGATCTCGTCGGCCTCGACAAGACGACGAAATCGCTCGCGGTCGTCTCGATGCCGGATCAAATGGGTACGCTCGCCGTAACGCCTGCCGCCTCCATGACCCAAGAGCCGCAGACGATGCTGCTCGCCGACATGAACCGTGACGGCCTCCCCGACGCCATCGTCGCTAGTACGGGCCGGCGCTCGACGGTCCTCAGCATCCTCCCCGGCAACGCCAGTGGCGGATACGGCGCACCCCCTGGCGGCTCATGGACGTGCGGAAACGGCATCATCGAGGGCATAGAGCTGTGCGATGACGCCAACGTCAAGAACGGCGACGGCTGCAACGCAACCTGTGGTCCCGACCTCGCCAAAGGCGCGCTCACGCTGGTCGCCGCGGACGTGAACCTGGATGGCTCCACCGACCTCGTGGCGGTCGACCGCCGGGCAAGCCTGTACGTGATGCTCGGCAACGGCAACGCCGCCTTCAGCTCGATCCGCCTGCTTGGCAAGGTCCGCAAGGGTACCACTGCGGCCGTGGCGGACTTCACGAACGACGACATCGTCGACATCGCCTACGTGCCGAAAGGAGGCCGCGACGGCTCGCTCATCGTGCTCGCCAACGACGGCACCGGCGGGCTCACGGCGAATCACCTCGCGCTCGGCACTTTCTTCGGCGGGCCACTGCTCGCCGGCGACTTCGATCGCAACGGCGCCAACGATCTCGTGACCGTGAAGCGCGGCTCGCGAGGCGGCCTGGTTGCCCTCTACAATGATGGTCTCGGCAGCTTCCGGCTGACCCCGCCCCGGAGCGTCCCCGGCAAAGGCGCCGCGCTGGCCGCCGCAGATCTCAATGAGGACGGTTGGCTCGACGTGCTGGCCACGTTCGGGACCCGGAGTCGCGCCCTCTACCTCTTCGCGGGTACGTCTTCAGGCGAGTTCGAGAATCCGCGGCAACTGCTCGCCACCGAGCGCTTCGTCGATACGGCGATCGTCGACCTGAACCTCGATCTCCATCAAGATCTCGTCGTCTGCGACGGCAAGACATTGGCGACCTGCAAAGCGTGGTTCGGCGACGGCACGGCCCAGTTCTATGCCCTGCCGCCCTTCCTGGCAGCGCCGGACGCCGCAGGCGCGTACATCGGCCGCGATCCGCGTGGATTCGTCGCCGCCGACATGGACGACGACGGCGTCATCGATTTCATCGGCGCAAGCCGCGGCGATGACCGCGTGGTGGTCCTCTTCCGTCAGGATGGTTCGACGGACGTCACTCGGCTTGAGTTGATCCCCGGCTCCAAGCCTGGCCCGCTCGCGGTCGGGGACCTGAACGGCGACGGCATGCCGGACATCGTCGTCGCCAACGAAGGCTCCAACGATCTCAGCATCTTCCTCAACCTCGGGAACCGGCAGTTCCAAACGCTGGCTCGAATTCGCCTGGCCGAGGCCGGCGGTGCGCCGACCCTGACCCCGACGCCGACAGCGACGAGCACGCCGGATCCCGATGCGACACCGACCGGGGGTCCGACCCCGAGTCCGACCGCAACCGGTGACCCGCACCAGCACGCGCAGCCTGTGGCGATCGCCCTCGGCGACCTGAACGGCGACAACAAGTTGGACGTTGCCGTTGCGCTCAAGGGACTGGCGCGTGTCACCGTGCTCTTGAATTTCGGTCCCGGCGGCCTCGCCATCGCCAACAATTTCACGACCGGGGTCCGGCCCCAGGATCTGGTTCTTGGTGACTTCAACAACGACACTGTGCTAGACATCGTCACCGCGAATCTGGGTGCCGATACCCTGACGGTCATTCTCTCCGACGGCGTCGGAGGATACACGCAAACGGACATACCGAGTGGTGGCGAGCAGCCGACGGCGCTCGCCGTCGCGGACGTCGACGACGACTTGAACCTGGACCTCCTGGTGACACACGAGCTGCCCAACACCCTGGTAACCCACTTCAACGACGGACTTGGAAACTTCACGCCCTCCTCGACGGATCTGCGGGGTCGGCAGCGTCCGTGGGACGTGTGCGCGGGCGACTTCAACCTCGACGGCTTCGTGGACGTCGCCGTCTCGAGCGTCGATACCAAAGACATCCTGGCCTTGCATGGACAAGGTGACGGAACGTGGACTGGTGACGAGCGTCTGTTCTCGACCGGTCAGACCTCGCTGCCCCTTTTCTGCACCGACATCGACGGAGACGGCAGAACCGACATCCTTTTCGCGCGCCGTGCGAGCGGAGACATCGAATGCATCGTTACAGCCAACTAGTCACCAGGCAGCGCATGTGTAGCGTCGTTGCGCGATCACGGAGGGTCGTCCCATGAGAAAAGCAGCCCTTTGGACATCAGTCATCCTCGGGGTGGTCGCGATCGCGAACTTTGCCCTCGCCTTGCACCGGCAGACACCCGGCTTCCTGCAGGTCACCAATGCGCCGTCGTCGGTCGTCGGCGGCCTGCGCACGGCGGGCCAATCGACCGTGTGGCTCTTCCACTCCGATGGCGACCACCTCGGCAATGGCAATACGACGCCGAACATCTTCCTCTTCGACCAGACGAGCCGCGTGAAGAAGGGACTGCTCGGGATCTTCCAGCTCACCTTCAGCGATCAGCCAACCCTCCAGCCGACGGCCGTCAAGCGCGGCCGCACGCTCTCGTTTCATTCCACCGATGACCTGCTCGGGAACGGCAGCACGGGCCGTCAGGTCTTCGTCGGCCTACGAGTGCGTTGGAAGGTCGGCGTGATCCCGGTCGTCCAGATCACCAAGGACGTCGGTGAGAGCTTCGGCGCGGCACTGAACGGCAACGGCAAGTACGTCTTCTTCATGTCCACGGGAGACATGACGAACGAGCTCATCCCGGCCGGTACGCACATCTATCGTTCCGAGATCCGCCGTCTCCGGAAGAGCGGTTGTGACGCCTATCCGTGCATCTTCAACCCGGGTCTCATCCTGGTGACGCCGGTGGAGGCGTTCAACCCGGTGCCGGACCTGAGCGGGCAGCAGGTCGTGTTCGAGTCCACCCAGGATGCGGCCGGCAACGGTTGCGCCAACGGGGCCCGCCAGCTGTTCGTGAAGAACATCATCACCGGCATCACCGAGCAGCTCACCTTCGGATTGGCCGACAGCCGCAATGCGGTGATCAACCGGAACGCCACCCGCATCGTCTTCGAATCCGACGCCGACCTGCTCGGCACCGGTAGCACCCGTACCCAGATCTACATGATCGACCGCAGCCGGATCCCGTTCGTGACCACGCAGCTGACCTTTGGAACCGACGGCGACAGCACCCTCCCGGCGCTGTCGAACGACACCGCCGGACGCATTGTTTTCCTCTCCAACGCCAACCTCACCGGCTTGGGCTCTGCCGGCACGAACCAGCTCTTCCTCCTCGAGTACCTCTTTCCGCGCCTGACGCAGCTCACCTCGGGCACCGACAACCTGACAGAGCGGCCGGCGGCGGTGTTCACGCATCAGATGTTCCCGACGACTTCGGATCTGGTCGGCAACGGCAATACCGGCCTCAACCTGTTCATCATCAACACCTTCCCCCTTCTCGATCCGCCGCTTGGCACCCCCAGGCCGAGTCCGACCGCGACACCGAAGGTGGGCGAGCCGGATACGCTCGAGCTGGCGCTGCTCACCCAGGAGGGATCCGACAACGGCAACAACACCGTCACCACGGTGGTGGCGGCGACGCTGGCCGATCCGTACGGCAACCCGGTGCCGGATGGCAGTCTTCGTGGACTTCGACATCGTGCCGCCGCCTGACGGCGTGGTCATCAGCGATGGTCAGACGAACATGGATCCGCAGTGCGACGTCAGCAACTACGAGCTCGACACCGGGGTGCAGGTCCTGAATCAGCCCGGTGTGGCCCATGCGTGTCTCACCTATCCGGGCGCGGAGGTCGGAACACAGCGCACGATCCAGGCGACGGTCGCCGCGGTCACCGTCAGAAGGTGCGTCGGCGGCCTGAACGACGGACTGGTGTGTACGGCCAACTCGGCGTGTCCGGGCGGATTGTGCGTGCTCACGCCGCTCATGGAAACCGGCATCTTCAACCTGCCGCCGCCGGTCAATACGTGTGAGTTCAACGGCGATCCGTGCAGCGACAGCAACCCCTGCACGATCGGCGACGAGTGCGCGGGCGGCACCAACGATCGGGCGTGCGTCGGCGGCATCAACGCCGGGGCGGCCTGTAGCGCCGCATCGGAGTGCTTCGGCGGAATGTGCGTGCTGACGAATCCGCCGACCTGCACCCCGGGCACCCCCATCGTCTGTAGCCCGGACACGGATCCGTGCACGGAGGACGTGTGCAACTTCTTCACGGGCTTCTGCGGCGTGCCGGTCGTCTGCAACAGCGACGGCAACATCTGCACCAATGACGTCTGCGACCCGGGGACCGGGTTGTGCGGCGTGCCGAACACCGATCCGTGCGATGACGGTGATCTCTGCACGGACGGCGACATCTGCGCCGCCGGCAGCTGCACGTCCGGCGCTCTGGTCACATGCAGCAACGACGGCAATCCGTGTACGAACGACGTGTGCAATCCGGACACCGGCCTCTGCGGCATCCCGGTGCCGTGCGTGTGTCCGTGACGGACTAGAACGACCTGCAACTCGAACGATCCCAAGGAGGGGATCACTCGTGCCATCCCGGACGGTGCTCCCCTCCAATAGATAGATTTAGATTTCGATCTCTAGCGATGGCGAGCGCCCCACCCCCTTGGGGCCGGTGCCCGCCCTACGTCTGACACCGGAGGGTACTCGACATGCGCATTCATTCATCGATCCTAGGGCTTCTGGTTCTGGCGGCGCTCGCCGTGGTGGCTCCGGGCGGCACCGCCTTCGCGCAAGTGTGTGGCAACGGCGTGGTCGAGGCCGGAGAGCTGTGTGACGACGGCAACGTCGTTTCCGGTGACTGCTGCGACGCGGCGTGTCAGGTAAGCGCGCCCGACGGCACCGGGTGCACGGACGGCGACGCCTGCACGCAGACCGATACCTGCCAGGCGGGCACCTGCACCGGGGCCAACCCGGTGGTGTGCACGCCGCTCGACCAGTGCCACGTCGCGGGCGTCTGCAATCCCGCCGACGGCATCTGCTCGAATCCGTCCCAGCCCGACGGCACCGGGTGCACGGACGGCGACGCCTGTACGCAGACCGATACCTGCCAGGCGGGCACGTGCACCGGGGCCAACCCGGTCGTCTGCACGCCGCTCGACCAGTGCCACGTCGCGGGCGTCTGCAATCCCGCCGACGGCATCTGCTCGAATCCGTCCCAGCCCGACGGCACCGGGTGCACGGACGGCGACGCCTGCACGCAGACCGATACCTGCCAGGCGGGCACCTGCACCGGGGCCAACCCGGTCGTCTGCACGCCGCTCGACCAGTGCCACGTCGCCGGCGTCTGCAATCCCGCCGACGGCATCTGCTCGAATCCGTCCCAGCCCGACGGCACCGGCTGCACGGACGGCGACGCCTGCACGCAGACCGATACCTGCCAGGCGGGCACCTGCACCGGGGCGAACCCGGTCGTGTGCACGCCGCTCGACCAGTGCCACGTCGCGGGCGTCTGCAATCCCGCCGACGGCATCTGCTCGAATCCGTCCCAGCCCGACGGCACCGGGTGCACGGACGGCGACGCCTGCACGCAGACCGATACCTGCCAGGCGGGCACCTGCACCGGGGCGAACCCGGTCGTGTGCACGCCGCTCGACCAGTGCCACGTCGCGGGCGTCTGCAATCCCGCCGACGGCATCTGCTCGAATCCGTCCCAGCCCGACGGCACCGGGTGCACGGACGGCGACGCCTGCACGCAGACCGATACCTGCCAGGCGGGCACCTGCACCGGGGCCAACCCGGTCGTCTGCACGCCGCTCGACCAGTGCCACGTCGCCGGCGTCTGCAATCCCGCCGACGGCGTCTGCTCGAACCCGTCCCAGCCCGACGGCACCGGGTGCACGGACGGCGACGCCTGTACGCAGACCGATACCTGCCAGGCGGGCACCTGCACCGGGGCGAACCCGGTGGTGTGCACGCCGCTCGACCAGTGCCACGTCGCGGGCGTCTGCAATCCCGCCGACGGCGTCTGCTCGAATCCGTCGCAGCCCGACGGCACCGGGTGCACGGACGGCGACGCCTGCACGCAGACCGATACCTGCCAGGCGGGCACCTGCACCGGGGCCAACCCGGTCGTCTGCACGCCGCTCGACCAGTGCCACGTCGCGGGCGTCTGCAATCCCGCCGACGGCATCTGCTCGAATCCGTCCCAGCCCGACGGCACCGGGTGCACGGACGGCGACGCCTGCACGCAGACCGATACCTGCCAGGCGGGCACCTGCACGGGGGCGAACCCGGTCGTGTGCACGCCGCTCGACCAGTGCCACGTCGCGGGCGTCTGCAATCCCGCCGACGGCGTCTGCTCGAATCCGTCCCAGCCCAACGGCACCGGGTGCACGGACGGCGACGCCTGCACGCAGACCGATACCTGCCAGGCGGGCACGTGCACCGGGGCGAACCCGGTGGTGTGCACGCCGCTCGACCAGTGCCACGTCGCGGGCGTCTGCAATCCCGCCGACGGCGTCTGCTCGAATCCGTCCCAGCCCGACGGCACCGGGTGCACGGACGGCAACGCCTGTACGCAGACCGATACCTGCCAGGCGGGCACCTGCACCGGGGCCAACCCGGTGGTCTGCACGCCGCTCGACCAGTGCCACGTCGCGGGCGTCTGCGATCCCGCCGACGGCGTCTGCTCGAATCCGTCGCAGCCCGACGGCACCGGGTGCACGACGGCGACGCCTGCACGCAGACCGACACCTGCCAGGCGGGCACCTGCACCGGGGCGAACCCGGTGGTCTGCACGCCGCTCGACCAGTGCCACGTCGCCGGCGTCTGCAATCCCGCCGACGGCGTCTGCTCGAATCCGTCCCAGCCCAACGGCACCGCGTGCACGGACGGCAACGCCTGCACGCAGACCGATACCTGCCAGGCGGGCACCTGCACGGGGGCGAACCCGGTGGTGTGCACGCCGCTCGACCAGTGCCACGTCGCGGGCGTCTGCAATCCCGCCGACGGCGTCTGCTCGAATCCGTCCCAGCCCAACGGCACCGCGTGCACGGACGGCAACGCCTGCACGCAGACCGACACCTGCCAGGCGGGCACCTGCACCGGCGCGAACCCGGTCGTGTGCACGCCGCTCGACCAGTGCCACGTCGCGGGCGTCTGCAATCCCGCCGACGGCGTCTGCTCGAATCCGTCCCAGCCCAACGGCACCGGGTGCACCGACGGCAACGCCTGCACGCAGACCGACACCTGCCAGGCGGGCACCTGCACCGGGGCGAACCCGGTGATGTGCACGCCGCTCGACCAGTGCCACGTCGCGGGCGTCTGCAATCCCGCCGACGGCGTCTGCTCGAACCCGTCCCAGCCCGACGGCACCGCGTGCAACGACGGCAACGCCTGCACGCAGACCGACACCTGCCAGGCGGGCACGTGCACGGGCGCGAACCCGGTGGTCTGCACGCCGCTCGACCAGTGCCACGTCGCGGGCGTCTGCAATCCCGCCGACGGCATCTGCTCGAATCCGGCGCAGCCCGACGGCACCGCGTGCAACGACGGCAACGCCTGCACGCAGACCGATACCTGCCAGGCGGGCACGTGCACCGGCGCGAACCCGGTGGTGTGCACGCCGCTCGACCAGTGCCACGTCGCGGGCGTCTGCAATCCCGCCGACGGCGTCTGCTCGAACCGTCCAAGCCCGACGGCACCGCGTGCACCGACGGCAACGCCTGCACGCAGACCGATACCTGCCAGGCGGGCACCTGCACCGGCGCCAACCCGGTGGTGTGCACGCCGCTCGACCAGTGCCACGTCGCGGGCATCTGCAATCCCGCCGACGGCGTCTGCTCGAACCCGTCCCAGCCCGACGGCACCGGCTGCACCGACGGCAACGCCTGCACGCAGACCGACACCTGCCAGGCGGGCACCTGCACGGCGCCAACCCGGTGGTGTGCACGCCGCTCGACCAGTGCCACGTCGCGGGCGTCTGCGATCCCGCCGACGGCATCTGCTCGAACCCGTCCCAGCCCAACGGCACCGCGTGCACGACGGCAGCGCCTGCACCCAGACCGACACCTGCCAGGCGGGCACCTGCACCGGGGCGAACCCGGTGGTCGTGCACGCCGCTCGACCAGTGCCACGTCGCGGGCGTCTGCAATCCCGCCGACGGCATCTGCTCGAATCCGTCCCAGCCCAACGGCACCGGCGTGCACCGACGGCAGCGCCTGCACGCAGACCGATACCTGCCAGGCGGGCACCTGCACCGGGGCGAACCCGGTGGTGTGCACGCCGCTCGACCAGTGCCACGTCGCGGGCGTCTGCAATCCCGCCGACGGCATCTGCTCGAATCCGTCCCAGCCCAACGGCACCGCCTGCAACGACGGCAACGCCTGCACGCAGACCGACACCTGCCAGGCGGGCACCTGCACCGGGGCGAACCCGGTGGTGTGCACGCCGCTCGACCAGTGCCACGTCGCGGGCGTCTGCAATCCCGCCGACGGCATCTGCTCGAATCCGTCCCAGCCCAACGGCACCGCGTGCACGGACGGCAACGCCTGCACGCAGACCGATACCTGCCAGGCGGGCACCTGCACCGGGGCGAACCCGGTGGTGTGCACGCCGCTCGACCAGTGCCACGTCGCGGGCGTCTGCAATCCCGCCGACGGCATCTGCTCGAATCCGTCCCAGCCCAACGGCACCGCCTGCACGGACGGCAACGCCTGCACGCAGACCGATACCTGCCAGGCGGGCACCTGCACGGGGTTCAACCCGGTCATCTGCGCGCTGCTCGACCAGTGTCACCTCGTCGGGGTGTGCGATACGGGGACCGGCATCTGCTCGGATCCCGTCGTGCCGGACGGCACCCCCTGCGTCGACGGCGACGCTTGCACGCTCAGCGACGACTGCGTGGCGGGCGTCTGTGGCGGCAACGCGGTCACGTGTGGCGACGGGATCCCGCAACCGACCTGCGGTGAGCCATGCGACGACGGCAACACCACGAACGGTGACGCCTGCGACAACAACTGCACTCTGACCGGATGTGGCAACGGCGTGGTCACGGGGCCCGAGGACTGCGACGACAGCAATGCGCTGAACGGCGACGGTTGCTCGGACACCTGCCAGCGGGAGTTCTTTGCCCCGGTTCCGGCGGCGGGAGATCATTTCGGCTTCGCCGTCGGCGCCTTCGGCACCAACCTCGTCGTCGGCGCTCCCCTCCACGACCAGCCGAGCGCGATCAATACCGGTATGGTTCAGCTCTTCAGCGGAAGCACCGGGGCGCTCCTGCGGACGTTCTCGAATCCGACCGCCAATCCCGGCGACGAGTTCGGAAGCACCGTGGTCGCCCTCGGTACGAACCTGGTGGTCGCCGCGCCTCTCGATGATACGGCGGGGCTCGATGCCGGTGCGATCTACGTGCTGAACGGCACCACGGGCGCGCTGATCCGGACCATCGTCAATCCCAGCCCGGGACTCAACGATCACTTCGGAGGCGCGATCGCCATCATGGGGACGAACATCCTGGTCGGCGCCCCCCAGGACCTCGATGGCAACGGCGGCGGTGGCGCCGCGTACCTCTTTCACGGGGGCACGGGAGCGCTCCTGCAGGTCTTCCTGAACCCGACGCCTGCCGCAGGCGACGAGTTCGGCTATACGATTGCGGCCGTCGGGTCCGAGGTCGCGGTAGGCTCCCCGCGTCATGATCGGCCAGCAGCCGGATTCGACCCCGAGGCGCCGGATAGCGGGGAGGTGTACATCTTCGACGTGCTGACCGGAACGCCGATCCGTACCCTGGAGAACCCGGCGCCGGATCCCGGCGATCTCTTTGGCCGCGCGATGGTACCCTTCGGCACGGACGTTTTGATCGGCGCTCCCGTGAGCAGCGCTATCGGGGCAAGCAGTGGGGCGGCCTATCTCTTCGATGGCGGGACCGGAGCGCTGATGCAGACCTTCGCGAGCCCTGCGCCTAGCGTGAGCGACGAGTTCGGCTATGCCGTCGCTGCCGCGTCGCCTGACAAAGTCGTCATAACGGCCCGCCGTGACGATACGGGCGTGTTCAACGCCGGAATAGGCTATCTCTTCCACGCCCCGACGGGCAGCTTGCTCCAGAGCTTCCAGAAGTCGGTCCCGACGACCGAGGACCATTTCGGAGCCGCGGTCGCCACCACCGGACCCCGCATCCTCATCGGCGCGCCGCTCGACGACAATGCAGAGCTGGATGCCGGGGCCGTCTACTCGTTCGCTGATCTCTCCTGCGGCAACGGCGGTGTGGATCCGGGCGAGACGTGTGACGACGGCAACTTCTTGAGCGGCGACGGCTGCGATACGAACTGCTCCGCGACCGCGTGCGGCAACGGCGTGCTGACCCCTGGCGAAGCCTGCGACGACGGCAACCTCCTGCCCGGCGACGGTTGTAGCGCCCAGTGCGGGCTCGAGGGTCTGTGCGGTGACGGCATCCAGGCGCCGTTCGAGCTCTGCGACGACGGCAATGCCATGAGCGGTGACGGGTGTGATGCGAACTGCACGCCCACCGGCTGCGGCAACAGCATCGTGACGCAAGGCGAGACCTGTGATCGCGGCCTCCTCAACGGCACCGATCTCTGCTGCTCGATTTCCTGTCAGGCGGTGGACGCCGATGTCGACGGTGTCTGCGATCAAAACGACGTCTGCCCGACGGTGCCCGATCCTCTGCAGGCGAACGGGGACGGCGACGTGTTCGGGAGCGCCTGTGACCTGTGCCCGAGCGACACCGACAACGACAGCGACGCCGACGGCTTCTGCATCGGGACGAGCTTCAATGCCCCGGCCGTTGGATCGGGTGATCCGTGCTCGCAGACGGGAGCGGGATCCGAGTGGTTCAAGCCGACCATCAAGTTCGGCCGCCTGGGCCCCCCACTCGACGATGACCGCATGCGCATCAAGGGCCGGTTCTTCATCGGCAGTACGCTTCCCGTGATCGCGCCGGAGTTGCACGGCGTGCACATCCGGGTGACCGACTCCTTGAAGAACGTGATCGTCGACGAGCGGATTCCCGGCGGCATCTTCTCGCGCGACACACTGATCGGCTGGCAGAAAAAGGGTGAGCTCAAGTGGATCTGGGCGGACAGGAACAAGCCGCCGACCTACAACGGCATCACCAAGGTGGTTTTCAAGGACCAGTCGCGATTCGCGCCCGGACGCATGGCCGTGTTCGTCAAGGCCAAGGGCGGCGAGTTCCACACGGTCACCGCGCAGACGCTTCCGGTGACGGTGTCGATCGAGCTGAACGACACCGCGCTGCCGCCGGGCGGCACGCCCGGCCGGGATCAATGTGGGGAGGTCGCGTTCGCGCCGACGAGCTGCGTCTTGTCCGGCACCAACGTCAGCTGCAAGCAGCAGCAGTGAAGGCGGCGGGGGTCGCGCCGTGACGGCGCGACCCCCACGTCATCCCGGTCGGATCGCGGAGGCTCAGACCGCGCGTACGCGCGACTCGTCTTGGCCCGGCGGGACCGGAACGCGCTGGTGCTGTCGGTTGGTGAGCCGCAGCAGCACCTTCATGGAGTTCTCGAACTCCTCCATCGGGCGCACCTCGAAGAGGCCCTCGGCGACCATGCGGTTGAAGAGCTCCTCGCCGCGCGCGGTGCGCAGGATCGTGATCGTCCAGTCCATCGCGCCGACGCCGCCGCACGAGATGTCGGCGAGCTCGGCGGAGAAGTCGCCGCAGTGGTGGCACTCGGGACGCGCGTACTCCTGCGCCGCCTTGAGCTTCATCTCCACCAGCTCGCCGTCCTTCTTGTAGATCAGCACCTTGCCCTTGACGTTGAACTTCTTGATGTCGGCGAGCGGGATGCCCATCTCGCCCTGGATCTTCTGCGACCATCAGGCCCTCGTAGGTGAAGACCTCCGTGCAGAGCAGGCCGATGGTGAGCGTCGACGCGCGCGCCGTAGCCCTTGAGGAACTTCGTCTGGCGCTCGATGTGCTTGTCCTTCTTGCGGCCGTTGTCGAGGTAGGCCGGCGTCGACGAGCTGCATCTTGCGCACCGGCGTGATCTGGCAGGGCACGCCGACGAAGGCGACCTTCTCGAGCCCGAGCCGCTCGGCGTCGGCGAGCGCGAGGTTGTTCGGGCAGTAGGTGTACCAGGAGCCGGCGCTCGCGAGGAGCTCCTCGACGCTGGTCACCGAGCTTCGGCATCGGCTGCGCCGGCCGGTCGGGATCGGCGACCGAGACCGCGGCGCCGTCGATGATCCCCGCGCTCGAACGCCCAGCGCAGCATCGCGGTCACGACGCCGCCGTCCTGCGCAGCGCGTCGAGGACGTCGGCGATCCGTGCAGCGCGCCGCGACGATGCGGCGGTAGACGCCGAAGGCGCCCTTGTAGGGCTGATCGGCGCCGTAGAGCAGATCGGCGAGCTCGAACTCGCGCGGGTTCAGGCGCGGGCAGACCTGGGCGCAGACGTCGCAGCCGATGCCCTCGCTGATGCCGCAGATAGTCGAGCGCCGCGCGTCGCCTTGGCGACCTGCTTCGGCTTGCCGTCGATGTAGTCGATGACGTTGTGCGGGCAGACCAGCACGCAGGAGCCGCACTCGCAGCAGCTGCCGTAGGCGACGACCTCGTTCATCATCTCCTTGAAGCTCGGGATTTGCCGGCACGGACGCGAGCATAGGAGGCCGCTGACGACGAGTCAAATCAAGCCCGGCGCCGCGCGCACCTCGCGTCAGCAGGCGGCGGAGGGTGTCGATGGTGAGGCCGTCGACGGTGCGGCGTTTCCAGTCGGCGACGACACGTTGCGCCGCCGCTCGGATCGACGGCCGCGCGTCGCATCGAGCACGACGTGGGTGCGTATGCGGCGCCGCAACAACGCGTCGACGGCTGCGGTCGACGGCGTGCTCGATGCCGGCGCCGAAGACGACCGCGTCGCGTACGCCCGCCGTCAGGTGGTCGAACACGCAGCCGGCCCGCCGCCGTCGCGTCCGGGCCGGTCACGCAGCCGCTGGCGACGTAGAACGCGTGTCGCCGGTCGAGCGCGCCGGCATCACGCGGCGATCGCGCCGCCAGGCTCGCAAAGGGCGATCGGTCGCGCCGGCGCACACCCGGGCACGCGCGCGGCTCCGATCGCGTCGACGACAGTGCGCGGGACCGGCATGTGACCGGCCCGCTGTCCCGGGTTCGTGCCGGCAGACGACCCCACCCTGCCGTATGGACAGCTCGCCCGCGAGCGCGAAGAGATCCGCCGATCCGCCCGGCGTCCCCGTCGGTCGACGATCGGCCAGGCCCCGCCGGGCCAGAAGTCGACCTGCGCGCAGACATCGAGAAAGAGCGTCGAGCCGGGTACATGGCGGGCTTCGTCAATGCGCCGGCTCGGCTGACCGCCGATTCCGCACCTCGAGCTGGATGGTCACGTGCTGGATGTCGAAACGCTCGGCCAGGCGCTCGGTCATCTCGGCGAGCACGTGGTCGCTCGGCGCCCCGTCCTCGACGACGGCGTGCGCCGAGAGCGCATAGCGGCCGGTCGTCAGGCTCCAGACGTGCAGGTCGTGCACCTCGAGCGCCCCGGGGACCTCCTCGAGCGTGCGCCGCAGGGCGTCGAGGTCGATGTGGCGCGGCACGGCCTCCATCAGCACGTCGACCGCCTCGCGAATCAGCGCCAGCGAGCTGAACAGGATCAGCGCCGCGATGAGCGACGCTCGCCAGCGCGTCGGCGGCGTCCAGCCGGTCACCAGGATGACGACGCCCGACACCAGGACGCCGACCGAGCCGAGCAGATCGGAGAGCGACGTGCAGCAGCGCGCCGCGCACGCTGAGGTTGTGGCTCGCGGCGCCCGAGAGCAGGCGTGCCGCCACGACGTTGATCGACGAGCCCGACCGCGGCGATCACGAGCACGCCCTCGGCCGTGCACCGCCGGCGGCGTCAGCAGGCGCTGCCAGGCCTCCCAGAGAATGACGCACGACCACCAGCCAGAGCACGACGCCGTTCACCAGCGCGGCCAGGATCTCGGCGCGGTAGTAGCCGTAGGTCTTGCTGCTCGCTCGCCGGACGCGCGGCGATCCAGACGCCGAAGAGCGCGAGTCCGAGCGCGATCACGTCGGTGAACATGTGAGCCGCGTCGCTCACGCAGCGCCAGGCTGTTGGTGAGCCAGCCCGCCGACGAGCTCGAGGCCGCTGTAGGCGGCGGTCAGCACCAGCGCGTTTCGCAGCGCCCGCCGAGCGGCGGAGTCTCCCGTGCGAGCGTGGCGCGCGGCGTCGCTGGCGTGCATGCCGTGAGCCTACTGGAAGCGGCCGGCCACGCTCAACACCGTCGCGCCGCGTGCGGCACGCGGAAGAACCGGCGGCGATGGCTGGCCGCGTCACTCAGCCGTCGTAGCGGAGGAGCGAGAAGACCTCCGGCGCGTCGAGCCGACGTCGTCCGTCGAGGAACGCGAGCTCGATGATGAACGCGCACGCCGCGACCACGCCGTCGAGGCGCCGCACCAGCTCGATCGCGGCGGACGCGGTGCCGCCGGTCGCCAGCAGGTCGTCGACGATCAGCACCCGGCTGCTGGTTGCCGAAGGCGTCGCGGTGGATCTCGAGCGTGTCGAGCCGTACTCGAGCTCGTAGCGCGCGGCGTAGGTCTGGCCGGCAGCTTGCCGGGCTTGCGGACGAGGGCGAGGCCGAGGCCGAGCGGTACGCGACGGCCGCGCCGATGATGAAGCCGCGCGACTCGATGCCGAGCACCATGTCGACGTGCCCCGGTAGCGGTCCGCGATCTGGTCGACGACCGTCCCGAAGCGCCGGCCCGGCGGCCAGCAGCGGCGTGATGTCCTTGAAGACGATGCCGGGCTTCGGGAAGTCGCGGATGTCGCGGATGTAGGTCTTCAGCTCGTCCGGGTCATGTCGGTCCGTCCTTTGCGCGCTGCGCGGTCTGGCTGGGCAGGAAGTAGATCGGGTTGCGGGCGACGTTGTCCTTGCGGATCTCGAAGTGCAGGTTCGGCCCCGACGTCCGTCCGCTGCGCCCGACGTCGGCGACCGCCTGGCCTTGCCGCACGCGCTCGCCGGCGCGCACGAGGTTCTCCTCGGTTGTGGGCGTACACGGTCGCGTAGCCGCCGGCGTGCTCGACGATCACGACGTTGCCGTAGCCGCGCAGCGTGTCGCTGTAGATGACGCGCCGTCGCGCGCGGCGCGCACCGGCGTCCCCGGCGGCGCGCCGATGTCGATGCCGTCGTGGATGCCTCGGCCGCGCGGGCCGAACGTCGACGTGAGCGTTCCGCTCGCGAGCGGCCAGATGAAGACGCCCTCGCCGCGCGGCAGCTCGCGGACGTCGGCGGTCTCGCGACCGCGCGCTCCGGCGTGATGACGCCGACCGGAAGCACGCGGCGTCCGCCCGGAATGAAGAGGCGTTGGCCGACCTCGAGGCGGTCGGCGTCGGCGATGTCGTTGGCGCGCGCGAGCTCGTCGTGCGACACGCCGTACGCCTTGCCGATGCGGTAGAGGTTCTCGCCCGGCCGCACCTGGTGATAGATCCCCTCGGTATCGCGCCCCGGCGCTCGCGACACGGAGCTGCAACCGGCGACCGCGAGCACGGTCGCCAGCGCGACTCCTCCCCTTCGCCATCCGCACCACACCACCACCGCACCACCCTCCCGCCGCTCCGCCAGCCCGCGGCGCTTCCCGACTCAGCGCTCCCAGCCGTAGCGGCCCACCAGCTTCACGAACCGGCAGTCGCCGAGGTACTCCTCGTGCAGCCCGCTCTCTTCCTTACGAATTCGGACGAGAGTTTGCAATTCTTCCTCGCCGATCGGGAAGACCAGCCGCCCGCCGTGCGCGAGCTGCGCGACCAGGGGCCGGGGCACCTGCGGAGCGCCCGCGGTCACGAGGATGGCGTCGAACGGCGCCTCCTCGGCCCAGCCGAGGGTCCCGTCGCCGACCCGCAGTGGCGACGTTGTAGTACCCGAGGTCGTCGAGCAGCTGCGCGCGCCGTGGCGGCCAGCGCCGACAGGCGCTCGATCGAGAAGACGTTGGCGGCGAGCTCGGCCAGCACCGCCGTCTGGTAGCCGCAGCCGGTGCCGATCTCGAGGACGCGCTCGCCGCCCTTGAGCTCGAGCGCCTGGGTCATGAGGCCCACCATGAACGGCTGCGAGATCGTCTGGCGTTCGCCGATCGGGAGCGGCTTGTCGTCGTAGGCGCGCACGCGCAGCGCCTCGCCGACGAAGCGGTGACGTTCGACACGCTCCATCGATGCCAGCACGCGCGAGTCCGAGATGCCGCGGCTGACGAGCTGCTCCTCGACCATGCGGCTACGCGCGCGCTCGAAGTTCACGGCCACACCAGCCGCAGCCGCTCGAGAGCGGCGAAGGACGGATAGTGGGTGAGGTCGAGGTGGATCGGCGTGATCGAAACGGCGCCACCCTGAACGGCGGAGAAGTCGGTTCCGGGCTCGTCGACGAAGGCGAGCTCGTCGCCACCGATCCAGTAGTACTTCTTGCCGCGCGGATCGGTCTTCTCGACCAGCGCTTCGCCGTAGCGGCGCTTCCCTTGCCGGGTGATGCGGTAACCGGTCATCTGCTCGCGTCGGAATCGCCGGCACGTTGACGTTGAGCAGGATGTTGGTCTCGAGCGGGCGCTCCAACACCTGCGCCGCGAGACGAGCCGCGAAGGCGGCCGCCGGCCCGAAGTCGAACTGGTCGCGCGTGACCAGCGAGATCGCGAGCGACGGAATGCCGAGCAGCGTCCCCTCCATCGCCGCCGAGACGGTGCCCGAGTACGTGATGTCGTCGCCCAGGTTGGCGCCTTTGTTGATGCCGGAGAGCAGCAAGCCCGGTCGCGCCGGAAGAATGCCCGACACGGCGAGGTTCACGCAGTCCGTGGGGGTGCCGTCGACCGAGAACTGCCGCGGGCCGATCTCCTCGACGCGCAACGGCCGGTGCAGCGTCAGGGAATGGCTGACCGCGCTCTGCTCGCGGTCGGGCGCTACGACGTAGACGTCACCAAGACCGGCGACGGCGCGCGCCAGCGCCTGGATACCCTCCGAGCGGATGCCGTCGTCGTTGCAGACGAGAATGATCATGCCCCTCCCCGCCCATACTTCACCCGTCCGCCACGCTACGCCATGCGGTTCCGGTTGACAACGAAAATGTGGCCCGGCGGCGGCTCAGCAGGAACCGTCGCAGGACGGCAACGAGTCGGGGCGGCCGGATTTGAACCGGCGACCACACGCACCCCAAGCGTGTGCGCTACCAGGCTGCGCCACGCCCCGCATGCTCGATTCCGCCGCGAGCGCCCGACGCGTACCACGCTAGGGAAGAGCGCGCAACAAAAGCTCGCCGTCAGGAAACTGACCAGTGCGCGCACGTGTCGACAATGCGCTCATGGCGCAGCGCGTGCGTCAAAATTTCCGCTCGAAAGCGGCCCTGGCGCGTCAAACTTGTACCATTCAGACTGCCGCGCGCTCGCGCGGCGCCCTTCGATTCCTTGTCAATACACGATTTGTCGAGTCGCACGCGCGGATGGCCTGTCACTTGCAGAAACGCCAGACGCCCGGGGGTCGGGTGAACGCAGCCGTCCAGGATCTGGACGACGGAGGGAGCCGCGCAATGATGAAGGGCCAGGCAGATGACGGTGTTGCACTCGAATCGTTGCCCGGAGGCATGGCTGAGCCACGCCGCCTGGCCGTGCGGGATAGCCTGAGCGACCTGCTCGGGCCCGACGTCATCCTGCCGCAGCAGTTCTTCGACGGCCCTCGGCGCGACAGCGATTTCTCCCCCGAGAAGGCGCTGATGCTCGCCGTGCTCGAGGACGCCATCCGCTGCTTTCAGGAGTACTTCCGGACCACGCGCGCCCGGCCGCGCATGCTGTCGCGTCAAGCGGAGCGGTGGATCCGCACCCGCGATTGGAACTGGCCGTTCTCCTTCAACAACGTCTGCGAGGCGCTCGGCATCGATCCCGATTGCATGCGAGACACGCTGCTCAGGATGAAGTACGAGCGGCTGATGGACCCGCCGCGCCAGCGCGCCGCGCAAATCGCGCCGCAACCGGCGCGCATCGTCCGCTTGTCGGCGCGCGCCAAAGGCGGCAAGCGCTGACGGCTAGTTCGGGTTGATGGTCTTCTTCAGGACCTGACTGGCCTTGAAGGTCAGCACCTTGCGGCCGCTGATGATGATTTCCTCGCCCGTCTGAGGGTTCCGGCCTTTGCGTGGCCGCTTCTGATTGACGACGAAGTTTCCGAAGCCCGAGATCTTCACCTTTTCGCCCTGCTCGAGCCTGGCTCTTGATGATCTCGAAGATCGACTCGACTACTTCCGACGCTTCCTTCTTCGAAAAGCCGACCTTCTCGTAGATTCGCTCGACGATATCGGCTTTGGTCATCGTCGCTCCCTTGGGAGCGGGCGAATCTTCACTCACCGGCGTACCTCCACGGGTAGGCGCTGCAGCAGTTGAGGACACGATCCTCTCGTGCAGGGCGTTGACCTCGTCGTCGGTCAGCGTGCGGTCAGCGGCCCGGTACGAGATGGTGTATGCGAGACTCTTCTTGTCCTCGGGAATCGGGGCACCGGAATACTGGTCGAACACCCGCACCTCCTCAACCAGCGGCTCCGCGATCGCATCGATCGCGTCGAGGATTTGCTGCGCTTGGAATCCGGCATCGACCACCACCGCGATGTCGCGCTCGACCGCGGGAAATCGCGGAAGTGGCTGAAAAATAACGCGGCGCGGACAGTACTGAACGACTCTTACCATGTCAAGTTCGGCGACGAATGGCTCGACCTCGAGCCCGCGCGCGGCGATCAGATCGGGGTGCAAAGCACCGACGACGCCGCAGACCACGCCGTCGATGGTGAGGCGTGCCGACTTGCCGGGGTGCAGGTACGGCGCCCCGTCGGGGCCGAGTCGCTCCCAGCGCGTCTGTCCGAGGTGCAGGCGTCCGAGTGTCAGCTCGAGGGCGCCCTTCAAATCGCCGAAGCTCGCTGCCCGCGGCGACTCCCCGATGGCCGCCGGCGGCCACTCCCCGGCCAGCAGTGCCCCGAGCAAGCGTGGCTCGTGGTACTGCTCACCTTCACGTGCGTAGGCCCGTCCGAGGGCGAAACCCGCGATCACCGGCTCGCCCTGTCGAAGATTCTCGTCGAGGGCACGGAGCAGACCCGGCAACATGCTGCGGGGCATCTCGGCCGCCTCGGCGGAGAGCGGGTTGATCAGACGCACCGCTTCTCCCGTCAGGTGTCCCAGCCCCGGAAACATGCGGTTCTCCTCCGTCGCAACAAACGCCAGGCTCACCATCTCGCTCCAGCCCGCTCCGCGGAGGCTCTCACGCATCTGGTCCTCGATCTCGCGCTCGGCGCCAATGCCGGGGCCGCCGACCGGGATCGTTGGGATGGTCGCGGGGATGGCGCCGTAGCCCGTCACGCGTGCCACCTCCTCCACGAGATCGATCTCGCTCTGCAGGTCGAAGCGGTGTGAGGGCGGCACGACGCGAAAGCCCGCGCGCGCGCTGCCGGAAACCTTGGCCCCGAGCACGCGCAATGGCCGCTCGATCTCCGTCGTGGCGAGGTGCGTACCGAGAAGCGCGTTGACGCGTGCCGGGCGCAGACGAATGGCGCTCGGACGGCGCCGTCCCGCAGCGCGCGCTTGCAGCATGCCGCGCGCGCACCTGCCCGCCGGCGGTTGCCACGATCAGCTCGGCGAGGCGATCGAGCGCCGCGGCCGTGCCTTCGGGGTCGACGCCGCGCTCGAAGCGGTACGACGAGTCGGTGATCACGCCGAGCCGGCGCGACGTACGGCGGACGGTCTCGGGCGTGAAGAACGCGCTTTCGAGCAACACGTCGGTGGTGGTCGGAGCGGATCTCCGAGTCGGCGCCGCCCATCACGCCGGCGAGCGCGACCGGGCCCCGCCCGTCGGCGATGACGAGGTCGTCGGCCGTGAGCTGGCGCTCGACGCCGTCGAGGGTGATGAAGCGCTGCGTGCTTCCGGCGCGGCGGGCGGTGACGGACGCGTCCGCGAGGTGCGCCAGGTCGAAGGCGTGCAGCGGCTGCCCGCGTTCCAGCATGACGTAGTTGGTGGCGTCGACGACGTTGCTGATCGGGCGCATGCCGACCATCTCGAGGCGCGTGCGCAGCCACGGTGGCGACGGCGCCACGCGCACACCCCGCACCACCCGCGCGCAATAGCGCGGACAGAGATCCGGGGCCTCGACGGCGACACGCGCCAGGCGGCGCGCCGGCGGGTCCTCCTCGGGGAGACTCGTCGCGTACGGCTTGAGGCGTGCCCCGGTGAGCGCGGCGACCTCGCGGGCGATGCCGAGGACGCTGAGACAGTCGCCGCGATTGGGCGTCACGACCGAGCTCGAGGACGGTGTCCTCGGCCCGCAGGTACTCGACCAGCGGCGCCCCCACGGGGGCGTCGGCCGGGAGGATCAGGATGCCGCCATCGTCGCGCTCCGGGAGTGCGAGCTCGCGCGTCGAGCAGAGCATGCCGGCGGACGCCTGACCGCGGATCGTGACGTTCTCGATGCGGCGTGCCGTCGGGAAGCGTCGCTCCAGGGGGCGCAAGCGCGACCTTGTCGCCGGTCTGCATGTTGCTGGCGCCGCACACGACTCGGACGTCGCCGCGCGCCGTCCGCACGTCACACAACCGCAGGCGGTCGGCGTTCGGGTGCGGCATCACGGCCGTCGATCTCCGCGACCTCGACCGCGCGTCCATGCCGGCCGGCGCTCCTCGACCGACTCGACCTCGATGCCCGCCATGACGAGCGCCTCAGCGAGCTCGTCGGTCGGCAGGACGACGTCGATCAGATCCCGCAGCCAGTTGAGCGTGATCTTCACGGGTCCGTCAGAACTGCCGCAGGAACCGCAGGTCGTTCTGGTAGAAGAGCCGGATGTCGTTGATGCCGTACTTGAGCATCGCGACCCGTTCGATGCCCATGCCGAACGCGAAGCCCGACACCGCCTCGGGATCGTAGCCGACGGCGCGAAACACCTCCGGGTGGATCATGCCGGCGCCGAGGATCTCGAGCCAGCCGGTCGCCTTGCAGACGCGGCAGGGCGTGCCGTCCGCGAGCTGTCGCGAGCCGCCGCAGGTCAAGCAGCTGATGTCGATCTCGGCGCTCGGCTCGGTGAACGGGAAGAAGCTCGGCCGGAAGCGGACGCGCGTGTCGTCGCCGAACATGCGCTGCACGAAGCATCCCAGCACGCCCTTCAAGTCGCCGAACGTCACCCGCGACGTCGACCAGGAAGCCCTCGATCTGATGGAACATCGGCGAGTGCGTGACGTCGTAGTCGTCGTGGCGGTAGACCGCGCCCGGCGCGATCGCCGCCAGCGGCGGCTCCTGGTTCTCCATCACGCGGATCTGCACCGGCGAGGTATGGGTGCGCAGCACGTGCCCGGCGCCGACGAAGAACGTGTCCTGCATGTCGCGCGCCGGATGGTCGGCCGGAACGTTGAGCGCCTCGAAGTTGTGGTAGTCGTCCTCGATGTGCGGCCCCTCGTCGACGGAGAATCCGAGGCTGACGAAGATCCCCACCGCCTCGTCGAGCGTGGCGCGTGAGCGGGTGTGCGTGCCCATGCGCCCAGGCACGTCCCGGCAACGTCACGTCGGTCGCTCGCCGACGAGCTGCCGCTGACGCTGCTCGGCCTGCCAGCGCTCGCGCAGCGCGCCGATCCGATCGTCGACGTGGCGCTTGAGCTCGTTGGCGAGCTCGCCGATCGCCGGGCGCTCTTCGGGCGTGAGCGCTCCGACGCCTCGCATGACCTCGGTGAGTCGCCCTTGCGCCCGAGGTAGGCGATGCGGACGCGCTCGAGGTCCTCCTCGGAGCGGCAAGCATCAAGCGCCCCATCGATCTCGCTGCCGAGGGCCTCGAGCGTAGCCTTCATCCGACAGAAGTGCTGGCCGGAGACCGGCCGTCTCAGCCCCGCGCCCGGCGTGAGCGCGTCCCGGGGACGGTGGTGAAGGGTCCTGCCGGCGCCACGTCAGGCCGCAGCGATGCGGGCCAGATCTCCGAAGGCACCGGGATCACGGACGGCGAGGTCGGCGAGCACCTTGCGGTCGAGGTCGACCCCGGCCTGCTTGAGGCCCGCCATGAACCGGCTGTAGCTCAGACCGTGCAGGCGGGCGGCGGCGTTGATGCGGACGATCCAGAGGCCGCGGAAGTCGCGCTTGCGGACCTTGCGATCGCGGTACGCGTAGGTGAGGCCCTTCTCGACCGTCTCGCGCGCCTGCCGGTACCCGCTGCGCCGGCCGCCGACGTTGCCCTTGGCGAGCTTCAGCAGCTTCTTGTGCCGGCGGCGTGCCTTCGTCCCTCGCTTGACCCGTGGCATGTGTCGTTCTCCCCTCGCCCGTTCACAGGTACGGGATCAAGCGCTTGATGTTCCGGTGGTCGGCGGCGACGACGAGCGTCGCGTGGCGCAGACCGCGCTTGCGCTTCTTGTTCTTGCACGAGAGCATGTGGCGATGAACGCCTTCCCGCGCTTGATCTTCCCGCTTCCCGTCGTCTTGAACCGCTTGGCCGCTCCGCGGCTGGTCTTGATCTTCGGCATCTCGTGGGCCCCGCTTACCGCGGCTGTAGCATCATCGACATGTTGCGGCCTTCGAGCCGCGGACTGACTTCCATATTGCTCAAATCCTTCACTTTTTCAAACACGCTCAAGAGCATGCTCCCGTCCGAGCTCGGGGTGGGTGATCTCGCGGCCGCGGAAGAAGACGGACACCTTCACGCGTTGGCCGCGCTCGAGGAACTTGCGGATGTGCGCCACCTTGAAGTCGACGTCGTGCACGCTCGTCCGCGAGCCCATCTTCACTTCCTTGACCGTGACATAGACCTGCTTCTTCTTGCGACTCCTGCGCCTTCTTCTTCTTTTCGTACCGGAACTTCCCGTAGTCCATGATCCGGCACACCGGCGGACGGCGGTGGGCGCGATCTCGACCAGGTCGAGCTCTTTGCCTTCGGCGATCCGGAGCGCGTCGGGAGTGTCAAGCACGCCGAGCTGGCCGCCGTCCGCGTCGATCACGCGCACTTCGCGGGCGTGGATCTGGTAGTTGATGCGAGTCTGAGCCTCTTTGACGCTTATGGGACACCTCCTGCCATGCTGGGGCGCGCCTCGCTGAGGGTCGCCTGGATGAACGTCGCTACCTCGACCGCGCGGCGAGCGTGCCGGCGCCACGGCGCCGGGGCGCGACGGTCCCGGCGGCGACCTCCTTGTCGCCGACCACGAGGACGAACGGAACCTTCTCCAGCTGGGCTTCGCGGATCTTGTAGCCGAGCTTCTCGTTGCGGAGATCGGCTTCGGCGCGCAGGCCCGCGGCGCGCAGCTCTGCCAGCACCCGTTCCGCGTAGGCCTGCTGTCTGCTCGGTCACGGTGATCAGGCGCACCTGCACCGGCGCGAGCCAGAGCGGAAAGTCGCCGGCGCAGTGCTCGAGCAGGATGCCCATGAAGCGCTCGATGCGAGCCGAGGATCGCGCGGTGGATCATCACCGGGCGCTCTTCCCGTCCCGTCGGTGTTCACGAAGTGCAGATCGAAGCGCTCGGGCAGCGCGAAGTCGAGCTGGACGGTGCCGAGCTGCCATCGCGACGCACGGCATCGAGGATGCAGAAGTCGATCTTCGGGCCGTAGAACGCGCCGTCGCCGGCGTTGAGCTCGTACGCGAATGCCGGCGTCGTTCGAGCGCCTCGCGCAGCGTGCGCCTCGGCGCGCTCCCACATCGCTCGGATCGCCGATCGAGCTTCTCCGGCCGCGTGCCGAGGTAGATGCGCCGCTCGGCGAAGCCGAAGAGGTCGTAGCTGCGAAAGATCATCTCGATGACGGCGGCGACCTCGGCGTCGATCTGCTCGGGCGTGCAGAAGATGTGCGCGTCGTCCTGCGAGAACGAGCGCACGCGGGTGAGCCCGCGCGGTCACGCCCGAGCGCTCGTAGCGGTGCAGGCGGCCGAAGTCGGCGAGCGGATCGGCAGGTCGCGGTAGGAGCGCTTGGCGCCGGCGTAGAGCAGGCAGTGGCCCGGGCAGTTCATCGGCTTCACCGCCATCTCGCGCTCGTCGACCGTGGTGAAGAACATGTTCTCGTTGTAGTTGTCGTAGTGGCCGGAGCGCTTCCAGAGCTCGACGTCGAGGATCTGCGGGGTGATGACCTCCTGGTAGCCGTAGCGCGGTAGAGGCCGCGAATGTAGGCGATCAGCTCGTTGTAGACGATCGCGCCCTTGGGATGGAAGAACGGGCTCGCCGGCGCCTCGGGATGGAAGCTGAAGAGGTCGAGCTCGCTTCCGAGCCGGCGGTGGTCGCGCCGCTTCGCCTCCTCGAGCAGCGCGAGGTGCCCTTCGAGCTCCTTGGGCGCGCGAACGCGGTGCCGTAGATGCGCTGCAGCATCTCGTTGCGCTCGTCGCCGCGCCAGTAGGCGCCGGCGACGCTGGTGAGCTTGAAGGCCGCAGCCGGCCGGTGGACGGCACGTGCGGTCCGCGGCAGAGGTCGACGAACTCGCCCTGGCGGTAGAGCGACACCCGTGCGTCCGGGAATGCCCTCGATGATCTCGACCTTGTAGTGCTCGCCCATGCTCGCGAAGAGCTCGATCGCCTCGTCGCGCGGCATCTCCTTCGCGCGCACCGGGAGGTTCGCGTCGACGATCTCGCGCATCTCGGCCTCGATGCGCTCGAGATCCTCGGGCGTGAACGGCTCGGGCGCGCTTGAAGTCGTAGTAGAAGCCGTCCTCGATCACCGGGCCGATCGTGACCTGGGTCTCCGGGAAGAGCCGCTTGACGGCCTGCGCCATCAGGTGCGCGGTCGAGTGGCGCAGGACCTCGAGGCCCTCGGGCGAGTCCGTGAACACCGGCGCGACACCGCGTCTTCCAAGACCGGACGCGAGAGGTCGACGACGGCGTCGTCGACACGCGCCGCGATCGCCTCACCGAGACGCTTCTCGCCGAGGGTACGCAGTGCTTCGCCCGCCGCAACGCCGCGCGCGACCTCGACCGGCGCTCCGGCCGGGAGGCGCGACGCGAATGCGCTCGTCGGTCATCGAGTCATGCGACGAGGGATGGCCTGGTAGGCACGGGCGGGATTGAACCGCCGGCCTCTTCCGTGTCAAGGAAGCGCTCTCCCACTGAGCTACGTGCCTGAGATCTCGATAACAGGTTGATTTGCCTATCAATCGAGCTTTCGAGTGTCAAGCCGCTTTCCTCGATCCGACGCGCTCCGACGCGCGTTGACGCAGCCGGAACGCAGCCGCAATATGCATGCACGGACGCATCGACATGAGTGACACGCAGACAGCGGAGGAATTGCACCGGGAGCTCAGCCGTCTCGGCGATGTCACCTACACGCCGGAGGCCTGCGCCGAGTTCGCCGGGCTCATCGACGAGATCCGTGAGCTCAAGCGCACGCGCGACGCCGTCATTCTGGCGCACAACTATCAGCGACCCGAGATCTTCGAGGTCGCGGACGTCGTCGGCGACTCGCTCGAGCTGGCGCGCGAGGGCACCAAGGTCGCCGCGCAGACGATCGTGCTCTGCGGCGTACACTTCATGGCCGAGACCGCCAAGATCCTGAGCCCCACCAAGACCGTCCTGCTCCCCGACCTGCGTGCCGGCTGTAGTCTCGCCGAAAGCGTGAGCGGGGAGTCGTTGCGCGGCGCGCACCGAGGAGCTGCGCGCGGTGTACCCTGATCTTCAAGTCATGTGCTACGTGAACACCAGCGCCGAGGTGAAGGCGGCGTCCGACGTGTGCTGCACCTCGAGCAACGCCGTGAAGATCGCGCGCGCCCTGCCGACGGAGCACATCCTGTTCGTCCCTGACCAGAACCTCGCCGCGTACGTCCGCGAGCAGACCGGCAAGACGGTCATCGCCTGGGACGGCAACTGCTACGTGCACCACCAGATCCGTCCCGAGCAGCTCCTCGCCGTGAAGCAGCGTTTGCCGCACGTCGAGATCCTCGCGCACCCCGAGTGTCGCGCCGACGTTCTGGCACTGGCGGACAAGGTGCTGAGCACGAGCGGTATGATCCGGCACGCGCGCACGAGTCCGGCGACCGAGTTCCTGGTGGTCACGGAGTGCGGCCTGTCCGACAAGCTCCTGCTCGATGTGCCCGAGAAGAAATTCTACAAAGCCTGCAAGCTCTGCCAGTACATGAAGATGATCACGCTCGAGGGCACGCGCGATGCCCTCCTCCACCGTCGCTACGAGATCGACCTGTCCGAGGACGTCCGACAAGGAGCGGCGCGGGCGCTCGAGCGCATGCTTGAACTAAGCGCCTGAGCGTCCGAGCGCCCGGCTGCCCGAGCCCCCAGAGTGCCGGGCCGCCGGGGCGCCCGAGCACCTGACCGCCTGAAGAACACGGTCCGAACGGGATCACGGCCGGTCCGGAGCCTCTCTCGCATCGGCTTAAAGCCGGCTTCGGCTGGCGGTATGATAGGCATTTCCAGGATGCGTATGTTCCGATGGCGTTCACTGCGGCTGCGACTCGTCGCTTTGCTGATGCTCTCGGTGGTGAGCGTGCTCGCCGCCGCGACGGCGCTCGACATCCGCCTGTCGACGCGCATGGCCGAGCGCAATCTCCAGGAGCGCGCCCTCACGCTCACCAAGGAGATCGACATCCTGCTCGGCTCGCTGTGGGGTCGCACCGATCTCCGCAACTTCCACCACCGCCTGGGCGAGCTGGCGCGCACCCATCGCAACGTCGCCGACATCGAGATCCTGCTGCCCGTCGGCGACCGTTGGCGCTTGCTCGGTAGCTCGGGACGCGCCCGCCCTGCCGAGCCGATTCCGCTCGATCGCCTGGCGATGGAGCTCGACCGGCCGATCTGGGAGCTGCTCCCGGGGAGCAGCCACCTCGGTCTGGCGGTGGCGCCCTTCCACCTCAATTCGCGCGTCATCGGGTCCATTCGCGTCAAGGCATCGCTCGCTGAAGTCGAGCGCATGAGCAATCTTCAGGCGCGCCAGGCGCTCCTGCTGACGCTGCTGTCGGTGCTCGGGATCTCCGCCATACTCGGCCTCATTCTGACGCGTACGATCGCGCGCCCGGTGGGACTCCTGGTCGACGCCATGAACGCGGCGCGCGCCGGCCGACTCGACACGCGTGTCCATCTGCGCGGCAGCGACGAGCTTCAGCAGCTCGGCGATCACTTCAACCGCATGCTGGAGACCATCGCGACCACCGACCAGGAGAACCGCGAGCTGGTTGGACGGCTCTCCCGGTTCAACGACGAGCTCGAGAGCCGCGTGACGGCCGCGACCCGCGACGTGGCGGCCAAGAACCGCGAGCTGCAGCGCATCAACGAGCAGCTCTGGCAGTTGCAGAAACAGCTCGCGTCGCGCCGAGCGCTTGGCCGCGCTCGGTCAGATGACCGCCGCCATCGCCCACGAGCTCGGCACGCCGCTCAACTCCGTGCTCGGGTACACGCAGCTCCTCGGCCGCGAGGTCGTCACCAAGGAAGGACGCGAGAAGCTCGCGATCATCGAGTCCCAGGTGCGCGTGATGAGTGAGGCGATCCGCAACGCGCTCGACCAGACCCGTACGCCCTCGCTGGAGCGTCGTCCGGTCGCGGTGGCGCCGTTGGTCGAGGACACCCTGGCGCTGATCGAGCCGATGCTGCGCGCCAAGGGCATCGAGGTGACGCGCCGCCTGGACGAAGCGCCGCCCGAGATCGCCGCCGACGCGCGCGGCCTGCAGCAGATCCTGCTCAACGTCTTGACCAACGCCGTCGACGCGCTCGATCAGGGCGGACACATCACCGTCGTCGCCGAAACCGCGTCCGAGAACGGTGGACCGCCTGGTCTGTTGCTGCGCGTCAGCGACGACGGCGTCGGTATCGCTCCCGAAGACATGTCCCGGGTCTTCCAACCGTTCTTCACGACCAAAGGCGTCGGGCGAGGCACCGGTCTCGGGCTCAGCATCAGTCAGGAGATCGCGCGCGCCCACGACGGCTGCTTGCGCATCCGCAGCCGGCGTGGTGAGGGAACCACCGTGGAGATCGCCATCGGCCAGGGCCTGGAGAGCGTATCGTGACGCCGCATCTTCTGGTGATCGACGACGACGCCGTGACCCGCGAGCTCCTCACCGAGGTGCTTCAGGGCGAGGGGTATCGGGTTGCCGCGTGCGACAGCGGAGCGACCGCGCTGGCGCGCGCCGCCGATGATCATTTCGACCTCGCGGTCACCGACGTCCGCATGCCCGAGATGGACGGCATCGCCGTCACGCGCGCGCTCAAAGCGCGCCATCCCGCCATTCAGGTGATCGTGATGACCGCATTCGGGTCGGTCGAGACGGCGGTCGAGGCCATCCGTCACGGGGCGTTCGACTACGTCAGCAAGCCGATGAACCTCGACGAGATCAAATCGACCGTCCGGCGCGCGCTCGCCGAGCGGCAGGTCACCGACCGCGGGAGCAACGGCGGCCCGGACCCCGACGAGGCCGACGGCATCGTCGTCGGCCGCAGCCCGTCGATGGTCGAGGTGTACAAGACGGTGGCGCGGGTCGCCGGATCGCGGAGCACGGTGTTGATCGAAGGCGAGAGCGGTACCGGAAAAGAGCTGATCGCAGCGGCGTTGCACCGCCACAGCGGGCGGGCAATGGATCGTTTCGTCGCCGTCGACTGCGGCTCGTTGAGCGATACGTTGCTCGAGAGCGAGCTGTTCGGCTACGTACGCGGAGCCTTCACCGGCGCGGTCGGTGAGAAGAAGGGCCTCTTCGAGGAGGCGGCCGGCGGTACCATCTTCCTCGACGAGATCGGCGATATCGGGCCGCCGATGCAAGCCAAGCTGCTGCGTGTCCTGCAAGAGTACGAGATCAAGCGCGTCGGGAGTCAGGAGTGGATCAAGGTCGACGTGCGCGTGGTGGCGGCGACCAACCGCAACCTCGAGCAGCTGGTGCGGCAGGGAACGTTTCGCGAGGATCTCTTCTACCGGCTGAAGGTCGTCACCATCACCCTGCCGCCGCTTCGCGAGCGTCGCGAGGACATCCCGCTCCTGGCCGAGCACTTCGTGCGCCGATACGCGGAGCGGAACGGCAAGACCATCTCGCAGTTGAGCGATGAGGCGATGGCGCTTCTGGTCGACCATCCCTGGCCCGGGAACATCCGCGAGCTCGAGCACTGTATCGAGCGCGCCGTCGCCCTGGCGAGCGGTCAGGTGCTGACACCGGCGGATCTGATGCCCGAGCTACGCGCCGGGCGTCGAGGCGTCGCTGCACCGCGGGACGCCGACTCTCGAGGAGGTCAAGCGGCGCTACCTCGCGCACGTGCTCACCGAGACCGGCGGCAACATCTCGCGCGCCGCCAGCATCCTCGGCGTCGACCGCCGCTCGCTCTACCGAATGCTCCGCCGCTACGGCCTGCGATCCACCTGAGGCTCGTGCGCCTGAGGCTTTTCGCCTCAGCGCAGCGGCATCCCGTCCCAACGCTCTAACCTCCGATTCTCTCACGCGTTTTCTGATGGCAGCGGCGGAGGCCGACGATCGCCTGCGACGCCGGTTGCGGACCGATCCCAGGCCAACTACCTGAATTCGCGTACGCGGGCCGCTGGCATCCGAGTTGCTTCTAGACGGATGCGCGATGCGGGTCCTGATCATCGACGACGACGCAACCTTCTGCCGCTATCTCGGCGAGGTCCTCACCGACCGGGGGCACACCACGGAATGGGTGAGCGACGGGTTGGTGGGGTTCGAGCGCTGCTTGCGCCGCTCGTACGACGTCGTGATCTGCGACGTGAAGATGCCCTTGATCTCGGGCACGGAGCTGGTGGCCGAGCTGCAGCGTGATCGCCCCACGCAACACGTGGTGCTGATCTCGGCTTTCGCGGACGAGCAGCTCGCCGCGCAGGCGCGGCAGTGCGGTGCGCGGCTCCTGTCCAAGCCGTTCGATGCCGCGGTCCTCGAGGGGGTCCTCGATCAGATCGCGGCCGACCGGAGACCAGTGTGGGAGACACCATGAACATCGTACAACGGACGATTCCACTGGAACGCGAGCGACGCCTCGTGCTGGCCATTCTCGAAGAGGCGGTTCGCAGCTACCAGCACTATGCATTCTCGACCACGCGCCGCGGGCGCCGTCTCTTCGGAGAGACCTGCGAGTGGTTCGACAACCACGACAACACCTGGATCTTCTCCTTCGAGAACATCTGCTACGCGCTCGACCTCGATCCCGACCACATTCGAGAAGGACTGACCCGCTGGCGCCGTGATGAAGCGCGCCGACGTCCGGTCACCAGCGCGGCACCACCGAACTATCGCTTGCGACGCGCCGCTGGTTGACGCCGCTCGCGAACCGACCTTCCTCCACCATCCCCCCATAGAGGCGGTGGCCGGCCAAATCGAGATGCCCGGCCGCCGCCGCTTCTGTGGCCCGCGAATTGACAGCGGCGCGGCGGTGCCACTATGGAAGCGCGATGGCGGCGACCGTGGGCGGGTCCGTGGCGAGCACCGGCCTCCCGCAGGCCGTTCCCATGCTCCCGAAGCTGCGCGCCGGGTTGGAGCGCCTCGGCGGCATCGTGCTCCTGGCACGCGATGTCGCAATCGTCACGATGCGGGGACGGTTCGAAGGTCGGCTCATTCTCGCCCAGCTCGAGCAGATCGGCGTGCGCTCGTTGTCGATCGTCACGTTGACGGCCGTCTTCACCGGCATGGTGCTGGCGCTGCAGATGGGGAGCTTCCTCGGGAAGTTCGGCGCCAAGATGTTCATCAGCCGCATCGTCGGGCTCTCGATCATCCGCGAGTTGGGGCCGGTTCTCACCGCCCTGATGATCGCCGGGCGCGTCGGCGCCGGGATCACCGCCGAGATCGGCTCGATGCGCGTAACCGAGCAGATCGACGCCATTCGTGCCCTCGGCGCCGACCCGATCCGCAAGCTGGTGCTGCCGCGCATCATCGCGCTGGCAATCATGCTGCCGCTGCTCACGGTGCTCGGTGATCTCCTCGGTGTCATCGGCGGCTGGTTCATCAGCGTCTACGAGCTGCGCGTCAGCAGCGAATTCTATTTCACGTCGCTGCTGCAGTTCCTGACGTTCGGAGACCTGTTCAGCGGCATCGGCAAAACGCTCTTCTTCGCCGTCTTCATCGGCCTGATCGCTTGCTACAACGGTCTCAACGCGGAAGGCGGCGCCGACGGCGTCGGACGCGCCACCACCGCAACCGTGGTGGCGGCGTCGATCACCGTGCTGGTCTCCGACTTCTTCCTCACCAAGCTGTTCCTTCTGATGTGAGCGCGCGCGACTTCATCGCCTGCCGCGCCATCAGCAAACGCTTCGCGGGACGGCCGGTGCTCGACCGCCTGAGCCTCACGATTCGGCAGGGCGAGACCCTGGTGATCCTCGGTGGCAGCGGCTCCGGGAAAAGCGTCCTCTTGAAGCACATGAACGGCCTGCTGCGGCCCGACAGCGGCGAGGTGTGGGTGGACGCCGAGGAGATCGCCGGCTACGCCGAGATCGCAGCTCGGAGCCGTGCGCCGCAAGGTCGGCATGCTGTTTCAGGCGCGCGCCCTCTTCGATTCGCTCACGATCGGCGAGAACGTCGCGTTTCCCCTGCGCGAGCACACCGACATGGATGACGCCGCGATCGCGGCGCGCACGGCCGAGGTGTTGGCCGAGGTCGAGCTGCCGGGCATCGAGGGACGCTATCCAGCGGAGCTGCGTGGAGGCATGCGCAAGCGCGCCGGCCTGGCGCGCGCGTTGGCCCTCGCTCCCGCAGGCCCTGCTGTACGACGAGCCGACGACCGGTCTCGACCCGGTCGTCGCCCAGAAGATCAACGCGCTCATCCGGCAGCCTCCAGACGCGGCTCGGCATCACGTCGGTGGTGGTCACTCACGATCTCCATAGTGCGTTCTTCGTCGCCGACCGCATGGCTTTTCTCGCCGAGGGCGCGATCCGGGAGCTCGGCACCCCGGACGAGATCCGCGCCACCAAGGAGCCGCGTCTACGTGAGTTCATCGCGGAGGCTTGACTGATGGATGCGAGGACCCAGGCGCTTCGGAGTAGGCGGCGTGGTCGCGGTGAGCTTGGCGGTGCTCGCTGCCGCCGTCTTCTACGTCGGTCAGGAACAGCGGTTCTTCGAGCGCAAGGTGCGCTACATGGTGCAGTTCCGTCGTACCAACGGGCTTCAGGTCGGCGCTCCCGTGGCGCTCACCGGCGTCCCGATCGGCACCGTCGAGGCCATGGCGTTTCCCCGCGACGTAGACGCGCAGTACATCGTCGTCCACATTCGCGTTTCGGGAGACGTGGCGCCGCGCATTCGCGAGAACTCCATCGCCAGCGTGCACACGCTCGGTCTCCTCGGCGACAAGTTCATCGAGCTGAGCGCCGGGCACCGCCGAGTCGCAGCCGCTCAAGCCGGGCTCGGTGATCAACTCGCTCGACCCTGTCGACTACGAGGCCGTGCTCGGCCAGAGCGGCGACATCATCGCCAACATCATCGAGGTGACGACCACGCTCAAGAGCGTGCTGCAATCCATCGATCGCGGCGAGGGACTCCTCGGCGAGCTGGTGAAGAGTCGGGAGGATGGCACGGCGATCGTCACCGATCTGCGCAAGTCGGTGAGCAACGTCGAACGCAGCACCGCCTCGGCGTCCCGCATCATCGAGAGCGTCGAGCAGGGCGAGGGAGCGGTCGGCGTCCTGCTCAAGGACTCGAAACGCATGCAGGAGATCCTCGCCCGCCTCGAAGCGTCCAGCGTGTCGCTCGACAAGTTCACCACCCGTCTGCAGAAGGGCTCGGGCGCCCTGCCCCGCTTGATCGACGACGAGGCGTACGGACGGGAGGTGCTGGGAAACGTCGAGCGCACGACCGCCAACCTCGCGGCGATCTCCGACAAGGTCAACCGGGGCGAAGGCACGCTCGGAGCGATGGTCAACGACCCGAGCCTCTATCAGCGCGCCAACAACTTCCTGGGAGGGGGCACCGGATGGGCGGTCAAGCTCTATCGCGGTGCGCGCGTCCTCTGGCCCTTCGGTGACGGTGGCGCTCCGCCGCCGAACGGGGAGCAATCCGCGCCGCCGGCAGTCGGCGATCCGGCCGCTGCGCCCGCGGGCTCATCGCCGCCGCCTCCTGGCGGCAACGGCAATCCCTAGGCTTCACCGGAGGGCCGCACGCCAGCCGGGGGTCTGTGTTCCGCTTGGTCCTCGCGGCGACAGGTCAGTCGGTGCTGCGGCCGGCTTCGAACGCGCCGCTCCGCGCATCGCGCTCGATGGCGGCGATCTTGCCGACGCGCCGCAGGTGGCGTTCGGCGCCCGAGAACATCGCGGGGAGAAAGGCGCGGATCACCTCGCCCGCGACTTCGGGACCGATCACGCGGGCGCCGAGGCAGAGCACGTTCATGTCGTCGTCTTCGACGCCCTGGCGGGCGGAGAACGTGTCGTGGCACATGGCGGCGCGCACCCCGGGGATCTTGCTGGCGGCAACCGAAGCGCCGACCCCGCTGCCGCAGATCACGATGCCGCGCTCGGCGCGGCCGGCAAGGACCGCCTCGCCGACCTTGCGGGCGAAATCCGGGTAGTCACAGGGGCTGGTGTCGAACGTGCCGCAATCGAGCACCTGGTGGCCGCCGGCGGCGAGCACCTGGAGCACGTGCGCCTTCAAGGGGAATCCCGCATGGTCACAGCCGATCGCGACCATCATGGTGCGCACGTCCTTGCGCGCGCCAGCAGGGCGCGCACGGTCCGGGCGACTTGCTCGCCGGTGAATCCGAACCGCTCCATGGTGACCTCGCCGGGCGCGGACGCGCCATAGCGATCGATGCCGATGGAAGCTCCGCGCGTCGCCGACCCAACGCTGCCATCCGAACGTCACCCCGGCTTCGATCGAGATCCGGACCGACACCGCTGGTGGCAACACCGAGCGCCGATACTCCTCGGTTTCCGCTTCGAACGCCTCCCAGCACGGCATCGACACGACACGCACCGGAACGCCCTCGTTCTCGAGGATTTCCTGTGCCGCCAGCGCAACGCGCACCTCCGAGCCGGTCGCGATGATGATGGCCTGCGGCGCTCCGCTTCTGGCTTCCGCGAGCACGTACGCTCCTCGTGCGAGGCCGTCCGCCGGGTTCACCGTCGCGGCTTCGAGGATCGGCAGCTTTTGACGGCTGAGCACGAGCGCCACGGGTCCGCTGCGGTGCTCGAGCGTCCAGCGCCACGCCGCCACCGTCTCGTTGGCGTCGGCGGGCCGCACGACCGCGAGATTCGGCATCGCCCGCAGCGACATCAGGTGCTCGATCGGCTGGTGCGTCGGGCCGTCCTCGCCGAGCCCGATCGAGTCGTGCGTCCACACGAAGATGACCGGCAGGGAGTTCAGCGCCGCCAGCCGCACGGCCGGGCGCATGTAGTCCGCGAAGCAGAAGAACGTCGCCACGAACGGGCGGACTCCCCGGTGGTACGCCATCCCGTTGGCGATCGCGCCCATGGCGTGCTCGCGCACCCCGAAATGGATGTTGCGGCCGGCGCCGGTCTGGCCGTCGAACGAGCCCGCGTCCTTGAGCGCCGTGGTGGTCGAAACCGAGAGATCCGCGTCGCCCCCGATGAGCGTCGGGACACGCGCGGCGAGCGCATTGAGCGCCTTTCCCGAAGCCTGGCGCGTCGCTTGCGCGTCGGCCGGTCCGAACGACGGCAAGTCGCCGATCCCAACCCGTCGGGCAACTCGCCCGCGAGCGCGGCGCGGAACTCCGCCGCGAGCTCGGGATGGGCCTTCGCATACTCGTCGAAACGCCGCTGCCAGTCCTCCTGCATCGCCGCCCCGCGTTCGATCGCGGTCCGGAACTGCGCGAGCGCCGCCTCGGGAAGGTAGAAGCAGCGCTCCGCGTCCCAACCGAGGGCACGTTTGGTGAGCGCGACCTCGTCGGCACCGAGCGGGGAGCCGTGCGCATCGGAACGGCCCTGCTTGTGGGGCGAGCCGTAGCCGATGGTGGTACGGACGATCACCAGCGCCGGTCGCCCGGTGTCGGCGACGGCTTCGCGCAACGCGACGTCGAGCGCCGTGAGATCGGTGTCGCCATCGTTGACGCGCAGCACCTGCCAACCGTACGCCGCGAACCGACGACCGACGTCCTCGGAGAACGTCAACGAGGTGGGACCGTCGAGCGATACGTCGTTGCTGTCGTAGAGGCAAATCAGTTTCCCGAGCCGCAGGTGGCCGGCGAGCGATGCCGCCTCGGCCGCCACGCCTTCCATGAGATCCCCGTCGGACACCAGCGCGTAGGTTCGATGGTCGACGATGGTGTGGCCCGGACGATTGAAACGGTGCGCGAGCGCACGCTCGGCGATCGCCATGCCCACAGCGTTGGCGATGCCCTGGCCGAGCGGGCCCGTCGTGGCCTCGACTCCCGCCGTCATGAACGCCTCGGGATGTCCCGGCGTGCGGCTCTCCCACTGACGGAACGCTCGCAGGTCGTCGAGGGTGAGGTCGTATCCGGTCAGGTGCAGGAGGCAATAGAGCAGCATGCTGCCGTGACCCGCCGAGAGTACGAAGCGGTCGCGGTCGGGCCACTCGGGATTCCGCGGATTGTGTCGCAGGTGCTTGTGCCAGAGGACGTACGCCATCGGGGCGGCGCCCATCGGCAGGCCGGGATGGCCGGAGTCGGCCTTCTGCACCGCGTCGATCGCCAGCACCCGGATGGTGTTGACGCACAGCTGCTCGACGGATGTCTCGGCGGCCGTCACGGTTTGTTCGTCTCCTTCGACCCTACTCGCCACGCGTCACCCGCTTCGAGACCACGCTCCTCCTGTATCTGGACAGGCCGCGCAGCTCAACGACCCGACGCGGTCGCTGCCGATTCGGCGACTGGCAGCGGCACGACCTTGGCGAGCTGCCGTGCCAATATCTCCGGATCCGTCGTCGGCAGAGCACAGACGCCGCGCTCACACACGTAGGCGGTGGCAGCGCCGGAGAGCGCGCGCTTCTCGGCAAGCAGCGGGATCAACCGTTCCTGCTGCGGCGAGGTCCGCGCCCTCGGCGACCACCGTGAGCACGCGGTTGGGTATCAGGGTGGCGTGCACGGTTGCGAGCAGCGGCGCCGCCGCGCGGCGATCGGAGCCGGCGGGATGGACGATCACGATCTCACGCGGCCGGTCGAGAATGCCGTCGAGCGCCGCCAGCAGACGCGGGGCGCGGGTCGGCGCTCGCGCGAGGTTCGTCGCGAGCGCTCGCACGACGTCCTCACTGCGGCGGCGCAGCGACTCGTCACCCGTGAACTCGGCGAGCCGGAGCAACGTCTCGGCGGCGACCGCATTCCCCGAGGGCACGGCGCCGTCGTCGTCCGGCTTGCGACGCGCCAGCGGAACGTCGTGGGCGCTGCTGGTCGTGAAGAATCCCCCACCGGCGGGATCCCAGAACTCCTCCGCCAGCGTCGCATGCAGCGCCAGCGCCTCGCGCAGCCAGCGGGGCTCGAACGTCGCCTCGTAGAGATCGACGAGGCCGGCGGCGACGAACGCGTAGTCGTCGAGGAACGCATCCTGGCGGGCGGCGCCCTCGGCGAAGCTGCGCCGCAGGCGACCGCCTACCCGCAAGTGCTCGAGCACGAACGTCGCCGCGGCGCGCGCGCGGTCTACATAGGATTGCTCGTCCAGGACCGCGCCGGCGCGGGAGAACGCCGAGATCATGAGACCGTTCCAGGCGGCAAGGATCTTGGTGTCGGTCGCCGGTGGAGCGCGGCGGGCGCGGGCAGCACGCAGAAGTTCCCGTGACGCCCGGAGACGCGCGTCCAACTCCGTCGAGGTGATGCCGACATCGGCGGCGACGGCCGCCAGCGGACGGGCCACGTGCAGGATGGTAGCGCCGCCCTCGAAGTTGCCGCCCTCGTGGACACCGTAGTAGGCGGCTACCGCCGACGCGTGGACGGAATCGAGCGCCGCGGCGAGGTCGGCGGGCGTCCACACGTAGTAGAGCCCTTCCTCCCCGGCGCTATCGGCGTCGGTGGCGGTCAGAAAGCCGCCTTCGGGCGCGGTCATTTCCCGGCCGACGTAGTCGAGCGTGTCGCGCGTCACCCGCGCGAAGTCGCCGTTCCTGGTTGCCTGGTACGCGCTCAGGTACACGCTGGCGAGCTGCGCGTTGTCGTAGAGCATCTTCTCGAAGTGCGGCACCAGCCACGCGGCGTCGGTGGCGTAGCGATGGAAGCCGCCGCCGACGTGATCGTAGATCCCGCCGGCGGCCATCCGCTCGAGCGTCCGCGAGACCATCGCCAGCGCCTGGGAGTTCCCGGTCCGGCGGTGATATCGCAGCAAGAAATCGAGCGCCGCCGGCATCGGAAACTTCGGCGCCTTGCCGAAGCCGCCGTACTCGCCGTCGAAGCGCGCCGCGTACGCCGCGAACGCCGCATGCATGACCGCGCCATCGGGAAGGACCTCGCCGGCAGGCGGCGCCGAGAGCGCGCGCACCCGCGCGGCGACCTCGGATGCTTGCGTGGCGATCCGCAGCGGGTTGGCGTCGAACGCGGCGCGCAGCTGTTGAAGGAGCGACAGGAAGCCCACCCGCGCGCCACGCTCGCCGTCGCGTGGTGGGAAGTAGGTGCCGGCGAAGAACGGCTCGCGTTCCGGCGTGAGCCAGGCCGTCATCGGCCAGCCGCCATTGCCGGTCAAGAGCACCACGGCGCTCATGTACGTCTCGTCGACGTCGGGACGCTCCTCGCGGTCGACCTTGATGGCGACGTAGTAGCGGTTGACGTAGGCGGCGATCTCCTCGTCCTCGAACGACTCCTCCTCCATCACGTGGCACCAGTGGCACGTCGAGTAGCCGACGCTCAGCAGCACCGGTTTGCCCTCGGCGCGGGCGCGCGCGAACGCCTCCTCGCCCCAGGGGTACCAGTTCATCGGGTTGTGCGCGTGCTGCAGCAGATACGGGCTGCTCTCGAGGACGAGACGATTGGTATAGCGCGGCGTCCCATCAGCGCGCAGGTGACGCGTGCGCGGCGGGCCGCTGCGCTCGCGGCGCACCAGAGCCTGCGCGATCTCGCGCGCCACACGCGGGTCGAAAGCCTCCGCGCCCGGGAGCGGCTCCACGGTCGGCGCTGGGGGCGAACGCGTACAGGTCACCCCGATCAAGGCGGCAGCAAGGGCGAGGATGGCGCCTCGCGCCGCTCGTCGGCTCCGCCGTCTCGTCGTCGACACGTGCGCGATCGTGATCGGATCGTGCAACGCTGGCAAGGGCGCCGTCAGGCGCCGCGTTCGAGAATCCCGTCCTCGATCCAACGCAGAAGCAAGCCACCGGCTTCCGCGGCGACGCGATCGTCCGCGACCGCCGCCGACAGCGCTGCGCAGACATCGGCAAACGTGGCGCCGGCGCCGAGGCGCTCCAGCGCGCGCAGCTCGGCGCCGTCGACGCTGGTCTGGTAGACGACGAACCCCTGCCGCCACACTCTGAGAATTGTCGCTTGCCGCTGCCACGACGCGGCGGGTGCATCGGAAGCCCAGATCTCGTGGACCGGCCACTCGGCGCGCACGATCTCGCAGGCGGGGATGAGATGCAGGGCGAGCCCGGGCCACGCTTCGGGGGTCAGCCCACGAAGATCATCGAGACGGAGCGGCCGCGGATCGGGAGCGTCGAAGACCGCCAGGCGAGCCCACTCGAGCCGCGCCAGGTCGGCCACGAAGGGCGGAAGGTCGCCCGTACGCGTCGCGAGGAAGTCGGCGAACCCCTGCCCGACGTGGCGCAACGACGGGTGCGTCGAGGGCGTGGCCGCGACATAGGCGCGTCCGAGCTCGCGAAACTGCTCGCCACCGATCAGCACGACCAGGCGCGGAAAGTCCTCGCACAGCGCGTCCACGATCCTCGCCCAGTACATCTCGGCGTAGATGCCGACACGATCCACGCCGCTGAGCGAGTCGGTGCCGACGATCGTCGACAGGGCGGGCTCGAGCGGTGTCGGCACCCGCGCCGTCGCCGCGTAGACCTCGAGCGAGCGCAAGAACGCCTGCTGGAGCTCAGGCAGACTCGGCATACGCCGCTCGCACCTCCGACTCGACCGCCCGCGCCCGTTCGGCTTCGGCCGAGAGCTCGTCGAAGTCGGGAATGTGATCGTCCCATTCGATGAGCGTCGACACGCGCCCGAACCGCTCGACGGCCAGGCGATACAACGCCCAGACCGCGTCGATCACCGGTCCGTCATGGGTATCGAGAAGATGCGTTCCCCGGTCACTGTGTCCGGCGAGGTGGATCTGACCGATGCGATCGCGGGGCAACGCCGGTCAGATATGCTTCGGCGGCGAAGCCGTGATTGCGGGCGCTCACGTAGACGTTGTTCACGTCGAGCAGAATGCCGCAGTCGGCACCGCGTGCGACCTCGGCGAGAAACTCCCACTCGGCCATCGTCGAGTGCCGGTAGGTCAGATAGCTCGATACATTCTCGACCAGCATACGGCGACCGAGGCGGTCCTGGACACGGCTGACGCGTTCGACGACGTGGTCGAGCGCCTCCTCGGTGTACGGCAGAGGCAGAAGGTCGTGCGCGTAGTGGCCGCCGACGCTTCCCCAACAGAGATGATCCGACACCCAGGCGGGCTGGAAGCGCTCGGCAAGCGCGCGTAGCTCGCCCAGGTAGGCATCGTTGAGCGGATCGGTCGACCCCAGCGAGAGCGATACACCGTGCAGCACGATCGGCGCCGATGCGCGTACTCGTTCCAGGATCGAGAGCGGGCGGCCGCCCCGAAGCATGAAGTTCTCCGAGATCACCTCGAACCAGTCGGCTCGCGCCGTCCCCTCCGTAACACGCGGGAAGTGCTGCGTGCGAAGACCGACACCGTGTCCGAGGTAGGGAAAGGACTCTGTCACGACCTGCTCTCGATCGTGTCGGGAAGGCGACGTCCCGCCACACTCCGCCAGTACCCCAGGCCGCCGTTGCCCGCCAGTACCCTGTCCCCTGCCTGGAGATCGGCTGGTCCAGGGTCGCTGACGTCTCGGCGATTTGATGCCGCAGCATGCCGCCAGATTGCGGCTCGTCCGTTCGCCGCCGGCGCCCGCACGGTAGGCAAGGACGGTCTCTCGGAGTACCCTCTTCGACCGGGGAATCCGCATGGCGACCTTCGACGATCCACGCTTCGACCAGGGGGCCGGCGCGCCGAGGGGCCGGTCGTGAGCCCGGAGCGCCAGCCTGGCGAGCCGGGCGCCCCGGATCTCGGCCCGCCCGACCGCTTTTCCGGGATCCTCGCAACCCACGGGGTCCCCGCCCTCACGCGCGCACCGGTTGCGACCTTGCAGGTGAACGTCGGCAAACTGTGCAACCAGGCGTGCCACCACTGCCACGTGGACGCCGGCCCTAAACGCACCGAGATCATGCAGCCCGCGACCGCGGCGCGCGTGCTCGACCTGCTCGCTCATAGCCCGGGTGTCGAGGCGATCGATCTGACCGGGGGCGCGCCGGAGCTGAACCCGAGCTTCCGCGACCTCGTCCGTGGCGCCCGTACGCTCGGGCGGCGGGTGCAGGTGCGGTGCAACTTGACGGTGCTGTTCACGCCAGGCCAGGCCGATCTTCCCGAGTTCTACCGCGATCACGGCGTCGAGTTGATCTGCTCCCTCCCCTGCTACACCGCCGAGAACGTCGACCGACAGCGTGGACGCGGCGTATTCGACCAGAGCATCGAGGCGCTTCGTCTTTTGAACGGACTCGGCTACGGGCGCCCCGGTTCCGCGCTCCGTCTCGACCTGGTCTACAATCCGCTCGGCGCCACGCTGCCGCCGGCGCAGGCGCCGCTCGAGGCCAGATACAAGGAAGAGCTGGCGCGTCTGTTCGGCATCGAGTTCCATCGATTGTTTACGATCACCAACATGCCGATCAACCGTTTCGCGGAGATGCTGGAGCGCGACGGCGCGCTCGACGCCTACATGGGTCTGCTCGTCAATCACTTCAATGCATCGACCGTGGAGGGCCTGATGTGCCGCCACCTGGTGAGCGTCGGGTGGGAGGGCACGCTCTACGATTGCGACTTCAATCAAATGCTCGAGCTGCCGCTCGTGGGTGACGGGACGGCGCCGGCGACCATCTGGACGGTCTCGTCATGCGACGCGCTCGCGGGGCTTCCGGTCATGACCGCGAATCACTGCTTCGGTTGCACCGCGGGCGCGGGTTCGAGCTGCGGCGGCGCTCTCCAGTGAGGCTCGCGGCTCGGCCGGATGCACGAGAATCACGCCGTTGCGAGCCCGCAGCCTCAATTGATCGCAGGCGCGCGACTTGATAGCTGAAACGTTCGCAGGTCGCGCCGGAGGAGATGACGATGGGACGAGCGAGAGCTCTCACGCAGGAGTACGGGTCACTGGGGCTGTTGTTGCTCGCGGTGGCGATTGGCAGCGCCAGCCTGATCACGAGCTGTGGTAGCGGCGGGGACGCCGACGGCAGCCTGTGCTCGCAATGCGGCGTCTCGCCCGATGGACCGTGTCAAGAAGAGGTCTTCGTGGCCCCAGGTCCGGATGCCGACGAGCTCTGCGACAATCCCGCCGCGGGATGCACAGTCGAGCTCACATGCCGCCGCAAGGTCGACAGCGCCCAGCAGCGCTGCTTCCCGCACGAGGAGGGCGAAAGCGGCATCGACTTCCAGTTCGAGTGCGACGGCTCCCGCCCTGGCGGAACCGTCATTCCGCAAGCAACCGTCACCCCGACCGCAACCGCCAACCCTGACGTCGACCGCCCTGACCGCGACCGCGACGCGCGACGCCGGCCGCGACGCGACGGCACAGGACGACTGCGGCAACGGCGAGGTCGACGGCGACGAGGAGTGCGACGGAGGCATCGAAGACGACGACCAGTGCGGCGACTTTTGCGACGACGAGGGGGGCACGCTGCTGTGCAACGTCGCGGACTGCACGTTCGACTTCAGCGGCTGCGTCAACCCCGAGACCTGTGTTGCCTTTTGACAGCGGACCGACACGTTTTCTCGCATCCTGCAGCGTCAACGGTGACGCGCACTTAGCGCCTTGATTTGAAGACGAGCCGTACGATAAGGTGCAGCCCCATAAGGCGCTTGGAGTCGAAAAGGAGGCGTGGAGATGGAGCTGCCAAAGTGCCAGAAATGCAATAACGGTCTGTTGATACCGTTGTCGGACTATGGACAGGAAGGCGCGTCGGTGATGTTCAAAGCGTGGGTGTGCACCAACCCGGACTGTGGCTTCTCACTGCGCGTCGACAAGGGCGACGTCACCTACGGAAAGAAGATCGAGCACAAGCACTGAGTCATCTCCCCCCATCTCGGCTCCAGGGAAGCGCTGCAGCTCGCGCTTCCTTTTTTTTCGCCCGCGATCAGAGCAGCAGCCGCAACTCGGGCGGCGGCGATGGGCTCGACCGGCAAGCTCACGAACAGATGTGTCCCGGCGCCCGGCCGTGAGCTGATCCGGAAGACGCCGCCAAAATGCGCGATGCGCTCGCGCATCGCGATCAGCCCGAGTCCGGCGGCGCTGGGAGGCGCGCGGAAATACTTGTGCGCGTCGAAGCCGCGCCCGTTGTCGTCGATGGCGAGCACGAGCGTACCGTCGTCGCACGAAAGCCGCACTCGCACCTGGCTGGCCTGCGCGTGCTTGGTGATGTTGATCATGCTCTCCTGAAACACCCGGAACACCAGCAACTCGAGCGACGGCGCGAAACGCAGGTGGCGATCGGGTGCGTCGATTTGCACGTCGAGGCCCGACGCTTCGCGATACTTCTCCGCCATCGACTCGATGGCGGCGAGGGCCCCGAAGTCGTCGAGCACGGGCGGTCGCAACAGATGGGACATTTGACGAACGCCCTGCACCACGTCGACCACCTGTGATCGGACGTCGAGCACGGAAGCGCGCAACGCCGCCGGCTCGGCCGGGAGCTGGCGCTCGAGCAGCGCCAGATCGAGCTTGATCGCCATCAGCGCCTGGCACGTCCCGTCGTGCAGCTCATGCGACAGGCGGCGAAGCCCTTCCTCGATCACGTCCAGACGCTTGTTCGACATTTGCTGGAGCTCGGCGCGGTGCTGGAGCACGAGCGCATGCAGCCGCGCGTTGGCGATCGCCATCGCCGCGCTGTTGCCGAGCGTCGCGGCGAAATCGAGAAAGCTCGCGCCGATCACCGAGGAGCGTGCACCGCAGTCGGCGAGGATGATGCCCACGAGCTCCGACTGGAAGAACAGCGGCAAGCGCAGCAGCTGGGTCGGCGGCTCGGCGGCACCGAGGGCGGACGTCTCGGCGGATGCCGGAGGATGCACCTCGGGCGCAGCCTCGCCTTCCACCTGGAGGAGCGCTTCCCACACCGCGGGATCTCCCGGGAACTCGGTGACGGTCACCTTGTCGGAGGTACGCTCGGAATACAGACCGCGCAGATCACCCTCGGGCGCTTCACGCCAGAAGAGCCAGAGCCGGTCGAGTTGCAGCGCGTCGAGCACGCCCCGGCAGACCAGCCAGAGGACCTGCTGGAGCTCGAGCGTCGCCGTCACCGTACGGGTGACGTCGTAGAGCATCGCCATCTGGCGATCGCGCGCCTGCTCGAGGAGGATGCGCTGCCGGAAGATGGCGCGTCGCAGCACGTCCAGGAAGTACGCGCCGACCATCGAGCTGGTCGGCTCCACCGACGACGCAGCTGAGGCTGTACAGGAACGGCAGGTCGCCCTCGACGCCGGCCGCGGGCCCGAGCAGGTAGGCGGCGACCGTACCGATCGCGAGCGGAACCTGTCCTCGCAGACCCCAGGGCAGCAGCAGCGGCACACCGGTGAGAAAGATGACCAACGCACCCGCCAGCGCGTCGCCGCTGGCGCCGGTGGAGACCACGTACAGATTGATCATCAGGGCCACGCCGAGACTGCAGCCGCACGCCACCGGGATGATGTAGCGTCTCAGCCGCTCGGTGCGGGCGACGGCCAGGAACAGGACGCACAACACCATCTCCAGGCCGAAGCTCCACAGCAGCGCCGGGGTGCGGTCCGGGTAGTACATCCACTCGAGAAGGCCGGCGATGACCACCCAGACCAGGAAGAACCCCACGACGGCGGGCACGCGGCGCGCCGTGACGCGCCGAGTCTCGTCCCGGAACGCCTCGCGGACGGGTGGTTCGAGATGGTCGGCCATGCGGATGGGTCCTGCCTGAAGAACCGTCGGGCAATCGACGTTCGAAGTCAAGCTCGATCGACGGTGCCCGCGCGCCCTTGCTTGCGCCTCTGCGCGGGCCTGACCTATGGTGCTCGCGTGAACTTCGATCTCTCGCCGGAGCAAGAAATGCTGCGCCGGACGGTGCGCGAGTTCGCCGAGCGCGAGATCGCGCCCCGCATGCTCGAGCTCGACGAGCGCGAGGAGTTCTCCTGCGAGCTGACGGCGGCGATGGGCGGCCTCGGACTCTTCGGCATGACGGTGTCGCCCGACTACGGCGGCCAAGGGCTCGACTATCTGTCCTACATCATCGCGGTGGAGGAGATCGCCCGCGTGAACGGCTCGCAGGCCGCGACGGTCGCCGCCGAGAACTCGCTCGGCATCGGTCCGCTCTACTACTACGGCAGCGAGCAACAGAAGCGACGCTACCTGCCCGATCTCTGCAGCGGCAAGCGGCTGTGGGGCTTCGGTCTGACCGAGCCGTCGGCCGGCTCGGACGCCGGCGGCACCAAGACCAACGCGCGGCTGGAGGGCGATCGCTGGATCATCAACGGCAGCAAGATCTTCATCACCAATGCCGGGACACCGATGACCGCCGGCTCCACGGTGCAATGCGTGACCGGCACACGCGATGACGGCTCCAAGGAGTACAGCTGCATCATCGTCGAGCAGGATACGCCCGGGTTCACCACCAGCAGCATGCACCGGAAGCTGGTCTGGCGGGCTTCGAATACGGCCGAGCTCTACTTCGACAACGTCAACGTGCCGCGCGACAACTTGCTCGGCGAGCGCGGCGCCGGCTTTCGTCAGATGCTCGAGACCCTCGACAGCGGCCGGCTGTCGATCGCAGCCATGGGCCTCGGGGGTGCGCAAGGCGCGTACGAGGCGGCGCTCGCGTACGCGCGCGAGCGCGTGCAGTTCGGGAAACCGATCAGTCAGTTCCAGGCCAACGCCTTCAAGCTCGCCGACATGGCGACCGAGATCGAGACCACGCGCAATCTCCTCTACAAGGCGTGCTGGCTGCGCGATCAGGGACGCGAGTTCCGCAAAGAAGCGGCGATGGCCAAGTTGTGGTCCTCGGAGGTGATGCGGCGCGTGACCCACGCTGCCGTGCAGATCTTCGGGGGCTACGGCCTCATGGAAGAGTACCCAGCGGCGCGCTTCTATCGCGACCAGCGACTGCTGGAGATCGGCGAGGGCACGTCGGAGGTCCAGCGCCTGGTGATCTCGCGACTGCTCGGCTGCTACGATTGAGCCCCGTGCGGGCCTGAGGCCGAACGTGTCATCGCTCGCCGAACCGGGTGCGACGACGCTGTACACGAACGGGCGTGTGCTCACCCTCGACACCCGCACGCCGCGCGCCGAGGCCGTGCTGGTGCGTGGCCGGCGGGTGGCGGCGTACGGCGCCGCCGCCGATCTCGAGCGTGTCGCCGGCCCCGGCGCGCTCCGGGTCGACCTCGGCGGCGCCACGCTGTTGCCGGGCCTGATCGATACCCACCCCCATCTCCTGCACTTCGGCGCCTTCGCGGAGCCATTGGTGGATCTGAGCGACGCCACGTCGCACGACGACATCGTCGCGCGCATCGCCGCCCGCGCCCGGACGATCCCGCACGGCGAGTGGCTCATGACCACACCGGTCGGCGAGCCGCACTATTTCATTCGGCGGTCCTATCGCGATCTCGCGGAGCGATGTCTGCCGGGTCGCGACGTCCTCGATCGGGCGACCTCCGAGCACCCGGTATTCATTCAGGCCTGGGCCCCGGTGATCCCGAACGTCTGCGCCTTCAACTCGCTCGCCCTCGAGCGACTGGGCATCAGCCGTGAGACGCCCGACCAGGTCGCGCACGTCTGGATCGAGAAGGATGCGCACGGCGAGCCGACGGGCATCCTGCGCGGGGCGGTCAACAACTACTACACGAACGATCCGTTCATGAACGCGCTCCTGCAGAACGTTCCCCTCCTCCAGGGCGACGCCGTGCTGCCCGGCACCCAGCGGGCGATGGCGGCGTACAACCGTCTCGGCGTGACGACCGTGTACGAAGGGCACGCCATGGGCCAGGCCGAAATCGCCGCCTATCGAATGCTGCGCGAGCAGGACGCGCTGACGGTCCGTGTACTGACCGCCCTCGAGGCGGAATCGTACGGGCTGCCCTGGACCCGCCCGCTGTCGATGGCCGAGTTCCACGAGCATCTCGAGGCGGCGCTCGCGATGGAAGATGTCACGGACGACCTGCTGCGGCATCGCGGCGTCACGCTCTCGCGCGGGGGCCCCTGCTGGCCGGGGTTCCTGCGCATGTGGGAGGCGTATCGTGGCCCGTGGGGCGAGCCCACGAGCGGCGTCGAGTTCGTCGAGCCGGAGAAGGAACAGGTGGCGCTCGACTTCTGCGCCGAGCGCGCCCTGCGATTGAACTTCATCGGCGCCGGCTATCGCGACCACGACGAGTTCCTGGAGCGCGCCGAAGCGGTGGCGTCCCGCATCCCGGTCGCGGATCGCGGCTGGATCCTGCAGCACGTCTTCTTCCTCACCGAGCGCGCCGCGCGGCGCTATGCCGCGCTTGGGCTTCGGGGCAACGACGAGCATGTCGTTCAGTTGGGGAAAGGGGGACATGTTCACCGAGCGCATCGGCGCTCACGTGCTGCCGGATCTGATTCCGCTCCGGCGAATGCTCGACGCCGGGATGACGGTCGCGTGCGGCAGCGACTGGGGACCGAAGAACGTCTTCGAGCACCTCCAGCTCGCGCTCACGCATCACTTCTGCGGCAGCGGGCGCAGCAATCTCGGCGCCGCGCAGCGGGTCACGCGCGAGCAAGCGCTGGCGATGTGGACGCGCGACGCGGCACGGGTCGCTCGGATGGGAGGGGATCGGCACGCTCGCACCCGGTAGTCACGCCGACCTCGTCATCGTCGACCGCGACCCCCTCACCTGCCCGGTCGACGACCTGCCGGCAACCCGCGTGCTCCGCACGGTGCTCGCGGGCACGACCGTGTTCGATGCCGGCGTCCTCTAGGGCCTCCGGAGTGCGCAGCGCGGATGGCAGGCGGGCCTGTGCGGTCGTCCTGGCCGTTGCCATGGTGGTCACGCCGCGTGTCACGCTTGCCTGTCAGCCGGTGCGCGACGCCGGCGCACCGACCACCCCCGTCGTGCTGATGCCCGGCCTGGGCACGCACCGACACGCGATCGCGACCACCAACCCCGAGGCGCAGCGATTCTTCGATCAGGGCCTGGCACTGGTGTTCGCTTTCAACCACGACGAGGCCATCCGGGCCTTCGAACGGGCGGCGGATCTCGACCCGCACGCGATCATGCCGCGCTGGGGGATCGCGCTGGCCCTCGGGCCGAACATCAACCTCGACATCGACGCGGAACGCGAGCGCGCCGCGCATGCCGCTTTGCAGAAAGCGCTCGTACTCGCCCCCCACGCCGCGGAGCGCGAACGCGCCTACGTCGAGGCGTTGGCGCCGCGCTACTCGCTCGACCCGCGCGCGGATCTGACGAAGCTCGCGAGCGCCTACAAGGACGCGATGCGCAAGCTGTCGGCGCGCTATCCCGACGATCTCGACGCGGCAACACTCTACGCCGAGAGCCTGATGAATCTGCGACCGTGGAAGCTCTGGGGACCCGACGGGGAGCCGGCCGAAGGGACGCGCGAGGTCCTCGCGGTGCTGGAATCGGTTCTCCGCCGTGACCCGCAGCATCTCGGCGCCAACCACTACTACATCCACGCGCTCGAGATGTCGCCGCATCCGGAACGCGCCCTCGAGAGCGCGAAGCGGCTCGAGACCCTGGCCCCCGCCGCCGGCCACCTCGTCCACATGCCGTCGCACGTCTACATGCGAATCGGTGACTACCTGGGCGCCGCACGGAGCAACGAAGCCGCCGATGCCGCCGATCGCGCCTACATCCGCGCCCGCAAGCCGCAGGGTCTCTATCCACTCATGTACTCGATCCACAACGTGCACTTTCTCAACGCCGCGGAGGCCATGGCGGGACGCGCCGCGGCCGCTCGCAAAGCGGCTGCTCGCGTCATCGCCGACGTGAAGCCGCAAGTGGTCGCCGACGAGTACACACGGCCGCTCGCCGACTTCTACGCTCCGACGCCGTACCTCACCGCGCTGCGTTTCCAGCGCTGGGACGACGTGCTCGCTGCTCCGCGGCCCGATGCGCGCTTGCTGGTGACCACCGCGTTCTGGCACTTCGCGCGCGGCGTGGCGCGCGCCGCGCGGTCCGAGGTCGCGGCGGCGCAGCAGGAGCGCGCTGGCTTCGCCACCGCCCGGAACGCCGTTCCGCCCGACGCGCTCCTCAATCTGAATCGCGCGCACGACGTGCTCGCGGTCGCGGCCGCGGTGCTCGACGCCCGGATCGCCGGCGCCGGCAGCGATCGCGCCGCCGCGATCGCCGCCTGGCGGACGGCAGTCGACCGTCAGGACGCGCTCAGCTACGACGAACCGCCGGCTTGGTACGCTCCGGTGCGCGAGTCACTGGGTGCGGCGCTGTTCAGCGATGGCCAGTACGCCGACGCCGAGCAGATCTTCCGTGCCGATCTGGCGCGCAACCCGCGCAACGGACGGTCGCTCTTTGGTCTCGTCAAGACGCTCGAAGCGCGCGGAGAAACGGCGGCGGCCGCGACGGCGCGAAGCGAGTTCGAGCGTGCGTGGAAACACGCCGACGTCACGTTGCGCATGGAGGATCTCTAGGCCGTCGGCGCGGCGTAGCCTGGCGGCGAGGCTGAGTGTCGCGCTCATCGAATGAGGCGCTGGATGGCCTTGAACTCGGGAGCGTCCGCCGTACGCAAGAGCTCGAGCAGCGCGCTCTCGACACTCGCCCGGATCGTCCCCGCCGCGAGCATCTTCTCCAGGCCCACCGCCGCGTCCGCCGGTCGCCGCGACGACGTGGCCTCCTCGACGACATGGACCTGATAGCCGTTGGCAATCAGATCGTGCGCGGTCTGATTCATGCACGCGTGTGCTTCGATGCCGGCCAGGATGATCTGCCGGCGCCCGTGACGCGTCAGCTCGGCGACGAATGGCGGCGCTCCACAGCAGCTGAGGCTCCGCTTCTCCACCACCGCGACTCCCGCCGGCAGGTGCTTGGCGACCTCGGGGACGGTGTGCCCGAGCCCTTTCGGGTACTGCTCGGTCACGACGATCGGGAGACCGAGCGCAGCGGCGCCCTGGACCATCGTGGCGACGGCAGCCGCGACGCGCTCGTACTGGTGCAGCGCCCTACGGTACGCTTCCTGGACGTCGACGACGACGAGAAGGGCGGCGTCACGATCGAGCAGACGGGGGTGGCGCCGTTCCGGCAACGGCACGGGTTCAGTGCCTCGTGAGGCTGTCGCTCTCCGCGTTCACCCCGAGCAACGCCGCCAGCGCGTCGCACGCCTCGCTCAAGGGCCCCTCGAGCGTCTCGCTCACCAGCTGTTCGACGGCGGCGAGGTCGTCAGGGCCCGGCGGCTCGGCCTCGTGATGCATACCGTGCAGCGCCCAGGCGACGGTGCTCAAACGATTGCGGACTTCGGTGAGCAACGCGAGCGCCTTCTCGGGCGACATCTCGGGCGAGTCCTTGCCCTTGGGTGCCATGCCTCTCCTCCTCCCGGGTTTCCTACTGTAGACTGCGGCGGACGGCGCGGCAATCGCGGAAACGTCGGCGACCTTCACGTCGACCGATCCCGCCGATCATCTGGTGCAGCCCCCTGCCGGCAAGCTCCACGTCTCGCCGATCTGTCGGAACGCCACGCGATCGGTGGCGGTGCCGGCCGCCGCGAGCAAACGCGTCATCGCCTCGCCCACCGGCTCTTTCCCCAACCTGAAGGTGTCCCAGTGCACCGGCAGCAGGTAGCACGCACCGCTCTCCTTGAACATGCGCCATACCTGCTCCGGGTCGGCATGATTCATGATCCAGGGGTCGTAGGCACCGTTGCCGAGGATCGCGGCGCTCAGCCGGTGATCCTTTCCAAGGACGCCGATGCTCTCGGTGTACGCCGTATCGCTCGCGAACAACACCTCGACGTCGCCACGGCGGAACAGGTATCCGTTGTACCCACGCCAGCGACCCCCCGGCCAGCGTTTGCCCCAGTGGTTGACGGGAACGGCCTCGATGGTGACGTCGCCAGCCTCGATGCGCCCTCCCCAGCCGATCTCCACGACGCGCGCGAACCCGAGATCGTCGACGAGATCGCGGGTACTCGTCGGCACGACCAACAGAGGCGTGTGGGCGACCCGTGCAAGCGACGGCCGATCGAGGCTGTCCATGTGGGCATGCGTGACGACGATCGCGGCGAGCGATGGAAGCTCCTGCGGCGCGAGCGCGCTCCGCACCAGCCGCTTCGGACCGATCGTGACTCCGCCGACGCTCGGGCCGATGCGATCGAAGAAGGCCGGGTCGGTGAGAATCCTGGTTCCGGCGAAGTCGATCAGCACCGAGGCGTGCCCCAGATACGCGACCGTGAGCTCGGCACTGCCCCATGACCCGGGCTGCGGCGTGGCGGGTGCCGGCCGTGGGGGGTGGAGCAAACCGCTGCACGCATAGACCGCCGCGCCGAGACCGGCCACCGCCACGATCCACCACAGCCTCTTTCTCATGATTCGAACAGCCCGGCGTTGCTAGTGATGGCCGTGATGCCCGTGATGGCCCTCGGGCGCCGGAACGACGAGTGACGACACCAGTCGCGCGGCGCTCCCCGTCACGCGCAGACACGTGCGGTTGTAGACACCCGTCGTGAAGGTGCTGGTCACGACCTCCGCGTTGGTGAGGAGCGTCGCTTCGGGGACCTTGGCGAGCGCACGCGCCACCGCCTCGGCGAGCTGCGGCTGGCGCAGGGGCACGAAGAGAATCGAACGGCCGCAATCTTCCCCTTGTGCACCGGTCGCCAGCACCATCGCGGGAGGATACGCCTCGGGGCCGAGCACGGCCGGCAGGGTCTCCACCCGCGTCGCGCACCCGGACACGAGAGCCAGGCCGAGCGAGAACATCAGCGCCAGCCGCATCGTCTCAGTGACGAGCCAGCAAGCGCTGCCGTACCTCATTCATCTGCCGGCGCGCGGCATCCGAGAACCAGACATCCAGGAACTCGCGGTCGATGCGCGACCGACTTTCGGTGATGCGCGTGAGCGCCGGCGCGAGCAGATGCGCCTTGATCGTCGCGTACGCCTCGAGTGAGTCCGAGGCGATGGTGCGCGCGACGGCGATCGCGCGCGCCAGCAGGGCGTCGGGGTCCACCACCTCGTCCACCAGGCCACGAGTGCGCGCCTCTTCCGGCGTGTAGAGCGCGCCGGTCAGCATGACCTCGCGGATACGTTCGGGAGGGAGCGCGTGGCGCGTGACCTCGAACGCCACCCCCGGAAATGGGATGCCGACCTGTACTTCGTTGAGACCGATCTGCGCCTCGTTGTCACTGACGATGCGGAGGTCACAGGCGAGCGCCAGGACGCACCCGCCCGCGATCGCGTGCCCGTTGACCGCAGCGATGGTCGGACGCGGCAGCGAGAACCAGGCGAGCACCGTCTCGCTGAAGCGGTCGACGAAGGTCTCCAGCGTCGTGCGGTCGAAGTCGTACAGCTCGAGGATGTTCAGTCCGGCCGAGAAGCAGTTGCCGGTACCGGTGAGCACGACCGGATGTGGATCACCGCTCTGCAGCTCCGCCATGGCCGCTTGCATGTCGGTGAAGAAGTCGTCGTCCATGGCATTGACCTTGTTCGAGGTCATGGTGACGACTCTGACGTCGTCGATGTGCTCGAGGGTCCAGCGGCCTGCCACGGCGCTCTCCGTCGACGTCTAGGGTCCGAGTCGTACCGACTCGATCACCACCGGCGTCACCGGCACGTTCTGGTGCGGTCCCTTGTTCGCGGTGGCGACGCCCTCGATCTTCTTGACGACGTCCAGGCCCTTCGAGACCTTGCCGAACACCGCGTAGCCGAATCCCGAAGGACTCTCGTCGCGGTGGTCGAGGAACGTGTTCTCCTTGGTGTTGATGAAGAACTGCGCGGTGGCGCTGTCGACGACGCCGGTGCGCGCCATCGCCAGCGTACCGGGGACATTCTTCAGTCCGTTGCCGGCTTCGTTCTTGATCGGGGCGTTGGTCGACTTCTGCTGCATGTCCGGAGAGAACCCGCCACCCTGGATCATGAAGGCGGGAATCACGCGGTGGAAAATGGTGCCGTCGTAGTACTTGGCCTGCACGTAGTCGAGAAAGTTCTTGACCGTGATCGGCGCCTTGTCCGCGTAGAGCTCGATTTCGATCTCGCCGAGCGAGGTCTTCATCGTCACCGTGGGACTGGCCCCGGCGGCGCGCGCGGCGCCGGCGGGCGACGGACCCGGGGCACCCGTTTTGCTGTCGTCGGCCGCGCACCCGGCGACCACCATCAGCGCGAGCAAGGCGGCGACATCGAGACGCGTCGACACGACCGCCATCGCACCCAACCCCAACACCACGATTCCCGTCAGCATCGATCCCATCGCGCTCCTCCCGGTTGCCGTCCCTATTTCACGCGGCTCCAGGAGGGTCAAGAACGCGGGCGCGGCTGGGCGTCACGACTGGCGTCACGATCGGCGATGCTCTAAGTTGCGCGCCGAAAGGGAGGACCATGCGCACGGTACACGGACTCGAAGAGCTGAAGAGCTTGGTCGGCCAGGAGCTCGGCGTGAGCGAGTGGCACGCCGTCACGCAACCCGAGATCAATCTCTTTGCCGACGCCACCCACGACCACCAGTGGATCCACGTCGATCCCGAGCGTTGCGCGCGCGAATCACCATTCGGCGGGCCGATTGCTCACGGATACTACACGCTGTCCCTCGCCCCTTTCCTGCTCGGCCAGATCCTGCGCGTCGAGGGCATCCGCATGGGTGTCAACTACGGTCTCAACAAGATGCGCCTGCCGAGCCCGGTTCCGATCGGCCGCAAGGTGCGTTTGCGCGCCACCATGAACGGCTATGAGCCGTTCCAGGGCGGCGCGGCCGGCACGATCGGCCTCACCTTCGAGGTCGAGGGCCAGCAAAAGCCATCGTGCGTCGCCGAGGTGGTCTACCGCTACTACGCGTGAGCGTCGGCGGCGACGGCGATCTCGTCACCGTCGCGCTCGACCGCGAAGCCGAGGCCCTCGATCATGTGGCGCGTCGGCTCGGTCGCCAGGCCCGCGGTCGTGAGGTACCCCTCGATGAAGATCGAGTTGGCGGGATAGAGCGCCAGCGCCTGCCAGGCGCCGAGATTGCGCTCGCGACCTCCGGCGGCGCGGATCTCGCTGCGCGGATTGGTGAAGCGAAACAGGCAGAGCGCCTTCAAGCCTTTGGCCGGTGTCACCGACGCCGATCCCTCGAACGGCGTTCCGCCGATCGGGTGCAGGAAGTTGACCGGTAGGGACTCGACGCCGATGTCGCGGAGCGCGAACGCGAGGTCGACGATGTCGTCGTCGGTCTCGCCCATCCCGATGATACCGCCGCAGCAGGTCGCCAGTCCGGCGCTCTTCACCGCCAGGATCGTCCGGACGCGGTCGGCGTAGGTGTGGGTGGTGCAGATGGCGGGATGGAAGCGCTCACTCGTGTTCAGGTTGTGGTTGACCCATCCAACGCCCGCGCCCTTCAAGTCGCGCGCTTGCGCCTCGTCCATGATGCCGAGCGAGACGCAGATCTCGAGCGTCGGAAACTCCTCTTTGATCGCGCGCGTCGCGGCGCAGAAGTGGCCGATGTCGGCCGAGCTCGGACCCCGCCCGCTCGTCACCATGCAGTAGCGACGCGCCCCGCGCGCCACCGCCGCCCGCGCTCCCTCGAGGAGATTTTCTTGCGGAAGGAGGCGATAGGTGTCGATGGCCGCGGTCGAGACCGCGGATTGCGAACAATAGTGGCAGTCCTCCGGGCAGAGACCGCTGCGCGCGTTGCGGAGCATGCAGAGCTTGACGCGACGCCCGAAGTACCGTTCGCGCACGCGCAGAGCCGCGAGCAGCATGGTGCGCAGATCGTCGTCGGGGGCCGCCAGCAGCGCCAGTGCCTCGGCGCGCGTCGGAGGCTCGTCGTCGAGCGCCCGCATCGCCAACTCCTCGTAGTCCACACCTGCGTTCACGGTCGACCTCCCTGCGGCGCTGCTCACCGCCAGCCCCGCTGCTCGGCGTAGTAGAACGGACCTCCCAGGTACATCGCGAAACCGATCGCATAGACGAAGGCCAGGTCGGCCTCCTCGGCGCTGGCAACGATGCCGCGCTCGAGCAAGGCACGCGCCTTCTGCCAGATCGCGCGCACGCAGCGTTCGACGATCTCGTCCTCACTGGCAACCCGGTTGCCGCGCGGCGCCGCGAGCTGGGCGAGCTCGGCATGGACCTTTCCGCGCGTCCCGTCGGCGTAGTCGTAGAAGCCGCCGCCCGACTTGACACCGAACCGTTTGCGATCCCGCAGCATGACCACGAGCGGCACCTGCGCCGGCTTCTCGGTCTTGGCGAGGACGTCGAACATGCCGGCCGCGACGTCCACTCCGGCTTGATCCGCAACCTCGAATGGACCGAGCGGGAAGACGCGGTCGCGCATCACCTGGTCGATGGTCTCGATCGGGGTGCCCTCGCGGTAGAGCGTCTCGGCTTCACGGAAGTACTCGGCGAGCGCGGCGTTGACGAGGAATCCCGGGGAGCCGTCGCGCAGCAGCACCGGCACCTTGCCGATCTTGCGCACGAAGCCGTGCACGGCGGCGACGACCTCCGGCGGCGTCTCTTGTGTCGAGACGACCTCCACGAGAGCACGCTGCGGATGCTCGGCCGGACTGAAGAAGTGCAGGTTCACCATGTTGGCGGGGCGGCCACCGCCCTCGCCGAAAAAACGACCCAGAAAGCCCGGGCCCATCGAGCTGCTGTTCGAGCTGACGATGGCGTCGGGGCGCACGATGGCGGCGAGACGCCGGTAGAAATCGGCTTTGGCGTCGGGATCCTCCTTGCGCGCCTCGATGACGAGGTCGCAGTCGGCGAGCGATGCCAGGTCGGTCGTGACGGCTACCGACTTCACCTCGGAGTCGGCGGTCGCGGCGTCGAGTCGGCCGCGCTGGATGAGGGGCTCGTACTTCTGTCGCATGCGGCCGCCCGCCCCTGCCGCCAGCTCCGGGACCGGCACGTGGCCGACGACCTCGAAGCCGGCGCGGCGCGCCAGGAACCCGATGGCGCTGCCCATGTAGCCGTCGAAGCCGTCGACGCCGACGCGACGAATCGGCCGTGGCGTCACGTTCGCGAGCGCCGTCGGCAACTTGTTCACGCGTTGCTGCGTGAAGAAGAAGCGCATACCGGCCTTGGCCTCGCTCGACGCCGCGAGCTCGAGGAACCGGTCGCGCTCGAGCTTGATGCCCTCCTTCAGCGGCAACTGTACGCCGCGCGTGACCACCTCGAGCGCGACGAATGGCGCGCGCGGGTGCTCGCGGTTGTTGGTGGCCTTCTTGATGGTCGGCAGCACCATGGGCGCGACCTGGTCGGCCATGCTCAGGTCGGGCGCCGGGCGGGTCAGCGTCGGTAGCTGCTCGCGTGCGAAGCGGCGCCCGAAAGTCTCGGCGGTCTCGCCGTCGGGCACCAGGGCATCGATCATGTGGATCGCCAGCGCCTTGTCGGCGGCGAGCGTCTTCCCCTGGAGAATCACGGTGAGCGCGGCCTCGCCGCGCATCGGGTCGCCGGCGTTCACCAACCCCGAGCGACGCGGCAGACGCTGCGTTCCCCCGAGGCCGGGAAAGATGTTGAGCATGATCTCGGGGAAGCCGAACGACGAGCGTCGCGTGCCGACGATCGCGCGGCAGGCGAGCGCCAGCTCGTAGATGCCGCCGAGGCAGACGCCATCGACGGCCGCCAGCCACGGAAACGGGCTCTCCTCGATGCGGAAGAGCAGGGCGTCGCCACGGTCTATCAATGCGGCGAGATCGGCGGCACTGCCCTGCATGAGCTCGCCGATGTTCGCCCCTGCTCCGAGGCCGTAGCGGTTGCCGACCAGGACGACAGCGGCGAGCGGCGTCCGCGCATGCTGGGCACGAAGATCGGCCTCGACACGCTCCAACTCCTCGACGGCGGCGCGCGACAGCGTGTTCATGCCCCCGGAGTCGAAGGCGACCACGGCGACATCGTTCTCGATACGGGTCGTGAAGCTTCCCATCGGTTGCCGACGCCCTTCTTCCGGGACGGCTCCCACTTGTCAACCCCGCGGCGCCGAGCCGTTCACCAGCGGTCGCCGCCGCCCTCAATTGACAGCGCGCCGATTCTCCGGTCCAGGATACGGGATGCGGCGGATGCTCGCGTGGGGAGTCGTGGTGGTCGGCCTGGTGGCGGCGCTCGTTCTCGCACCGAGCCTGCTCACCCGCAGCGTCGCCGCATGGCTGACGGCGCGTACCGGCGTACCGATCACGATCGCGTGGATGTCGTGGAATCCGCTGCTGGGGCGCGTGAGCATGCACGGCATCCGTCTCGGCCCGCCCACGGACGAGACACCGATGATCACACTTGGCGACCTCCGGGTGACGATCGCGCTGCGATCGCTGGTGCGCGGCCGGCTGCAGGCCGACGAGCTCGTGCTGGTGGATCCCTGGGTGGGGCTGCGGCGCACCGCGAGCGGAGATTTCAACCTGAGCGCTCTGTTCCCGGCGCCGCCATCGTCCCCTCTTCCGGTCGCGACGCCCGCGGCCACTGCTCCTGGCGACGACCGCACGTTCGCCGTCCGGCGCCTTCGCATCGAGGGCGGAGCGGTCCAGTTTCGCGACGAGGCGACGTCGCCGATGCTCGAGACGTCGCTCTACCTGGAGGACATCGTCGCCGACGATCTCATCCTCGATCTGAGCGGCAAGACCAACGTCACGGTGCACCTCGAGAGTCGTCTCGAACGCGAGCCCCTGACACTCGATCTCACCTATCGAGCGCAGGCCGGCGATTCGTCGCTGCGCGCCCGACTCGTGACCGCCGGCGCGTCGCTCGCGCGTACGCTCCTCTATGTCCCGGTCGGTTGGCAGCAGGTCTCCGGTACCCTCGATGTCGCGCTCGACTACGTGCACGAGTCCAAGGACGGCCGTCTTGCCACACACACCCTCACCGCCGCGGCGACGATGCATCAGGTCGCCCTCGTCGAGCCCTGGGCGTCGGCACCCGCGCTGCGCGCCAGCCGGATACGCATCCCCGCGCTGATGGTGGACTTCGTGCGCCAGCGCACGGATCTCGGTGTCATCAGGATCGACGATTTCCAGGCGGCCATCGTGCGCGACGGAGACGACCTCCACATCCCTCTGATGCATGGGGACGAGGCGCCCGATACGAAGTGGCAGACGGTGCTCTCGGCGGTCGAGCTCGGGACGGGCGAGTTGCTGCTCCATCGCGTCATTGCGGGCGCGGAGCCCGAGATCACGGCGCGCGTCCGGACGGGCTCGATCCGACAGACTGCCGATGACCTGTCGTTCACGCTCGAGACCGACATTGCCGGCGGCCGGATCGTGGTCGGCGGGCGCTCGGGCGGCGACGCATTCAGCATGCGGTTCGACCTCGACGGCCTCGCCTTGCCCGAGTTCGCACGCCAGTTGCGGCTCCCCGTCGCTTTCGCGACCGGACGCGTCGACGGGAGCTTGCTGGCACGGTTCGACGGCGGTCCGGCGCGTATCTCGCGGGACGCTCAGCGTGCCGGGCGCGAAGAGCCTGCCGCCGGTCGGCGGTGACGACGGCGAGGTGTTCGCCTGGCACGACCTCACGCTCGAGCTCGGTGAGAGCACGCTCCAGCCGCTCGCGATTCACGTGCTGCGCGCAACCGCCGGCTGGCCGTATCTGATGATGCATCGTGGCGCGGGTGGCGTCTTTCCGTTCGCGCGCGGTGACAGCACGGCGAAGACGGCGAGCCCGGCGACCGTCGGAGAGCCGAGCCCCGATAGTGCGGCTGCGGCCGGCGAGGCGACTCCCCAGGCCGGCAGCGACCCCCATGCCGCCCCGCGTCCCGCAGCGGAGTCCGGAATCCTGAGGATCGACGAGGGACGCGTGACCCACGGGCGGATCGAGTTCTACGACACGACGCTCGCTCCGCCCTATTGGACCGAGCTCGCGGAGATCGATCTCTCGTTCCGAGGACTCGTGATGCAGCCCTTCGTGGCCGATCACTTCGAGATCAACGGGGCGCTCGACTGGATTTCACCCCTCGAGCTGCGTGGAACGATCGGCACGGACAAGAGCGATCTTCACGCCCAGGTGACGCAGCTCAGGCTCGCGCCCCTGAATTCGTATCTCGAACCGGCGCTCGGCTACCGCGTCACCTCGGGACTCGCCCGCACGGACTCGACGATCGCTCTCGCGGGGACCAACCTCGAGGCCGAGAACGATCTCGTACTGTCCCGGTTCGCGATGAAAAGAACCGGCGCCGAGCCCTTCGAAATCGGCATGCCGCTCCCGGTCGCGCTCGCGCTGATGAAGAACACCCGCGGCGAGATCCATCTACCACTCAGCGTGCGGGGCGATCTGACCGCGCAACGGTATCGGTTCACGAACCTCCTCCTCACCGGTCTCCGCGAAGCCCTGGTGGGAACGTTGCGCACCCCACTCAGGCTGCTCGGCTCGGCCTTCCGTCGCGACCAGCCCGAACAGTTCGATCTGCAGCCGGTGCCGTTTACCCCCGGCAGCAGCGTCCTCGGTCCGGAAGGTGAGGAGCGGATCGCGACGCTCGCCCGTCTTCTCGCGCAGCACACGGCGTTGCGTGCCGTGCTCGCCACCGATCCCAGCCCGGCCGACGCGACGTTCTTCCGTGACGAGCAACTGATCGCGCACCTCGCGGACGAGGCGGCGGCGGCGCGCAGCCCGACCGAAGACACCATCCTCACGTTCTTGCGGGCTCGCCACGGCGGCGCGAGCCCGGCGCCGTTGCCGGCGGACGCGGCACAGCAGCTCGCAGCGCTGGAGACGTCGGTTGCCCTCCCCCTCGATCGGCTGAACGACCTCGCCGATGCGCGGGGCGCGGCCGTCGTCGGTCACTTGACCGAGACCCACAGGATCGCGAGCGGGCGTGTGAGCCAGACACGGTGGAAGCCGGCCGAGCCGCAAGCCGAGACCGTCCCGGGGGTGGACGTGCAGCTACGCGGGGACTGAGAACCCCGCTGGACAAGGCGTCGCGCCCGGAGCATACGCTCGAGTCAGCTACCCGATCGGGGCACACACAGGCCCCCTGGCCGGATGTGATCGGTGATCGGGGCCGGGACACGGCAACGGCGGCCGTGCTCTCGGCGGCGGGGCTTGGGCCCGCCCGGTCCTCGCGCCGGAAGAAAGGAGGTGATCCAGTGACGTATTTCCCTACGGTGATCTGTGAGGTGGTGGCCTCTTAGGGCAGACCCACTTCAACGTCGCTGGGTCACCCTACGGGGACCCAGGCACCACCGAGCCCCGATAGTCCCCGCGTCACCGGCGGGGCGGCACACGCTGCCGCAGATGGCTATCGGGGTTCTTTTTTTCACTCCTGCAGCCAATCCAGCACGGCGCGGTTGAAATCCTCAGCGCACTCGATGAGTGCGCCGTGACCGCCGCGTGGCAGAACCTCGAGCCGAGACCCAGGAATCGCGCCGGCAATCTCCTCGCTCAGGAAGACCGGGGTCAACACATCCTCGGCTGCCGCCAGAACGAGCGTCGGCGCCCGCACACTCTGGAGGCGGTCGAGCGTCACGTGCTCGAGAATGGCGTCCACTTGCCGCGCGTACGCCTCGGCCTCCATGAACGGCATCCGCCCGACGGTTTCGAGCATGGCGGCGACCCGCTCCGGATCGTTGAGCAACCGGGGCGACAACAGCCACGGGAGATTGGCGACGCTCTCGCTGCGCGGATCGGCACCTTGCAAGCGCACCCAGCGACGATGCAGCAGGAAAATCCGCCGCACCGGATCGGGACGTCCGAACGACATCGCGATCACCAGACGATCGATGCGCTCCGGATGGCGGATCGCCATCTCCTGCGCGATCATGCCACCCATCGACATGCCGACGACGTGTGCGCGCGCGATGCCGAGCGCGTCGAGAACCCCGACCGCGTCCGCCGCCATGTCGGGGATGGTCCACGGCGCGGGCGGAGATCCACTCTCCCCGGCACCGCGATTGTCGAACGCGATCACGCGGTGCCGCATGCCGAACGCGTCGTGCTGCGCGACCCAGGTGTCGAGGCTGGCGCCAAGCCCCATGATGAGCAGCAGCGGCGCTCCGCTCCCCCACTCCTCGACGTGAATGCTCACGCCGTTGGCTTGCACCTGCATCGTCGGCGCGCCTACAGACGCTTCGTCATCTCGAGCGCCGACTGGCCCGCCGGATAGAACCGCGCGTAGTGCGTGAGGACCGCGAATCCGAGACTCGCATACAGGCGGCGCGCGATCAGGTTGGTCGCCGCGGTACTGAGCCGCAGCTCGCGCATGCGCTGGGCGCGGGCGCGGCGCTCGATCTCGGCGAGCAACATGCGGCCGATCCCACGCCGGCGCCGGTCGGTCACGACGGCGAGCGCGAGGATCTCGCCGCCGATGGCGCCGGCGAACCGCTCGAGGGTCTGCGCTGCCAGCATGGCGAAACCGACCGAGCGGCCGGACGGCTCCTCGGCGAGAACGGTCTGCACCGCCGGGTCGACGAGCCACTTGCGCAGGATGCCGCTGTAGTCGCCGTAGTGCTCGAACGCCTGCCGGCAGAGGGTGCTGACGAACGGCAAGTCGTCAGCGGTCGCCGGGCGCAACGCGACGTCGACGTTCACCGTCCCTCCTCCAGGTAGGCTGGGTTGGCGATGCGAAGCTTCTCGATCGTCGTGGCACGAAGGTGCGCCAGCACCGACGCTCGCCATGGCCCGGCATCGGCCGCGCCGGCACGGATGCGCGCCGCGAGCTCTTGCGTGAGCGTCGCCACCGCGGCGCTGAGCGCGTCCAGATCCACCGGTGGCTCGCCCGGGGTGCCAGCGTCGGACCCGAGCAGTGCCGTCAGCCGGCGCCACTCGTCGCGCAGCTGCGGATCGCCATCGAGAAGCTCCCGTCCTACGATGGCGAGCACGTTTGCCGCGACGCGCGCGTGGAACTGGCGCGAGCCCTCGAGCGCCGGGACGACTTGCGACTCGAGAAACCCGCGCACCGCGGCGAGCAGCTCGGCAATGGTCGGTCGGTCTTGCATGCTCAGTCGATCAACGTGAGCAGCTCGTGCTCCACCTCGGCGGTGCGGCGGCCGAGGCTCGCGAGCTCGACGCTCGGCACCCCGCCGTCGAGGTGGGTGCGCGCCTGGGCGATGCAGATCACCGCCCATTTGAGATTGCCGAAGACCTCCCAGTAGTGGACCGCGCGCGCGTCGACCGGTCTGCCCCCTGCCCCTTCATACGCGACGAAGAGCTCCTCGCGTTCGCCGATGCCGCCCACCGGACGTGCGCTGCCGAAGCGCCACGCCTTCACGCACATCCAGCCGAGGTCCTCCATCGGATCGCCACGATGGGCGAGCTCCCAGTCGAGAATCGCCCGTACGCCCTCGGGCCCGAAGATGACGTTGCCGATGCGGAAGTCGCCGTGCACCACCGCGAGCGCGGGTGTCGTCGGAATGCGGGCAGCGAGCCAGCGCAACGCCAGCTCGATCACCGGATGCGGCTCCGGCGCGAGACCGCGATAGAGCTGGTCGTAGCGTTCGAGCTCCGCCGCCGCCGGCGGGCCCGTATCGCCCGGCGTCGGCAGGAAGTCGAGGCCGTGGGTGGCGGGCTCGATGGCGTGAATGGCGGCGAGAATGGCGCCGAGTTGTCCCGTCATCACGCGCCGTGCCTGCTCATACGCCGGGTCGCGGAGAAGCCGACGTGCCAGGGTCTCACCCTCGATCCGCTCCATGATGAAGAAGCGTGCCCCGAGCGTGCTCGGATCGGTGCCGAGCCAATAGACGTCGGGCACCGGAACTCCGGAACGTCGCGCCGCTTGCAGCAGACGGAACTCGTGGGCGCGATCGGACTCGACGCTGGTGGTGCCGGGGTCGCGGCGCAGCACCAGATGACGGATCGCGGTGCTGCCGTTCTCGAAGGCGGCGTCGAACGCCCAGGTCTCCCGTGAGGCGCCGCCAGGCAGCTTGCGCAGGCCGCTGATCGAGACGCGCGCCGCACCGGTCTCGCGGGCGAGGAAATCGGCGAGCTTGCTCTCGAGCTCCGCCGGGGTCATGGCGGCCTGCATACGGCGCTGCCGTGCGGGAATCAAGGCGCGGCGCGCGTTTGCGCCAGTCCTGAGCGTGGCGTGATCAGCGCAAAGATCTGCCGCACGTCTCGGGAGGAACTCGCATGAAGCTCGCCGAAGGCAAGGTCGCGATCATCACCGGTGCGGGGCGCGGCATCGGACGCGCGGTGGCGGAGCTTCTCGCCCGTCACGGGGCGCGGGTGGTGGTCAACGACCTGAAGGAGGACGTCGCCGAGGAAGCGGCGGGCGCGATCCGCGCCGCCGGCGGCGAGGTCGTCGGTCGTCGCGGGCTCGGTCACCGACGCGAAGTTTCCCGATCGCTTGGTGAAGGCGACCGTCGATCGCTTCGGAACCGCTCGACATCGTGGTGAACAATGCCGGGTATACGTACGACGGCGTGATCCACAAGATGTCGGACGAGCAGTGGTACGCGATGATCGACGTCCACCTGACCGGCCCCTTCCGCTTGCTGCGCGCCGTCGTCGCTCTACTGGCGGGACTGGGCGAAGGCCGAGATCGAAGCCGGGCAAGCGCGTCATGCGCAAGGTGGTCAACGTGTCCTCCACCTCCGGCGTCGCCGGCAACGCCGGCCAGGTCAACTACTCGGCCGGCAAGATGGGCATCGTCGGCGTCACCAAGACGCTGGCCGCGCGAATGGGGCCGCCTGAACGTCAACGTCAACGCCGTCGCCTACGGCTTCATCGAGACCCGCCTCACGGCCGCGAAGGATCAGTCCGTCAAGGAGGAGGTCGATGGACAGCTCGTCGAGCTCGGAATTCCCGAGGAGATGCGCAAGCGCGCCAAGGCGATGATTCCGCTCGGCCGCGCCGGCTCTCCCGAGGAGGCAGCCGGCCCGGTGCTCTTTCTCGCCTCTCCGCTTGCCGACTACGTCACCGGCCACGTCGTCCTGGTGACCGGCGGCAGCTACATGTAGCGGAGCGAACCGCGCATCGAGCGGCCGTGCGCGGCCGCCACGGGGGCTCTCATGAAGTTCGGCCTCTTCTACGAGCATCAGCTTCCGCGCCCCTGGGACGAGGACGCCGAGTACGACCTGCTCCAGCAAGCGCTCGAGCAGTGCGCGCTCGCCGACCGTCTCGGCATCGACTACGTCTGGGAGGTCGAGCATCACTTCCTCGAGGAGTACAGCCACTCGAGCGCGCCCGAGGTGTTCCTCGCCGCCGTCTCGCAGCGCACCGAAGCGCATGCGCCTCGGTCACGGCATCGTGCAGACGCCGCCGCCGTTCAACCATCCGGCGCGCGTGGCCGAGCGCATCGCCACGCTCGACCTGGTCTCGAACGGCCGCGTCGACTTCGGCACCGGCGAGTCGTCGTCGGAGGCCGAGCTGGGCGGCTTCCTGATCGACCCCGCCGAGAAGCGCGCGATGTGGGAGGAGGGGCTGCGCGTCGCGCTGCGCTGCCTCACCGAGACGCCGTTCACCGGGCACACGGCGGCAAGTGTCTGACCATGCCGCCGCGCAACGTGCGTGCCGAAGCCGCGCCAGAAGCCGCATCCGCCCGTCTGGGTGGCGTGCAGCCGGCGCGAGACCATCCATCTCGCGGCGCAGAAGGGCATCGGCGCGCTCACCTTCGCCTTCGTCGATCCGGAGGATGCGCGCCACTGGGTCGAGCGACTACCACGCGACGCTCGCGCGCGAGGGCGTGCCGATCGGCGACGCCGTCAACGCGAACGTCGCCTGCGTGTCGCCGTTCATGTGCCATCCGGACGAGGCCGAGGCCATGCGCGCGCGGCCTCGAGGGCGCCAACTTCTTCGGCTACTCGCTCGCGCACTACTACGTGTTCGGCCGCCACCATCCCGCGCAGACCGACGTGTGGGCGGAGTACCAGCAGCGTCGCGCGCGAGCGCGGCTACGACCCCGACGGCGGTGCAGGCGGCGGCCGCGCAACGACGACCGCCTCGGCGCCAAGGTGGTCGAGGGCGGCATCGGCGGGCTTGCGCGGCGCCGTCGGCACGCCGGCGCAGATGCGCGAGTACCTGCGCCGCTACGAGGAGTGCTGGCGTCGACCAGCTGATCTTCGTCAGCCAGGCGGGCAAGAACGCGGCACGAGCACATCATGGAGAGCCTCGAGCTCTTCGGCCGCGAGGTGCTGCCGGAGTTCAAGGAGCGCGACAGCGACCGCGCCGAGCGCGAGAAGGCGGAGCGGCTGGCCCCGATCATCGAGCAAGGTGATGGCGCGGAAGCCGGCGTCCGACCATCCGCCGCTGCCGACGCCCGACTACGAGTTCCCGGCGATCCCGCGCGGGCACGCCGACCGCGCCGGCGCCGACGAGTTCCACCGCTTCCTCGACAAGGTGGCAGAGGACGCGTCGGTCGGCGACATGTCGGTCATCGAGCAGTGGCGCGAGGGAGGCGACCCGGTCGCGTGAGTCGGTGGCGATGTCACCGACGCCCGCGGTCGGCACGCTCCGGTTCCCGCCATCGGTGCACGCGCCACCGCACGCCGCTATACTGAGGGCGCGTGCGCGGGTTCATTCTGCATCCCACCTATCGCGTCGTGAGCGGACGCCCGGAGGTACACCTCTATGGCACGCTCGAGGACGGCGCCTCGTTCTGCGTCATCGATGATCGTGTCCGCCCCTATTTCTTCGTACCCGCGACCCGCGCCGGCGACGTGGCGGCGCTCGGTGCGCGCGTCGATCCGACCGACCTGAAAAGTCTCGACGGCATGCCCGTCGCGCGTGTCGAGCTGCCCGTCCCGGGCGACGTGCCGCCATTCCGCCAGCGCCTCGCCGCGGCCGGCATCGCCTGCTTCGAAGCCGACCTGCGCTTCGCGTATCGCTACTTGATCGACCGCGATCTCCGCAGCGCGATCGCAATCGAAGGTCCGTCCGAGCCCGGACGGCGCATCGCCCACGTCTACCGCAACCCTGTCCTCACGCCGGCGGATTTCACGCCGAGTCTCCGCGTCCTCTCGATCGACATCGAGACCGACCGGCACGCCCGGACGCTGTTCGCGATCTCGCTCGCCGGTCTCGGTGCCGACCGGGTGCTGATCGTCGGCCCCGGGCCACTCGACAACGCCGAGTGCTTCGCCAACGAGAGCGTGCTCCTGCGGCGCTTCTTCGCGCTCGTCGACGAGCTCGATCCCGACGTCATCACGGGCTGGAACGTGATCGACTTCGACCTGGCCGTGCTGCAGGCCCGCTGTCGCGCCCACGACATCCCGTTCATTCTCGGGCGCACGCCCGAGGAGACCACCATCCAGCGCGATCAGAACTTCACGCGCGAGGCGCGCGCCAACGCGCCGGGCCGCCAGGTACTGGACGGTCTGGCGCTGGTGCGCGGGGCGTTCATTCGCCTCGACGACTACAAGCTCGAGACCGCGGCACGCACCTTTCTCGGCAAGGGGAAGCTGATGACGGGAGACGGGCGCGGCACCGAGATCGAACGCGCCTTCCGGGACGACCGCCAGAAGCTCGTCGACTACAACCTGCTCGACGCGCAGCTCGTGCTCGAGATCCTGGCGCATCAGCGTCTCGTCGAGCTGACGCTGCGACGAAGCCTCCTCACCGGCATGCAGCTCGACCGCGTCGGCGCCAGCATCGCGTCGGTCGACGCGCTCTATCTGGGCGAGATGCGACGCCGCGGCTACGTGGCGCCGAGCGTGCACGCCGACGACGTCGACGCGACGGTGCTCGGGGGCGCCGTCCTCGAGTCCACACCCGGCTTGTTCCGCAACATCCTGGTCTTCGACTTCAAGAGTCTGTACCCGAGCATCATCCGTACCTTCAACATCGATCCGGTGACCTACGTGCCCGCCGAGCGTGCGGCGATGGGCGGCGACCTCATCCGCACGCCCAACGGCGCTGCCTTTCAGCGCGCCCCGGGCATCCTTCCGGAGCTGGTCGCGCGCTTGTGGGACGAGCGCGACGCCGCGCGCCGCGAGGGCGACGCGCTGGCGGCGCACGCGATCAAGATCCTCATGAACTCCCTCTACGGCGTGCTGGCTGCTACCTCGTGCCGCTTCTTCGCGCCCGAGATCGCCAACGCCATCACCTCGACCGGCCAGTATCTCATCCATCTCGCCGCCGACGAGGTCCGCCGTCTCGGCTTCGCGGTGATCTACGGCGACACCGATTCGCTGTTCGTCGACGCCGGCGAGGAGGATGTCGACCGAGCGCTCGCGCGTGCCGAGGAGCTGCGCCGCGCGATCGGCGCGACACTCGTACGGCGCGTCCGCGAGGAGTTCGGCGTCGAGAGCTTTCTCGAGCTCGAGTTCGAGAAGTGCTACCAGCGTTTCTTCATGCCCGAGGTGCGGAGCGGGACGGGCGGCAGCAAGAAGCGCTATGCGGGCCTGGTCGCGGACGGCGGCGGGAGCCGTCTCGAGTTCGTCGGTCTCGAGGCGGTGCGGCGCGATTGGACGCCGCTCGCCAAGCGCTTTCAGCGCGAGCTGCTCGACCGCGTCTTCCACGACCGGCCGGTCGAGGACTTCATCCGGGGATTCCTCGCCGAGCTACGTGCCGGCTCGTTGGACGGCCTGCTCGTCTACAAGAAGGCGGTGCGCAAGGATCTCGGCGCGTACACCAAGACGACGCCCGCGCACGTCAAAGCCGCCCGCAAGCAGGATGGACCTCCGGCACGCATCGTCGAGTACGTGATGACCAACGCCGGACCCGAGCCGATCGACGCCCGCCAGGGCACGCTCGACTACGAGCACTACGTCGAGAAGCAGATCGAGCCGATCGCGGATGCCGTGCTGCGACTGCTCGGTCTCCATTTCGCGGATCTCGTCGGGCGGGCCCGGCAGCTCGAGCTTCTGTGACGCTTGCCCGCAGCACCACGATTGACCGGCGCGACGTCCGCCGGCATGACAGGGACGGGTGAGCGCGGCGGATACAGAGCTGGCGGCCGGGTCGGCGGTGGCGGTCGCCGGCGTCAAGGTGTCGGGGCTGAGCGCCGATGGCAACGCCCTCTGGCTGGCGTCGATCCGCGACCGTCTGGTCGCGCGAGCCGAGACGCGGTCCCCGGACGGCGTCGACGTGACCAAGGCAACCGTCAAGGTCGTGCTCACGTATCCCCATCCGGTCGCCGACGTCGCCCCGTGCGCCGACGGTCTGTGGCTGGTCGCGGGCGGCGGCAGCACGGGACGCCAGTGTGTGCTCTGGTCGCTGACCGAGGGGCGCGAGCTGCGGCGATTCGACACACCGGACGGAGCCGGCGGCGGCCTGGCGTTCCATCACGAACGGCTGTGGCTCACGCATCGTCACAACCGGCGCCTCCTGGCGCTCGATCCCGCGAGCGGCGCCGTCGAGCGCGTGATCGCGACCGAGCACGAGGTCTTCAGCCCTTCGGTCGTGCGCGGAGAGCTGTGGCTGGTCGAGGCGAAGACGGGACCCTTCGGACGCTTCAGTCCCGCTTCCGAGACGGTGTATTTCTTCACGTCCTTCGATCCCGACGGCGAGCGGGCGCGCGAACGGCTCGTCGCACCGGGAGCGGTCACGGCCATGGCGAGCGACGGCACGTGCTTCTGGTACGCACCACGGGACGCCGCAGGCCTCGGTCAGGTAGCACGTTCGGCGCTCGTACCGTCCGGCCTCTAGAGCGCGCGATCATGGTACCCCCCGATTGGGAGGAGCCGCTCCCCACGATCGCCGGACGGGCGTGGTCGTTCGGCACCCGACTCGACGCCGAGCACATCCTGCCGTCCCGCTTCGCGGCCATCAGCGCGAGCGCCGCCCGCGCCCATATCTTCGCCGATCTCGTTCCGAGCCTGGCCGTGCGGGTCGCTCCAGGTGACGTCCTCGTCGCCGAGGAGCACGACGGGACTGAAGCATCTTCGCCCCCGGCCCTGCAGGCACTCCGGGCGGCGGGCGTCGTCGCGCTCGTCGGTCACACCTTCGCGCCCAGCATCGAAGCGGCGGCGCTGGCGGCAGGCATCGTGACGGTGTCGCTCGACGCACCGGCCTTCATCCACAGCGGCGACCGCCTGCGCATCGACCTCGAAGCCGCCAAGGTCGTGAATCTCTCGAGCGGCGATCGCGCCGGCATCCGTGACCTCGACGACACGCACCGGGCCGCGTTGCGCGCCATGCTGCTCGCCCGCCCGGGAAGCGGATGACGGACGCGCACGCGGATCGACCTGGACGGCGCCGCGGCGCTGGCGCCCGCCTTCTACCGGCGCCCTACCCTGCGCGTCGCGCGCGACCTGCTCGGCAAGATCCTCCTGCACGAGAGCGCTGCGGGTGTCACCGCCGGCCGCATCGTCGAGGTGGAGGCGTATCGCGGACCCAAGGACCGCGCCGCGCATACCGCCGGCGGACGGCGCACGGCGCGCAACGAGGTGATGTGGGGGCCCGGCGGCCGGCTGTACGTGTACCTGATCTACGGCCTCCACCACTGCTGCAACGTCGTGACGAGAGGCGCCGGGACGCCCGAGGCGGTGCTGGTGCGTGCCCTCGAACCGCTCGTCGGGCTGCCCCTCATGCGCCGGCGACGCGGCTGCGCGCGGACTACCCCGCACACTCGACTCTGTCAGGGGCCGGGCAATCTCTGTCGCGCGCTCGGCATCGACCTCGGCATGAACGGTGTCGATCTCGCCACCGGAGCGGTGCGCATCCTCGACGCGCCGCGTGTGCGATCGAGCCGGCTCGCGACGTCGCCGCGCATCGGCGTCGCCTACGCGGAGGAGGACGCTTGCCTCCCGTGGCGCTTCTACGTGCGTGATTCGCCGGCGGTCTCCCGCCCGCCGGCCGGGAGCATGCGCGTACGCGCTAGCTGAGACTCATCGCCGGCGCGCACGGTCGACCATGGCGGCCACGGTCTCGGCGCTGTGAACCTCGAGGTCGACGCCGGTGGTCTCGAGAAAGCGCGCGACCATCATGTAGAAGCCGATCGTCAAGATCGCCTCGCAGAGCTCACGATCGGAGAACGACGACCGCATCGCTGCCAGCGTCTCGTCACTGGCACGCGGTCCGGCAAGCAGCTCGTCGGTGAAGCGCAACAGCGTGCGCTCGCGCGGCCCGAAGCACGCCGCCTCGCCGTCACCGCGCTCGAGCGCCGCGATCTCCTCGTCGGTGGCACCGGTCGCGCGCGCGATCGGCACGTGCTGCTGCCATTCGTAGGCGGCGGGCGATCGCTGCGCGACGCGCAGGATCGCGAGCTCACGGAGTCGCGGATCGAGCATGGCGTGCCCGAGGATCGCCGTCCCGAGCTGGCCGAACCCGCGTAACAAAGTCTCGGCGTGCGTGATCATCCGAAAGATGTTGAGCGGCGGGAGCGCGGCGACCATCGGACGGAGGTCCTCCGGCACCGAGTTGGGATCGCGATACGGGATGCGTGCCATGTCGACGTCTCCTTCCGACGCGAGCTTCAGCTGGCGGGAAGTCCGAGCGCCTCGAGCGCGCGCGCCTTCGCCCATCGATAGTCGGCCTTGCCGCTCGGGCTCCGCTCGACGTGCTCGACGAAGACGATCTCCTTCGGGAGCTTGTAGCGAGCGATGCGCTGCGCCGCGAAGGCGCGCAGCTCGTCGGCGCTCACGGCGGCGCCCGGGCGCAACTGCACGATCGCATTCACCTGCTGGCCCCAGCGCTCGTTCGGCGTCCCGACGACGACCGCGTCGTAGACCGAGGGATGCGACTTGAGCGCCTGCTCGACCTCCTCGGGGTAGATCTTCTCGCCGCCGCTGTTGATCGAGACCGAGCCGCGTCCGAGCACGACGATGGTCCCGTCGGCGGCGAGCGTGGCGTGGTCCCCGGGAACGGCGTAGCGCCGTCCGCCGATGACCGGAAAAGTCTTCGCGGTCTTCTCGGGATCGCGGTAGTAGCCGAGCGGCACGGAACCGCTGCGCGCCAGCCAGCCCTGATCGGGCGCGCCTGGCTCGAGCGGTCCGGAGAGATCATTCTTCAGGACGAGGGTGTCCTCCCCCATACGGAACTGCCCTGAGGACGCCTTCTGGCCGGCGGTGGTGAATTGCTGGCCGTGGCCGCCGGTTTCCGAGGCGCCGAACCCATCGATCAACAGAATGTTGGGCAGCTTGGCGAGCAAACCCTCTTTCAGCGCCGGCGTCAGGATCGCCCCACCCGACAGGAGGAAACGAAAGTCGGGAAGCTCGTATGGTCGACGCTCCAGCTCGTCGAGTAGTGGGCGCCCGAAGGCATCGCCGACGATGGCGAGGAAGGTCACCTTCTCGCGTCCGATCACCGACCAGACGTCGCCCGGGTCGAGCCGCTCGGGCTCGGATTGAATGACCACCGTGCCGCCCTGGTGGAGGGTGTTGAACGCCACCCAGTGCGCCGCTCCGTGCATGAAGGGCGGCGCCGGCAGCGTACGCAGACTCCCCTGCTTGGCGGCCTCGGCCACGGCCTCGACCGACGGCACGCGCGCGCCTCCCGGTGGGTGACCGCCGAGCGCGCCGAAGAAGATGTCCTCCTGCCGCCACAGCACGCCTTTCGGCATACCGGTCGTGCCACCGGTGTAGAGGATGTAGAGATCGTCCGGCGACCAGGTGACGTCGGGACGTGTCGACGCCGCGCCGGCGAGCGCGTCTTCGTACTCCACCGCGCCCGGGAGCAGCGCGTGGCCCGACTCGTCCGAAACCTGAAGGAGCGTGCGCAGACGTGGCAGGCGCGGCAGGATGTTCGCGAGCGTCGGCGCGAAGCGCGCGTGGTAGATGAGCGCCGTGGCGTCGGCGTTGTCGAGGAGGTAGAGGAGCTCGTCCTCGACGTAACGGTAGTTGACGTTGAACGGCGCGACCCGCGCCTTGTAGGCGCCCACCATTCCTTCCAGGTACTCATTGCAGTTGGTGAGGTAGAGGCCGAGGTGATCCTGTCCCGACGCCCACGGCTCGAGGGTCTTGCGTTCGGTGTGACAGCCGAGACCACGCGAGATCAGGTAGTTCGCGAGGCGACGTGTGCGCTCGTTGAACGTGCCCCAGGTCAGGCGACGGTCGCGATAGACGATGCATTCGCGATCGGGAATGACGGCGGCGATGGCCTCCTGGATCGTGGCGAGATTGAAGGTCATGGGTCCTCGCGTGCCCGGCGCTCGCGAGCGTCAGCGCTTCGGACGGGAGCCGTAGTCGCCGAACGGACCGTCGCGGTTCGCAAGCGCGGCCTTCACGCCGTGCTCGAGCGCGTCCGTCCGCCAGGCGATACCCTCGGGCGTGTGCCGGGCGACACCATCGAGCAGGGTGCCCATCAGTTGGGTCGATGCCAGTCCCATGTTCTCGTAGGCCTGGTTCACGAGCAGCTTCATCATCGCCAGTTGGTTGACGGGCAACTGCGCCATGCGACGCGCCAGCGTGTCGACTTCGCGATCGAGATCGGCGGCGGGAACGGCCTTGGTGATGAGACCAATGGCCTCGGCGTTGCGCCCGTTCACCGAGTCGCCGGTGAGCAGGAGTCGCTTCGCGCGCTCCATGCCGAGCCGGTACACCCACATAGCAGTCGTCGGTGAGCCCCACACGCGAGCCGGTGGATAGCCGATCTCGGCGTCCTCGGCGGCAACGATGAGATCGGAGCAGAGGGCGAGATCGGTCCCGCCGCCGACGCACCACCCATGGACCTTGGCGATCACCGGCTTGCGGCTCCGCCACAGCGACATGAAGCAGTTGACGTTCTCGGACATCCAGGAGAGATCGCGCATTGCGTCCCACACCCCGCTCTGCTGATCGACCTCGGCCTCCACGCGTGTTCCCCATTCGAGGTCGTAGCCAGCGCAGAACGATCGCCCCGCGCCCGCGAGCACGATGACGTGAGCGTCCGCGATGCCGTTCGCCTCGGCCACCGCCGCCGCCAACTCGCGCGGCATCTCGCGATTGATGGCGTTCAGGCGCTCAGGGCGCGCGAGCGTCAGGTAGGCAACCCGGCCTTCGAATGTGAGGGAGAGGGTCGTGTAGGCCATCGGGGAGTGATTCTTAAGTAAGCAATCGGGACCGCGAACGCAAGGATCGCGGCCCATGCTTGACTCGGAACGAACGCGGTGGTTCGAGACCGCGTGCCCCGCGTTTTCACGATGCGCACGCCGATCTGGCAAGCGGACCTCGACGCCTTCGGCGAGTGGCGAACCTCGGCACTGCTGCGCTTCCTGCAGGAAACCGCGACGGCCGCCTCCGCCGACGCCGGCTTCGACGGACGCTACTACGATCAGAGCGGCACGATGTGGCTGGTGCGTCGCACCACCCTCAACTTGCTCGAGCCGGCGCGCTACGGCGACGCGATCGAAGCGGTCACGTGGATCGCCGACTTCCGGCGCGTGCGGTCGCGGCGCGACTACGAGGTGCGCGCTGGCGACCGGATGATCGCGCGCGCGCATACGGACTGGGTGTACGTCGATCGTGAACGCAGTCGTCCTCGGCGCGTGCCCGTCGACATGGAGCGCGTGTTCGTGCCGGATGGCGCGCACGCGCTCGAACGGCCCGACTTCCCGGAGGCCGATCCCCCGACGAGCGCGTTTCGCAGCGAGCGACGCGTCGAGTTGCACGAACTCGACGCGCTTCGTCACGTCAACAATGCCAACTACGTGCACTATCTCGAGCAGGCGTGTTACGACGCCGCCGCCGCGGCCGGCTGGACGCTCACCGAGCAACTCGCGGCCGGCGGTCGGCTGCGCGCCGTCGCGCACGACCTCGAGTATCTCGACTCCGCGATCTACGGTGATCGCCTTTCGGTCGTTACCTGGCCACTCATGGTATCGATCGACGCGGTCGAGCGTCAGACCTGGGTCGTGCGCAACGGGTCGGCGCGACCACTCCTGCAAGGAATCAGCAGATACGCCTGGGTGGATCTCGTGGACGGCGCGCCGTGCGCAATACCGGACGCGTTCCGCACCGCGCTCGCACCGCCGGGCGCCGGCTGAATTGCGGGGGTGGGTGCCTTCCGGTATGGTCGCCCGCCATGGAGAGCGCTGAGCGAGCGACACGCCGCGTACGCATCGGGCGACTCGAGGTCGGCGCGGGAGCGGCAGTGGCGGTGCAGAGCATGTGCGCCACCAAGACGCGCGACATCGACGCCACGGTGGCACAAGTGCGAGCAACTGCGCCGCGCCGGGGCCGGCATCGTGCGCATCGCCGTCGACAACGACAAGGAGGTCGGCGGCGCTCAAGGAGATCCGCGCGCCAGACCGAAGGCGTCACACTCGTCCGTCGACCTGCAGGAGAACTATCGCGTCGCGGCCGCGGTCGGCGCCGCACGTCGACAAGATCCGCTACAACCCCGGACACCTGCACCACGTCGAGCGCGACAAGTCGATCGCCGGACAAGGTCGCATGGCTCGCGCAGGTCGCGCGCGACACACGACTGTGCCATCCGCATCGGCGTCAACTGCGGCTCGGTGGCGCCCGAGTTCCTCGACCGCTATCCCGGCGATCAGCTCGAGGCGCTCGTCCAATCGGCGCTCTACCATTGCGAGCTGATGGAGCGACCTCGGCTTCGAGCGCTTCGTCGTGTCGCTGAAGGACTCCGACCCGGACAAGGTCGTGGCGGCCAACCGGACGCTTTGCCGAGGCGCGGCCCGACGTACCGCTGCATCTCGGCGTCACCGAAGCCGGTCTGCCACCCGACGGCATCATCAAGACCCGCCTCGCCTTCGAGAAGCTCCTCGCCGCGCGGCATCGGCGACACCATCCGCGTGTCGCTCACGCTGCCGAACGAGCGCAAGCACGAGGAAGTCGAAGTCGGCCATCAGATCATCGACGACGTCGCCGCCGGCCGCTTCATCTCGGTGCCCGACTTCGGCAGGGGCCTCAACATCATCTCGTGCCCGAGCTGCTCGCGGGTCGAGAACGAGAGCTTCGTCGAGCTGGCGCGAGCAGGTGCGGGAGCTGACCGCGTATGCCGCCGCTGCATCGCATCACCATCGCGGTAATGGGTTGCCGCGTGAACGGCCCGGGCGAGACCGACGACGCCGATCTCGGCCTCTGGTGCGGCCCGTCGACGGTGGATCTGAAGAAGAAGGCCGTGAAGGTCGGCACCTACAGCTACACCGACGTCCTGCCGCGCCTGCGGGAAGAGCTCGATCGTCTGATTGGTGAGCGTCGCACGTGAGCCGCGCCGCGTGCGCGTGAGCGGCAAGCGTCGCGGCTCTGCCGCTCAGTGCTCCGGTGTGCGAGTCTTCCCGCGTGCTGCGGGCTCTCGACCCTGACCCTCTACCGGCGCGTTGTGGGCGGGCGTCGGGCCCCGATGAGAAGCTGCCCGACGACTCGGCCGTCGCCATCCGCACGGCGATAGGCCGTCGGATCGAGGGTGATGGTCGTCTCCTCCTCGAAGGACCGGGGGAGCCGGCGCGCAAGCCAGGGCATGAGTACCAGGGCCGCAACGCCCGCCAGGAGTCCAGCGAGCGCCAGCAAACCGGCGAGCAGCAAGACGGGGATCGCGAGCAGCAGCGCGAGCGCGCCTGGCACGCGAATGCTCACGCTTCGGATCTGGGCGCCGCCCTGCCGTTCGTCCTCGTTCGGCGTCATGTCTGGGCTCGGCGACGATCGCGGTAGAAGCGCCCCTCGGACGTCGTGAAGGGTTTCTCGGCGCCGGCGCCGCGCAGCTCGGCGCGCACGACCAGATAGCGCCCCTCGTCGCTGACGGTGTGCGCACGCATGGCGAGCGGTATGCCGGTCGGGCACGGGCGGTGGTAGCGGATGTTGAGCTCACCGGTCACGACGTAGTCACCGGTGCTGAACGCCACCGTCGCGCAACACGCCTCGTCGAGCAGGACCGCTTGAATGCCGCCGTGTACGATGCCGGGAGCGCCCTGATGGGCTGGGTCGATGGTCGTTTCGCAGACGATGCCATCGGCATCACGAAAGAAACGCAGGTGAAGCCCAGCGGGATTGCTCGACGAGCACCCGAAGCAGTTGCCGCCGGGTGGGAAGAACAGCTCCTCGCGGCCGCTTCCGCCGACGGTCGCGTGTTCGACGCGTGGCTCCACCGTCTGCCTCAGATACGTTCGATGATCGTGGTGATTCCCATGCCGCCGCCAATGCACATGGTGACGAGCCCGGTGCTCCGGTCGCGGCGTTCGAGCTCATCGAGCACGGTACCGATCAGCATGGCGCCGGTTCCACCGAGGGGATGCCCGAGCGCGATGGCCCCGCCGTTCACGTTGACGGTCTCGGGGTCCATTTTGCAATCGCGGATGACCTTCAATGGCACGGCCGCAAAGGCCTCGTTGATCTCGACGAGGTCGATGTCCTTGATGGTCATGCCGGCCTTCTTGAGACAGCGCTCCGTGGCAGGCACCGGCGCCGTCAGCATGATCACCGGCTCGGCTCCGTGGGTCGCGATCGCACGCACGCGCGCGCGCGGCTTGAGACCGTGCGCCTTCGCGTAGTCGGGCGACGCGATCAGCACCGCCGCGGCACCGTCGACGATGCCACTCGAATTGCCGGCGTGGTGCACGTGGTCGATCTTCGCGACCTGGGGATACACCTGCTGCGCCTTCTGGTCGAAGCTGAGCGTGTCGCCCTTCTGCACGTACTGACCGAGCTGGACGAAGGACGGCTCGAGCTTGCCGAGGCCTTCGAGCGTCGTTTGCGGGCGCGGGTGCTCGTCCTTGTCGAGGACGACGTTGCCGTCCGGGCCGCGCACGGGCACGAGACTCTTCCGGAAGCGCTCGGCGTCCATCGCCGCCTTGGCACGCTGCTGACTCTCATACGCGAAGCGATCACAGTCCTCGCGCGTGAACCCCTCGAGGGTGGCGATGAGGTCGGCGGAGATACCCTGCGGCACGAGCGGAAACATCTCGCGCAGGTGGCGATTGTGACCGTCGATGCCGGCGCCGTCGGAGCCCATCGGCTGCCGCGACATGCTCTCGACGCCGCCCCCCACCACGAGATCCTGCTGCCCCGACATGACGCCCATCAGCGCGAAGTTCACGGCCTGTTGGCCGGAACCGCAGAAACGGTTGAGCGTGACGCCGGTGACCTCGGTCGGCCAGCCGGCCGCGAGCACCGCCATGCGCGCGATGCAGGCCCCCTGCTCCCCTGCCGCGGTGACGCAGCCGGCGACCAGGTCTTCCACGTCTTTCGGGTCGAACGACGTACGTGCGGCGAGCGCTTGCAGCGTCTGCGCCAGCAGCTCCTGCGGGTGGACGTGCGAGAGCCCGCCGCTGTCCTTCTTGCCGCGGCCCCGTGGTGTGCGGACGGCGTCGATGATCCAGGCCTCTCCCATTGCGCGTGCTCCTTTCAGCGTTGATGCAGGCCGACGATGCGCACCACTTAAGCCTGCGCTCGCCGCCATTGCAACCAAGGGCTCGCTGTTCCGGCGGACCTGCCCGACGTCGAGCCGCGCACGACTGCCGGCCAGCGGATTGGATCTTGCTCGAGTGAGAATCCTTCACTATTGAGAATGCATCAGTTCCGCGATCGAGGAGGTGCACCGTGGCAGAACGCACGGGCGACGCTGGCTACAACACGGTCGGGCGCGACGACTTTCCGGCTCTGATGGACGTCGAACGCTACGGCAAGCGCTCCACCCACTTCGAGGAGATCATCGCCACGGACCGAGGAGCACTTCTGGAACCCTGAGGACCCCGACTACATCGATTTCGACACGCCCTGGCGCGAAGACGAGTCGATTCTGCCGCTCGATTTCATTCCCGAGCTGCAGTCGGCGGTGGCCGACAAGCTCGACGCCGGCCAGCGCGTGGCGTTCGCGAACGCCAGCGCGCACTGGACGCTCTCCAACATCCTGCACGGCGAGCAGGGGGCGCTGAACCTCTCGGCAAGCCTCGCGCGAGGTCTTCGTCGACCCGGGCGCGCAGGAGTACGCCGCCAACCAGGTCCGTGAGGAGGCACGGCACGTCCACGGCTTCACCAAGCTATCTCGCCGCTCGCTATGGCGGCCGAGTACTGCCACCGCGGCGAAGACGCTCGGCGCGCTGCTCACCGACCCTGGTCACGAGCGAGGTCGTCTACAAGAAGCTCGTCGGCATGCAGATGCTGGTCGAGGGCCTCGCGATGGGGGCCTTCGCGACGTCTGCATGTGAAGTCGAACGATCCGCTGCTGCGCCGCCTCTGCCAGCTCACCATGACCGACGAGGCGTTTCATCACAAATTCGGCAAGATCTGGGCGCAGGCGACCCTCCCCGCCCTCACGCTGGCGCGAGCACGACGAAGTCGAGGACTGGGCGCTCGAGTGCTTCAACACGCTGCTCTTCAATCTGGTGAACGCCGAGCAGAAGCAGGTGATCTATCCACGCTTCGGCCTCGACCCGGTGTGGGTGCAAGGTGCGATGATCGAGGCGTTCACCAACGCCCAGAGACGCCGCCTCATGACCCAGTCGACGGACGTGTTTCGCACGCTCATCAAGACGCTGCTGCACGCCGGAATCATCACCGAACGGACGCGTAGCGCCTACGCGGCCTGGGTCGACATGCAGGAGCTCGCGCGCCGAGGGCGACGGCATGGTCGGCGACGCGATCGCCGAGGACGGCATCCGGTACTTGAAAGAGGTCAATGCCGGCAAGCGCAAGATCGTCCGCAAGATCGGCGAGATCCGCGGCTAGGCCAACCAGGGGCCGCGGCCCGGGTGCAGGGCGCGCCAGCCGCTCCGTGGCGCTCGTCCTCGCCGACGCCCGCCAGGACGCCGTCACGCGCCGCGGCCGTCGCAAGCTGCGGACGCGAGAACGCCTGCTCGACGCTGCGCTCGAGGTCTTCGTGGCACGCGGCTACGACGGCGCCACCACCACCGAGATGGCGCGCGTCGCCGATCTCGGCGCCGGGACGTTCTATTGCCACTTTCGTGACAAGCGCGCCGCCTTCGAAGGGCTTGCGCACCGCGCCTCACGAACGATGATGGACCGCTGGCAGCGCGCCATCGAGCCCGGGATGTCGGTCGCCGACGGGGTGGCGCTCGGCCTCGAGGTCACGGCTGCGTTCTGGCGTGAGAATCTCGCCCGCGCGCAGCTTCTTCTCGAAGGCGGACCATCGTTCGGCAACACCGCCCATCTTCGCCTGGTAGAGGACCTGGCGGACACGTTGCACCGTCGGTTCGCGCCCCCCGGACGCGGACGGGGAGGCGTCCAGACAGGCGCGCGCGCTGGCAGCGATGGTCGCCGGCCTCGGCATCGAGATCGGCCGTCTGATCGTCGGTGGCGGCGCCGGCAACGGACGCGCGTCGGTCCCTACGATCGTCGCTCTGGCGAGACGCGCGGCCGCCGGATCTCGTCGCGTATAGCTCGTTCGCTTGACGCTCGCGCGCCGCACGGCGCATCATCCGGCCTTTCGGAGGATCGGATGCCCGTCGAGCTCTCAGAAACCCAGGCGCTGCTCGAGCGCGCGACGCGTGTCGTGCCAGGCGGTATCTACGGACACCAGTCGCCGGCGCTGCTGGTGCGCGGCGCCCACCCGTACTTCTTCGCTCGCGGTCAGGGCAGTCACGTATGGGACGTCGATGGCAACGAGTACATCGACTACATGTGCTCCTACGGCCCGATCGTGCTCGGACATCGTCATCCGGCCGTCGACGAAGCCGCGCTCGCACAGATGCGCCAGGGCGACTGTTTCAACGGGCCGACGCGGTTCTGGGTGGAGCTCGCCGAGCATCTGGTCGGGATCACACCCTGCGCCGACTGGGCGGCGTTCGCCAAGAACGGCTCGGACGTCTGCACCTGGGCAGTCGAGGTCGCGCGCGCGGCGACCGGACGTCCCAAGGTCATCAAGGTCAAGGGCGCCTACCACGGCACGCACGCGTGGTGCTCGCCGTTGCCGGCCGGGATCACGCCGGAAGATCGCGCCAACGTCCTCGAGGTGCCGTGGAACGACCTGAAGACGCTCGAGCAGTTGGTCGCAGCGCAGCACGCCGCGGTGGCGGCCATCATGCTCACGCCCTTCCGTCACGACGCCTTCCATGATTCCGAGCTGCCGGCCGAAGGGTACCTCCAGGGTGTCCGCCGGCTGTGCGACGCCCAGGGCATCGTGTTCATCCTGGACGACGTCCGCGCCGGCTTCCGCCTCCATCTCGGCGGCTCGGGCGAATACTTCGGAGTACGGCCCGATCTCGCCTGCTACTGCAAGGCGATCGCCAACGGCTATCCGCTCTCGGCGTGTGTCGGACGCGAGACGCTCCGCCAAGCGGCTCAGGAGGTGTTCTTCACGGGTTCGTACTTCACGAGCGCCGTGCCGATGGCGGCGGCGCTGGCGTGTCTGCGCGAGATCGCTGCCAGCGACGCGATCGAGCGCATGGCGGTCCTCGGTGGCCGTCTGTGCCGCGGCCTCGAGGAGGGGGCGCGGGCACACGGCCTCGCGGTGACGGTGAGTGGCCCGCCGGCCCTACCCTTCATGAGCTTCCGCGACGATCCTCGTCAGACGCTGAACCGACCCTTCTGCGCGGCCACGGCCGAGCGGGGCGTCTACTTCCATCCGCACCACAATTGGTTTCTTTCCGCCGCGCATACCGAAGCCGACATCGATCGGACGCTCGAGGTTGCGGACGCGGCGTTCCGGGTCGTCGCCGCCCGGCGTTAGCCCCTCCACCCTCGACGCCGCAGCGCGCACGTGCCATGCTCGTATGCATGGTGTCCCCGCGCCCACGGCGTGCGGTGCCGCTGCCGACTCCCATCACCTATACGGCGCTCCGGCGGGTGCTGGCGGTGAAGATCGTCACGACGATGGGCTTGTGGGCTGCCCCGGCGTTGCTCCTTCCGGGCGAATGGTTCCCGGTCTTCGGTATCCCCGAGCCCCCGCCGTCGCACATCGTCTTCGTCCGTCTCCTCGGTGCGGCGTACGTCGCCCTGACGGTCGGTTACGCGCTGGCGTGGCAAGCACCGCTGCGGCATCCGGGCGCCGTTCTCGTCGGCTCGGTTTCGAACGGCCTGGCGTCGCTCGTGATCCTGAGCGTGGGAGCGCGCGGAGGGTTCGCCACCTGGGATGCTCTCGGCGCTCTCTACATCTGGGGAAGCGCCGCGATCACCGCGGCACTCTCCGTGGCGTTGATCGTCACCGGACGACCCGTGCTCAGGAAGCTCGCCGAACGGTCGCGCTCGAGCTCAATGAAAATCGTGTGACGGTGGTGCGGCACCGGGAAGCGGAAGCTCCCGAAAGCGCTCGCCCTTCACGTGAATGACCCCATCGACCTTCTGTATCGGACCCTCGACGAGCAAGAGCCGGCAGGTATGGAACAACCCGCGGTGGCGCTGGAATACCGGCGGAGTGATGACGACGTTGCAGGTGCCGGTCTCATCCTCGAGCGTGAGAAAGAGCATGCCTTTGGCGGTGCCCGGTCGTTGCCGCACGATCACGTGTCCGGCGACACGCGCGCGGCGTCCGTCCGGGAGCGCGCGCAGCTCCCTGCTGGTGACCACGTCGAGCGCTCGTAACCGTTCGCGCACGTGTGCCATCACGTGCGGGCCCGTCGTCAATCCCATGCTCGCATAGTCCGCGAGCGTCTCCTCGAGCGCCGACATCGTCGGCAAGGGCGATGTGGAGGTGCCGCGCACGCGCGCGAAGAGACTCTCAGGGTCGGGCTCGAGCGCCGCCACTTGCCACAACACGTCACGTCGGCTTCCGCCGAGCGCCGCGCACGCCCCCGCCCGCGCCAGCTGCTGGCGTTCGTCGTCTCGCAGGCCGCAGCGCATCGTCAGATCGCCCAACGACGTGAACGGGGCCACCGTTCTCTCCGTCTCGATGCGCCGTCCGCTCTCCTCGCGTAGGCCCGTGACGTACCGCAAGCCGATCCGCACCGCCGACCCGGCTTCGATCGTACACGTCCAACGCGAGCGCATGACGTCGATCGGCTGCACGCGCACGGCGTGTCGCTCAGCGTCCTTGATCAGGGTGGCCGGGTGGTAGAACCCCATCGGCCAGTTGTTCAACATGGCGCAATAGAACGCCGCCGGGTGATGCACCTTGAGATACGCGGAGGCGTAGGCGAGCAACGCGAAGCTCGCGCTGTGCGATTCCGGGAAGCCATACAGCGCGAAGGACGTGATGCCATGGACGATGCGGTCCGCGGCGCTGCCGGTGATGCCATGTGCCGCCATGCCGCGACGCAGCCGGCTCTCGATCTGCGCCATGCGCTCCGCCGAGCGCTTGAAGCCCATCGCGCGACGAAGCTCCTCCGCCTCGCCCCCGGAAAAGCCCGCGACGGTCATGGCGATACGCAAGAGCTGCTCCTGAAAGAGCGGGACGCCGAGGGTGCGGCGCAGGATCGGCTCGAGGGATGGATGCGGGTACGTCACCGCCTCGCGGCCGGCGCGCCGGCGCAAGTAGGGATGCACCATGTCCCCGACGATCGGTCCGGGACGAATGATCGCCACCTCGACGACCAGATCGTAGAAGCGCTCCGGCCGCATGCGCGGGAGGGTGGCCATCTGGGCCCGACTCTCGACCTGAAAGACGCCGATCGTGTCGGCGTCCTGCAGCACGCGGTAGACCTCCGGGTCATCCGGCGGAAGATGCGCGAGGTCCAGCGAAACGCCATCGTACTCGCGCACCAACGGGAGGGCGTCTTCCAGAACCGCCATCATACCGAGTCCGAGGAGATCGACCTTGATGAGACCGAGGTCGGCACAATCGTCCTTGTCCCACTGAATCACCACCCGTCCGGGCATGGTGGCCGGCTCGAGCGGGACGATGTCGTCGAGCCGTCCGGCCGCCATCACCATCCCTCCCGAGTGCTGGCCGAGATGGCGGGGCAGGCTCTGGATCTGATGTACGAGGTGCACGAGCATGCGGACGCGCGGAGCGGCGGGATCGAGACCGGCTGTTCGCAGTTGCTGCGGTACGTCGTCCTGCGCGTCGCGAAACTCGAACGCACGGAGCAGTTCCGCCAGTCGACCTGTCTGCTCGAGCTGAAAGCCGAGGACCTTTCCCACTTCTCGCACGGCGCTACGCAACCGGTAGGTGATCACATTGGCGGTCATGGCGGCTCCGCGCGCCCCATACCGCTCGTATACGTGCTGAATGACCGCCTCGCGCCGATCTCCGCTGGGAAGATCGAGGTCGATGTCGGGCCACTCCCCGCGCTCCTCGGAAAGGAAACGCTCGAAGAGCAGCTCCATCCCGACCGGGTCGACGGCCGTGATGCCGAGCGCATAACAGACGGCGCTGTTGGCGGCGGATCCTCGACCCTGCACCAAGATACCCTGGCGCCGGCAGAACTCGACGATCTCCCAGACGATGAGGAAGTACCCGGCGAGGTCGAGACGCTCGATGATCGCGAGCTCGTGCTCGAGTTGGGCGGTGATGCGCGCCGTCACTGCGCCATACCGGTCACGCGCCCCCACCTCGACCAGGTGACGGAGATATCCGTGCGCGGTCTCGCCGTCGGGCAACGGGAACGCTGGAAAGCGATAGCCGAGATCGGCAAGCGTAAAGCGACAGCGATCGGCGATCCGGCGTGTGTTGGCCACCGCCTCGGGCAGATCGCAGAAGAGCGCCTGCATCGCGGCGGGCGGTTTCAAATGGCGCTCGGCGTTCCTCATCAGGCGGCGTCCGGCGCCGTCGAGCGTCGTCTTGGTTCGGATGCAGGTGAGGACGTCGAGGAGGCGGCGGTCCTCGGGGGCGACGTGATGCACGTCGTTGGTCGCGACCAGCGGCACAGCCATCGCCCGTGCCACATCGATCATGCGACGGGTGAGATACGCTTCTTCGCGATCGAAGTGGCGCTGGATCTCGACGTAGAGGGCGTCGCCGAAGAGCGTACGCAGACGGTCGAGGGTGCGTCGTGCCGGTGGACCGTCACACGCGCCCAGCATTCGCGCGGGGCCGCCGCCGGCGAGCGCGATCAGCCCCGTCGCATGCTCCTCGAGATCGTCCCAGGTGAGATGGCATTCCCCCTTGGGGGCGCGCAGCTTACCCGTGGTGATCAGACGACAGAGGTTACGGTAGCCACGTCGTTCGGCAACGAGGAGATAGAGCTGCCCACCGGCGATCGACACGTCGGCCCCGACGAGCATGCGCACGCCGGCGCCGGTTGCCGCCTTGAACGCACGGGGTGCGGCGTACACCCCGTCGCGGTCGCCAATCGCAATGGTGTCGTAGCCGTAGGCCGCGGCGCGGTCGACGAGATCCTCCGGAAGCGCCGCCGATTCGAGAAAACTGAATGCGCTCCGGCAGTGGAGCTCGACGTACGCAGCGTCGCTCGATCGAGTCCTCGTGCACGTCGCTCTCGCGGCGACATTGCGATGAACGTCCGGGACGTTCTCAGTCGTAGACTCCATCCGCGCTCCATCCACCGGTGCGTCCGTCACGGTACATCCGGTACACCCCGCCGTCGCTCAACTCGACGTCGTAGTACTCGCGCGCGTACGGATCGACGGTCCACCACTCGCCACGCACGCGCCACGGCCCCGCGAGATGAACGACGCGGCCTCCGAGCCCGCGACCACGTATGTAATCAAGCCGCCCTCCACTCTCGAAGACTTCGAGAGCAACCGGTGGGCGGAAAGCCCTGAGGGCCACACGTGCGATGACCCCTGGACCGGGAGCCGGTGCACACGCGGCCGCCGGCTGGGCAGCGAGAGGTCCGGGAAAAGGTGTCAGCGCCATCGCACCGGGACGATGCGAGTCGACGCACGCGGGGGCGCCGATGCGGTCGGATCCGCACAGCGCCGCGAGGCGCGCGATGGTCGCCGCCAGCACCATGGGCGACGGACCACTCGGCCGAAAGAAATCGAGCTGCGCGGGCCGTATGCGCGCCGGCGTCACAGTCAACGTGATGCCGACGACGGCGCATGCGGGAAGCTGCCCTTCGAGGTGGGTTCGGATCACCGTGAGCAGCACTTTGGATTCTCGTGTCGGCGCCGCAATCGCGACGTGGCGGACCTCGGAGCCGCCGCTGTCGAGCGCAAGCCGAACGTGGAGGGTCTCACTCCCCAACCCATGCAGCGCAAGCCGGCTCGCCAAGCGATCGACCAAGCGATGCAGCACGAAGAGGAGCGGCTCGATGTGCTCGACGCCATACTCGAGCTCGATGGCCTCGGAGAACGTCAGGGGCGCCGGACGACTGACGAGCGGTGTGTCGTCATGCCCGCGTGCCCTGCGGACGAGACGAGCCCCCGCGGGCCCCAACCGGTGAGCCACTTTGCCTGCCGGCAAGGCGACGAGGTCGCCGATCCGGCGTATGCCCCAGCTCGCGAGCGTCGTCGCAAGCGTTTCATCAGGGTCGAGGAGCGCGATCGGAAGCGGCGCGAGATAGGCACGCTCCTCGCTCGGCGGGATGATGCGCACCCCTCCACTCTCCCGTGCCCCCACCTGCGCGGTGAGCTTCGAGCCACCGATTCCCACACAGGCACGAAGTCCCTGCCGCTCGGCGCGCGCGACGAGCACGGTGGCGAGCTCGCCTTCGGAAGCACAGAGCGCGCTGCTT
>CAWJUT010000004.1:0-464219 GCA_963846105.1 uncultured delta proteobacterium
ATCTTGTATGGCGCCGGACGAAACCAAATAGATGTAGAAGTCGGTGAAGGCGACCCTCACACGAGGCTGAACCAGGCGAAGGCCATGTGACGCTCGTTCAACCAAGAAGACTGCCTTCCACAGCCGGAAGCGCGGCGACACCGAGCCTTCACACCAGACAAACAGTCGAGCCGACCGCCGATCAGGTGACGCCAGGAATGGCAACCGAATGTATATCCGGTCAGAAGCGCGGCATTGATCAACATGACCACCGTGCCCACACCGATGCCGAGCCGGCCGTCTTTGTCGAGGTAACGCTGCAAGAGCTTCCCACCAGAGGAACACGAGTAACAGCAACGCGCCGTACAGCGTGTAGCGGTGAAGATTCTGAAACAGTAACAGCGCTCCCTCCCCGCGGTACGGGAAGGGTAGGCCACGGACGGCGCAGGATGGGGGCGTCATGGCGAACGCTTTGTAGTACGCGCCGCGATAGTAGTAGCAGGTGAAGCGGAAGGCGATCGCCAGCGCCGGCAGGAAGAATGCCGGCGACTGCGGCAGGAAGGTCGGCCACCACGCTGGAAAGGCACCGAACCACGCATGGTCGATCGGCACGGCTCCCGGGGTAGCCAGACGCCGGCGTGAAGACCGGCGGTGCCACCGTCGGGCTGATGTACGGATCGTACCAGACGTAGGTTGGGTCGAAGGCCCGGACGTCAGGTAACCAAAAAAGAGAACGAGGCCGAACGCCGTCAATGCGGGTGCAATCCACCACGCGTCGAGACGCTGGGTACTCGCGAATCCGTCTCCCGGTTGCGCGATTTGAACGGTTTCCATCGTCGTCGTGCTCCTGGCGTCTAGCGTTCTGCGGTTGAGATCACAATGGCTTCCGCGCGATCAGCAGGCGCGTGATGCCAGGGATGAGGTCACGGACGCTTCATCGACGAACCCGGCACCCTCGGCGAAGACAATGAGTTCTGAAGGGGTGAACGAGACGGCATCGGGATCGAACAGGAAGGTCATGAACCACAGCGCGGCGTTGCGCGGGCCGGAGCGGTCATCGTCGGCCATGAAATCGTGAACCAACAGGCGTCCGCCCGGCTCGAGAGCGTGAAACGCTTGGGTGAACAAGCGGCCGATAGCGCTGCCAGCGACAGCGCTGAGAAGATACGACATGAGAACCACGTCTTGAGACCGGGGCCACTCCTGCGTGACGGCATTCCCGCTCATGTAGTCGACGCGGTTGTCGAGACCCGCCTCCCGCACGAAGCGTTTCGCAACTTCGATCACCGCCGGAAAGTCCACGATGGTGGCTCGCAGCTGCGGATGACGTCGGCAGAGGGTTATTGTGAACGCTCCACTACCTCCCGCGACGTCGAGCATTCGTCGCGCCTGGGATAGATCGACCGCCTTCTGCAGCACGGCGGCTGGCCCGAGCGATCCGGCGTGCTGGGCGCGTGTGAAGTAGTCTGCTTCCTCGGGATCGTGCATCTGCTCATACAGGTTCCGCGGGGCGCAGCCTTGAAGGGCCTGGTCGAGGTTCAGGAGCAGTGGGTAGATCTGGCGATCGATCTGAAATCGGAAGTAGTCACCAAGTACGCCGGCGCCTGCCGCACGAGATACGCCTGAGACGCTGGCGCATTGGCGTATCGACCTGCCCCTGGGAGATCAGGCCGAGACTCGCACACGCCGTCAGCAGGGTCAGCAAGCGATGCTGTGGGATTCCCATCTCGCCCGCCAGCTCGGTGATCGTCTTGCCGCCCGGCGAAAGCCGGCTGAAGAGGTCGAGATTGAGCGCAGCGAAGAGGGTCTTCGACGCGATGAACCCATACGCGATACTCGATATCTGGCGAACGTCAGTCAGCGGATCCATGATCGAGTTCTGTCACCTCGCCCCTCCGTGATTCCTACGCTCCGAAACATCACTTCACTCCCGAGGCTAGCACCGCTTCGCAGGCGAGCCGGACTAGGCCGTCTGGGTCGCCGTCCGCAGCAGCCGCGGCGACCTCCTCTCCAATCCTCTCGTGTTGATCGGCCGGTATCTGATCGAGGAGCGCCGCCACCATCGAGAACTGGCGGATGTACTCCCAGTATTCGCGGCCAGTAGCGAGCTGCCACGCCGGGTAGGGCAGCGTTTCCACCGTGACCTCGCGAAAGCCTGCCTCGGAGAGGACAGAGCGAAGGCGCTCGGGGTCGGCGAACGCGAAGGCGCCCCGGGTGCTTGGACCGTGCTGTGGGAGTGTCCCGTATTCGAGCAGCACCTTGAAGGGCACGGTGAAATAGGTGTTGGCTTCCGGACGACCGTTTGCTGAGACGGCGATGCGGGCGCCTACCTTCAGAGCGCCGTGGGCGATGCGAAGGACCCGCAGCGAATCGGGAAACAAGTCGATCGCGCCGCGGCTAAGCACGACGTCGAAGCTCTCAGGTTCGAGTTCCAGCTGTTCGGCATCCGAGACCTGGAAGGCGACGTTCCGCAGGCCTGCAACGCGGGCCTTCTCGCGGGCGACGGCCAGCATTCCTGAGGACTGGTCGGTGAGGAGCACAAAGCCCGAGGGGCCGACGATCTCGGCGGCGGGCAGGCCGGGCTCGCCGCTGCCGCTCCCGATGTCCAGCACCCGCTGGCCGGGCCGAATGCCAACGACTCCAGCAGGCGACGCGTGAGAGGTGCAGTGTCGTTGCGTAGCCGTTCGTCATACTTGCGCCAGCTGGATGCGGCGCGGTCCCAGTCCTGGCGTAGCTGCTCTTTGATGGCCCCTGCGTTATCCTGTTGCGTCATGGTTCATGCCGGCTCGGTGCGGCAAACGGCTTCAATCTTGAACCCGTCGAGGTCGAGGACGAAGGCCCCGTAGAACGGCATGGTATAGTGCGGTCTTACCCAGGGGACCCAGCGTCCTCGGCGCCGCGGCGCAGCGCGGTAGCGTGAAAAGCGTCGACGCTCGCCCGAGTCGGCGCTTGAAAGGTGAGTGGAGACCGGAGCCCGAACTCGCACGGTCGGGCTTTTCGCTTGCTAGGATCCAGAATACCGGCGCTGGCCGCTCTTCAGGTCCGTACCCGATCGCGCCGGGACGTTCCTTGCGACGCCGCAGACCAAGCGTTACCAGCAGAGCATCGTAGAATCCCGCGGCGCGGTCGAGGTCCTTACCGGATGGAAACATGGTCGACCATCTTGGCCTCGGCTTGTTCCGCCGTCTAACGACCGCGGCTCACCCGCCGCGGGCAGCGCTCGCATACCACGACGAGCGCCGTTTGGAGAAGGACGATCGCAAACCTCGGACGGTCAACGAGGACGGCTGCCCGCGGTCGGGCGCAACCGCTTGTTAGGTGGGCGACCTCGTGGTATGAGGAAACATCATACCCGACGAGGGCCGCAACATGGGAGCAGCCAAAGTAGCCATCACGATCGAGGAGGATTTGCTGAAGCGACTCGATCGGCTGGTAGATCAGAAGAAGTTCGCCAACCGAAGCCGAGCAATTCAAGAGGCGGTTCGGGACAAGCTCGACCGGCTTGACCGCGGCCGGCTGGCTCGTGAGTGCGGAAAGCTCAGCAAGAGATCCGAGCAACGGATCGCGGATGAGGGGTTGGGGGAGGCCTCAAGGAGTGGCCCGAATTCTAAGGGGTGATGTGGTGTGGGCGAATCTGGATCCTACCGTGGGCCATGAGCAGGCAGGGCAGCGACCGGTCGTTGTGCTGAGCGCGGACGTGTTCAATGAGCGCTCCGGCACGGTGATCGCGATGGCGCTGGCGAGCCAGGAGCAGCGAGCCGGTTTTCCGCTCGCGCACGAGTTGAGATCGGTGAAGCTGAAGAAGCGCGCGTGGGTGAAGATCAGTCAAGTCCGCACGCTCTCGACACGGCATCTGGGCAAGAAGATCGGGCGATTGCCCCCCGAGGAACTCGACCGTCTCGTCGAGGGGCTCAACGAGATCATCGCCACCTAACGCCACAGTTCAGCGGCCACGCGCTGCGCCGTCCAGCGCGCCGCGGGCACAATGAAATGGCGCGCTTGCGGCGCGCACGCGTTGCCGTATCACGGTCCCTGCAACTGCATGTCAGGCCGCACTCTCGCCGCCGAGATGCAACGACATGAAGACGCTGAAACCGTTCTCTTTGTAGGCACCGAACGGTCCGCACTCGCGGAAGCCGACGCTTCGGTAGAGGGTCTGCGCTGGCGTGAAGGCTGAGTGGCGGCCGGTTTCGAGGAACAACTCGCGGTAACCCCGTTCCCGAGACACTTGGAGAATGTGATTGAGCAGCGCCCGGCCTGCACCATGCCGGCGAAGGCTCGCGGGCGTTCGCATCGACTTCACTTCACCCTGAGTCGGAGAGAGTTCCTGGAGTGCCGCGCAGCCGAGCAACACTTCATCCTTCCAAGCAGTCCAGAAGACAATTCCCGGCGCCCGAAGTTTGCTCGCGTCGAAAGCGAACACCTGATTGGGTGGTGTGATTTCGTGCATGTTCCGGAGGTGCTCCTCGAGAAGCGTGAGGACCTGTGGCCTGGATACATCGTCGATCTCGATCCGCATCGTGATGCCCTGTGCGCGGCCTAACGACGGGACCGTTCAGCGGCGACCGTCGACCGAGTCGCGCCGCGGTCATAGTACGGTTCCCGCGATCGCCTTCTCAGCGTACTGCGCGATCTCGCCATCGACATCGCGGGACGACGCAAGGAAGGCGCATCAAGCCGCAGGTCGTGGAACGCCTTGTTAGGCCGCGGTGGCATGCGACGCATTGCGAATGGTGGCCATGTGGGCCGAAGTGATGACAATTGGCAGCAGCAGTTCAGGGACTAGGTAGCCGAGCCACACTGCTGCTGGCTCGGGAAGCCCGACCTGGCTGATGGACACGAGCCTCCCGAACCCTGCGAGCAGAACCCCGAGTGCCAAAAGATATACCAACGTTCCTTGCTGGCGGATCGTAACGGCGGCCCAGAAACTGATGAGGCCTGTGGAAAGGTACACGCCAGCCATGAAGCGGTGGACATTGTCGAGTCGTGGCGTGGTCTCCGGCTCTCCTAGGTACATCTGCAGTGCGCCGCCGAACATTGCGATTGCGGCAACAAGAAACAAACAGATCTGCACAACGCGCTGACTCGCGAGCATCGATGGGTTGGAAGGCACGAGCGTTTCCTTTTTTGGCGGCCTAACGACTCGGCGGCTCAGCGGCCGGCGGCCCCCGCCAACTGCATACCTGAGAATCCTTCCCCGCCGGTCCGCTGCAGCCGCTCATTAGGCGGTCGCGTATCATGCGCGCGTGCTCATCGTGAAGCGAAATACGAATAGCCGCGCCGCAAGAGCACCGACAAAGGCCCCGGCTGAGAGCCCAGAGAGCACATGCGGCAAGAGATCGACCGGGTCACGGGCAAGTTGAACGGCCACGACTAGAGCTGAGAACCCCAGCATGAATATGGCGCCGATGACCGCTCCGCCTGTGGCACTGGCGATGGCGAAGGCTGAAGGGCTATCTCCCAGTCGGTTGTGCACTTGGCGCAGTACGGGTGTGGCGAGGGCGGCGAGAAGTGCGGCCCAAAACCCGAGCGGAAGGATGGCGAAGGGAAGGACAGCCGATATGGCGATCAACGAGAACCTCTGCGTGAGAGCCAAGTAGGTCGCGGCTCCGAGTAGCGGAGCAAGGAACAACGACTCAGTAGCGATACGGCGAGCGGAGGTATCAACGCGCACGGCGAAGGGAAGCGCCGCGAGCGGAAACGCATACAGCGCAATGCTGATGACGAGTTCGATCACTTCCAGTCTTCTAGCCGCCTAACGCCCGCGATCAGCGGCGCGCGCCCACCAGCGCTCGCCTTGAAACTCGCCGTTCATGCGCGCGGCTGCTGCATCGCGTCGTTAGACGGCGCCTTGCGCTTGTTGGACGCCATCTTCCGCTTTGGAAACCAGGGCACGAACATGCTCGTCGATTGCTGATAGGCGCGGTACACCTCACCTCGCCTCGTGAGCGCCCGCGCCTCGGTGGCTGGGATTCCCGTAAGCAAGAAGAGGGGTACGAGAATGCCGATCGGGCCCGTGAGTGTCCACGGCCATCCAGGAACTCCGATAGCCATGACCGAATAGGAAAGCCAGTGAAGCCACTCGAAGAAGTAGTTGGGGTGACGAGAGTAGCGCCACAAGCCCCATCTGCACACTGCCCCGCGATTCGCAGGAGTATTCCGAAAACGAGCCATCTGGTAGTCGGCCGTTGTCTCTCCCGCGATGGCGCCCAGCGCTAGTAGTGCACCGGTCATCTCCCAGCGAGTGAACGCCTCCTGCCCGTACGTCATCAGGACAAAGAGAGGAACCACGAACGGTATGACAAGAAGGGATTGGAAAAGAAACATCAGCAGGAAGTAGAAGTGGGACCGGGCGCCCCAACGTTCTCGCAACGCCCGATAACAAAAGTCTTCATCTCGCCTGAAGATGCGATCGACCAGAAGATATCCCGCCAGCCGCAATGACCACATGACCGCGAGCGTGCCGACGAGGCATCGTCGCGGAAGCCAGCCGCTACTCACGAATGCAAGGTAGAGGGCGGCGACCCCGATCCCTCCCGACCAGCCGACGTCGACCAGACCAGCGTCGTTAGTTCGTGTCTCGATGAACCAGAGGCAGAGCATCAGGGCCGCGGCAACAAGCCCCGCATGAAGGAGGAGCATGTATGGAGTGTCGTCCAGCGCTATCTCTCGCCGCCTGTCGTGCCTAACGCCCGCGATCAGCGGCCCGCGCCCACCTGTGCTCGCCCTTTCTCGGATCTAATGCATCGCTCGTCATATCATGCTCCTCGCTTCTCTCGAGGGCCTAACGTTGTCGGTCAGCCGCGACGGGCGAGGAGCGAGGCGACGAGACCGGCGTCGGCTGCGCCGACTGGTTAGCTGTCGGACGCTTAACGTCACGGAACCGAGCCAATTCTGCGAGAAGCCATGCCGCACTTTCCACTGGCTCTGCGTTGCCGCAGCGGACCAGATAGGGATTGCCGGACACGCTGCTGCGCGATGCCGCCCGATCGATAAACGACTCCGCGGTGGACACGAGGGCTTTCTTGAGCAGGTAGTCGTACTTCCCCCGAAGGTGATCCGTGGCTTGCAGCGCGGAGTACCACGTGCCATTCCGATTGAACGTGCAGTCAGAGATTGCCAGGTAACTTAGCAGGTGCTTGATCTCCTCGGTGTCCGCCTCGGTTGGTCCTCCCCACGCGACCGAAGTCGCCAAGACGAAGATCACCAGAGCGTATGGTGCGCGCATTTCTGACAGCTAACGTCTTGGCGTTGAGCTGCGCGCGAACCATCGCTCGCAGGTATTCGCCCATCTCATGCGCGTCAGCTCCAACGCCGGGTTAGACGGTTCGCGACGCTACCGAGCAATGCCGAGCTCTCCCAGGTCGGCTTCACGCAGAGGCGCGTCGTGAGTCAGAAAATACTCGTCGAGCTGAGGCGGCTTTACACCCGTGCCCGAGAGCATGTTGTGGACCTGGCCGCGGTGGTGAATCTGGTGGACGAAGAGGTGGGCTAGCACGACGTGGATTGGGTCTCCGCATGCGTCACCGTCCGAGTTAGCCCAGCGAGCAGCGACCTCAAGACGCTCTGGGGTTAGAGCTTCGCAAAGCGCTACGAGTTGACGATCGGCAACTGCTTGCGCAGCGCTGAGGCTTGGAAGGTCCGAATAGAGTTCTCGGTACGAGCCGATCCGACTCGGCATGCTCGCCTGCGATCGCTGCGACGTAGTAGCGGTCGACTAGGAGAATATGATTGAGCGTGCCGTGGATCGTTCGGAAGAAGGCGCCCCGATCTCGGTAGTAATCCTGAGGTGTGAGCTGCGCGCAGGCCTTGTGCAGACGGTGGTTGCTCCAGAGGTTGTTCGCGGGCCATCGCTCGGCAATGTTCGACCAAGCTCGGCATAGACACCTCCTCGAGCCGGCTAACGCTCCGGTTCAGCGGCGGGCCGCGCAGCGGACCGTCCGCTGCAACCGGTTGTTAGGCCGCCTCTATCACATACATAGCGCAAGTGCGTAGCAGCCGGGCTATCAAGCACCTTGTCAATGCGGAACTGCGACACTGACTCGTGCAAGTTCTCGAAGAGACGCCTTCCACCGCTGAACAGGACTGGCGCCAGAGCGATTTCCAGCTCGGCGATGACACCCATGTTCAAGTACTGTTGAATCACGTCCGCACCGCCTGCGATGCGAATATCGCGACCACCCGCAGACTCGCGAGCCTGCGTGAGGGCACTTTCTGCTCCGTCGTTGACGAAGTAGAAGGTCGTACCGCCCGGGCGGACCCAAGGTTCACGCTTCTCGTGGGTTAGAACGTACACCGGTGTGTGGAACGGCGCCTCCTCTGGCCAAGCGCGCTCGCCCTGTTCGAACATTCGCTTCCCCATGATGTTGGCGCCGATGCGCTCCGTGGTGTTACGAAGCATGTCATTGAGCGGACCGGTCTCGCCCCCTGGTCCGAGCTTGAGGTTCTCGCGGAAGTACTGCTGATTAAGGATCCAGCCCATGAGCGCACCCCACTTGGCACCCCAATTTTTATGCTCAGGCTTCTCCCAATTCTCCAGAGTCATCCCTTCCGGTGCCATATAGCCGTCAAGGCTAAGTCCGATGTTCACGAAGACCTTGGTCATGATTCATCTCTTTGAGCTGCGGCGCGACGCGCCGTCAGCTCGATGGCCTTGTTCGGCGGCAGTAGGCCGGGCATGCCGATGTCCACAGGTCAACCGCGTGCGCGAAGGCTGAGGAGCTCTGGGGCTACGATGTCTACGCGGCCACGCCCGACGATAATGAGGGCGTCGCGCTGTAGTCGCGTCAGCGCGCGGCTGATCGTCACCCTGGTGACGCCAAGCAGATCCGCCAGGGATTCCTGACTACCGGGAAGGGTCACGCGGCTGTCCGACGTCCTTCCGGCCTGCACTAGCAGCCAAGCTGCCAGGCGGGTTTCAGTGGACAACGTGGCGGTTGCCACGAACCGCTCTTGCTCGTGCCGCGCGTGGTCCGCGAGCACGCGGAGCACGTGTCGACGCGCTGCTGGCGCACTATCGATCAGCGCGTCGAAGAGATCACGAGGCAGGCTTCGCACCGCGCAGGCCGTGAGCGCTGTCAGGGTCGCGGTGTGGCCGCGGCCGTCGATGACAGCGACCTTGTCCAGGGCGCAAGGCGCGGCAAAGTCGCCGAAGCGAACGATCCGCCCCGCAGAGGTCGTGACGGTAGCGGCCACGCGACCATGCAAGAGCAGCAGGAGATGCGTCGCCGGGTCGCCCGCGTTGCGCAGCACCTGTCGCGCGACATAGCGGTGGGGTCGCGACCTCGCCCAAAGTGTCCGCAGCCGGGCCTCTGTGAGCATTCCGAGCAACGGTATCTTGGCCAGCGACCGCCAATCGGAGAGTGTATCGGCCGATACAGACCGGATCATGCCCAGGCCTGTACCGTCAGATGCATGCTGATCGTTGAACTCGCCTTCACCGCTTCCTCGGAGCGCCTCGCCGCCCGCCCGGCACACCGTGCCGTTCTTGCGCGCCTCCACCATGAGGGCCGGCTCGTCGCGGCAGGCCCCTGGGCCGATGACATGGGCGCCATGCTCATCTTTGACGTGCCGCGTGAAGAACTGGACCGAATCCTCGACGCCGATCCGTATTATCACGTGGCGGGCGTGGAGATAGTCCGCATTCGAGAATGGACGCCAATCGTGCGACCAGGCGACCGGCCCGGCTAGTTACGGTTGCTGTCCCGCCCAGCGACGATCGATAGCTACGATAGAGAGGGGGCGCCATCCTATGGAATGTCCGCCGAACGATCGTGGTGTTCAGCGGCGAGCAGCCGACCGAGCGAAGCGAGGGAGGTTGATCGGCCGCTGCAACACCCATGTTCAGCGGGCCCCTCGCAGCCAGCACCTACTTCTTTAGGGTCGCCGCAGTCACCTCGAGTCGCACGGTCTCCCTCAAGGCACCGTTGACGATGACCTCGATCCGGTACTCACCCAGCGGGTCGCCCACATGGAAGTCGAAGCACGACGGTCGAATCCCGGACCCGCGTTCAGCTGGCACCCTGAAACCTGCTTCGGATTCGGTGGGATCTCTGTCCCTCTAGCTTCCCGGTGAGTTTCTTGGGGACACCTGGAAGATCGTGGACCGTGACGACGTCGTACGGTTTCTTGTCAGGTGGATCGACGAGGATGCAGAAGCCGGGTCTCCTCGAAGGATCCATCGTGATGTCCCGCGTCTCCCGCAGTCGATCGCGATGTTCCCCGGCTGGTTCCATCGTGCCAACCTTGATCAGAAAGTTGCGTCGGTCCGCCGCGATAACGCCTGGGCTTCCTGCAAGCGCGCCGATCGTCCCGGCGACTATCAAAACCAACGCCCGCTTCATGGTAGCTCCGTCTGAACACCTATTGGACAGATCTCGCTAATACCGCACCCCGCCCAGATAGCACCAGCGATGCGCCCGACGGTCGCACAGACCAAATCACCGGAATCGTTGCGGAGCTGGAATCGGCGCGCCGTGGAGCGGGCCCGCGGATAGCTGGCGGAGTGCGGTCGTGAGGATAGCGCTCTGCAGGTTCGCGATATGTTCGGGTAGCAGCAAAGACCCACTGCCGTCCGCGCCCGGCGTTCGGATTCAGCGGTTGAACCTCCCGCGCGAATGGTCAATCCTACGCGCATGGCCGCCCCGAAGGACCCCGCAACCCCCGCCGATCTGACCTTCTGGCACGAGCTCGCCCGCAAGGAGCGCAAGGGCGCCGATCCCGACGGCCTCGTCTGGCACACGCCCGAGGGCATCGACGTGAAGCCGCTCTACACGCGCGGCCGACGTCGCCGGCCTCGACTTCGTCGACACCGTCCCGGGCGCCTTCCCGTTCCTGCGCGGCCCGCGCGCCACGATGTACGCCGGCCAGCCGTGGACCATCCGCCAGTACGCCGGCTTCTCGACCGCCGAGGAGTCGAACGCCTTCTACCGCGCCAACCTCGCCGCCGGGCAGATGGGCCTCTCGGTCGCCTTCGACCTCGCCACCCACCGCGGCTACGACAGCGACCACCCGCGCGTCGTCGGCGACGTCGGCAAGGCCGGCGTCGCGATCGACTCGGTCGAGGACATGAAGATCCTCTTCGACGGCGTGCCGCTCGACAAGATGTCGGTGTCGATGACGATGAACGGCGCCGTGCTGCCGGTGCTCGCGAGCTTCATCGTCGCCGGCGAGGAGCAGGGCGTGCCGCGCGCCAAGCTCACCGGGACCATCCAGAACGACATCCTGAAGGAGTTCATGGTCCGCAACACCTACATCTACCCGCCCGCGCCCTCGATGCGGATCGTCGCCGACATCATCGAGTACACCAGCCAGCGAGATGCCGAAGTTCAACTCGATCTCGATCTCCGGCTACCACATGCAGGAAGCCGGGGCGACGTGCGACCTCGAGCTCGCCTTCACGATCGCCGACGGCCTCGAGTACGTGCGCGCCGCGCTCTCCAAGGGCCTCGACATCGACGCCTTCGCCGGCCGGCTGTCGTTCTTCTTCGCCATCGGCATGAGCTTCTACATGGAGGTGGCGAAGCTGCGCGCCGCGCGCCTGCTCTGGGCGACGCTCGATGAAGAAGCACTTCAGCCCGAAGAAGCAGACGTCGCTGATGCTGCGCACGCACTGCCAGACCTCGGGCGCGAGCCTCACCGAGCAGGATCCGTTCAACAACATCATCCGCACCACGGTCGAGGCGATGGCGGCGGTCTTCGGCGGCACGCAGAGCCTGCACACCAACTCCTTCGACGAGGCGATCGCGCTGCCGACCGACGCCTCGGCGCGCGTCGCGCGCAACACCCAGCTCATCCTGCAGCTCGAGACCGGCATCCCCAAGGTCGATCGATCCCTGGGGCGGCTCGTACTTCATGGAGTCGCTGACGCACGCGCTCGCCGCGCAAGGCGCTCGGCATCATCGAGGAGGTCGAGGCGCTCGGCGGCATGACCAAGGCGATCGAGTCGGGCATGCCGAAGCTGCGCATCGAGGAGACCGCGGCGCGCCGCCAGGCGCGCGTCGACCGCGGCGAGGACGTCATCGTCGGCGTCAACAAGTTCCAGCTCGCCGAGGAGCCCGAGATCGACATCCGCGAGATCGACAACACGCGCCGTGCGCGAGGCGCAGGTCGCGCGCCTGAAGCAGCATCCGCGCGAGCGCGCGACGCCGCGCAAGGTCGCAGCGCGACGCTCGACGCGCTCACGCACGCGCGCCGAGAGCGGCAAGGGCAACCTGCTCGCGCTCGCGCGTCGAGGCGGCGCGCGCGCGCGCCACGGTGGGCGAGATCTCCGACGCGCTGGAGAAGGTCTGGGGCCGCTACCGCGCCGAGATCCGCTCGATCTCCGGCGTCTACGGCGGGCAGTTCGACGACGACGACGAGTGGAAGGCGCTGCAGCGGCGAGGTCGACGCGCTTCGCCGCGCGAGCACGGCCGCCGCCCGCGCATGCTGGTCGCCAAGATCGGCCAGGACGGCCACGACCGCGGCGCCAAGGTGATCGCCACCGCGTTCGCCGACCTCGGCTTCGACGTCGACGTCGGCACGCTCTTCCAGACGCCCGAGGAGGTCGCGCGCCAGGCGGTCGAGAACGACGTGCACGTGGTCGGCGTCTCGACGCAGTCGGGCGGCCACAAGACGCTGGTGCCGCAGCTCATCGAGGAGCTGCGAGCGGCTCGGCGCGGGCGACATCGTGGTCACCGTCGGCGGCATCATCCCGCGCAAGGACTACGCCTTCCTCGAGCAGGCGGGCGTGAAGGCGATCTTCGGCCCGGGCACGCAGATCCCGAAGGCGGCGCGCACGCGTGCTCGGCGCTGATCAGCGAGCGCGGCAGCCGGCGGACGCGCGGCGGATGCGCGTCGCCTGAGGCCGCCCGACGTCGACGCGACGCGCCGCGGCGGCGCGCCGCGTCGAGGCGACTCGCTCGCGGCGGCGTGCGCGCCGGCGACCGGCGCGCGCTCGCCAAGGCGATCACGCTGGTCGAGAGCACGCGCGCCGACCATCAGGAGCGGCGCAGCGCCTGCTCGAGCTGCTGCTGCCGCGACACCGGCACGCGCCGCGCGGGTCGGCATCAGCGGCGTGCCCGGGCGTCGGCAAGAGCACGTTCATCGAGGCGTTCGGGCTCTACCTGATCGGGCTCGGGCAAGCGCGTCGCCGTGCTCGCCGTCGATCCGTCGAGCGCGCGCTCGGGCGGCAGCATCCTCGGCGACAAGACGCGCATGGCAGCGGCTCGTCGGCGGCGCCCGAGGCGTTCATCCGGCCGAGCCCGTCGGCGCGGCTCGCTCGGCGGCGTGGCGCGGCGCACGCGCGAGGCGATGCTGGTCTGCGAGGCGGCGGGCTACGACGTCGTGCTGGTCGAGACGGTCGGCGTCGGGCAGTCCGAGTTCGCCGTCGCCTCGATGGTCGACTTCTTCCTCGTGCTGATGCTGCCCGGCGCCGGCGACGAGCTGCAGGGCATCAAGAAGGGCATCCTCGAGCTCGCCGACGCGCTCGCGATCAACAAGGCCGACGGCGACAACGTCGCGCGCGCGCCGAGCGCGCCGCCGCCGAGTACCGCAGCGCGCTGCGCCTCTTCCGCCACGCGAGCGCCGACTGGGACCCGCCGGTCGCTGACGGTGAGCGCGCTCGAGGCGCGCGGCATGGACGAGGTCTGGGCGATCGTCGAGGAGCACCGCGCGCGCGCTCGGCGCGTCCGGCGAGCTCGACCGCGAAGCGCCGCGAGCAGCAGCAGGCGTGGCTCTGGAGCGATGATCGACGACGGCCTCGAAGCGCACTTCCTCGCGCGCGCCGACGTGCGCAAGCTGCTGCCCGAGCTGGAAGCGGCGGTGGCGCGCGCGACGCTCACGCCGACCGAGGCGGCGCGCCGCCTGCTCGGTCTTCTGAGCGGCGGCATGAGCGCGCGCCCGCAAGTCGCCGCGCCGACGCTGAAGCAGGAGAGCGGCGACGCGCGCCGCGTCACGCGTCGGGACGCTGGGCGTAGCTCAGAAAGACCTTGACCGCCTCGCGCAGCCGCTCGAGCTCGCGCTTCGCCTGCGCAAGCAATGCGCGCGCACGTGCGAGGTCGCCGTGGCTGGCGGCCTTCTCCAATACGGCGCACGTCTCACCGAGCGCTTCGGCACCGAGCATCAAGCAACTGCCCATCAGCGCGTGGGCGTCGGCATGTACCCGCGCTCCGTCGCCCGCATCGAGCGCGGCATCGATGTGCGTCAGCGCTTCGTGAGCGGACGCCGTGAGCCTGTCGAGACATTCGCGCTCGGTGTCCGGGTCAGCCATGCAGGAGTCGTGGAGACGTTCGAGCTTCAGCACGCTGCGTGACGGTTGGCCCGCCAGACTCTCGACCACGGCGAGGGCTTGCTCGGCGGTGAACGGCTTCCGAAGAAAGGCGTGCGCCCCCGCCTCGAGCGCCAGCCGCCTGGTCGCGTCGTCGGCCTCTCCCGTCGAGATGATCACCCGCACGCCGGGATCGAGCGCACGCAGCTGCGCCAGCACTTCGAAGCCGGACTCGTCCTTCAGCAGCAGATCGAGTGACGACCAGGTCTGGCCGCTCGTGCTGGTAGGCGGCCACTGCAGCGGCGCCGTCGGCCGCCTCGACCGTCTGGTATCCGCTGGCCTCGAGCATCTTCCGGAAGACCATCCGCGGAATCGCCGAATCGTCGACGATCAAGATTTTTGCCATTCGTTCCTCCTTCACTCGTTTGCCCGGCTGCCGCGCAACCGGTGATGCTCAGGATGCGTAACCAGCATCCTGATCTCGGGGGCGATCCGCTCGAGCGGCAGCACGCGTTCGGCCGCTCCGAGCTTGATCGCTTCGCTCGGCATGCCGAAGACGACCGATGTCGCTTCGTCCTGCGCGATGGTGCGTCCCCCAGCCTCCCGGACCGCGAGCAGGCCGGACGCTCCATCGACACCCATGCCGGTCATGAGCACCGCGATGGCGTCGCGCCCAGCGTGGGCGGCAACCGAGCGGAACAGGACGTCGACCGACGGGCGGTGATGGTTGACGGGTGGCCCATCGTAGACGCGCACGCGATAGCGTCCGCCGTTCCGGACGAGCTCGACGTGCCGGTTGCCGGGCGCAACCAGGGCGCGGCCGGCCGTCACCACGTCGCCGTCCTCGGCTTCGTTCACGCGCATCAAGCACGTACGATCGAGCTGCTCAGCGAAGCCTGGCGTGAAATGCATCGGCATGTGTTGCACGATCACCACGCCGGGGGCGTCCTCGGGCAGCCCCTCGAGCAGGGTGCGCAGCGCGAGCGGCCCACCCGTCGACGCTCCGATGGCCACGATCGCCGGGCGCGCGCCGCGGGCCTGCCGCACCGGGTCCCCGGCGGCGCTCCTGCGCGGGCGGATGAAGTGCCGCTTCGCAGCCACGGCGCCCTTCACCTTGCCGATCAGCTCGCCGGCGAAGGCCTCCGTGCTCTCCGCCAGGTCGCCGCGTGGCTTGGCGACGCAGTCGACCGCGCCGAGCTTCAGAGCCTTCACCGTCTCCGCGGCCCCGGGCTGTGTGACGGTGGACACCATGACGACCGGCAGGGGGCGGTGCTTCATGATTCGGCTGAGCAACGCGAAGCCGTCGGTCCCCGGCATCAGGACGTCGAGCGTCACGACATCGGGACGGAGCGTGTGGATCTTCTCCCACGCGAAGTCGGCGCTCGAAGCAACGCCAACCACCTCGAGCGACTCGTCGTGGGCGAGCAGCCGCTGCACGAGCTGCCGCGCGAAGGGCGAGTCGTCGACGACGAGGACGCGGATCCGCTCACCCATGGCGGCTCCGCCGCGGCTCCTCGGCAAGGTAGGCGGCGAGCTGGACGGGCCGGATCGCGCGCACGAACACGCGCCCGCTGTCGGTGTGGAATCGGATCTGCCGCGCGTAGCGTCCGCCGACGTCCTCGGCGACGACGCCGATGCCTTCGGCCTCGAGTATCTGACGCGCGAACTGCACGTTGCGCTGTGCCACGTCGCGACCCGACGCGCCGATCTCGAGAACACGACTGCCGCCGAAGATCTTCGCGACCAGACGCTCCGGCCGGGCGCCGTGCGCGTGCATGGCCTGCATCAGGAGCTCCATCGCGGTCGCACCGAAACGCGCCGACGGACGCTCGCCGTGGGACGCGCGGGGCAGGGCGAAATGATTCATGCCGCCGACGCGCGTGACCGGATCGAAGAGGCACACCGAGACACACGACCCCAGCAGCGTCTTCAGGACGACGCCGTCGCCGCTGACATGCACGCCGCCGATGCAGAGCGCGACCTCGTCACGGGCGCGGACTCTCATGCTCGGCTTCCCGACGCCGCACGCCGGCAGAAGACTTCTGGTAGATCGTCTGGCCGAGGTAGCGAAAGACGGGCGATCCGATGAGGCTCTCGGAATGCCCGAGGATCAGCGTGCCGTCGTCCTTCAAGACGGTCTCGAGTCGTTCGAACAGGCGATCCTTGGTCGGCCGGTCGAAATAGATGACGACGTTCCGCACGAAGATCATGTCGAAGGTCGTGCGGATCGGCCACTCGTCGACGAGGTTGATCCGGCGGAAGGTGATCAGCTCGCGCAGGCGCGGGATGATGCGTACCAGGCCGGCGGACCGCTGCCTGAGGAGGTAGCGGCGCGGAACCTGCGCCGCCGCGCTCTGCAGCTGGTCGAGTCCATAGGTCGCCTCCTGCGCGACCGCGAGCGCGCCGGTGTCGATGTCGGACGCGAGGATGCGGACGTCCCACTCGGAGAGGTCGGGCAGCGCATCGGCGACGGTCATGGCGATCGAGTACGCCTCCTCGCCGGTGGAGCATCCCGCGCTCCAGATCCGGATGCGACGATGACCGTTCCTGTGTGCCTGGACGCGTATCGCCGGAAGCCAGACGCGTCGCAGATACTCGAAGTGGTGCGGTTCCCGGAAGAACGCGGTCTTGTTGGTCGTGACCGCGTTGATGAACCGGCTGCGCTCGGCGCCGTTCGGATCGCGCGCCAGGAGGTACTCATAGTAGTCGCGGTAGCTGCGCAGCCGTAGTTGTCGCACGTGCTTGGCGAGCCGCGCCTGGACGAGGGGACGCTTGAACGCGTTGAGCGCGATCCCGGTTTCGACCTTGATCAGGTCCCGGAAAAGCGCGAACTCGTCATCACTCAGCCGATGCTCCATGCACGCCGTCGCTCGCGAGCACCCTGACGATGTCGAGTACGGTCACGAGCTTCTCCTCACGTTGGACCAAACCGATGATGAAGCTCGCGTCCACCTGGCTCCCGAGATCGGGTGCAGCGTGCACATCCGCGGCGGCGATGCTCAGCACGTCCGATACGGCGTCGACCACCAGGCCCTGGACCCGGGCGTCGACCTTGATCACGACGATGGCGGTGAACTTGTTGCTCGCCATCGCGGGCAGCCCGAAGTGCACGCGCAGGTCGATGATGGGAATGATGGTGCCGCGCAGGTTCATCACGCCCTTCACGTCGCCGGGGCGTTCGGGATCGGCGTGATCGCCGACCAGCTTTTGATCTCCTGCACGTGCCGGATGTCGACGGCGTACTCCTCGTCGCACAGCAGGAACGTCAGGAATTGGCACGGCTCTGCCGGCCCGCGCCGCTCGCCGCTCGCCTTCTCGCTCTGCTCCATTTCCGTTCCTCGTTCAGCGTCGGGCTCAGAACTCCGCGCCGCTCTCGCTCCCGGACTCCCAGCTCCGGCGTCCGCCCGGGTGCGCTGCCGCCTCGGCTTTGCGGCGCTCCGCGGCGCCGGCCTTTGCCCTGGCCGAGCTCGTCGCCGGGTTGCGTCCGCTGCCATTGGTCTCGGCTCGCTCGCCCGACAGGTCGAAACGCGTCAGCATGGTCTGGAGCTCGCCCGCCTCTCCCGCGAGCGTTTGCGCGGTCGCGGAGAGCTCCTCGGTTTCCGCCGCGGCCGTCTGCACGACTTGATCCATCTGCGTCACGGCACGGTTGACCTGCTCGATGCCCGACGCTTGCTCCTGCGCCGCGGCGGCGATCTCCGCGACGACGTCCGTGACCTGCTTCACCGAGGCGACGATGTCGAGGAGCGTCGCGCCGGATCGGTTCACCAGGTCGGAGCCGGCCTCCACCTTCTGCACCGACTCGTGGATGAGCGTCTTGATCTCCTTCGCGGCCATCGAGCTGCGCTGTGCGAGGTTCCGCACCTCCGCCGCCACCACCGCGAACCCTCTTCCGTGCTCTCCCGCACGCGCCGCCTCGACGGCGGCATTCAGCGCCAGTAGATTCGTCTGGAACGCGATCTCGTCGACGACGGCGATGATCTCGGCGATTCTCTTCGACGCGCTCGCGATCTCCCCCATGGAGGCGACCGCCGAGCTCACCACGTCGCCTCCCCGTACCGCCGTCTGCTGCGAGTCGAGCGCCAGCTGCTTCACCTGCCGGGCATGCTCGGAGCTCTGCTTGACGGTACTGGTGATCTCCTCGAGCGACGCCGCGGTCTCTTCGAGGCTCGACGCCTGCTGCTGACTGCCGCTCGAAAGATGCTCGGCCGCGGCGGCCAGCTGATGCGAGGCGTTTGCGACCGAGACCGCGGTACCGCGCACCTGCATCACGAGCTCACGGATGCCGCGCGCGATCATCCAACTGGCGAGGAGCGCGAGCCCGACGATCCCGAACCCCAGGACGACCAACATCGTGGTGCGTGTGCGCACGATGTCGGCGGCCCGGCGCTCGTCGGCGGCGTTCCGTTCAGTCGCCATCTTGACGATCTCGTCGACCGCACGGCGATGCTGCTCGTATTTGTCCTTGAGCGGGCCGGAAGCGAGCTCCTGCGCTCGCTGGCGGTCGCCCCGCAACACAGCGGGAACGAACTCCTGGTCGCGGATCTCGAAGAACTCGCGTGCGGGCTCGTACGACCTCACGACCATCAACTCCTTGAGACTGCCCTCGGCGAGATCGCCGACCCAGAACTCGTGACGTCGCCCGTACTCGGCCCGCAGCTCGTTGCCGCGCCGGGCCAGGCTCTCCAGCTCGGCCCGATCCGGCCACTGGGTCATCTGGAGCACGAGCAAGTACGACTCGATGATGTACTTGGGCGGCGGCAGGACGTCGGCAATGACGTCCTTCCCTTGCACGATGCTCGCGTAGAGCGGGCCGTTCACCTTTAGAATTTGCAGGGTCTGGTACGAGAAGGCCCCGAAGGCGATGAAGCCGACGACGAAGATCGTGACCATCAGCGCGAGACGGGACCGCATCTTGAGCTCGTTCATGGATAGCTGCATGGTTCTCCCTCCGAAGAGCGTTGCGCTATCTTGAGCTCGCTCATGGATAGCTGCATGGTTCTCCTTCTGTAGAGCGCTGCGCTGGAACTCGTGCGTGGGTGCCCGTCCAGCCCAGCCGTCGCATTCCGATCAGTGCGGGCACGTCGACGATCAAGGCAACGCGGCCGTCGCCGAGAATGGTCGCGGCCGCGATGCCCTCGACGCGTCTGAAGTTGGTCTCGAGGCTCTTGATGACGACCTGCTGCTGCTCCAGGAGCTGGTCGACGAGCAGCGCGACCTTGCTCCGGTCGCTCTCGATGATCACGAGCAAGCCGCAGCTCGGATCGACCGACGCAGGCTCGACGCCCAGAACCTCGTGCAGACGCAGGATCGGCAGCACCTCGCCGCGCAGGTTGAGCACCTCGCCGCGACCGAGTACCGCCCGCACGTCGCCGGGATGCGGCCTGAGCGACTCGACGATGCTCGCGAGCGGAATTGCGTACACCTCGGCGCCCACCTCCAGGAGCTGCGCGTCGAGTATCGCCAGCGTCAGCGGTAGAACGATCCGGAAGCGCGTGCCGACTCCGGCGGTGCTCTCGATACCGATGTTCCCGCCGAGCGCCAGCACGTTGCGCCGCACCACATCCATGCCGACGCCACGGCCGGAAAGGTCGGTCACGTGCTCGATGGTCGAGAACCCCGGCTCGAAGATCATCGACCAGAGCTCCTCGTCGGCCGGCGTCGCATCCGCCGCCAGCAAGCCTTGCTTCACCGCTCTCCGAACGATGCCGTCGCGATCGAGACCGCGGCCGTCGTCGGCGACCTCGATGAAGATGCTGCCGCCTTGCTGGTGCGCGGCCAGCCGGATGGTGCCGTGCGCCGGCTTGCCCTGCCGGACGCGGACCTCGGGGGTCTCGATGCCATGGTCCACGGCGTTGCGAATGAGGTGAACGAGCGGGTCGGCGATCCGCTCGATCACCGATTTGTCGAGCTCCGTATCCTCACCCGCGACCGTGATCTCGACGCGTTTCCCGCACTGGGCGGCGAGATCGCGCACCAGGCGCGGCAAACGGGTGACAATCTTGCGCAGCGGCAGCATCCGGATGCTCATGACGCGTTGTTGCAGCTCGCGTGCGTCGCGCTCCATGTCGGCGACGGCCTCGCGCAAGCGGGTCAGCTTGTCCATGGTGAAGCTGGCAGCGAGCTGCGCCACCATCGACTGGGTGATCGCGAGCTCCCCGGCGAGGTCGACGAGCTTGTCGACCTTGTCGACCGCAACCCGCAGTGATCCGCGGTCGTCGGCGGTGGCGGGAGCGGTCGCTTCCGTTCCTTCCGCATCGTTCGCCGTCGGCGGCGCGGCAGCGCCGCCCGCCGGCGTCGGATTCTCCGCTGAGAGCGCCAGCGCCCGCAGCTCCTCGAGCAGAGCCGTCCGTTTCGGCGGCGCCTTCCCCGGCGCGCGCGCCGCCGCGAGCAGTCGCCCCAACGCATCGGCCGCACTGAGCAACGAGCCGATGGTGCGCGGACCGCAGGTGAGCGCGCGCTCGCGCATGCGGCCGAGCACGCTCTCGATCGCGTGCGACAGCTCGGTCACGTCCTCGAGGCCGAGCATTGCGCTGTTTCCTTTGATGGTGTGGGCGCTGCGAAAGGATCGATTGATCAGCTCGGCATCGGACGGGTTGGTCTCGAGCGCCAGCAGGCAATGCTCGAGATCCTGCAGCAGCTCGCCGGCTTCCGCGAAGAATGCCGCGACCAGATCGGGATCGTCGTTGAGTTCACCCATACCGTCTGACGGTTCGTCAGTGGGTCGCAGATTTGCATGATTCGTGCCACGGCGCCGTCGCGGCGCGCGAATCGCCGGACACCACCTCGGCACTTTGCGCCACGCGCCGCGCAGAGCTCCGCTTCACGCGCGCTCGCGTCGCGCCCGGTTCCCGGAGTCAATCTTGTGACAGTCCGTGACAGCTAACGGCTATGCGTGAGGCGGGGGTCACTCTTCCTTGAACATCCCGAGGTGCAGCGCCTCGTACACCGCCTCGGCGCGCGAGCGGACCTCGAGCTTTCCGTAGATGTGCTTCACGTGCGTGGTGACGGTGTGAGCGGAAATGCCGAGGAGGTCGCCGATCTCCGAGAAGGTGAAGCCTTTGACGAGGAGTCCGAGCACCTCGCGCTCGCGGCTGGTCAGATCGGGAGCGTCGAGAGCGGGTGCCGGCGGCGCGGGCTCGCGGAAACGCCGCAGGAGGTGGCGGGCGATCGCCGGGCTGATCGGCGAGCCGCCGTTCACGAGCTCGAGGATCGAGGCGGCGACGTACTGGCTCGAGCCGTCCTTCAGAATGTAGCCGCTGGCGCCGGCCTCGATCGCGGCGACGACGTGCTGCTCGTCGCCGAAGACGGTGATGACCATCGCCTCGGTGGGCGCGCCGCTGCGCTTGACCTCGCGGATCAGATCGATCCCGCTCCCGTCCGGCAGGCCGAGGTCCACGAGCAGAACGTCCGGTGTCTCGCGCTCGAGCTCGACGCGCGCCGTGTGGAGTGACGACGCCTCGCCCACGAGGTCGAGGTCGGGGTGCGAGCGGATGGCCCGCGCGAGCCGCGAGCGTGTCGCTTCGTCATCCTCGACGAGCACGATCGAGTGTTTCTTCACGGTACCTCCCCAATGGAACGCGCAGCCGCACGACCGTTCCGGTGGATGAGCTCATGACGTCGAGCACGGCTTCCATCTCTCGCGCGCGACGCCTCATGTTGTCCATCCCCAAACCATGGGATGGCGCGCTTCCGACCCCCTGGCCGTCGTCGACGACCTCGATCGAGACCGCCGGGGTGCCGTCGTCGGTCTCGGCAAGGGTGGTCCTGATCGTCAGTGTGCGCGCCGCCGCGTGCCGCAAGACGTTGGTGACCGCCTCCTCGACGATGCGCAGAACCTGGAGCACCTGGCGCGGCCCGAAGCCCTCGATCGAGGGGACGTCCCCGGCGCGCCACTCGACGCGCAACCCTGCCGCCTCGAGTCGCGGCTGGAGACGGGAGCGCAACTGCCCGAGGGCGGGCAGCAGGTCGCCGTCGGCGGGCTCGAGCGATTCGACCATCAGGCGGAGATCGTCGAGCGCGCCGCGCACGGCATCTCCGACGAGAACCGGTGGGACGTCACTCCGCTCGACGAGGGCCAGCGTCGAGACCAGATGTGATCCGAGGCCGTCGTGCATCTCGCGCATGAGTCGCTCGCGCTCCTCGGCGAGCACGCGCTTCCGCTCCACGGCGCGGCTGCGCTCCTCGCTGCGCTCGAGGTCGCGTCGCGTCTCCTCGATGCGCCGGTCGAGGTCCGCAGCGAGCGCCTCGGAGCGACGGAGCGCGGCGACCATGCGGCGGACCAGGATCAAACCCATGGCAGACTGGCAGAGCGGCGCGGCGTAGGGGACGTAGAAGGAATGCTCGCGGCCGAGGAGGCCGACCAGGATCGGCCAGTCCTGGAGGGCGCAGCCGACCAGCACCAGGCCCGACACGTAGGCCACGCGCAGCTCGAAGCTCGTGGGATTGCGCCACAGCGCGACGCCGACTCGACCGACGGCATAAGCGCCAGCGGCGTATTGCGGCGCCGCCCAGGCACGCGCTCCTGCCTCGAACCACGACGACCCCGACGCGGCAAGTACGGCGAGCACTGTCGAGCCGACGAGCCCCCAGAGGAGGAGGGCACGGTTGATCCGCGGGCTGCGCTCTCCGATGAAGTCGAGAACGAAACAGACGAGGAACAAGACGAACCAGCCACCCGCGAGGTACCAGAGGAGGACCCAGACGCGGGCAGGGACGGGGATCGCGACGACCAACAGGTTCGGCCAGGTGAGAGTCCAGGCGAGCGAGGCAGCCGCGAACCAGCCGTAGACGGTATCGCGGCGGCGCTGCGCCCAGAGCGCCGTGAGGAAGAGCAACAGCACAGTTTGAGAGATGGCGATGCCGCGCAGGGCGGTCACCCTGAAGGAGAAGCGACGGGTGTACGCCGCACGCAGCGGCTCGTCGCGCCCGACGTAGACGGGGCTGAGGAGACCACCGCCGGCGCGATCCGCCTTCACGCGGATGTGGAGCAGGTTCTCGCCAGGGACGAGGAGATGGCGAGAGATCGGGAAGAAGAGCGGACGGTTCCAATTGCGCGCGACGGGGTCCTCGAAGCGTCCGCCGTCACCGACAAAGCGGCCGTTCACCCATGCCGCCGCGTTCATGTGGACGGCCGGAATATAGACGGCCCACGGGGCGGCATCGTCCGCGACGTGAAAGCGCAGTCGATGCCAGCCCTCGACGATCGGCCGACGGTCTTTCTGCCAGTCGTCCGGCAGGATCGTTTCGTGCCACGCGGCGTCGACAGCGGGCGGCGTCGCGCCCGCGATCGCGGCGAACTCGGTCCGGACCAGGGGTGGAAGGTCGACGGCGAGCGTGGCCGAGTCCAGCCACGCCACGATCGACCGCGCACCGAGCGCCACCAGCACCGAGAGAAGAATGAACGAGACGAGGCGCGATCGTCTCATCGGTCCTCACTCTCCACCAGGGGAAGCCACAGACGGTAGCGACTCTTCCCTGGCGAGCTCTCGGTCTCGAGCAAGGCGCCGATCTCGCGCGCCCGCCGGCGCATGCGCTCGCCGGGCGTGACACGCCCGCTTCCGTCGCCGCCCACCTCGACGAAGACCGCGGCGCGGCCCTCGGGTGCCGTCGCATCGCCGGTTCGCACCGTGATCGTCCGCGCGCCGGGATGGCCGAGGATCTCGCCGATCGCTTCGTTCAGGATACGCAGGATCTGCAATACCCGGTGAGGTCCCAGGTCCGGAACCAGCGCCACGTCCTCGACCCGCCACTCGACGCGGATTCCGGCGGCGTCGAGCCTCGGCTGGAGGCGAACGCGGAGCTGTCCGAGCACCGGCAGGATCTCTCCCTCCACGGGACCGAGCGAGTCGATCATCAAGCGGAGATCATCGAGCGCCGTGTGCACCGCGTTTGCGATGGCGTGGCGGTCGGCGTCGGTGCGTTCGGTCAGCGCCAGGGTCGAGACGAGATGCGAGCCGAGGCCGTCCTGCACGTCGCGCATGATGCGCTGCCTCTCGTCGGACAGCACACGGCTTCGATCCGTCTCCCGGATCCGCTCGTAGCCCTGCTGGAGCTCTGCCCGCTTCTGACGCACCTTTTCCTCGAGGCTTTCGACCTGGGCCTCGGACTCACCGAGTGCCCCGGCGAAGCGCCGCACGAGGATCACGCCGATCGCCAACTGCGAGAGGGGCGCCGGGTAGGGTGAGTAGAAGCTCTCGAGGGCGGGAAGCAGACCGGCGAGGACCATCCAATCGTGCATGCCGCAGCCGAATATGCTGATGCCGACGACATAGTTGCCTCCGAGCTCGAGGTCGCCTGGATTGCGGCCGAGGGTCTTCAAGAAGCGGAACGTCGAGTACGTCGGCGCCAGGAACGAGAGCGGAATCCATACCCAGATGGCGAACGCGTGGAACCACGATGAGTCGACGACGGCGAGCCCGGCGAGCGCCACCGATCCCGTGCTCCCCCACCCGAGGATCCAGCGGTTCACTCGGCGGCTCGATTCGCCGATCAAGTCGAGGACGAACCGCGAGGCCAGCAACGTGAACCATCCCGCGGCGGCGTACCAGAGCCAGTACCAGGCGCGGGTCGCAACCGGGGTCTCGACCACCAGAATGAACGGCCAGGTCAGAATCCACGCGCAGCCGCCGAGCGCCGCCCACATATAGGGTGTCTCTTCTCGCCGCTGCAGCCAGAGAACGGCAATGAAGAGGGTCACGACCACCTGACCGACAGCGATCGCGCGCAGGAGCTCTACCGCGAAGAGGTGTCGCCGAGCATAGACTGGACGCAGCGCCTGTTTCGGCCCGACGTGCACGGGCCCCAGCACTCCGGTCCCGACCCGATCGGCCTTGAGGCGCAGGTGCAGCGTGTTCCTGCCGGCGACGACGAGGCTCGCCGGAACCGCGAAGAGCAGCGGACGGTTCCGGTTTCGAGCGAGCGGCTCCTCGAACCGTCCGCCGTCTCCGACGAATTGACCGTTCACCCAGACGGCGGCGTTGGTGTGGACCACCGGGAGATACACCGCCCAGTCGTCGATGGCGGAGTCGCCGGCGTGGAACGACAGCCGGTACCATCCTTCGAGCGCGCCTGGAGCGCTCACTCGCCAGTCGTCGGGAATCGGTCGTCTCTCCCAGCCGGCGGCTGTGACCGGCGGAGCCGCGCCGGGTGTGGCGAGAAACTCCGCTTCGAGAAGAGACGCGGTCGCGGTCGTGAGCGTCGTCGTGTCGAGGGAACGCATGAGCCACCAGAAGGCGAGTGGCAGGACGAGAGTGGCAACCCACCAGAAAGCCAGCCGGCGGTTGCTACGTCGCTCGCGACTCACGGCCCAACCCGATCGGCCCGGCGGCATCCCTCATTCGCGGGATACCTCGGCTCCCCCGCGACGTGCGATCTGACTGCAACGGGAACGATCGAGCCCGGGCGAGCGACCTCATGATCACCACGGCCAGATCGCATTGCGACACGTTTGCCACACTGAAGCCGTGATCACCACATTTCAAAGGAGAACGACCATGAAAGCGCATCAAACAAGATCAACTGACAGGCGGAACGCTGTGGCTAGACCATCCATCATGCTCGCGGTGTTCGCCTGGGTGCTCGCTGGCCCTTCGGTGGCGCACGGAGTTCTGAGCTTCACACCCCAGGCGGGCGGCGGTGGAGGCACCCTTTTCACAAAGACCTGTGGTTTCGGCTTCTATCTGAATGGCATCCAGGGACGGTCGGGCACTCTCGTCGACCGGGTGAATGCTGTCTGCGCCCGGCAGAGCACGATCGGCGAAGTCGTTGCCACCAACTTCTTGTCTTCCAATGGCGGATCCGGAGGGACGGCGTTCGATCTCCGCTGCCCGCGCGGCTGGGCGGTAACCGGGCTTCAGGGCCGGGCAGCATCGGTCGTCGACCGAATTCAGCTCATCTGCGCGCCCGTAGAAACGGACGGCACCGTGCTACTCGCGGCTGAGAGGGTCGATCAGTTCAAGGCCGGTGGCACGGGCGGGACGTCATTCTCGCTGCACTGCGCGGGCGACAGGCCGGCCCGCTCGATCCGCGGGAAGGCGGGGTCACTCATCGATAGCATCGGCCTCGGCTGCGAGGACACCGGCCTTGCGCCGCGCTTTCCCACTAGCACCACGCAGCCCGACCTGTATGTCGTAGTCCGTGATCTCCCGTTCCGCGTCCGTCGCGGTGACTCCGTCGAGTACACCACCGCACTGTGGAACATCGGCAATGTCCCTGCGCCTGCTGCCGAGATCAACCTGATTACGAATTTCCCAATCTCCTTCCCGAGCATCGATTTCGGCTTTCAGAACAGTTGCGACTTCCAGAATCTCCCGTCGATCCCAGGGCACTTCATACAATGCTCTACCAGTAACGCGACCGCGCCGCTCGCTACCCGCATGCAGATCGTGGTGACGTTCACGGCTGACGGTCAGCCCGGCAACTACACCTTTGGCGGGCAGGCCGATGCGGACTTCCTCATCACCGAGGCCCGCGAGAACAATAACGTCGCACTCAACACTCTCGTCGTCGTCGACTCCGGTATCTCCGGTGTGTGGGAGGAGGTCGCGCAGCATTGCCAACACGAAGCGCAAGACTTGGCGTGCAAGGTCAACGGAACAATCATCGTCGAGAACCCGGGAACGGGAAGTACTGATGTACATAGTGCGGTCGCCTTCTACCTTTCGAGCGATGAGCTGTGGGATGAGGACGACACATTCTTGACGACGGCCAACGTGGGCGTCGTTCAGGATGGTGCGCACAAACAGATCCACTTCGAGGCGAAGCTTGCGAAAGGGGTAGATCCCTCCGGACAGTTCGTCATCGCTGTCCTCGACGTGTTCAATGCAGTGGACGAGCGGAACGAAGACAACAATGTCGTCGCTTCGCCTCCGATCCCATAGGCGCAGCGGTATGCTTCACAAGTCCCAGTTGGCGATGGGCTCACGAGCGCTCTTACTCGCCACGCTTCTGTCGGTTCTCATCCCAGCCACGGCGCGTGGGGGGATCGTCGCGGGCACGACCACGCCGACAGCGACATCCACCGTGGCAACCCCGACGCCGAGCGCAGTGCGGACGCCGCCGGGCGCGCCGGCCGTCAAATGCCAGGCGGCCATCAAGAAGGCCGGCGCCAAGTTCGTCGGCAAGAAGCTCGCGAACCTCGACAAGTGCACCACCGGGATCTCGAAGTGCATCCAGACCAAGGCCGACGGTCCCGAGCAGCAGGCCTGCGTCGTGAAGGCGGGGCAGAAGTGCGCGCAGGCAGAGGGCTTCGCGAAGATCGCTGCCGAAGAAGACAAGCTCGTCGCCAGCGTCCGGAAGTCCTGCGAGGCTGGAGGGTCTCACCCCTGACGACCTGCGAAGTGCGGACGGCCTCGGCTTCGACACCCTCGCCGGTCGACTGCCCGTCGGTCGCAACCGTTCCGGACATCGCGGACTGCGTCGCCGCGCAACACGGATGCCGTGCCGAGGACATCTTCGAGGTGCAGGAGCCGCGCGCGCGCGAGTTGATCGAGGAAGCGACTGCTGCGGCGGGGCTCACCGCCCCCGCGTTCGCGTGCCTCGACCACCTCGGCAACGGCGAGAATCTCGACGATCCGAGCCGCACCGGCAAGATGGTCGTGCAATGCGGCTCGACGATCAAGAAAGCCGGGACGAAGTTCGTCAGCACGAGGCTGCAGAGCCTCGAGAAGTGCGTGGACGCGAGCTTCGTCTGCGTGCAGACCAAGAAGGGCGCCGATCAGCTGAAGTGCCTCGAAGAAGGCCGGCGCCACCTGCGCGAAGGGGTTCGTCAAGATTCTCGCCGCCGCGAGCAAGCTCCGGCGCTCGGTCGACAAGAAGTGCCTCCCCGATCCGGGCGACTTCCCCGATTTCTATGAAGCGGTGCTGGGCGTCGCGAACGGCGCCAACCTCGCGGCGCCGACCGCCGAGTGCGCGCTCGTGAACGCTGACCCCGCAAGCTACGAGGGGTACAAGGACTGTCTCGTCGACCAGCACGAGACGCGCGCCGACGATCTCCTGCGCTTCCAGGCGCCGCGCCGCGACGAGCTGCTCGCGCTCGCGGGGTGTGACCTCGAGAGCCTCGCGTGCCAGTCTCCGGAAGGGGCGCTGCTGGCGGGGACCGCGGAAGACCTGGCGGTGGACGCGCTGTTCGATCTGCCGCCCATACCGGCTGCGGACGACCGACGTCGTGAACGGGGTGACGCTCACTCGCCTGGACGTCGCGATCGCGGCCGACGCCACGGTGGGCGAGGTGAACGCCGCGCTCGAGTCGGTGCGCGGGCTGATCGTCGGCATGGTCGACGGCTTGCCGATGGTCGTGGTCGGCGTTCCGCGCCAGGACAGTCCCGAGGCGCTGGCCGCGCTCGCCGCCACGCTGCAAGCCCAGCCCGGCATCCTTCTGGTGCTGCCCGGCCGAGACGTGGCGCCTGACCGTGGCGCCGCCGCCGCCCGCCGACGCGGTCGCGGCCTTCGGATACCTGCAAGAGACCCGGTTCCCGGCGGCGTGGAACGCCCGGGACCTGGCCGGTTCCTGCGCGGGCGGCAGCAGGATAACCGTGATCGTCGCCGACAAATTCCGCCGGCCGGCAGACGCGTTGTACACAGAGTTCCCCAACCAGGTGCCGGGGGTGGGTGAGCTTGGTCTGGGCTCCGGTAGACAACCTCGACGGCAATCACGGCTACGACGTGCTCGCCACGCTCGCGGCCAAGCTCGATGCCACCGTGCCGACGGGGGCCAATCCCTTTCCGGATTGTCTCACTCTGAAGGCGCTGCAGATCGGTACGCTGGGAGACGTGCTCGCGGTCATCACAGGCGATCGATCTGGCGCTGCCGGCCGACGGGGAAGGCCATCGTGAACGCGTCGTTCTCGTTCGTCGAGTGCGGCAGAGCCGTGCACGCTGCAAAACTTCGAACCCTCCGAGGGCCGCCGAGCGGGCGACCTGGGGCGTGATGCAACGACGCCAGCTCGGACGGGTCGCCGACCGTGTGCTGGTGACCTCCGCGGCGGGCAACCACGGCTCCGACCCGGTGGCGATCCTCTACCCAGGCAATCAGGTCGCCGACTTCAACTCCGCCCTGAACGTCGCCGCCAGCGCCGATAGCTCGATGACGTTCGTGAGCGACTCCGACCCTGTGGGAGCCGACGTCAGCCTGCAACCCGCCCGAGCTTGCCTGCCCTCGCTGACCGCCACCCCCCAAGAGAAGGCCGCGCTCGAAGCCGTGATCGAAGCAGCGGGACAGACCACGGCCCAGCCTGCCGGCAACGTGATGATCGTCGGCAGCACCGATGGCGTACAGGTGTCGGATTTCTCCGAGCCGGGCGCCGACGTGCTCGCCGTCGGCGAAGGCATCCCCACGTTGCTCGGAATCCCGACCCAGGGCACGAGCTCCGCCGCCCCTCAGGTAGCGGCCCTCGCTGCCTATATGTGGATGCTGTCGCCGGAGCTGCGCGGCAGGCCCGTCGCCGACACCATCGCCGCCATCCAGGCGAACGTCGACCCGCTGTCACCCTCGATGGCTCAGATCGACGCCTACGCGACGGTGCTGTCCCTCGACGAGGCTGTCCCCGTCACTCCAACGACCGCGCCGGTGCGGCTCGCGATCCTCGACGTCGGCGGCGCAAACGGCTTCGACTTCACTGATTTGCAGGCGTTCCATGACGCGTACGTCGACGAGTTCGGCAACGTGATCGAACCATCCATAAAGAACTTCAGCCGCCATGATTTGAACGGCGACGGATTCACCGGCGGCAGCGCCTCGGTGAGCCGGATGGACCTCGACCCGACCGGCTCGACCCAGTTCGGCGCGCGCTCGATCACCAACGTCACGGTCGAGGTGGCTGGCGAGGAGCGGACCTTCAACGAGCTCGTGGTCTCCGACATCGATGCCCTCTGCTTCTACGCCAACACCCCCCTCTACACCGGCAGCCCCGCGCAGCGCGACGAGCTCCTGGCGGATATCGGCTGCGGCATCTCCCCTCTCCCCATTTTTGACCGGGCACCATCACCGAGACGATCGAGAGTATGAGCGAGGTGACCACGGTGAACAGCACCGAGACGTACACGGTGCGGCTGGAGTCGAAGCCCGACGGCGGCTTCAAGACCAGCGGGAGCGCCCGCGTGCTGTACCAGCTGGACGAGGACTGCCAGCCGGGCCTCGCCCGCCAGGTGATCGACGCCTCCACCACCGACACCGACGACGAACCCGACACGTTGCACGATTTCGGCGCAGATTTCGAAGTGGGTATCGAGGCGGACGTCGAAGGATCGAACACGGAAACCGGCACCGAGAATTGCCAGGAGGACTTCGTGCAGCCCTTCGAAGGCACGATCCGCACGGACTTTCTGTCGACGCCCGAGTTCGCCGGCAACCAGGTGGTCGCCCTCGTCTGGGACGGAGAGGCGGAGACCGTGGTCACCGATCCGTTCGGGAACCCGTTCGTAGGCACCCTCCGCGTGACGGGTCGGCTGGAACGAATCAACTGAGACCTTTCGGGACGTACGTGAAACCGGAACGAGACTCGAGTTCGAACGACGAGTATGGGGCGCTCCCGGCGGAAACGCCGGCGCGCCCCTAGCTCGACTACAGAAGGCGACTGCGTGAGCGGAGGTGCGCCTTCAAGAACCGCGAACGTGGAGCTGGACGAGGACGTTAGAGTCGCGGGCAGTGAACGGCGAACAACGATCAGAATGACCGAGGACGAGAAGTCCTCCGACACCGTAGCCGTAGATACATGGTGACCTCCTTCCTGCATCGAAGGCTGATTACCCGAGAAGAGGCAAGCTCCATGCCTCCGTCGCGCACTCACGACGAGGGCAATTTTCGACGAGAACCCGGCCGTTCTCGGAAGGTCGAGTACGCATCCTTCCCGATGATCGTGGCAAACTCTTCAAATTGCGCCACGCGGCGCCGGGGGTTTACCCGGAGAGCGCGCCGGCCGCGTCGAAAAACCAAGGTCGCTGAAGCCCCGCCGGCGCCTGCCCCGCGCCCTTGACGGAAGGCACATCCGCGAGTGACCATAGGCGGTCCGCAGCGGTCCGCAGTGCCGCAATCCTCAGACCTCCAGGAGGCAAGAAGCATGAGTGCACCCGAAGCTCGGATGACCACGGAAGCGGAATCCCGTCAGATCGCGGAGCAAGCCCGCCAGACCGAATGGGAAGGCAAGGGCTTCCTGCGCGAGCTGTTCCTCGGCAACTTCCAGCTCGATCTCATCCACCCTTTCCCGTGACGCGCGAGCGAGCGGCCGGAGTTCACGGCGCTTCTACGAGGCGCTCGAGAGCTTCCTGCGCACCGAGGTCGATTCGGTCGCGATCGACGAGACCGGCGAGTACCCCGAGCAGGTGGTCGACGGGCTGCGCAAGCTCGGCGCCTTCGGCATGAAGATCCCGAAGGAGTACGGCGGCCTCGGCTTCACGGTCACCGAGTACTGCAAGGTCATGGAGATGGTCGGCAGCTACGACGGCAACATCAGCGCGCTGCTCTCGGCGCACCAGTCGATCGGCGTGCCGCAGCCGCTCAAGCTCTTCGGCACGCCCGAGCAGAAGAAGAAGTACCTGCCGCGCTGCGCCGCCGGCGCGATCTCGGCGTTCGCGCTCACCGAGCCGCACGTCGGCTCCGATCCCGGCGAGCCTCTCGACCACCGCCGAGCGCGAGGGCGACTACTTCGTGCTGAACGGCGAGAAGCTCTGGTGCACCAACGGCACGCTCGCCGAGCTGCTGGTCGTGATGGCGCGCGATCCGAAGACGCAAGAAGATCAGCGCCTTCGTCGTCGAGACCGACTGGCCCGGCGTGAAGGTCGAGTACCGCTGCCGCTTCATGGGCCTGAAGGCGCTCGCCAACGGCGTCGTCAGCTTCCAGCGACGTGCGCGTGCCGCGCGAGAACCTCGATCGGCGAGGAGGGCAAGGGCCTCAAGATCGCGCTCATCACGCTCAACACCGGCCGGCTCACCCTGCCCGCGGCGTGCGCCGGCATCGCCAAGCAGTGCCTCGAGATCGTGCCGCGGCTGGTCGGCAACGCGCGCGTCCAGTGGGGCGTGCCGATCTGGAAGCACGAGGCGATCGCGCACCAGATCGCCGACATGGCCGCGACCACCTTCGCGATGGACTCGGTCTGCGCAAGCTCGCGAGCGCGATGGCCGACCGCGGCGGCTACGACATCCGCCTCGAGGCCGCGGCCGCCAAGGAGTGGAACACCGTCCGCGCCTGGGAGATCGTCGACCAGCACGCTGCAGATCCGCGGCGGCCGCGGCTACGAGACCGAGCGCTCGCTGCACGGCCGCGGCGAGACGCCGATCCCGGTCGAGCGCATGATGCGCGACTGCCGCATCAACCTCATCTTCGAGGGCTCGAGCGAGATCATGCACCTCTTCATGGCGCGCGAGGCGGTCGACAAGCACCTGCAGGTCGCCGGCGCGATGATCGATCCCAAGAACGGGACCTCGGCGAGAAGCTGTCGGCGCTGCCGAAGATCCTCGGCTTCTACGCCGGCTGGTACCCGCCGCTGTGGCTGCGCGGGCTCGGCGACGCCGGTCCGCTACGGCGACTTGGGGCACGCTCGCGACGCATCTGCGCTTCGTCGAGCGCAGCTGCCGCAAGCTCGCGCGCGAGAGCTTCCACGGCATGGCGGTCTACCAGGCGAAGATGGAGCGCAAGCAGGGCTTCCTCTTCCGCTGCGTCGACGTCGTCATGGAGCTGTTCGCGATGTCGGCGGCGATCGTCGCACGCGCGCCAGCATGCGCGACGACGAGCGATCCCGAGGCCGCGCACGCCGCGGAGCTCGCCGACCTCTTCTGCCGGAACGTCGCGCCGCAAGGTGAGCCGGCTCTTCCGCGACCTGTGGAGCAACGACGACGCCGACAAGAACGGCGCTCGCCGCCAGCGTCATGAAGGGCGAGCACGCGTGGCTCGAGGAAGGGACGCATGGACCTCGGGTTCACGCCCGAGTCGTTCAAGACCCGGTCCTTCACGGAGCTCGCCAAGCAGATCGAGGAGCCGAAGCGCGCCGCGTCGGTGCAGTAGCCGTGGTCGCCGCGGCGAAGCCGCGGCGTCATGTCAGGCCTTCGGCAACTCCCGCAACGCTTCGAGCGCCTGGTCGACGTGCGTGTTGGCGTTGAACTCGCTCGCGATCACGCGCCGGACGATGCCCTCGCGATCGATCACGAACGTCACCCGCTTGGGTGGCAGCCAGCCGCCGAGGCGCGCCACGCCGAACGCCTTGCAGATGGCCGCGTCCCGATCCGAGATCAGCGGGTATCCCAGGCGCTGACCGGAGGCGAAGCGCTGGTGCGATTCGGGCGTGTCCATGCTCACGCCCACCACCGCGCCACCGGCGGCGGCGATCTCGCCGGCTTGATCGCGGAAGCCGCACGCCTCCTTGGTGCATACCGTCGTATTGTCCTTGGGATAGAAGAAGAGCACGAGCGGCTGCTTGCCGCGAAAGTCGCTGAGGGCGATGCGCGTGCCGTCAGCCGTGATCCCCGAGAACTCCGGCGCTTTGCTTCCCGCTTCGATCATCGCCCCGGCCCATAGCGCGCATCGCCTGAGAAAACCACAGGCGGCTCAACGTCAGACGGCCCTCGTATCAGCCGCGTGCATGACGGTCGCGGATCAGTCCTTCCTGGGCGACCGAAACCACGAGCTTGCCCTCCCGGGTGAAGATGCGTCCGTTCGTGAAGCCGCGCGCGCCCGCCGCGGCCGGACTCTCCTGGGCGTAGAGCAGCCACTCGTCGGCGCGGAAGGGACGGTGGAACCACATGGCGTGGTCGAGGCTCGCCATCTGGTAGCGCATGTCGAACCACACGATCGCGTGCGGCAGGGTCGCGGTATCGATCAAGCTCATGTCGGAGGCGTACGCGACGATGCAATGGTGCAGGAGAAGCGGCTCGTCGGGAAGGCGGCCGTCGGCGCGGATCCAGACCAGCTGACGCGGCGGGCGCGGCGTCGGCTTCAGCATATCGCTCGCCTCGACGTAGCGCAGGTCGATCGGCCGCTCGCGCTGAAGCCAGCGCAGCAGCTCGGGAGGCGCCGACTCGAGCAACGGCTCGATGCGCTCCTTGAACGTCGGCAGCGACTCCGGATCGGGTGCCGCGGGCATCGGCACCTGGTGCTCGAACCCCGTTTCGGGCCGCTGGAAGGACGCCTGCAGATTGAAGATCGCTTCGCCGTGCTGGATGGCGACCACGCGGCGGGTGGTGAAGCTCTTGCCGTCACGGATGCGGTCGACCTGATAGAGGATCGGAATCGAGGGATCGCCGGGACGGAGGAAGTAGGCGTGCAGCGAGTGCACGATGCCCTCATCGACGGTGCGCCCGGCGGCGACCAGCGCCTGAGCCGGCGACCTGTCCGCCGAACACGCGAACGCGATCCTCCTTGGGCGTGCGCCCGCGGAAGATGTTCACCTCGAGCTCCTCGAGGTCGAGGATCGCCGACCAGCTGGTCGAGCGCCTTCTGCGCGGGCGGTACGCTCACCGCTGCACCGCGGTCACGACCCACGATGCCGAGGGCATGCGCACGCCGTCCGCGGTCATGAACGGCCCCAGCGACTCGCGCACCGCCGCACCGACGACCTGCGCCTTCTCGGGCCCGGCCTCGCGCAACGCGGCCGCGGTCGGACCGAGCTGCAACAGGAAATTGACGGTCGCGTCGAGATCGCCACCGCCACCGATGCTCAAGACCTCGTCGACCTGCTCGAAGCGGGGCTCGGCGAAACCCGCCCGCGTGAGAATGCCGCGCACGCGCTCGGCGTCCGCGAACGCAAACGGACCGGGCGCGCCGGGAGCGGGAATCGGCAGCGGCGGAAGATGTTGCAGGGCGGCGCCGAGTGGCACCGCCATCCACGGATTCTCCGGCAGCGTCCGCCAGCAGACGAACGCGAGACGTCCGCCCGGACGGAGAGCCCGGCGGAGATTCCCGAAGGCCGCGTCGGGATCGGCGAAGAACATCACCCCGAAGCGCGAGTAGACGACGTCGTAGGCGCCGGTCCCGAAGGCGTGCGTCTGCGCGTCGGCTTCGTCGAACCGGATATGGGCGAGACCGGCGGCGCGCGCCCGCGCGCGGGCCTGCTCGAGCATCGGCGTCGAGAGATCGACGCCGAGCACGCTGCCCGTCGGCCCGACCCGTTCCGCGATCTCGAGCGCGCTCTGCCCGCAGCCGCAGCCGACGTCGATCACGCGCGCGCCGGGCGCGAGCGCGGCGGCATCCATGGCGCGCCGGCCGAGCGGTGCGATCTGCGGTATCGATGAGATCCTGGAGCGCCACCCACTTCGGGCCGGTCTGCTCGTTCCAGTATTGAATCTGCTGCGCGTTTGGTCCGTCGTAGGAAAGCTTTGCCATGGCTATTCCTTTCTTGTCTCTCAGTCTTTCTCAGTCGGCTGGCCAGCGCGACTCGTGAGGCCAGAGCGCTTGCTCGAGCTGGTGCGCGACGTTGAGCGCGGTCGCGTCGCGCCCGGCCGCCGCCGTGATCTGCACGCTGGTGGGAAGCCCGGCCGCACCCAACCCCACCGGGATCGCCACCGTCGGCAGCCGGACGAAATTGTGGAACAGCGTGTACGACGCGAACGCGACGATGGTCGGAATCTCCATCCCTCCGACCTCGACTTTCTCGGCGCCGATCGCCGCCGCCTCGGTCGGAATGGTCGGCACCATCAGCGCTTCGGCGCGCTCGCACAACAGCCGCTCGACCACCCCGGCGACGCGCTCGCGCTCGTGCTGGGCACGGATGAGCTCGGGCGCGGTGATGCCGACGGCGAGGTCGAACTGTTCGCGTAGATCGGCGCCATACGCGTCGCGGTGGCGCGCGAACTGCTCGGCGTGCTGGGTATACGTCTCGGCCCAGAGCACCGTCCCGGCGGCGCCGAGCACCTCGTAGATCGCCGGCAGCTCGATCTCGACCACCTCCGCGCCGAGCTCCCGCAGCGCGCGCACCGCCGTCGCGAACGCCGCTTCCATGGTCGGCGAGAGCGGCAACGGACGGTAGCCCGGCGCGATCGCGACGCGCCGGCCCGCGAGCGGCCGCTCGAGCTCGCGCGTGAAGTCCTCGGACGGAAAGCGACGCGACCACGGGTCGTCGGGGTCGAACGCCGCCATCACGTTGAGCGCGAGCGCGCAGTCACGCGCCGTGCGCGCGATCGGACCGACGTGATCCATGCTGAGCGCCATCGGGTACGTCCCGCGAAGACTCACGCGTCCGTGCGTCGGCTTGAGTCCGACACACCCGCACGCGGCGCTCGGGGCGCGAATCGAGCCGCCGGTGTCGGAGCCGGTCGCGAGCGGCGTGAGGCCGCCGGCAACCGCCGCCGCCGAGCCGCCGCTCGAGCCGCCGGGAATCACACCGCGCCGCCACGGGTTGTGCGTCGCCCCGTAGTGCGGGTTGTTGGTGGTCACGCCGCAGGCGAACTCGTGGGTGTTGACCTTCCCGAGCATGATGCCGCCGGCGGCACGGAGGAGCGCGACCGGCGGCGCGTCCGCCACCGGCACGTGCTCGCGAAAGAGCGCCGAGCCGTAGGTGGTGCGCGTGCCGGCGGTGTCGGTCAAGTCTTTGACGGCGAACGGGATCCCGTGCAGAGGCCCGCGCTTGCGCCCGCGCGCGAGCTCGTCGTCGAGACGCCCCGCTTCGCGACGCGCCTCGTCGGCGCACACCGTCACGAACGCGTTCAGCGCCGGATTGCGCTCGGCGATGTGGGCGAGGAACGCGTCGACGATCTCGCGTGACGACGCCTCGCGCGCGGCGATCAGCGTCGAGAGCTCAGCGACCGAGCGGCGATGCAACGGATGCGGCACGATCCTGATCCCTGGCACACGTCCGCCGTTGCGGCAACCGGCCGAGCGCTCACGGCGGCATGCCCATCGCGCCACGGAGCGCGCGGAACTCCGCCGTGCGCTCGCCATCGAGCGTGCGCACGACGAGCCGCCGTCGGACTTCGGGCGCGCCGCATGCTCCACCCGCATCGCGCCCGCGCATCACGTACACCGAGAAGAGCGCCGCTTTGTCGGCGCGCGGGATCACTTCCAGGCGCGCGACGATCGAAAGCCCGGCATCGGCTGCGGCGTCTTCCACCCGCGCGCGTTGCGCTACGGCCGCACATACGACGAAGCGCCCGGCCGGAGCGAGCAGCCGAGCCGCGGCGTGACAGTAGTCCTCGATGCCGCCGCGCTCCTCGAGATGGCAGGGTCGACACTGTTCACGGCGCGGCGCGGTCGCCGTTCCGAGCCTCAAATACGGCGGCGTTCCGGTGACGAGATCGAACGGCTCGGCATCGGCAAGCAGGGATGGCTCGCGCAGGTCGCCGTGATGGATGTCGCAGCGCCCCGTGACGCCGTTCCAGGCCGCCGATCGACGTGCGAGATCGACGCTCATCGTCTGCGCTTCGACTCCCGTCACGCGCGCGCCGGGGAAGCGCCATGCCAGCAAGAGCGCTACGGTGCCGATGCCACAACCGAGATCGGCGACGCGCGCCGGTGGCGTGTCGCGCATCGCTTCCGCCGCGACCCACGCCGTCACCAGATCGTCGAGCGACCAGCGGTGGCCGTGGACGCGCTGGAGAATGCGCCAGTCGCCCGCGAGGTAGCAGAGATCCTCGCCGGGTCGGGGCCAGACGTCGGGGCGGTCACGTGGGACGAGCGGCGGCGGGCCCGGCACGTGCCAGCCTGGCGGTCGGCGCGCCGGCCGCACGATTCCCGGCGCGATCGACGCGCCGAGCTCGAGATCCGCCCCGTGATCGGCGTGCGCGCCCGCCTGACCACCAACGGCCGCCGCCGGCTCAGTGCCGGCCGTGCTTCTCGAAGTAGCGCTGATGATACTCCTCGGCTCGATAGAAGGGACCGGCGGGCGTGATCTCGGTCACGATCGGACTGCGATGGCGCCCGGATTTCTCGAGGCGGTCGCGCGAAGCACGGGCCGCGGCCTCCTGCTCGGGGCTGTGGAAGAAGATCGCTGAACGGTACTGCGTGCCGACGTCGGGACCCTGGCGATTCATGGTGGTCGGATCGTGGCAGTTCCAGAACACGTCGAGCACGTCGTCGTACGAGACACGCGCCGGATCGAAGGTCACCTTCACCACCTCGGCGTGCCCGCTGCGATGCGAGCACACGTCCTCGTAGGTCGGATTCTCGAGCGAGCCGCCGGAGTAGCCGACGGCGACGTCGACAACGCCAGGGAGCCGGCGGAACGCGGCTTCCACGCCCCAGAAGCAGCCGGCGCCGAACGTCGCTTCTTCCATGTGACGACCCTCCTTCGAAAGCTCAGGCGCGGTCGGCAGACATTTCGAGACGCATCTCGTTGGTGCTCGCGAAGCCGAGGGCCTCATAGAGCGGGCGGCCTTCATCCGACGCGTGCAGCCCGACGCGCGCGACGCCGCGCTCGCGACACCAGGAGAGCATCGCCTCCATCAAAGCGCGCGCCAATCCGAGGCGGCGGTGCGCAGGCTCGACGTACACGTTCAGCACGTAGGCCTCCTCGCCGCCCGCGGGCATCTCGGGACCCGGCCAGGGTCGCTGCAGCACGAGACCGCCGCCGGCGACGACAGCGCCCGCGCTCTCGATCACCCACCCGAGGTACTTGCCACTCGGGAGCGCGGCGTCGAGCAGCGCGCGACTGGCGGTCGTGAGGGCAGCTTCCTCCGCGTCTCCACGCAGCTGCCCCATGTCGCGGAACATCTCGACGCGATGGTGCGCGATCACCGCCGCGTCGCCGCGCGCGGCGGGGCGAATCTTGTACGGCTGAGGTAGCACGGGCTGTTTCATGCGCGAGACTCGGCGCCGGGCTCAGAAGCCGTAGAGTCGGGCCAGCTCCGGATCCTTGGCGGCGAGCAGCTTGGCGAGGTTCACCATCACCCTGCACTGCTTCCAGGTGGCGTCGTCCTGCATCTTGCCGTCGAGCATGAGGACGCCGCGGCCGTCCGGCATCGCCTCGAGCACGCGCTTCGCGAACAGCGACCTCCTCGACCGGCGGGCTGAACACCTTCTTGGCGATCGTCGATCTGGCTCGGGTGCAGCGACCAGGCGCCGACGCAGCCGAGCAGGAACGCGGCGCGGAACTGGTCCTCGCAGCCGAGCGGGTCGCGAGATGTCGCCGAACGGTCCGTAGAACGGCAGCGCGCCGGTCGCCGCGCAGGCGTCGACCATGCGCGCGATCGAGTAGTGCCACGGATCCTGCTGCGCGGTCGGGCGCGGCGCGTCGGGGTTCTTCGGATCGGGGTCGGTGCGCACCAGGTAGGCGGGATGGCCGCCGCCGACGCGCGTCGTCTTCATGCGGCGCGAGGCGGCGAGATCGGCGGGCCCGAAGCTCACGCCCTGCATGCGCGGGCTCGCGGCGCAGATCTCCTCGACGTTGGTGACGCCGAGCGCGGTCTCGAGGATGGCGTGCACCAGGATCGGGCGCTGCACCTTGTGCTTGGCCTCGAGCTGCGCCAGCAGGCGATCGACGTAGTGGATGTCCCACGGCCCCTCGACCTTGGGGATCATCATCACTTCGAGCCGATTGCCGATCTCGCCGACGAGCCGCGTGATGTCGTCGAGCGCCCACGGGCGTCGAGGCTGTTGACGCGCGTCCAGAGCGGCGTGTCGCCGAGGTCGACCTCGCGGCCGATCTTCACCAGGCCCTCGCGCGCCTCGATCTTCTTGTCGGCCGGGATCGCGTCCTCGAGGTTGCCGAGCAGGATGTCGGCCTTGCGTCGCCAGCTCCGGCAGCTTCGCCAGCCATCTTCGGGTTGCTGGGATCGAAGAAGTGGATCATCCGCGACGGCTTGATCGGGATCTCGCGCACCGGCTCCGGCGCGCCGAGCGCCAGCGGCTTGAAGAAATCTCGAGGGCTCCGCATGCGACGTTTCCTAGCCGTTTCGCGGCCGAGGCGCCAGCGTGGTGGGCCGTCCGGGCGGGCTGGGGCGACGCTACGAGCGCGACCCGCGGCTTGGCGTGGAGCTACGCGCGCGGAGCCGCGGGCGCGCCGCCTACGAGCCGCCGTCCGCGAAGGTGTCGCAGCCGTTCACGTCGCCGCTCTCGAGACCACGACGGAGCCAGCGCACGCGCTGCTCGGACGAGCCGTGCGTCCACGACTCGGGCTGCACGCTGCCGCCCGACTGCCGCTGCAGGCGGTCGTCGCCGATCGCCGCCGCGGCGCTTCAGTCCCTCTTCGACGTCGCCTTCTTCGAGGAGGTTGCGCTCGCGCCGCGCGTGGTGTCCCCACACGCCGGCGAAGCAGTCGGCCTGCAGCTCCTGGCGGACGGAGAGCGCGTTGCGCTCGGCGGCACCGAGTCGCGCGCCCGCGCGGTGCACTTGCTCGGCGATACCGAGGAGGTTCTGCACGTGGTGGCCGACCTCGTGCGCGACGACGTAGGCGCGCGCGAAGTCGCCGGGGGCGCCGAAGCGCGCGTCGAGCTCGCGGAAGAACCCGAGGTCGATGTACACCTTGCGATCCGCCGGGCAGTAGAACGGTCCGACCGCCGCCGAGCTGAAGCCGCACGCCGACTGGACGGCGTCGGAGAACAGCACCAGGGTGGGCGGCTGATAGCGCTGCTCGGCGCCTGTGAAGAGCGCGGCCCACGTATCCTCGGTGTCGGCGAGAACGACCGAGACGAAGGCGGCCTGCTCGTCGCCCTCTGGCGGCGGGCCGCCTTGCTGCGGCGCCTGGTCTTCGACGCCCACCTGCTGCGCTTGCTCCAGCCCTTGGAGAACGATCGTCGGATCCACGCCCATCAACATGGCAACCAACGCGATGACCAGCACCGTGCCGCCGCCGAGCGCCATACCGCCGCCCGGGACCCGCATGCCGCGCCGGTCCTCGACGTTCTCGCTCCGTCTTCCCGTCTGCCAGCGCATGGTCCGCCTCTTACGTGCCGGGTCGGGCCATCGCAAGGATCGCGGCGGCGCTTGCTTCTCGCCGGCGGATTCGCAAAGCACGAGGGCCATGGGTGAGGGATCGGGCTCGAAGTATCCGCATTGGGACGCGACCCAGGTCGAGGCCACCGGTGCCTGGGCCGAACGGCGCCGGCTCGCGCGTGCCATGCGCGGCGTGATCGAGCGCCTGATCACGTCCGACGCTCCCGAGAGCGAGCTGCGCGTGGCGGCGGAAGCGCTCGAACGCTACGCGGTGCGACTGGCGAGCCATCCGCGGCGCGTCGTCCCCGCGGGCTTTGCCGAGACCGCCAACGCCGGTGACGTGACGGCGCTCTTCGACTACAGCCCGCTGATCGGTCTCTCGAATCCGATGGCGCCGCCGATCACGCTCGAGGTCGACGGCGAGGTGGTGCGCGGCACGGCGACCTTCGGCTCGGCCTACGAAGGACCCCCGGGGCACGTGCACGGCGGCTTCGTCGCGGCGGCGTTCGACGAGGTCCTGGGCTTCGCACAGTCGATGACCGGTAATCCCGGGATGACCGGTACGCTCACGGTCCGCTATCGCAGGCCGACACCGTTGCACGTCGAGCTGCGTTTCGAAGCGCGCGTGCTGCGCATCGAAGGACGCAAGATCTTCACCGCCGCGCAGGTCTTCATGGGCGACACGGTCACCGCCGAGGCGGAGGCGATTTTCATTTCGGTCGATGCGGAGAAGATGCGGGCGCTGGTGGCGGCGACGAAACGCGGTCGCGGCTAATGTCTGCGGACATTCCCCGGATAGCCTGAGTCCCGTGCTCGAAGACACCTCGCCGAGCTCGCCCACCTCACCCGACGTTCCCGCGGCGGCGAGCGCGGCTCCGTCCGCGACCCGCAAGGACCTGCAGCTCGGCCGCCGGCTCGTCCACATGGGCAACGGCACCGCGATCGCGACCGCCTACGCCCTGATCTTCACGCACCAGCAGGTGGTGCACGTCTTCGGCACCATCGCCTGCGTGGTCTACATTCTCGATCGCGTCCGCATCCACTACCCCGAGGTGGTCGAGCGCGTCCCGTGGGTGAACAGTCTCTTCTTTCGCGCCGAGGAGCAGTTCAAGGAAGCGGCGATGACGCCGTACGTGATCGCCATCCTGCTCACGATCCTCACCTTCCCCAAGACGATCGCCCTGATCGCGATCTACACGCTCGCCATCGCCGACCCGCTCTCCGCCGTCGTCGGCATCACGTGGGGTCAGCGTCGCGTCGTCCCCGACAAGACCGTCGAGGGCTCACTCGCGTTCTTCGCCGCGGCCTTCGTGATCGCGCTCGTCGTGCTCAGCGTCGCCACCAGCGCGACGCTCGCGCCGCGTGCCGGGGCGGCGTTTCTCATCGGCGCAGCCGCCGCCATCTTCGAGATGCTGCCGCTGCGCATCGACGACAACCTGACCATCCCGCTGTTCGTCGGCTTCGCCGGATGGGTCGCGTGCGGCATGGTCGGCGTGCCGCTGGGGTAGGAAAGTCGCGGCGACCGGGCGAACGGCTCGTGTCCAGGCGCATCGCTGCCGAGGGCGCTTCAGCCCCCACTCGAGGCCATCATCGAGATCGCTTCTGACTCCAGTCGGAGTCTGGATCACTGCAGCCGACGTTGGATGGCATGCCACTGAAACCGTCCTCGAGCTGGCGAGAACGCGATCCGGCGACGACGTTCTGGACGCGCGTAAACTCGTATGCGGCAGCGGCGCAGCCTGCGCGCCGTTGGGTACCTCGGAAGACGCATGACGAGTCACACGTGCCGACTGACAGCAGGATCGCGCGATCAGATCTGTGGATGCGGCGACACCAGCGGCAAAAAACGCCCGGTACTTATACTCCTGACAACCATGCCGCTGGAACCTCGTCTCTCACTCTGACGTTTTCGCCGGGAGCCTCGCGCGAGTTGGCGAGTCCTCCTTCCCGCGATGCTGCCCTGCAACGTACGCAAACGTTTCACACGAGTCAGTTCTGGACAGCGGCGAGACGCGGAGGTCATCGCGGGCCATTTCCTGCGCGCACGAGCGACACCAGGGGGCCAAAAATCGCCATGGTATGAAGTCTCCATGGCGATCATGAACGAGCTGAAGAACGTTTCCGATAGACGCGCTTCTCCGACGCCTGTCGGAGCTGGTGCAGCAGTCGCGGCGAGTCGAATCCGTTCTCTTCGCTCACATTGCGGAAGAGAGCGCGCCGGCTCACAGCGAGGCGGAATTGGCCGCGCACCGCTGCACCTCTCGGCACCTACGCCCGGGCGACGCGGTCGCAGGATACGATGTTGCGATTCTCGCCTGCACTGACGTATCCCGCGCCGGCTGAGGACGCGTCGCGCGATCTCGCGCTCGCGACGCCGACCGCGAGATCGCGGCTATCAGCTCCCGCGCGCCAGGCAGCGAGTTCGCCGCGGCGCCAAGCTGTCAGAGCACAGCGTCGGAGTCGGCCTTCTAGCGATCGGGCTGCGAGGGCGGTGGCTCGATCGACGGCGAAAGTCGGCCGACTCACCGTGCCAACGTGCGGAGATTTCCCGCGAGGACGCATCGACCAAGAGCGAAATCGAGGTTCGTGGCTGAGATCGCGCCCGGATGTTCCGCCGCGGTCCCAAGCGGCCAGTACCCGTTGAGCCTATCCCAACTCGGTCGGACCGAGGATAGTCGAGCGATGGGGAGGCCCGAGCCGCCGATCCCACCCGTCCGGCAACTCGTCTGGACCAGTTGCGATTCCGCTCACTTCTATCCCGGCACCTCCGGCTGAGTTTCCGCGGCTACTCTCGCCTCCGCCCGCGATTAACGCCCCTTGCACCCGCCCGCTATAAGGTAGAGTTCACCGCGAGCGCCGGCTCCGCGACAAGCTCGAACGCCTTCAGGCGCTCACGCGCGAAGACTTGGCGGCGGTCATCGAGGCGGCGGTGACCGAGAAGCTGCAACGGCTCGAAGCTAAGCGCTTCGGCCTCGACGAAGTCGCCACGAAAGAGCATGGATCAACCCGACACCAGGCCATCTATCCCGTTACCTCCCCGCGCCCGTCAGACGCATCGTCAGGCGACGCGACGGCGGCCAATGCACGTTCATCAATCGCAATGGTAGCCGCTGCACTGAGCGACGGGGGCTCGAGTTACCACCGGGCCTATCGAAAACCCATTTGGACGCGGACGGCTGCCCACAGTCCCGACAATGTGTCGCGTGATGTGCCGCCAGCACAACGCCTATTGTGGCCGAACGCGACTTACGGCAAGGAGTATATGCAGAAGTTCCGGCGACGTCCCGATCGAGTCTCAGAGGGCCCGCTGGACTATTCGTTGTCTCCAACCACGCCACCCTCGCCCCCCCTCCCCCCCCCTCCCCCCCCCCTTCGGAGGCGTACGAACGATCTGAGCGGGAACGCCGGATGCTCCGCCTTCTGGCGCGTGGCGAGCGTGAGATTGGCGCGAACCGCGGCGTTGGTCTTCGCAGGGTGCTTGCCGAGGCAGACAAGCTTCTCGAGTCCGGTCCGGGAAAGTTCCGAGGCTCTCGGCAACGCGCCGCCTCCCGCTGACCCGGGCCCCCGCGGCGAATAACCTTCAGCGCGCGGGAAGCGCGTTGCGCGGATCGTCGGCCGGGTTCACGAAGAACACCTGAAACGGCCCCGTACCGTGTATCTGCACGACGGTCTTGGTCTTGCTGAGACCGAAATGACGCATGTCCCGCGGCATGGTCGCGAACGAGCCCGCGGGCAGCGCGCGCAGCTCCTTCGCGTCGTAGGTCTCGCCCATGCCGAGCGCGAGCGTGCCTTCGATGACGGTCAGGTGCTCGTCGCTGGGATGCCAGTGGGACGGAATCTTGGTACCCGCCGGGCTCTTGAGCCGCACGACGAACGGGCCCGGCTTGGCCGGGTCCCCCGCCAGCACGGCAACCATCGTTCCCGGGAGCGCCGGGAGGAAAAGGCCTCCACTCGAGCGCCGTCGGCTCGACCATGACGTGCGGTGGCACGGCGTTCGCCGGCACCCCGGGCGCGGTCATGGCGCTCGCCTTCACGGGCTCGCTCGCCGGCGCCGCTTTCTGAGCGCGAGCGGCGCACCCTCAGAGCGCGACCAGCGCAACGGTGAGCACGACGAGACGGTGCCAACGCATCATGACGACCTCCGGTGTCTACTTTTCGTAGAGCTTGACGACCCGGACCGTGCCCGCGGGCGCGGCCTGGATGCAGAGCTCGCAGAGCGTGCACTCGTCGAGGTTCTCCTCGACGATGCGCGAGCGTGCCGTCGTCCGTCCTGCGCGAAGATGTTGACCGGGCAGACCTCGACGAGCTTCTTCGCGAGCGCCGGGTCGGCGGCGACCGCGGCGTCGACCTCGACGTCGATGAACATGCCCGCCATCGTCAGTGTCCCGCCTTCGCGAGGCGCTCCTTCACCAGCGCCGGGATGTCCTCGATGCGCTCGGCGACCGAGATGCCGGCCGCGCTGCATGCGCTCGATCTTGTCGGCGGTGGTGTCGGCCTTGCCCTCGACGATGGTGCCGGCGTGGCCGAAGCGCATGCCGGGCATCTCGTCCATGAAGCGGCCGGCCATGAAGGCGACGATCGGCAGGCGCGACTTGTGCTCGCGCACCCAGTCGGCCAGCTCGGCCTCCATGCGGCCGCCGGGCTCGGAGTAGATGGCGATCGCCTTGGTCTCGGGGTCGGCCTCGAAGAGCGGCATCAGCTCGGCGTAGGTCGAGCCGATGATCGCGTCGCCGCCGATCGAGACGCGCGGTCGACTGGCCGAGGCCGGCGGCGGTGAGCGTGTTGCAGATCTCGGTCGTCATGCCGCCCGAGCGCGACATGACGCCGATCGGCCCCTTCTTGAACGCGCGCCGCACGTTCACCGCGCGGGCCGCCGAGGCCGCCCATCTTGGCCTCGTCGGGCGAGAGGATGCCGAGGCAGTTCGGGCCGATGATGCGCGCGCCGCGCAGCCGCGCCAGCTCGACCATCTGCGCCACCTCGCCGCGCGGGATGCGCTCGGTGACGATGACGATGAGCTTGATGCCGGCCTCGATCGCCTCGAAGACGGCGTCGCGCGTGAAGCGCGGCGGCACGGTGACGACCGAGCCGTCGACGTGCGTCTTCGCGGTGATGTCGCGCACGCAGTCGTAGACCGGCACGCCGTAGACGTCGCGCCCGGCGCGGCCCGGGCGTCACGCCGCCGACGATCTTCGTGCCGTAGTCGAGGCACTCGCGCGTCAGGTTCACGGCCTCGCGGCCGGTGATGCCCTGGATGATGAAGGTCGTGTCCTTGTTGATGAGGATCGACATCGCGCTCAGCGTCCTTCATCTTGGCGACGGCGCGCCCGGCCGCCTCGTACATCGACACCGTGCGGTCGCAGTACTCGACGCCGTACTTGCTCGAGGATCTTGAAGCCGTCGTCCTCCCACGCGCCCGGGATGCGGAAGATGGCGATCGTCTCGGCCGGGTCGCGGCCCGACTCGACGCACGCCCTTGATGACGCCGCGCGCGACGATGTCGACGCGCGTGTTCGAGACCACGTTCATCATCACCGCGATCTTCTTCACGCCCGGCTTGGAGAGGATCAGCTTGGTCAGCTCGCAGGCCTTCTTGACGCTCGGGTTGCCGCCGATCTCGCAGTAGTTGGCGGGCCGGCCGCCGTGCTTGCGGATGGCGTCGAAGAGCGTGAGCGAGCCGCCGCCGGCGCCGATCACCAGGCCGAGGTCGCCGTCGAACTCCTTCACGTTGCCGGCGACGCCGCGGTGGTCGGACGCGTCGACCTGCGGCGCCCTTGATCTCGAACGCGCGTCGGCGGCCGCGCCTCGCGCGTCTCCTCCTTGCCGATGCCGAGCTCCTCGAGCAGCTTCGCGTGCTTGTCGCGCGCGTCGCCCTCGAGGTCGACGTGGCCGTCGAGGCACGAGGAAGCGGCCGTCCTCGAGCTTGCCGAGCGGGTTGATCTCGGCCAGCGTCAGGTCGTAGCGCAGGAAGATCTCGACCAGCGTCGCGACGATGCGGCGTGATGCGGTTCAGGTCGTCGCCGGTGACGCCCGACGCGCGGCGATCGCCTCCTTGGCGCGTGTAGCGGAGAACGGGCAGGAGCGTCGAGAGGTGCGCCTGCGCGACGTGCTCGGGGTGCTTCTCGGCGACCTCCTCGATGTCGATGCCGCCCATGTCGCTGAAGATCATCACCGGCAGCTTCCGCGCGGCCGTCCCAGGTGACGCGCGGCGAAGTACTCCTGCGCGACCGGCGCGCGCTGCTCGACCAGCACGCCGCGCGGCTTCTGGCCCTTGATCTCGAGCGCGAGGATCGTCGCCGCGGCCGCTCTCGGCCTCGGCCGGCGTCGTCGGCGAACTTGACGCCGCCGGCCTTCATGCGGCCGCCGGTCAGCACCTGCGACTTGAGCACCACCGGCCCGCCGATCTCGGCGGCGATCTGCGTTCGCCTCGGCGGCGGTCTTGGCGACGCGGCCCTTCGAGCAGCGGCATGCCGTGGCGCGCGAACAGCGCTTTGGCCTCGTACTCGTAGAAGCGCATCGGGGAACGGTCGCGGGAAGCGCAGGTCGTTTACACGCCGCGTCCCGGATGGTCAATACGGCTCGCAGTCGATCGGCCGACCGTCGCGCCGTCACGCGACCCGCAGCACCACCTTGCCGAAGTTGCGGTTGGCCGCCACGTGGTCGTGGGCCTTCTCCGCCTCGGTGATGGGATAGGTCGAGTCGATCACCGCGCGCATCGCGCCGCTCGCGATCGCGGGCAGGATCTGTGCCTTGAACGCCTGCGTCAGCGCGACCTTCTCCTCGAGACTCCGCGTCCGCAAGACCGAGCCCAGGACGCGCAGGCGTTTCGCGACGACCGGCGCCAGGTTGATCTCGGCGCGCGCGCCGCCCATGAGCCCGATGATCACCAGCCGGCCCTTGGGACGAAGCATCGCCATGTGCTGCTCGAAGACGCTGCCGCCGACGCAGTCGAGGATGACGTCGACGCCGCGCTTTTCGGTGAGCGCTTGCACGCGCTCGGCGAGGTCCTCGGTCTTGTAGTTGATCCCGCCGTGCGCGCCGAGCGCCAGGCAGCGCGCGATCTTGTCGTCGCTGCCGGCGGTGACGATCACGCGCGCGCCGGCGTGGGCCGCCACCTGAATCGCGGCGGTGCCGACGCCGCTGCCGCCGGCCTGGATGAGCACGCTCTCTCCGGCCGCGAGCCCGCCTTCGAGCGCGAGATTCAAGAACGCCGTGTAGAACGCCTCGGGAATCGCACCCGCGTGCTCGAAGTCGAGCGTTGCCGGCATCGCGAGCAGCATGTCGCGGTGGACCGTCACGTACTCGGCGTAGCCGCCGCCGCCGAGCAGACAGAACACGCGGTCGCCCGTCTTCCAATCGCGGACGTTGGCACCGGCGGCGGCGACGACGCCCGCCGCCTCGAGTCCCATGATCGCGGACTCGCCGGGCGGCGGCGGATAGAGCCCGCGGCGCTGCAAGAGGTCGGCGCGGTTGACGGCGGTGGCGTGCACCTTCACCAGCACCGCGTCGGGACCGGGCTCCGGCGTCGGGGCGTCGCCCCACGTGAGCGCGTCGCCTTCGACGAGGATCGCTTTCATGGCGCGCCGACCCGGACGGTGACGCTCAGGCGTAGTGGCTGCGCCGCTTCACGGCGAGCTCGCGCTCGAGGTAGAAGATCTCGACCTTCTCGGCCGCGCCGTCCTTGCGCACGAACTTGTGGCCGCGCAGCACGGTGCTCGAGGACGCCGAGATCGGGACGGCCCGGGAAGTCGCGCACCGCCGTGATCTCGGTCGCTGGCGAACACGGTGTCGCCGGCGAAGATCGGCGCGGTGTGCCGGCCGGTGGCGTAGCGGATGTCGGCGAGCGCGTTGTCGCCGACGTCGGCGGACGAGAGCCCGAGACAGAGGTTGAACGGGATGCCGCCGAAGACGATGAGCTGTCCGCCGACGAAGCGCTCGGGATCCTGCGTCGACCATCCACTGATTGCAGTGCACCTGCGAGGTGTTGTCGAGCATGCCGGTCAGCATGATGTGGTCGGTCGTGATGACGCGGCCGCGCGAGTGCTCGATGACGTCGCCCGGCCGTGAAGTCCTCGAAGTAGGTGTCGGCGTTGCTGAGGTGGGCGAGGTCGCGGTAGCGCCGCGCCGGCATCGTAGGTCGGCAGCGCGAGCGAGACCGCGATCTCTGCCGGCGCCACCTCGCCCTTCGCGACCGTGGCGTCCCGATCGCGCTTCCAGACCTGGACCTTGCGCTGGAAGGTCAGCACCACCTCGCCGTCCTGGTTGCGGCCGGTGGTCTGCACGTGCACGACGCCGAGATCGGATCGCGCGACGAGGCCTTGACGCCGAGCACGCGCGTCTCGGCCTCGAGCGTGTCGCCGACGTAGACCGGGACGCCGAAGCGCATGTCGATGTACTCGAGGTTGGCGCGCGCGTTCTCCGAGACGTCCTCGACGCTCTGGCTGAACACCACCAGCATCACCAGCCCGGGCGGCACGACCAGACCCTCGAAGCCGTAGGCCTGCGCGTAGCGCAGCGTTCTTCGAGAGCGGGTTGGTCGTCATCGAGAAGTCGGTGAAGATCGCGAACAGGCCCTCGGTGACGGTCTTGCCGCCCTTGTGGCGGAAGACGGCGCCGGGACGGAAATCCTCGAGGAAATGACCGTGCTGTCTCTGGATGGTGGCCATGATTGACCGCGCTCCTTACTACAGGCCGAGGCGCTGCGCGACCAGCTCGCGACTCCAGCCGGCGTCCCCGAACGTCATGTCGCTCGACTGCGCGCGCTTGAAGTAGATGTGAAGGTCGTGCTCCCAGGTGAACCCGATGCCGCCGTGCACCTGGACGCTCTGCGTGGCGACCTGACGATAGGCATCGCCCGCCAGCGCCTTCGCCATCGCCGCGGCGAGCGCCGCGTCGGGAGCGCCCGACGCGTCGGCCCAGGCGGCGTAGAAGGCTGCTGCCCTCGCCTTCTCGACCTCGACCATCATGTCGGCGCACTGGTGCTGGATCGCCTGGAAGGAGCCGATCGGTCGATCGAATTGCTTGCGGACCTTCGCGTACTCGACCGTCATCTCGAGAACGCGAGCGGCGCCGCCGCACATCTCGGCGGCGAGCGCCACGCGCGCGCGGTCGAGCACGCGCTCGAGGGTGCCGGCCGGCGTCACAGACGAAGAGACGATCGGCGTGCGACGCGCACGTCGTCGAGCGCGATGGCGAAGACCCGGCGCGTTTGATCGATGCTCGCGAGCGGCGTGACCTCGAGCCCGCGCGCACCGCGGTCGACGGCGACGAACGCGAGCTCGCCGTCGTCGGAGCGCCGCACGGCGCACAAGAGCACGTCCGCCGTGTCGGCGTCGGGGACGAAGAGCTTGGCGCCCGACAGCACCAGACCCGCGCGCTCGGGCCGCGCCACCGCCACCACTCCCGATGCGTCCCAACGCGCGCTCTCCTCGAGCACCGCCAGGGTGGGACGCACGGTGCCGGCGGCGATCGCCTTCAGCCAGCGTTGGCACTGCGCCTGATCGCCCGACTCGAGTATCAAGAGCGTGCCGACCAGCGTGCTGAAGAAAGGTCCGGGGAGCACGGCGCGGCCCATCTCCTCGAGCACGATCGCCAGCTCGATCATGGTGAGCCCCGCGCCGTCGTAGCTCTCGGGAACGATCAAACCCGGCCAGCCGAGCGCCGTCATGCGTCGCCACTCGTCGGCGCCGCTGTCGGCCGGCGCCGCCATCATCTGCCGGACGCGTGTCATCGGCGCGATGTCGGCGAGCACGTCGCGCGCCGTCCGTTGCAACAGCTCTTGCTCGGGCGTGAGGGCGAAATCCATTGCGCGTTACCTTGCGGCTGGCTGCCAAACCCGTTAAGCGGGCGCATGGCCGACTGCCTCTTCTGCCGAATCTGTTCCGGGGAGGCAAGGGCCACGCGCGTGCACGAAGACGAGCACGCGGTCGCCATTCGCGACATCAATCCCGCGGCGCCGATGCACGTCCTCGTGCTGCCGCGCAAGCACATCGCCTACCTGCGTGATCTCACCGCCGGCGACGACGCGCTGATCGGACATCTGAACCGGGTCGCGGCGAGCGTCGCGCGCGCCAACGGCTACGACGACTTTCGCGTCGTCGTGAACTGCGGCGCGGGCGCCGGGCAGAGCGTGTTTCATCTGCACCTCCACGTCCTCGGCGGACGCGCGCTCGCGTGGCCGCCCGGCTGAAGGAACGCGGCACGGCACACACGCGCGGACGCGCGGCCGGCATGTGCGAGGCCTCGGCCTTGACCCGGGCGCGACCCACGCGTTACGGTCGCCGAATCTCGCGACTCAAAGGACCGCTGATGAAGGAGCGGAAGCTCAAGCTCGCCGACTTGAAACAGCGCGCCGCGACCGAGACCGCGCTGCTCGCCGTGCGCCTGCCCGGAAAGACGATGAACGAGATCCGCGACGTCGCCCGGACGCTCAACATCCGCATGCGCGCGCTCGTGCTCGCGCTCTTGAACGAGGGCCTGGACGCGTACGAGATCACGAGCTCGACGGCCAAGAAGCGGCGCGCGCCGCTGCAGATTCCCCTTGCCGGTGGCGCGTGCCGCATCGCCGCCAGCCCTTCCTATTGGCGAACGAAACTCCCCTGCTAGGATGACGTCGTGAAGTCGAGCTTCCGCCCGAACCTCGTGAACGGTCCCTTCCAGGACCCGGCGCTCTACGTCGCCCTGCGCTGGCAGGGCGACGCGCTGCTCTTCGATCTCGGTCGCATCGATCGCCTGAGTCCGGGCCACTGTCTTCGCCTCACGCACGTGTGCGTGTCGCACACGCACATGGACCACTTCATGGGCTTCGATCAGCTGCTTCGGCTCACGCTGCCGCGCGATCGCGAGCTCACGTTCTGCGGGCCGCCGGGGCTGATCGACAACATCGCCGGCAAGCTCGCCGGCTACACCTGGAACCTGACCGAGAGCTACACGTTCCGCCTGACCGTCGTCGAGCGGCATGCCGACCGCCTGGTCCGCGCCGTCTTCGCGCCGCCACCGGCTTCGCGCGCGAGCCCTTGCCGGACATCGCCGCGCGCGAGCGGCTCCCTGGTGGAGCAGTCGGCGTTTCGCATCGACACCGCCACCCTCGACCATCGCATCCCGTGTCTGGCGTTCTGCGTGAGCGAGACCCGCCACCTGAACGTGCGCACGGACGTGCTCGAAGCGCGCGGCCTCCGCCCCGGAGCGTGGCTCGCGGAGCTGAAGGCGGCGGTCCGGGCCGGACGCGACGATCACCATTCGGGTGGCAGCGCCGACGGGGGTGTCGATCGTACCGGCGGGAGAGCTGAAGCGTGATCTCATCGTCGATCACCCGGGCCAACGCGTCGCGTACGTCGTGGACACCCGCTTCGACCCCGACAACGCGGCACGCATCGTCGCGCTCGCACGCGACGCCGACGTGCTCTACGCGGAAGCGCGCTTCCTCCATGCCGATCGCGACGAGGCGGACAAGCGCCACCATTTGACGGCGCGGCACGCCGGCTTCCTGGCGCGCGCCGCCGGCGCGCGCCGCCTCGAGGTCTTCCATTTCTCGCCGCGCTATCAGGGCATGGCGCAAGCGTTTCACGCCGAGGCACGCGCCGAGTTTATCGGCGAGACACGCCTCGAGGATGAAGAGCCCTGGGTCGGAGCGCTGCTGTCGCCCGGTCAGCAATCGGCCGCGCAGCGCGCCGTGGAATCACCCGGAGCGGCCTAGCGCTCCGCGGACGACGAGGCAGCCGTGGCGGACGTGCTCAGTCGAGAGGAGCGTGCGTTTCTGCTGCGCCATCGCGTGGCGCATCTGGCGACCGCCGATCGCTCCGGCGCGCCGCACGTCATCCCGCTCTGCTACGCGCTCGAGGACGACCGCGTCTATTTCGTCGTCGACGCCAAGCCCAAACGCCGCGGCGGCACCGCGCTGAAACGTATGCGCAACATGGCGGAGAATCCCGCCGTCGCTCTGATCGTGGACGACTACGACGAGGACTGGTCCGCGCTCGCCTACCTGCTGGTGCGCGGCCGCGGCGAGATCGTCGCCGACGACGCCGAGCGCGCGCGCGCGCTCGATCTCTTGCGCGCGCGCTATCCCCAGTATCGCGACATGGCCCTCGACGGTGCCGAGCACCCGGTGGTGCGCATCGCGCTCGAACGCGCGCATTCTGGCGCGCGCGCGGGAGCCGGTGACCGGGGATCAGGTCGCCATCGACGCTGCGCGATCCATTCTTGACTAGTAGACGTGAGGTCACTCCTCACCTCCCCTATCCAGCTTGCGTCGCGCCGCTTCCGCGGCCCGCCGCAGACCCGGATCGTCCGATCGGGCGGCCGCATCAAGCACGTCGCGTACCGCACTGGCTTCGACTCCACGTCCGACATGGCCGAGCGCGCTCGTGGCCGCCCTTCGCAGACCCGGATCGGGATCATTGCGCAGCATCGCGAGCAACAGATCGCATGCGCCCGGCGGTAGCGGGTCGAGCCGGGAAAGCCCGGAGAGCGCGGCGAGCCGGACGCCAACCTCGGGATCGTGGAGAGAAGACACCAGCGCGTCGCGGACCTCGGGCGTTCCGGGCGCGAGATCCCGCAGCACGTAGAGGGCCATCTTGCGAAGCTCCGGGCTCGTTCGTTCGAGCGCCGCGAGCAGCGCCGGTACGACGGCGCCGGGAGCGATGCGACCGCATCCGACCATGAGCGCGGCCGCGGCCCAGCGCTGATCGCCGTCGGCGCTGCCGAGCGCTTCGAGAAGTGACGGCACCATCGCGGGGTCGAGGATGCCGAGCTGGCCGAGCGCGAACGTCGCGCCCCAACGCATGCGTGCTTCGGGCGCTCGCATGGCGGCACGCAGGCGCGCCAGCACCGCGGGTCGCGCGCCCGCGTCGGTCGCGCGGAGCACGTCGGCGGCGCGCCGCTGCAGCGCCTTCGGCTCCGCGCCGAGGCATTCGACGACCGCGAGCGCGAGCGCCTCACCCAGCGGCTGGGAGTCGGCAGGCGAGCGTCTCGAGCGCGGCGCGGCGGCGTGCCCGGTCGGGCGCGACCAGCGCCTCCATCAGATCGTGCTCCGCGACCGGCGTACGCACGTCACTCACATTCCGCGCCTTGGTGGCCGATCGCGGCGCTCATGTCGGCAAGCCCTTCACGATCGTGTCGGCGACGGCGCGGAGCCGGCCGATGCCCGAGCAGATAGTTCGACGGGTCGCCGAAGACCTGATCGACGACCCGCGCAATCGCGGACCAATCCGCTGGGCAGAGCCGCAAGCGGTACTCGAGCGCTGCGATCGCCGGCGAGTTGGCGATGAAATCGCCGGCGAGTTGTATCTCCTTGATGAAGCGCTCCTGCTCGAGCGAAAAGTGCGCTTCGAGCACACCGGTCTGGATGCCCGACGCGCCCGCGAGCCGCAGGTCGGGACGCGCCGCCCGCGCGCCGGTCCAGGCTGCGGCCCTCCCGCTCCGCGAGCGAGGTGATCGCCTGCTGCTCGAGCTGGGAAAGCGGCGCCTCCTCGATCGAGACCCCGTACTGTTCCGCGAACGCGTCCCGCAGGCGCGCCGCGAGCTCGCCGAACGTCGGACTCTCGCCGATCTCGGCGCGCAGACTCGTACCGGCTTCGAGCGCGAGCAGATCCGCTTTGATGACGCCGCTCACGTCCCAGCGATCGAGGAGCCGCGCCACCGAGCCGAGCGGGCGTTCGACGGCGAGGATCGCCTCGAAGGCGAGCCTTCCCTCTTCGTCGGTCTCGAACGAGACCGCCGCGATCGGACGGCGGCTCACCGTGACGAGATCGCGGCCCGGATAGAACACCGCGAGCCCGAAGCTCTTCAGCGCTCGCAAGAGTCCGCGCACGTAGCGGTTCAGGACCTGGAAGGGCGCGAGCGCGTTCGGCTCCGTCGGCAAAGAGCGCCGACCGATGCGGCAGCAGGAGCGATATCCCGAGAAACCCCTCGCCGAGCGCGAGCGCGCGGCCGCCGGCGAGGCGGCGTACGAAGGCCTCGCCGGCGTCCACCGCATCGGGCGGCGCCAGATGCCATCGGCCGGCGGCGAGAACGTCACCGGGAAAGCTGTAGATGCGGAGCACGCCCGGGCGCGAGCGGTTGGCCTTGCCGAGCGTGCCGAGCAGGTAGCGATCGGTCGCGAGGCCGATCGACGGCGCGACGTCGGGCTGCACCACACAGGCGAGCGCCTCCAGGCGCGCGGGTGCCGACTCCGCCATCAGGCGCATATAGCAATCGCGGTCGTACCCGTACCAATCGCGGTTCTGGCGCACACCGCTCCGATCCGTTAACTCCCTCGACCGATGGGAGAGCGTACGCTCGCGACGCCGGCGACCGAGACCGAACGCGGCTGGGTCACGGTGAACGGACTCCGGCTGCACTATCTGTCCTGGGGGCAGCCCACGCATCCGCCGGTGGTACTGGTGCACGGCGGTTCGGCGCACGCACACTGGTGGGACTTCATCGCCCCCGCGCTCGCCGATCGCTATCGAGTCATCGCACCCGATCTGCGTGGTCACGGCGACAGCGACCATGCCGCCAACGCGACCTATGCGATCGCCGACTTCGTCGCGGATCTCGAGGGATTCGTCGCCGCTCTCGGGCTCGAAGCCTTCGCGCTGGTCGGGCATTCGCTCGGCGGCTTCGTCGGGCTCGCCTATGCCGGCGGAAATCCGCGATCGGTCCGGGCGCTGGCGCTCGTCGACGTGCGGCCGGTGTCGTCGAGCGGGCGCTCCGAGCTGGTGAGCCGCCTGTCGTACCTTCCCCACCCCGAGTACGCGGATCGGGAGGAAGCGGTGCGGCGCTTCCACCTGCTCCCGCGCGGCACCCAGGCCCGTCCCGAGGTGCTGCGTCACATGGCGCTCTCGGGGCTGAAGCCGCTCGCCGCTGGCGGTTTCACCCTCAAATTCGACCGCAAGGCGTTCTCGAGGCGACCGCCGCTCGATCTCTCGCCGGTCCTGGCGGGGCTGCGGTGCCCGGTGCTTCTCGTCCGCGGCAGTGAGAGCACGTTCCTCGAGCCGGCGACCCTCGAGGGCATGACCGCCCTGTGCTCACACGCCGAGGTCGCCGAGATCGCCGGCGCGCATCACCACGTCATGCTCGACCAGCCGGAGGCGTTCAGCGACCGGCTGGGTAGCTTCCTCGATCGGACCGCCGCTCTCCGTCGCCATCTGATTCCGCTCGTCCCGCTTCCGAGCAGTCTGGCGAAATCGCAAGACAGCGCATCCTGATCACATTCCCTGCGCCTGCTCATGGCAGGATGGACGGCCAGGATCGCTCCATTCCCGAGCAAGATGGCCCTTTTGTCTCACGCTTTGTCGGGAGGTACACAACCTAACTATCGATGAGACTAAGCAGTAAGTTTCGCCAATGTCAGGGATTCACCTGACAACCTCAGAATGTCGGGTGATCGCAGCGACTTCGCCTACCTACAGTCGCACGTCATCGGGGACGCCCGAAGAACTGTCCACAAGCTGCGCGATCCTGTCCTGGTTGAGCGCAAACGACCCTGGCATTCGCGCGATGCATCCAAGCGACGATGACGGCACACGGGTTGCTCACGTGTAGCTCCGAAACGTCAACTGAACCGAGCCTTCGGGAGGTGCCGTAACCCCCCAGACGGAGGCGAGGCGCGAAGATGATGACCATGAGAAAGAGTGAAGGCGCCGTGCTGCGCCGCCTAGCCGATACCGGGCATTTCCAAGACGTCTCCGTGCCGGATGCGATCCTGCCCGAGCAGTACTTCGACCGGCTCGCGGCTCGCGCCTCCGACACCCCCGAGCGACGCCTGATGTTCGCCGTCCTGCTCGATGCCGTCATTCACCTGCAGCGCCGCAACTCCCCGGCGTGCTCGGAGGCCGAGCGCTGGATCCGCAACGACGGCGCGGAAGACTTTCCGTTCTCGTTCCGCAACGTCTGTGAGGCGCTCGGGATCGACGCAACCTACTTGAGGCGCGGCCTTCTCGCGTGGCGGCACCAGAACGCCGGTATGCCTCTCGGCGTACCCGTTCGGCAGCTCCGCACTTCGCACCGGCGAGTGACACCCCTCAAGAGGCGGCGTCGCCGAGTCTCGCTCGCCAGCGCCCGCCGCCGCGCCGTCGTCGGCTGAGTCGTCGGACTCCGTAGCACCCGCCGGCTGGCCTTCTTCGGGCTCCGCGGGCGGGCTCAGGACATCGATTCGCCGGCCGAGATGCGGTGCTTCTGCAGCCGGCGCTGCAACGCCCATCGACTGACGCCGAGGATGCGAGCGGCCCGTGCCTTGTTGCCACGCGTCTCGGCCAACACCTGTCGCAGGTGCACGGCTTCGATGTCGGCGAGTTTGCGGCTCCCCGGTGTCGCCGCCTCCGGCGCCTCGGCCCCAAGGGGCGGGGGCAAGTGGTTGACCTCGATCGGCTGCGCCCCGGCCGCGGCATGAGCAACCTCGAGAACGGTTCTCAACTCATCGACGTTGCCTGACCAGCGATGCACGCGCAGCGCCTCGCCGGCGGCGCGCGTGAGCGTAGGCGGCTCGTGCCCGCCAGCCCACTCCCGCAGCAACTCGCGTGCGATCGGAACGACGTCGTCGGGGCGCGCAGCGAGCGGCGGCATCTCGAGCACCACCTCGTGGAGACGAAGGGCGAGGTCCTCGACCGGCGTGCCGGGACTTCGACGATTCCCGCCCGCGGGGGCGGCCGCGATCACCCGCATCTCGCCGTCGGCGCGATCGAGCGCAACGACCAACGCCGCAGCCACCTCCGGGCCAACCGAGTGCACGTCGTTCACGAAGAGCGTGCCGCCGCGTGCCGCGGTGCAAGCACGATCGAGCGTGTCGACCATGAGTGTTTCCCCGTCGACGGGAACGAAGGGCGTCCCGGGTCGACCGTACTCGTGCATCGCACGCGCCATGCTCTCTTTACCCGTGCCGCTTTCGCCGAGGATCAGGATTGGCGTCTCGTAGCGCGCCACGCGGCGCGCGGCGGCAAAGACGGCGATCACACGCGGGTCGTGCGTGACCAACCGGCCGAGCCGCGCCGGCACCGCGCACTGCTCGGCCAGCAGCTCGCTCCGCTCGCGGGCGCCCCTTGCTTCGAGGAGGTGGCGGAGCACGACGTCGAGACGCACCAGATCGACCGGCTCGAGAAAATAATCGTAGGCGCCGGCCGCCAGGGCCTCCCGGCCGTGCTCGGCCGAGGTGGCGACCGCCACCACGGCGGTGCGCTCGTCGAACGTCCGTACCTCGCGCACGAAGCGTCCGCCCTCGGCGCCAGACACATCCGCGCACACGAGCACCACGTCGACGGGGCGGCGGCGTGCGAGGGCGAGGCCGCGCTCGACTCCGTCGCCCTCCCAGACGTCGATCTGATGCTCGGCAAGAAACCGCACCAGGGCTTGCCGGGCCGCGCGATCCGCACCGACGATCAGTGCCCGGGCTCCCGGCACCGCCGCCTCTGTCAAAGGAAGCGCTTGCATCGCTCAACACCTATTCTCCGCAATGTCACGTTCATAGGCTAGAGGTGGGCCCCGGAGCCGCAACCTACGAATCTCGCAGCGGATCGCCGCCTACGGTCTATAGGCGAGCGATCGCGTCGGCGGCCACGCGCAGATAGACGAGCGCGAATCGCCACGCGGAGTTGCGCTCGTCGACCACCTCGATTCGCATTTCGTTGACGCCGGAGCGGAGAACACCGGGGGGCAACGGAAGCCTGTACTCTCGCCACCCCTCGAAGGGGACGAACGGCCGGAGCGCACGTCCGTTGACGGCGACCTGCACCACCGCGCACCGTCGGCCGTCGATGTCCGGTCGTCCGGCCAGCATCAGCTCGGCGCCGGCGTCGAGACTCGAGCCCAGAGCCGCGCCGGTCGCCGGCAGCTCGATCACGACGGTACCCGCGCCGCGCAGCCATGTGGCGGCGCGTCCCGATGCGCGCTCTGACGTGGCCTCCCAATCACCGCCGCGGGTCGACGCGCCGAGATCCGTCCCGGCAACGACCTCGACCGCGCTCCCTGTCGCTCGGTCGAGAGGCGTCGGAAGGCGGATGTGGAGTGGATGCCAGTAGAGATCGGTGACGAGGACGGCGGCGAGCGCGAGGGCGAGGGCGGCAGGTGCGAATAGTGGCCGGCGGCGGAACAGCGGAAGACAGAGACCCATGAGCGCGAGGGCCGCGAGGCCGCCGCCGACGACGTCGAGGAGCCAGTGGCGTCCGAGGAGCAGACGCCCGGCGGCGACGATCGCCAACAACGCCGTCGCCATCGCCCACCAGCGAATACGGTGGCGAAAGCCGGCTGCCAGCACGAGCACCGCCAATGCGGCGAGTGTCGTGTTCATGACGTGTGCGCTCGGGAAGCTGTGCCCGAGCGCGGCATCGAGAAGGCTGCTCGGGCGAGCGCGCATGAAGACGTTCTTCATCACCCTGCCGGTGAGCAGCCCGATCGCGCACACCGCGAGCGGCGGCCAGGTCGCTCGCACACCGTGCTGGCGGACGCCGAGCACGGCAACCGCGGCGAGAAACAGCGTCGCCATCCTGGTGGCGGCGACCAGAAGACGATCGACGGCATGGTCGGTGCCACAGGCGCGAGCGAAGAGGACCGCGCGCCAGAGCGCAGCGTCGAGCTCGACGAGCCATGGCATCAGGGCGATCTCGGCGGCGAGCGCAACCAACGCCGCGACGCCGACGATGCGCAGGAAAGACGTCGAAGCATCTTCGGTAGACGAGCGCATGCGTGCAGCCGGGCGGCGCGGTCTATAGCGTGCCGCACGCGGGGTGAAAAGCCGGCGTCGGGCGCCGAGCGGTGCGGTGGTCCTCGCTGGTTACGTTTCGGCGCTCCAACCGGCATCGCCATGACGCGTGCTCTCGGCGTTGTACGCGAGACGCATCGCGCTTCGCCGAGCCACTTGTCAGGCGTCGCAAGCGATGACCCCTGCGTTTCCGTAGCCGCTGGCTCGACGGGCGCCCGAGGCATGCGACTTGCTCCGATTGCGATCCATGGAGGCCCCTATGCGCGCACTGCGAGCTCTCACCGCGTCGTTCTTCCTCGCGTGGCTGGCGATCGTCCCGGCGTACGCCGGAGAGGATGGCGGCGAAGATGGCATGCCCTGTGTCGAGGAATGCGGCGCGCAAGCGGAGCAGCTCTTCCATGGCTGCCGTGAAGAAGGCGGCGGCGAGGACGAGTGTGCGGCGCTCGCCGACGAGAGGTTTCACGCGTGCGTGGCCGAGCACTGCGAGAAGCCGCCGTCGTGCCCGGATCGCTGCGAGGCGCTCGCCGACGAGATCGCCGAGCATTGTCTCGCCGAAGGCGGTGAACCCGAGGAATGCGGCGCGCTCCGCCAGGCGGCGCTGGCGCGCTGTCTCGAAGAGATGTGCGGCGAAGGTGAGCCCTCCTGCGAGGATCGCTGCAAGGAGACGGCGCGCGGCGTGTTCGCGGAGTGCATCGAGCTCGGCGGCAGCGAGGAGGCGTGCGCTCAGCAAGCAGCCGAAGCACGCGAGCAATGCATCGTCGAGCACTGCCAACCGGAGCCCGAGCCGACCTGTGAGGAGCGCTGCGAAGCGCGCGCGGCCGAGGCCCGCGAGCACTGCCTGGCGGAAGGCCTATCCGAGGAGCAATGCCAGGGGCTCGCCGAGGAGATCTTCAAGCACTGCATCGACGAGCAGTGTACCGAGCCCGAGCCGACGTGCGAGGAGCGCTGCCAGGCCGAGGCGGAGGAGGTCTTTCAGGCGTGTGTAGCGGAGGGCGGCGGCGAGGATGCGTGCGCGACGCAGGCGCTGGCCGCCCGCGACGCGTGCATCGCCGAGCATTGCAGCGAGCCCGAGCCGAGCTGCGAGGACCGTTGCGAGAGCGCGGCGAACCAGCTGCGCGAGCTTTGCATCGCCGAGGGCATCGACCCCGAGCGTTGCGCCGCACGTGCCGCCGAGGCGGCGCGCCGCTGCATCGCCGAGCACTGCGAGGACGACGAGCCTCCCCCACCATCGTGCGAGGAGCGCTGTGAAGAGCATGCGCGCGCGGACTTCCGTCGTTGTCTCGCCGAGGGCGGAAGCGAGGAGGACTGCCACGGTACCGCCCGCGCGTCGTTCGAGGAATGCGTCGCGCTCCACTGTGAGATCCCGCCGCCGTGCGAGGAGCGTTGCGCCCGGCGCGCGAGCCGGCTCGAGCAGCGCTGCCTGAAACGAGGCGGCAGCGCCGAGGAGTGCGCGGCACGCGCCGGCGCGGCGCGCGAGCTCTGTCATGCGAAGCGATGCGTCCCACCGCCGCCCGACACCTGCGCGGACGACTGTGAGGCGCGGGCGCAGGAAGCCAAGGAGACCTGTCTCGCGGCGGGCGGCGATCCCGAGGAGTGCAAGGCCGGCGCCCGCGGGGTGTTCGAGCAGTGCCTCGTCGAGTGCGGCCCGGCTCCCGAGCCGACCTGTGACGAGCTATGCGAGGAACGGGCGCAGACCCTGCGCCAGTCCGTGCTCAGCCGGAGCGACAACGAGGCGCGAGCGATCCGCCGGGCGCAGCACGTGTTCCGGCGCTGCGTCAGACGTTGCGAGCGCGCCGATTGATCGTGCGGCCGTGGGTGACGCCGCGCCGGCGCCACCCACGCGCATCTGGCAGGAACTGGGTTGCGGCTAGAAGTGGTCGCACCTGGACTCGAACCAGGGGCCTCCTGCATGTGAGGCAGGCGCTCTAACCAGCTGAGCTATGCGACCCGAGCGACGGCGGGACGAGCGAGTTTCGTAGCACAGGCGGCTGGACCAGGGCCAGCGGCCGCGACGCCGGTTCGACCCGCGCGCGGCCGCCGCGCCGCAGTCGATCGCGGACGGATCGTGATCCGCAGCCCGGAGCTACTCGGGCGGCGGCTCCCTAACGCCGCTTGCGTCCCCCGCGCTTGCGGACCCGCTCCTCCATCTTGCCGGTGCGAGTGTCGAGGACGAGATAGCACCAGGGGCGCTCGTCCCCCTCGACGGCCGATGCGCACGCTACCTCCTCGCGCACCAATACGTAGCGCCCGTTTTCCGGCGCGCGGCGGCCGGAGGAGAGCCACAGGAGGAGCAGCACGGCGAGGGCGGCAACGACGACCCAACGCTCCCCGAGCCATGACACCAGATCACGCTCGCCTTCAGGCAATGACGGGGACCTCCTCGGTAAAGATCAGCGTCGTCCGTTCGAGATCGATGAAGCGCCCTTCGTCCTCGCGCGCGGCCGCGTACTCCGGCGAAGCGACGGCGCGCGCCACCGCCTCCATGTCGTCGAACCACGCCTCCGCCGCGCCATCGTAGTCGTCGTCCGTGGCGCTCGGGTTTGCGATCGCATGACACTGGACATAGCGCCGCATGCCGGGAATGCGAGCCGCGATCGTACCGTGCACCTCACGCCAATAGCGATGGAAGTCCTCGCGCGACATGCCCGGCTTGCGCCGTATCAGATAGATCGCCTTCACCATGGTCCGATTTCTACCCACGCGCCGGCATGAGCACAATGCGGCATTCCTGAGCACGAGATGCCTGCTCGGCGTGCAGACCGTCACGCGCGCGACGGCTGCGAGCGCGCGCGACCTTCGAGTCCACGCGGCTTCCTCTCGACCGTCCGCCATCCCGCTCCCGGCACGGGACTTGGATGCGCCTTCCCTTGGGAGGCACGCATGTGATCAATCGCATCTTCTCAGGGGGCCGATGCCAAGTGATTCGACACGTGCAATACGCCGGCGGGGTGGTCGACCGCCTCACGCACGGAACGATTCGCTACGGATTGGAGAACCTCGGGCGCGAGCTGGTGCTCGTCGACTGGGATACCGGTCGCACGACCATGGTCTTCCCCGACGACATCGTCCTCGTCGACGGCGAGACCGCGGGCGCGTCCAACTGAGCGGTTGCCGCTCGCAGCCCGGGCCGCGAGGCGGCACGGCAAGCATCAGCGGCCGGCGAGGACGTCGCGGCGTAGCGTGAGGCCGCCGTCGACGACCAGCACCTGACCGGTCACGTAGCCGTCGGGCTCGAGGAAGAATCGGATCGCGCGCGCCACGTCCTCGGGACGGCCGAAACGGCGGATCGCGTCACCGCTGACGAAGCGATCGTACTTGCCGCTCCGGATGCTCGCCTCCGCCATGCCGGCAGCCGTCACGCCCGGCGCCACCACGTTCACGCGCACGTCCTTCCGCCCGCCCCACTCTTTCGCCATCAAGCGCGCGGCGTGCACCAACGCCGCCTTCGGCGTCGCGTAGGCGAGGCTGCCCTCGAAGAGTGCGTGCGCCTGCATGGTCGAGAGCAGCACGATCGCTCCGCCTTCGCTCCCCGTCGCAACCGCGTCTCCGAAGGCGCGCGCCAGCAGCACGGGCCCGAGGAAGTTGTCGTTGAGCGACGCGCTCATTTCCTCCTGGGTCGGAGGACCGCCTTTGGGGCGGGCCGGGTCGCCGGCAAGAACCACGAGACCATAGGGCGCACCGAGCGCACGCGCGGCGGCCAGGAGCGCCTCCCGCGTGCCCGCGACGGCGAGGTCGCCCTCGACGAGCGTGACCGGCGCCGGCGCGGCGGCGCGGAGCTCGGACGCCAACGCCTCGGCGCGCGCACGGGCGCTTCGGTAGCCGAGGACGAGCGGCGCGCCTTCGGCGTGCAACTGACGCGCGAGCACGGCGCCGATGCCGCCGCTTCCCCCGGCGAGCACACAGACGCGTCCGGCGAGCGCGCTCGTCGACTGTCCGGCGCTCATGCGGCGTGCACCGGGGCGCCTTCGCCGAAGACCCGGAACTCACCCGGACGGCACGCAATCCAGGTTTCGTTCTTGGTGAGCGGGCGTGTCGCCACCACCACGACGCGGTCACGGGCGGTGGTGTGCTCGCTGAAGTCCACCTCGAGCTCGGCATCGATGAGCGACGCACGCGTGAACGGCGCGCGCCGCTGGATCCAGCACAGCGCGTCCGTGCAGTACGAATAGAGGTAGCGCGAATCGGACATCAGGAAGTTGAACTTGCCGAGGGCGGCAAGCTCATCGCCGAGCTGACGGATCAGACTCCAGAGCAGGCGCGGGCGCGGCGGCTCGCGGAAGCGGCGGCGCACGGTGTCGAGCATGTAGCAGAACGCGTGCTCGGAGTCGGTAGAGCCGACCGGCGAATAGAAGCGCAACGGCTTGCGCTTGATCCTCTGGAGATACCCGTTGTGCGCGAACACCCAGGTGCGCCCCCAGAGCTCGCGCTGGAAGGGATGGGTGTTCTCGATGCACACGCGTGCGCGCGTGCGGCGGCGGATGTGCGAGATCACGTTCTTGCTCTTGATCGGATAGGACTGCACGAGCTGCGCGATCTCGCTGTTCGCCGACGGCGACACGTCGTGAAACAAGCGCGCCCCCTTGCCCTCGTAGAACGCGATGCCCCATCCGTCCTGATGCGGGCCGGTACCGCCGCCGCGCCGGCGAAACCCGGCGAACGAGAAGACGATATCGGTCGGCACATTGCAGTTCATGCCGAGCAACTCGCACATGGTGGCTCCGCTGTCTCCTCAGCCGCACCGCGAGGTCGCCCACCAGCGTGGCGCCCGCCTGGCGTAGATAGAGGATGTGAGCGGAACCCTCAACTCCGTTGCGCTTCCCTGACGGGCGGACGCGAGACCAGAACCGCGGCGACCAGCGAGCTCTCGCGTCGATAGAAACCCTCGGTGTGGAACGAGCGCCCGAGCTTCAGATACTCGTAGTCGAGGTGATGACAGAGCTCGTGGAGCAGCGTCCGCAGGAACGTCTTGAACGCCACCACCTGGAGACGGTGCGCCGTACGCATCCAGACCTGGACGCGGTCGCGCGACTGCCGGCTCTCCGCCGGCGTGTAGAGTCCATGGAGCTCACCATAGCGGTTGCGCGGCCGCGCGCCGCACACCTCGACGTGCAGCGGAGGGACGCGCAGGAGTTGGCAGAAGGCGTCGAGCAGATGTTGGCTCGCGGTCTGAACGCGCGGCTGGTCGCCGGTCGCAAGCGCCCCCTCGATCGATCGCGCGCGTGCTTCCAGGACGGCGTTCGGCGGCACGCGCACGGCGGGGGTGGCGTTGCTGCGCTCGTATGCCCGCTCGTCCTCGTACGTGAACCTCCGCCGGCCCCGCGCCATCCTCCCCTGCTGTGGCGCTTGCGGCGCGCGCCGTCAAGCACACGACCGTAATTGCCTGCCGCGCCACCCTTTGCTAAGCACTGACGCCCGCAATCGGGGCCGCGACAGAGTGACGCCCCAGAAGGCGCCCCAGAGGAGGATCGAATGGATCGATGGTTCGCACGTTGTGGCATCGTGATTCTCGCCGTGATCGTGGCCGCTGGCTGCACACGTGAGCCGGAAAAGGCCACCGTGGCCGCGACTCCGGTCGCCATCGTCGCGGCGACGCCGCCGCCGCAGGCTGCCGCCAAGCCGCCCGCGGAACCCGTCGAGGAGCTCTACGTCGACCTGGAGGCGGAGCCGGACGAGGGTGAGCCGCCGCTCACCGTGACGTTCACTTCCTCCGTCGAGGACGGTGTTCCTCCGCTGACTTACAGCTGGGATTTCGGCGACGGCTCACCTCCGGGCACGGGGGCGAGTCCGACCCACGTCTACCAGAAGGAAGGCGAATACACGGCCGTGCTGACGGTCAAGGATTCCAAGGGCGTCTCGGGCTCGGAGGAGACCGACATCCTCGTCGAGGAGGAAGCGCAGTAGCCGGTATCGCCAGGCCGCTCGACCCGAGTTGACAGCTATGACGCGGCGTGTTAATCACGCCGCCGATTTCGAAAGTTTCGACTCGAACAAGGGGGGCATCTCGATGGCGGAAGCAAAAATCAGCAACGGGCTGCGGGCCCGCCTGCACCAGGTGCAGAGCACCCTCAAGCGGGTGCAGACCAGGGTGCAGACCGAAGGTGAGCGCGTCATGGACCGGCTCACGAAGGACGCGGGCGACCTGATCGGCAAGGACCGCAAGAAGGCAGTCCAGGACCTGCTCGCACAAGCGCAGAAGCTGAGGAGCGATCTTCAGAAGCGGGCCGAGCGAGCGGTCAAGGATCTCGAGGAGCGGGGCCAGAAGATCGTCGCCGCGATCGAGAAGCAGGCGGAGAAGAGCGTCGAGCCGATCGTGCGCGGCCTGAACCTCCCGACGCGTGAAGAGGTCGACAAGCTGAAGAAGAAAGTGGCGCAGCTCGAAAAGCGCCTCGACGAGCTCGCGAGCAGCAAGGCGGCCTGACGGCTCGCGTACCGGCATCTGGCTGCGTCACCGCCAGCACGCCGGGGAGAGTGCGGGGGAGATTGGGTCACGGGTCTCGGCCTTGCTCGCCGGCAGGGGGAGGTCCTCGATTGGAAGCGATTCGGCCGCTGACGAGCGGCTGCCGGTGAGCAAGTTTTCGTAGTTGAACGGCGGGCACGGACGGAGGGTCCGGCCCGCCGTTTCGTTTTGCATCGCTTCAACGCGGCTTCGGTCTACGACCACCTCCTGAGGGCGTCCGTCGACCCCAGCCACCACCGCCGGGGGTCTCGAAGCGGATCGCGTCACCGGCCTGCACGCGCAGATTGATCTTCCCGGGTAGTGGTCGCTGCCGCCCGCCGCGCACGATCGCGTTCCGCCCCAGCCTCCCCGGCTCTCCTCCCGCCGCGCCGTAGGGCGGCACCGTTCGGCGCTCGGTCAGCAGCGTCACGTCGGCGGGTTCGAGCAACTCGATCTCGCGCACGAGGCCGTCGCCGCCGCGGTGCCGACCGCGGCCGCCACTGCCGCGGCGCAGGGCATAGCGCGCGCACCAGGAACGGATAGTACGCCTCGAGCGCCTCGATCGGCGTGTTGAGCGTGTTCGTCATGTGCGTGTGGACGCCCGAGGCGCCGGCGCCGCGCGGGCCGGCGCCGGCGCCGCCCGCGACCGTCTCGTAGTAGGAGAACGCCCGGCCGCGCCGCCGATCGAAGCCGCCGATGGCGAGGTTGTTCATCGAGCCGGCGCTCGCCGCGGGGATGCGATCCGGCGCCGCGCGCGCGAGCGCCCGCAGCAGGACGTCGACGATCCGCTGCGAGGTCTCGACGTTGCCGCCCGCGACCGCGGCCGGGAAGCGGGCGTTGACGACGTGCCCTCGGGCGCGACCACGGCGGATGCGGCGGAGCAGTCCGTCGTTGGCCGGAATCGGCTCGCGCCCGAGCGCGGTGAACACGTAGAACACGGCCGAGAGCGTGACCGCGTAGTTGGCGTTCAGGCTGCCCTCGCACTTGCGGCGCCGTGCCGGTGAAGTCGACGTCGCGCGCGGCCATTGCCGATCGTGACGGCGACCCGGATCGGCACCGGCCGCAGCGTGATGCCGTCGTCGTCGAGGACGTCCGTCGGCGCGGTACGTGCCGGCGCGGCAGCTCGCGCAGCGTCGCCGCCATGAGACGCGCCGAGTAGTCCTGCAGCGTCGCCATGCCGCGCGAACGATCGCGCCGGAGCCATCTCGCCCGCGACGCTCGCGCAGACGACGCGCGCCGACGTCGAGCGCGGCACGTTGCGCATCGAGGTCGCCCTCGCGCTCGGCCGGTACGCGCGTGTTGGCGAGGAAGAGCGCGAGCACGTCGCGCGCCGACCGTCCCGCCGCGCACGAGCAGCACCGGCGGCAGGCGGAATCCTTCCTGGTAGATCTCGCGCGCGAGCGGCATCGAGCCCGGGCGTCATGCCGCCGATGTCGGCATGGTGGGCGCGGTTGGCGACGAAGCCGAGCAGCCGGCGCCGAGCGTCGTGCACCGGCGCGACCACCGTGACGTCGGGCAGGTGCGTGCCGCCGGCGTAGGGATCGTTCAGCACGACGACGTCGCCGGGGCCGGGGCGACAGGCGTCGAGCGCGGCGCGCACCGAGAGCGGCGTCGAGCCGAGATGCACCGGGATGTGCGCCGCCTGCGCGACCAGGCTCCCGCGCGGTCGAAGACCGCGCACGAGTAGTCGCGCCGCTCCTTGATGTTGGGCGAGAAGCCGGTGCGTCCGAGGAGCACGCCCATCTCCTCGGCGATCGCGGCCAGGCGGTGATGCAGCACCTCGAGAGCGATCGGATCGATCGGCGCGGCGTCTCATCGTTCGAGCCGCAAGTTCGAGCCCGCGTCGACCGCAGCGCGCCAGCCGGGCGGTACGAGCATCGTCGCGCTGTACTCGAGGAGAAGCGCCGGGCCGCGCAGTCTCATCCCGGGGAGCAGCGTCGTCGCGCTGGTAGCGCGCGACGCGGACGCGCCGTCCGTTCCAGACGATCCGTGCGCCGACGGGCGCGGCGCCGGCCGGGGCCGCGGCCGGCGCGCGCGGCGCGGCGCTGGGGCCGCGCCGCCGGTGAGCGTGAGACGGAGCGCAACGACCTCGACCGGTCGCTCCGGCATCGGCGTGGCCGAACAGGCGCGCGTGCGCCGCGTCGAAGCGCCGGCGATAGTCGGGCGCGAGCGGCACCTCGAGCTCGTACGCTTGCCCGAGATAGCGCAGGCGGGCGACGGGCATCGCGACCAGCGTCCCCAGCGCGCACGCCCTCGCCGCGCAGCTCGCGGTCGCCGCGGCGGTAGAGCGGCGCGATCAGCCGCGCGAGCGCGCGCGCCGTCGGATCGACCTGGCGAACCGTCAGCACGTAGTCGCGCGCCAGGCGTGCGCCGCGCCATGCCGGCAGCCGACAGCAGCCCGGGATTGCACGGGACCAGTACCGCGCGGATGCCGAGGTCACGCGCGAGCTCGCAGGCGTGCAGGCCGGCGGCGCCGCCGAACGCGACCAGGGTGAAGGTCGCGCGGATCGTGGCCGCGCTCGACCGAGATGACGCGCAGCGCGCGCTCCATCGCCGCGTTCGCCACGCGCACGATGCCCTCGGCGGTGGCGGTCCGCGAGAGCCCGAGCCTGCGCGCCAGCGTGTCGACGGCGCGCCGCGGCACGCGCCGCGATCGAGCCGCATGTGGCCGCCGAGAAAGCCCGCCGGGTCGAGCCGGCCGAGCACCAGGTTGGCGTCGGTGACGGTCGGCGCCGTCCCGCGCCCGTAGCAGGCCGGCCCGGGATCGGCGCCGGCGCTCTCCGGTCCGACCGCGAGCGCGCCGCCGCGATCGCGGCGCGCGATCGAGCCGCCGCCCGCGCCGACGGTGTGGATGTCGATCGCCGGCACCCGCACCGCGCAGGCCGTCGATCGTCCACTCGCTGCGCTGCGGGATCGCGCCGTCGACGCAGCGCGACGTCGGTCGACGTGCCGCCCATGTCGAGCGTGACGATGCGCCGCAGGCCGGCGCTGCCGCCAGACGCGCCGCGCCGACGACGCCGCCCGCCGGTCCGGAGAGCATCGTCCGCACCGGCTCGCGTCGCGCCAGTGACGGCGCCACCGCGCCGCCGTTCGACTGCATCACGCGGAGCCGCCCGCGTCCGGTGCGCGCGGCGAGCCGGCCGAGGTGTCGACTCATGACCGGCGCCACGTAGGCGTTGACGACCGCCGTGCTGGTGCGCTCGTACTCGCGGTACTCGCGCACCAGCTCGTGCGAGAGCGTGACCGGCAGCCGCAACGTCGCGAGCGCCCGTCCGACGGCGCGCTCGTGCCGCGGCTGCGCGTAGGAGTGCAGGAACGCGACCGCGATCGGCCTCCGGCCGGCGGCGGCGACGCCGCCGGACGAGACGCGGAGCGCCGCGGCCGTGAGCGGCACGAGGACGCGCCCGTCGAAGGTCACGCGCTCGGGCACGCCGATCCGGTCGGCGCGCGGCACCAGCGGCTGCGGGCGTCGCGGCTCGAGCGCGTAGAGGTCCGGACGCGCCTGGCGGCCGATCTCGAGCACGTCCTCGAAGCCGCGCGTCGTGACCAGACACACGCGCGCGCCGCGTCGCTCGAGCAGCGCGTTGGTGGCGACGGTAGTGCCGTAGGTGATGCGCGCCGGTCGAGACCGGTCGGGAAACAGGTCGCGCAGGCCGGCCAGCACGGCGCGCGCCGGATCGTCGGGCGTCGAGAGCACCTTGTGCACCTCGATCCGCCCGCCGCGCTCGACGACGAAGTCGGTGAAGGTGCCGCCGGTGTCGATGCCGACCCTTGGCACGATCGTGGGCGAAAAAATACCGCAGAAGCCGGCTCAGCTCCTGCGGTATGGTGCGGTCACGAGCGGGCGGCGCTCAGGCGGCTGCCGCCTTCTCGGACGATTTCTTTCCGCTGCTCGATTTGTCGGCGCTCGACTTGTCGCCGCTCGACGTCGACTCGGAGGAGGACGTCGTGCTGCCGGCGCTGCTATCCGCGCTGCTGCCGGCGTCTTCTTCGAGTCGCCCTTCTTGCTCTGCTCACCCTTCTTCTCCGGCTTCGCGTCCGACTTCCCGCTGTCCTTGCGGGCGTAGTCGGTGATGTACCAACCGCTGCCCTTGAGCTGAAACGATGTCGCCGAGATCAGCTTGGTCACTTTGCGCCGGCAGGTCGGACACTGAGTGAGCGGCTTGTCGCTCATCTTCTGCATCGCCTCGAAGTCGCCGCATTTGCCGCAGTGATACTCGTAAATAGGCATGCTACCTCCAGAATTCGCCGTTCAGAACTAGCCACGCCGTTTCCCTTTGTCAACGTCGCCGCCCAGCAGAGCGACCCAGACGCGAATCGAGCTCGGCCGCCGTCGCTGCCATGCACGCACACCAGCTTGTCGCGGCTGTGCTCGCCACGGACGAGCTCGAGCGCGCTCCGCGGCAGATCGAGGCGCTCGGCGAGCAGCGCGATCAGGGCGCGATTCGCGGCGCCCTCGACCGGCGGCGCGGTGAGATGGACGCGCAGCCGGCCGTCCGCCTCGCGGGCGAGCGAGCTGCGCGACGCGCGCGGCACCACCCGGACGCGAAGCACGGCGCGCGGCGCCGCGCTCATGGCCCGATGGCGCTTGCATGCGTTGCGCGAGCTGAAACAGACTCTGCACGACGAACGATCTGCACGAAGATGATGCCGACGAACACGACCAGCGGCGAGAAGTCGATGCCGCCGGCGAACACGGGGAGCGCTCGGCGGATCCGGTACAGGACCGGCTCGGTGACGCTCACGATCGCGCGCACGATCGGATTGTAGGGGTCGGCGTTCACCCACGAGATCACGACGCGCGCGATCACGATCCACATGTAGAACTGAGCAACAGATCGAGGACCTGGGCGACGCCCGAACAAGAGATTCGCGAACACGAACATGGTTCCCTCCTCCTTCAACCGCGCCCGAGCTCGCGCGAGCGCCGCGTCGCCGCGGCCGACACCGCCGCTGACGGTGGCGACGAAGCCGCGCCTGGTCGAGCGCGGCGAGGCCGGCGAGCGTCGTGCCGCCCGGCGACGTCACCATGGCCCGGAGATCCTCGGCGACCTGCCGGTCTCCTGCAGCATGGCCGCGGCGCCGTGGATCGTCTGATACGTGAGCCGCCGCGCCAACTGCCTCGGACAGCCCTTCCGCGACGGCGCCCGCGATCAATCCCTCCGCGAAGCGGTAGACGTACGCGGGGCCGCTGCCGGATAAGCCAGTCACCGCGTCCATCAGAGCCTCGTCCCTAACACGGAGCGACGTCGCCGACTCCACCGAAGAGCGTCGCCGCCAGCCGCTCGTCGGCGGCGGTCGCGTGGCTTCCGCGCACCAGCACCGTCATGCCCGCCCCGACCAGCGCCGGCGTGTTCGGCATCGCGCGCACCACCCGCGTGCGCGCTCCGAGCCCCGCTTCCAGGCGCGCGGTCGTGATGCCCGCGGCGATCGAGACGAAGAGCTGCCGGCGCGTCACCACCGGCCGCAGCTCGGCGAGCACCGCATCCATGATCTGCGGCTTCACCGCCAGGACGACGACCGCGCTCCCCGCGACCAGCGCGCGGTTGTCGGGGCGCGCGCTCGACACCGTAGCGCGCGCTTCATGCGACGCAGCTGCGCCGCGTCGGTGTCGCTCGCCCAGAGGTCGCGCGCCCGAAAGCGTCGCGTTGCGAGCGAGCCCTTTGACGAGCGCGCCGGCCATGTTGCCCGCGCCGACGAAGCCGATCTTCTTCACGTCGCCTCCCTTCGTGGCCCGAAGAGCGCGGTGCCGACCCGCACCAGGGTCGCGCCCTCCTCGATCGCCATCTCGAAATCGCCGCTCATCCCCATCGACAGCTCGCGGAGATCCTCCGCCTGCTCCTGCCGGTCGCGGAGATCACGCAGCGCCGCGAAGAGCGGGCGCACCTCGCCGGGCGCAAGCGCCGGCGGGCATCGTCATCAGACCCCGCACGCGCAGCCACGCGAACCCGCGCAGCGATCGCCAGCAGCGCCGGAAGGTCGGCCGGCGCGACGCCCTCCTTGCTGCGCTCGCCGGCGAGGTTCACCTGCACGAGCACGCGCGACCGGTACGTCCGCGACGCGCGCCGGCGCGGTCGAGCAGCGCGGCGACCCGCGCGTCCGCGAGCGAATGCACGAGCGCGCACTCGGCGACCGCCGCGGCCTTGTTGCGCTGCAGCCGTCCGATGAAGTGCCACTCGACGTCGGGAACGTCGGCGAGCGCGGCGCGCTTCGGCCGCCACTCCTGCACGTAGTTCTCGCCGAAGCGGCGCATGCCGAGCGCGGTGGCCTCGCGCACGACGTCGACGGACACGCCCTTGCTCACCGCCACCAGACGAACGTCATCGGCAGCGCGGCCGGCGCGCGCGACACGCCGCGGCGATCGCGCGCGCGCACCGCCTCGTAGCGGGCGCTCAACCGATCCGCCACGTCCGCAGCCAAGCCGCCACCTCGGCGAGCGGCAGCCCGATCACGTTGGTGTACGAGCCGTCGACGCGGTCGACGAGGTGCGGCGCCCTCGCCCTGGATGCCGTAGGCGCCGGCCTTGTCGAGCGGCTCGCCGGTCGCGACGTAGGCGCGATCTCGCCGCGTCGTCCAGGACGCGGAACGCGACCCGGGTGGCGATCACCTGCGCGTCGGCGGCGCGCCGTCGGCACGCGAGCAAGCGTGACGCCGGTCAGGACGGCGTGGACGCGGCCGGAGAGCCGCGTCAGCATGCGCGCCGCGTCGGCGGCATCGCTGCGGCTTTCCGAGGATCATCGTCGTCGAGCGCCACGACGGTGTCGGCGGCGAGCACCCACGAGCCCGGACGGCGATCGGCGCCGGCGCCGCTTTCTCGTCGGCCATGCGTTGCGCGAAGTGGCGCGGCGCCTCGCCTGATCGCGCGCGCTCGTCGATCGTCGACCGGCAGGACCTCGAAGCGAACGCCGAGCTTGTCGAGCAGCCAGCGACGGCGCGGCGAAGCGGACGCGAGCACCAACGATGAGCGGTCGGTCGAGGAGCCGGCGCGCGCCGCCATCGCTCCCCTGCTGCCGGAGGCCTTCCGGCGTGTCAAGTTGGCAGTCACCCGGACGCATGGTAGCCCGAAAGACGATGCTGCATCGATTTCGACGCGCCGCCCTCGTCGCCACGCTGCTCGCGTGCGGATGCACGCGCGAGGTGCGCGTCGTGCCGACGCCGGCGTCGCCGCTGCACCCCACCCCGGCGGCGCACCTGACGGGCGAGCCGCGCATGGTCTTCGCCGAGGCCGTCGCCCAGGTCGAGCGCGGCGAGGACGACAGCGCGCGCCCTCTCTTTCTCATGCTGCTCGATCGCTACCCGCAGCTCGAGGACTATCATCTCGCGTACCTCGCGGCGCTCGAGGAGCGCGCCGGCCGCCATGCCCAGGCGGCGCGGTTCGACGACCGTCTGCTCGCCAGCCATCCCGACAGCGTATGGGTCGCGCCGGCGTTGGCGCGTCGTGCGCGCGTCGCGCTCGCCCTCGGCGACCGCGCAACGGCGGCCGACCTGGCGGCACGGGTGGCGAGCGTACCCGGGGGCCGATTCCGCCACGCGCGCGGCGGCGGACGTCGTCGAGGCCGATCTCCGGTCGAGCGACGACCCGCGCGCCGCCTACGTCCTCTACCAGGCGGCGCGGCGCCGCGGCGGCAACGCCGCGGTGGCTCGCGCGCTCCCGTAGCGCCGCCCTCGAGAATGCCCATCCGAGACTCCTCGAGGACGCCGATCTCCAGCTCGACGAGGGCACGTTGTTGCTCGCGGAAGGAGAGCTCGAGAGCGCGGCGGAGCGACTCGAGCGCGCGAGTCGCGCCGCCGACCCGTCCACCCGCGCGACGGCGCTGCGGACGTTGGCGAAGACGCGCAAGCAACAGGGACGGATCGACGACGCGATTCTCGTGTATCGCAGCGCCGCCGAAGCCGAGCCGCCGCCGGGCGCGACGGCGCGGTACGAGCTCGCGACGCTGCTCTGGAACCGCGATCGCGATGACGAGGCGAAGGCTCTGTTCGCGCAGCTGCTGCGTGAAGCTCCGGGTCAGCGCGACGGCGCACGCTACGCGCTCGGCCGCATCGCGGAGCAGGCGGGGAATCGCCCGGAAGCCGTCGCCCACTACCGGCAGCTGGTCGCAAGCGGTACGGACGGCGACCTGGTACGGGAGGCGCGTTGGCGCATCGCCTGGGGCGCGTACCGGGCGGGAGCGGACGCGGCGGCGGTCGACGCCTTCGCTGCGCTCGCCCGCCCTGGCGGCTCCGACGAGGCAGCGGGACTCTACTGGCTGGCGCGCACGCGCGCGAAGCACGACGGCCCGCAAACGGCCACGTCCCTCTACAGCGACGTGCTGGCGCGCGTCCCCGACACCTACTACGCGGGACTCGCGGAGCAACGCCTCGGAACGACCGCACCCGCACCGCCGCTCCCCGAGCCGCTCGCCGGCGACGCGCCGCCGGCGGTGACCACCCAGGCCTACCATTGGACGCGCAGCCAGGAGCTGCACGCGGCGGCGCTCGACGGTGCGGCGGCGCGCGAGATCGACGCCGTCGCGCGCGCGCTCGACGCCGCCGGCACGACCGACCCGTTCCTGGTCGCGGCGTACGCGGAGGTCGGCGCCCACGACCGCGCGCTGCGGCTCGCCACCACACTGCAGGGCCGGCGCACGATCTCGGCTTCGGTCGCGGCCGCCTATCTCTATCCGCGCGCCTACTGGACGCTGGTGAGCGAGGAAGCGGACGCCGCCCGCCTCGATCCCTATGCGGTGCTGGCCCTCATGCGTCAGGAGAGTCTGTTCGATGCCGACGCGCGCTCGCCCGCCGACGCCTACGGTCTCATGCAGCTTCTCGTCCGCACCGCGACGCGCACCGCGGGCACGCCGGTCACGGCCATGGAGCTCACCGATCCCGCGCTCAACGTCCGCCTCGGCACACGCCACCTGCGCGAGCTGCTCGATCGATTCGACGGCAGTCTCGTGAAGGCGTTCGCGGCGTACAACGCCGGCGAGGACGCCGTGGTCAAGTGGGTGGCGCGCGCCGGCGCCTCCGAGGACGACGAGTTCGTCGAAGAGATCAGCTTTCGCGAGACCCGCAAGTACGTGAAGACCGTGCTCGGCAACTATCGACGCTACCATCGGCTCTACGGTGCGCCAGGCGAGCAGCGTGCCGCGCGCGTCGAAGAACGGAGTCCCTGATCATGGAAGCCGAGGTCATCGGCATCGATCACCTCTACGTCTCGGCGCGATCGCTGCCATCGTCGGAGCGCTTCTACGACCACGTCCTGATGACGATCCTCGGCTTCCGCAAGAATACCTTCGTGCTCGGCGGCGACCCGCACGTCCAGTACTACAACCGGCACTTCGGTTTCGTCATTCGTCCGGCGCGCGCCGGAGCACCCGAGCACGACTCGACCTCGGCCGGCCTGCACCACCTCTGCCTGCGGGTCGCGGAACCCGCCGAGGTCGACCGGGTCGCGAGCGCGCTGGCAGACCAAAGGTATCGGAGCGACGGCGCCGCGCTACTATCCCGAGTACGCCGAGGACTACTACGCCACGTTCTTCCAGGATCCCGATGGCGTTCGTCTCGAGGTGACGAACTTTCGCGCCGAGCGCAGGGCGAGAATGGAACGCTGGGACGAGCGCTAGGCAGGCTCCGCACGGCTTCGGCTCAGCGCGCGAACCAGAAGAGCTGTCGCCGGCGCTCTCAGACCTGCGCGTCGAGCGCGAGCGCGCTCAGCAGCTTCTGCCCGAGCCCGCCGAAGCCGCCGTTCGACATCAGCACGATGACGTCGCCGGCCTTCGCTTCGCGCACGACGAGATCGCGGATGTCGTCGGGTTGCTCGCAGCACTCGGCGACGACGCCGCGGCGCGCCAGCGTCGCCACCAGCTCCGCGGTGGAAAGCCGCTCCGCCTCAGGGAGCTGCTCGCTGCGGTGCACGGCCGCGAAGGTGGCGCGATCGGCGCCCGCGAACGCGTCGGCGAACTCGTCCTGGAAGACGCGCCGGCGGCTGGTGTTCGAGCGCGGCTCGAAGAGCGCCCACAGCCGCCGGCCGGGGTAGCGCGCCCGGAGCGCCGCCAGCGTCGCCGGCGACCGCGGTCGGATGGTGCGCGAAGTCGTCGATCAGCCGAGACCCCGCCCGGCTCGCCGACCACCTCCTGGCGGCGGCGCACGCCGCGAGAAGCTCGCCAGCGCCGCGATGCTCGCGTCCTGCGGCGACGCCGATCGCGCGCCGCGACCGCCACCACGCCGAGCGCGTTGGCGCGTTCATCGCCCCCGGCGCCGGGGGTCGCAGCCGGCAGCCGCCGCCCCGCCGGCGTCACGATCGTGAAGGACGTGCGATCTCCCGGTGTCGCGGACCGTCGTCGGCGCGCCACGTCGGCGTCGGCGGAGCTCGCCGAAGAGCATCGCCTGCCGCCCGCTCGCCGCGAGCACCGCCCGCGCCTGCGGGAAAGTCCGCGCCACCACCAGCGGCGCGCCGGCCGGGAGCAGCGTCGAGAAGCGGCGGAAGGCGGCTTTCACGTGGTCGAGGTCGCGATAGATGTCGGCGTGGTCGAACTCGACCGCGGTCAGGACGCAGCGCTCGGGCCGGTAGTGGAGGAACTTCGGCCCCTTGTCGAAGAAGGCGTGTCGTACTCGTCGCCCTCGACGACGAACCAGGCGCCATCGCCGAGGCGGAAGTTGCCGCGCGAAGTCGAGGCTGGCGCCGCCGACCATGAAGCTCGGGTCGCCGCCCGGTCTCGCTCGCAGCACCCAGGCGAGCATCGCGCGTCGACGTCGTCTTGCCGTGCGTGCCCGCGACGACCAGCGAGCGCCGGCGCGGCGATGAAGAAGCGCATCAGCGCCTCGGGCAGCGACAGCGTACGGGATGCCGGACGCGAGCACGCCTGCGACCTCGGGATTGCCGCGCGACACCTTGTTGCCGACCACGACCAGATCGGGACGCGGCGCGAGGTTCTCCGGCCGGATAGCCCTCGCACGACCGGAATCCCGAGGCGCTCGAGCAGCGTGCTCATCGGCGGATAGATGCTCCTCGTCCGAGCCCGTCACCTGGTAGCCGCGCTGCCTGCAGCATGCCGGCCAGCGCCGCCATCCCGACGCCGCGCGATGGCGATCAGGTGGACGTGTCGCGCGCCGGCGAGGTCGGACGCGGCGGCGGAATGCGGGCTGCACGCCGTGCGTCACCGCGGTCGCGCGCGTCATCAGCCGCGAGGCGCCTCGGTTGCACCACGAGGTCGTGGATCAGCGGCCGGAACTCGCGGATCGCGTCGTTGTCGCGGCTCGGATGCACGCGGTTGCGAGAGCAGGATGACGTGCAGGTCGCGCTCGAGGTCGATCCACATGGAGGTGCCGGTGAAGCCGAGGTGACCGACGGCGTGGCGGCGAGAACTCGCTGCCGGCGGTCGAGTCGCGCGGCGACGGCGTGTCCCAGCCGAGCGCCCAGGTCGAGCCGTGCCGATGGTGTCGTCGCGCGTCCAGAACTCGCGCACGACCGCCGCGGGAAGAAGTCGTCTCTGCCCGAGCGTAGCACTCGCGCAGCACGGCAGAGCGAGCGTGTCGACGTCGCGCGCCGACGCGAACAGGCCGGCGTGCCCGGCGACGCCGCCCATCGCGTAGGCGTTGTCGTCGTGCACCTCGCCGCAGAGCACGCGCTTGCGCCACGGGCAGCGCTCGGTCGGCGCGATCATGTCGGCGATCGGCTGGATGCGGCGCGTGCGCACCATGCGAGAGGTCGATGAACGACGTCGCCCGCAGGCCGAGCGGCCGGAAGATCCTCTCCTGGCAGAAGCGGTCGAGCGTCATGCCGCTGACCTCCTCGATCAGCCGCGCCGAGCAGCATGAAGCCGAGATCGCTGTAGAGCGTGCTCGCGCCTGCCGCCGACTCCGGGCGCTCGCGCTGGATCTGTCTCGTAGACCCATTCCTTGGCGCCGTCGGCTGCCGAGGAAGTTGACTGCGCGCCCTCGCGCTCGATGCTGCAGGATGTCCTTGTAGTACGGCCGCCAGGCCGGCAGGCCCGAGGTGTGGCCGAGCAGGTGGCGGAAGGTGACGTGCGTCTTTCCGTACACGCCGAAGTTGTGGAAGAAGCGCGTCACGCGATCGTCGAGCGCGATCTTGCCCTCCGCACCAGCAGCATCATCGCCAGCGCGGTGGCGAGCGGCTTGGTGAGCGAGGCGAGATCGAAGATCGTGTCGTCGCGCATCGGCGCGCGCTCGCGGCTCGAGCGGCCCGCATGCCGGCGGACGCGCTGAGAACACCACGCTGGCCGCCGACGTTCACGACCACGACGACGCCGGGGAAGACGCCGCGCGCGACGGCGGCGTCCATCGCTTCCTCGACGGGCGCGAAGTTCACGCCGCGAGCGCCTCCACGCAACCGCGCTCGGTGTCGACGCGGACCGGCAGTCCAAGCGGAAGGGGCAGGTTCTCCGAGAGATGGCCGGCGGGAAAGCCGGCCACCACCGGATACGGCGCGCCGGCGAAGAACTCGCGGAACACCTCAGCCGCCACGTCCCCTTCCTCCTTGCCGTCGCAGTCGGCGAACGAGCCGAGGATGACGGCGGCGACCTCGTCGAGCTTCCCGGCGAGACGCAGATGCGTGAGCATACGGTCGATCCGGTACGGGCGCTCGGCGACGTCCTCGAGCAGGAGCACGCACCCTGCGGTCTCGACGGCGTAGGGCGTGCCGAGCAGCGCCACCAGCGACGAGAGACAGCCGCCGGCGAGTCGACCTTGCGCGACGCCGGGTGTGAGCGTCTCGACGATCGGCTCGCTCCACGCCGTCGCGGGCGCCGCCAGGAGGGTTCGCAAGCGATCGCCCGCCCGCGGCGTCACGCCCTTGGCGAGGTCGCTCGCCACCATCGGCCCGTGCAGCGCCACCAGACCGCAACGCTCGACCATGAAGCCGAGCAGTGGCGACACGTCGCTGTAGCCGCACAGCAGCTTCGGGTGGTGCACGATGACGTCGGGATCGAGCAACGGCAGCACCTGCGCCGTCCCGTAGCCGCCACGCGCGCACAGCACCGCGTCGACGTCGGGGATCGCGAAACATCGCCTCGAGGTCGCGCGCGCGGTCTTCCGGCGCGCCGGCGCAGTACCTCCGCCGCGCGCGCGCGTGCTCGCCGACACGCACCTCGTAGCCCCAGTCGCGGAGCAGCGCGAGACCGCGCTCGAGCGCGTCGGGCTTGACGGCTCCCGCGGGCGCGACGACGCCGAGCGTGGCACCCGCTCCTGCGGCCCTCGGGATGATCATCACCGCCGCCGCGCCGTCATCCCTGCGGGAAGAAGCGCTTGCGATCCTCCTGCATCCGGGCCTCGTAGACACGCTCGAGCGCGAGCGTGGCGACGTACTCCCGATCGGTCTTCTGGCGCACGCGCCAGGCCTCGCGTCGCGGCCTTCACGAGGCCGCGCAGCTGCTCGGGAAACAGCCCCTGGAAGCCGTCCGACTTCGCGATCAGCGGATTCGGATGCGCCTCGACCAGCACCACCGACGCGCCCGCCATGATGCCGGCGAGGCGTCGCCGGAAGCACGAGATCGCGGATGCCGGTGCCGTGCGAGGCGTCGACCGCGACCGGCAGACCCGAAAGCTGGTAGTGGAAGGCGGCGACACTGCCGAGATCGAGGGTGTTGCGCGTGTAGCGGTTGCAGCTCGTGATCCCGCGCTCGCAGAGGATCACGTTCTCCTTGCCGAGCGCCATCATGCGCTCGACCCACAGGAGATACGCCTCGGTGTCGAGCGAGTTGCCGCGCTTGTGGATGACCGGCAGCGCGGTGTCGCGCAGGCGATTCAGCAGCGCCTGGTTCTTGCTGTTCGGCTCGCCGATCTGCAGGCAGTCCACGCCGGCGTCCTCGTAGACCGGCACGTCGGCGGGATCGAGGATCTCGACCACCGTCGGCAGGCCGAACTCGCGTCCCGCCCGCACGATCAGCTCGAGGCCGCGCCGCAACGACTCGTGATCCGACGAGCCGAGACCTTCCCAGCCGCTGTACGGGCTCGAGCGATACTTGACCACGCCGCCGCGCAGGCAGCGCGCACCCGCCTCCCGCACCATGCGCGCGGCTTCCATGATCTGCGGCTCGCTCTCGACCGAGCACGGTCCGGCGATGACCACGAGGTCGTCGCCGCCGCAGGCGACGTCGCCGATCTGGACCTGCGCATGGATGCGATTGAGCGGGTCGCCCTTCTGCGCCGCGCGCTTGTAGGCGCGCGAGATGGGGATCAGCGCTCGACGCCCGGCAGCTGCTCGATCTCGCCCTGCGGCAAGCGCGAGATGTCGCCGTAGACGCCGATCAGCGTCACCATCTCGCCGACCATCTTGCCGGTCTTGAAGCCGAGCTCGTGCAGCTTCGCCTCGACCGCCTCGATCTCGGCGGGCGTCGCGACGCCTTGCATCTTGACGATCATGGGGTGACCTCGGCCGGCGATGGACGATGGCCTCCGTCCCGGTGCCGGACACGCTCCTTTCGGAGCGCGATTTCACGGGGTTGGATACCAGATCCCGGTCGCCGCGGCCAGCGCAGCGTGCCCGACCAGCGGCTTGCAATGCGCCACCCCGGGATCTACTCGTACCCCATGCTCAAGCTGCGCGACCCCGAGATGCAGCGGATTGCCCGGGCGATCGTGGAGCGGATCGAGAAGGCAGGCCTCGGGCGGGTGAGTGGCACACGCGCCAACCTGGAAGCGCGCATCGTCACCGCGTTCAGGAAGAACCTGCGCGCCGAAGAGGAGATCGAGGCCGAGGCGGCGCGCTTTGCCGAATCGCACGGCCGCGAGCTGGTGGGCATGGACCGCTACAAGGTGCTGCAGCTCGTCAAGGAGCGCATCGCCAAGCAAAAGGGATTCACGTTGTGAGTCACGTCTCCGAGGGGCGCATTTCGGCGCTGGCGCACCTGGTGCTCGCCGAGCTCAAAGCCGCCGACGTCGACGACTTGCGAACCGACCGGCTGGTCCTGAACGAGATCAAGACCGTGCTCGGTGAGTTCCTGCAGATCGACGAGGCCCTCGACGCCAAGGTCCGGCGGAAGATCCAGAGCCTGTCCCGCCGCGTCCCCGAGGGCTCGAGCGAGTGGGATGTCCTCTACCGGCAATATTTCGAAGAAGAGAAGCGTAAGCTCGGCCGCTAGGCGCGCCCCGCCGTTGACAAACCCCAGGTGATGTTTATGGTGAGCGCGGGTTTCATCCCGCGCGTACTCGGCCCCTCGACCTCGAGGGATAACCGGTCAAAAAGCCTAGGTTTTTGGACAAGCAAGGAAAGGAGACTTCGATGAAGATTCGGCCACTGCAGGACCGCGTGATCGTGAAGCGGGTCGAGGAGGAGGAGAAGACCAAGGGCGGGATCATCATTCCCGACACCGCCAAGGAGAAGCCCCAGGAGGGCAAGGTCGTCGCGGTCGGCAAGGGCAAGGTCAACGACGACGGCAAGCTCATCCCGCTCGACGTGAAGGCCGGCGACCGGATCCTGTTCGGCAAGTACTCCGGCACCGAGATCAAGATCGACGGCGAGGAGCACCTCATCATGCGCGAGGACGACATCCTCGGCGTCGATCGAAGGCAAGTATCCGCAAGAGCAAGAGAAAGGAAGAATGAAATCATGCCTGCAAAGATCGTAAGATTCGGCCAGGACGCGCGCGACACGATCCTGCGCGGCGTCAACCTGCTCGCCGACGCCGTCACCGTGACGCTCGGCCCCAAGGGCCGCAACGTCGTGCTCGAGAAGTCGTTCGGCGCGCCGACCGTCACCAAGGACGGCGTCACCGTCGCCAAGGAGATCGAGCTCGAGGACAAGTTCGAGAACATGGGCGCGCAGATGGTGAAGGAGGTCGCGTCCAAGACCTCCGACGTCGCCGGCGACGGCACCACCACCGCGACCGTGCTCGCGCGCGCGCATCTTCGCCGAGGGCGCCAAGATGGTGGCCGCCGGGCCACGACCCGATGAGCCTCAAGCGCGGCATCGACAAGGCCGTCGGCGCCATCGTCGACGAGCTCAAGACGCTCTCGAAGCCGACCAAGGACCAGACGCGAGATCGCCCAGGTCGGCACCATCTCCGCCAACAACGACCCGACCATCGGCGAGATCATCGCCGAGGCGATGGACAAGGTCGGCAAGGAAGGCGTCATCACGGTCGAGGAGGCGAAGAGCCTCGAGACCACGCTCGAGGTGGTCGAGGGCATGCAGTTCGACCGCGGCTACCTCTCGCCCTACTTCGTCACCGATCCCGAGCGATGGAAGTGCGTGCTCGAGGACGCCTACCTCCTGATCCACGAGAAGAAGATCAGCGCCATGAAGGACCTGCTGCCGGTCCTCGAGCAGATCGCGCAAGCACCGGCAAGCCGTTCCTCCTCATCGCCGAGGACGTCGAGGGCGAGGCGCTGGCGACGCTGGTGGTCAACAAGATCCGCGGCACGCTGCACTGCGTGCGCGGTGAAGGCGCCCGGGCTTCGGCGACCGCCGCAAGGCCATGCTCGAGGACATCGCCATCCTCACCGGCGGCAAGGTCATCGCCGAGGAGCTCGGCATCAAGCTCGAGAACGTCACGCTCAACGACCTCGGCCGCGCCAAGCGCATCGTCATCGACAAGGACAACACCACGATCATCGACGGCGCCGGCAAGAAGGCCGACATCGAGGGCCGCATCAAGCAGATCCGCGCCCAGATCGAGGAGACCACCTCGCGACTACGACCGCGAGAAGCTGCAGGAGCGGCTCGCCAAGCTGGTCGGCGGCGTGGCGGTGATCCGGGTCGGCGCCGCGACCGAGATCGAGATGAAGGAGAAGAAGGCGCGCGTCGAGGACGCGCTGCACGCGACCCGCGCGGCCGTCGAGGAGGGCATCGTGCCGGGCGGCGGCGTGGCGCTGATCCGCGCCTCGTCGGCGCTCGACAAGCTCTCAAGCGGCACCGACGAGGAGCAGGTCGGCGTCAACATCGTCCGCCGCGCCCTCGAGGAGCCGTGCCGCTGGATCGCCACCAACGCCGGCTGGGAAGGCTCGATCGTCCTCGACAAGGTGAAGAACGGCAAGGGCGCGCTTCGGCTTCAACGCCGCCACCGAGGAGTTCGAGGACCTGATCAAGGCCGGCATCATCGACCCGACCAAGGTCGTGCGCACGGCGCTGCAGAACGCGGCGTCGGTCGCCGGCCTGCTGCTCACCACCGAGGCGATGGTGGCCGAGAAGCCGGAGGAGAAGGCGGCGCCGGGCGGCGCGCCGGGCGGGCATGGGCGGCATGGGCGGCATGGGCGGCATGGGCGGCATGATGTAAGACGCCGCCGCGCGCTTCGCTGCTTCACCAACGGGCCCCTGGATCGTCGATCCGGGGGCCCGTTTTCGTTATGGTCGAACCATGACGAACCGGAACGCACCGGCGGGATTCTTCGAGCGCTTGGCGGAGCACATCGGCCGCTGGACCGGAAGTACGATCGCCTTCACGCTCGCCGTCGGGATCATCCTGGTGTGGGCGCTCACGGGACCGTTCTTCGGTTTCTCCGACACCTGGCAGCTCGTCATCAACACCGGGACGACGGTCGTCACCTTCCTCATGGTGTTTCTGATCCAGCGTGCCCAGAACAAGGACGCGCAAGCGACCCAGCTCAAACTGAACGAGATCGTGAGCGCACTCCAAGGCGCCAGCAACCGACTGGTGAACGTCGAGGATCTCTCGGAGCACGAGCTTGCCGTCCTTCACGAGCACTACCGGACGCTCGCGCGCATGGCCGCGTCCGCCGGCAAGATCACCGAGTCGCACTCCATAGAGGAGGCGGAGAGGCGGCACGAGAAGAAGCACGGAGCATGAAGGGGCGGGTCGGCGCCCGGTCGGCATCGCGGCCGCCGAAGCCCGCTACGCGGCGTATGCCCGCTCCAGCTCCGCGACGTCGATCTTCTTCATGCTGCATCATGGCCGCCATTGCCTTCTGGGACTTCTGGGAGCTCGGATCGCCGACCAGATCCATCAGGATGGCCGGTACGACCTGCCAGGACACACCGTACTTGTCCTTCAGCCACCCGCACTGCTGCGCCTTCGGATCTCCACCCTGCGTCAGCTTCTCCCAGTAGTAGTCCACCTCTTTCTGGTCCCGGCAGGTGATCATGAAGGAGATGGCTTCGTTGAACTTGAACACCGGGCCGCCGTTCAACGCCGTGAACGGTTGGCCGTCGAGCTCGAACATGACCGTCATGACGCTGCCCGGCGGCTTCCCGTGGACCTCACGGCCCGCCTCGCCATAGCGCGCGATCTTCCCGATCTTCGAGTTCTTGAAAATGGACGTGTAGAACTCGGCCGCCTCTTCGGCCTGGTCGTCGAACCACAAGCACGCAGCGATTCCTCGAACGCTTGCCATGTTTCCCTCCTTTCCTACTCAGCATCCGCCGCCGCATGGGCTATTGCTAGGGACGCGCTGACACTCGCGGATTGTAGAATCGTCCGCGTCTCGACGACGACTTGCAGCGGGCGGACGGGGCACGACCGCGGCAGGTCCTAATCGGATTTTGCCTTGAATCCCTCGGCCGTGTTCTGCGTTGGCGCGCTGAAATCTGCCCCCCAGCAATCGCCGGCGGTGTTGCGCAACTGAACGGTGGCGCTCGGATCGACGCTCATCGGCAGCGGTGTCTCCGGCACCAGCGCCGGCCCTTTGGCCTTGAGCTTGAGCTTCGCGATGCCACTGCCACTCACCTGCAGGATCACCCGGCCGACACCGAAGTTGGAAGACGTCCGGTCTTTGTAGTCGAACCCTTTCACGGTCGTGCGCCAGCACGTCGGACACTCCGACGTCGGCACGCGGACCCGCATCTTCAGCGCCGGCGTGCCGGCGGTCCGTTCGTAGATGCAGAGCGCGTAGGGCGTCGTGCGGGGATCGTCGAAATCGGCGACCGTGACCCCGGTACCCTTCCATCGCCATTGCACCGCGCGCTTGTCGGCATCGAGCACACGCGAAATCTTGACGAGCGACATCCGCGCTGTGGTTGTGGCACAGCTCGCCGCCGGGGCCACCGTCGACTCGCAGGCTCCAGCGCCATCACAGGAGTGATTGCTGCATGCATCGCCGTCCCCGGCGCATGGCGTCCCGGCGGACTCGAACTGACACGTCGCGCTGCAACAATCCCCGGATTCGGTCTCGCATTGCTCCCCGGCGGTGATGATGCCGTTGCCGCAACCCGTCGTGGTGCAGTTTGCGTCGCAACCATCGCCGCTCGTGAGGTTGCCGTCGTCGCATTCTTCTGCGCCATCGAGGACGCCGTCGCCGCATTCACCTCCTTGATAGCGGAGGAGTTGGAACGTCGGTGCCCAGTCGGGACCGCCGAACCCCGCGGCTACTACTTTGCGATCCGGTTGGAGCGCGAGCGCGTACGTCCCGCCCTCGACCGAGGAGTTGTCCTCGGAGAGGAACGAGGGATCGGGTTGGCCGGTGGACGTCAGGCGCGCGAGAAGGTGCGACTGTGCGTTGCTGGCCGAGTCCTGCCATCCGGCTGCAAGCACCCTCCCGTCCGCCTCGAGCACGACCGCGTTCGCCGTCGCCGTCGACGTCGCCCAGTTGTTCAGGGCGGCGATGCCGCCAAAACCGAACGTCGGGTCGAGCACGCCCTGGTCGTCGTAGCGCAGGACCATGGCCACCGAGAGGTTGACCAACATTTGGCCCGGCGTAGAGGTGAAACCCTTCGCGACCGCGGCGACGACGACCTTGCCATCGGGCTGCACCGCGATCGCTCGTGCCTGACTGTCGTTCGTCACCAGCGCCGCGGGCCCCGCGGATACCGTGGTCGTGGCCTCGCCGCCGGTACCGAACGTGCCATCGGGAGTGCCGTCGTCGTTGAAGCGGGCAAGCGCAATGGTATCGCCACCGCCGCCAGCCGCGATGATCTTGCCGTCGGGCTGGAGCGCGAGCGCGTACAGCTCGAGATCAGGCGATCCGTAGAAAGCACCCGCAACGCCGCCGGTGCCGAAGGCGGGGTCGACCGCGCCGCCGTCGTCGTAGCGGATGAGCATGAACCCGCTGGACGCACCCGGACCGCCGGCGACCAGCATGCCGTCCGGTTGCAGGACGAGCGCCCGTGCGATCTGTCCGGGGGTGAAGACCAATCCGCCCGCTCCGAAGCTCCCATCGCGGAACCCGGTGGTCTGATAGCGCGCGAGGATGACGCTCGAGGACGACATCTCGCCGGCGATCACGAGCTTGCCGTCGGACTGCTGCACGATGGCGTTGGCGCGCTCGGTGTCGCCGAAGTTGGTCGTGACGAGACCGACTCCCCCAAAGGATGCGTCGATGATGCCGTCGGCATCGACCCGCACGAGTCCCACATCGGTACCTGCCGCGCCCGCTCCGACGATCATTCCGTCCGCCTGGAGAACGACGGCGCGCGCCGAGCTCTGGCCGGCGGGAAACGCGACCGTCACGATTCCATCGTTCCCGAACGTCGCGTCGAGGTCGGCGGGGCCCGCGAACGCGCAGGGGACGAGGAGCAGTATGACGAGGGTGGCGAGAGCAACAACCGGCACGGTGCCTCCCGGACCCGATGGTCATGGGTCTCGAACGGTCGAGGCGAAGGTCGCACGGTTCGTCCACGAGCGTCAAGCGATATGTTGTGCTGGCGATTCTGTTCCGCCAGAGTCGAGACGCGACCATGGGACAGGCGCCTCACGCAACAGCGCGCTCGGACCTCCCCCATCGCCTCTTTCTCTTGTCTCCGGCCTCATGCACGGGCAAGCGGGCACAGCTGCTTTTCAACGATGGCGCGCGGTCTGAGCTCGCGTGCGCCGTCCGGACTCACCAAGGCGCCCCGGTTGGCGAGGTGTTCAGCTTCTTGAGCGGCCTCTACTTCCGCGGCAAGCTTCGCTACGCAATGACGTTCGCGCGCCCGCCCGCCGGACTACCGGGCGCGCTCGTGATCACGCCCGCCGACGGCCTGTGCCCTCCGGATGCATGCGTGACCCTGGACGTGTTGAAACGCTACGCCGGCGTGGCGGTCGATGCGGCCGAAGCTCGCTACACGCGACCGCTGCTTCGCGACGCGCGGGCGCTGGCCGCCGCGCTCGCAGGACACGACTGCGAGGTGGTCTTGCTGGGGAGCATCGCCAGCCGCAAATACGTGGAGCTTCTCGACGGCGTTTTCGGAGCATCGCTGCGCTTCCCCGCCGATTTCGTCGGTCGTGGCGACATGAGCCGCGGCGGTTTGCTGTTGCGTTGCGCCGCTGACCGTCGAGAGCTCACGTACGTACCGCTCGCAGGCACGAAGCGGCGGGGAAGCCGTCCGCCGCGGCTGGCGCCGCGCCCCACCCGCGACGTTCCGCGCTAGCAGTGCAAACATTACCCGCTTTGGAAGAAGGGCTACATTTCTCGAAAGGAGGGCCGCCGAGCTTCCAGCACAGTTCGATTTCGCTCTGCCACCGGCCGCGCGGCGGTCTTCCATGCAGGTCTTGCACTTGGAGCCACACGGCTCCCACGAATCCACACCACCGCGAGCGGTGGATGTCTTTGGCATGGAACCTGCCTGATGTGCGTCGAAAAGGAGGTTCCATGCGAACAACCACGTCTCTGGCGGTCGCCGCCGTATTGGCAGCATTGGCCGCCGTTCCAGCTCCCGTCGTCGCCGACGACGAGGAAGTCGAGCATCGCAGCACGTACCAATCCGAGAAGACGACCGTCGACCCGGCGCCCGGTACGATCGTGCGCGAGCGGGAAATCGCGGAGCCGGGCGGGGCGACTATCGCAAGAGAGAAGCGGACTTCCGAGACCACCGTCAAATCTGATGAAGACGACGACGGCGACACGGAAATCGAGATCGAGCGCGACGACGATTGACCGTCGTCACCGGCGTGGGAACTCGTCCTTCGTCGGATCGAACTGTACTTTCTCGCCATCGAAGAGGCCGGGCTGACTGCGCGCCCGCGCCCCTTCGATCTCGAGCAGACGGAGCTTCGTGGTCACACCGCCGTTCGCCGAGAAGCCGCCAAGCGTGCCAGCGGAGGCGAGCACCCGATGGCACGGCACGACGATCGCGAATGGATTCCGCCCGAGCGCTCGTCCCACGGCACGCGCGGTGCCTCGCGCATCGAGCCGTGCCGCGATGTCACCGTAGGAGAGCGTCTTTCCCGGAGGGATCGTTCGCGCCACCTCGTAAACCCGGCGGTGGAACTCCGGGACGCCGCCCATGTCGAGCGTGATGTGCGAGAGATCGCTCGCCTCACCCCGGAGCAGCTCGACGATCGCGTCGACCGCGCGTTGCACGTCCGGCGGCGGTGACGCTTCGCGCGCATCGGGAAAACGACGCAGCACCCGCGCCCGCGTCTCGCGTGCGTCTGCTTCCGGAAGCTGCACACCGACGACGCCGCGTCCGCCCCACACGATGCCGCATCGACCGATCGTCGTATCGAACAACGTGAAGCCCTGGGCCGTCGTCATGGGCGCGGATGCTACCATGAGCCCGATAGCCTCGCGTGGAGGACCCGGCCGCGTCCGGGGTAACTCCCCCGGGAGGCGCAACCGCTTCGGGTTCGCAGCCGCATTGAAACCCGCCAGTACCAGATCCAGGGGCGTCGGCTGACTTCAGTCGAAACCCCCTGCTGGGTGCTGGCAGCCAACGAGAACCCCTCTCGGGGTACTGGCCGGAGTTGAGCCTTCCAGACGTCAGTGGTCGGTTTTGCCTGCGTGAGTGGTACGGATCTTCGGGGGCCGCTCCGGGCCGCCGCCCTCTGCACCCATCCCAGACTTCGTCCGCCATCTCCAGGCGCAACAGAGCCTACGATCGGAGGAACTTCGGATTGTGCCGCGTGTCCGGTCCTCGACGCGAGCGATGACGGTGCCGGCCAGGGTGTCGAGAGCAGCTCCTGCAGGGGCCCGGCGGCGAATAAGCCGAGTGCCTCGTCAGACGGAGCAAGGTCGATGAGCTCAATCATCGATCTCCCACGCCGAATGTCTGAGGCACCCTCGATGATGTGATTCATCCGGTCGAACTCGCCCAACCGCGAGGTCGATGTCCTTCCTGAGTTCAGCATCCGTGCTGGGGGCTCGACTTGCTGGTGATCTTCACTGCTGCAACGACGACACCATCGGCGCGAGCGGATTCCTGTACGTGTACTTCTGGCGGATCGACGTCGTCGACCTGCATCCTGGCTTGCCGAGGCCCGCAGGGATGTCGAAGGCGACGCTCGACGGACCGACCGGGGAGAACAGCTCCACGCGTAGCCCCAGCGCTGGCGGGATCGTCGAGCCTCCGGGAACTGGGAACAGCAACGAAGGGTCCTTCGACACGAAGACAGCCTTCCTGCCGGCTGGGGAACGCTTCAGGAGAAGCTTGGCGCCTGACGATGGTTTGGTCAATCGCCGGCGCCCTCGTGGCGGAGCCGAGAAACGCGACAGTAGTGAGCCGACCAGACGACGGCACGATCGTGGTACATAGGCGCGTGCCTCCCAGGTCTCACGCTTCGCACCGAGTGTCGTCAAATGGCATTAGGACCGCTGCCACTCCTAAGAGCTGCGGATCGAAATCCAAGGCGCATTCTCGCCAGCTAGGCTCCGATCGAACTTCGAGGCGATCGATCCCCCTCTCTGGGTAGCGTTGACATTGGCATTCCGGGCTCCTATAAGGTCCCGCGTTTGCGCTGCCGCGGGGCGGCGCGCTACCGGTAAGCACAGATGTTCGACACACTAGGCGACAAGCTCGAGCAGGTCTTCAAACGCCTGCGCGGGCACGGAAAGGTCACCGAGCGCCACCTGACGGAGGCGCTGCGGGAGATCCGCCTCGCCCTCCTCGAGGCCGACGTCGCGCTGCCGGTCGTCCAGGGCTTCATCGAGAGCATCCGCACCCAGACCCTCGGTCAGGAGGTCCTGCGGAGCCTCACCCCCGAGCAGCACTTCCTCAAGTTCGTGCATGCCGAGCTCACCAAGACGATGGGCGAGCGCGGCGAGACCCTCGATCTCGGCGTACCGCCGCCGGTCACCATCATGCTGGTCGGCCTGCAGGGCTCGGGCAAAACGACCACCGCGGCCAAGCTCGCGCGCCATCTCAAGGAAGAGAAGGGCCGTCGTCCCTACCTCGTTCCCGCCGACGTCTACCGGCCGGCCGCCATCGAGCAGCTGACGACGCTCGCCGGGCAGCTCGGCTGCCGGTGCACCCGTCGACCCTCGACGCCGACCCGGTCGCGATCGCCCGCGCCGCGGTCACGGCGGCGCGCACGCAGAACCTCGACACCGTCATCCTCGACACCGCCGGCCGCCTCGCCATCGACGAGGCGCTGATGGACGAGCTCGCGCGCATCAAAGCGGCGCGTGGCTCCCAAGTACGTGCTCCTGGTGGCCGACGCGATGACCGGTCAGGACGCCGTCAACACCGCGCGCGGCTTCCACGAACGTCTCACCATCGACGGCGTCGTCCTCACCAAGCTCGAAGGCGACGCGCGCGGCGGCGCCGCGCTGTCGATCCGGGCGGTGACCGGCGCGCCGGTCTACTTCGTCGGCATCGGCGAGAAGCTCGACGCCCTCGAGCCCTTCCATCCCGATCGCATGGCGTCGCGCATCCTCGGCAAGGGCGACGTCCTGTCGCTGATCGAGAAGGTCGAGAAGACCTACGACCAGCGCCAGGCCGAGGTGCTGGAGAAGAAGCTCCGCAAGAACGAGTTCACGCTCGAGGACTTCCGCGACCAGCTCCAGATGGTGAAGCGCATGGGCTCGATGGGCGATCTGCTCGGCATGATCCCCGGCATGAAGAAGCTCACCAGCAAGCTCGACCCCGGGGTGGCGGACGCCGAGCTCAAGCGGGTCGAGGCGATCATCGACTCGATGACCAAGCAGGAGCGCCGCAACGACAACATCATCAACGGCAGCCGGCGCCGCCGCATCGCCCTCGGTAGCGGCACCACCGTCTCGGACGTGAACCGTTTTCTCAAACAGTACGCGCAGACCAAGAAGATGATGAAGAAGCTGACCAAGCTCGGCTGGCGGCCGTCCGGGCGCCGGGATGAATCCGTTCTCGAACCTGAAAGGAGCACTATGAGCGTCACCATCCGCCTCGCCCGGCGCGGCACCAAGAAGCACGCGTTCTACCGCATCGTCGTCGCCGACAAGCGCTCCCCGCGGGGCGGCCGGTTCATCGACCAGGTGGGGACCTACGATCCCGTCCCGAATCCGCCCTCGGGTTGACTTCAAAAAAGAAAAACTCCATGAGTGGATTCGTCGGGGAGCCCTCCCGTCGCAAACTGTCGCTCAGCTCATCAAGAGGGCGGGCATCGCACCGGGCACCTGATGAAGCCCCGGGGGGAGGCGTCATGAAAGAGCTGGTGCAGTATCTGGCCCGCTACCTCGTCAACAATCCCGATGCGGTCGAGGTCAAGGAAACACAGGGCGATACGGCATCCGTTCTGGAGCTGAAGGTGGCGCGGGAAGACCTCGGACGCATCATCGGCAAGCAGGGGCGCACCGCGAAATCGATTCGCACCATCCTGAACGCGGCCGCGTCGCGCATGAATCGCAAGGTGGTCCTGGAGATCATCGAGGACAAGTAGGCGACCGCATGAAGCCGAGTCGCCTCCCCAACATCCATCGCAATCGCGCCCCCCGCATGAATCATGAGATCAGTGAGCGAAGGACGGCTTATTCCCCTCGGGGAAATCGTCGGCACGCACGGTGTCGGCGGACTCCTTCGCCTTCATCCCTATAGTACCGTTCCGGCGGCGCTCGCCGCCGTCCGCACCGTCTTCCTGTCGCCACGCCAGCGCCCGTCCGCCGTGAGGCCGCCGGACGCGCCCGCGGACCCTGCGCCGCGCGCGCTCACGCTGCTCTCCGCCCGCCCGCACGGCCGGGTGCACCTGCTGCGTTTCGAGGGCGTCGACCGGATCGAGGACGCCGAGCCTCTGGTCGGCACCGTGCTGTCGGTCGCCGAGACCGACCTGCCGCCACCGGGTCCGCACGAGTTCTACGCCTACAAGCTCGAGGGCCTCGAGGTGGTCACCGAGGGCGGCGACCGCCTGGGTACGGTGGAGAGCCTCTTCCCGACCGGCAGCAACGACGTGCTGGTGGTGCGCGACGGCGCGCGCGAGCACTTGATTCCGGTGATCGCCGACGTGATCCGCACGATCGACTTCGACGCCGGGCGTGTCGTGATCACGCCGATCGCGGGCTTGCTCGAGTAGAACGATGCACGTGCACATCGTCACCATCTTTCCGGAGCTCTTCGCCTCGGCGGTCGCGGTGGGCATCGTCAAGCGGGCGCGCGAAGCAGGAGTGCTGCGCCTGTCGCTCGTCGATCTCCGCGAGTACACCCACGACCGCCATCGCTCCACCGACGACTATCCATACGGCGGCGGTCAGGGGATGGTGATGAAACCCGAGCCGATCGCCCTGGCATTGGACGCGATCGCCGAGGGTGCGCCCCGCGCCCGCCGCATCCTGCTCTCACCGCGCGGCGCCGTGCTCGACCAGGCGCGCGTCCGCAGGCTCGCCACCGAGGACGACCTGGTGCTGGTGTGCGGGCGCTACGAAGGCGTCGACGAGCGCGTGCGCAGTTTCGTCGACGACGAGCTGTCGATCGGTGACTACGTGCTTTCCGGCGGCGAGGTCGCCGCGCTGGTGGTGGTCGAGGCGGTGACACGCCTCCTCCCCGGCGCGCTCGGCAACGCCGAGTCGGCGGTGAGCGAGTCGTTCACCGAGGGCTTGCTCGAGTACCCGCAGTACACGCGCCCCGAAACGTTCCGGGGCCTCCCCGTACCGTCCGTGCTCTTGTCGGGCGATCACGCCGCGATCGCGCGCTGGCGCGCCGACGCGGCGCGCGAGGTGACCCGCCGCGTGCGTCCCGATCTGCTCGCGGGAGAATGACATGGCGCCGCTCTACGTCGCGCTCCTGCATTTTCCGGTCTACGACAAGAACGGCCAGGTGGTCACCACCGCCATCACCCACATGGACATCCACGACATCGCGCGCTCCGGACGGACGTACGGCGTGCGGCGCTACTACGTCGTCACCCCGGTGGAGGCGCTGCGCGATCTCGCCGCGCACCTGTTGGCACACTGGGAGACCGGCTACGGCGCCACCTACAACTGGACGCGCAAGGAAGCGCTCGCGATCGTCCGTCTCACCGAGGATCTCGATCACACGATCATCGACGTCGAGCACGACGCCGGGGCACGGCCGCTGCTGCTCGTCACCTCCGCACGGACCCGCCAGCCGACGCTCAGCTACGCGGCGCTTCGCCGCATGGTCCGCGAGGGCGACCGCCCGTTGCTGGTTCTCTTCGGCACCGGCTGGGGATTGACCGAGGAGGTCATCGGACGCGCGGATCACCGGTTGCCCGCCATCACCGGCATCGACAGCTACAACCATCTCTCGGTTCGAACCGCTGCCGCGATCATTCTCGATCGCATTTGCGGTGCGCGCGCAGAGGAAGAGGAGGCTTGCACATGACGATCATCGACGGCATCGAGAGGCAGCAGCTCAAGGAAGGTCAACCGGACTTCCGGCCGGGCGACACCCTGCGCGTCCACGTCCGCATCGTCGAGGGAGAGAAGGAGCGCATCCAGGTGTTCGAGGGCGTGTGCATCCGCCGGAGCGGCGGCTCGAACCGCGAGACCTTCACGGTGCGCAAGACCTCGTATGGAGTCGGCGTCGAGCGGACCTTCCCTTTGCACTCGCCGCGCGTCGACCGCATCGACGTCACGGTGCAGGGCAAGGTGCGACGCGCGAAGCTCTACTACCTGCGCGAGCTGTCCGGAAAGGCGGCACGCATCGAGGAAGAGACCTCCGAGCGCTAGCGATCCCTGCCGGGCCGGCAGCTCGTCGCCGGGATCCGCGACCCGCCCGCGTCGTTACGCGGTCATCGTCCCGGCAAGCACATCAGTCAGGTAGTCGCGCGCCCGTGTCTGCACGCCCGGGTGCGTGCTCTCACGCGGCCCGGCGACGTTCAGCACCGCGATGCCGCCGTCCTCGATCCAGCGCCGCACGGCGTCGGCGCCGAGCGGTCGCGTCAGATCGACGAGCAGGAGCGCGCGCCCGTGCTCGCGTGCGAGCCGACAGGTGAGCGCCGTCCCGCCGCTCGGCTCGCCGATCGACAGCACCAGCGTGCCGTCGGAGTCGAGCACGTTCCGTTCGGTGCGAACGGCATAGTCCTCCGACGGGCACTCGCGGAGCGCGTACCGGTCGGGAACACGACCGTCCTCGGCGAGTCGTCCGAGGGGACACCAGCCGCCGTGCGGAATCCCGAGCGCGATCGCGGCGTCGAGCGCGCCACGATCGACGCCGGTCTGGCCTCCGGAGACGATTTTCTCTATGCGCCTGGTCACGGAAGTCGACTGACGTATACGCCATGGGATCGACGCCATCCACGCGCGTGCATCGGCCGCACCTCCTCGGCGTCGATGACGGCCCATTCGTCAAGGGCGCCAGCACCGAGGTGACGATCGTCGGTGTCATGATGGAGGGCTCGGACCTGGTGGAGGGAGTCGCCGTCACACGTTTTCCCGTCGATGGCCCCGACGCCACCGAGTTTCTCGCCCGTTGGATCATGGGCCTGCGCCTGCATCCGGCGCTGCACGGTATCATTCTCGGAGGCATCACCATCGCCGGTCTCGGCATCGTCGACATCGGCGCGCTCGCGGAGGCGACGGGCACGCCCGTCCTCGCCGTCAGCCGGCGCGATACCAGAGATCATCGTCTGGGCGAGGCGTTGCGCGCCGCCGGCTTGACCGACCGGCAGGCGATCGTCGATCGCACCCCGCCGGCGTTCGCGCTCGGCGACGGAACCTTCGCGGCGTGCGCCGGCACGAGCAGCGCACACGCCGAAGCGCTCTTGCGCGCCGCGCGCGCCAAGGCCGACCTTCCCGAGCCCCTGCGCGTCGCGCACCTGATCGCGCGCGCCGTCGCCAGCGGCGAGTCGCACGGACGGGTGTAGAAGGCGGGCCGGCGGGCGCGCGCGCGTGACCGTCGCGCCCGTCTAGCGATTCCACGATCCTTCGCTGGGCGAGCGCCGCGGGTGCGTCGCCGGCGCGGCTCGCGAGCGCCAGCACCGCCAGGGTCAGCACGTACGGCAGCATCAGGAGAAGCTGATAGGGCACGCGACGCCCGCCGCCTGGAGCTGAAACTGGGCGGCGCTCGCGAGCCCGAAGAGGAGCGCGCCGCGCGAGGACGCCGAGCGGCCGCCAACGGCCGAAGACGACGATCGCGAGCGCGATGAAACCGCGCCCGGCCGACATGCCCTCGACGAAGGTATTGGAGTAGGCGAGCGACAGGTCGCCGCCGCCGGCGCCCGCCAGCACCGCGGCGAGCATGATCGCCGCCGATGCGCACGACCGTCACCCGCACGCCGAGCCTCTCGGCCGCGTCGGGTTCTCGCCGACGGCGCGCAGCGCAAGCCCGAAGCGCGTCCGCGCAAGACGACGAACCAGACGACCGGCACCAGCGCGAGGGCGAGCGTAGACGGGCAGCGGCTGGCGAGAGCGGTGCGAGCCACGTGAGCGGTGCCGCCGATCGGCGAGCGGCTCGAACGTCGTCACGGTGAGCGCCGCGCCGGTCACGCCGAAGACCGCCCGATAGGCGACGCCGGTGAGCCCGAGCGCGAGCAGGTTGAGCGCGGCGCCGGCGACCACCTGATCGGCGTCGAGCCCGACGACCCAGAGTCGCGAAGCAGCGCGCCCAGCAGCGCCGCCGCCACGCACGCCGCCGCGATGCCGAGCGAGTCGACTGCCGGTCATCCAGCAGCCGAGCAAGCCGGCGAAGCGCGCCGATCAGCATGAGCCCTTCGACGCCGATGTTGAGGATGCCGGCGCGCTCGCTCACCAGCTCGCCGAGCGCGGCGAGCAGGAGCGGCGCGCCAAGCGCGAGCGTCGAGGCGACGAGCGCAAGCGCGAGATCGGTCACGCCTGCGCCTCGCGCGCGGCCGATCGCGGCTCCGGCCGACCTCCGGCGCGCGTCGATTCCCGACCGGGCGCGACGCCCGCGAGCGACTCGAGCGCGAGCAGCGCGAGGATGACGGTCGCCTGCACGATCGCGACGAACACTGCCGAGACGCCGGCGCACTCTTTGCATCGCGCCCGAGCCGGCGGCGAGCGCGCCGAAGAAGAGCGCCGCGGCGGCGACGCCGGGCGGGTGCAGTCGCGCCAGCAGCGCGACGGCGATCGCCGTGTAGCCGTGCCCGCTCGAGAACTGCTCGAAGAGCCGGCCGGTGACGCCGCGTGACCTCGATCGCGCCGGCCGAGACCCGCGAGCGCGCCGCTCGCCATCATCGCGCGTGACGCAGCGCGCGCGTCGTCGCGCAACCCGGCGACGTCCGCGGCGCGTGCGGTTGGCGCCGATCGCGCGCCATCGGAAGCCGAGCGCCGTCCGGAAGAGCACGACCCACACCGCGACCGGCAGCGACCAGCCGCGAGCAGCAGGCCGGCGTGCAGCCGGTCCGCCGAGCACCGGCAAGCAGCGCCGCCGGCGGCGACGGGATCGCTCTGCGGATACGTGCCGGCCGCCTCCATCAGCGGCCCGTGCACCGCCCAGCCGACCAGGCCGACGGCGATGAAGTTCAGCATGATCGTGCTGATCACCTCGCTCGACGTTGCGCGCCATGCGCAGGGCCGCGGCGAGCGCGGCCCAGAGCGCGCCCGCGACGCGCCGGCGGCGAGCGCGAGCAGCAGCGGGAGCGGCCACGGCAGCGCCGCCGTGGCGCTGCCGCACGCCGTCGCCGCGAGCGCGCCGACCAGCAGCTGGCCTTCGGCGCCGATGTTCCAGATGCCGGCTCCGGAAGGCGATCGCGACGGCGAGGCCGGTGAGCAGCAAGCGGGCAGCTCTTGAGCGAGCGTGTCGACGACGCGTAGCGGTCGCCGAAGGCGCCGCCGGCAAGCGCGCGCGAGCGCGGCCAGCGGATTGGCGCCGGCGGCGAGATCACCAGCGCGCTCGCCGCGAGCGCCGCCGCGACGGCGCCGATCGGCATCACCAGCGCGCGCCATCGCGCCGGCAGCGTCCGGCGCGGCATCGAGCTGCGACCCACCGCTCGCGGCGCCGTCATGCGGCGATCCGGTCATCAGCGCGCCCAGGCGCTCGCGCTCGATCCGCCGCCGACGGGACCGAGCCGGTCCGCGATAGAGCACGAGCGACCCGGTGCAGAGCGCGCGCGAACTCGTCGAGGTCGGTCGAGATCAGCAGCAACCGCCGCGCCGGCGCGCGGCGCGCCGCGAGCAGCGCCATGCACCTGCGCCGTCGGCGGCGATGTCGAGACCGCGGGTCGGGTTGACGGCGACCAGCACCCGCGGCGCCTGCGCCAGCGCGCGGCCGATCACGACTCGCTGCTGGTTGCCGCCCGAGAGGCTTGCGACCACCTGCTCGACGCTCGCGGCCCGACCCGGTACTCGTCGCACGAGCCGTGCCGCGAAGGCACGCGCGGCGCGCACATCGAGGAGCCCGCGACGCGTGTGGCGCGCGAGCAGCGGCGCCGCGAGCGTGGCGTTCTCCCAGACGGCGCAGGCTGGGCGCCAAGTCCGTCGCGCTGGCGGTCGCCCGGGATGAGCCCGACGCCGGCGCGTTGCGCCGCGGCGACGTCGACCGGCACGCAGCAGCGTGCCGGCGACGCGCATAGTGCCCGCGACGCGGCACGAGTCCGCAGAGCGCGTCGGCGAGCTCTTCCTGGCCGTTGCCGTCGACGCCGGCGATGCCGCAGATCTCTCCAGCGCCGACCGCGAAGGTCATCGGCGCGAGCGCGAGCCGTCCCCGCGCGGGGCCGTCGCCAGCGCCTCGACGGCGAGCGCAGCAGAGGCTGCCAGCGCAGCGGAGGTCGCCAGCGCGACCGGGGCTGCAAGCGGGGGCGGGCCTGCCGGAGCCGCGGACACCACCGGCCTGTCGCTGCCGCCCGCGCCGGCGAACCGCGTCACCGACCATCAGCCGGGCCAGCTCGGCGGCGGCGAGGTCGCGCGGCGGCGGTCGTCGCGACCAGCCGGCCGCCGCGCATCACGCTCACGCGGTCGCAGAGCGCCAGCGCCTCGTCGAGCTTGTGGGTGATGAAGAGCACCAGCATGCCGCCGGCGCGGAGGCGCGCGAGAACGCGCGAACAACTCGTCGATCTCGGCCGGCGTCAGCACCGCCGTCGGCTCGTCGAGGAGCAGCACGCGCGGTGTCGCCGCCCAGCGCCGCGCAGGATCTCGATGCGCGCGCGCACGCCGACCGGCAGCGTGGCGCACGGGTCGACTCGGGATCGCCGATCGTCGAGCCCGTGGCGCGCCGCGAGCGCTGCGCGCTTCCGCCGCGAGCCGGGCGGGCGTCACAGCCACGCGGCCGAGCGCTTCGGGACGCCCGAGCGCGAGGTTCTCGGCGACCGACAGCGCGCCGACGAGCGCGAAGTGCTGGTGCACCACCCCGATGCCGCGCGGCGCGGGCGGCGCGCGGCGACCGGGGACGAGCGCGCGTCCGTCGACGCGGATCGTGCCGCCGTCGGGCGCGACGCGCCGGAGATCGGCGCGCACGAGCGTCGACTTGCCGGCGCCGTTCTCGCCGAGGACGCCGTGGATGCTCGCCGCCGGGAAGCGCGAGCGTCGAGCGGCGCCAGCGCCGTCACCGCGCCGAAGCGCTTGTGGACCGCGTCGAGCGCGAGACGTGGTGGCGCCACGCCGGTCGCCGGGCGCTGCGCATTGCCGTCGCCCGCGTCTCGCGTGCGCGTCACGATCGTCTGCCCGGAGTCAGAACGCCGTGTCGGGACAGCTAGCGTGCCGTTCGCGGACCGCCTTCGGACCGCGTCGACATCGGCGCGCACCGCGGGCGCGGATGACCGATTCGAGCGCCGGATTGTAGACCACGGAGATCGTGCCGTCCTTCATGGTCTTCTCGATCACGCGCGCGCGGAAGCTCCCGTCCTTCACCTCGCGCGCGACTTGCAGGAAGGCCGTCGGGATGTCGATCACCGCGCTCGCGAGCACCGCCGTCGGGTGATACCTCGTGCTGGACACGTTGCGCCGAAGGCGAAGATGCCGCGCTCGGCGGCGGCCTGGAACACGCCCGGTCCGGCCGCGTCGGCGTTGTGGAGCACGAAGCGGCAGCCGCGATCGATGAGCGCCGAGCGTTGCGGTGCGCGCCGCGCCGACGTCGTCCCAGTTGCCGATGTAGGAGAGCGTCACCGGATAGTCGGCGCGGGCATGCGCCGCGCCCGGCCTGGAAGGCGAGGAGCGTGCTGCTTCACCGACGGGATCTCCATGCCGCCGACCGCGCAGGCCTTGCCGTCGGGGGCCATGCGGGCGGCGAGGTCGCCGAGGACGAAGGTCGCCTCCTCGAGCCGGAAGACGATCGGCGCGACGTTCGGCCGGACGGTGTTGCCCGAGGTGGTGATGAAGACCGTGCCGGGAAACTCGGGGGCGACGCGCGCCGCCGCGTCCTGGAACTCGAAGCCGTGGCCGATGACGAGCTGGAAGCCGCGCCGCGCGTAGTCGCGGAACGCTTGCTCGAACTCGGGCGGCGTCTGCGTCTCGACCTGGCTCGATCTCCGCGCCGAGCTGATCGCGGATGGCGAGCAGCCCTTCGTAGGCGGCCGCGTTCCAGCCGGCGTCGCTGATCGGTCCGGGGCTGAGGAGCGCGACGCGGAAGCCGCTCTGCGGCTCCTCGCGCGTACAGGCTCCGCCGGCGAGCAGAAGGGCGAGGACGAGCGTCGTCAAGCGGGCGGGCTTCACGGGCGTCAGCGCCTCATAGCGGCCGTCACCCGTCCCTGCAAACGAGACGCGTCACACGCTACGACTGGCCGCGCGCTCGCCCCGGGACGAGCATCTGTCCGTCACACGCTACGACTGGCCGCGTGCTCGTCCCCCGGGACGACGCATCTGTCCGTCACACGCTACGACTGGCCGCGTGCTCGTCCCCCGGGACGAAGCATCTGTCCGTCACACGCTACGACTGGCCGCGTGCTCGTCCCCCGGGGCGAAGCATCTGTCCGTCACACGCTACGACTGGCCGCGTGCTCGTCCCCCGGGACGAGCATCTGTCCGTCACACGCTACGCCGAGCGCGTGCTCGTCCCGGGCGCGAGAATGTGCGCCAGCGCCGCGGCGACGGCTGGGGCGTCGGCTGGCGCCAGCGTGGCGATCGTGATGCGCACCGCCGGTGCGCTCTTGATTCGAAAGCGCTCGCCACCGCTCACCGCCCAACCGGCGTCGAGCAGCGCCCGCACCGTCGTGACCTCCTCGGACACTGGCACCCACACGTTCATCCCGGATCGGCCGTGCGCCGTGATGCCGTGACGCTCGAACGCCGGAGATCAGCGCCGCGCGCCGCGCCGCGTACGCCGCGGACGCGTCCCGGAGCCGCCGGATGGTCCGCGGATCGGACCAGAGCGCCACGACCAGGCCCTGCAGAATGTGGCTCACCCAGCCCGCACCGACGAGCTGGCGACCTTCCACCCTCGCGATGGTCGTGGCGTCGCCCGCCAGGATGGCGAGGCGGAGGTCCGGCCCCAGCGACTTCGATACCGAGCGCACCACCGCCCAGCGCGCGCGGTCGCGGTCGGCGAGCGTGATCGCGGGAACGCCGGCGACCGGGCCGGCGTGGTCGTCCTCGACGACCAGGACGTCGGGATGGGCGGCCAGCACGCGGCGCAGCTCGGTTGCGCGGCGGCGGTCGAGGGCGGCGCCCGTCGGGTTTTGCGCACGCGGCGTGACGATGCAGGCTTCGACCCGCCGGCCGAGCGCGCGCGCGAGGTCGGCGGGAACCGGCCCGAAATCGTCGACCGTCACCGGCTCGACGACCAGGCCGAGCGCGCTCACCAGGTCGAGCACGCCGGTGAATCCCGGGTCTTCGACCACGACGCGGTCTCCCGGCCTCACGTGGGCTTGCAGGACGCGCTCGATGCCGTCGAGCGCGCCGCTCACCACCGCCAACGACCTCGCCGGCACGCCGTCGTCCGTAAACTGTCGCGCCGCAAGCGCCAGCAGCTCGGGATTCGCGGCGCGCTCGGTGTAGAGGCGAGGCGCGACGTCGAGGCGTCCGAGTGCGCCACCGATGGGCGGCAGGAGCGCCGGGTCCGGGTTGCCGTCGGCGAGATTGCGCGCGTGCGCCGGGACGGGCGCCTTCGGACGCGTGGAGAGCGGCGGCCTCGGGCTGACGCTGGTACCGGCGCGACGGCGCGCGCTCACCAGGCCGCGGATGCGAAGCCTGCGGTAGGCGGATGCGACGGTGGTCGGACTCACCGTCAGACGACGCGCCAGCGTCCGGACGGCGGGCAGGCGCGCGCCCGATCCGAAATGACCCTCGCGGATCGCCGCTTCGATGCTGTCGGCAATCGCGCTTGCCTCCTTGCCGTGGATTCTGTATTGTGTGGCCATTAAGTAGTCTTTGTACTAGTACAAAGGAGCCGACGATGTCAACCGCCGACCAGCTCACCCCCACTCCCCGCACCACCTTGCGCCGCCTGCCGGCGCGCGGCTCGCATACCCGCGCCGACATCCATCGCATCCTCGACGCGGGGCTGGTGTGCCACGTCGGCTTCGTCGTCGAGCAGCAGCCCTACGTCATCCCGACGATCTACGCGCGCATCGGCGATCGCCTCTACGTTCACGGGTCGGCCGCGAGTCGTATGCTGCGCACGCTCGCCGGCGGCATCGAGATCTGTGTGACCGTGACCCTGGTCGATGGCGTGGTGCTGGCGCGCTCCGCCTTTCACCACTCGCTCAACTACCGCTCGGTGGTCGTGCTCGGCCGCGCCACCCCGGTGCTCGATCCCGCGGAAAAGCTGGCGGCGCTCGAGGCGCTCACCGAGCACGTCGTGACCGGGCGCTGGCAAGAGGTCCGCGGTCCGAGCCGCTCAGGAGCTGAAGGCGACGTCGGTGCTCGCGCTGTCGCTCACCGAGGCTTCGGCGAAGGTGCGGTCGGGTCCGCCGCTCGACGACGCGGACGATTACCGCGTTCCCGTCTGGGCGGGGGTGATCCCGTTGCGCGTCGTCGCCCTCGCGCCGATCGCCGACGCGCACGGGGCGCCCGTACCGGCGGTTCCGGGCCACGTGACCGACTACACGCGACGGCTCGCGCGCGGGATCGACGTCACCGACATCCAGGGCTGCGAAGAGGACGAACCGTATGTACGTACCGAACGAGTTTCGTGAGGACGACGTCGGCGCGCTGCAGGCGCTGATGCAGGCATACAGCTTCGCGCTCCTCGTCACCGTCGACGACGCCGGTCCGTTCGCGACCCACCTGCCCTTTCTTCTCGACGCCGACCGCGGACCGTACGGAACGCTCGTCGGGCACGTGGCGCGGCGCAATTCCCAGTGGCGTGGCTTCACGGCGGGACACGAGGCCCTGGTCGTCTTCCAGGGCCCGCACGCCTACGTCTCGCCGCGCTGGTACACGGCAGCGCGCAACGTTCCGACCTGGAACTACGCCGCCGTGCACGCCTACGGCGTGCCGCGTCCCCTCGAAGGAGAAGCCGCGACACGCGCGGTGGTCGAACGGCTCGTCGCCGTGCACGAGGCGGGCGCCGCCGCGCCGTGGAGCGTCGCTGATGCCCCGGCGGAGTACATCTCGCGTCTGCTCGGCGCGATCGTCGCCTTCGAGCTGCCGATCACGCGGCTGGAGGGAAAGCTCAAGCTCAGCCAGAACAAGACCGACGCCGACCGCGAGGGCGTCGTCGCGGCGCTGCGTGCGAGCGGTGATCCGATGCAGGCGGCGGTCGCGACGCTGATGATCGGCGCCGATCCCGGTTCCGCGCCGCCGCTCGGCAGCCCGGCCTGAACGCGGCGCGTGAGCGCGTCCTGAATTGACCCTCCCGGCGAAAGCCTCTACAAGCGGGCCCCGTGAAGATCCGGGTCCGGCGCGGCGATGCGCACTCGGCGGCCGCCGAGCTGGTGATCGTCCCCGTCGCGACCGGTGAGGAGGGGCGCGCGGTCCGCGCGCTCGCACGCGGGCGCAACGCCGCCGGCCTTCGACGTGCCGTCGACGCGACGCGCTTTCACGGATGTGAAGGTCAGGTGGCGACGGTGCCGCTCGGCGACGCGCGCGGGCGCGCGCTCTGCCTCGTCGGTCTCGGCGAGCCGTCGACGTCTCGATCTCGACGCCTGGCGGCGCGCCGCCGGCCGCGGCCGCAAGGCAGCGGAGGGTACCGGCGCACGGCGGGTCGCGATCGCTGCCGACGCACGCGCCGGCGACACCGCACATCTGCTCGCCCTCGCCGAGGGCTTCGGACTCGCCGGCTACCGCTTCGAGAAGTACAAATCGCGCGACGACAAGCCCAAGCCGGTCGAGGAGCTCACGCTGGTCACGCCCGCGGCGCCGCCCGAGCGCGCGCTCGACCGTACCTGGAAGGATCTGGAGATCATGCTCGCGGCGGTCTCCCTGGTGCGCGACCTCGTGAACGAGCCCGCAGGCGTGAAGACGCCCGCCTACCTCGGGACGCTCGCGCGGCGCCTCGGCAAGGAAGCCGGCATCGGCGTCGAGGTGTGGGAGCGCAGACGCATCGTCGCCGAACGCCTCGAGGGCCTGCTCGCGGTGGCGCGCGGCAGCACCGAGGATCCACGCTTCATCCGCTTGCGCTACCGTGGCAAGGGCGCGCGCCGGCGCGTGGCTTTGATCGGCAAAGGCATCACCTTCGACTCGGGCGGCTTGTCGCTCAAGCCAGCGAAGTCGATGGAGACGATGAAGTGCGACATGGCCGGAGGGGCGACGGTGCTCGCGGTCATGACGGCGCTCGGACGCTTGAAGCCCGCCATCGACGTCGACGGCTTCGTACCCGCAACCGAGAACCTGCCGAGCGGCACGGCACAGAAGCCCGGCGACGTCATCCGCTACCGGAACGGCAAGACCGTCGAGGTGCTCAACACCGACGCCGAGGGCCGGCTGATCCTCGCCGACGCGCTCGCGATCGCGGCCGCGGAAAAGCCCGACGTCATCATCGATCTCGCCACTTTGACCGGCGCGTGCGTCATCGCGCTCGGACCGCAGGTGGCCGGCATCTACGGCAACCGGCAGCCGATCGTCGACCGTCTGGTCGCGCTCGGACGCGAGACCGGCGAGCCGCTCTGGCAACTGCCGCTCGTTCCCGAATACCGCGACGACATCAAGAGCGCCGTCGCCGATCTGAAGAACGTCGGCGGAGGCACGGCCGGAAGCATCACCGCCGCCCTTTTTCTCCAGGAGTTCGTCGGCGACACGCCATGGATCCACATGGACATCGCCGGGCCGGCGTTCGCGGAGAAGGACCTTCCGTACGCGCCGCGGGGCGGCACGGGCTTCGGCGTGCGCACGCTGGTGCGCTACCTGTTCGAGGTCGCCGCCGAACGCAGCTGAGACGGCGGCGCGCCGAGCGAGCTTAGCCCGTCCGACGCTTCGCGCGCTGCGCCGGGCGCGACGTCTTCCCGCCCTTCGTAGATGACTTAGACGCCTTGCGAACCCCGCGCGATTTGGACGACTTCTCGGCGCTCCGACCGAGGGACGCGGTCTGCTGCGACTTGCCTTGCGCCTTGGCGAGTTGACCTGTTCTGCGCGACGAGCGCTTGGCGACCTTGCCGTCGCGGCCGCGCGCTTTCGCGATCTGACGCCCGCTTCGCGCCTTGGCGATCTCGCGCGAGCGGCCGCCGGCCTTGGCGATCCGGCTGTTCCGGCTTCCACGACCGCCCCGCGCCACCGTCCGCTTCGGCCGCGCCGGCTCGACGTAGTTCGCGAGCGCGGTGCGGAACGGAGCGGCCGCGCCGGCGGGCACGCGCAGCGCGTAGCCCGTCGGGCTGATGCCCTGTCTGAGCGCCGGGTTCAGCTCGGCGAGCGCGTCCGCCGACACGCCGCACATCCCCGCCGCCGCGCTCAGGGACACGTCGCGATCCACGTGCACGGTCTCGAACTGGTAGGGCTCGTGCACCGGCATCGCGAATCCGTAGTCCTTGGGTGCGCTCGCGATCCTGACCGCGGCGAGAAAGCGCGGAACGTAGTCGGAGGTCTCGTTCGGCAGGTAGCCGCGCTCGCGCATGTCCCAGAAATCGTCGGCATCCTTCTGCGCGAGGATGCGCGCGACCCGGTACTCGCCGCTGTTGTATGCCGCGAGCGACAGCTCCCAGTCGCCGAACATGGCGTGCAGGTCACGGAGGTACTCGACCGCCGCCTGCGTCGACTTGACCGGATCGCGACGCTCGTCCACCAGCGCGTCGATGCGCAAGCCGTAGCGACGGCCGGTCTCGCGAATGAACTGCCAGGGTCCGACGGCGCCGGCGGGCGACACCGCGTGCGGCCGATAGCCGCTCTCGATGAGCGGCACGTAGACCAGCTCGGGTGGCAGCCCGCCCTGGACGAGAATGTCGGTCATCGTCGGGACGTACTTCGCACCGTTCAGCAGCGCGGTATCGAAGAACCCGCGACGATTGGTCTGGAAGTCGGCGACTCGTCGCTCGACTTCAGGCTTGTGGAGATCGAAGTGCTCGTGCAGCTTTTGACTGCCCGTCGTCTCGACGCGCGTCGCGTCCACCGTCTTTGAAACTGCGCTCGGTGGTGCGGCGCTCGTCATCGCCTGCTTCACGCTCGGACCAGCCTTGAAGCAACCGCTGACCAGCACCCCCATCAGCACGAGCGCGCATCGCGCCAACCCCCGCTCTGACTTCATCAACACCCCCTCGGACACTCTCTTTCGGCAATCTCGCCGCAAGATCAGAGTGCCTCCACAATGGCGGCCGGCGTGCACCGCGACCGAACGTCGGGGCTTCCCAAGAGCACGCCCGCTCACCAACCACCGTCAAAGACCCACGACCAGGCGCGTTATACACACATTCGGACGGATGGCCAAGAAAAAAGTGAACCGGGAGGCCAAGATAGGGGTATCCCCTCGCGGGGTCCGATCCGGGTCCCGGGGGGACTCGACCGCCGTCGCCCGCGCTATCGTCTCAGCGGCGAGCCGGTACGAGGACGCGGACGGAGCGAATGACCACGAACGCCGCCGCCACAGTCACCGCATCTGTCGGGCCAAGCGGCAAGTCATAGCGGTAGGAGAGCCAGAAGCCGACGAGGGCGCTGGCGGCACCGATCGCGGCCGACGTCAGCATGAGAGGGACCATGCCGCGAACGAGCCGCAACGCCGCGAGCGGCGGGATCACCAGGAACGCGAACACGACCAAGGGCCCGACGGTCATCACCCCGATCGAGATGGCGAGGCCGATGAGCGCGAACAGCATGACGTCCCAGCCGGCGGTCCATCGTCCGAGGGCCGTGGCCATGTCCCGGTCGTACGAGACCAGCAGCAGCTCGCGATGAAAGGCCACCAGGCCGGCAGCACGATCCCGTAGCCGATCGCCATCACCATCAGGCTCTGGTCCGATACCGCCACGATCTCGCCCTTCAGCAGCGACAGGACGTGCGCCTCGCCGTGCGGGCTCGCGGCCACGAGCAGGATGCTGGTCGCGCTGGCCACCACGTAGGCGATGCCGATCCGCCCCTCGGTCACACCGCCGGGCCGTCGCTCGAGCAGCGCCAGCACCAACAGAGCCGCCGCGGTCAGCGCCAACGAGCCGCCGAGCGCCATCCAGTGCTCCTCGGTCTCGTGCGGCAGGAAATGCATCTCGAGCCCGTGCAGGAAGAAGGCGAGCGCAATCCCCGCGCTCGAGATCTGCGGCAGCGCCACACCGAGAAAAACCATGCGGCGCATGACGAAGTAGACACCGAGGAGCGGGCAGACGATGCCGACGATCAGGCCGGCATAGAGCGCGTTCCGCAGCAGGAAGTCGGGGGCGAGGATGGTGCCCAGCTCACTCACGGGTTCCGCCTCCGGAAAGCAGCGCTCGCATGGCGTCTGGGGTGTCGAGGTACTCCACCGGGACCTCCTCCACGCGGCCGCCGCGAATGACGAGCGCGCGCGTTGCCACCTGGCCGAGGCCTGCGAGATCGTGGCTGACCATCACGATGCCAAGCCCGGCGGCGCGACAGCGTTTCAGCTCGCCGAAGATGGCCGCCTCACTCGCGGCATCGATGCCCGTGGTGGGCTCGTCGAGCAGCAGGAGGTCGGGCTCGGCGATCAGCGCGCGGGCGATGAGGACACGCTGTCGCTCGCCTCCCGAAAGTTCACCCAAGACGCGCCGCTCCCATCCCGTACCGCCGACCTTGGCAAGCACCGTCGCGATGCGGCTCGCGGGGAGCGGTTGAAACGGCCGCCAGCGGCGGTAGGCGCCCATCCGCACCACCTCGGCAACGGTGAGTGGAATGAGCGTATCGAGCTGATCCCGCTGCGGCACGTAGCCGAGCGCCCCAGACGATCGATAGGCGATCTCCCCGGCGAGCGGCGGGAGGATGTGGAGCAAGGTACGAAAGAGTGTCGTCTTGCCACTGCCGTTGGCGCCGACCAGCGCGATGCACTCGTGCCGGCGGACCTCGAGTTCCACGCCGCGGAGCACGGGTGTGCCCCCGTAGCCCACCGTCAGGCTCCTGGCGACGAGCAACGTCTCGGCGGACGGCGCCTGCTTCACCGAACCGCTCGTCATGGACCCCCCGCTGCCGCCGCGATCTGCCGCAGGTCGTAGTCGATCAGATCGATGTACTCGGCTGCCTGAGCAACGCCGGGCATGATCGGCAGAGCGAGAACCTTGGCACCGGTCTTCTCCGCGACGAAGTCTGGTACCTGACGCTCGCGATTGGGCTCGATCAGAATGAGTCTCACCTTGGTGCTTTGCATGCGTGGTACGAGCTCGGCGATATACGCGGGTGAAGGCGGGATACCGGGCTTCGGCTCGAGCGCACCGACGATCACGAGCCCAAACCGCTCCGCGAGGTAGTCGAAGTTCTTGTGGTACGTCACCACGGCAAGACCGCGATACGGCCTCATGAGCTGATCCCACTCGGTGAGCTTCCGCTCGAGGGCGGCGCGAAAGCGCGCGAGGTTCTCGCGATAGCGCTGCGCACCGCCGGGATCGACCTGGCTCAAGCCCTCGGCAATCGTACCGGCGACGATTCCACCGTTCACCGGGTCGAGGAGGAAGTGAGGATTGCCGAACGGGTGTACGTCGCCCTGGGCGCGACTCAACTGCTGCGGAACGTCGCGAAGGGTGAGCCCGGTCGAGGCAACCACCCGCCCCGGTGCGCCGGTGTCGATCTTCGGATTGCGCGCCGTGGTGAGCAGCGGAGGAAGCCAGCCGCTCTCGAGCGCTGCACCGCCTTCGATCAGCACGTCGGCCTGGTTCAGGAGCTTCGCATAGCTCGGCTTGCCGTCGACGAAGTGGGGATCTTCAGTCGGACGGGCGATTGCCTGCACCTCGACGCCGTCGCCGCCGACGGCGCGCGCGAGAGCAGCCAGGTCCGGGGTGGTCGCCACTACGGCCAGCTTCGCGGTTGCCGGGGAAGCGATAGCGAGCAGAACTGCGATGAGGGTCGTCGATGTCATGAGTGTACTCATGGCGATCTCCTTCCTCAGAACTTGTGCGCGGCGTGCGAGCCGAGCAGGAACTCGGTCTGCAGCCAGACGGAGTGGTCATCGCCGAGAAGCTGGCCGTGGTCGTAGTTCCACTGCAGGCGCAGCTTCGAGAACTCGGTGGGGTAGAAGGTGAGGTTCGGTGCCAGGCGGAAGCGGTCGGCGCGCTCGGGATCTGGATTGAAGGCGCCGCCACCGCCGGTCACGTACTCGCCGCGCAGGCCGGCAACCCAGCGGCGGGTGAAGCCGTAGAGCGCCTGGGCGTAGAAACCATAGTCGTGGAGGGACTCACGCGGCAACTCGAGCGGTGGCTCGTCCTCGCTGAGAATCGTCGCGCTGCCTGCCTCGTAGCGCCGGTAGAGACCCTCGGTCTGAAAGGCTACGAACGGCCAGCCGCCCGACTGCCACTCGGGCTTCCACTTCCAGTAGATGTCGAAGCCGTAGATCTGCGTGTCGGTGTTCGTTCCGGTGGCGTTGGGGCCGAACGCGGCGGAGACACCCGTCACCAACGTCTGGGACGGAGTCAGGTCGAACGAGGCGACGTAGCGCGGCACGTAGAGCAGGTCGCCGGGACTGTGCACCTTGGTCTCGATCGGCTCGCGTCCGAAGTGCGTGTTCTCCGCATCGCGGAAGGCCGCGGCCGTACCGCCCTGGCTGTCCATCACCGTGATCAACGCTTCGGAATAGAACGGGGTGGGCGTCAGCCAGGAGAGGCGGACGCCGGGGTTGCGCAGACCTTCGGGTCCGAGGATCCGGCCGAGGACGAGCGGGACGTCGACGGAATCCCAGGCGTGCGGATGCTGCTGATTCTGACGTCCGAGCTCGGTCAGGAACTGGCCGCCCTTGACCTGCAAGTTCCACGGCAATGACGTCGAGGTCAGGTAGGCCTCTTCCAGCTCCACGTCGGTCTCGTTGTCCTCGTTGAGCTTGAACACGACGTCGGCGAATCCCGTGAAGTACGGATCGACGGCGCCGTCGAGCACGATTTCCGTATTCGAGATGGTGAAGCCGCGCTGGATCGGGTCGTGGTCGCCGAGCTGGAGGTCGGTGACGTCGGGTGTCGTCGACCAGCCGGCATCGATGAGCGCATTGAACGAGAGGTTGAGGTATGCCTGGCTCGACCCCCAGAGCCGAATCGGTTGCTCGGGTGACCAGGGGCGGGGTGCGGTCGCCGCGACCGGCGGCGAAGCGACCGTGCCCGGAGGATCCGGCGCCGCGACCGGCGGCGAAGCGACCGAGGCCGGCGCCGCAACCGGCGCCGCTGCCGCCTGCTTCGTGGCGAGCTGGTTGATGAGCTGCTCCTGCTTGCGAATCGTGTCCTGCATCTGCTGCATCTGTTGCTTCATGACTTGAAGATCCCGCTGCAGTTGCTCCACGGAAGGATCGCCGGCGTATGCCGTGGCTTGATGGAGAACGAGCGCCACGGCGATCGCCGGACGGAACATTCTTGCGAAAGATTGCATTTGGCTCCTCCTTTTCGGATGCGCTGCCGCCAGCCGCCATGGCGGCGGCGAGCGCGCGGAGGCGCCGGACGAAGCCGTGGCGGGACTACGCTGGGCGAACTGCGAGGGCGAACGGAGGAGCCCGACCGGCCGCTGGTGATCGGTGATGGATCGACGGAGCGACGGTCGGTAACAGGCCGGCGACCACCCCCGCGAGCGCGAGGACGATGCTGGCGACGATCGGGATGTGCGTGAACGGCGCGTGGTGCGCCACGACGCAGACGGCGCACGGTCGTGCGGCCGGCCCATGGTCGGCGTGGCGATGCCCGTTCAGCGCGATCGGGACGAGCAGCAGCGAGGCCAGGGAGAAGATCCCCAACCATCTGCGCAACCCCGGTCGGCGACTGAACATCGAGATCGAGGGCTACACCTCCGCTTCGAGCGCTGTCAACCTGGGTGAGCGCGCGGGGCTAGATGAGTCACTACCCGCGCGGGATAGGGCCCCCGGGCGGCGGTCTGCTGGTACGTGGTGCCGACGTCCGGTAATCTCGGGCGCTCCCCATGCAGCCGCACACCCTCAATCTCTCCTGGCTCCTCACGCTCCGCTGGGGCGCCGCCGCCGGCCAGATCGCGATCATCGTGCTCGTCGATCGCTTCATGCACATCGAGCTGCCGCTGCTCGCGCTCGGCGTGATCATCGGCGTCGAGATCCTGAGCAACGCCGCCTGCGCGCTGTGGGCACGCCGGGCGCCGGACGTACCCGAATGGATGGTGAGCGGGGTGCTGCTGCTCGACGTCCTGCTCCTCACCGCCCTGCTCTACTTCACCGGCGGCCCGTTCAATCCGTTCAGCTTTCTCTACCTGGTCAACCTCGCGCTCGCAGCGGTGGTGTTGCGGCCGGTCTGGGCATGGAGTCTCGGTGGCATGCTCGCTCGCCTGCTTCGGCATGCTCTTCTTCGAGCACATTCCCCTGCCGGGCACCGCCGGTGGAGACGGTCATGCCGGGCACATGTGGATGCACCTCCAGGGCATGTGGGTGGCGTTCGGTGTGGCCGCCGGCGTTCATCGTCTACTTCATTCAGCGCTTGACCCACGCGCTGGCCCGCCGCGAAGCGGAGCTCGCCGCGACGCGCGCGCGCACCGCGCGCCACGAGAGGCTCGCGTCGCTCGCCACCCTGGCGGCCGGCGCCGCCCACGAGCTGGCGACGCCGCTCTCGACGATCGCCGTCGTGGCGAAGGAGCTCGAGCGCAGTCTCGAGCGCGGCGCGCACTCGAGCGATGCGGTCGCCGACGCGCGCCTCATTCGCCAGCAGGTGGCGCGCTGCCGGGAGATCCTCGAGCATCTCGCCGCCGATGCCGGCGAAAGCGCCGGGGAGGCGATCGTTCCGGTCGCGGTCGCCGATCTGCTGCACGCCGCCCTCCACGGCCTCGACGGCCGCGAACGCGTCGCGATCACCATCGACGAGGATGCCAACGGCCAGACGATCCATGCTCCGGCGCGCGCCCTCGCGCAGTCGCTGCGCGGTGTCCTGAAGAACGCGCGCGAAGCATCCCGGCCGGACGCATCCATCGATATGCGGATCGGACGCGGCGCCGACGCATGGCGGATCGAGATCCAGGACCAGGGCAGGGGCATGGAGCCGGACGTGCTGATGCGGGCGGGCGAGCCGTTCTTCACGACCAAGGACGATGGCGGACCGTCGCGCGGCATGGGGCTGGGTCTCTTTCTCGCGCGCGCGGTGCTCGAGCGTCTGGGGGGACGGCTGCTCCTCGACTCCGCTCCCGGACGCGGGACGACGGCCACACTCGTCCTGCCGATCGAATCCGCGCTCACGATCGCCGCCGACGATGACGGCGCCGCGCCGCGCCGGCAGATGGCATCGTAGACATGGCGTCGTCTCCGACCGAGTCCACGCGCACGGCGCGCACGCATGACCGGCGCGCGGCACGGGTCGAAGCGCCGTCGCTGCTCGTCGTCGACGACGATGACGTGCTGCGCGAGCGCCTGGCGCGTGCGTTTCGCGACCGCGGCTATGACGTCCGCACCGCCGGCGGCTACGACGCGGCGCTCGAGGTCGCCCGCGACGACTCGCCCGAGCTCGCGGTCGTCGATCTCCGCATGCCGGGACCGAGCGGCCTCGAGCTGGTGCGCGCGCTCCGCGCCCTCGACGCGTCGACGCGCATCGTCGTCCTCACGGGGTACGGCAGCATCGCGACCGCGATCGAGGCCATGCGACTCGGCGCCGTGCACTACCTGTCCAAGCCCGCCGACGCCGACGACATCCTCGCCGCTTTCAGCGTCGGCGCGCCACTCACCGCGTCCACCGCGCCCGCGTCGTCGACCGCGGCGCCGGCCGCACCCTCGCTGGCGCGCGCCGAATGGGAGCACATCAACCGCGTGCTCGCCGACTGCGGCGGCAACGTCTCCGAAGCGGCGCGCCGGCTGAAGCTGCATCGCCGTTCCCTGCAGCGCAAGCTGCAGAAGTATCCGCCGGCGTCGTAGCTTCCGCGGCCCGGGAGTGACGGCCCTCGAGCGGCTGGTGCGGCACGGGACGGCGCCGGCGAGCTGCGACGGCTGGCGGCCGGAACGGCTGCTTGCGGCCGGAACGGCTGCGTGCGGCCGGAACGGCTGCGACAACATGTCGCATTTCGCGTCGGCGCCCGGCCGGATAGAGAATCGGGGTGCTCACCCCCGTCGTTCGCCCACGCGCCGATCGGCCGGCGCTTCGTGCCTCGCTCCTGGCGGCGGCCTTCACCATGCTCGCCCTCTCGGTCCCGGGCCGCGCCATCGGCTGCGACGTCTGCGCCATCTACAGCGGCACCGAGCATCGCGAGTCCCGCACCGGCTTTGCTGCTCGGCGTCGGCGAGCAGTACAGCCGCTTCGCCACGCTCAAAGACGACGGCGAGGAGATCGAGAATCCCGGCGAGCGGTTGCACAGCTCGATCACGCAACTCCTGTTCGGCTACAACGTGACGTCGCGCTTCGGCGTGCAGCTCAATCTTCCCATCATCACCCGCGACTACCGCCGGCTCGAGGACGGCGCGCTCACGGACGGAGACGAGAGCGGCGTCGGCGACCTCTCGCTGCTCGGCATCGCCCGACCGTACAGCGTCGCAACCGAGAACAGCGTCTTCCGCTTCTCACTGCTCGGCGGCCTGAAGCTCCCGAGCGGAAGCCCCGACCGGCTGCGCGAGGAGCTCGCCGAGGATCATGGCGAGGAAGAGGAACACCACGACGAGGCGCGTATCGCGGCGGGCCAGGAATCTCACGGTGGCGAAGAGCACGGCGAGGCGAGCGGTGTGCATGGGCACGATCTCGCGCTCGGCTCGGGCTCGGTCGATGGCGTGATCGGCGGTCAGGTGTTCGCGAGCTGGAGGCAGCTCTTCTTCACCGCCGGCATGCAGTACGCCATCCGCACCGAGGGAAAGTTCGACTACCGCTACGCCAACGACCTCACCTGGAACGGTGGACCGGGAGTCTTCGCGATCGCCACCCAGGAGTACACGCTCGCATTGCAGGCGGTGGTCGCCGGCGAGCACAAGGGTGAGGACGAGCTCGACGGCCAGGAGCTGGACGACACCGCCATCACCGCCGTCTACCTCGGTCCGGGCATCACGTTCACCTGGAAGGACGCGCTCGGCGTCGACGTGACGGCGGACCTCCCGATCCTGCAGGACAACAGCGGCGTTCAGCTCGTGCCCGACTTTCGCCTGCGCGGCGGCATGACCTGGCACTTCTAGGCCGCGCTCACCGAGACAGCGAGAAAGCGTCTCCTCCTCAACGCGCCGGCCGGCGGCGTCGTGCCGAGGCTCCGGACATCCCGGTCAGCAGCATCCGGACGGCGTCGCCCAGACGCCGCCGGTAGGCTTCCGACGACAGGGTGGTGCGATTTCGGCTCTTGATGCCCTCCGCGGTATCGAGGAGCAGCTCCGCCACCTGCGACGCCGAGGCCCCGATCGAGACCAGGGAGATCTCACCGGCTGCGGCCGCCGCCGCGATCATGCGGCCGAGCAGCCGCGCGTGCTTGGCGGCGAAGGCGGCGGAGATCTCGCCGCACAGCCGGTGGTTCTCGTCGAGGAACTCCTCGGCGTGCTCGGACGCACGCAGCAGGTCGAAGAAGCGTGCGGTCTTCGCCACCAGCGCGGCGGTCAGGCGCTCCGCGAGCGGACCGTCGCCACGCGCCGCCGCGGTCGCGTCGGCGAGCGCCCGGGCGTGCAGGTCGTCGACCAGGGCGCGAAAGAGCTCCTCTTTGTTGGCGAAGTGCAGGTAGAGGGCGGCGCGCGAGATGCCGGCCTCGCTGGCCACGCGGTCGAGCGCGGTCCGTCGATAGCCGTCGCGGCCGAAACAGCGGAGCCCGGCGGCGAGAATGGCCTCGCGGGTGGCGTCGCGGCGGGTGAGGCGCGGAGCGAGTGCGGAATCGGCCATGGGACGAACTTGACAATAAGTGGCCAGGATGTCAACTTCGCGCCGGGTTCACGAACGACTCCCACCCGAGGAGGAAACCAGCCATGGCAACGAACGACGCTAAGCCTTTGGTGCTCGTGACCGGTGCGACCGGATACATCGCGGGCCACTGCATTCGCGAGCTGCTCGAGCACGGATACCGCGTGCGCGGCACCGTGCGGAGCCTCGCCGATCCCTCCAAGACCGAGCACCTCCGTCGCATGGCGAGCGCGCTCGGCGGCTCACTCGATCTCGTCGAGGCGAATCTCACGTCCGATCGCGGATGGCAGGAGGCCGTCGCCGGGTGCACGTACGTGCAACACGTCGCTTCGCCCTTTCCTCCCGAGGTGCCGAAGGACGAGAACGAGCTCGTCCGCCCGGCGGTCGACGGGGCGACGCGCGTGCTCAACGCGTGTGCGGCATCGGGAACCGTGAAGCGGGTCGTGATGACGTCGTCGGTGGCGGCCGTGGCATTCGGACACGTCGATGGCGGCAGCACCGTCCGGACCGAAGCGGACTGGTCGAATCCCGACCGCTGCGACCCGTATCCGAAGAGCAAGACGCTCGCCGAGCGGGCAGCCTGGGATCTGGTGGCCAAGCTTCCCGCCGACCGCCGCTTCGAGCTCGCCGTCATCAATCCGGGGTTCGTGCTCGGCCCGCTGCTCAACAACGACCAGGGCACCTCCGGCGAGCTGATCCGCAAGCTCATGGTGCGCGACATGCCGGCCTGTCCCGAGATCGGCTTCGCGCCCGTCGACGTACGCGACGTCGCCACCGCGCACCGCCTCGCCATGGAGCGCCCCGAAGCCGCGGGCAATCGCTACATCTGCGCCGGCGAGCACATCTGGGTGCAGGACATCGCGAAGATCCTCGCCGCCGAGTTCAACCCGCGCGGCTATCGGGTCCCGACCGGCCGCCTGCCGTATTGGCTGATGTGGGTCATCGCCTGGTTCGACAAAGCGGTGAACCTGGCCCTCACCTTCGTCGGCCGGCGCGAGTTGGTGAGCTCCGCCAAAGCGCAACGCGAGCTCGGTTGGCGCATGCGACCCGTCCGCGAAAGCATCCTCGACACCGCGCGAACGATGATCGAGCAGGGCGTCGTCCCGGCGCGTTGAGCGCGCGCCGCCGCGGCTCGATAGTCGCTCGAGAACCTCGCCGCGCGGCCTAGCTGCTCTTCATCATGTTGCGGAGCACCATCTGCAGAATGCCGCCGTGGCGCAGGTACTCGACCTCTATCGGGCTGTCGACGCGCGCCAGCGCCGCGAAACGCGTCTCGCGACCGTCGGCGCGCCGCGCGCGCACCTCGAGCTCGGCGCGCGGCCGAAGGTCGTTACCCAGCCCGACGACATCGTAGACCTCGCGTCCGTCGAGGCCGAGCGTGGCAGGACTCTCGCCGGCCTTGAACTGCAGCGGCAGCACGCCCATCCCGACCAGGTTGCTCCGGTGGATGCGCTCGTAGCTCTCGGCGATGACGACCTTCACGCCGAGCAGCAGGGTCCCCTTCGCGGCCCAGTCGCGCGAGCTGCCGGTGCCGTACTCCTTGCCGGCGATCACGATGAGCGGCGTGCCGTCGTGCCGATAGCGCTCGGCGGCGTCGAAGATGCGCATCTCCTCGCCGCTCGGCAGATGCACCGTCCAGTCGCCCTCGCGCGCGGGCACGAGCAGGTTCCGCAAGCGGACGTTGCCGAACGTGCCGCGCATCATCACTTCGTGATTGCCGCGGCGCGCGCCGTAGCTGTTGAAGTCGCGCGGGGCGACGCCGTGCGCAACCAGAAAACGACCGGACGGCGCGTCGGCAGGAATGGAGCCCGCCGGCGAGATGTGATCGGTGGTGACCGAGTCGCCGACAAACGCCAGCACGCGGGCACCGCGCACATCACCGAGCGGCGCCGGGACCGGCGCCAGATCGACGAAGAACGGGGGCTCCTGGATGTACGTGGAGGCGGCGTCCCAGGCATACAGACTCCCGCTCGGCACCGGCAGCGCCCGCCATGCCTCGTCGCCGCCGAAGACCTCGCCGTAGACCTTGCGGAAGAGCTCGGGCTTGAGCGTCGCCGTGAGCACACCCTGCACTTCCTCGGCGCTCGGCCAGATGTCGCGCAGGTAGACGGGACGTCCGTCGCGGCCCTTTCCCAACGGCTCGCTGGTGAGATCGACGTCGACGCTGCCGGCGAGCGCGTAGGCGACCACCAGCGGCGGCGACGCGAGATAGGCGGCGCGGACCTGAGGATGGATGCGGCCCTCGAAGTTGCGGTTGCCGGAGAGCACCGCCGCGACCACGAGGTCGTGGTCCTTCACCGCCGCCGCGACCGGCTCGGGCAGCGGACCGCTGTTGCCGATGCAGTTGTGGACACACACGCCGCCGGCAACGAAAGCATGAAGCTCGTTCACCGCCAGGTCGAACACTTCCCGTCTGCCGGCCGGGCGCCGATCCACCACTCGTAGAGCGAACGTCGGCAGCGCAAGCGAGGTCTTCTCGACACAGTATCGCTTGGAGTAGTCGGCCTCGGCGCGCGACCCCAGTGGCGCGAACCAGCTCCGGATGCCGAGTTGCTCGAGCAGCTCGACCGGTGGCGGGAAATCGCAGCTCTCGCGATGCAGCGGTCGAAATTTGCGGTCCGTCGCCTTCGGCAACCGGGAGAAGCGATCGCATCCCTCGAGCAGCGAATAGTGAGGGAATGCCACGGCTTCTTGCTCCACGAGCTCCGAGGCCGCGAGCTCGCGCGCCCGAGAGAACGACAGCTCGGGGTGATCTTCGTGCAACCTCTCCAGACGCGCCGACATCCACAAGCGCTGCTGGCCGATCTTGTCCACCGTACGCCAGTACACTGCCGCTGCGCTGGCCCGCATCGCTTTGTCGACGCAGTACCGGAATCCGACGCGCTCCACGAACGACAAGCCGTCAGGGAGTTTCAGGCGGACCTCCACCCGTGGGGTTCCATCCAGAGCGGCCGGATACGTCGAGGCGGCGCGGCGCACGGGATACTCGTAGATCTTCGCCCCCTCGGTCTTCACACCGCAGCGAGCGAGGAGGCGGATCAGGTGATGCATCACCTCCTTGAGCTGCGCCACGTGCTCCGGCTTGGCACTCTGCGAGTACGCCGGGTGGTCGAGGACGGAGTCTTCGACCTTCTCGCCGTAGCGGCTCAGGACGGGTCCCTGTCCGTCGGCACCGAACGCGCCGGCCAAGAACTCGCGTACGACCGCCACCGGACATCGGTCGTCGAGCACGAACGCTGGCAGCGTCGGCGCCTGCTGCATGCGCCGGCCGACACGCACGCCGGGCAAGGTGACGATGGCGTCGGTCAGCTCGCTCGGCAGGACGATGGCCCATTTGCGGTCGTCGTAGCGTGTGGCCGCGGGACGCTTGCCGGTGACCAGCTCGACGTCGTTCAGGACCACCTCGCGGTCGACGGCCTGGCCGACATTCATCCGCCCCTGGCCTGCGACGCTGATCGATCCGTCGCCGAGAAGATGGCCGAGCAGGCGCGCGAACGCCAACGTGCGCGCGCGCTCCTCGGGCGTGTCGAGCCCGAATCTGAGAGCGCCCGCGACCAGAACGTAGCCAGATTCGTCCGTGCCTGGCTCGTCGAGCGGCGCCTCCAGACCCGCAACCACGCGATCCTCGCCGAGCGCGATCTCGTCCGCGCGCACCCAGCGTCCGTCCGCACATAGGATCTCGTGGTCCGGAGTGCAGACCAGCGTGCGGCCGTCTTGCAGAGTGAGAGAGACGCAATCGCGGACACCCTGCGCCATGGCTTCCGCCTGCACCGCCGTACCCAGCTCACCCTCCGGGGTAGGGGCGAACAGCAGCGTGCCACCGGCGACCGGCATCTCCTCGATGCGACGCGCCGTCCCGTTGGCGAGCAGCACCGGCGTTCCCGCGGCGATGCAGGTCGTGCATCCGTAGCCCACGAGGTTGAACCGCAGCGCCTCCAGCGACGCGAGGAGACCGGAGTCGCGGAGATACTCGGTGACGACGCGCGAGCCCGGAGCGAGGCTGGTCTTCACGTACGGCTGCGGTGTGAGCCCGCGCTCGACCGCCTTCTTGGCGAGCAGACCAGCGCTCACCATGACCGAAGGGTTGGAGGTGTTCGTGCAGCTCGTGATCGCCGAGATCACTACCGAGCCGTGGCCGAGCGACGCGCGTCCGCCGTCGATCTGCACCTCGACCGACCCGTTGTGGCTCGCCGCCAGCTGCTTCGCGTACGCCTCGTGGAAGCCCGCCTTGACGCGCCCGAGCGGTGCGCGGTCCTGCGGCCGTTTCGGTCCGGCGAGGCTCGGCTCGATGGTCGAGAGGTCGAGAGCGAGCGACTCCGTGAAGTGCGGCTCGGGCGTGGCGTCGGTGTGGAAGAGCCCCTGCTCCTTGCAGTAGCGCTCCACCAGGTCGACGAGCTGCGGGGCGCGCCCGGTCGCGCGCAGGTAGCGCAGCGTCTCGTCGTCGACCGGGAAGAGCCCGGCGGTCGCGCCGTACTCGGGTGCCATGTTCGCGAGCGTGGCGCGATCGGCGAGCCCAAGCTGGCCGACGCCCGGTCCTGCGAACTCGACGAACTTGCCGACCACACCGTGCTTGCGCAGCATCTCGGTCACCCTCAGAACCAGGTCGGTCGCGGTGGCGCCGGCGGGCATCTCACCCGTGAGGCGGAGCCCGACGACCTCGGGGGTGATGAGATAGAGCGGCTGCCCGAGCAGGACCGCCTCGGCCTCGATGCCGCCGACACCCCAGCCGAGCACGCCCAGACCGTTGATCATGGTGGTGTGCGAGTCGGTGCCGACGAGCGTGTCGGGAAAGGCCCAGGTCTCGCCGTCGTGCTCGCTACGCGCGACCACCGAGGCCAGGAACTCGAGATTGACCTGGTGCACGATGCCGGTGCCGGGCGGCACGACGCGAAAGTTCCGGAACGCCTTCTGTCCCCAGCGCAGCAAGAGGTAGCGCTCGCGATTGCGCTCGTACTCCTTCCCCACGTTCACGCCGAACGCCGCGGCCGATCCGAAGGCGTCCACTTGCACGGAGTGGTCGATCACGAGATCGGCCGGCACGAGCGGGTTGATGCGCTCGGGGTCGCCGCCCAGACGCGCGACCGCCGAACGCATCGCCGCGAGATCGACGACCGCCGGAACGCCCGTGAAATCCTGCAGGACGACGCGCGCCGGCAGGAACGGCAGCTCCGCCTGTGCGCTCTCCCGCGGATTCCAACCTGCCAAGCTGCGCACGTCCTCTTCGCTCGCGCGCCCGATGGCGTGATGGCGAAGCACGTTCTCGAGCACGATCTTGACGGTGCACGGCATGTGATCGAGATCGCCGAGTCCCTGACGCGCCAGCACGTCGAGGCGGGCACAGGTCACCTTCCAGTCCTTGCCGGCGAGTGTCGCGCGCGCCCCGAAGCGATCCGTCGTACCCGTCATGCCGTGTCACCTCCGCAAGTCGAAGGTAGCAATCACGCGCCCCACACGCTACGTCGGCGAGCCACGGTCGTGGTCGCCCGGGCACACCCTGATGGGCGGCCGCGCGCGAACCCGCTATGTTCCGGACCGCCATGCGAGCCGTGCTCGTCCTCGGACTCATCCTTTCCCTCGGCGCCCCGGCGTGCGCCGACGCCGACCGGGAGGGCACGCCCCCCGCCGCTCGCTCGGAAGGATCAACGCGCGCGAGCGAGCCCCTCGAAGGTTTCGGCGCCGGCACGCGAGGCGGCGCCGGCGGCCGCGTGATCCGCATCCGGGAGGCCACCGAAACAGCGGTGCGAAGCGCGTTCCAGGAGGCGGCGGACGACGGCAAAGCGATCATCCGCTTCGAGGTGAGCGAGCCGATCACCATCACGCGTCCCCTCCCCCGGTTGACGGCTCCCGAGATCACGATCGAGGGCGGTGGCGCGACCCTCGACGGTAACGCGCTCGGTGACGGTCCCGCGCTCGTCGACATCCGCACCCACGACGTGATCGTTCGCGACCTGCGGCTGCGCAACGGCTACGACAACCTGCGCGTGCAGGGTCCCGACGCTTTCAACGTCGTGATCAGCCACGTCTCCTCGACCGGCGCGCGGGACGACGGCATCTCGGTCGGCTACGGCGCGCACGACGTCACCGTGCAATACGCGTTTCTCGCCGGCAACACGCGGTCGCTCTTCATCAAGGAAGGTGGCACCACCAACGTGTCGCTGCATCACACCTGGATGCAGAAGGGCTGGGCGCGCAGTCCGCTGGTCTCGGGCCCGGTACGCGCCGACCTCCGCAACCTGATCGTCGAGGATTGGGGCGAGTGGGGAACACGATTCGAGGACGGCGCATCGGGAAACGTGGTGGGCTCGCTGTTCACGCTCTCATCGTATGCGCACGGGCGCGGCGCCAAACCCGAGGCCGCGCTCCGCATGGTGAAGGCCGGCCCGGTCTTCACCGCCGACAACGTGTTTCGCGGCGCGGCCGTCGCGGGTACCGGCGACGCCAAGGACGCGTTGCCCGCTCCGTCGGTCCGCACCGCGAGCGCCGCCGAGATGGAGCGTCTCGTGCGCGAGCGCGCCGGCTGTCTGCCGCGCGACGAGATCGATCGCTACTACGTCGGCCTCACCGAGGGGTGGACCGTGACGGAAGCGATGCCGCTTCGTCCCAACGAGACCCGCTCGAGCAGGCCATGAAGGGCCATGTCCTACAGCCGCGCGATGATCGCGTCCGCCATCGCGCCCGTACCGGCGGTGCCACCGAGATCGCGCGTCACGTGACGGCCTTCCTCGAGCACGGCCGCAACCGCCGCCGTGATCCGCTCGGCATGGGCGTCGAGGCCGAGATGGCGCAGCATGAACAGCGCCGAGACGAGCAGCGGCATCGGATTCGCCTGGTCCTCGCCGTGGATCGCCTCGAAGACCGCGATGTCGTCGCCGAGATTCGCCCCCGGCACGACGCCGAGGCCGCCGGCCAGACCGGCACAGAGATCGGAGATGAGATCGCCGTAGAAGTTCTGCGTCACGATCACGTCGAACTGGAACGGGTTCATGATCAGCTGCATGCAGGTGTTGTCGACGATCAGCTCACGATAGGCGATGCCCGGATGCTCGGCGGCGACGGCACGGCAGCACTCGAGGAATAGACCGTCCGAGCGCTTCATGATGTTGGCCTTGTGGACGGCCGTGACCTGCTTGCGGCCCTCACGCGCGGCGTAGGCGAAGGCGAAGCGGGCGATGCGCGTGCACGCATCCGCGGTCGTCACCTTGATGCTCTCCACCACGCCCGGCACCACCTGGTGCTCGAGGCCGGCGTACTCGCCCTCGGTGTTCTCGCGCACGATCACGAGGTCGAGGCCCGAGTAGCGACTGGCACGGCCGGGGAAGTTCTTGACCGGCCGTACGTTGGCGTACAGGTCGAGCACCTTGCGCAGGCTCACGTTCGGGTTCTCGAACGCTCGCGCCGGCGGGCGCGGCGATGTGCGCCTTGAGCGCGACCCGGTTGCGGCGCACCGAGCTCGATCGCGGCGGGCGGCAGTGGCGTCCCCTCGCGTGCGACCGTCGTGCTGCCGGTCTCGACACGCTCCCAGGTGATGGGGGCCGCCGCGGCGTCGAGAATGCGGACGGTCGCTTCGGCGATCTCGGGACCGACGCCGTCGCCGGGAATCAGCGTGACGATGCGCGCCGCCGCGCTCACCCGGGCACTCCGCGCAGGCATTCGATGATCGCGTCGCGCACGTCGCTGGTGCCGGCGGTACCGCCGAGATCGCGCGTGCGTGTCTTCCCCTCGAGCAAGACGGTCTCGACCGCGCGGACGATGCGCTCGGCCGCCGTCGTGCTCGCCGCAGGTGCCGCAACATCAACACCGCCGAGAGCACGAGCGCGATCGGATTGGCGAGATTCTTTCCGGCGATGTCGGGCGCGCTGCCGTGCACCGCCTCGAACACCGCCGCCGCCGTACCGATGTTGGCGCCCGGCACCATGCCGAGACCGCCGACCAGTCCCGACGCGAGGTCGGAGACGATGTCCCCGTAGAGGTTCTCGAGCAGGATGACGTCGAAACGCGACGGGTCGAGCGCGAGCTCCATGCAGAGCGTATCGATGACCACCTCCTCGTAGACGACGTCGGGATGGCGTTCGGCGACGCGCCGGCAGCACTCGAGGAAAAGACCGTCGGTCAACTTCATGACCGAAGCCTTGTGCGCGGCCGACACCTTGCGCCGCCGGTCGCGCCGGGCGAGCGCGAAGGCATACGCGGCGATGCGCGTGCACGCCTTCTCGGTGAAGACCTTGAGCGTCTCGACGACGCCCGGCACGACCTCGTGCTCGAGCCCGGAGTAGAGACCCTCGGTATTCTCACGGACGATGACGAGATCGACGCCGGCATAGCGGCTGACGACACCCGGCAAGCTGCGCACCGGTCGCACGCTCGCGTAGAGATCGAGCGCCTTGCGCAGACGCACGTTGACGCTGGTGTAGCCGGTGCCGATCGGCGTCGTGACGGGACCCTTGAGGGCGACGCCGGTCGCCCGGATGCCGTCGAACACGGAGGCCGGGAGCGGATCGCCGTCGCGCGCGATCGCGGGCTCGCCGGCATCGAGCTCGACCCAGTCGATCGCCACCCCCGCGGCTTCGACGACGGCGCGCGCCGCGCCCGTCACCTCGGGCCCGATTCCGTCTCCCGCCAGCAGCGTCACTCGATGCGCCATCGCGACCACCCGTACCGGGCGCGATCGTAGCACGCCCGTAGCAAAGCCGCGCGACACGCGAGGACCACAAACGTAGAGGCCCCGGCGCGGGGGAGCGCCGGGGCCTTGCCCTGGAAGTCGCGTCAAAGGGGAACGCGACGTCCTGGGTCGGGCGCAGCGGGGGGGAGGTGCCTCTGCGACCCTAGGGGTTACACGTCAGCTTCAATACATCGGCATCCTTCTTCACCTTGGTCGGCTTGCCGGGGAAGGTCTGCTGGACACTCGCGCGCACCTTGATCTTCTTGGTCGTCGTCTGCGGGCCCGACGCGCCGATCTTGAGCGGCACCACGAGGTCGAACGGCGCGCAATCGTTGTCGATGGCGTCCGGCATGACGAGCGGGCCATCGGCGTCGGCAACCGCCAGGAGGGCGGCGCGGTTCAGGTTGTCGCCCGGCTTGTTCGGATTGACGGCGTCGTTCGCCGAAGGCTTCAGGACCTCCCAGGCCACGACGCGGTCGGAGAGGCACTCGGGAAAACGCGAATCGACGACGTTCAGGCACGCGGCCATCCGGAAGGTGCACTGATCGGCGACGGCATCGAAGTCGCACGTCGGGTCGCCATCGGTGCAGCTCTGCTTGAACGACGGGTTGCCGTTCTTGTCGAGGACGCTCGCCCCGGCGGGATTGGTCATCAGGAACTCGAGACCGCACTCCAGCGACTTCTTGCCCGGACCCGGAATCGAGAGGGCGGGCTCGTACTCGGCGAGGTTCACCACGCCGAAGATCGAGAAGTCGGTGACGGTCGCCGTGACCTCGTTGGCAGCCGTGTTGACGACGGTCGCCAACAGCTCGATGCACGGGCCGTTGAGACCGCACGCCGCGCTATTGGCGCACGCCGCGCCACCGATGATGCAGGTGCCCGGGCCGCCGAACCTGGCGATCTGCAGTCCGCTTTCCTCCAGTGAGCCATCGACGATCGCGGCACGATCGAGGTCATCCGGCGAGTAGGCGATCGTGAGATCGGCCGAGAAGACACCCTCGGGAGTCTTGTGGACAGTGGTGAAGAACGGCAGGACGCCGATCGACAGGGTGGAGATGCCGGGCGGCATGTCGGGGGCGTTGGCGAGCTCGGTCGTCCCGAGGACCGAGCGGTTGGCGCTGACGCGCGCCGCGACCGAGTTGGCGGTGAAGTCGACGGAGACGTCCGACGTCACCTCGCCATAGGAGAACGAGCCGCCCGAGTTCACCGTCCGCGCGAAGAAGGTGTTGCTCGACGCACCGGTGGGGACGCTGATGCTCTGGATCGGGTTGTAATCCGGCGGCGTCGCGTAGGCGAAGATGCCGGGGACGCCGTTCGCCACGATGTCGTCGAACCAGGCGAGGATGCTCGGCAGGATGAACCTGTTCTGGATGCGCACGCTGCGCTCGTACCCCGGGAACGCGGTCGGCCACTCGGAAACGATCGCATGACCCGGCACCAAGGTGAGCGTGCCGGCAAACGGGGTCACGGTGGCGGCGTGCGTAGCGGGACCCTGTTGCAGGTAGAAAGCGGTGACGCCTCCTGGACCGTTCCCGCTCACGAGACCGCTCGTCCCGGCCACGATCAGACTCTCGGGATGCGTCAACAGATTGCGCACGTACGGATCGAAGATCTCGAGTCCGGCCGCGATTCCGACCGATTCGTTGGCCTGGTTCGGCACCACCTCGTCCGAGTCGTCGCTGATCTGCATGATGTTGCGCGGGCCGCCGACCACGGGGTCCTGCACCCACGCGACGCTCTCCGCGAGCGGATCGCCGCGGTCGAGCAGGGTCTGGCCCAGGTTCGTGAACAGCGCGAACTGGTCCTGCACGTTGGCGGGATTGAGACCGAAGATCGTGTTCAGGGAGCCGAGCGCGCCGGCGCCGATCGACGAGTTCAGGAGCAGCTGCGACACGAGACCGCCGCCGGTCGCGTTGACGACGTAGGCTTTGACGTCGGGCTCGAAGGCGGCGAGGCACGACCCCATGATGCCGCCGAGCGAATGGCCGACGTAGTAGATGTTGTTCTCGTCGATGTTGACGCCGAGCGCGCCGTCGATGCTGTTCGATTGAATCAAACGCACCAACTGCATCAGATCGGCGCAGGTCTGGCGGAAGTTGTCGCCGGCGCCGGCGATGTTGACGAACGCCTGGAAGAAGCCGAGCTGCACCGAGATGGTGCTGATCGGAAGGCCGGTGAGCACGGTCCCGTCCGCGAACCCATCGGGGATCGCCTTGCCGCTGAAATTGTTGCTCTTGTCGTTGGTGCTGAAGAACCCGCTGCGGATCGTCCCTTCGGGATCGACGAACCGATAGCCGTGCGCGACGGCGTCGATGCCGATGCTGGCGAATCCCTCGCCCGCGATGATGTTGGCGAGGTCGGCGGTGGTCTTGCGGTCGCCGCCGAGGCCATGCTGATCGATGATGATCGGGTAGCCGTTGATCGGAGCCGGCGAGTTCGGGATCGCCACCGTGAAGGGAACGGTGACGCCGGCGTTCTGGATGATCGGGGTCTTGTCGGTCGGGCTCGTGTAGACGAACGTCTCGTCGTTCGGCTCGCAAGCGACGAAACAGGGGCTGCCGAGGCTGCCGGTGTTGGGGATGTCCTCGGCCGGGCCGTTGCCGTTGGGGTCGTTGGTCTGGAAGCGCGGGCTGCCGTACCAGCCGGTCGCGACGATGCTCAGATTCTCGTGCGCGACGGTTCCAAAGAGGTCCTCGAGCGCCCCGGGGTTGGTCAGGTCGTTGAAGACCAGGTCGGTATTGGAGAAGTCGGCCGTCGGCATCGCGAGCCCCGGCAGCACGAAGGTCTGGACGCGGCGGAGCGCTTCGAGGGTGGACTGGGTGGTGAAGACCGCCATGCCGGCAATGTCGGCGACGGCGGGCCCGCCGTTCAGCGCCACGGTCGTGGCGGCGGAGCCGTAGATCGCGTTGGCGTCGGTATTGGCGGAGACACCGGTCCGTGCGGCGATGAAGTCCGCGGTCGGCGTGACCGCCGGGCCGCCGCCCGTCACCCCGCCGGCTCCTCCGTCGACGACGCAGGCATACGTGGTCTGCGGGTCGAGCACGTGACCGGGAACCGGAACCACGGAGAGGACGTTGGCGATGCCGAGATCGACGTTCGGCTTGAGCGCGATCGGCACCAGGCTGCCGTCGCTCAGGTTCATGAGAATGACCGAGTCGCTCGCGGCCGGCGCCAGACGTGGCGAGGTGGGCAGCGAGCTGACGTCGATGGCGCCGTTGAAGAAGATGAAACAGGCGGTGGTCACGCCGAAACCATCGAGAATGTCGAGACCACGCTCGATCGTCGGCCTGAAGGTTGCGTTCGGGACGACGCTCGAAAGACCGATGCTGGAGCCCGTGTTGAGCAGGGTGCCGTTCCCGTCCGTCGGCTCACCTTGATCGAAGTAGAGATCGCTCGGGTATGGCAGGGTCCCGAACGTCGCCGGCATGCTGTTCTCGGCCGGTAGCGTGAAGTTGACCGCAACGGCGCCAGCCGGCCCGGCGGAGAGCGCGAGCAGCACGCACATCGGAATGACGAAGATGGACCAGGAACGCGGGGTGGAACGGAGCATCAGGTATCCTCCAGCGGTTGAGTTTCGGTCACGCCTCGCCGCGCCGGTTTTCAGGTCATGACCAGCCTAAGTCTTCATCACTTGACGTGTAACGTGTCAAGAAAAATCACCTGTTGTCCCCAGACTATCCGCGATAATTCCCTATGGTGAAGACCCTACCCGCATCATTGTGGGAGGTGGTTCGATGACGAACGGGTGGCCGAATCGGATGACGCACCGCGTGGTGCACGTGCCTGGGCGCTGGCCCTCGCCATCGCCGGGCTAGGCACCATCCTCTACTGGATCAACTCCTTTACCGTTGGAGGGGTCCAGGCCAGCGCGGAGACCTTGCTACCTCGCCTTCGAACGTGCGTTCCCCGCCGCCGACGGCTGGACGGCTGTCGCGGGGCTGCTCGCCGCCCACGGGCTCTGGGGTCGCCGGCCGGCCGCCGTGCTCTTCGGGATCCGGCCGGCCGGAACGATCGCCTACGTGTGGCGCCACCGCCGGGCGCTGGACCCGCCGCGGTGAATCCACTCGACGGTCAGTTGGTCACGCGCGGGTGCACCGCCTCCCCGTCGGCGCAATCGGGGAGAGCTCGATAGGGTCAGTCAGCGTCCGGATCGGAGCAGAAAGCACTCCGGAACTGACGGCCGACGATGCCTAGAAGCTCGTCAATGCGCGGCGCCTGGAAACGCATCAGCTCCTCCACCCGACACTCGTGCTGCCGGAGCACACAGAGCTCGAAGTCGTCAAGGGTGGCGAGGCTGGCCACTCCGTAGAGCGCACACTCGACGGCAAGCGCGTCTAGGTTCGCGGCATCGGCGGCGCGGAGCGTGTCGTAGTCGATCTTGTCGGCGGCGCACTTCTTGTCGATCGCCGGCGCGATCTTCTCGGCGGCGGCGTCGAGCATCTCGAACTGCTTGGCGCACGTAACATCCGCCTTCTGCAGGCACCCGTCGTCGTTCGGCTTGGTCTGGATACAGGTGAAGACGGAATCCACGCACTTTTCGAGTCGGCGCAACTTCGCGCGGACGAACTTCGTGCCGGCGACCTTGATCGCCGCCTCGCACTTCGCGATCGCCTTACCGACGGCGACACTGCCGACGTGCTCGCCGGCACCGTCGTAGTCGGGCAGGCACGTGTTGGAGGTAGGCGAGAGCGTCGTCTGGTCGAGCGCCAGCGTGAGGAGCTCCCTGGCGCGTGGCTCCTGCACCGCAAAGATGCGCTCGACCTCACACTCGTGCTGCAGCGCCACGCACGCCCCGATGGCGTCGATGCTGTCGAGCGGCGTTCCGAACTCGGAGCCGCACTCTGCCGCCACGTTCGCGTACCCGAGCCCGTTCCCCGCCAAGAGGTCGTCGAGCGACAGTGGGGGACCACACTTCGCCGCGATCCTCGCGGCCAGCTTGGCCTCCTGCGTCGCGATCTTGTTGAGCTCTTCCACGCAGTTCGCAGAAGCACTCTGCAGACACGCGGCGTTGCCGGGCTCGGTCTGAATGCAATCCAGGACGCCATTGGCACACGCGTCCAGGCTCGCGAGCTTCTTGGCGACGAACGAGCTCCCCTCACGGTTGATCTTTCGCTGACACTTGTCTGCGGCGTGCGCCGCGTCCGCGTCGTCGAGACCACCACCTGACGGCGTCGGACCAGGCGTCGGCGTACCTGTCACCTGAACGATCGTCGCCGTCGGTGTCGGCGATGGTGTCCGTGAAGGTGTAGTCGCCACGGTCGGCGTCGAGGTTTGCGACGGCGTCGCCGTCACGGTCGGCGTGGCTGTCACCGTGGGCGTCGGCGTCGCGGTGACCGTCGGCGTCGCGGTGACCGTCGGCGTCGCCGTCACGGTCGGCGTGGCTGTCACCGTGGGCGTCGGCGTCGCGGTGACCGTCGGCGTCGCGGTCGACGCGTCGGCGTCGCGGCTGTCACCGTGGGCGTCGGCGTCGCGGTGACCGTCGGCGTCGCGGTTGCGACGGCGTCGGCCGGTCGACGCTGTCGCCGTCGTCGGTGCGGCGTCGCTGTCACCGTTGCGGCGTCGGCGTCGCGGTGCGTGTAGCCGTCGCCGTCGGTGCCGGTGTGGAGGTCACGGTCGGCGTCGCTGTCGCGCGTCGCCGTCGGGTCGCGGTGACCGTCGGCGTCGCGGTTTGCGACGGCGTCGCCGTCACGGTCGACGTGGCTGTCACCGTGGGCGTCGGCGTCGCGGTGACCGTCGCGGTGGTCGTCGGCGTTGCCGAGAGCGTCGGCGTCGGGGTGCGTGTAGCCGTCGCCGTCGCGGTGTCGCGGCGTCGCGGTCGCGTCACCGTCACCGTGGCCGTCGGCGTCGCGGTGGCGGTGACCGTCGGCGTCGCGGTTTGCGACGGCGTCGCCGTCACGGTCGGCGTGGCTGTCACCGTGGGCGTCGGCGTCCGGTGCGGTGACCGTCGGCGTCGCGGTTTGCGACGGCGTCGCCGTCACGGTCGACGTGGCTGTCACCGTGGGCGTCGGCGTCGCGGTGACCGTCGGCGTCGCGGTTTGCGACGGCGTCGCCGTCACGGTCGGCGTGGCTGTCACCGTGGGCGTCGGCGTCGCGGTGACCGTCGGCGTCGCGGTTTGCGACGGCGTCGCCGTCACGGTCGGCGTGGCTGTCACCGTGGGCGTCGGCGTCGCGGTGACCGTCGGCGTCGCGGTTTGCGACGGCGTCGCCGTCACGGTCGGCGTGGCTGTCACCGTGGGCGTCGGCGTCGCGGTGACCGTCGGCGTCGCGGTTTGCGACGGCGTCGCCGTCACGGTCGGCGTGGCTGTCACCGTGGGCGTCGGCGTCGCGGTGACCGTCGGCGTCGCGGTGACGCGTCGGCGTCGCGGTGTGCGTCGGCGTCGCCGGTGACGGTCGGCGTGGCGGTCGACCGTCGGCGTCGGCGTCGCGGTGACCGTCGGCGTCGCGGTGACCGTCGGCGTCGCGGTGCGTCGGCGTCACAGTCGGCGTCGGCTGTCACCGTGGGCGTCGGCGTCGCGGTGACCGTCGGCGTCGCGGTTTGCGACGGCGTCGCCGTCACGGTCGGCGTGGCTGTCACCGTGGGCGTCGGCGTCGCGGTGACCGTCGGCGTCGCGGTTTGCGACGGCGTCGCCGTCACGGTCGGCGTGGCTGTCACCGTGGGCGTCGGCGTCGCGGTGACCGTCGCAGTGGTCGTCGGCGTTGCCGAGAGCGTCGGCGTCGGGGTGCGTGTAGCCGTCGCCGTCGAGCCGGTCGGCGTCGCGGTGCGCGTCACCGTGACCGTGGCCGTCGGCGTCGCGGTGACGTCGGCGTCGCGGTTTGCGACGGCGTCGCCGTCACGGTCGGCGTGGCTGTCACCGTGGGCGTCGGCGTCGCGGTGACCGTCGGCGTCGCGGTTTGCGACGGCGTCGCCGTCACGGTCGGCGTGGCTGTCACCGTGGGCGTCGGCGTCGCGGTGACCGTCGGCGTCGCGGTTTGCGACGGCGTCGCCGTCACGGTCGGCGTGGCTGTCACCGTGGGCGTCGGCGTCGCGGTGACCGTCGGCGTCGCGGTTTGCGACGGCGTCGCCGTCACGGTCGGCGTGGCTGTCACCGTGGCCGTCGGCGTCGCGGTGACCGTCGGCGTCGCGGTTTGCGTCGGCGTCGCCGTCACGGTCGGCGTGGCTGTCACCGTGGGCGTCGGCGTCGCGGTGACCGTCGGCGTCGCGGTGTTGCGACGGCGTCGCCGTCACGGTCGGCGTGGCTGTCACCGTGGGCGTCGGCGTCGCGGTGACCGTCGGCGTCGCGGTTGCGACGGCGTCGCCGTCACGGTCGGCGTGGCTGTCACCGTGGGCGTCGGCGTCGCGGTGACCGTCGGCGTCGCGGTTTGCGACGGCGTCGCCGTCACGGTCGGCGTGGCTGTCACCGTGGGCGTCGGCGTCGCGGTGACCGTCGCGGTGGTCGTCGGCGTTGCCGTGAGCGTCGGCGTCGCGGTGCGTGTCGCCGTCGCGGTCAGCGTCGGCGTCGCGGTCACGGTCGGCGTCGCGGTGCGCGTCACCGTGACCGTGGCCGTCGGCGTCGCGGTGACCGTCGGCGTCGCGGTTTGCGACGGCGTCGCCGTCACGGTCGGCGTGGCTGTCACCGTGGGCGTCGGCGTCGCGGTGACCGTCGGCGTCGCCGTCGACGCGTCGGCGTCGCGGTGCGCTGTCACCGTGGCCGTCGGCGTCGCGGTGACCGTCGGCGTCGCGGTGACCGTCGGCGTCGCGGTTTGCGACGGCGTCGCCGTCACGGTCGGCGTGGCTCGCGTCACCGTGGGCGTCGGCGTCGCGGTGACCGTCGGCGTCGCGGTGACCGTCGGCGTCGCGGTTTGCGACGGCGTCGCCGTCACGGTCGGCGTGGCTGTCACCGTGGGCGTCGGCGTCGCGGTGACCGTCGGCGGTGGTCGTCGGCGTTGCCGACGAGCGTCGGCGTCGCGGTGACGTGGCGTGCGCCGTCAGCGTCGGCGTGGCGTGGCCGTCGGCGTCGCGGTGACCGTCGCAGTGGTCGTCGGCGTTGCCGAGAGCGTCGGCGTCGGGGTGCGTGTAGCCGTCGCCGTCGGCGTCGGTGTGGAGGTCACGGTCGGCGTCGCGGTGCGCGTCACCGTGACCGTGGCCGTCGGCGTCGCGGTGACCGTCGGCGTCGCGGTTTGCGACGGCGTCGCCGTCACGGTCGGCGTGGCTGTCACCGTGGGCGTCGGCGTCGCGGTGACCGTCGGCGTCGCGGTTGCGTCGGCGTCGCCGTGACGCGTCGGCGTCGCGGTCACCGTCGGCGTCGCGGTGACCGTCGGGTGTCGTCGGCGTGCGAGCGTCGGCGTCGCGGTGACGGTCGGCGTCGCCGTCAGCGTCGGGCGTCGGCGTCACGGTGGCGCGTCGCGCTGTCGCCGTGACCGTGGCGTCGGCGTCGCGGTGACCGTCGGCGTCGCGGTTTGCGACGGCGTCGCCGTCACGGTCGGCGTGGCTGTCACCGTGGGCGTCGGCGTCGCGGTGACCGTCGGTGGTCGTCGGCGTGCGTGAGCGTCGGCGTCGGGGTGCGTGTAGCCGTCGCCGTCAGCGTCGGGGTGTCACGGTCGGCGTCGCGGTCGACCGTGCGGCGTCGGCGTCGCGGTGACCGTCGGCGTCGCGGTTTGCGACGGCGTCGCCGTCACGCGTCGGCGTGGCTGTCACCGTGGTCGTCGGCGTCGCGGTGACCGTCGCAGTGGTCGTCGGCGTTGCCGAGAGCGTCGGCGTCGGGGTGCGTGTAGCCGTCGCCGTCAGCGTCGGCGTGGTTGTGGTCGTTGGCGTCGCGGTGACGGTCGCAGTGGTCGTCGGCGTTGCCGAGAGCGTCGGCGTCGCGGTGCGTGTAGCCGTCGCCGTCGGCTGTCGGGGTCGGTCGGTGATCGTCGGCGTCGCGGTGACGCGTCGCGCGTGACCGTCGGCCGTCGGCGTCGCGCGTGGCGCGCGTCGCGGTGACCGTCGGCGTCGCGGTGACGCGTCGGCGTCGCGGTGCAGCGTCGGCGTCGCGTGGCTGTCACGCGTGACGCGTCGGCGTCGCGGTGACCGTCGGCGTCGCGGTTGAGCGTCGGCGTCGCCGTGACGGTCGGGGTCGCGCGTCGCCGTCGAGCGTCGGCGTCGCGGTGACCGTCGGCGTCGCGGTGACGTGTCGCAGTGGTGCGGTCGGCGTCGGCGTCGCGACGCGTCGGCGTCGGGGTGCGTGTAGCCGTCGCCGTCGCGGTGGCGTCGGGGTCACGGTCGGCGTCGCGCGTGCGCGTCGCTGTGACCGTGGCCGTCGGCGTCGCGGTGACCGTCGGCGTCGCGGTTTGCGACGGCGTCGCCGTCACGGTCGGCGTGGCTGTCACCGTGGGCGTCGGCGTCGCGGTGACCGTCGCGGGGTCGTCGGCGTTGCCGGAGCGGTCGGGGTGTTGCCGTCGCCGTCAGCGTCGGCGGTGGCGGTCACGGTCGGCGTCGCGCGTCGCGGTGACCGTCGGCGTCGCGGTTTGCGACGGCGTCGCCGTCACGGTCGGCGTGGCTGTCACCGTGGGCGTCGGCGTCGCGGTGACGGTCGCGGTGGTCGTCGGCGTTGCCGAGAGCGTCGGCGTCGGGGTGCGTGTAGCCGTCGCCGTCGGTGCCGGTGTGAGCGTCACGGTCACGGTCGGCGTCGCGGTGCGCGTCGCGGTCGGCGTCGAGGTCGGTGTCGGTGTCGGAGTCACCGTCGGCGTCGGGCACTGGAACGCCGTGCACGTCGCGTTGCAGCAGGCGCCGATGCCCTGGGGCGCCCCGCCCTTGTCGCAAGGCTCGCCTGCTTGAACGATGCCATCACCGCACACCGGGCAATTCGGGTACACCTCGGGGTTGGTGAGCGGGTTGACGGGGTTATCGGTGCGCGCAGGGTTGAAGAGATGCCGGTTGCGCTCGTACGAAGACCGGATTGGTCGGTGGCGGCGGCGGATGCGTCGTGACGATCGAACCTGCGGGGTCCGCCAAGTACATCGATGGCGAATTGAGGGTCATCAGGCCTTTGGAGACCAGCTCGATGTCCGATCCCCCGGGCATGTTGCCGGCGGCGGGCTCGTACCGGCATGGCCATCGATATCGACGGTGCTGTTCACGGTGAGCAGGCATCCCGCGAGTGTGATGCTCTGGCCGCCGCCATTCGTTGTCCCGCCGAACGCGAGAATGTCCTTCTTGACCAACAGCTGACCGGCGGCTCCGCCTTGCGCCAAGCCCGAGACGACGTCGATGAACCCTCCTTCGCCGGTCGTCGACGTGCCCGTCGCTTGGACGAGGCCGTTGAGATCGACGGACACCGCCGGCGTCGACCGTGAAGTCACCGCCGCTATCTTTGCCGTTCAGGTTGACGCTGGCCGTCAGGGTGAAGTTCCTGCCGGCGCTGGCCTCGAAGGTGCCGCCGTCGCCGATGAGTCCGCTCTGGGCGGAGATCAGCCCGCGATAGATGATGATCTCCATCGAGGGCCGTGTTGAGGACGTTCGGATTGCCATCGCCACTATCGAGGAAAATCGACCCGCCAGAGCCGCCGAAGACGGAAGCACGTCTTCGTTGCCGCCGGGACCCCCGTCCGCTCTCATCTGGGGGTTCGCTCCTTCAAACCGTATGTCGCCGAATGCGGTGAACTTCGAGATCTCCGCCGTCGCCGCTGTCGCGATCGAAGTTGGCGAGCGAGCTCAGTTGCAGTGGCGCCTGGATCGAGACGTCGCCACCCACTACGGTGCCGATCAGCCCCCGATGCAGAAAATCTTCGCCTGCATCGATCGTTATCGTCCCGCCGAAGCCCGCGCCGGTGTCGCTGTCGGTATTGATGTCTTCAGGATCGTGATGTTGTCGCCGGCGGCGCGGTGAACTCTCCGCCATCGCCCCCACCGCCGGACATGTCCTCGGCCTGGCTGCACGGTGATGTTGCGCGCCGCACGGAGATCGACGATGCCGCCCGCCGCTTGGTTGTCCCCCGCGAAGAAGACTTCGCCATTGAGCGTAATGTTCCCGGTATTCGAGATGATTTCGAGGGCTCCGCCGTCGGCAAAGCGCTCGCCTTCGTCGGCCGTGGCGCTGTCGCCGACGCCGCGGATGGCGATGTTGCCGCCGCCCTGAATCGAGACGTCGCCATCGGTCGTCAATTGGATGGTACCGGCCGAGTCACCGGTGACGTCGATCAACGCGCCGTTGATGAGCGTGATCGTCCCCGTGCCCGTGAGCGAGATCAGACCACCGTTTTGGGGCACGAAAACTTGCTGGCAGGTTCCCCCGGGGCACTGCGAGTTGACGGTGCAGACTGGCATTCGGCGTTCGTGCCGCCGACGCAGCGAAAGGCGAGCCGCTTCACAAAATCGCCGCGCGCCTTGAGCTTCCCGGTGGCACCGATGGTGATGTTGGTGGCGTTAATCACCTTGATGAACCCACTGCCGCCGGCCATGTCGAACTGCCTGTTGAATGTCACCGCTCGCGGCGAGCAGGTGCTGCCCGGACACTGCGAGGCGACCGCGCAGGCTTTGCCAACATTGGTACCACCGACGCAGCCGTTGAGATTGAACTCGCAGCCCATATTGGTGACTTGGAGGTCGTCGCTAACCGTGACCGCCGTCCCAGTGCAGGGTCCGCTCGGCGACGCGCAGAGGACGTTCTGGGTGTTGGAGACCGCGTCCGTGGTGCAGGTGCGCACGACGGCGAGCGCGCTCGGAGGGAGACTGAGCAGAGCGGCGACAAGCGCGAGAGCGCCGAAACCGATCGCGCGGGGCGCGCGCGTGCCGGTCTTCGATCGCCCGGGAAGGCCAGACCTTCCCGCCGCTCGTTTGGAGTACGCCTCTCGGTCGGGTGTCTGCGGCGGCATGCTGGATGCGAGATCAGGCCCCATCGTGGTCACGGCACTTCCCACGGCTGAGTCGCACGCTACGAGGCCTGACTCCCTACCCCAAACGGTGACGGCGAAGGCAGCGGTAGCGGGCTACGTATGGTCGCGAAAGGTCCAGGAGACTCCGGGAACAGGGTTCCTAATCAGTTTCGTGAACCATAGCCGAGTGTCTCGTCGTACGTCAAAGTCTTTGAGCCGCACACCGACGCGCGCTCGACCTCTCGCCCTAGACACCGGTGAGCGACGGCTCGACCCGCGCGCGGCTGACCCGCCCAAGAGAAGGAACCCCGGGGCGGTCAGGCACGCCACCGTCGCCGCGAGCAGGATGGCGAGGATGAGACCGGCATGGCTCGCGACCAGTCCAAGCGTGAGGATAGAGCGGCGTGATCCCGAAGGCCACGGCATAGCCGGGGTTGACGAGGTAGTACGTCTTCTCGGTGCGCGTTGTGGGGAGAGCGGGGGACGGTCGCGCGGAGCCTGCGACGGCGGGCCCGGCGGCGCGCGCCTCACCCGCGAAGGCGGCGCTACTTCTCGAGCTCTTCGCGGATCGTGTACATCTTCTGGCGCGCTTCGGTGACGAAGGCATCGAGGTTGCGTCGATGGTTGGCGAAGAGGCCTGCCGGGCTTCCGTCGAGCACGACGACCGGCTTCAACGACCCCGCGGCCAGCAGCGACGTCTCCACCTCCTGGAAGAGCGTCGCCAGCACCGGCCGTTCCTCGAGCGCGTGCGCATACTCCCGCGTGAGCGCGCGCATGCAGTGGCCCATCACGTGGGCGTAGCCCTGCGAATGATAGAAGAGGTCGTCGGTCTCCCACGGACGGAGCGGTCGCTCCTCGGCTCTGGACCGGTAGAGGTTGGCGTGCGCGTCGCCGAGAAGATCGGTCCACACCTGGAAGAGCTTCAGCAGCTCCATGTGACGTTGCGTGATCGGTTTGGAGGTGGCGAGCGCGGGCTCGAGGCCACGGACGTACTCGCGGAGATGGTCGATGCCGTCGCGGTAGCGGCTCTCCGGGGACGGAATCCAGAGGCGGCGGGCGTCGTTCCTGAACATGGTGTCGGCTTCGACCAGGTTGGGATCGAACTGGTCGCTCGAGACCTTGGTGAGATTGTCCTTCATCACCCGCATCGTCTCACGCACGGCTTGCAGGATCCCGAGCTGCCGGTTGGCGTTGTTGTCGGCGAGCACGCGCGGACCCCAGAGCGGAAAGTCGTTCGGCCGCCACCCGAATCCGCCCCGCAGCTCGTGGTCCATGATGGCGCCGAGCGTGGTCGCCAGCACCGCCCCCGGCGGCGCTATCTGGCCGGCGGGAAACTCGCGCGCCAGATCGAGCGGCAGGCGGTCGTGACGAATCTGGCCGAAGTGCAGACCGAGCACCAGTCCGAGCCAGACCAGCGCCGCGAAGAACCATCGGTTCCAGACCAGACGTATGCTCATCATCACCCTCACGGGCCTCACGGCCGTACGCAGCGCTGGTAGATCTTCGGGAGCTCGCGCGGCAGGGCCGTAATATCGTCGATCACGAGGTAGCGCGAGACGTCGCAGATCTCCTTCAGGTAGTCGTGACCGGCCTTGTCGACGGTGATGCAGAACGGCGTCACGCCGGCTCGGATCGCCTCCTGGAACGCCATCATGGTGTCCTGGATCCCGTAGGTGTTGGAGCGGCGGTCGTCGCCGTAGTCGACGTCCTGAGGGAATCCATCCGAGAGCAGAAGAATGTGCTTCGAGCGGGCGGTGACGGCACGCATCTTGGCGACCGCGTGACGCAGCGCCGTCCCCATGCGCGTCGACCGCTTGGGCTCGATGGCGCCGATGCGGCCCTTGACCGTCGCGGTGAGCGCCTCGCCGAAGTGCTTCACGAGATAGAACTCCACCTGACCGCGTCCGTGACCGGAGAACCCATAGATGCCGTAGGTGTCGCCGATGCCCTCGAGGGCCTCGGTCATCACCACCAGCGCCTCTTTGGTGATGTCGATCACCCGCCGGCCCTCGCGTGCGCCGGGCACCGGCTCGTCGGTGGACGCGCTCATGTCGAGAAGAAAGAGCGTGGCGACGTCGCGCTCCTCGCGCTGGCGCGCCTGATAGAGCTTCGAAGACGGCGGGTAGCCCGAGCGCCGGTCGGCGCGCGCGGTGATGACGGCGTCGAGGTCGAAATCCTCGCCGTCCTCGAGCTCGTGCACGACGCGATAGCGCTCGGGGCGGATGCGCTGAAATTGGCGGCGCACCTCCGGGAGCAGATCGGCGTGCGCGCCGAGCGTCCGATGGTAGAAGTCTCCGGTATCGCTTTCGAGCGGCACCTCGGCGAGCCGGCACCAGGCGCTGCGGTAGTCGCCGATCTGGTAGTCCCATTCGTCGTAGACGAGATCGGTGTCGGCACCCGGCGAGCCCGGACGCGCGGCGCCGGCGTTCGCCTGGCGCAGCTTCCCTTGCAGCTCGGCGAGGCGCTCGCGCGGCAGCTTCCCGGCGAGATCGGAAACGTAGAGACCGAGCGCTTCGAGATCCTCGGCGCTCCCTTGCTTCACTTGCAGGTCTCCCCCCTGCTCGAGGAGGGCGAGGAGCAGGGCCGGATCGATCGGCGTACCCGGCGATCCTTCATCGAGCTCGGGCGCGAGGGCGAGCTCGGCGCGTCGTTCCTCCTCGCCGGACCATGGCGCACTGGCCGCTCCATCGTCATCGTCCGGGCGTGCCTCACCCATGCCGAAGGGACCGAAGCCCGAGTCGAGGTCGAAGAGCGCGTCGTTCGGGACCTCGCCCGGAAAGAGCTCGGGAAAGCCGCTCGCGCCGGCCGTGAGACCGAGGCCGCTCTCGCGCGCGCATGATCTCGGCATAGACCATCACGGTTGCCTGCGCGCTCTCCGCCGCCGTCGCGTCGGGCGCGGCCAGGCGTTCGGCGATCGCGGGGAGACGACGCGCGAGATCGGCACGACGCGCCTGCGTCAGCACCCGGACCAGGTGCTCGACCGTCCCCGGGAGGCGCAAGGTGGCATGCGCCAGCTCGCCGGCCACGGCGCGCAAGTCGGCCGCGAGCCCGCGAAACGCCCGCGTCACCGCGGCGTCGATCCGGACCCCTTCGAAGATGCCGAGCAGGTGCTCGGCGACCGCCCGATGCTCGAAGCGGCCGAGGAACTCGGCGACCGGGGGATCGAGCGCCAACGTTCCGAACGCGAGCCGTCCCGCGTGCTGCGCCGCGATCAGTCGATAGAGGCGAAGGTTGGCCTCGCTGGTGGGAAAGCAGTCGACCCGGACGGGAAACAGAAGCTCCGCCGCCGCGTCCTCGTCAGCGTCGCCCGTACGGACGGCGAACGGCGGCCGGTAGCCGACGTCAGCGCGTCCGGCGACCGCGTGCGACTCGCCCGTCAGCATCTGGAGGTAGCGCTTGAGAAGGCCCTGGACCTCGGAGAAGGCGACGGCCGTCGAGCCGGCGGCGAGCACGGCGCGGCTGGTACGCGAGTCGAGACCGAAGTAGGCGTGACCGGCGTCCGCGTTCGCGTCCGCGACCGCGAAGCCCTCCGATACCCAGCGTGCGATGCCGGTGGGGCCGGTCTGCTCGAGGAGGCGGGGCAGCACCCGGTAGAACGGCACCGCACCTTCCGGAAAACGCTCCGCGACCGTGCGCACCAGCGCGATCAGCTCGCCGCGCACGGCTGCCGGTGTCTCCGCGAGGAGCGCGCGTAGCACCGGAAGCAGGTCGCCGAGGGCAGCGGGGACGCGCGCCGCCACCGGCGCGAGACTCGCGATGACTGCCGCCCGCTCATCGGGGTAGTCCGCCAACGCCACCGGCAGCGAGAAGTAGAGCTCGATCGCCACCGCCGGCATTTGCGACGCGACGGCATGCGCGAGACGCAACACGTGGCCGCGATCGGCCTCGGGCAGGCGATGGATCGCCGCCGGCACGCTCATGAAGATCTCGGGACGTCCTCGACCCAGACGCTCGGCAGCACGTCCGAGAGCCGCCCAGGTGGCGTAGTCCTCGGGCGCATAGAGCGGCAGAGCGAGGGCAGTGCTCTCGAAGAACCGCAGCGCCAGAAGCTCCGATTCCCAGCCGCCCGCGCCGGCGAGCTCGAGCCCGACGTCCACCCAGGCCTCGAGGCGTGCCCGGCGGCGATCCAGCTCGCCCAGGATCGGTCCGCTCTCCGCGACGAACACCTCGCCCAGGCGGCGTCCGACAGCGAGCACCCGCTCGGCGAGCTGCGAGCCAGAGATCGACCTCGGCGGCGGGGACTTCCGCCAGCGACTCCGGGGCGAGCGCGAAGTACGCCCCGGCCGCATCGCGTGACACGTTCGCCAGCGCCGAGCCGCGTGCCACCCATCGTCGGAACGCAGCCGGGCCGAGCCGCCACGCGGCGGGCGCGCAGCGACAGTATTGCTGCGCCAGGGTGAGCGACAGCGCTGCCAGGCGATCGCCGGTCGCCAGCAGCTCGTCGCGGGCGTCGGCGTCGAGCGCCGCCAGCTCGGCGTGCAGATCCGGTGCGCCGGTTTCGAGATGGCGGCTCTCGAACCACAAGCTGCGGAGCCGATTCATGGACGGAAGCTAGGGAAAGACCGACTCGATCATCTCGTCGAGCGCGCGGCGCATCTCCGCGTCGTCGGTGAGCGAGCGGCTGATCGCCGCCGCGCAGGCGCGGCGCGCGGGAATTCCCGACTCCATGAGCTGCGCGGCGTAGATCAGAAGCCGCGTGCTCACACCTTCCGAAAGCCCTCCCGCGCGCAGGTTGCGGATCTTCTCGCCGAGCGTCGCCAGCTCCATCGCGGTGGTGATGTCGGTCGGGCTCTCGTGCGCGATGATCTGCGCTTCCTTGTCGCGTGCCGGGTAGTCGAACTCGAGGCTCACGAAGCGCTGTCGCGTCGATTGCTTCAGATCCTTGAGGACGCTCTGGTAGCCGGGGTTGTAGGAGATGACGAGCAGGAAGTCGCGGTGCGCTTCCAGCACCTCTCCCTTCTTGTCGATCGGCAGAATCCGGCGGTGGTCACTGAGCGGGTGGATGAGGACGATGGTGTCCTTGCGCGCTTCGACGATCTCGTCGAGGTAGCAGATGGCGCCGCACTTGACGGCTTGCGTGAGCGGGCCGTCGATCCACACCGTCTCGTCGCCCTTGATCAGGTAGCGTCCGACCAGATCGCTCCCGGTCAGATCCTCGTGACACGCGACCGTGACCAGCCGCGGACCGTCGCCCTGGGGCTTGAGGCGGGAGGCCATGTACTCGACGAAGCGGGTCTTGCCGCAGCCGGTGGGGCCTTTGAGCAGGACCGGCAGCCGCTTCTCGTAGGCCGCCGTGAAGACCTCCACCTCGTCGCCGATGGGAAGATAGTAAGGAGTGCGCATGCCGTAAGTGGGCGGATTCTAGAAGCGAGGTGGGGATGAAGCAACTGACGGGATGGCGGCCGCTCGTGAATCTGCGGCTCGAGACAAGCCCGCGGGTGCCGCGGCGCAAACGGACGATTGCTACGCGAGTGGCGAAGCATCGGAGGACCAGGCGACCAGGCCCACCCTCCCCCGACGCCGGCTCAAGGTGTGGACGCCGGAGTCGGTGTCGGGGTATCGCCGGGCGTCACAGTTGGGCACGCGCCGGCATTCGGAAACTGGAGACAGACCACCTTATCCACGAGCTGATCAGCCGTTGAGTCAACGCAGCCGATCAAGCCATCCAGATCCCCGAGGGTCGGACCGGGACACGGTGCGCTCGTGGGACAGTGCTCCCACCAGGTGATCCCTTTCGCATTGCCCGGTGGGTTCTGGCACGTGAGGCCGACGCCGCACACTTTGCCCTCCTGGACGGTGCCACCCAGGTTGTCGGTGCAGTCCGTCCGGTTCGCGGCGGCCGTGCAGGCGTTCGCGATCCCCGTCCGGCAGCAGAACGGCGGGCTCGCGATCGGAGCGCGATTCCCGCATTTGTCCCTGATGAGTTTCTCCTTTTGCGTCTTTGCCTTGACAAGCTGGAGCTGCACAGTCGGGTGGGCGAGGCAGCTCGCGCGCGTGCCGAGCTTGAGCAGGCATTTCTCGAGTATGCTCTCGCGCTTCAGGAGGTAATTCATCCCTGCCTTCGAGATCCCGCGCTGGCAGTCGTTCTCAGCAGTGTCGCCCAGGTTACTCTGATCGGGGAGCAGCGTCGTGCAGCCGACGTTGGAGCAAACCGCCGAGGTGTCGTCGAGGTCCGTGCCGCAGACCTCCTGCGCGTGTGAGGCGTAAAGGGTGCCCTCGTAGCGCGCGAACTCGGCACCCTTCCAGCACTTCATGCACTCGGCGAACTCGGCGGGTGTCGTCACCGGCAGCGCGAAGCAGGTGCCACCGATGCCGGGCGTCGCTTGGTCGTACTGGCAGTCCGTCCGGTACCCGAGGTTGGCGAGGTTGGCCATCGTGCACTTCTTGGCGATGTTGGCCGTGACCTTGGTGTTCGTGAGCGCCAGCTTGGCGACCGACGCAGCGTCGAGGCACGGGCCCTCGAGTGTGCCCTTGTTCTCCTTGTCGAGACAGTTTCGGTAGAGCTTCAGGTGCGTCTTCTTGTACTTCTCGAGCTGCTTGACCACTCGCTTGTGGCAGCGGACGTTGGGGTCAGTCGCGGCCCCGACGGGAATAGTGCCCATGAGCACAACGACCACTGCTATGAGCGTCCAGGCGAAACGGCGCATCGACAAAGCCTCCTTAGCTATGGATGAGAGGCGAGCAATCCGCGTGCCACTCTGCGACACGCAGCGCCGGGCCGCCAGGTTCTGCTTGCGCACTGCCGGGTCCCCCTCTGGATCGAGCGCCGCGAACCCGCGCTCCAGCTGCCCCGGTGGGCAACCGCCAGCAGATCATGACGCAGCGATCCTCTCAGCCGCCCGGCAGCTCGAGCTCCTCCTGCTCGAAGAAGCGGTCGATCAGACGGCGCAGCGTGGCGGCGGGTGTCGCGATCTGGCACTGCGCGCCGCCGTGCACGAGGCCGACGATGCGCGCCGCCGCATCGACGATCGGCGCACCGGAGTCGCCAGGCACGCCGGCGATGGTCGTGAACAGCGCGTTTGAAATCCCGGCAACGACGGGCAGCTCCCGACGCGCTCGAGCTTCGCCTCCTGGAACCGTGGCGCATGCGGGTTGCCCTCGAAGTAGAGGACAGTCCTGGCGATCGCGGGCGCGCGCGCCAGCGCGAGCGGCGTGATCGCCACCGGCTCCTCGAGCAGCAGCAGCGCTTGATCGGCCACCCGATCGACGGCGACGACCCAGCCGGTGCGGGTGACCCCGCTCGAGAAACGGAGCTCGAGCGCCGCGCGCCCCACGATGCAGTGGGCGGCGGTGAGAACGAGGTCCGGTCCATCGGCCAAGACCCCCGAGCATCCCGCGCCGACGAGGACGCTCGCATCGCGCAGCGCGCGTTCGACCGTGTCGCGGGTCGCCGCGCCCGACACCGCCGGCGCGACGACGGCGAGCACGAGCGAGACCAGGCCGGCCAGCGGGCGGAAGCGCATAGGGCGATTCTGATCCGCATCCGCAAGGAATTGAAGCCCCCTGCCGCACGCCGCGCGGGATACCCGGAGATACGGCTAGTGCGTCACGCGCTCCATGCCGGTGCCGCTCGCGACGTCGACGATCTCGAGCCCGGTCTCGCCGGTGACGCCGTGCTGCGTCTTGGCGTCGTCGAGGATGGTCTCGAGTCGACCGCGAAAGAGGCCGCGCACCGACTCGGGCATCGCCTGCATCGGAAAGTCGTGGACCAGCACGCGGGCGTGCGTCGCGTCGGCCCACTCGACGCGGCTGATCTTCGGCCCGAGGATCTGATGCGCGCGCAGGGCCGCCTCGACGGCGCCCTGGAATCCGCCAGCCGCCGGAGCCCTTGACGCCGCGCCGGCCGGCGGCGCACCCGCGCCCCCCGGTGCCGCGCCGCGCGCGCTGGCAGCACCACCCGGCGCGCGCGCTTCACCCTTGCCTTCGCCGACGGCGCCGGGCGCGGCGAGATGCGCCTGTCCCTCGCCTTTGAGCTGCGCCGTCACGCGCTCGATCTGTGTACGCGTCGCGTCGTCGGGCGCGAGACTCCGCGCCTTCTCGAGAGAAGCGACGGCCTTCTCGCGCTGGCCCTGCGCCTCGTAGGCGAGTCCGAGATTGAAGTGCGCCTGCAGGAAGTCGGGGTGCTTGGCGAGCACCTCGTCGTAGACGGCGATCGCGCGGTCGACCTGACGCTGGTAGAGGTACGCGGTCCCGAGGTCGGTGCGGACGCTCGCGTCGTCGGGGTGCTTCTCGAGGTACTTCGCGTATTGCTCGGCTGCCGACGCGTACTGCTGCCGATCATAGTAGACGTTGCCGAGACCGCGGAGCGCGTCGCCGTCATCCGGCACCAGACCGAGCACGTGCTTGTACGATTCGATCGCGGCGGTGGCATAGGTGGGATCGATCTCGGCGGCGCGCGCCTGCACTTGTGCGAGCGTTCGCCAGGCGGTGGCGTCACTCGGCGCGGCCGTGGCCTTGGCAGCCAGCGAGGCGATGAATTTCTTGCCTTCCTCGGGGAGCGTGAGCGGCGGGTGATCGGACGGCATCGCGCCGGCGGGTGCCGCGGGCGGTCGCGTCGGCGGGCCGGGAGCATTCTCCCCGGGACGGAGGACCCGCACCCAGATGCCGAGCCCGATCGCGAGAAAGAGCGTCAGCACGGCGAGGCCGAGAATCTGGTCGCTTCGCCGCCGTGGCGGCACGGGAGTCGCGTGCGGCATCGCGGGAGTGACGTGCGCTGCAGCGCCCGGCCGCGTCGACGCCTTGCCCGAAGCCGGAGCAGGCTCTCCCTCGACCGCGCACCCGCATCCCGGACAAAAACGCGCCGCATCGGGGAGACGCGCGCCGCACTGCGAGCAGAACCTTCTCGCCGGCTCGCCCGCCGGCTGCCGCTCGATCATGCCGTGTGGGCCGTCTCTCGGCACTCCATCGCGGCGGCTTTCTATCAACTCGACTCCCCGTGCGCCAGGCGGTAAGGCACCGCCCGATGCGCGACGACTCGCGACCTCGCGACCCGCAGCACGACACTGGTCTGCTGGCGCGGCCCGCCATCCACCTGGCGGTCCTCGCGTCGCTTGCGCTCGTGCTCTGCCTCGCGGGCGTCGCCGGCCAGCCTCTCGACGGCGACCCCGCGATGTACGCGACCATCGCCAAGACGATCGCCACGACCGACGAATGGACGCGACTCAGCGTCAACGCCGAGCCCTACATGAACAAGCCACCCCTGCACTTCTGGCTGAACGCGCTCGTCTTTCGCGTCCTCCCGGCGACCACCTTCACCGCGACGCTCCTTCCGGGACTGCTCGGCGTTGCCGACACGCTGCTCGTGTACGGGCTCTGCCGCGCGATGTTCGCGGGCTGGCAGACGGCGTTCGCCGCCGCGCTCGTCTACATCACGACCCCCGAGGTGGTGCACTGGAGTCGCGGCGTCCATCTCGAGACGTTGGTCACGTTCTGGGTGTTGATCGGGCTCCTCGCCGCCTATCGCTCGGTCACCCAACCGGTCGCGATCGTGCTGCTCGGCATCGCCGCCGCGGGCGGCGTGCTCTCCAAGGGACCGCAAGGGCTCTTTCCCGTCGGCGTGGCGCTGGTGCTGTGGATGCGCGCGGGCGTCGTCGCGCGGCGCGTGATGTCACGGTGGACCCTGGTCGCGGTCGCGATTCTCCTCGCGGCCGTCGGTCCCTGGCTGTGGGCGAGAGTCGGCGAGGGCAGCGACTTCGCACGCACCTACTTCGGCGGACAGATCGGCCACGTGCTCTTCATCTTCGGCGGCCGGGCGTTCGATCGCGGCCCGCTCTGGTACGTCGGCAAGCTCTTCCGTACCTACTGGCCGTGGTTGCCGGTGGCTGCTTTCGGCCTGGTGCTGCTCTGGCGGCGCGCCGGCGCCTCGCTCGGCGCGCGGCTCTGGCTCGTCTATGCGGCGATCGTGATGGTGGTCATCTCGCTCGCGGCGGGCAAGAAGAGCCGCTATCTCTTTCAGCTCTATCCGGCGCTCGCGGCGGCGGCCGGCATGGCGCTGGCAGCGGCGGCCGAACGCCGCCCGGGACTGTTGCGATGGCTGCTCGTGCCGGCCACCGTCGCCGCGGTCCTGGTCGCCTTCATCGGTGGAGAGCGCGTTTCGCCCAAACAGGCGATGCACACGCGCGACGCCCTCGCGGTCGCGGCCCAGCTCGGCGAGAGCGAGCGAGTCTGGCTCACCTGGCTCACGCAGCACGGCGACCCCGGGGTCGGAAAAATACTCGGATTCTACAGTCGACCATTGCTGCGGACCTGTCGCGACCAGTGCGAAGAGGCTCCGCCGGGGGCCCTGGTAGTCGCGCGCGGCGAGGAGGTGGCGTTGGTCGCCGGCCGGGGCGCCACCGTCGAGCAGTCCACTGCAACCCTGAGCGTGTTGCGTATCCCGCGATAGCAGCGCCAAGGGGTCGCCGTTCGTTGACTCACCGGACGGAACGGGCCTAGAAGGGCGCCGAGATTCGGGAAAGGAGGAGTCCATGCGCGCGCTCCGTATCTCTGCCGTCGTCGGGTTGCTCGGGTGGGCGACGCTCGCCTCGGCGGATGTCGCTCCCGGAGACACCGTCAGCAAGGCGAACATCGACAAGGTCAAAGGTCTCGTCTCGCCCGCGGTCGAATGGTGCATCAACCAGGGCATGACGCTGAAGATCATCGCCCCCAAGCCGATCGGCTGGCCGTCCGCGCTACAAGGACGCCACCGAGAAGTACGCGAGTCAGGTGAAGCTCGCCGAGAACGGTCTCTCGCTCTCGGGCTACGTCGCCGGCTCGCCCTTTCCGAAGATCGATTCCGCCGATCCGAAGATCGCCGTGAAGGTCATGTGGAACTACGAGTACCGGCCCGTATCCCGGCACCGACGACTTCGTCGAGTACGACTTCCCCGCCGACACCGGCGCGGTCGGCAACGGCCAGCCGATGGAGGTCGAGCGCCACTACTGGATCGGCGAGTCGCGGCGCATCTATTACAACGGGCGGCTGTACGTGGATCCGAAGCCCGAGCTCCCGAATCCCGAGGGCATCCGCTTCAAGGAGGTGCTCGGTCCGCTCGTCGCGCCCTTCGATCTGAAGGGCATCGGCGCCCTCGAGTACCGCTACATCGATCCGGCCAAGCAGGACGACACGTGGCTCTACGTGCCGTCATTGCGTCGCGTGCGGCGGCTCTCCACCGCGCAGCGCTCGGACTCGCTCTTCGGCCAGGACACCGATCCGGACTCCTACTGGGGCTACAACGGTCACATCGCGTGGTCGGAATGGAAGTATCCTCGGCGAGAAGGAGATGCTCGGCATCCTGCACGGCGAGCACTTCCCGATGAAGCGCTGCGCGGGCGAGGCCGACTTCATGCCGTGCGACGCGTGGGAAAAGCGCAAGATGCACGTCGTCGAGGGCGTCTCCAAGCTCCCGCAGTACGCCTACGGCAAGCGCGTGATCTTCATCGACACCGAGTCGCTGGTGGTCGACGTACTCCGACATCTACGACCGCAACAGCGAGCTGTGGAAGGTGTGGATCGACAACCACCAGTTCAAGAAGGAGGCCTTTCCCGGTGCTCCGACGAAGTACGACGAGGAGAAGGACTTCTACGCCGGGCTGGTGATGGCCGACATGCAGCTCATGCATGCGACGTATGTGCCCCACCCGGGTGACGAGCCGGCGGGTCATGAGGGATGGCACTTCAACAAGGGCGCGGCGTCGGCGACCAAGTACAAGCCCGACGGCGCGGTGCCGGAGTCGTTCACCGTCGCGAAGCTGATCGAGCAGGGGCAGTAGCGACGACGACGAGGAGCGCGGGGACGTCGGGGTAGGCGCCGCGGCACCCGAAGGCGCTGCGCGCGGGGACATCGGGGTAGGCGCCGCGGCACCCGAAGGCGCTGCGCACGTCGTTGCCGGTGCGAAACGTCTCCGGCGCCACACGGGTGCCTTGGCGCCTACCCCGATGTCCCCGGGCTTTCCGCAGCGGTGCCGCCGGAGACGCTCCGGCCTGGCAAGAGGCCGCAAGCCCCATGCACGAGGACGGTCGGGCGCAGGCGCCAAGGCACCCGTGTGGCGCCGGAGACCTTCCGCGCCGGCAATGGTCGTGCGCAGCGCCTTCGGGTGCCGCGGCGCCTGCCCCGACCGTCCCCCGCAAAGGAGATGAGCCATGCCAGACGAGTCCGTAGTCCTGTACGAGCGCCGCGGGGTGGCGGCGCTGCTCACGATCAATCGCCCTGAGGCGCGCAACGCGGTGAATGGGGCGGTCGCGTCAGGCGTTGCTGGACGGCTATCGCCGCTTCGAGGCCGACGCGGACGCGCGCGTGCTGGTGCTGACCGGCGCAGGTGACGAAGCGTTCTGCGCAGGTGCGGATCTCAAGGCGATCGACACCGTGCGGGATCGTCATGAAGGCCCGCTCGGCTTCACGCGCTTGACGCCGAGCAAGCCGACGATCGCCGCCGTCTCGGGGTGGTGCGTCGCCGGCGGCATCGAGCTGGCGCTCTGGTGCGATCTCCGCATCGCCACGCCCAAGACGACCTTCGGCTGCTTCGAGCGTCGCTTCGGCGTGCCGCTCATCGACGGCGGAACCCAGCGCTTGCCGCGCATCGTCGGCATGGGGCGCGCGCTCGAGATCATCATGACGGGCCGCGCCGTCCACGCCGAGGAAGCGCTGCGCATCGGCCTCGTGAACGAGATCGTTCCCGCCGGAGGTCATGTCACGCGCGCGCTCGCGCTCGCCGAGGAGCTGGCCGCCTTCCCGTGGCCGACCTTGCTCGCCGACCGCGCCGCGGCGCTCGCCGGCTCGGGCGTGGCGCTCGAGCACGGGCTCGCGATCGAGGCCCGGCTCGGCCGCGCGGTGCTCGAGGAAGCGCGCAAAGGCGCGGCGCGTTTCGCGAGTGGCGTCGGGCGGAGCGGCAAAGGCGTCGCGTCCTGATTCGATGTCGTGAGCAACGACCGTCCCTCCAACGTCGCCGCCGGCTACGATCGCGTGGCCGACGAGTACGCGCGTCGCATCCACGACGAGCTCGCCCACAAGCCGCTCGACCGCCAGCTGCTCGACCGCTTCGCCGCGAGCATGCGCGGCGCCGGGCCGGTGTGCGACGTCGGCTGTGGACCGGGACACGTCACGCGCTATCTGCATGAGCGCGGCGTGCAGGTCGAGGGGATCGACCTGTCGGCGGCGATGGTGGAGTGCGCGAGCCGGCTGAATCCCGGCATCACGTTCCGACAGGGCGACATGCTCGCGCTCGACGCCCCGGACAACGCGTGGGCGGGCGTCATCGCGTTCTATTCCATCCTTCACGTGCCGCGCCCGGACGTCGTCCGCGCGCTCCGCGAGCTCAGGCGCGTGCTCCGCCCCGGCGGCTTGCTGTTCGTCGCCTTTCACGTCGGCGACGAGGTGATTCACCTCGACGAGTGGTGGGGCCACCCGGTCTCGCTGGACTTCGTCTTCTTCCGCTCCGACGAGATGGCGGACTACTTGAAGCGCCGCGGGCTTCGAGGACATCGAAACCATCGAGCGCGACCCCTACCCGGACGTCGAGGCGCAGACGCGGCGGAGCTATATGTTCGCTCGCAATCCCGGCGCCGGCTGAGAAGCTGCGTCACCCACGCTCGGCCCGCGTCAGAGCGCCGCCAGGGACTGCGAACCCACCCCTCAGGGGCGGTTCTGAATCTCGTTCACGACGTCGGTGACGAAGGCGTCGACCTTGCCCTCCAGCACCATGACATCGTCCGTCGCCGAACAGAGCGTCTTTGGCTTCTCGGGATCCTGCTTGCTCTCGAGCTTGCCGATGCAGCCCTTCACGAAACCCTTGTCTCCGCCATCGAACTTGTCGGTGCACTTCTGGAGCTTTGCCGGATCGGGTAGCTCGCCCTTCTTCTCCGCCCTGCCGTGCTCCTTGAGAAGGCAGCTTGCCTTGCGCGCGATGCATTTCTTCTTCCCAGCGTTGCAGGTGCTCGCCGGTCCTGCCGACGGAAAGCCGGGATGAATCTCGCTCACGACGTCGGTAACGAAGGCGTCGACCTTGCCCTCCAGCACCATGAGATCACCCGTCACCGAACAGAGCGTCTTCGGCTTCGCCGGATCTTGCTTGCTCTCGAGCTTGCCGATGCAGCCCTTCGCGAAACCCTTGTCTCCGCCATCGAACTTGTCGGTGCACTTCTGCGAGCTTTGCCGTGATCGGGCAGCTCACCCTTCTTCTCGGCCCTGCTGTGCTCCTTGAGCAGACAGGCCTGCTTCTTGTTGACGCATTGTATCTTCCCCGCGTCGCACGCGTTCGCCGCACTGCCCGTGACCGTAGTAGCTGCTGGTGTCGGAGTCCGTGTGCCCGTCGGAGTTGCGGTTGCGGTCAGTGTCGGGGTCGGCGTTGGCGTGGGTGTCGACGTGGAAGTCACATCGACAGTCGGTGTCGGCGTCACGTCAGCCGTCAGAGTCGGCGTGGGTGTCGGCGTCGACGTCACCTCAGTCGGAGTGGGTGTCGACGTCACGTCAGTGGTCGGAGTGGGTGTCGGCGTCCGGGTCCGTGTCGGTGTGGGTGTGCGGGTCCTCGTGACCGTGAGCGTAGGCACGGGCGTCGGCGTGCGGGTGGGTGTTGCGCTGGTTGCGCTCGGGGTCGGTGGTCGGCGTCGGCATCGGGCACGGCGGTACGGAACCGAGCGTCAGGAGGTATTCGCCCGCGCCAACGGTCTGAAAGACTTTGATGGTATAGCTGCCGGTCGTCGCCAGCTCGTACTCGATCTGCTGGGGAAAGCCGCCGCCCGTGCATCCAACATCGCCAACGGCGTCGCCCTCCGGATCGAACAGCTGCCAACACGCCACCCACCCCTCCTCGCCGCCCCCGATGGTGACGGTGACCACGTCGTTTGCGTCACCGTCGAACCGATAGGTGTCCGTGTCACCGTCCACGTCGAGCGTTCCCGTGACGGGCGCTCCACACGCGATCGTCGCGCTGCACTGCGCCACCTGGTCCGACACCTCCTGGAGCGTCAGATGGTAGGTGTCGGTACCGACCGTTTGAAAAACCTCGAGCGTATAGTCGCCGGTGATCCCCAGCACGTACTCGCGTTGCCTGGGTGGTCCGCCCCCCGTGCAGCCGACGTCGCCGACCGGGACGCCATCGGGATCGAACAACTGCCAACACGCCACCCATTGATCGTGGCCGCCCCCGATGGTGACGCTCATCACATCGTTGGCGTTACCGCTGAACTGATAGGTGTCCGTGTCGCCGTCGAGATCGAGCGCCCCGGTGACGGTCTCCCCGCACGCGATCGTCGTGCTGCACTCGGGCCGTCGATCCGACACCTCTTGCACCGTCAGGTTGTAGGACTCGGCACCGACCGTCTGAAACACCTTGAACGTGTAGTCGCCGGCGACTTCCAGCTATGTACTCGCGTTGCCTGGGTGACCCGCCTCCCGTGCAGCCGACGTCACCGACCGGGTCGCCGTCGGGATCGAACAGCTGCCAACACGCGACCCACTGATCGTGGCCGCCCCCGATGGTGACGCTGATCACGTCCCCCGCGCCGCCGGCGAACTCGTAGGTGTCCGTGTCTCCGTCCACGTCGAGCGCCCCCGTGATGGTCTCCCCGCAGGCGATCGTTGCGTTGCACCCGGGGAGTCGGTCGGACACCTCTTCCAGGCTCAAGTGATAGGTGTCGGTCGCGTCCGTGGTCTGAAACACGCTGATCGTGTACGTGCCAAGCGCCGTCAGCTGGTACTCTATTTGCCGTGGAAAGCCGCCGCCGGCGCAGCCCTGTTCGCCGACCTGATTCTGCGCGGGATCGAGGAGTTTCCAGCACGGCACCCAGCCGTCGTGCCCGCCGCCCATCGTGATGCTGATCACCTGACCGATCTGACCCTGGAACTGGTACGAGTCCGAATCGGACGACCCGTCCAGCATGGCCGTCACGGCTGGCCCGCAACTGATGGGGCTCTGCGCGCCGACCGGCCCGGCAGCGAGCAGCACTGCCGAGGCCAGCAGCGTGACCCACGTCGCGAATGACGAGATCGAGATGGCTTGGATGAGACGGAAGATGCGCGACACCGTCGCCGATCATGGGCCGGGAGAACATCGTAGGCAAACGGCGAATCGTCCGCTCGATGTGCGCCCGCGCTCACGCGGAGAGAAGCCTAGGTCCCGCGCAGCTTGACGCGGATCGCGCCGTCGGCGCCGGTCGCGTCGGGCTCGGGCGTCGCCTCGGCGACGTAGCCGCGCGCCGTCCGCCGCGAGCCAGCGCGGGATCACCTCGCAGAGCACGCCGCGGCCTCCCGGGCTGCCGCGCCCCTTGCCGTAGACGATCCGCACCTCCGGCACACCGGCATCCTGCGCGTCGCGCAGAAAGCCCTCGCTCTCCCGGATCGCCTCCTGGACGCCGAGCCCATGGAGATCGAGCTCGGGAACGCGGCCCGGTAGCGCCGCCGATGCTCGTCGCATGAGCGCGGCTAGCAATCGGTCGACGAGACGCAGCGAGGGTCACTCCCAGCGCAACGCTTCGATCGGATCGAGGCGCGACGCTTTGTACGCCGGGTAGTACCCGAAGAAGATTCCGACCGCGCCCGAGACGACGAACGCGGCGACGATCGCGGTCGGCGAGAGCACGGTCGGCCACTCCGCGAGCGACCCGATGAGCCAGGTCGCGAGCAGCCCGAGCGCGACGCCGAGCAGCCCGCCCGCCATGCTGAGCACGGTCGCCTCGGAGAGGAACTGAAGCAGGATGTGCCGCGCCTTGGCGCCGACCGCCATCCGCAGGCCGATCTCGCGCGTCCGCTCGGTCACCGACACGAGCAGGATGTTCATGATGCCGATGCCGCCGACCAGGAGCGAGATCGACGCGATCGTGAGCAGGAGATTGCTCATGACCTTGCTCGCCGCCGCGCCCGCACTCGCCATGTCCTCGAGCGTGCGGACGGTGAAGTCGTCGTCTTGCCCGCGCCCGATGCGGTGCTGCTGGCGGACGACCGTCGCGATCTCCTCGGCCGCGACCGCGATGTCCTTGGTGCGGCGCGCCGAGGCGTAGATCATGTCGACGGTCCCGAGGATCTCGGTTCCCATGAGCCGCCGTTCCGCGGTCGAGAACGGGATCATCACCACGTCGTCCTGGTCCTGCCCCCACGAGGATTGTCCCTTCGGAGCCAGCAACCCGATCACGCGAAAGGGTACGCTCTTGATGCGGATGGTGGTGCCGACCGGATCCTCGCCGTGCGCGAACAGGTTGCGCACCACCGTCTGACCGAGGACGGCGACCTTGGCGCTGCTCTTCTCGTGACGCTCGTTGAAGAAGCTGCCGGCGACCACCGGCCAGCTGCGTACTTGCTCGAACTCGGGCGTCACGCCCTGGATGACGCTCGACCAGTTGAGATTGCCGTAGATCACTTGCGCGACCTGCCGGCGCGAGTGCGTGACCGCCCTGATCGACGGCACGGCGCGCCGGATCGCCTCGGTGTCGGCGGCAGTGAGCGTCGAGACTCCGCCCCAACCGGATCGTGCTCCGCCCGAGGTCGTGGCCCCCGGGACCACCATCACGATGTTCGTGCCGAAGCTCGTGATCTGCTGCTGCACGAACTTGTCGGCGCCCTGACCGACGCTCACCATCGCGATCACCGCCGCGACCCCGATGATCATGCCGAGCGTCGTGAGCCCCGAGCGCAGGCGGTTGCGCCACAGCGCGCGCGCCGCGACGCGCGCCGTCATGGCGACGAGCTTGCCGGCCTGCGCGCCGTTCACGCCCTGCCCCCTTGGCGTACGTCGCCTGGCGGCGCGTGCGCCACGCCCGCGGGACGCGCGTTGCCGTCGGCGGCCGTGTCGGCAACGATGCTGCCGTCGCGGAACGTCACCACACGATCGGCGGCCGCGGCGACCTCGGCGATCGTGCGTCACGAGCACGATGGTCAAGCCGTCGGATCGGTTCAGGTCGCACAGCATGGCGATGATCTCGGCGCTGGTGTGCGAGTCGAGGTTGCCGGTCGGCTCGTCGGCGAGCAGCAGCTCGGGCTCGTTGACGAGCGCGCGCGCGATCGCGACGCGCTGTTGCTCGCCTCCCGAAAGCTGACTCGGCACGTGTGCGGCGCGCGCCGCGAGCCCGACCCGCGCCAGCGCCGCGCTGGCACGCGCGTGCTGCGTGCCGAGCGCCCCGGAGCGTAGTAGAGGGGCAGCTCGACGTTCTCGAGCGCGGTCGTCCGCGCGAGCAGATTGAAGTTCTGGAAGACGAAGCCGATCTTGCGATTGCGGATCTCGGCGCGCGCGTCGGCGTCGAGACTCCCGACCTCGACGTCGTGCAGTCGGTAGCTGCCGCTGGTCGGGCGGTCGAGACATCCGAGGATGTTCATCAAGGTCGACTTGCCCGAGCCGGAGGGACCGGTCACGGCGACGAACTCGCCCGCGCAGACCCTGAGCGAGGCGCCGCGCAACGCCTCGACGGTGGCGGGTCCGATGGCGTAGCGACGCGTCAGGTCGCGGGTTTCGATGATTGGACTGCGCGCGTCAACCATGCGTCACGATGCGAGCCCCGCCGGGGCGCCCGCCGCGTCATGCAGAGTCTCAACGCGCACGGGGCCCACTCATCCCGAAGCCCGGCGGCCGCGCCGCCGAAGCTCCGGCCGGGCCGCCCTGCGGGCGTTCGGCAGCCACGATCACCAGGTCGCCCTCGGCGAGCGTTCCGCCGCGGACCTCGACGAAGCGATCGTCGGCGAGGCCGGTCTCCACCGCGACTCGCCTCGGACGCCCGTTGGCCAGCACCCAGACACCCGCGCCGGGCTCCTCGACGGGAGCGGGCTTGCTGGCATCCGCGACGTCCGTGGCGGGCCGGAAACGCAGGGCCGCGGCCGGCACGCGCAGCACGTCGTCGCGCTCGGCGGTCACGAGGGTGACGTTCGCGGTCATGCCGGGACGGAGCGCCAGATCCGAGTTGTCGGCGCCGATGACCACGTCGTAGGTGATCACGTTCTGGACGTTGAGGGGCGCGTTGCGCACCTGGATCACCGCACCGCTGAACGTGCGCTCGGGATAGGCGTCGACGGTGAAGGTGCTCGTCTGCCCCTCGCGCACGACACCGATGTCGGACTCGCTCACGTTGGTGTTCACCTGCATCTTGGTCAGGTCCTCGGCAATGAGGAACAACGTCGGGGTCTGGAAGCTCGCGGCGACGGTCTGACCGACGTCGACGCTGCGCGAGACCACCACGCCGTCGACCGGCGAGACGATGTCGGTGTAGCTGAGGTTGACGCGCGCCTCCTCGAGCTGGGCCTCGGCTTGCTGCACCTCGGCCTGTTGCAATGCCAGGTCGGCCCGCGCCTGCTGCACCGCGCTCTCGGTGGTATCGATCGAGATCCTCGGCGACGATGCCTTCGGCGCGAAGCTTGCGGTTGCGCGCCAGGTTGGTGGTCTTGTACGCGAGGTCGGCGCGCGTCTTCGCCACCTTGGCGCGCGCATTGGCCAACGCCGCCTCCGCTTGTTTGACCCGCAACTCGTAGGGACGCGGATCGATCTTGGCGACGCGTTGACCCTTCTTGACCGGCGAGTTGAAGTCGACGTCGATCGCCTGCACCGGCCCCGAGATGTAGGTGCCCACCTGCACCGTCTTCACGGCATTGAGGGTGCCGGTGGCGGTGACGCGGGCGATCAGCTCCCCGCGCGACACGGGCTCGGTTCGAAAGCGTGCGTCCTGGTTGTCGCGGGCGACGAAGGCGCGCGACGCGAGCGCCACCACCGCGATGACGACGAGGGCGCTGAGCGCGAGGCGCCGGCGGCCGGAGAGCATGCGGGCAGTATAGACGCTCGCGGGGCGCGAGCGTAGCGGGCTTGGAGCGGCCGGTGGCGGAAGCAGTGTGGGGCGGTGGCCTTGTGGCTCACCGCCCCACCGCCATGGGTCACTTACGGCGTCGGCGTCGGATTCGGCGTCGGACAGGCGTTGCCGTTCGGGAACTGCATGCACAGCAACTCGTCGACGATCTGGTCGGCCGTGCTGTCGAGGCAGTCGACGACGTCGTCCATTGTCGCGAGCGTCGGTCCCGGGCACGGGCCCGAATCGGACGGGCACGAGCCCCACCATGTGACCGTCTTCGGGGCGGGCGCGCACTTCAAATCGACGTCACAGAGCTTGCCCTCTTGCACGTCGCCGCTCATGTTCTCGCAGTCCGCGCGGTCGGCTGCGGCGATGCACGAGTTGCCCATGCCGAAGCGGCAACAGAAGCTCGACCCGAGGCTCGGGACGCGATTCCCTCCGCACTTGTTCTGGATGAGCGCCTGCTTCTGGGTCTCCGCTTTGGCGAGCTTGAGGGGCACGTTGGGATCGACGAGGCAGGAGCCGGCGAGGCACGGTCGGCTTGTCGCACCCCTTCAACATGCACTTCTCGATGATCTTCTCGCGCTTGAGGAGATACTTGACCCCGGCCTTCCCGATCCCCTTCTGGCAATCGCCCTCGGCGTTGTCACCGAGGTCGCGTTGCTCGGGAAGCGGTGTCGTGCAGCCGAGATTGGAACAGGTCGTCGACGTCGTCGTCGAGGGGGCCGCATTCCTCGCTCGCATGCGACGCGTAGAGAATCGCCATGTAGCGCCGGAAGTCAGCCTCCTTCCAACACTTCATGCATTCCGTGAACTCGTCGACGGTGCTGACCGGCAGAGCGGCGCACGTTCCGTCGATACCAGCCGTCGCCGGGCCGTACGCACAGTCGGTGCGATAGCCGAGACCGCCGACGCCGTTCAGCTGCGCCAACGTGCACTTCGACGCGATCTTCACCTTGATCTTCGAGTTCGCGGCCTGAATCTTGGTGGTCGCGAGCACGTCGGGACACGGGCCATCGATGATGAGCTTGTTGTCCTGATCGAGACACTTCTCGTGCCGCTTGAGGACGGTCTTCTTGTACTTCTCGAGCGACTTGATGACGGTCTTATGGCAGAGCGCGAGCGGATCGGAGGCGGCGCCGGACGGCGCGGCAGCAGTCAGCAATCCGATCGCAACGGCGGCGGCAAGGGCCGTGAGACGAAGGCGGTAGCGCATGTCGGCACCCTCCTCTGGGGGTTGAAAGAAAGGGACGGCTCCCCGGGAAGCCGCCCTCTCATTTGGAAAGCCTGCGAAGACGCTAGCTCATGGCGTCGGCGCACCGCAATCCCAACCAGGGGTGGTGCTCGAAGCGAACGGGCGCGTCCGAAATGCGAACCCGGCCGGGGCCTGGCCCAGCCGAGCTCGCAAATCGTGAGGGCTTCAGGGTGCCGGAGGCGGGAGCGGGCAGCCGCCGCAGACGCTGCCGGTACCTACGACGGTGCGGCCACGATCGGTACAGTTCTCGGGGTGACGAGACACCTTCGGCCCTCTCACCACCGTGATGCAATCAGTGGCCGTGTCACAGACCTTGGTTGCGTCGTCGCTGCATACCCCTTCTGCCACAGCGTCACCCGGCAGCAGATCGCTGCAAGTGGCGCTCGTGTCGTACTCGCAACAGAGGACGGCATCTTCCTTGCCGCACGTCGAACGCGCCGCACAGCGGGCGATCGTGCGCTTGGCATCGGCGTCGAGGCAGCCTGCCTTTCGCAAGTCGTTCCGGAGATGCACGACGCACTTCACGTACTGGCCGTGGTTCTTCCACGACTGCCCGTTACTGTCCGCGTCGCACGGGCATGACTCGGCGAGGCACGCGCCGACATCGGCCGGGCACTCATTGGGGTTGCCGCACGCCGACTGTCCGAACGCGGGCGCCACGTTCGCGAGCAACACGAGGGCGAGGATCCAGCCCAGTCTTTTCATTTCAGTTCTCCTTCCTGGGTGCAGATGAGCGCCTCGTGGCTCTTGATGAGATGAAGGTAACGGGCGCGTCGCACGCTGACCAACGCCCAATCGCGACGCCGGTCGAAAAAAGATGACCACATTTGCGCGATCATGAAGCGTTCGCTGAGCGCTGTGAGGCGGCGCCCCTGGCGACGTCCGCAAAGCGTCAGCGCGTGTTCGCGGACCCGGCTGTTTCCGCCGGCGAGCCCCGCGACCCGACCCCGGATGCGCTCGCTCGCACCCGCCCACGCGGCGCCGATCCGTTGCGCGAAGGGCATGCGCCCGGCGTCGTCGAAGAGCGAGTAGGCGACCGGCGTCACCAGAAGACTCAGCAACAGACAGAGCGTCTGTCCGCCGATGATCACCTTCGCCATCGAAGCGCGCGAGCCCGAGCCGGGGCCCTGCCCGAGCGCCATCGGCAGCATGCCGAGGACGAGCATCACGGTCGTCATCAGGATGGGGCGCAAGCGCGCGTGGTTGGCCTCGATGATGGCGGCGTCACGCTCCATGCCTCCGGCGCGCAGCGAGTTGGTGTAGTCCACTTGCAGGATGCCGTTCTTCTTGACGATCCCGAAGAGCATGAAGAGACCGAAGATCGAGTAGACGTCGAGGGCATTGCCGAGCAGGAGCAGCGAGAAGATGGCGAACGGCACGGAGAGCGGCAGCGCCAGCAAGATGGTGATCGGGTGGAGGAAGCTCTCGAACTGCGCCGCCAGCACCATGTACATGAAGATCAGGCTGAGCACGAAGGCGGTGATGAAGCCGTTGATGGTCTCGTCGAGGATCTTGACGCGCCCACTGAACTTCACCCGGTACGACGGCGGTAGATCGAGCTCGTCGACGATGTGATGCAGTCGTTCGACAGCGGTGCTGAGCGGAACGTCGCGCACGAGGTTCGCGAAGATCCCCACCTTGCGCTGGCGATTGCTGCGCTCGATCTGGGCCGGGCCGCGCGCCTCCTCGAGCTTGATGAGACTGAAGATCTTCACGAGCTGCACCTTCGGCGACCAGACGGTGAGCGCGTAGACCTCGGCCGGGTCGTCGCGCTCGGCCTTCTCGGCGCGCAGCCAGACGTCGTACTGCTCGTCCTCCTCCTTGTATTTGGAGACCGGCGCGCCGCCCACCAGGATCCCGAGCGTGGCGGCGATGTCCTCCGCCTGGATGCCGAGCTCGGAGGCGCGCTCGCGATCGATCACGGCGCGCAGCTCGGGCTTGCGCACCGAGAGCGTGGTATCGACGTCGAGAAACAGTCCGGTCTCGCGCTGCATGCGCTCGGTGAGCTGCTCGGAGTATTTCTCGAGCTTGTCGAGGCTCGGCCCGAGCAGACTGAACTCGAGGTCGCTCTGGCGCGTGCCGCCGCCGCGGAACGCCGAGACGGTCTGCACGCTCACCCGCAGATCGGGGAAACGGGCGAGAATCTGCCGGGCGTCGTTCATGACGTCGAACTGCGAATAGTCGCGCTCGGTGAGATCGATGAGGCGCACGTAGATCGAGCCGCTCGTGACGTCGCCCTCGCCCGGCCGCACCTTGCCGGTCGCGTCACCGATGGTGGTGAGCACGTCGGTCACGCCGCGCAACCCGCGGAACTTGCCCTCGAGCTCGCGGAAGAGCGCGTCGGTGCGCTCGAGCGTGTAGCCGCCCGGCGTCTGGATGATCACCTCGAACTCGCTCTGGTCGTCGGGAGGGAGGAACGACTCGCCGATCAGGTTCAACAGCGGCCAGGTGCTGAGCGTGGTGGCGAGCGCGAGCGCGACGATCGTCCAACGGCGGCGGAGCGACCAGCGCAAGCACGCGCCGTAGAAGTTGTCGATGACTCGGTAGAACGCGCTCTCCTTCGCCCGGCTGAGCGCCCGCCCTCACCTTGAGGAAGCGCGACGACAGCATCGGCGTGAGCGTGAACGAGACCACCAGCGAGACCGCGATCGAGAACGCGACCACGATCGCCGAAGCTGCGGAAGAAGCGGCCGGCGACACCGCCCATGAACGCGATCGGCAGGAAGATCACGATCAGCGAGAGCGTCGTCGCCATCACCGCCAGCGAGATCTCGCGCGTCCCCGAGGAGGCTGCCGACATCGCCGGCTGCCCCTCCTCCTCGACGTGGCGGAAGATGTTCTCGAGAATGACGACGGCGTCGTCGATCACGATGCCGACCGCCATCACCAGGGCGAGCATCGTGATGTTGTTGAACGTGAAGTCCATGTAGCGCATCAAGCTGAAGGTCGCGATGATCGAGACCGGGATCGCGACCGACGCGATCAGCGTGCTGCGCCAGTCGCGCATGAAGAGCAGCACGGTGAGCGCCACCAGGATCGCGCCGAGGATCATGTGGTGCTCCACCTCGGCGATGGTGCGCTTGATGAAGCGCGAGAGGTCGGTCACGACCTGCGTCGAGATGTCGCCCGGCAGCGTCGGCTGGATCTCGGCCATCTTGGCCTTCACGGCGTCGACGACGCTCACGACGTTGGTGCCGCTCTGCTTCTTCACGATCAGGGTGACGGCGTTCTCGCCGTTCAGACGTGAGAGTCCGCGCGGCTCGGCGGTGCCGTTCTCCACCCGGCCGATGTCGCGGATGCGGATGGGACGCCCCTCGAAGGAGGTGACGATCAGATCGGCGAAGGCGTCGACGTCCTCCATCCGTCCCATCGTGCGCAGCACCAGCTCGCGGTTCCCCTGGTCGACGCGGCCTCCCGGCAGCTCGATGTTCTGCTTTTGCAGCGCGTCGCGAACCTGCAGCACCGGGAGCTGGTAGGCGGACATCTTGTCGGGGTTGACGGTGACGTTCACGGCGCGCTCGCGGCCGCCGATCATGATCACCGCGCCGACGCCCGGGACGGTCTCGATGACCTCCTTGATCTGCTTCTTCGCGATCTCCGTGACCTCGCGGAGATTGCGCTTTCCCGCCACCACCACGCTCATGATCGGCTGCGCGTCGACGTCGAACTTCTCGACGATCGGCGAGTCGGTGCCGGTCGGGAGACGCGCGACGACGGTCGCCACCTTGTCGCGCACCTCCTGCGCCGCGACCGCGGCGTTCTTCTCGAGCAGGAACTGCACGATCACCGTCGAGATGCCTTCCTTGCTGGTCGAGCGCAGCTCGTCGATGCCGTCGATGGTGTTGACGATCTCCTCGATCGGCTTGGTGATGCCGCTCTCCATCTCCTCGACGCTGGCGCCGTTCAGGGTGGTGGTGATGGTGACGGTCGGGAAGTCGATGTTGGGAAAGAGGTCGACGCCGAGCCGCTCGTAGGAGAACAAGCCGAGCACGACCATCGCCACGCTCAGCATGGTGGCGAACACCGGGCGGCGAATGCAGAGGTCGGCGAGGTTCACGGTGACACCGTGTGATCGCCGAGGCTACTCGGCGCCCGCGTGCGCGACCGGCTCGCCGCCGACGATGGCGATCGGCGCGCCGTTCTCGAGCTTGTCGACGTTGGAGACCGCGACCGCCTCGCCCTCGGCGACGCCGTCGGCGATCTCCTGGCGCTCGTCGGCGAGCGTCACCCCGGTGCGTACCACCCGCTCCTCGGCCTTCCCGTCCTTGACGACGTAGAGCTTGGTGACGCCCGCAAACGTGGTGAGGGCTGTCTCCGGCACCACCAGTGCCGGGGACTGCCGGTCGTACACGATCTTTCCGGCCCCGAAGAAGCCGGGTTTCACGAGGTGCTCGCCATTCGGCACCTCGGCTTCGACGGTGATCGAGCGGTTGGCGGCTTCGGCGGTGGGATTGATGCGGGTGATCTTCCCGATCAGCACCTTGTCGGGATAGGCGGCGACGGTGAGGCGCACCTCTTGCCCGATGTGGAGGAAGGCCGCGAAGCGCTCCGGAATCGGGGTACGGAACTTGAGCGGGTCGTCCTGGACGATCTTGTAGAGCGCGTTGCCGTACTCCACCACCTCGCCGACCGACACCATGCGCGCGGCGATCGAGCCGGTGAGCGGCGAGAGGATCACGGTGTGGTCGAGCTTGACCTTGAGGGCGTCGCGCTGCGCTTCGAGGACGGCGGTATCGGTGCGCGCCCGCTCGCCCTCCTCGTTCGACATGATCCCTTCCTGCCAGAGCTGCTGCGCGCGGGCGTTGTCGGCGTGCGCCTTCGACGAGGCGCGCCTCGACCTCGCGGAGCTCGGCACGGATGCTGGCGTCGTCGAGGCGGAGGATCACGTCTCCCGCCTTCACCTCGTCGCCCATGTCGGGACCGATCCAGGCGACGCGCGCGCCGAGCTCGCTCGCCACCGTCACCTCTTCGTAGGCGAAGAAGGATCCGACGAGATCGGCGACGCGCTCGACCGCAGCGGTGGTCACCGGCGCCACGCGGACCGGGATGGGCTCCGCCGCCGGTGGCGTCTCCTCGGCCGTGGAGCCGCCATGCGAGCACGCGGCCGCCAGCATTCCCATGGCGAGCAGCGCGAGCCTCATACTCGTCCTCCGGCCGCCCGCACCGCCTTCACCCCGCGGCCGCGGGCGCGCCCTCCGGCGCCATCCACACCGTGGAGGAAGAGATCGACGATCAATGCCGCGGCACGCTCGGGCCGGTCGCTGTCCTGGGAGTTGAGGACCGCGGCGCGAATCAGCGCCAGCAGCATCTCCGCCACCAGCGCCGTGTCACGCGCCGGGCGACGTGGGCCCTTGGCGGGCTCGATGAGGGCGCGCGCCATGGTGACCATCGCGGCACGCCGCGCCCGCCACTCCACACCCTCGGGCTCGCGCAGCTTGTGCTCGTAGCGGTGCATCAGGACGACGAGCTGCCGGCGGCGCCAGAAGAAGTCGAGCAGACAGCCGACGAAGGCGCGCAGCGCCTCCGGACCCTGCCGTTTGCCGGTGGCGGCGGCGAGCTCCCGGAGCAGCACGTCGAGCGCCTCGAGGATGGTCGCGTAGAAGAGCTGCTCCTTGGTGGGAAAGTAGAGATAGAGCGTGCCTTTACCCACGCCCGCCGCGGCGGCGACGTCCTCGACCGGCACGGCGTGGAAGTCGCGCGTCGAAAAGACGTCGGTCGCGGCGCGGAGAATCTGGGCGCGCTTGCCGGGATCGGGCTTGCGTCCTGCCATGGGAGGGAATTCCAGAACTGACTGGTCAGTTTTAGGACCAGGGCCGGGCTCAGTCAATACTGTTGCGGCTCGGGAGGCATCTCGGCGCGCGAAGGCGCCGCTGTGGGCGGGGTTGCTGATTCGCGGCGTCTCCGGCGCCACACGCGCGCATCGATGCCCCCCGAGACTTGCACCGGCGCGGGACGAAACTGTACAGGGTTTGCCGTGAGCGCCCGCGCACAGGACTCGTCCGGGCCAAGTCGCGGCTCTATCATGCTGGTGCTCACCTTCCTGCTCGCGGTCTCCCCGCGCGTCGCGGATGCCCTCACGGTTCAGGAGCTGGTCTGTCAGCAGTCGATCGGCAAGGAATCGCTGCGCTTTCTCACTCGCGCCCAGAAAGTGAGCCGCGTTTGCGAGGATGCCGAAGCAGGGGGCGGGACCTGCGACAGCCTCGACCTCGAAGCGGCGATCGCGGCCGCGGCGGAGCGGTTGGTCGCGAAGCTGGCCTTTCGGTGCGGCCCGCCGATCGTGCTCGAGCATCTCGGCTTTCCCGGGCTGTGCAGCGACGACACCGGCGCGCCGTTCGACGTCGCCGATCTCACGGGCTGCCTCGAGGCCGCTCATCGCGCCACCATCGAGCTGACGATCGCCGGCGAGTACCCGGGAGCCCCGGGGACGCTCGAAGCCGGCGCGCTCCGTTGTCAGCGCACGATCGGCGGCGCCGGCACTCGCTTTCTGGCGCGCCGCGTACGATCGCGCCAGAGCTGCCTGAACGATCAATTGAGCGGGCGCATCGCGGCGGACGTCGACTGCCGCGCGCAAGTGCCGCCTGCCGGTCCCGGGACCGGCGCCGCGAAGACCGACCGGCGGCTCGCGGCGGCGACCGCGCGCCTCGAGGATCTCCTGGTACGCGACTGTGCGGCGATCGACCTCGGCGCCCTGGGCTTCCCCGCCGGCTGCCCCGACGCCGGCGGCCCGCCGTTCACGATCGACGATCTCGTCGCGTGCATCCGCGACGGCCATGCGGACGCGGCCGACGACTTGATCGACGTCGAATATCCGCCGGGGTGAAGTGTTCAGGCCGGCGCGCGCTTCGAAGGCGTATCCGCAGCTCGGCGATCTTTTCGACGAGCGCGAGCATCTCGGCTTCGGTCGTCACCATGCGGTAGAAGATGAGCCGATCGACACCGGCGTCGGCGAAACGGCGCGCGCTGTCGAGCTCGATCGCCGCACGCGGCGTGACGCTGATCTCGAGCGGGCCGAGCTCGAACGGCCTGCCATGCGTACGCTCGGCCGCCCGCAGCACGCCGAGGCATCGCTCGGTGCCCTCGAGGTCGAGGGCAAAGCCGTACCAACCGTTCGCGTAGCGCACCGCCCGGCGCAACGCCGACGGCCTGTGACCGCCGATCACGATCGGCGGATGGGGACGCTGGATCGGCCGCGGAAACGCCTGCACGCCCGCGAAGCTCGTGAAGCGACCGTGGTGCGCGGGATTCGGCAACGTCCAGAGCGCGCGCATCGCCTCCAGGTAGTCGACGGCGCGCGCGCCTTTGTCCTCGAACGGAATGCCGAGGGCGGCGAACTCCGGCTGCAGGTAGCCGACGCCGAGGCCGAAGATGAGGCGACCGTTCGACACCACGTCCACGCTCGCGAGCTCCTTGGCGAGCACCAGCGGGTTGCGCTGCGGCAGGATGATGATGCCGGTGCCGAGCCGGATCGTACTGGTGTGCGCGGCGATGTAGGCGAGCGCGACGGCGGGGTCGAGAAACGGCGTCTCGGGCGCGGATGGCGAGGGCGGCACCTGGGGGTCGGGGAGCACGACGTGCTCGCCGGTCCACACCGACTCGAGGCCGCCCTGCTCCGCCGCGCGCGCCACACGCGCGGCCGTCTCGGGCTGCGCGCACGGCCCGACGTTGATGCCGAAGAGAGCGAACTTCATCCGTGGCTACGTAGCGCGCGCGCGTCTAGAGCGTCAAACCACCGTCGACGACCAGCTCGATACCGGTGACGTAGCTCGCGTCGTCCGAGGCGAGAAACAGCGCGGCGTTGGCGATGTCCCAGGGACTCCCCTGGCGACCCATCGGGCAGGCGCGATTGCGCTTCTCGATCACACGCTCGAGATCTTCCGCCGGCTGATCGCGGTAGTAGTGCCGGATGTGCGGCGTGTCGATCATCCCCGGGAGTATGACGTTGCAGCGGATGTTCTTCGCCGCGTACTGGCGCGCGATCACGCGCGTCATGTGGTTCAACGCCGCTTTGGACGTGTGGTACGGAAAGTACGGCACCGGGCTCCAGCGCATGCTCGCCACCGAGGAGATGTTGATGATGACACCTCCGCCCTGACGCTCCATGTGGGGAATGGCGTACTTGCACATCAGGAAGGGGCCTTTCAGGTTGACGTCGTGCACGCGATCCCAGTCTTCCTCGGTGGTCGAGACCGGATCGCCGATCGCCTCGATCCCGACGTTGTTGTGAAGGATGTCGACGCGCCCGAACCGTTCGATGGTGGCGTCGATGATCGCCCGCACGTCGGCGGAGCGGCTGACGTCGCCGGCGAGGGCGAGCGCGACACCGCCTTCCTTGCCGATCTCCGCGGCCGTGGTCTCGGCCGCGGCGCGGTTGAGATCGACGGCGACCACCCGCGCGCCCTCGCGCGCGAACAGCAGCGCCACCGCCTTGCCGTTCCCCATCCCTTCACCGCTGGTTCCCGCTCCGGTGATGATCGCGACCTTGTCCTGCAGTCGATGTGCCATGGGCGGTGTTCCTTTCCCTTCAGCCGAGCCGTTCCGGTCCCTGCGGAACCGTCTTCCAGAACTCGGGGTCGTGACCGAACATCATGCGCGCGCCGGCGGTTTGCATCGCGCGGAAGCGTTGCAGCACCGCGAGCGTCGCCTCGCGGTCGATCATGACGCCCGGGAGATGGAGTTGCTCGAGCGACTGCCGCAGGTAGCAGGCGTCGCCGCACAGCACGAACTCGCCGCGCGCGGTGCGCACCCGCAGCGACTGGTGGCCGGGCGTGTGTCCGTAGGTCGGGAAGCACGTCACCGTTCCGTCGCCGAAGACGTCGTACTCTCCGGAGATCTTGCGCACGCGCTGGCCGGTGTCGAAGTCGACCCGCCGGTAGCCGGGGTCGTCCTCGGGACGCGCCATGGCGTGCTCCCACTCCGGCCGCTGGACGAGCACCTCGGCGCTCGGGAACTGCACGTTGCCGCCCGAATGATCGTAGTGGAGATGCGAGTTGATGACGTACGTGACCGCCTCGGGTGCCATCCCCATCGCCTCGAGACGCGCCGAGATCTCCTCGCCGGAGTGGAAGTCGAAGCTCGCGTACTTGATTCCCTGCGCTCCCATGTAGCTCTCCGCTCCGCTCTGGGTGCGCACGTTGAGCCCGCTGTCGAAGAGCGCTTTCCCCTTCGGATGGACGACCAGATACGAGGGCACCGGCACCGTGATCTTGCCCTTCATCTTCTCGAGCAGGAAGCCGTGCGGGATGGTGACGAAGCCGCACGTGAAGGCGTAGAGCTCGACGTTCATGGTCGGCCGGAGTCCATCTCGCGTCGTCCGAGAAGCCGCCGCCCGTCGATCGCCGCGGCTGACACCAGCCACCCGCATCCTTCCTTGAGGCGCCCCTGCCGGAAGGCGCGGAGCGCGGCACCCGTGTGCGCCAGGCGCACGCGGTGGCGGTCGCGGCGCGGATTGCTCGGCGTGTGGTACACGACGGAGCCGAGCCCCCATTTGTCAAGGAAGCGCTGCACGGCGCGCCGGTCGCTCCGGTAGCGCGCGTATCCCGGCGGGCTCTCGGGGAAGTGGTCGACCGCGACGCTCGGCACGTGCACGACCTTCCACGGGGTCCTGCCCATGCGCAGGAAGAAGTCCGTGTGCTCGACCGTCTTGAGTACCGGGTCCCAGCGCACGTCGTCGAACACCTTACGGCGGAAGAGCGCGAAGTTGGTGACGATGTCGGCGTCGTAGCACGGATGGCCGGCGATCGGGCGCGGCTCACGATCGACGGGATCGTAGTGCAGCAAGCCACCTTCGATGCGCATGACGAACGCGTACGGCCGTGGTCGCGAGCCACCGTCGAGCATCACTCCGCCGGCGCAACCGAGACGCGGGTCGGCGGCGAGCACCTCGCAGAAGGTCTCGATGCGCGTGCGCCCGGTGAAGACGAAATCGTCGTCGAGGAGGAGCACGTAGGGTCGCCGGGCGGACTCGACGAGCGCGTTGCGACCGGCCGAGATCCCGACGTCGAAGGGCATGACGAGGACGTGGTGTCCTCGTTGGCGCAACGTCTCGTAGTACGCGAGCACGTCGGCGTCGGGCGTGCCGTCGTCGGCGATATTCAGGTGCGCGTCGGGATAGTGGACCAGGATCGAATCGACGAGACGGCGCAGACAGTGCGGGCGCAGGAACGTCTTGATCAGGATGTCGATCGAGGAGAGCGGCGAGATGCCTGCGGCGACCGCTTCGCTACGGTTTCGTGGCACCGTCGGGACACTTAGCACGGACCGGTCCGGCTGGAGAACGCACCGCTCCGAGCCCCTGACTCGACGGCCGGCGCCTCCCGATCCCATCGCTGGTGCAGTAGGAATCGTCCTAGACCTCGACGACGTCCGAGATTGTTCCTTGACAGCGGTCGTGGCCGGCGGATAGGTCCCTTCCTGCTGGCCCCCTCCGGCGAACGGTCGGCGCAACCTCTACCTCAACTTCGTCGGAGCTCGACTCATGACCTGCTACCGCACCCCCCGCTGGATGACGCGCCTGATCAGCGTCGTCGGCGCTGCAAGCGTCGTCCTTCTTCTCGCCTCCGTGGCTGCCGCGCAGATCTCCGGCGTCACGGTGACCAAGCTCGGACCGGCCGACGCCGACGACGCCGAGCTCGACCGCCTCAGCAGCGCGGCGCTGGTCTCGAGCAGCGGCATCGGCTTCACGGCGCGCCTCTCCGGTATCCATCTGATCGACTCCGAGGGAAGCCTGAGCGGCGTCTCCGACAGCCAGGCGAACGACTACGAGGTCGAGTTCACCGTCAGCCTGCCCGCGTACCAGCTCACCATCGACACGAACTACAGCGGCTGCGCCCGCGTCGTCGACGACCAGCTCATTCTGGGAAGTGGCAGCGCGAGTCCGGGCGCGACGAGCGGTACCGTCACGCTCGGTCCGCCGCTGACGACCGGCACGCTCGACTTGACGGGTCTCGGCAGCCAGACGAGCGACGGCGAGTTCTGCTTCAACCCGACTGCTTCCGCGACCATCGTCAACGCGAGCCTCACTCCCGTCACGCATCGTCTCCGCTTCCAGCTCACCAACTCGGTCACCAGTTTCGATTGGGAAAGCGCGGTGAAGTTCGGACAGACGTCTGCGCAGAGCGGTCAGTTGGCCGGGACCGGCTCGGGAACGGCGGTCACGGACGGCCATTTCGTCGTCGTGAGCGTGCTGCCGTTGGCGACGCCGACCGTGAACGCGACGCCGAACGGAACCGGGACGCCGCCGGACACTGGAGGAGCACCGCGACACCGGTCGACACGGTCACGCCGGTGGTCACTTCGACTCCGATACCGACCATCAGCTCGACCCCCACCCGGACGGCAACGGTGACCGCCACGACCACGCCGCTCAACACCGGCTCTCCCGTCCTGACCCCGACGCCCACCGCCACCCCGGTGTGCGCCGGCGCGCCGATCGCCGGCTGCCGTACGCCCGCCGTCGCTCGCAAAGCGCTCCTCGTGATCAACGACAAGGGGGACGACGAGAAGGACAAGCTCGCCTGGAAGTGGATCAAGGGCTCCACCACCACGAAGGCGGATTTCGGCAAGCCCACCACGATCACGGGCTACAACTTCTGCATCTACGACGGCACGTCCAACCTGATCGTCGCCGCGGCGATGCCCAACGCCGGCATCTGCAACATGTGGAGTCCGAAGCCGTGCTGGACGGAGCAGGTGACGGGCTACGACTACCGGGACAAGGACCTCACGCCCGATGGCATCCAGAAGGTCTACCTGCGCGAAGGGATCGAGCCGGGCAGCGCGAGGATCATCCTCAAGGCGAGGGGCAATCTCCTCGACGATCTGGCGTTCCCGCTCGTGCAGCCTCTGACGGTGCAGCTCGTCAACACCAACGGCGTGTGTTGGGAAGCGAAGTACAGCGCCCCCGCCAGGGCCAACACCGGCGGACTCAGGGGTCAGTTCAAGGACAAGGCGGACTAGCATCCCGACCGGGAAGGTCGGGAACAGTCGTCACCGGTCCGTGAGCCGCATCTCGATGCGGCGGTTGCGCGCGTTCGCGGCCGCATCCTTGCCGGCGTCGAGCGGCTGAAACTCGCCGAAGCCGGTCGCCGCGAGACGCTCCGACGGGAGCCCGCGCGAGACCAGGAACTTGACGACCGACAGCGCGCGGGCGGCCGAGAGCTCCCAGTTCGACGGAAAGCGCTCGGAGAGCGCGGCGGAGATCGGCACGCGGTCGGTGTGGCCATCGACGCGCAGTACCCACGCGACGTCGGTCGGGATCTTGCTCGCGATCTCGAGGAGCGTGCGCGCGAAGGTGCTCAACGTGGCGCGACCCTCGGGGCTGAGGTCGGCGGACCCCGATGGGAACAGCACCTCGGACTGGAAGACGAAGCGGTCGCCCACCACGCGCACGTCGGTGCGATCGCCGAGCACCTCGCGCAGCCGGCCGAAGAACTCGGACCGGTAGCGCGCCATCTCGGCGACCTTCTCCGCAAGCGCGGTCTGCAGACGCTGCCCCAGGTCGGCGATGACGACCTGATCCTGCTTGCTCTTCTCTTCCGACGCGCCGAGCGCCGCCGCGATCTGAGCGAGTTGCGCGCGCAGATCGGCGACCTGCGTGTTCAGCTGATTGACGTCGGATTCGAGGGCAGTCGAGCGCTTTTCGGAGGCGTCGCGCGCCGCGCTCGAGCTCTGCAGCGCGGTCGATGAGGTTGCGGGCCTGGGCCTCGAGATCTTGCTTCGCTTTGCGCTCGCCGGCGAGCTGCTGCGACAGCGCCGCCACCTCCTGGCTCAAGCGCTCGAGCGCCTTCTCGCGCCCGCTGAGCGCCTGGCTCAAGAAGAACTGCGCCAGCACGTACACGGTCAAGAGGAAGGTGATCGCCAACAGCAGCGTCGTCAAAGCATCGACGTACCCCGGCCAGACGTCGGGACCGCGGTAGGAGCGTGAGCGGGCGCGCGCCATGACTCAGCCCGTCCCGATGCGTGTGCGGCCCACGACTCAGCGCTCCCGGTCGGCGATCACCGAGAGCGTGCGGGCGAGCAGCCGGATCTCGTTGCGAATCTCGGCGACCGCCCGGTCACGATCCCGTGATCCGTCCTCGACCATCTTGGCGATGGCGCGGGCCGGCCTCATCGGGTCCCTCGCCCCGACGCTCGACGGCATGCGCGATCCGTTTGAGCACCGCCATGGTTTCGAGCTGCCCGTCGGTGGCGGCATCGCCGAAGCGGGTCTTCGCGCGCAGCTCGTCGGTCAAGCCGATGAGACGATCGCCGAGGGTGCGCAACGCCTCCCGCAAGCTCGCGCTGTCGTCACTCACGCGAACCATACGCCGCTCGAGCTCCGCCAGATTCTCCGCCGTCTGCTGGAGGAGCGCCGTCACGTACGACGGCGCGCTCGCGCTCACCGCCGTCACGATCCCGCCCTCGCTCTGCGTGAGACCGGCCAACCAGGTCTCGAGGTCGTTGGCGAATCGAGCTTGCGCCTGCGACGCCTGGAGATCGAGGAAGCCGAGCACGAGTGAGCTCGCCAAGCCGAACAACGAGGTCGAGAAGGCGGTGCCCATGCCGGAGAGCGGCGCTTCGAGACCGGCACGCAAAGTCTCGAACATCTGCGCGGGATCCGAGCCGACGTTCAGTCCGCGGATCGTCTCGCCCACCGAGCTCGCCGTCAGCAGCAGGCCCCAGAACGTCCCCAGCAACCCGAGGAAGATGAGGAGCGCGATCAGGTAGCGCGACGTATCGCGTCGCTCGTCGAGTCGGTTGTCGACCCCGTCGAGCAGGCCGCGCATGCTGCTCGCCGTGAGGGTCACGCGCCGCGCCGGGTCCGTGAGCATGGCGGCGAGCGGGCCGAGCACCGGGGGCCCGGGCTCGAGGGGAAGCCGCGAGTCGCCGCGCTGGCACCGTTCGATCCACGCCACCTCGGGACCGAGACTCGACACCGCCCGGAACGAGAGCACGATGCCCACCGCCAGGACCGAGAGGATCAACGCGTTGAGAGGCGGATTGCGGAGGAAGAAAAGCACCGCGTGGCCGCGCAACGCCACGACCACGATCGCAATCACGGCGAGGAAGACGACCATGCGCAGCGCGTAGCGCGTCGGCTGCGTCATCGCCGCAACCGGCGCCTCCGCCGGCCTCGCCGAAGCACCGACGCTCATCGAAGTACGATACCGGAGGGTTCTCCAAGCGTCGAGGTAGGGTGCTTTCCGGTTCGCCGAGCCGTAGCTCCCGAGCTACGCCGTCGCGCGGGCGCGCTGGTTCTGGGCGGTCTCTTCCTTGAGGCGCTCGAGGTCCTCGCGCGTGACGCGTTGGTAGGACTTCGGCGCCCAGACGAGGAAGATGCCGCCCTGGAACGAGAGCAGGAGCTTCTCGATCCAGAAGCCGACGTGGCCGATGAGGAACGCCTTGGCGGTCGGCACCCGGCCGCCGAGCAGATCGACGAACATGAACTCGCGCACGCCCTCGCCCGCGGCGGTGGGAATGAGGAAGGTAACAGCGTCATCACCGCCGCGGCATAGAACACCTGCAGCATCGGTCACGCCCTCGACCTGCAGCGCCATGGCGTTGCCGAAGTACATCGCCATGGTGGTGATCTGGCCGAACACGGCGCACACGAGCGCGACGACCAGCGTGCTGCGCCGTGCGTCGAGTACGCGGTCGCGCTGCGCGATCGGCGTTGTCGAGGAAATCCGCGGACCTTGGCGACACGGGCACCAGCCGGATGAGCGGCGCGAACAGACTCCGGGCTGCACGCAGCAGCATCAGGCCGAAGAGCATCGCCGCGCCGAGCGGAACGGCCATGGCCTGCAGCACGTCGGCGATGCCGCGCCCGCGCAGGTCGGCGAACGGCATGAACAGCAGGATGGTCGCGAGCAGCCCGACCAGGCCGGTGATGCGCTCGACGGCGAGCACGGTGGTGCACTCGACGGGCTTGCGCGAGACGCGGATCGTGTCGTAGAGGCGCCAGCCGTCGAGGCCGAGCGTGGACGGCATGACGATGCCGAAGAAGCGGCCGACGAAGTAGCTGGCGGTGAGCCAGCCGAAGCCGAAGTGCAGCCCCTGGCCGGCGAGCAGCACCTGCCAGCGCACGATGTTGGCCATGATGCCGAGGAACTTGATGAAGGTCGCGAACAGCACCCACGGGATGAACACGGCGAGGTCGAGCGCCCGCACCTCCGTCCATAGGTCCGCGACCGTCATCGGGACGCGCTGCATGCCCTGCTTCTCGACCCACACCGTCGCACCCGTCGCCTGCGGCGAGCGGGATCATGCCCTCCGCGTCCGGCCCGGCGAGCACCTGCGCGAGCTGGCCCTCGACGCAGTGGTGCAGGGCGCGGAGCTTCACGATCTCGCCGCCCTCGGTGCGGACGAACACCGGCACGCCCTCCAGCGCCAGCGTGCAGACCTGGTCGCCGGCGAGCGGCACGTGGGCTCGGGCAGCGGCGCGCCCGTGAGGCGCGCCTTCAGGCGGCCGGCGAGCCCCGGCATCGCCGGGTTGGCGCGGTAGAAGATCGCTGCCGTCGGCGAAGCCGGTGCGCGAGACCGCCACCGTCCCGCCGCCGAACTCGACGAACAGCGAGACGAAGATGCCGACGGTGAGCAGGGTCTTCACGACGGTGATCAGGGCCTTCTTCATGCCGGAGGGCTATGCCACAATTTCGCGCCGATTGCCCGCCCCACCACTCGGGTCACGGTGACGATATTCCCCGATTTTTGCTGGAGAACTCACGGGCATGCGGCATTGCTGGCGTGCAGCCCGCCTCCTACGCTCACCCGACTCAGTGCCGACCAACCAGTATCGATCGGAGATCCGCATGCGTGGTTCACGTCGCCGCCCCTGGACCAAGGCTATCGCCATCGCCCTCGTCCATTCCCTCGTATTCGGCCCCGCGCTCTACGCGGTCGATCCTCCCGAGCCGCCGCCCGGCATGGCGCGTCGATGGTGACGTCGTCGCGGGCGCCGAGGCGCCCGGGCTGAACGCGAGCGAGTGGTACGCGGCGATGGTCGGCTCGTCGACGGCGCACGACATCGGCGCGGCGCCGTCGAGGCCGTGCTCGAGAACCCGTTCACCGACCTCGTCTACTTCTACAAGAACCTGAACGGCAGCCTCGTCGCCGACGAGGACGACGCCTACCACGTGCTTCGCGCGCCGCTGCCGCGTGCGCACGACGCTCACCGAGGACTGCGCGACCGCCGACATCGTCTTCGATCATCTCGTCTTCACCCGCAGCGCCACGCAGCGACGGCTTCTACGCCTACGACGTCGTGAGCCTGACGGCGGAGAACCCGGTCGGCACGATCGTCGGCTCGGTCCCGCCGGTGAATCCCTTCGGCCTGCCGAACGGCACCGGACGGTCACGGTGCCCGACGCCGAGCGACCCGCGTCGCGATCCGAGCGCGCTCGCGAGCCTCGCGACCGAGATCGCGCGCCGCGAGCCAGAGCGTCACCGAGACCGATCGCCGGCGACCGAGGCGGGCGTCGTCCGCCACTTCCTGCCAGCCGAGCGCGTGACCTACCCGTATCCCTACGAGCGGCTCGCCGCCGAGCTCGACGACGCCGACTCGGCCGACATCATCGTGAACCCGACGCCGTCGGGCGACGAGGGCGACGTGCGCGGCGGCCACGGCGCGCTCGACGTGACGCAGTCGCGCTCGACGCTGGTGGTCTCGGGCCGCGGCGCACGCCGCACGGCGCTCGACCCCGAACGACGAGCGGGCGATGGAGATCAAGCACGTCGACATCGCGCCCACGGTCGCGAAGGTGCTGGGCGTCGTCGCGAGAACGCCGTCGCGCGCTACCTCAACAACGGCACGGCCGCCGAGAACCCGAGCGCCGAGCCGGCTCTGCTGCGCCGCCAGGACGGCAAGGTGCTGCACGATCCTGCTCGAGCCCAAGGTCAACACCTTCGTGGTCGTGATCGACGGCATGCTCGCCCGAGAACGTCAACGCGACGCAGACGCCGAACCTCTGCAACCTGATCGGCTGCCCCGGCGCCGTCGCGCCCGACGCCACGGCGCGCGCCACCGTCTACACGCAGGCGCGCGCCGGCATGGTCTCGCAGACGAACGCCAACCACACGGCGATGCTGACCGGCGCGCTACGGCGACGTGAACGGCGTCGTCGCCAACAGCTTCTACAATCGATGCACGACCCGCCGGCATGCACGACGGCGGCGGACAGGCGCTCGAATCGCCGTCGCTGATCCGCGTCGACACGCTCTTCGACGTGCTGCGCGCGAGGCGCCGCACCTCGGACGGCGGCGGTGCTCGGCAAGGAGAAGCTCCGCCACCTCTACGACTGCACCGACGGCGGCGGCGGGTGCGGCACGGCCAGCGCGACCAACCCCGAGGGCGTCGCCGGTGACGCACGTCCGGCCCGACTTCCTGCGCGGCGCCGACCGATGCCGCCGTGTCGGCACCGACGACTGTCCCGCCGAGTCGGCGAGCGGCTCGGGCGTGGCGCTGGACGCCTGCATCATGGACAGCGGTCATCAAGCTGTCGGCCACCGAGGACCCGGACTTCACGTTCGTGAACCTCGGCAACGTCGACGGGCTGCAGCACGTCAGCGGGCCGAACTCGCCGGCGCGGGCGACGCGGCGGTGACGCTGGCGGACACCGCAGATCGGGCGGCTCGTCGCTATCTCAAGGAGATCGGGCAAGTGGCAGGAGAGCGTGCTCATCGTCACCGCCGACCACTCGTTCTCGTGGACCGGCGCCGATCCCGACCCGCCGCATCGACCTCGAGTCGCTCTTCGCGGCCGACGCGACGATCGCGGCGACCGGCGAGGCCTTCATGGTCGTGTCGAACGGCGGCGCGGCGCAGGTCTCGCTGACCAGCATCGGCGTCGGCACGACCGTCGCTGAACGGCAAGCCAGGAGACGGCGCTCAAGCGCATGCGCGAGATCGCGCTCGCGCAGACCGGGCGTGTCGGAGGCGTGGTATCGCCTCGAGAACTCCGCTCGATCCCGGGCAAGACGCTCGCCGCGAACCGTCCCGAACTGGCGGCTCGCCGACCAGCGCGCCGGCGATCTCGTCGTCACCGCGCTCGCGAGCGGGCCGACGGCCGGCCTGCTGAACCCGCTCGGCGCCGGGACGAACCCCTTCGAGGTGGCGTCGGGCGCGGGCTAACGTCTCGCCGCGCTCGCGAGCGCCGAGGGCGTCCTGCAGGGCGACCACGGTCATCCCGGCACGCGCCACATCCCGTTCATGCGTCATCGGCGGCGGCGACCACGTCGTCGATCAGACGATCGCGCGCGACGGGCGCGGTCGAACGAGGGCGACGACACGGCCGCCAATCCCGAGCAGGCCGAGAACGTCGACATCGCGCCGACGGTCGCCTGGATCTACGGCCTCGATCCCGGCGACCGTGCTGCCCGCCGCGGCCGGCCGCGCGCTCAGCCGAGGCCTTCAGCGGCGTGCCGATCGACGTCATCGAGCCGCACGCGAACCGCGCCATCATCTTCATCTTCGACTCCAACAACAGCGTGCGCGTGCACGACCTCATGGCCGACTGCGTGCGCCAGCCCGACGACACGCTTCGCGTGCGGCAACCCGAACAACGCAGCCGGTGCCGGCGATCCGCTCGCTGCTCTTCCACGACGGCGACGGCCGCATCGACATCCCGCAGGGGACGCTCACGCGCTTCGGCAGCATGGCGGCGTTCCCGACGGTGACGTTCCCGAACCACAACGTCGTCGGCTCGGGCGTCTATCCCGGCCACCACGGCATCGTCGGCAACCGCTACTACGAGCGCGACATCGAGACCGAGCGCGACCCGATCGACCCGACCGATCCGCGCAATCCGGCTCTTCTTCTTCAGCTCGCAGCTCCTGCGCCTCGACTTCGAGACGCTGCACGAGGCCGTGCACCGCGCCTTCGGCAACTGGTCGCCGGCGAATCCGAGCGGCGCCTTCACCGCGTCGATCAACGAGCCGTCGGCGCGCGGCGCCGACTTCGCGTCGCTCGAGACCACCGCGAGCGAGAATTTCCCGGCGACGTTCCCGCTCCTGCTCGCCAACGCTCCGGACTTCGTCGCGGACACCAACACCGACCTGCGCCAGGACGAATCCGACGGCTACGGGCAGGAGTCGGTGCTCGACCACCTCGGCCAGTCGCAGGCGCGCGCGCTCTACAGCGAGCCGTCGACGAGCGGCCTGCCGGCGATTCCCGGCGTCGACATCTCGATCGCCGACACGACCGGCGGCGCCGCCCACCCCGATCCGAAGTACATGATCGAGAACTTCACCCTCACCGACGGCGCCGGCCACTTCTTCGGCCCGCACGGCAACTGCACGCGCGCGGGCTACCGCGACACGTCGAGCCGCTTCGGCGCGCGTCCTCGGCGAGCTCGCGAACCACGAGCCGCTTCGCGACGCCGGGCGAGCCGGCGCGGCTCGGCGAGACGTTCATCGTGCTCACCGGCGATCACGGCATGGAGAACCAGGATCCCGCCGGCAAGGACTTCGCGAACGGCGTCTTCTTCGGCGAGCTGCGCGACGCCGACATCGAGTTCATCTGGCAGGACCGCGAACATCTACCTGCTCACGCTGCACGCCGAGCTGGTCGGGCGCCGGTACATCCCGCCGGGCTAGCAGACCGCGACCTTCCGCATCACCGACGACGACGTCGAACGCGAGCGGCGGGCGGCGGCCGATCGCGGGCGCGAGCGTCGAGGTGCAGAACGGCAGCCGAGACGCTGAACGGCACGACCGACGCGAACGGCTACGTCACCTTCACGTTCGTACAGCCGGTCGGCGCCGACGTCACGCTGCGTGCGGACAAGGACGCCGAGCCGACGATCGGCACGCGCACGGCCGGCTCGACCTCGCCCGATCCGATCACGCACGGCCTGGTCACCAAGGCGGACTTCAACGAGCTGCTGACGGTCATTCCGCTCGACGCGACGCCGCCCTCGACGCCGACGCCGACGCCGGTCGCAACCCCGCTCTGCGGCGCGGCGCCGGCCGCCGGGTGTCGCACGCCCGCGGTGGCGCAGAAGGCGCTGCTCAAGCTCAAGAACGGGACGCCCGACGACAAGGACCGTCTGCTCTGGAAGTGGCAGAAGGGCGCGGTCGACCGCCAAGGCCGAGTTCGGCAACCCGACCGCCACCACCGACTACGAGCTGTGCATCTACGACGGCGCGTCGAATCTGGTGTCGAGCTCGCGCGCGCCCGCCGGCGGCATCTGCAACGGGCGTCCATGCTGGAAGGAGATGTCGAGCGGCTTCAGGTACAAAGACAAGCTGCTCACGCCCGACGGCGTGCGGCAGATCATCCTGAAGCAAGGCCTCACGGCCGGCAAGCCGAGGATCCTGGTGCGCGGACGGGGCCTCGATCTCGAGATGCCGGGGTTGCCGATCACGCAGCCCGTCAGGGTGCAGCTCCGGAACGACAACGGCATGTGCTGGGAGGCGACCTACAGCGCTCCCGCAAAGAAGAACCAACTGGATAAGTTCTTCGACAAAGCCGATTGACGCGCGCCGCCACCGCGGGCGCACGGGCGGGCGGCGGAAGGCGCGCTACTTGGCCGAAGGGACGTCTGTGCGCACGGCGTCCGGCGCTTCGGCCGGGCGATCGATGCGCAGGAAGTAGTTCGGCTCGGCGCGCGCGACCAGCGGATCGCGGCCGTACTCCTCGGCTGCGCGCACGACGTTGGCGTCGGGCGCGAGCATCAGCCGGTAGGCGCCGGGCGCTCCCGGAGCCGGCACGATCGCGCTCGCCTGGTGCTTGGCGTTCAAGCGATCCAGGGAGGGGATGCCGAAGCGCAATTGCCCGGGCGGCTTGCCGACGGCGGGCGCGATGGCGCGCTCGCCCTCCGCCGTGAAGCGAAGGACGAGCTCACCATCGACGAATCCGTGACGGGTGATGCCGGCGGAGTCGGCCGCGGGGACACGCTTCGTCTCGAGCACACGCGTCGTGCAAGCGGCGAGAGCGAATGGCAGCAGGATGCCGACGAGTACGTGCGGCAACCGCAGCCGACTCATCCGATCATCCCTTCTTTTTCTTCAGCTCCGCGTCGATTGCCGCCTTGAAGCCGTCGACCGTGCGGCTCTGCGCGACCTTGCCGTTGACGAAGAAGCTCGGGGTGCCGCGGACGTCGGACTTCTGCCCGAGCGCCATCTCCTCGTCGACCTGCTTCTTGACCTCGTCGGAGTTCATGTCGGCTTCGAACTTCTTGCTGTCGAGCCCGATCTTCTCGGCGATACCCTTGATCGTCTCCGGATTGAGCGTGCGGCTGTTCTTGTAGAGCTCGTCGTGCATCTCCCAGAACTTGCCCTGCTTGCCGGCCGCTATCGCCGCGCGTGCCGCCGGATCGGCGTTGGGGTGGATCTGGCGGAGCGGGAACTGCTTCATCACGAAGTTGACGTCCTTCGGGTAGGCCTTCAGCACCTCGTCGACGATCGGCGCGGTCTGCGCGCAGAACGGACACTGGAAGTCCGAGAACATCATGATCGTCACTGCCGCGTCCTTCGGGCCCCGCACCGCCGAGTTGGCGACGGGAATCTCGTAGACCTTGTTCGGGTCGGCTTGCGGTCGTGCCGCGGGGGCGGCAGGCGCCCGCGCCAGCAGCGTCGCCTGGTCTCTTCTCGATCTTCTCGAGCTTGGCCAGGATTTCCTTCTGGGTCGCCTGCACGGCGTCGACGTCGCTCTTCTGAGCGCAGCCGATCGTACCGAACGCCAGCACGAGCGCGGCGGCGATGGTCGGACGCTGCTTGATGATCAATCGGGTTCTCATCGTGGTCTTCCTCCTCGAAGTGGATGTGAACGGTATGAGCGAACGGAGCCGGGGCCTTGCGACCCCGGCTCCGCAAACCTGCCTGATACTGAAAAAAGACCCGACGAGAGGCTCGTCAGCTCTTCCCCTTCTTCTTCAGTTCCTCGTCGACCGCCGCCTTGAAGCCTTCGACCGAGCGGTTCTGCGCGAGCTTGCCGTTGACGAAGAAGCTCGGGGTGCCGCGCACGTCGGACTTCTGCCCGAGCGCCATCTCCTCGTCGACCTGCTTCTTGACCTCGTCGGAGTTCATGTCGGCTTCGAACTTCTTGCTGTCGAGCCCGATCTTCTCGGCGATACCCTTGATCGTCTCCGGATTGAGCGTGCGGCTGTTCTTGTAGAGCTCGTCGTGCATCTCCCAGAACTTGCCCTGCTTGCCGGCCGCTATGCGCCGCGCGTGCCGCCGGATCGGCGTTGGGGTGGATCTGGCGGAGCGGGAACTGCTTCATCACGAAGTTGACGTCCTTCGGGTAGGCCTTCAGCACCTCGTCGACGATCGGCGCCGACTGCGCGCAGAACGGACACTGGAAGTCCGAGAACATCGTGATCGTCACCGGCGCGTCCTTCGGGCCCCGCACCGCCGAGTTGGCGATCGGGATCTCGTAGACCTTGTTCGGGTCGACCTGCGGCCGTGCCGCGGGGGCGGCAGGCGCCCGCGCCAGCAGCGTCGCCTGGTCTTTCTCGATCTTCTCGAGCTTGGCCAGGATCTCCTTCTGGGTCGCCTGCACGGCGTCGATGTCGCTCTTCTGAGCACAGGCGGGGAGCGCGAGTGCCAAGCCGACGGCCGGTACCAATAGCCACCGGGTTCGTTTCATGAGGACCTCCTTCATCGTCGTTGGATCAACGTTTGGCTGGCAGGTGGACCACCCGCCTCGGGCGCGTACATTAGCGACGGATAAGGGCGGATTTCAAGCGGGGTTCGGCAGCGGAGGTACGGCCAGCGCCGGCGCTCTTGGATCAAATTCCACAACGGATTCGCGGTGGTGGGCCCCAGAGACGCCCGTCGGATTCAACCCTGCTCCCGCGAAGGTTCCTCGAGCCGGGCGGCGATCACGGCGCGGACGCGATCACGCAGCGCCGTCCGGTCATCGAAGGCGAGCTCGGCGGTCGCAATCGGGGCCTCGATGAACACCTCGCAGTCCCCGGGCAGGATCGAGAGATACCCGCCTTTCGGCATCACCGCCGCGGTGCCGCGGCACACCACCGGCACGATCGGTATCTTGAGATAGATCGCGGCGCTGAAGGCGCCCTTCTTGAACGGCAGCAAGGTGCCGTCGCGCGCTGCGCGTGCCCTCGGGAAAGATGATCAAGGAGCACCGCTCCTCGATCGCGACCTGGTTGAGGAGTTGGATGGCCTCGAGGGGATTGTCGCGATCGACCGGGATCATGCCGAGGGTACGGAGCACCGTGCCGAGTATCGGCTCCGCGAAGAGCTCCTTCTTGGCGACGAAGCGGTTGCTGCCCGGCAGGTAGCCGAGCAGCGCTGGGATGTCGAAGTTGCTCTGGTGGTTGGGCGCGAAGATGTACGGTCCGGGCCCCGTCAGATGCTCGAGGCCGTGCACGTGGACGCGCACGCCGCACAGCCGCGCGAGATTGCGCGCCGAGACCCTGGCGAAGGCCCAGGCGACGCCTTTCCACGGCAACACGCGGTGCAGCACGACGGCGATCGAGCCCATCGAGAAGAGCATGGCGCGGAAGATGAATCGGTTCACGATCGCGCGCACGCGCTGGCGATCGCCGGTGCATCGCGGCATCGCCCGCGGCGAGCGTGGAGTCGTGCGGAGCGGTCATGGCGCGGCGACGATACGCGCGCGACGGGCGGGTGACAAGGGCGCGATGTCGGCGCGCCCATGCGTACTTACCCCGTCGGCCTCGGCTCGCGTGCGCCTTGCCGGCGGCTTGGCGCAGGCGTAAGGGAGAGCGCGGATGCGCATCTACCTCGTCTCGCCGACGCACTACGCGGCCGACGGCACGCTCCACAAGACGACGCGCTACTGGACGAGCGCGCTCACGCTGCCGTACCTGAAGGCGCTCACGCCGCCCGAGCACGAGGTGACGTTCGTCGACGAGCTGATGCAGGACGTCGATCTCGACCATCGCCTGCGACGTCGTCGGCATCACCGCCATGGGTCCGCAGATCGCGCGCGCCTACGACCTCGCCGGCCGAGTTCCGCCGCCGCGGCCGCAAGGTGGTGCTCGGCGGCACCTGGGTCACGCTCACCGCCGAGGAGTCGCTCGCGTCACGCCGACGCCGTCGTCGCCGGCGAGGCCGAGGAGGTGTGGCCGCAGGTGCTCGACGACCTCGCGGCGGGCCGCAGCCGCGGCATCTATCGCGCCGCGGGCTGGCATCTCGCTGGCGGGCCTGCCGCAGCGATCGACTATCTCGACCCTGCCGCTCCTCAAGCGCGACGCGTTCCGTTCGAGCGCGCTCTACCGCATGTACTTCCACTGGCCGATCGTGTTCTCGCGCGGCTGTCCGCACCCCTGCGAGTACTGCGCGGTCCAGACCTACTACGAGCGCTCCTTTCGCACGCGCCCGGTCGACGACGTGCTCGAGCGACCTCCGCACGCATCAAGTCGCTCGGCGGCAACCGCATCCTCTTTCTCGACGACAACCCGATCGCGCACCCCGAGAAGGCGAAGGAGCTCTTCCGCGCCATGATCCCGCTCAAGGCTCAAGTGGGCGACGCAGTCGACGATCAACATCGCGCGCGACCCCGAGCTGCTCGACCTCGCCGCGCGCAGCGGCTGCGTCAGCCTCTCGATCGGCCTCGAGAGCATCAACGAGGAGAGCCTCAAGTCGGTGCGCAAGGGCTTCAATCAGGCGCAGCGCTTCGTCGAGGACATCGCCAAGCTCCGCCGGCAAGGGCATCCAGGTGATCGCGCTCATCATGGTCGGGCTCGACGGCGACACGCCGGAAACCTTCGCGCGCACGCTCCAGTTCCTGGTCGACAACAAGGTCACGTTCTTGAAGCTGTTCACGCCCTGCCCCTACCCCGGCACCAAGTACCACGACGACATGGTGAAGGCGGGGCGCCTGCTCGACGGCAACTGGGCCCGCTACGACTACGGCTCGGCCGCTGATCCAGCCGACCGGCATGACGTGCGAGCAGATGATGGACGGCTTCAAGTCCGTCTACGAGGGCTTCTACTCGGTACCGAGCATCGCTGCGCCGTTTCACGCCGCCGCCCCCGGGCCAGCTCCTCGAGAGCCTCGCGTACGTCGTCGCCAACCTGAAGGTGAACCGCTATCTGCGCAGCCACGAGCGCGCCTGGGCGACGATCTCGTGATTGGTAACGCACATCGGGTGTAGCGGCTCCCCGCGCCCGTCGCCGGACGCGGGGGCTCACCCGACGGTTCCTACGACGCGCAGAAGTTGGCGGGGTCGTTCGCGTCCACCACCGCTTCCTCGGCAGCGACCCAATCGGCGCCGGCGCGCGCCGGATAGAGGCCACAGTCAGGCTTGTCCGCGCTTGGGTTGATGGCGGCCTCGCACTTGAGGTCGATCTTGGTCGCGACCTTGAGCTCGAGCTTGTCGATGCACTCCTGGGTCTTGAGATCGGTGATCGCCCCCGGCGTGCAGCTCCCGGCCGCAATCTTCCCCTTGTGCTCGGCTTTATGGCACCTGGCCAAACACTTCACCTTCTTGGCGTGGAAGAACGAGATGAACTTGATGACCGTGTTCTGGCATTTGTGTTCTGAGAGCGTGAGGCCATCGCCGCTCGCCGAGTCGTCGCAGTAGACGTCGGCGGCGAGCGCCTCGACCTGCCCCTCCCGATTTGCCACCTTGGCGTCGATGTCCGCGTTGCAATCACCTGCGCTGTAGCACTCCGGGCAGTCGAGGGCGCATTTGCGCTTGCCGTCCCCGCCCGTTTTCGCCTCGGTGCTGTTCACGCATCCGAACGTGTTACCGGCATACGGCGGCACGCAATCCACTGGCGGATCGCCCTGGGCGTATGCGTTCTGCTGACAGCTCCGGATGCATTGGGCCTTTTTGGCGACGAACTTGCCGAGAATTTGGCTCGAGTGGAGCTGGCAGGTGAACTCATCCTCAGTGAGTTGGGCCAACGGCCGGCCGGACCAGAAGAATAGGATACTCACCAAGACAGTGACCGTGAGCACGACGTGTCTCTTCGCGAGCAAATCCTTGGTCATGGGAATTTCCTCCTTTTCTGTCGATGGTAGGCTCGGGGCTTACCTCCAGCAATCACGCCTCGGGGTGAGACAGTGCCCAACAAAGCATGATGCAAGGAACAGATGGCACGACGCCAGGTACAAGCAGTGGTGATTCTGCACTCGGTGCTGTCTGTGAACGGCAGTATTGCCCAAGCCCTTCTTTTCGCTGGCCCGGGCATCATAAGAAACGCTGTCTCGGACGGACTGCGGAATTCACGCCTCCGCGGCTTGCCCTCGATGACTCGGTGACTATCATGCGGCCGCCGTGCCCCAGGTCTTCCATCGCAGCACCAACACCCTCTCGCGGGTCAGCATCTTCGGCGCGCTGTTCGTTGTCGCTGGCCTCGCCTACGGACTCGAACCTCGTCAATCGCTCCTCGTACGTGACGCAAGCCGGGATCGCGCGCGAGCAGCCGGTGCCGTTCAGCCACGCACCACGCCGGCGAGCTCGGCATCGACTGCCGCTACTGCCACACCGACGGTCGAGACCGCCGCGTTCGCCGGCATCCCGCCGACGCAGACCTGCATGAACTGCCACGCGCAGATCTGGGCGCGACAGCCCGATGCTCGAGCCGGTGCGCGCGAGCTTGCGCACCGACCGTTCGATGCCGTGGATCAAGGTCCACGACCTGCCGGACTTCGTCTACTTCAACCACAGCATCCACGTGCAGAAGGGCGATCGGCTGCGCGAGCTGCCACGGCCGCGTCGACCAGATGAACCTCATCTGGCAGGAGGCGTCGCTGCAGATGGAGTGGTGCCTCGACTGCCACCGCCATCCCGAGCGCTACGTGCGCCCGCGCGAGGAGGTCTTCAACATGGGCTGGCAGCCGCCCGCCGACCGGCCGGAGCTCGGCAACGAGCTGGTCAGCGCCTACGAGATCCGCGCACGCACCGACTGCTCGGCCTGTCATCGATGACGCGACCGTGACACGCCACCGCGACACTGCCGTCGACGCGACGCACGCCGACCGTCGACGTCGGCGCGCGCGCCGATCGACCTCGCGGCGATCCGGCGCCGCCTCGCGCGAAGGCGGGCGGCACTACTGGCGGAGCCTCGAGGAGCTCGCCGAGACGCCCGGAGTTCCGCGACTTCCTGATCGCGCGAGTTTCCGCGCCAGGCCATGCGATCTGCTCGACGCCGTCGACCGCCGGCAGCTTCCTGAAGCTGATGGGCGCGTCGCTGGCGCTCGCCGGCCTCGGCGGCGTGCACGCGCCAGCCGGCGGAGACAGATCGTGCCCGTACGTGCGCGCGCCCGAGGAGATCGTCCCGGGCGAGCCGCTCTTCTTCGCGACCGCGATGCCGCTCGGCGGCGTCGCGACGGGCGTGCTGGTCGAGAGCCACATGGGCCGGCCGACGAAGGTCGAGGGCAACCCCGAGCATCCGGCGAGCCTCGGCGCGACCGACGCCTTCGCGCAGGCGTCGGTGCTCGGGCTCTACGACCCCGACCGCTCGCAGGTGGTCACCAGCGCCGGCGAGATCCGGCCGTGGAGCGCATTCGTCGACGCCATGCGCGGCGCGCTCGCGAGCCGCAGCGCGAGCGCGGCGGCGCCGGCCTGCGCATCCTCACCGAGACCGTCACCTCGCCGACGCCTGGCGGCAGCTCCTGCGCGAGCTGCTGACCGAGCTCCCCGCGGCGCGACGTGGCATCAGTACGAGCCGCGTCGGCGCGCGACGAGCGCCCGCGCGCGGCGCCCGCCTGGCCTTCGGCGCAGACGCTCGATACCCGCTATCGCTTCGACCGGGCCGACGTGATCCTCGCGCTCGACGCCGACTTCCTCGCGCTGCGGCCCGGCGCAGCGTGCGCTACGCGCGCGACTTCAGCCGCCGGCGTCGGCCTCGACGACGGGCGCACGGCGATGAACCGGCTCTACGTCGTCGAGAGCACGCCGACGATCACCGGCGCGCGTGCCGACCACCGGCTGCCGCTGCGCGCCAGCGCCGTCGAGGACCTCGCGCGCGCCCTCGCCGCCGGCGTCGGCGTCGAGCGCGGCCAGGCCGCCGGCGGCGCTCGAGGCGCACGCGGAGCTGCATCGACGCGGTCGCTGCGCGACCTGCAGGCGCACCGCGGGCGCAGCGTCGTCATCGCCGGCGACCAGCAGCCCGCGGTCGTGCACGCGCTCGCGCACGCGCATCAACGACACGCCTCGGCAACGTCGGGCACGACGGTCGTCTACACCGAGCCGGTCGGAGGCGCAGCCGGTCGATCAGATGGCGTCGCTGCGCGAGCTGGTCGCCGACATGGACGCGGGCAAGGTCGAGGTGCTGCTCATCCTCGGCGGCAATCCGGTCTACACCGCGCCCGCCGATCTCGGCTTCGCGCGACGCGTCTCGCGAAGGTCGGCGCTGCGCGTCCACCTCGGCCTCTACGACGACGAGACGTCGCTGCTCTGCCACTGGCACGTCCCCGAGGCGCACTACCTCGAGCGTGGAGCGACGCGCGCGCCTACGACGGCACGGCGACGATCATCCAGCCGCTGATCGCGCCGCTCTACGACGGCAAGACGGCGCACGAGGTCCTGGCGGCCTGCTCGGCGACCAGCCCGACGCGAGCGCGCTACGACCTCGTGCGCGAGCACTGGCAGCGCCAGCACGGCGCGGCGCGACTTCGAGAGCGTTCTGGCAGCGCGGCGGTGCACGACGGCGTCGTCGCCGGGCACGGCGCTCCGCGCCGCAGACGGCCGTGACGCTCGCAGGCCGACTGGCTCGAGCGACCGCCCCGGCGCGCCGGCGGCACGCCGGCGAGCTCGAGATCGTCTTCCGGCCCGACCCGTACGCTCTACGACGGCCGCTTCGCCAACAACGGCTGGCTGCAGGAGCTGCCGCGGCCGCTCACGAAGCTGACCTGGGACAACGCGGCGCTGGTCGCGCCCGGCGACCGCGGCGCGGCTCGGGCTCGCGAACGAGCGACGTCGTCGAGCTCGACGCATCGACGGGCCGCGCGGTGCGCGCGCCGGTCTGGATCGACGCCCGGCCACGCGCGCCGACTCGGTCACCGTGCACCTCGGCTACGGCCGCACGCGCGCCGGACGCGTCGGCGAACGGCGTCGGCTTCGACGCCTACGCGCTCCGCACCAGCGACGCGCCGTGGATCGGCGCGCGGCGTCGACGGTCGCGCAAGACCGGCGAGCGCTACCCGCTCGCGGCACGCAGGAGCACCACACGCATGGAGGGCCGGCACCTGGTCCGCGCCGGCGACGCTCGAGGAGTACCGCGCGCATCCCGAGTTCGCGCACGAGATCGGCACGACGCGCCGGCGCGCGACGATGACGCTCTACCCGCCGCACCCCTACGACGGGCACGCCTGGGGCATGGCGATCGACCTCGACGCCTGCATCGGCTGCAACGCGTGCGTCGTCGCCTGCCAGGCCGAGAACAACATCCCCGTCGTCGGCAAGGACCAGGTGGCGCGCGGCCGCGAGATGCACTGGATCCGCATCGACCGCTACTTCGAGGGCGAGCCCGACGAACCCCGCGATCGCACCACCAGCCGGTGCCGTGCATGCACTGCGAGAACGCGCCCGTGCGAGGTCGTCTGCCCGGTGAACGCCACCGTGCACAGCAGCGAGGGCCTGAACGACATGGTCTACAACCGCTGCGTCGGCACGCGGTACTGCTCGAACAACTGCCCCTACAAGGTGCGGCGCTTCAACTTCTTCCTCTACGCCGACTGGACGACCGAGAGCCTCAAGCTGCTGCGCAACCCCGACGTGACGGTGCGCAGCCGCGGCGTGATGGAGAAGTGCACGTACTGCGTGCAGCGCATCAACGACGCGCGCATCGCAGGCCGAGACGCGAGGACCGCCCGCATCCGCGACGGCGAGGTCGTGACCGCCTGCCAGCAGGCCTGCCCGGCCGAGGCGATCGTCTTCGGCGACCTGAACGACCCCGACGAGCCGCGTCGCCAAGCTGCAAGGCCGAGCCGCGCAACTACGCGCTGCTCGGCGAGCTCGAACACGCGGCCGCGCACGACGTACCTCGCCGTCGGTGCGCAATCCGAACCCGAGCTGCGAGGACGCATGAGCGACGAGCCGTCGAGCGCGCACGAGCGACGCGGCAGCTCCGCCGCCCGATCATCGGGCCGGGGCACACCTTCGCATCGGTCACCGACAAGATCAGCGCGGTCGTGCTCGACGCAGCGGACGCCGCGCGGCTGGTTCATCGGCTTCGCGCATCGCGCTTCGTCGCTGCTGCATGCTGCTGCTGATCGTCGCGTCGACCTACCTGTTCGCAGCGGCATCGGCATCTGGGGCATCAACATCCCGGTCGGCTGGGGCTTCGACATCATCAACTTCGTCTGGTGGATCGGCATCGGCCACGCCGGCACGCTGATCTCGGCGATCCTGCTGCTGCTGCGCCAGGAGTGGCGCACCTCGATCAACCGCTTCGCCGAGGCGATGACGCTCTTCGCGGTCGCCTGCGCCGGCCTCTACCCGCTGCTGCACCTCGGCCGGCCGTGGCTCGCCTACTGGCTGTTCCCGTACCCGAACACGATGGGCATGTGGCCGAACTTCCGCAGCCCGCTGGTCTGGGACGTGTTCGCGGTCTCGACCTACGCGACGGTGTCGCTGCTGTTCTGGTTCGTCGGCCTGATCCCCGACCTCGCGACGCTGCGCGACCGCTCGCCGAGCCGCGTCGGGCGCGCCGTCTACGGCATGCTCGCGATGGGCTGGCGCGGCTCGGCGCGGCACTGGCACCGCTACGAGACCGCCTACCTGCTGCTCGCCGGCCTCTCGACGCCGCTCGTGGTCTCGGTGCACACGATCGTCAGCTTCGACTTCGCCGTCGTCGGTGATCCCCGGCTGGCACGCGACGATCTTCCCGCCGTACTTCGTCGCCGGCGCGATCTTCGCCGGCTTCGCGATGGTGCTGACGCTCGCGATCCCGCTGCGCACGTTCTACGGCCTCGAGGACTTCATCACCATGCGCCACCTCGACAACATGGCGCGCGTCATGCTCGCGACCGGCCTGATCGTCGCCTACGGCTACATGATGGAGGCCTTCATGGCCTGGTACAGCGCCAACCCGTACGAGCAGTTCATGATGCTGAACCGCTTCACCGGCCCGTACGCGCCGCATGTACTGGGCGCTGATCCTCTGCAACGTCGTCGTCCCGCAGCTGCTGTGGTTCCAGCGCGTGCGCACGCAACGTGCCGGCGCTGTTCGTCGATCTCGATCGTCGTCAACATCGGCATGTGGCTCGAGCGCTTCATCATCGTCGTCGACGAGCCTGCACCGCGACTTCCTGCCGTCGTCGTGGGGCATGTACTACCCGACGATCTGGGACTGGGCGACGTTCATCGGCACGCATCGGGCTGTTCCTGACGCCTGCTGTTCCTCTTCATCCGCTTCCTGCCGATGATCTCGATCTTCGAGATGCGGACGCTGCTGCCCGAGGCGGAGGTGAAGGAGGAGCGCGGCATGACGCCGACGCCCGCCGATCTACGGCCTGCATGGCCGAGTTCGACGACGTCCGACCGAGCTGGTCGTCGCCGCGCGCCGGACGCGCGCGGCGGGCTACCGCGACATCGACGCCTACACGCCGTTCCCGATCGAGGAGCTGGCCGAGGCGCTCGCACATCCACGACCGGCGCTGCCGCTGCTCGTGCTGATCGGCGGCATCCTCGGCGGGCTCGGCGGCTACGCGCTCGCAGTACTGGACGTCGGTGATCGACTACCCGCTCAACGTCGGCGGCCGGCCGTTCCACAGCTGGCCGGCGTTCATCCCGGTCACCTTCGAGATGACGATCCTGGTCGCCGCGCTCGTCGGCCGTGCTCGGCATGCTGGCGCTGAACGGCCTGCCGATGCCGTACCACCCGGTCTTCAACGTGCCGCGCTTCGCGCTCGCGTCGCGCGACCGCTTCTTCCTCTGCATCGAGGCGACCGATCCGCAGTTCGACCGCGACGAGACGCGGCGCTTCCTCGAGCGCCTCGCAGCCGCGCGAGGTGTCGCGAGGTGGAGCACTGATGCGAGCGCGACGCGTCCGCGGCTGACGCGCGCTCGGCTGCTCGTCGGCGTGCTCGTCGCTGCTCGCGCTCGCCGGCTGCCGGCAGGACATGCACGACCAGCCGAAGTACGAGCCGCTCGAGCGCGAGCGCGTTCTTCGCCGACGGCCGCGCGTCGCGGCCGCTGGTCGCCGGGCACGGTGGCGCGCGGCCAGCTCGACGACGACGCGGCGCTCTTCACCGGCAAGCGGCGACGGCGAGCCGGTCGCGACGCTGTCCCGCTGCCGGTCGACGCGCGACGCTGCTCGCTGCGCGGGCAGCGAGCGCTACGACATCTACTGCTCGCCGTGCCACGACCGCGTCGGCGACGGCGACGGCATGATCGTGCAGCGCGGCTTCCAGCAGCCGCCGTCGTTCCACATCGAGCGCCTGCGCGACGGTGCCGGCCGGCTACTTCTTCGACGTCGATCACGCAACGGCTTCGGCGTCATGCCGAGCTACGCGCGCGCAGGTCCCGGCGCGCGACCGCTGGGCGATCGTCGCCTACATCCGCGCGCTGCAGCTCAGCCAGCACGCCGCGCTCGACGACGTCGCCGGCGGACCGAGCGCGCCGAGCTCGCGACGGCGCAGGAGCGCGCGCCGTGAGCGGCACGAGCGCGCCGACCGGCGACTTCCTGCTGCCGCCGACCACCGCGCTCCATCGCGCTGCAGCGCGCCGCGCTCGTCGTCGGCGTCGTCGGCGCTGCTCGCTGGCGGCGCTCGGCGCGCTGGTCGACCCGGCGCAGTTCTTCCGCTCCTACCTGGTCGCCTACCTCTTCTGGCTCGGCATCGCGCTCGGCTCGCTGGCGCTCCTGATGATCCAGCACGTCACCGGCGGCGCGCTGGGGCGTGGTCATCCGCCGCTGCTCGAGTCGGCGACGCGCACGCTGCCGCTGCTGGCGCTGCTCTTCCTGCCGCTCGCGCTCGGCGCTCGCCACCTCTACGAGTGGGCGCGGCCCGAGCGCGTCGCGCACGACCCGCTGCTGCAGCACAAGAGCGCTCTACCTGAACGTGCCGTTCTTCCTCGCGCGCGCGGCGTTCTACTTCGCCGTCTGGATGCTGCGTGGCGCGCTTCCTGAACCGCTGGTCGCTGCGAGCAGGACGCGACCGCGCGACCCGCGCCTCGCGCGCCGGCTCGCAGTTGCTCGAGCCGCGGCGGCCTGCTGCTCTACGGGCTGACCATGACGTTCGCGGCGGTCGACTGGGCGATGTCGCTCGAGCCGCACTGGTTCTCGACGATCTACGGCGTGCTGTTCATCGGCGGCCAGGTGCTGGCGCGTTCGCCTTCGTCGATCCCGGTGCCGGCGCTGCTCGCCGACGCGGCCGCCGCTCTCGCGACGTCATCGACGCCGAGCAGTTCCACGACCTCGGCAAGCTGCTGCTCGCCTTCGTGATGCTGTGGGCCTACTTCGCGTTCTCGCAGTTCCTGATCATCTGGTCCGGCAACCTGCCCGAGGAGATCCCCTGGTACCTGCGCCGCACTGAGCGGCGGCTGGCAGTGGGTCGGCGATCGCGCTCATCGCTGTTCCACTTCGTGCTGCCGTTCGTCGTGCTGCTGTCGCGCGACGTGAAGCGCAACGCGCGCGCGCTCGCGGTGGTCGCCGTCGCTGCGTGCTCGTCGCTGCGCTTCGTCGACCTCTACTGGCTGGTCGCGCCCGGCGTTCGCGCCCGGCGCGCTCGCGCGTCCACTGGCTCGACCTCGCCGGCGGTGGTCGGCGTCGGCGGGATCTGGCTCGTCGGTCTTCGTCTGGCAGCTGCAGGGCCGGCCGCTGCTGCCGCTGCGGCGATCCGTACGCTGCCGGAGGCTGCGGATGAGCGCATGAGCGCCGCGCCGACCGCCGACGGCCGGCGGCCACGAGCGCGCGACGTCAGCGTCGCGGCCGATCGTCGTCGGCGGCGATCGGCCTGCGTGCTCGCGCTGGTCGTCGTCGCGTGGTCGCGATGCTGGTGCTCTTCGACTACTTCGCCGCGCGCGAGGCGCAGCAGCAGCCCGCCGGCGAACCCGCTCGCCGCCGCCGACGGCCCGCAGGCTGCCGCCGCGAGCCGCGCCTGCAGACGCACCCGATCGCGCGACCTGCGCGACGCTGCGCGCCGCGCGAGGACGCGGCGCTCGACGAGCTACGGCTGGGTCGACCGCGACGCCGGCGTCGTGCGCATCCCGATCGACGCGCGCCATGGAGCTGCTCGCCGAGCGCGGCCTGCCGGCCGAGAGCGGCGCACGCGGAGCGCGCAGCCGATGACGCGCCGGTCGCGGCGTCGCGTCTGCTGATCGCGTCGCAGGTGGCGCGGTCGTGACGCTGCTCGGCGCTGCGCGTCCCGGCCGACGGCGCCGCGCCGCGAGCGGCCGCCGGCCGACGCGCGCCCGCCGGCGCTGCGCGAGGTCGGCATCGACCAGCGGCTCGACGAGCACGGTGCCGCTCGATCTCGCGCTTCCGCGACGAGGCCGGGCGCGACGGTCACGCTCGGCGAGCTACTTCGGCGGCAAGCCGGTCATCCTCGTCGCTCGTGTACTACGAGTGCCCGATGCTCTGCACGCTGGTGCTGAACGGCCTCGTCGAGCGCGCTGCGCGCGCTGCCGTTCGACGTCGGCAAGGAGTTCGACGTCGTCACCGTCAGCTTCGACCCGCGCGAGACGCCCGAGCTCGCGGCGGCGAAGAAGGCGACCTACCTCGCGCGAGTACGGCCGCGCCGGCGCCGCGGCGGCTGGCACTTCCTCACCGGCGACGCGGCGTCGATCGAGCGCCTCGCCGCAGCGGTCGGCTTCCGCTACCGCTACGACGCCGACGCGCAGCAGTACGCGCACGCCGCCGGCGATCATGGTGCTGACGCCGCGACGGCACGCGTCGCGCGCTACTTCTACGGCGTCGAGTACGCGCCGCGCGACCTGCGGCTCGGCGCTCGTCGAGGCGGCCGACGAGCCGGATCGGCTCGCCGGTCGATCAGCTGCTGCTCTTCTGCTTCCACTACGATCCCGCGCACCGGCCGCTACAGCGCGGTCGCGCTCAACGCTCGTGCGCGCCGGCGGCGTCGTCACCGTGCTCGGCGCTCGGCGCGCTTCATCGTCGTCGATGCTGCCGGCGCGAGCGCCGCGGCGCGCCGCCGCGGCTCGGGACGCGCGATGCATGCTCGAACGGCTCGCGCCTCTTCCCCGAGCAGGCGTCGACCGTCGCCGCGCGCAGGTCGACGCGCTCTACTTCTTCCTCATCGGCGTGACGCTCTTCTTCGCGCTGCTGATCGCCGGCGCTGCTCGTCGTCTTCGCGATCCGCTACCGCCGCCGCTCGGAGCGACGACGCTGCCGCGCGCCGATCCACGGCTCGCTCGCGCTCGAGCTCGTCTGGTCGATCATCCCGTTCGCGCATCTCGATGGTCATCTTCGTCTGGGGCGCGAGCCTCTTCTTCGACGCTCGCGCGGCCGCCCGACGACGCGCTCGAGGTCTACGTCGTCGGCAAGCAGTGGATGTGGAAGCTGCAGCACCTCGAGGGGCGGCGCGAGATCAACGAGCTGCACGTGCCGGTCGGCCGGCCGGTCAAGCTGACGATGACGTCCGAGGACGTCATCCACAGCTTCTACGTGCCCGCGTTCCGCATGAAGCAGGACGTCGTGCCCGGGCCGCTACACGACGACCTGGTTCGAGGCCACGAAGACCGGCAGCTACCACCTCTTCTGCGCCGAGTACTGCGGCACCGAGCACTCGCGCATGATCGGCCGCGTCGTCGTGATGGAGCCGGCCGACTACCAGGCGCTGGCTCGCCGGCGCACGACCGTGCGACGGCGGCGCGCCGGCGCGGCGCGCCGGTATCGCCGGCAGCCGCGGGCGAGGCGCTGTTCGCGCAGCTCGGCTGCGCCACCTGCCACGCGGCGCCGGCCGGCGCGCTCGGGCCGTCGCTGGCGGGTCTGTTCGGCAAGACCGTGCGACTCGAGGACGGCCAGCAGCGTCACCGCCGACGAGGCCTACCTGCGCGAGTCGATCCTCGACCCGCAGGCGAAGGTCGTCGCCGGCTACCAGCCGGTCATGCCGACCTTCCAGGGGCAGGTGAGCGAGGAGCAGCTGCTGCAGCTGATCGCGTACATCAAGTCGCTCGCGCGCCAGCGGCGCGGAGCGCCACGGCGAGCGACGCGAGGCGGCATGACGCACGACGACGACCAACTACCTGAACGTCGACTACGGCGTCCGCTCGTGGCTGCTCACCAACGACCACAAGCGGATCGCGCATCCTCTACCTGATCTCGATCACCGTCATGTTCTTCCTCGGCGGCCTGTTCGCGCTCGTCATCCGCCTCGAGCTGCTGACGCCGGCGCGGCGACCTCGTCGCAGGCCGACACCTACAACAAGCTCTTCACCATGCACGGCATCATCATGGTCTTCTTCTTCCTGATCCCGTCGATCCCCGCCGTGCTCGGCAACTTCCTCGTGCCGCTGATGATCGGCGCGCGCGACCTCGCGTTCCCGCGGCTCAACCTGCTGAGCTGGTACATCTTCATCGTGCGGCGCGCTGTTCACGCTCTGGGCGGTCATCACCGGCGGCGTCGACACCGGCTGGACGTTCTACACGCCGTACAGCACCGCGGTCGCCAACACCAACGTGATTCCCGACCGCGCATCGGCATCTTCATCACCGGCTTCTCGTCGATCCTCACCGGGCTCAACTTCATCGTCACCATCCACCGCATGCGCGCGCCCGGGCTGACCTGGTTCCGCCTGCCGCTGTTCGTCTGGGCGCACTACGCGACCAGCATCATCATGGTGCTCGGCACGCCGGTGATCGCGATCACGCTGCTGCTGGTCGGCGCTCGAGCGCGGCGTTCCAGCATCGGCATCTTCGACCCGGCGCTCGGCGGCGACCCGGTCCTCTTCCAGCACCTGTTCTGGTTCTACTCGCACCCCGCCGTCTACATCATGATCCTGCCGAGCATGGGCGTGATCAGCGAGATCATCACCTGCTTCTCGCGCAAGGGCATCTTCGGCTACAGCTTCATCGCGATCTCGAGCCTGGCGATCGCGGTGCTCGGCTTCCTGGTCTGGGGCCACCACATGTTCGTCAGCGGCCAGTCGGTGTACGCGGCGCTGATCTTCTCGGTCCTGAGCTTCGCGGTGGCGATCCCGTCGGCGGTCAAGGTGTTCAACTGGACGGCGACGCTCTACAAGGGCTCGATCTCGTTCGAGGCGCCGATGCTCTACGCGCTCGGCTTCATCGGCCTGTTCACGATCGGCGGCCTGACCGGGCTCTTCCTCGCCTCGCTCGGCCTCGACGTCCACGTGCACGACACCTACTTCGTCGTCGCGCACTTCCACTACATCATGGTCGGCGGCGCGATCATGGGCTACCTCGGCGGCATCCACTACTGGTGGCCGAAGATCACCGGCCGCATGTACCCCGAGGTGCTGGCCGCGGATCGCCGCGGCGCTGATCGTCTTCATCGGCTTCAACCTGACGTTCTTCCCGCAGTTCATCCTCGGCTACCTCGGCATGCCGCGGCGCTACCACGTGTATCCCGAGGAGTTTCAGGTGCTGAACGTGATGTCGACCGCCGGCGCGTCGATCCTCGGCGTCGGCTACCTGCTGCCGCTGATCTACCTGCTCTGGTCGCTGCGCTACGGCGCGGTGGCGCCGGCGAACCCGTGGCGCGCGGCCGGGCTCGAGTGGCAGACGCCGTCGCCGCCGCCGACCGAGAACTTCGACCGAGACGCCGGTCGTCACCGAGGACGCGTACGCGTACCCACTGCAAGGTGCGAGGAGGCGCCCGATTGGCTGACCACGGTACGCTCGCCGAGCACGCGTTCGCCCATCAGTTCGACGACGCCGAGCAGCAGCACGAGGCCTCGACGCTCGGCATGTGGATGTTCCTCGCTCACCGAGGTCATGTTCTTCGGCGGCCTGTTCACCGCCTACGTCGTCTACCGCTCGTCGTTCCCGGCGGCGTTCGCGACAGGCGAGCCACCACCTCGACGTCCGCTCGGCACCTTCAACACCGTCGTGCTGATCGCCAGCAGCCTGACCATGGCGCTGGCGGTGCACGCCGCGCAGATCGGCAAGCGCCGCGGGCTGATGCTCTTCCTCGTTGCTGACGATCGTCCTCGGCTCGGTCTTCCTCGGCGTCAAGGCGGTCGAGTACGGGCACAAGTTCCACGAGCACCTCGTCCCCGGCCCGCACTTCGCGTTCCGCCGGCCCGGACGCCGCCAACGCGCAGCTCTTCTTCTCGCTCTACTTCGCGATGACCGGGCTGCACGCGCTGCACATGGTGATCGGCATCGCGATCCTGCGCGGTGCTCGTCGTGGCATGGCGCGGCGCGGGCGCGTTCGGCGCCCGCTACTACACGCCGGTCGAGCTCACCGGCCTGTACTGGCACTTCGTCGACATCGTCTGGATCTTCCTCTTTCCGCTGCTCTACCTGATCGGGAGCACCGCTGATGACGCGGCGTCACGTCGTTCCCGTCCAGGTCTACATCGGCATCTTCCTCGATGCTGATGCTGCTCACCGCGGCCACCGTCGGGGCGTGCGTCCGTCGATCTCGGCGCCTTCAACACCGTCGTCGCGCTCGGCATCGCCGTCACGAAGGCGACGCTGGTGATCCTCTTCTTCATGCACGTACGCTACAGCTCGCAGCTCACCTGGGTGGTGGTCGTCGAGCGGATTCTTCTGGCTGGTGGTGATGATCGCGCTCACGATGAGCGACGTCGTGAGCCGCGGCTGGCTCGGCTATCCGGGCGGGTAGGCAGCGGTCACGCCGGCGCGAGCCGCATCATGATCCCGCCGCGCGGTCGCAGCGTGACGCGCACCTCGGGCTCGACCGGCCGGTCGCTGGCGAGACTCAGCCGATAGCGCTGCACGGTCATCGCCATCGCGAGCTGCGCCTCCATGAGGGCGAACTCGTTGCCGATGCACTGCCTGGGCCCGCCGCTGAACGGGAGATAGGCGTAGCGCGGCCGCGTCGCGGTGCGCTCGGGCGTGAAGCGCTCCGGATCGAAACGCTCCGGATCCTCCCAGAACTCCGGATGCCGGTGCGTGACATACGGGCAGATGGAGACCATCGAGTTGGCGGTGATCCGGTACCCTCCAATCTCGTCCTCGCCGATCGTCTGCCGCGGAAAACCCCAGAGCGGCGGGTACAGGCGCAGCGCCTCCTCGACGACCATGCGCGTATAGGTGAGGGCTCCGAGGTCGGTCATCCTCGGGGTGCGCCCGGCGAGCACGGAGCTGACCTCGGCACGCAGCCGCTCCTCGACCTCGGGATGGCGGGCGAGCAAGTACCAGGTCCACGCGAGCGCCACCGCCGTCGTCTCGTGTCCGGCGAGAAAGAAGGTCATCACCTCGTCGCGGAGCTGCCGGTCGCTCATGCCCTCGCCGGTCTCCTCGTCGCGCGCCTGCAGCAACATCGCGAGCAGATCACCCGCCCCGCCATCGGACTGCCGCCGGGCCGCGATGATGTCGTACACGACGTCATCGAGCGCGCTGAGCGCGCGGCGAAAGCGGAGATTGCGCGGCGTGGGGACGCGCGCGGGAAGGGGGAACACCGTGAACGCGAGGTGCGTCATGTGCTCGAGCGCGACGCGCAGCGCGCGCCCGACCTCGGCGGCCTCGCCGCTCAAGTCCATGCTGAAGAGCGCCTTGCCGACCACGTCGAGCGTGAGCTGACTCATCTCGGGCGCGATGTCGAACGGCGTCCTGGCGGCGGCGATCGGCTCCCAGCGCACGAGCATCGCCTCGACCGTCTCGGTCATGAGGTCGGCAAACGCCGCGATGCGCTCGCGGTGGAACGCGGGTTGCGCGAGACGCCGTTGCCGGCGCCAGAAGGATCCCTCGCTGCTGAAGAGTCCGTCGCCGATGAGCGCTTTCGATCGTTCGATGAGCAGACCCTTCACGTAGTTGTGGTTGTTGTCCTGAAGGACGTGCTTCAGGTGGTCGGGATGGAAGACCATGTACGATCGCCACGGCGGCACGCGGAAGCAGACGACATCACCGTAGTCGCGCAGGGTTTCCATGCAGAGGCCGATCGGGTCGCGGCGCAGGCGGGGGATGAGACCAAAGGGCGTGAGAAACCGGGGGCCCGGCGGAAGATTTCGAGTTTCGGTCGGCATCGTGGCCTCCGATCGGGGTTGCCCCGCGCTCGCGAGCGTTCCGTGGTCGATCGAAGCCAGTGTCGCACGCGGGTGGCGGCACCTCAATTCGCGAGATGCCGAAAAAAACTTATCGTCGGCGCCTGCGGCGCTTCAGGAGGTCCGAAAGGTGATCGTCGTCAGCTACTCGTAGCGTTGCCGGCCCGACGGCGTAGCTGCTATTTCTCGACCGTGGCGAGCGTCTACAGCTCGGTGAAGCAGGCGATGCAGGATCTCATCGCCCCCCAGCTCGAGTCGCTGAAGGGCGATATCGGAGCGCTGCGAGTCGAAGTGGACGGCCTCCGCAAGGAGCTCCATACCGAGGTGGGTGGCCTCCGCAACGAGCTCCGCACCGAGATAGGGAGCGTCCGGAGCGAGATGGGGAGCTTGCGCAACGAGATGGACGGCTTCCGCAACGAGCTTCGCAGCGAGATGGGCAGCCTTCGCAGCGAGATGGGGAGCTTGCACAACGAGATGGACGGCTTCCGCAACGAGCTTCGCAGCGAGATGGGCAGCCTTCGCAGCGAGATGGGCAGCCTTCGCAGCGAGATGGACGGCTCCCGCAACGAGCTTCGCAGCGAGATGGGCAGCCTTCGCAGCGAGATGGACGGCTCCCGCAACGAGCTTCGCAGCGAGACGGGCAGCCTTCGTAATGAGATGGGAAGCATTCGCAGCGAGCTGCGCGCCGAGATCCGGGCCCTCGACGAAAAGAACACGGCGCACTTCGCGCGCCTCGACGAGCGTCTGACGATCGCGCTCGATCTCCGCGAGCGCATCGTCGCCATCGAGGCGAGACTGCCGCGCTGAGTCGGGCGGCGTCGCCCGGGCCGCCGACCGCGCGCGCTTCAGCTTTCCGCGTAGGTCCGGCGCAGATAGGCGATGATGTCGGCCGACTCGAACATCGCGACGTCACGGTTCGGGTCGACGAGGTAGGGAACCATCATCTTGCCCGAGCGCGCGACGAACGCTTCGCGGCGCGGGCTCTTCTGCGCTACGTTGCGCAGGTGGTACGGGATCTCGAGCTCGCAGAGCACCTCGCGCACCAGGCGGCAGAACGGCGAGCCCTCGTAGCTGTAGAGCTCGAGCGGCCGGGCCGGCGGACGGGAGCGCTGATAGGAGGCTCCCTTGCCGAACCGGAGGCCCGAGGCGATCGCCGAGCCGGCCAGTGTCAGCGGACCGAGCGCCAGCATGAGCGATCGACTTCCCGCGCCATAGCGCGCGAAGAGATAGCGATTGATGTCGTCGGACTCGTACATGGCGATGCCGCTGTTGGGATCGACGAGGTAGGGAAACTGCTCCTTGCCACCGCGCTCCCTGACCATCGGGCGGAAGCGCGGTCCACCCTTCGGGCACGGGTAGATCATGGCGTCGAGGTCGAGCACCGTGAGCGCCTCACGCACCTTGCGACAGAAAGGGCAGCCCTCGAACTCGTACAGCTCGAGGGTCTTCTCGGGGCGGGCGCCCAACGTGCCGACGCGCTCGGCGAACCCGAGGCGGGCGACGGTGGCGAGGACCGAGGTCGTGACGTCGAGCAAGCGCGCCGGATCCATCGCGGCTCCTCACAATCACCTGCATCGCCCTCAGTCAAAGGCCCGCGCTTGCGAGCCAAGCGCACAGGACAAGCGCTCGACCAACCGCCTGCCGCGTCGCCTGGTGAGGATTCTCTCTTGCCAAAAGCGCACGAACCAGCGGAAATGATGCTTTGGCCCAGATGCTGATGCGGATCTCCGTGATCGTGCCCGTCTACAACAACGCCCGCGAGCTCGTGGATTGCCTCGAGGCCCTCGAGGCATGCGCCGGGCCGGACGGCGAGATCATCGTCGTCGACGACGGCTCGACGGACTCGAGCGCGTCGATTGCGGCGGCGAGGAACGCACGCGTGCTGCGCCTGGAACGAAACTCGGGACCGGCGGCAGCCCGCAACGAGGGCGCGCGCGGCGCGCGTGGCGAGATCCTCTTCTTCGTCGATTCCGACGTCGTGGTCGCTCGCGGGGCTCTCGAGCGCGTGATCAGGACACTCGAGGAGCGGCCGGATCTGGCGGCAGTGTTCGGCTCCTACGACACCCGTCCACGCGCGCCCGGACTGGTGTCGCAGTATCGCAACCTGCTCCATCACTGGGTGCACCAGACCGGCAACTCCGACGCGTTCACGTTCTGGGCCGGCTGCGGCGCCGTCCGGCGCACGGCCTTCGAGGCGGTCGGCGGGTTCGACGTCTCCCGGCTGCGCTTCTCGATCGAGGACATCGAGCTCGGCTATCGGTTGCGCCGCGCGGGCTACCGGATCCTGCTCGACAAGGCGCTGCAATGCACACACCTGAAACGGTGGACGCTCGCCTCCATGGTGCGCGCCGACATGCTGTATCGCGCCGTGCCGTGGACGCGGCTGATGCTCGAGAGCGACACGATGTCGAACGACCTGAACCTGGCTCGCGAGCAGCGCCTCAGCCTCGCGCTCGTCGCCGTCGCCGGCGCGTGCGCCGTCGTCGCGTTGCGCGACGCTCGCTGGCTCGGCCTGGTTGGCGCCGCGCTCGTGGTCGTCGCGCTCATGAACCGCAGGCTCTACGCCTTCTTCCTCCGCGAACGCGGTCTCGCGTTCGCGCTCGCCTGCTTCCCCCTGCATCTTCTCTACTACGTGTGCGGCGGCGCCGGCTTCGTGTACGCCTGGCTCGAGCATCTCTTCGCGCGCCGCGACGTCGCCGCGGCGGGGAACCCGGGCTAGTCCGGTGGAGAAGCGCACCGTCGTGATCGGCGCGGGCCCCGCCGGCCTGACCGCAGCGTACGAGCTCACCCAGCTCGGCATCCCCACCGTCGTGCTCGAGAAGGCGGGCGACGTCGGCGGGTTGGCATGCACGGTCGCCTACAAGGGCTTCCACTTCGACATGGGCGGCCACCGTTTCTTCACCAAGGTGGCGCCGGTGCGCGGCAATGTGGCGCGCCGTGCTCGGACCGAACTTCCTGCGCCGGCCGCGCCTCTCGCGCATCTACTACGACGGCAAGTTCTTTCACTACCCGCTCAAGCCGTGGAATGCCCTGGCCGGCCTCGGCGTCTTCCATGCCGCCGCGATCGCGGCGAGCTACCTGCGCTGGCAGATCTTCCCGCATCGCACCGAGGACACCTTCGAGCAGTGGGTGACGAACCGTTTCGGCCGGCGCCTCTTTCGCACCTTCTTCAAGACCTACACCGAGAAGGTGTGGGGCATCTCGTGCTCGGAGCTCAAGGCGGAGTGGGCCGCGCAACGCATCAAGGACCTGTCGCTGCGCACCGCGGTACTCAGCATGTTCCTGCGTCCCGGCACCACGATCAAGACGCTGATCGAGGAGTTCGACTATCCGCGTCTCGGTCCGGGGATGATGTGGAAGGCGGTACGTGACGCGGTCGTCGGGGGCGGTGGAACGGTCCGGCTGGGGAGCGACGTGGTGGCCATCCATCGCGACGGGCCGCGGATCGCGAGCGTGACGGTCGCGTCGGATGGTCATCGCGAGACGATCCCCGCAACCGACTTCATCTCCAGCATGCCGCTCACCGAGCTGATCGCCAAGCTCGATCCACCGGCACCCCCGGAGGTGCGCGCCGCCGCGCAGCGCTTCAGCTATCGCGACTTCGTCACCGTCTGCTTGATCGTCAATCGTCGCGATCTCTTTCCCGACAACTGGATCTACGTCCACGATCCGCACGTGCAGGTCGGGCGCATCCAGAACTACGGGAACTGGAGCCCGGCGATGGTCGGCGACGACGCCAAGACCGGTCTCGGCCTCGAGTACTTCTGCAGCGAGGGCGACGCGCTCTGGTGCACCGCCGACGAGGATCTGATCGCGCGCGCGAAGCGCGAGCTGGCGTCGATCGGCCTCGCCCAGGAGGGCGACGTCGAGGATGGCTGCGTCATCCGTGTGCCCAAGGCCTACCCGGTGTACGACAGCGCCTATCGCGAGCACCTGAACGTCGTCCGCCGCTTCGTCGATGGCCTCGCCAACTTGCAGACGATCGGCCGCAACGGCTTGCACCGCTACGACAACCAGGATCACGCGATGCTGACCGGGATGCTGGCCGTCCGCAACCTCGCGTTCGGCGAGCGCCACGACTTGTGGAGCGTCAACACCGAGCCGGAGTACCATGAGGAGGTCCGCGAAGCCGCGGTCCTGGAGGACGGGGAGGCCGAAGCGATGCTCGAGGGAGCGCTCACGCGGGTCTTTGCGAAGCTCGACCGCGTCGCGCTCGGCGTTGCCGTGGGTTGTGTGAGCGGCGCGGCGCTCTGCTTGGCGAGCCTCGCGCTGGTGCTGAAGGGCGGCCCGGTGGTCGGTCCCCACCTGCGACTGCTCGCCCAGTACCTCCCCGGTTACGCGGCGAGCCCGCGCGGCGCGCTTCTCGGTCTCGGCTACGGACTCGTCGGCGGCTTCATCGGTGGATGGTTGCTGGCGGTCATCCGCAACGCCACCGCTCTCTTCTACGTATCGGCGATTCGTCGTCGCGCCGAGTATCGTGTGCTCGGCAGGCTCCTCGACTACATCTAGAAGCGCAGGAGGACGCGACCATGAGCGAGCCAACGGAAGGTCTCGAGCGCGCCGTCGCCATCCGGGTGCTACGTCTGGAGGCGCTCGCGCAAGGCGTCGGTTACGGTCTCGTCGTCGGACTCGGCGTCTTCGCCGCGACGAACTGGCTCGTCCTGAAAGGCGGCTCGACCGTCGGACCCCACCTGAAGCTCCTGAGCCAGTTCTTCATCGGCTACAAGGTGACGTTCGTCGGCAGCCTGATCGGCTTCGCCTACGGCTTCGTGTTCGGCTTCGCGGCCGGATATCTGGTGAGCACCATCTACAATCGGGTCGCCGCGCGCTCTTTCGGCGAACGCCCTCGACATGGGACGCAAGCGTAGAGCATCACGCGCCGCGCCGGGCGCGGCGACGCCCCCGGTAGCGACACGCGGGGGACGTGTCGACCCTGAGTCACGGCCGGCGGCGCGCGTCGGAACGCCGCGGACGGCCGCGCGCCCTCTCGCCGAACGCTTGCTTCCCCTGTGGCTCGCCGCCGCCGGACTCTATGCCTACCACAACAGCTTCAACGGCCCGTTCGTCTTCGACGATCTGTACGCGATCGAGCGCAACACGAGCATCCGCCAGCTGTGGCCGCTCTGGGACGTGCTGTCACCCCCGCGACACGGCGCGACGACGGGGCGTCCGCTCGTCAATCTGTCGCTGGCGCTCAACTATGCGCTCGGCGGGCTCGACGTCCGCGTCTACCACGCCTTCAACATCCTGATCCACGTTCTGACCTCGTTGGTGCTGTTCGGAACCGTGCGTCGCATCCTCCTCTCACCGACGCTGCGCCCGCGCTATGCCGCGGACGCCAGCCGGCTCGCGCTCGCGATCGCGCTCCTCTGGGTCGTGCATCCGCTCGCGAGCGAAGGCGTCTCGTACGTCATCCAACGCACCGAGTTGCTGATGAGCCTCTTCTTCCTGCTGACGCTCTATTGCGCGAACCGTGGCTTCGAATGGGCGCCGGCCGCCGGGACCTGGCACGTCGCCGCCCTGGTCGCCTTTGCCGCCGGTATGGGCTGCAAAGAGGTGATCGTCGCCGTGCCGATCGTCGTGCTGGTCTCCGACCGTCTCTTCTGGTCTGGCTCGTGGTGGCAGGCGCTGGCTCGTCACTGGAAGCTCTACGGCGGATTGGCGGCGGTGTTCGTCCTGCAGACCGTGATCTCGGCAACGCGGCTCCGCAGAGCGATGCTTTCGACCCGACCGCACCCGGTGTCGCCGTGGGACTACGCGTGGACGCAAGCCGGCGTCCTGGTGCACTACCTCCGGCTCGTCCTGTGGCCGCACCCGCTGGTGGCCGACTATGACGACTGGCCGATCGCCACCTCGGTGATGGCCGTGCTGCCGTGGGCCATCATCATCACGGGGCTGGTCGCGGCGACCGTGTGGGCGCTCTACCGGGGGTGGAGGCTCGGCTTTCTCGGCGTCTGGTTCTTCGTCATTCTCGCGCCGACCTCGAGCTTCCGGCCGCTCTTGAACGAGATCGCCGCCGAGCGGCGCATGTATCTGCCACTCGCGGCGGTGGTCGCGCTGATCGTCCTCGGCGGTCACGCCCTCGCCCAGCGCTTGCGCGTCGGCCGCACCGCCCAGACCGTGGTGGTGGTCGCGCTTGCCGCCCTGCTCGCGCAGGTCACGGTGTCGCGCAACGAGGCCTATCGCAGCACCCTCGCTTTCTGGAGCGACATCGTCGCCAAGCGTCCCCAGAACGCGCGCGCGCGCATGTGGCTCGGCGACCATTTGTACAAGAACGGACGGAGCGCCGAGGCCCTCGACCAGTACGCCGCCGCGGTCCGCAGCGACCCCGAGGACCCGCTCACGCACTATGGTCTCGGGGTGACGCTCGTCGCCCAGAAGCGCATCGACGAGGCGCTCGACGAGTATCGCGAAGCGCTGCGCCTGAAACCCGACTACCCGCAGGCGCGCAACGCCCTCGCCAACACGCTGTTCGGGCAAGGCAAGCTCGACGAGGCCGTCGAGCAGTATCGCGCCACCATCGAGATCGACCCGCAGCACTATCGGGCGCGCTACAATCTCGCGCTCGTACTCGCGCGCCAGGGGAAGCACGCCGAGGCCGTCGCGCAGCTCGAGGCGGCGTTGCAGATCCAGCCGACCTTTACCGCGGCGCAGCGCGCGCTCGAGGATTTCCGCGCCCGGCAGTGAACGCGTTCGTTGGCCGCCCGCTAGCGCGCCGCGAACTTCGGCAGCTCGGGATGGCGGCGGCGGAACTCCTCGTAGACGTGCGCGTCGGTGTAGTCGCGGAGCTCGCAGATCCGGTCGCCGCGAAACCTGATCACGGCACAGGTGCGCTGGTCCATGACGTCCGCGGGCGCGGTCTTCAGCCAGCTGCGCTCGCGAATCTCGACGATGACGCGATCCTCGGCGTCGTACCATTCGCGCCAGACGTCCTCGTACCCCCAGTCGGCCGCGCCGAGACCGGCCTCGCGGTTCGCCATGGAGCGGATGACCGCGTCGCGACCGCGCCATTCGCCGCCGATCGGCGGCGAGCCCGCCACCCAGTAGACGACGTCGTCGGTGAAGTAACGTCCGACTTCGTCCATCTTGCCGGCGAAGAGCGCTTTCTCGTAGGCGTGGGCGATGTCCAATCGACTGCTCATGCGGAAACCTCCTCTGGCGCGGTCAGACGATGCGCCTTGCGGCCGGCGCGCTCCATCGGCTTCTCGAGCTCGGCGCGGTGATGATCGATCACCGTCCAGAAGTCGAGCGCTCGACCGGCGAGCTCGTGCGCTGCTGTCTTCAGCGCCTCGCTGGCGCGCACCTTGCGGACGTTGTTCTCCATGTCCTCGGCGTCCCAGCCACGTGAGTGCGCGATGAACGGAAACGGCGGAAAGACGAACCCGAGCTCGGACCAGAACGTCAGCATGCCGCCCGCGACCGCCTGGATGTTGTCCTGGCCGCCGGTGATGATGAAGCCCGCCACCTTGTTCTTGATCAGCACGTTGTCGGCGATGGTGATCTGGTTCTGCACGCAGTTCAGCCGCTCGATCATCTTGTAGTAGAGCCCGGCGGCGTTGCCCCAGCGGATGGGCGTCGCCACCAGCACCACGTCCGCCCAATGCACCAACCCCTCGTAGACGGCCGTGAGCTGATCCTCGGGGTCGCGCTCGGTGATGGCGCATGGCCACGTACAGGCATGCGAGGCCTTGGAGTAGTTCCCTTCGCACGGGCGGAAGCTGAGGTCGCGAAGGCGGATGAGCTGGGTCTCGGCGCCGCGCTCCTCACCCACGTACCGCAGCGCATGGTCGAGCAGGGCGTCGGAGGTCGAGAAGCGCGGGATTCCCGGCGTCCATCGCCGTGGTCGCGATGCCGAGCACGCGCGGCGGGGCGCCAGGCGGCTTCTCGTGACGCGCCAGCAGGTGGGAGGGCTTGTGCTTGACGAGCTTGCGCGGCTGCGCGGGCGGTGTCGCGACGTAGACGCCGTCGGGCCGGGTTTCGACCGAGAAGACCGGCACCTGCTCCTCGTCATAGCCCTCCGGCCCCTTGCCGGTCACGACGCTGTATTCCCACGCGTGCCACGGACACATGACGAACTCGCCGCGCAGCCGTCCCTCGGCGAGCGGTCCGCCCTTGTGGTTGCAGCGCGCACCGATGGCGCGCAGCTTCCCTTCGTAGAGGAACAGCGCAATCGCGTGGCCATCGAGCTTGATCGAGCAGGGCACGCGCACGTGCAGCTCCGCCTCGGTGCCGATGCGATGCCATGTGGGCATGATGGTTCTCCTCTCTCGTGGTCTCGGCGGAGTCTGCGCCGCTTCGATGCCGAGGGCAACGCCGCGGTTGCGTGCGCGCCGGCGAAGCCGGGCCGTCGGAAGCTGAAGGAAGTACGGGCATAGACAGTGAACGATGTCCGGCTGGACGGCGGCGGTCGCGCGATGCTAGACGCCCGGGCGTGGTCGCGCATCGACCGGGGAGCGACGCCAACACGATCGGCGGGTGCGGTCGTCAGTGTGATCGCTGCCGTTCTCGTCGCCGCGGGATGCGCCTCCATGCCGCTGAACCAGCTCATCTTCTTTCCTGACAGATCGCTCCCGGATCCTCCGCCGGGAGTCGAGGAGCGCTGGTTCACCGCCGCCGACGGCGTCCGCCTGCACGCGTGGTACGCCGCCGCACCGAACGCGCCCGCAACGCTCGTCTGGTCGCACGGCAACGGCGGCAACATCGGCGGCCGCGCCGAGGTGCTGCTGGCGCTGCGCGCCGCCGGCCTCTCGGTGCTCGCCTACGACTATCGCGGCTACGGTCGGAGCGATGGGCGGCCGAGCGAGCGCGGCGTCTACCTCGACGCCGAGGCCGCCTACGACAGCGAGCGCAGCCGGGGCGTCTCCGCGTCGCGCATCGTGTGCTTCGGAGAGTCGCTCGGCGGCGCGGTGTCGATCTACCTCGCCACACAGCGTCCGTGCGCCGGCGTCGCGGTGGTCTCCACCTTCACGACGCTCGGCGACGTGGCATGGCGGCACTACGGCCCGCTCGCGGTCTTCGCCGGCACGCGCTTCGACTCGCAGAGCCGCATCGCGAAGCTCGACGTGCCGGTCTTGATCGCGCACGGCGACCGAGGACGACCTCGTACCGCTTGCTCTCGGCGAGCGCCTGTTCGCCATGGCGCGCGAGCCGAAGCGCTTCGTCCGCGTGGCGGGGGCGGGTCACAACGACATCTTCGCGCCGGCGTTGATCGAGGCGGTCGCGGCGTTCGCACACGAGGTGACCGCCGGCGCCGGCCGGTGAGTGCGGGCCGGGCGCGCGCCACCACCTGGTCGACGCGCGATTGAATCACGCCGCACAGCCCGCCCGCATGCCGTCCGCGGCGCGCGCCGCGGTCCTCTGCCCAGCCTCGATCGCGCGAACTTTTAGTTTCCGCTTGACAAGTCCCGACGCTTTCGTTTATTCTTCGCCTACCCTCAGGCTGTACGCCTCGCGCACGGAAGCAACTTGGCGTGCTCTCTCGAAGACTCGTGGTGACCGCATTGCGTGGCGCTGCTGCGCGTCCTCTGTGTACCGCCCAGCCCAGCACGGGACGCGATCGCGTCGATCCCGACACCGAGCGCGTGCGCTTCGTCGAGCGACGGCGGCTCGCCCTGGCGCTCGATCGTGAGCTGCGCAGCGCTTGTCGCGCGGACGCCACGGCGCGCCGCACCATCGGCGTGGTCGCCCGCGAGCTGCTGCGCCGCCGCGCGTATCAACGCTTGGGATTCGCCCGACTCGCGGACTATGCCCGCGAGCGGCTCGGGATCTCCGCCCGTACCGTCGAGAGTGCCGCCTGGGTCGCCACCCGGCTCGACGACCTGCCGCTCATCGCCGCGGCATTCGCTGACGGGGCGCTCTCCTGGACGCAGGCGCGGCTGCTCTGCGGCGTCGCACGTCCCGACGATGAAGCGACGTGGCTCGCGCGTGCCCGTGGCACGACGGTCGATGAGCTGGAAGCGCTGATCGAAGCAGCGCACGCGCCGACTGGCGCCGCAGCATCAGATGATCCTGACGACGATCGTACCATCGAAGGCGAGCCGGTCGTGCGTCTGCGCCTTGCCTGCCCCGCGCGGGTGCGTGCGCTCTGGCGTCATGCGCTCGAGCTGGCACGCCGGGTCGCCGGCGAGCCGCTCCCCACCTGGCGAGCGGTGGAATACATCGCCGCCGAGGGTATCGCGGGACGCCGCGACGGCACCCCCGTCGGCGACCGAGCGCTCCTGGCAATGGTGCGTCTCGCCCGGCGTGTGCGTCGCGCGGCAGCGCGGGTTCGCGGCGCATCAAAGGCGGGCGATGCGCGGGTCCGCTGCGCGTCAGCCGCGGCGCCCGGCGATGTCTCGGTGCGTCGCGCATCAGACGCCGCGCCCGGCGATGCCTGGCCGGAAGGAATCGATGAGCCTTCGGCCCACCCCACTGCGTTATCGTCCTGGCCGGATGCCCCTTCGGATGTACATGGCGGGCCGCCCGAGCTGGCAGCACGATTCGGCGTCATGGGCGTGTTGGCGTCCGCCGTGGTCGCGGAGGAGCCCTTCGCAGAGGCTGCAGAGTTCGCACTCGACGCAAAGCTCCGCGGGGCAGTCGGCGCGATCGGCCGCGTGGAGCCACGCATCGGTCGGCTGCTTCGCATGCTGGTCGATCACCGGCTCTACCGCGCGCTCGGCTTCTCGTCCTCGGAAGGCTACGTGCGCGAGAGGCTCGGCATCTCGCTCCGCAAAGCCTGGGCGCTGCTCAAGATCGAGAAGACGGTGCGCCGCTCCGCCCCATTCGCCGAGGCATACGAGCAAGGCCGACTGTCCTGGGTCCGGGCGCTCACGCTCGTCCCGGTCGTCGATCGACACAACGCCGGCGAGTGGATCGCCCGCGCCAACACCGTCACCGTGCGCCGCTTGACCGATGAGGTGAACTGGGTGCTCGACGCCCGCGACGTCGGCGGTCCCGACGTCGCGCTCGTTCCGCCACCGTTGGATAGTCCACTCATCCCACACGCGCGGGCGTGGCACGCCGCGCCGAAGGACGCGCGGGCAGGGTACGCTGTTGTGTCAGATGACGCGGCGCCGCGCTCCGAGGTCGAGTGCCAGGAAACGTCACTCGGTGTCCGACTGCAGATCGGTGCGCACGCCGCCGAGCCCGCCGGCATGGGCACAGAGTGTCAACGCGGCCCCGCTGGCAGAGGTGGCCGACGCGGAGATCCGCTTCAGCGGTCCGGCATCCGTTGTCGCATTGTTCCGGGATGCCCTCGACGCATACGCGCGGAGTGGCGAGCCGCGCTGGACGGCAGTTGAGCGTCTGCTGGTACATGTAACGTCCGATTGGGAAGCCGAGCCGCGGCATCGCGATCCCATTTTCGCGCGTGACGGCTGGCGCTGCACGGTCCCGGCCTGCAGCGCGCGGCGCCACTTGCACGACCACCACGTGCGCTTCCGCTCGCGCGGGGGCGGCAACGAGCGGTCCAATCGCACCACGGTCTGCGCGGCGCACCATCTGCACGGCATTCACACCGGCGTGATCCGTTCCTGGGGCACTGCGCCCCGCGCGAGTGCATTGGGAGCTCGGTGTCCGCGCCGGCGCGCCGCCGCTCCTCTCCTACGTCGGTGATCGGCTCGATTCGCCGCCCTAGTCGCTGCGCCCGCGCAGCTGGATCAGCTCGATCTTGTAGCCGTCCGGGTCCTCGATGAACGCGATCTCCGAGCCGCCGTGCTTCATCGGTCCGGGCTCACGCACGATCTTCGCGCCCTTCCGGCGCAGCACGTTGCAGGTCTGGTAGATGTCCTCGACGCCGAGCGCGACGTGCCCGAAGCCGGTGCCGAGATCGTATGCCGGCGTATCCCAGTTGTGGGTCAGCTCGATCACCGTGTGATCACTCTCGTCGCCGTAGCCGACGAAGGCGAGCGTGAAGCGGCCCGACGGGGTAGTCCTTCTTGCGCAGCAACCGCATGCCGAGCACGTTGCAGTAGAAATCGAGGGAGCGCTCGAGGCTCCCGACGCGCAGCATCGTGTGGAGCATCTGCATCGGTTGGTCTCCTCGGCCGGGTCGGCGCTCGCCGGGTGGTTGCGCCGCGGCAGCGGTTGGTCGCGCCGCGCCGCGGGGTGGTCGTGCGGCCGCGCCGGATGTCTTCCGTTCCTTCGCCATGGTCAGTCGAGCTGTTTCGCGAACACGTACGACGGCCGGGCGTACCCCATGCGTTGCTCGTAGAAGCGGTGCGCGTCGGTGCGTTGCATGCCGGAGGAGAGCGCGACCACGCCGCATCCCTGCGCGCGCGCGAACTCCTCGACGTACGAGAGCAGGTGGCGCCCATGCCCTCGTGATCGCGCCGCCGCGGTCGTCACCAGGTCGTACACCCACACGTGGCGGCCGTGGTAGAGGTTGGTGATGACCGCGATCCCGGCGAGCGCGACGATCGCGCCGCCCTCGCGGAGCGCGAACAGGCGGTACCCTTCCGGGGCCATCTCGTCGAGCAGCGCCAGGTACTCGCGTTCGTCGAGCTGCGTGCGCAACTCGTGCATGACCGGAAAGCCTCGCGCAGCTCGGCTTCGGTTCGGAGCTCGCTCACCTCCATGCGGTGGTACTCCTTCTGCACGTGTTCATAGCGCCGCGTCCTTGACACGCCAAGCCGCGCCGTGCCAGCGATCATCGCGGTTCCCATGCAGCTCCCGCGCACGCTCATCTCCGCCGACAGCCACGTGATGGAGCCGCTCGATCTCTGGACGCGGCATCTGCCACCCGATCTGCGCGCCGCCGGTCCGCGCGTCGAGATGCGCGACAATGCGACGTTCTTCATGGTCGAGGACACGGTGGTGCGACGGTTCGCGTTGCCGCGGCCCGGCGCCGACGCACCGGCGGACGAGACGCGCGCACGCGACGTTGGTGGAACCGCGGCGCCGTCGCAGAAGACGTTCGTCATGGGCGCCAACGACCCCGACGCCCGCTTGCGCGATCTCGATACCGACGGCGTCTGGGGCGAGGTCATGTACCCGAACCTCGGCTTCTTCTGCTGCTTCCGCATCGAGAATCCCGCGCTGCAGGTGGCGAGCGCACGCGTCTACAACGACTGGGTGGCCGACACCTTCATCGGCGCCTCCGATCGCTTCGCGCCCGCCGCCCTGATCCCGGTGCTGGACGTGCCGGCGGCCGTCGTCGAGCTCGAGCGCATCGCCCGGCGCGGCTTCCGGCTGGCGCTGTTGCCGAGCCACATCGACGTTCGCCCTTACAACGACGCGGCGTACGAGCCGCTGTGGAGCGCCGCCGAGGCGCTCGCCATGCCGCTCAGCTTCCATGCCGGCACGGGTCGGACGCAAACGCCGGCGCACGGCCCCGGCGGCGCAGTCGTGAACTACGTGCTCGCGCTCGGCGGTCCGATGGAGACCGCGGCCTATCTCTGCGGCGCGGGCATTCTCGCGCGCCACCCCGCTTTGCGCGTGGCGATGGTCGAGTGCGGCAGCGGCTGGCTCGCGTGGGCGCTGTCGGCGATGGACGACGCCTACCGCGAGCACCACATGTTCGTGCGGCCGAAGCTCGAGCTGCTGCCGAGCGAGTACTTCCGCCGCCAGGGCTTCGTCACCTTCCAGCACGATCCGGTCGGCGTCGCCAACGTTCCGTTCACCGGCGACGCGTGCCTGATGTGGGGCTCCGACTATCCACACCCCGAAGGCACGTGGCCACACTCGCACGCGACGCTGGCGCGCCAGCTCACCGGCGTGGCCGAGGTGACCGTCGAGCGCGTCGTGTGCGGCAACGCCGCGCAGCTCTACCGCTTCCGTCTCCCGCACTGACGTCCAACCATGAGCCTGCCCTATCCCGCACCCGCCTCGACCCGGCGTCTTCTCGGCGTCTACGCGATCGTCGCGGCGCTGCTGGCGACGTGTGGCGATCTTCTGCTCCTCTGGGTCACCAACGCCGCGCGACCGGATCTCGCGCTCGCCGCCCCGCCGCGCGGCGCGTTGATCATCGGCACCTATCTCGGCGTGCTCGCGATCCCGCTGTTCGGTGTCGGCTATTGGCACGCCGCCGCCGGCCTCGCCCCGGGGAGCCCGCGCGCGGCACGGCTGGTCTTCTTCCTGGGAGCATACGGCGGCGCAGTCGGCGGCGTCGTCCACGGGCTGACCGGATTGATCATCCACGTCGAGCGCCATGCCGGGACGCCGGTCGCGGATCCCTTCACGGTGCTCACACCCTATCGACCCTATCTGCTGCCGCTCTGGGGTCTGCTCGCGGTCTTCCTGATCGCGGGATCCGCCCTGTATACGGCCGTCATCGTGCGCCGCCCCACCGTGTACCCGCGCTGGATGGCGCTCCTCAATCCCGTCCTGATCATCGTCGCACTGAGCGCCCTGGGCTCGATATCGCACGGTCTCCGCCCATTCCTCATACCGGCGGCGCCGAACGTGGCGCACCTGATCTTCTTCGTCGCCGTCACGTTGTTCGGGGCGCGAGAAACGGATTGACGAACGGTGTCCCGGCTAGGCAGTATGAGACATCGACCGCGCCGCGCCTACGCGTCAAGCGCCATGGACACTGCCATGGCGCTTTGCTGCCGCGTGCTGAACCATCCACAGAAAGCTGAGATAAGACCCGCTATGAGAGTGTATCGCCTGCTCACCGCGCTTTCGCTCGCGGCGCTGATCGCGGCGCCGGTGCCGGCTCTCGCCAGCGACAACTGCTCGGCGCCGACGGTGGTCTCGTCGCTCCCGTTCGCCGACGTCCAGGACACCACGGGGGCGACTACGGCTGGCGATGATCCCGTCCACTCCTGCCGGGGCAACAACAAAGACTCACACAGCGTCTGGTACCGCTTCACGCCGTCGACGAGCGGTACGCTGACGGCGTTCACGCACGGCACCGACTACGACGCGGTGCTGACCGTGCATACCGGCGCGTGCGGAGCGCTCGCCGAAGTCGCCTGCAACGACGATCTGCTCGGCGGCCCGGCGCAAGTGACGTTCGCGGCGACCGGCGGAACCACCTATCTCTTCGAGGTGACGAGCTTCGGGATGAGTGCCGGCGGCATCTGCATTTCGGTCTGGCTGCCGCGCCGCCCGCCGGCAACGACGCCTGCAGCGCTCCCACCGTGATCGGGGCGACGCCGTTCCTCGCCATCGTCGATGCCACCAACGCCACCACCGCCGCCTCCGATCCCCTGCAATCGTGCACGTTCGAGGCGCCAGCCCAGAACCTCGGCAGCGTCTGGTACCGATTCATACCGCCGAGCGCCGGCACGCTGATCGTCTCCACCGCCGGCAGCAGCTACGACACGGTCCTCACGGCCTACGAGGGCAACTGCAATTCGCTGACCGAGGTCGCGTGCAACGACGACGTCGGCGTCGATCAATTCGAGTCGCGGATCCAGCTCGAGGTCGACGGCGGGACGCCCTGCCTCTTCGAGGTCACGGAGTTCGAGGAGGCCGAGAACAGGACGCTGCATTTCTCGCTCACGTTCACGAGCTCGGAGCCGCCGCCGGCACGCGGGGTGCAGCTCACGCCGGACGGCAAGCGTACGCTCGTCAACAAGGACGTCGGCGCCGAGCGCTGGGCGATCAGCTTGAACGAGGACGACACCGCGACCGGCAACGTCTTCCGCAGCGACGGCGGACCGCCGGCGTTCATCTTCTGCTCGCCACTCGCACAGCCCAACTCGTTCCACTGTTCGGGCGCCGACTCGTGCAGTGTCGGCGGCGCCCCACGGGGGATTCAGGGTACGCCGGACGGCAAGCGCGTGCTCGTGAACAAGGACGTCGGCGCCGAGCGCTGGGCGATCAGCCTGAACGACGACGGCACCGCGACCGGCAACGTCTTCCGCAGCGACGGCGGCGCCCCCGCCTTCATCTTCTGCGAGCCGCTCGCGGCGCCCAACTCCTTCCGTTGCTTCGGCGCCGACGCCTGCACCACCGAGACCTGCATCGATCAGTACGTCCTGATCGCCGACGTGACGCTGCCGAGCGACTTCTTCACCCTGCCGGTGCCGTGCGGCGAGGACTACAGCTTCATCGCCGACGTCACGTTGCCGGCGAACTTCTTCTCGCCGCACTAGCTCGAGTAGCGCGCGAAGGCGCGCCCGCTCGTGCGCTCGTCACGACGCACTTGACGACGGCCTCGCGGATTGAGAGGGATTCGGAAGGAGAACCCTCACATGCACGATCTGGTGATCCGCGGCGGCACGGTGGTCGACGGCACGGGCGCGCCAGCCCATGCCGCCGACGTCGCCATCGATGGCGGGCTGATCGCGGCAGTCGGCCCGGACCTCGCCGCGCGGCCGCGAGGAGATCGACGCGACGGGCAAGATCGTCACGCCGGGCTTCGTCGACATCCACACCCACTATGACGGCCAGGCGACCTGGGACGCGGAGATGGCGCCGTCGTCCTGGCACGGCGTGACCACCGTCGTCATGGGCAACTGCGGCGTCGGCTTCGCGCCGGCCGCGCCCGATCGCCACCAATGGCTGATCGGCCTGATGGAGGGCGTCGAGGACATCCCCGGCACCGCGCTCGCCGAAGGGCATGACGTGGAACTGGGAGAGCTTCCCCGAGTATCTCGACGCGCTCGAGAAGCTGCCGCGCACCGTCGACGTCGCGACCCATGTGCCGCACGGCGCCGTGCGCGCCTACGTGATGGGCGAGCGCGGCGCGCGCAACGAGCCGCCGACCGCGACCGACATCGCGCGCATGTCGCAGATCGTCGAGGAAGGCCTGCGCGCCGGCGCGCTCGGCTTCTCGACCTCGCGCACGATCCTGCACAAGTCGATCGACGGCGAGCTGGTTCCCGGCACGACCGCGACCAAGGACGAGCTGATCGGCATCGGCCGCGCCATGGGCCGCGTCGGCTACGGCGTGTTCGAGATGGTCTCCGACCTGCGGCGCGAGTGGAACGAGTTCGAGTGGATGGGCGCGCTCAGCCGCGAGACCGGGCTGCCGATCACGTTCGCGGCGCTGCAGTCGATCGCGAAGGAGCTCTCCGCTCGACGAGCAGATCGCGGCGATGGAGCAGGAGAACGCCAAGGGCGCCAACATCGTCGCCCAGATCGCGCTGCGCGGCAACGGCATCGTGATGGCGTGGCGCGGGACGGTGCATCCTTTCCTCTTCAAGCCGGCGTGGGCCGAGATCGCCGCGCTGCCGTGGGAAGAGCAGCTCGCGCGGCTGAAGGACCCGGCGTTTCGCGCCCGCATGATCGCCGAGGCAATCGGTGTTCCCGGAATCCGACCTGGTCGGCGTTGCTCCAGATCGTCGCCAGCGGCTGGTCGATGCAGTACGCGATGGGACCCGACGTTCAACTACGAGCCGACGGCAGCGGAGATCGATCATGGCGTGCGCAGCGGCCAGGGGCGTCAGCGGCGATGAGTACGCCTACGACCTTCTGATGCAGGACGAGGGAACGGGCTTCATCTATTTCCCGATCCTCAACTACCGCGACGGCAATCTGAACTTCCTCGAGGCGCTGCAAGCACGCGACGACTGCGTCAACAGGCTCTCCGACGGCGGCGCGCATTGCGGCACGATCTGCGACGCCGCGTCACCGACGTTCATGCTGCAGCACTGGGTGCGCGACCGCGCGCGCGCGCGGATCTCGCTGGAGAGCGCGATCAAGCGCCAGTGCCGCGACACCGCTCTGCTCTATGGCCTCGCCGATCGCGGCGTGGTCGCACCCGGCTATCTCGCGGACTTGAACGTGATCGACATGCAGAAGCTGAAGCTCGGGAAGCCGTGGCTGGCGTTCGACCTGCCCGCGGGCGGGCGGCGTCTGCTGCAGAAGGCCGACGGCTACGACGCGACCATCAAGTCGGGTCGGGTGACGTTCCGCGACGGCGTGATGCAGGGGCCGCTCCCGGGCGTCGTCATCCGCGGTCCGCAATCGCTGCCGACGTCCTTCCGGAGGTGACTCGTGGGCATGCAACACACGCCGCTCCTCATGTGGCGGCTCATCGAACGGGGTGCGCGCGTCGCGCCCAACGAAGAGATCGTCACCGCGACCGCGAGCGGGGTGCGCCGCCAGACGTATAGGGCGCTGCGAGACCGGTCGCACGCGCTCGCCCATGCGCTGCGCGACGCCGGCATCGGCATCGGCGATCGGGTCGGCACGTTCATGTGGAACGGGTCGCGCCATCTCGAGGCCTACTACGCGACCGCGGGGATGGGCGCGGTGCTGCACACGCTCAACATCCGTCTCTCCGACACCGATCTCGACTACATCGTCAACCACGCCGCCGACCGCATGATCATCGTCGACTCCGATCTCCTGCCGCTGCTCGAAAAGCTCCGCGGGCAGCATCCCGACCGTCGAGCGCGTCGTGGTGGCCACCGAGGAAGGCTTCGAGCGCTGGGAGACCGAGCTCCCGAACCCGGTCGACTACGAGGCGTTCATCGCCGGCAAGCCGACGCGCTACGAGTGGCCCGAGCTCGACGAGAACGCGCCGCTCGGGCTCTGCTACACGAGCGGCACCACCGGCAACCCGAAAGGCGTCGAGTACGAGCACCGCTCGCAGTACCTGCACACCATGGCGCAGTGCGATGACCGACTGCATGGGCCTCTCGGGCACCGACACGCTGTGCGGGATCGTGCCGATGTTCCACGCGCAAGGCTGGGGCCTGCCGTGGTCGGCGACCATGCTCGGCATGAAGCAGGTGATGCCGAGCCGCTACATGGATCCGGCGACGCTCGTCGGCGCTGATGGCGGCGGAAGGCGTCACGATCTCGGCCGGCGTGCCGACCATCTGGCAGGGCGTCAAGGCGGTGCTCGAAGCCAATCCCGGCAAGTACGATCTGTCGAAGCTCTCGCGACTCACCTGCGGCGGGTCGGCGCCGCCCCCGTCGCTGATCCGCTGGTACTGGGACACGCTCGGCGTCGAGATGATCCAGGGCTGGGGGATGACGGAGACGAGCCCGCTCGCGACCCTGTCGCGGCGCGTGATGAAGCGCTCGCAGCTCGACGCTGCCCGAAGACGAGCAGTTCGTGAACATCGCGAAGGCCGGTCAGCTCATGCCCGGGACTCGAGATCGACATCTTCGACGACAAGTTCGAGCGCCTGCCGCACGACGGCGAAGCGGTCGGCGAGATCCTGATCCGCGGACCGTGGATCTGCTCGGAGTACTTCAAGGATCCGCAGCCCGCGAAGTTCCACGACGGCTGGCTGATCACCGGCGACGTCGGCAAGATCGACCCCGAGGAGTACCTGATCATCAGCGACCGCTCGAAGGATCTGGTGAAGAGCGGCGGCGAGTGGATCTCCTCGGTCGACCTCGAGAACCACATCGTCGGCGCTCGGCGGTGTCGCGCAGGCGTGCGTGGTCGCGCAGCCGCATCCGAAGTGGGACGAGCGGCCGGTCGCGCTGGTGGTGAAGAAGGCCGGCGCCGCGACGTGACGCCGCGCCGAGGTCGCTCGCGCATTGCGCCGCCAAGTTCGCCAAGTGGCAGCTCCCCGACGACGTGCTGTTCGTCGAGAGCGATCCCGCTCACGTCCACCGGCAAGATGGACAAGAAGACGGTGCGCGCCGACCTCGAGCGCAAGGGCTACCGCTTGCCCGACCTGGCCAAAGCCGGCTGAGGCGTCAGGCGCTCCGCGGCATGTCGAGCAATCGACGCCGCCCCTCCTGATCACGCGCGCCCGCGATCCGGTCGCGAAAAAGGCCTCGGTGCTCCCGGACAGCACTCGAGGACGCGCCTGCTCAGGGCCCGAGGCGCTTCCCATCGTCGGCGGAAAATAGGTGCAGTGTCTCGGTGGCGACGGCCAGCCGGTCGGGAAGGTCGCGCACGTTGCCGAGCAGGCGAACCAGGACGGTCTCTCTTCCGAGCGCTGCGCGCAGGATAGTCTCGCCACCGAGGAGCTCACGGCTCGCGGGATCAGGTTGGACGACGAGACTCGCGGGCGCGTCGGCGGCGCGCTCCGGCAACGACCGAGCGTGGTCGCGTGACTGTCCTTCTACAGACATGAAAGTCTCGGGACGAATACCCACGACCACGCGCTCGGTCGCAGGGTCCAGCGAGTCCTGCAGCTTCGCCGTGAGCCCGACCTGTTGGTCTCCGATCCGTAGCATTCCGCCTGCGACCTCGCCGGCGAGCAGATTCATCGGCGGCGTGCCGATGAAACCGGCGACGAACGTGTTTGCGGGCCGCTCGTAGAGATCGCGCCGGCGTGTCGACCTGCTGGATGCGCCCGCGATCGAGGACGACGACGCGATCGCCGAGCGTCATCGCCTCGCTCTGGTCGTGGGTGACGTAGAGCGTCGTGACGCCGCAGGCGGCGCTGCACGTCGCGCATGATAGTGCCGCACGCTCGCGCGTAAGCGCGCGTCGAGGTTCGAGAGCGGCTCGTCGAGGAGGAAGAGCGCCGGGTGGCGGACCAGCGCGCGCGCCAGCGCGACACGCTGGCGCTGGCCGCCGGAGAGAGCCGCCGGGCCGGCGATCGAGGACTCGCGGAGCTCGAGCAAGCTGGGCGACCTCCTCGGTCCGGCGCGCGGCGCTCCGCGGCGCGGCACGCGCCGCATGCGCAGCGGAAACTCGACGTTGCCGCGCACGGTCATGTGCGGATAGAGCGCGTAGCTCTGGAACACCATCGCGACGTCGCGCTCCTCCGGCGCGAGCCGATCGATCCGCCGCTCGCCGACGTGGATCTTGCCGGACGACAGCTCTCCAGGCCGGCGATCAGGCGCAGCAGCGTCGACTTGCCGCAACCCGACGGCCCGAGGATGGTGACCAGCTCGCCGTCGGCCACCTCGAGCGAGAAGTCGCGCGAGCGCGACGACGTCGCCGAAGTGCTTGCCGAGTCGATCGAGGACAGCCCGCGCCATCAGCGACCGCTCCCCGCCAGGACCCCCGAGCGCAGCGCGGGCTCGAGCACCAAGACGATCACGACGGCCGGGATGAGCATGATCACCGCGACCGCGCTCGACAGGCCGGGGAAGCCGAAGGCGCACGAGGTAGTAGAGCAGCGGCGGCAGCGGCCGGTTCGTCACCTGGAGAAGCAGTGCGTAGGCGAACTCGTCCCAGGACACCAGGAAGACCAGCAGCGCCGCGGTCGCGAGCGAAGGGCGGACGAGCGGCAGGGTCACGCGCAGGAACACGGCGACGGGCGCGCGCACCGTCGAGGCGCGCCGCCTCCTCGAGCTCGACGGGCACGCCGCGAAATGCTGCGCGCAGGATGAGAGAAGGCGAAGGGCACCCCGAGCAGCGTGTGCGCGAGCCAGAGACCGAGTCGCGATGCGGATCGTTGTAGAGGCCGAAGCGGACGAAGAGCACCGCGAGCGGCACCGCGATCGCGATCGACGGCAGGATCCGAACGGCTACCATCAGCTGCGTCGAGGCGGCGTTCGATACGCGGTTCGGCGCGCCGCGATCCAGGCGGCCGGAAGCGGCGAGGAGGAGCGTCGACGACCACCGTTGCCAGCGCGACGCTCAGGCTGCGCACGAGACCGCCGCCGGCCTCGACGGCATCGCGCCAAGCGACGGAAGTTCTCGAGCGTGAATGTCGCGGGGAGCCAGGTCGGCGGCCACGCGAAGCTCTCGCTCTCGGGCGTGAACGCCTGTTTTGCCACGAGCAAGAGCGGCAGCAGCGCGGCCGCCACGATGACCAGCAGGCGCCGACGGCCAGAGCTCTGTCTCATCGTCGTCACCGGCCGTCGGAGAAGAGGGACGCTCGCCGTCACGCACAGGAGCGCCAGCACCATCGCCGCTGCCGCTGCGGCGCGCGTCGTCACCGTAGTCGGACCATTGATGGTACGCGTAGGTCGACAGCACCGGCACGCCCTCGACGCCGGCGAGCACGAGCGGCGTCGCGAAGATGCGGAGCGCGTCGAGGCCGCGGAGCAGCACCGCGGCCACCAGCGCCGGCCGCAGGAGGGGCAGTGTCACGAACACGAGTCGACGCCAAACCGCGCGCTCCGTCGAGCCGTGCCGCCTCGGCGATCTCGTCGGGGATCGCGGCCAGTGCGCCGAGCAGGATCAGGAAGACGACCGGCGTCGTGCGCCAGGCGTCGACCGCGATGACCGCTACATACGTGAGCGAGACCGCCAGGCAGGAGAAAGTCGACCGTCGGAGCGCCGAGCGCGAGCGAGCGCGCCGTTGGCGTAGCCGCGCGGCGCGAGCAAAGTGCGCATGACGGCCAGAAAGACGATCTCCGGCAGGGCGAACGGTATGACCACCACGGCGCGCACGAGACGGCGCGCCGGCAAGCGCGCGGCGAGCAGAAGGGCGAGTGCCAGACCGGCGGCCAGCTCGAGCGCGACGGTCAGTACCGGCACGGCGACGTTGCCGGCGAGGCGCCCGCCAGAAGAGCGGATCGCGCGCGAGGCTGCGAAAGCTTGCCAGGCTCGGGAACGCGCCGGTCAGCGGGTCGGTGAACGCGAGCTCACCGCGAACAGCATCGGATAGGCGAGGAAGACGGCGAGGTAGAGGACGAGGGGCGCGAGCAGCAACCAGGGCCGCTTGCCGCGGTGGCGGGCTCGTGAGGAGCCGTCGGCGACGTCCGACTCGCTCATGTATGCGCGCGTCTCCGACGTCGCGTCTCGAGCTTCTGTGCCGCTGCGCGCAGGACGGTCTCGGGCGTCTCGCCTCGAAGACGACCGCACGGAAGGCTTCCTGCCAGAGCGCGGCTCAAGAGCGCATAGTCGGCGCGCTCCGGGCGCGAGCGCACGTCTCGTCGCATCGCGGCAGAAACCGGCGAGAAGCGTGTCGTTCGCGAGCGGCACATCGTGGCGCGCGGAGAACCAGCCAAGCCGGCGCCCGAGCTCGAGCTGCGTCTCGCGCGACAGGAGGAAGCGCGCCAGGGCGAGTGCCTCGACCGGATGGGGGGCCGCTCGCGGGACACCGAGGTATCCGCCGCCGAGCACGGTGGCGCGTCCCCGCGGTCCGGCGGGAAACGGCGCGGAGCGTATCCGATCCGGCGCGAGCCCTTGATGCTCGTACACCGACATGGCGAACGGCCAGTTCAGATGAAGGACGATCTCGCCCCGCGCCATCGCCTCGGCAATCGTGGCCTCCTTGAAGGTTGCGCTCTGTGGGTTCACGTAGGGCGCGAGCGCGGCGAAGAAGCGAAACGCCGCGCGCGCGCCGCCGTCGTCGAGCGTCTCCCCGTCACCGCCGGCGGCCCAGACGAACGGCAACACGTCGCAGGTGAGGCCTTCGTAGCAGCGCGCCCTTGAAGCCGATCTTGCCGGGATGCGCACGCGCGACGGCGAGCAGCTCGTCCCAGGTCGCCGGCGGGCGGCCGAGCGCGGCATGGTCGTAGATGAGCGCCTGCCAGGCGACGCGATGGGGAAGGAAGCGCAGGCCGTCGATCGTCCCGGCCGCGAGCGCGGCCGGGATCGAGCGCATCGGCGACCGGACCGAGGTCCGAGCGCTCGAGCACGCGCATCGAAGCCGCGGCGGACGCCAACGAATAGACGTCGAGCTCGGCGAGGTCGAGCGTACCCTGACGTGCGGCCGCCTCCGCCGCGAGCGCGCGGCGGATGTCGGCATACTGCTGCGGGACGACGACGACCCGCCGCCCGCTGTCGCGCTCGAAGCCCGCGACGACGTCGCGATACGCAGCAAGCTCGCTCGGCAGAATGGCGAGCGCGACGGTGAGCGCCCCTTCGTCATGCCGGCACCCCATGGACACGGTGACGAGAATCAGGACGACGGCGATCAAGATGGTCGAGGTCGCTCTCATTCTGTCGCCGCGTATGCCATCGCCGCAAGCCAAACAGGCAAACCCGTGGATACCACCATCCTCGCCGACTTCAATCGACTGGTCTCACCGACCCCGGCTATCACGCTTTGCACACGTGAGAATCAGCGCACCTCGTTCTCGAAAGTGCGATTCCGACCTCGGGAGCACGTCCGGGCGCTGGCGCCCGAGCGGGAGATCGGTATCCTCATATCTCGTGGCAGAGCTGGTGATCCTCGTGGGTCTGCCCGGTTCCGGCAAGACCAGCTTCTTCGGGAACGCTTCGCGGCGACCCACGCGCACGTGAGCAAGGACCTGCTGCGCAACCGACGCGACAAGCAGGCGCGGCAGCTCGCGCTGATCGACGAGGCGCTCTCCACCGGGCGCTCGGTCGTGGTGGACAACGTGAACGCGACGCGCGCGGACCGCGCTGCGCTCATCGCCGCGGGCCGGCGGCATGGCGCGTCGGTGCGCTGCTACGTTCTCGACGACGGGCGTCGCGCGAATGCCTGCGTCGTAATCGGACGCGCGCCGGCCGCGAGCGGGTCCCGGACGTCGCCATTCGCGCGGCAGCCAAGCGCTTCGAACGCCCGGCGCCCGACGAGGGCTTCGACGACCTGTGGGAGGTGCGCGCGGAGACGGGCCGCTTCGAGGTCACCGCGCAAGCGCCCGGCCACACCATCTTTCTGCTCTCGCCGGCCTCGACGGGTGGCGAGCGGGGTGCGCTGCTGTTCAATGAGCGCTCCGGCGCGGAGCTCGCGGTGCGGCTCCGGACCGAACCGGCGGCGTGCCGCTCGGCGAGGTGTTCAGCTTTCTCAGCTCGCTCTACTTCCGCGGGAAGCTCGCCTATGCGCGGGCCTTCGGCCGCCCGCCGGCGGGACTCTGCGGCGCCTTCGTCATCACGCCCGGCGAAGGGCTCCGCGACCCGGCCGAGCCGGTGACGATCGAGCGGCTCCGCCGCTTCGACGCCGTGCCATCAAGCTCGGCGAGCCGCGCTACCTGGAGCCGCTCCTGCGGGACGCGCGGGCGCTGCGACTGCTCGGCGGCGACCGATGCCGCATCGTCCTGCTCGGCAGCATCGCGAGCGAGCGCTACGTCGAGCCGCTCCTCGAGGTGTTCGGCGAACGCCTGCTCTTTCCGCCCGCGTTCGTCGGCCGGGGCGACATGAGCCGCGGCGGCTTGCTGCTTCGCTGCGTCGACCAGCAGCGTGAGCTCGAGTACGCGCCGGTGGCCGGCGCGGTCCGCCACGGCCCGCGGCCGCCGCGGCTGGGCGCCCGACGGGCGCGGGGCACCCCGAGCCGTACGCGGCAGCCCGCTGACCGGAGACTGGCTCGATGAACCGTTCACGCGTGCGGATCTTCCGCCCTCGAACGTTGGCAACGGTGGCAGCAACCGCCGCGACACTGATCTTCGGCGAACAGCTTCTGGCGCAGAACGAGCGCGTCCCCTTCGCGCGTTGGATCGAGAGCTTCCGCCCGCGCGCGCTCTCCCGCGGCATCTCGGAAGCGACCTATACGCATGTGATGCACGACCTGAAGCCCGACCCGGCCGTGCTGGAGCTGCAGCGCGCGCAACCCGAGTTCAACGAGAAGCTCTGGCAATATCTCAATCGGCGCGTCTCCGACTGGAGCGTCACGACCGGCAGGGAGAAAGCGAAGGAACACGCGCCGCTGCTTGCGCGGATCGAGCGAGATTTCGGCGTCGAGCGCTCGATCATGCTCGGACTGTGGGGCGTCGAATCCGCCTATGGCGATCCTCTCGTGCACCAGAACCACATGCGTCCCGTCTTCCCCGCACTGGCGACGCTCGCGTGGGGTGAGGCACGCCGCCGCACCTACTGGGAGCAGGAGCTCATCAACGCGCTCAGGATCGTCGAGCGTGGTTGGAGCACGCCCGCCGAGATGCGGGGCTCCTGGGCGGGCGCCATGGGTCACACGCAGTGGATGCCGGAAACGTGGCTGCGCATCGGACTCGACTACGATGGCGATGGTCGTATCAATCCGTTCGGTCCGCCCGACGACGCGCTCGGCGCGAGCGCGCGCTACCTCGTGAAGCGCGGCAACTACCGCCGCGGCGAGCCATGGGGATACCAGGTGCGCGTGCCGCGCGGCTTCAAGGGTGGCGCGGCTTCGCGCAGCTACGCTGGATGGGAGAAGGACGGGGTGGTGCGAGCGGACGGCCAGCCTTTCGCGTCACCGCACGCGAGCGCGCAGCTCTGGGTGCCGGTCGCCGGCGGGCCCGCCTTCCTGCTCGGGCCGAATTTCTACGCCGTGCGCTCCTACAACCCGTCGATGAACTACACGCTCGCCATCGTGCACCTGGGTGATCGCATCATGGGCGGCGATGCCTTGGCGGACAAATTCCCTGGCGGCGAACGTGCCCTGACTCTCGTCGAGACGCAGGAAGTCCAGCGTCGGCTCACCGATCTCGGCCTCGACACCAAAGGCATCGACGGTCGCGTCGGCAACGCGACGAAGCAGGCCGTGCGGGACTTCCAACGCAAGGTCGGCATGGCACCGGCGGACGGGTATCCGGGGCTCGATCTCTTGAGCCGGCTACGCGCCGCGCGCTGATCGCAACATCGAGCTCATTCCGTCACCACGATCCGCTGGTCGGCGGCGACGTTCTCGAGGGTGCTGCGCGCACCCGACGGCCAGGCGATCTCGAGCCGATCGACGCGCGTCGCCGCGCCGAGCCCGAAGTGCTGCACCAGGCTGCCGTTGCCGAGATAGCCGCTGCCCGCGCTCACCTCGCGGATCTGGCGGCGTGCCACCGGTGAGGGCGACGACGCGCGCGCCGACCGCGTCGCGGTTGCTGCGCGTGCCCACCAGCTTCACCTGCAGCCAATGACCGCCGCCGCCGCGGTTGCGCAGCAGTTGCGCCGGCTGGCGATAGTTGCGTAGCAGGACGTCCATGCAGCCGTCGCGGTCGTAGTCGAAGATCGAGACGCTGCGTCCGTCCTCGATGCGGTCGGCGGCGTTCACGTAGCCGACGTCGGTGAAGGTCGCGTCGCCGTTGTTGCGGAAGAGACAGTCGCGCTCGTAACCGTTGAGACTGTTCTCGCCGATGTCGAGCATCTTGCCTTCGATCTGATCCCGGCGCCGACCGACGCCCTCGAACATGTCTATTCAGACGTCGTCGAGGACAGGACCGGAGACGAACCCGTTGCTGGCGTAGATGTCGAGGCGGCCGTCGTTGTCGTAGTCGAGGAACTCCGCGCCCCAGCCCCACTGGCCGTCGCGCACGCCGGCCGCGTCGCTCACGTCGGTGAACGTGCCGTCGCCTTCGTTCCGGAAGAGCGAGCTGCCGCGCGTGATCTCCGCCGTGATCTGCCGGATGCGCTCGGTGAAGAAGCTCAGATACCACGGCACCGGGCGCGGAAAGTCCGGGTGGAAGAGTGAGCCAGCTCGAGTTGGCGAACATGTTGGAGACGAAGAGGTCGAGATCGCCGTCGCCGTCGACGTCGCCCCAGGCCACACCCATGGCCGCGCCGCGATCGTCGGTGCCGCTCGGCTTGCCAACCTTCCGGAACGTACCGTCGCGCTGATTGCGATAGAGCTCGTTCTTTCCGAACTCGTTGCCGACGTAGAGGTCGGGCCACCCGTCGTTGTCGTAGTCGCCCCAGGCGGACGCGAGGCCCCAGCCGCGATCGGCGACGCCGGCGCGGTCGCTCACGTCGGTGAAGGTCCCGTCGCCGTCGTTGCGGTAGAGCGTGTCGGGGAGGCCGTTCTCGGCAGCGTAGTTGGGCGATGGCGCCGTCTCGGCCTGGTCGCCCATGCGCGTGACGAAGACGTCGAGATCCCCGTCGCGATCGTAGTCGGCCGCGAGCGCCATGCTCGCCCAGCGGCCGGGCTTGATGCCCGCGCGCTCGGTCACGTCGCGAAAATGACCGCCCTCGTTGTGGTAGAGGCGATCGCTCGGCCCGATCGAGCAGACCCACAAGTCGGAGCGGCCGTCGTTGTCGTAGTCGAAGAGCAGCGCGCCGGTGGCAACACCGGGAAAAGCCGCCGCGAGACCACTCGCCGCCGTCGCATCCTCGAAGCGCCCGTTGCCGCGGTTGCGGTAGACGCGCAGGCGCGAGGCGCTCACCAGCACGATGTCCTCGTCGCCGTCGCCGTCGAGGTCGCCGACGGCGCTGCCCGAGCTGTTGAAGGAGCCGCCGACGATGCGAAACGGCGGCGAGCCGGTGGTGTCGTGGACGTCGTCGATGCCCGCGGCTTCGGTCGCGAGCTCGAAGAACGGTGCGGCGCTGGTCACCAGCTCGCGCGCGTGCACCTCTTCGCGTGTGATCTTCCAACTGCCGGCGCGCTCGGCAAACCAGAGATCCATGCGTTGATCGAGCTGCCCGCGCCGCGCGCCGTCGCCGCCGCGCACCAGGAGCCGCACGTCGGCGCGCACCCCCTCGGGCTCGGGGGTTTCCCAGTAGACGCGGAGAATCCTGAGCTCCGCCTTCTCGATCGTGGGGAAGAGATCGAGGATGCGCGCATAGTGGGCGCGTACCGGCGTTTCCGTCTCCCGATCGCGCCAGCGCAGGCTCTGCTCGAAGCTCTCTCCGCCGAAGCGATCGCCGCCCTCCCAGTCGAGGTCCTCGACCTGGTCGGCAGCGTAGAGGCCGACGAGCGCGTCGAGATCGCGCGCTTTCAAGTCGCGCGGCAGGTGGCGGTGGAACGTCGAGTTGATGGGCTCGATCGTCCGCCGACGCACGTCGTCCCAACGGTCGCCGCGGGCGACGAGCGCGCACCCGGTCGTGAGCGTGATGAAGAGCAGCAGAAGACGAATGGACGCGAGCTGCACGAGCGGCGTGCGCATTACCACAGCGCCGCGCGCTTGACCATCAACGGACCCCGACGTACAAGCCCGCGATTCGCGCGACACACCTTGGCGAGGAGGATGGCATGATGCGTCGGTACGGGATGTGGTTGGGAGTCGTGGTGATGATGACCGTGGCGAGCGCATGCGCCGAGCGCGCCTCGCGTCCGGCCGAAAGCGAGCCGGCGGCTCCCCCCAAGTCGGAGGCCGCCGAGGCGTCCAAACCGCCGCCACCGCCGGCGTCGAGCCCGCTCGCGAAGATCAAAGAGGGCATGGGCATGAAAGAGGTGGCGGACATCCTCGGTCAGCCCACCGATCAGGGCCAGTACGTCACCGGCAAAGCCTTCATCCCCTGGTACTTCGGCGACGACGTCACCCGCATGCAATGGCACTACAAGGGCGTCGGCCGCGTGATCTTCACCGGCGGCGGCGCGTGGGGGCAGCAGGGTGGCCAGGTGCAGTGGGTCGAGTACGACCCGAACGAGAGCGGCTACCGGCGCTGATTGCCGCGACTCAGGCGGCTACTTCGACCGTAGCGAAGAACGCGAGCTGGCGTGCGGTGCGCCTCGGCGTCACCGCACGATGTCTCGGCTGGGGGACCTTCATGCCGTCGGTGCGCATGCCCTCGACGTGAAGCGCCACTGCCCGCTCGATCCGCCGGAGCGTCGCATCGATGGTCTTCCCCGTCGCCACGCACCCTGGGAGATCAGGGACCGAAGCCCCCCAGTCGCTATCGCGGTCCTTACTGATGCGAACCAGATACTGGATCCTTCTCATCGCCTGCTCCGAATGATGAGTCCCGCTTGCCGCCTCACCGAGCCGAGCGTCCCCTTCGGCATCTCGTCGCCGAGCCGCCCGCTGACCGTCACGCGGCCCGACCTCTTCGGGTGTTTGAACTGCCGATGGCTACCTTCGGTGACTACCAAGCACCAACCCTCCAACTCAAGCAACCGGATCACCTCCCGGACCTTCACAATGCCATGATATGGGTGCCGCCAAGCCGGCGCAGCGATACGGATACGCGTTTGATGCCGACGAGACGCGCGATTCAGAGCTCGCTGCCGTCACGTCCCGCGCGTGGACTGAGGAGAGGCTCTACTATCGCGCCGCGATCGTCCGCTCGGCGGTCACGGCGTCCGTCGGCGTCGTAACGCCCGCCGTCGGCCCGTCGACGGGCCAGAACGGCTCGAACTGAAACCACTGGTCGGGGTGCTGGCGGACGAGACCCTCGAACTCGCGGACGATGCCGCCGAGGACGCGGTCCATCTCCTCGACGCTCGCGTCCGCGCCACGCGTCGCTCGCTGCCGAGCACGATGCGATAGCGCCGCCGCCCGACGCGCACGACGAACACCGGAAAGATCGGCGACCCGGCGAGTCGCGCGAGACGGAGCGGTCCGGCTTGAAACAAGGCCGGCGCGCCGAAGAACTCGACCGCGCGCGCGCCGTCGCCTCCGAGCGGCCGGTCGAGCTGCATGCGCGACGATCTCGTTCTGGCTGCAGCGCCCGCAGCATGTTGAACGAGCCCGTACACCGAGCTGTCGGAGAGCAGCACCCGCACGCCGGCGACTCGCGGGCGTGGCGGACGTAGTCGGCGGTGGTCTCGTTCACCTCGCGCGCCATCACGAGATTGAAGGGACGGCCGAAGCGCGCCAGCGTCCGCGCCGCCGACGTCCCAGTTGCCGAAGTGGCAGGTGACGAGCACCGCGCCCCGGCCCTCGCCGAGCGCGCGACCGATCGGGTCGTCGTCCGGCTCCTCGAACGCGAGCGGCTGCGGGCGGGGGCTGAAGTACTCGAGGGTCTCGGTCATGCAGTGCGCGAAGGCGATGAAGACCTTGAGTCCGTTCCAGTAGTCGCGGAGCCAGCCGTGGCGGCCGAGCACGCGGCGCATGTTGGCGACCGCGCCGCGCCGGTTGCGGCCGACGCACGCGAAGATGATCGCCGCGATCCACGGCGGCGACCCGCGTTTCCACCACTCCGGAAAATAGACGCTCCCGAGATAGGCGAACTTCCGCCACCACAGCCCGTCGAAGCGAAGCGCGCGCAGCAACGTCCGCATCGTCACGGCGCGGCCGGAGCTACCGCGTGCCCGACGCCGCGCTCGCGGTTGCGCTGGCGTTCACCCGCCAGGTACGCGCGCGCGTACCCGAAGAAGCGTGGGACGTAGCTCGGCTGCGCCGCGAACGCGCGCGCCAGACCCAGGAGTACGCGCGGGCGGCTGTAGAAGGCACGGTAGCAGCGGTGGAAGTAGTCTTCGAGGATCTCCTCCGTCAGTCCGTGCGGGATGAAGATGAAGTTCATCGCGTTCATGCGCTCCCAGTCCTCGGCGAAGGTGCCGTACTGGGGGATCGTCGGGTACGCGGGCGTGCCCGGATAGGGCGTGAACTTGGTGACCTGGGCGATGTCGAGGTCGACCTCACTCGAGGAAAGCGAGCGTCTCCTCCAGGCTCTCGCGGTCCTCGGTCGGATGCCCGAGCATGAGGTAGCCCTTGGCGCGGATGCCGGCCTGGCGCGTCAGGCGCAGGGTCTCGCGCAGGCGCGGCAGCTTGACCTCGTGCTTGACGACGTTGAGCACCCTCTGCGAGCCCGACTCGATGCCGTAGGCGATCTGCCAGCAGCCGGCGCGCTTCATGAGGGTGAGGGTCGGCGAGATCGAGCAGGTTCGGGTGGCTGTTGCAGCTCCACGTGAACGGCAGCCGGGCGCGGATCATCGCCTCGCAGAGCTCGACCACACGCTGCTTCTTCACCGTGAAGAGATCGTCGTAGAAGAGCACGTGGCGCGACGCCCTTGGCCGCGAGCACGCGGCACATCTCCATGACGTACTCGACGCTGTGGTAGCGGCCGCGCTTGCCCGAGGTGGAGCGGTCGCAGAACGTGCACGAGAACGGGCAGCCGCGCGAGGTCACCAGGGTCGCGATCGGCGTGCAGCGATAGTTGAAGATCGACGGTCCGAAGCGGTGCGGGAAGTCGTCGCCCAGGAGGTCCCAGGCCGGAAACGGCAGGCTGTCGAGGTCGTCGATGTAGGGGGCGCGGCAATTGGCGAGGACCGTACCTTCGCGGTCGCGACACGACGACGCCGGTGAGATGCTCGTACGGCGCGCCGCTCGGCGAGCGCGCGAGCAGCTCGAAGAACGAGATCTCGCCCTCGCCGACACGCCGTAGTCGAACTCGGGAAACGCTCGCAGCGTCGCCTCGGGCACGGCGCTCACGTGCGGGCCGCCGACGACCGTGACGACGTCGGGCAGCTTCGCCTTCACCGCATCGGCGATGCGCGCGCCGTTGGTGACCGAGATGGTCGTCGCGGAGATTCCGAGGACGTCGGGCGCGAGCGCCGTCACGCGGCGGGTGGCGTCCTCGAGCGTCATGCCGCCGGCTTTGGCGTCGACGATCGTGACCTCGTAGCCGTGCTGGCGCGCCACCGCCGCCAGCACCAGCACGCCCCAGCCCGTGACGCTCTCCTCGCCGTCGCGGATGCGATCCATCGCGCGGTCCCAGAAGACGTACGGCGGCTCGAGGAGCACGATCCTCCGCATGGGCTCCGTGTAGCAGACCGCCGCGCGCGCAGCTACCGCGCCCGGCCCGTGGAGGAGTGAGGTCTGCCGACGCGCGCGCGCCGTGCACGCGCGATCTGGACACCATTCCGCCACCGCACTAAGTAGCATCGCACACGCGAGGGAGGCCCCATGGACAAGTTCACGCCGATCACGTCGGAGCTCTATGCGTACGTGCTCGCGCACCGCAGCGAGCGCGACCCGGTGCTGGCGGCGCTCGCCGCCGAGACCGCGAAGCTCGGCGGGGTGAGCCTGATGCAGGTCGCGCCCGAGCAAGGCGCGTTCCTGACGCTGCTCACCCGCGCCATCGGCGCGCGCTCGGCGGTGGAAGTCGGCACGTTCACCGGCTACAGCGCGCTCTGCATCGCGCGCGGCTTGCCGGACGACGGGCGTCTGCTCTGCTGCGACATCAACGAGGAGTGGACGGCGATCGGACGGCGCCACTGGGAGAAGGCCGGCGTCGCGTCCAGGATCGACCTGCGCATCGCCCCCGCGCTCGACACCCTGCGCGCGCTGCCAGCGTCGACGCAGTTCGACCTCGCCTTCATCGATGCCGACAAGACCGGCTACCGGGCCTACTACGAGGAGATTCTCGCGCGCCTGCGACCGAACGGGCTCGTCCTCTTCGACAACGTGCTCTGGATGGGGCAGCGTGCTGCAGACCGATACCACCGACGAGAGCACACGCGCGCTGCGCGCGTTGAACGATTTTCTCGCCAGCGACGCCCGCGTCGAGGTGGTGATGCTCGCGGTCGCCGACGGGCTCAGCATCGTCCGCAAGCGCGCGCCCGGAGAGCGCGCCTGACGACGGCCTTTCGCCTCGAGCGCGCCGTCGTGCGCGACGGCGTCGAGCTGGCGTTCGTGCGCGAGGGCGCCGGCGGCTACCCGCTGCTGCTCGTGCACGGATGGCCGGAGACCAAGCGCATCTGGTGGCGCAACATCGCGCCGCTCGCCGCCGCCGGCTTCGAGGTGATCGTTCCCGACCTGCGCGGCTTCGGCGACTCCGGCCTGCCGGCCGACGGGTTCTACGATCTCGCCGCCCACGCCCGCGACCTGTACGCGCTCGTCCACGACGTGCTCGGCCACGCGCGCTGCGGTGCCGCCGGCGGCGACCTCGGTGGCGGCGTGATCCAGGACCTCGGCTTGCGCTTCCCCGGCGTGATCGAGCGCCAGTGCTCTTCAACACCATCCTGCCGTTGCTGCCGGAGGCGTACGCGGCGGCCGGCCTTCCCGCCAAGCCGCAAGCGCGAGTCCGCATGGCCGCCGACTATTTCGTCCGCCAGGGCCGCGAAGCCGACGCGCTCGCCGCCGAGCTCGACGCGCCCGAGCAAGCGCCGGCGCTACATCGCGCAGTTCTACGGCCCGCGCTTCTGGGCCACGCCGGGACGTTCACGCCCGAGGACGTCGACTTCATGACCGAGCCGTTCGCCGACGCCGCCAAGCTGCGCGCCAGCTTCGGCAACTACGAGTCGGCGGTCGGCGCGCGCCCGCTCTCGCGAGCCGCCGCGCTTCTTCGAGACCGAATCCGGTGCCGACGCTCGTGCTCTACGGACCCGACGACCACGTCATCTGGCCGGACTTCCCGCGCCGCGCGCGAGATCGTGTTCACCGAGCGCGTCGGGCCCTTCGTCGTCGAGGGCGCGGGCCACTTCCTGCAGTGGGAGCGCGCCGAGGTGTTGAACCAGGCGCTGCGCTACTTCTTCCGCGACCTCGCGCGCTGAGCCGGCGCGACGAGGCGCTGTTCTGCGCCTCCCGATCCTGGGAGTCCGCTGCTCGATGACCCGGAACTATCCACGTGATACATGCCAGCCCTTCGCAGGCTCATGCCGCTGCAGAGGTTCGAATGAAACGTGCCGCTGGTCGCCTCGCCGCTCTCGCTGTGCTCGGTCTGGCCTGCGCGGCCGCCGCCATCTGCGGCGCCGGCCTGCTCTACACGCCCAACATCACGATACCGCCGGGCTTCGCCGGCGAGCTCATGGAGGTCGGCGGCGTCTCGCTGCGCGTGCTTCAGGAGGGCACGGGTCGCGACATCCTGATGATCCCATGGCTCACCCGGAATCCTCGAGGATTTCGATGCCCAGGCGCAAGAGCTACGCACGACGTATCGGGTAACGCGCTATGACCGACCAGGCCAGGGCTTCAGCGGGGACAGCGCCCGCTACTCTGTCGAGCACAACGCGCGCACGGCGCTTGCACTCATCGAAAAGCTAGACCTCGAGCGGACGGTCGTGGTCGGGCATTCCTTCGGTGGCGCCACCGCCTTGGCGCTGGCCCAAATGAAATCGCCGCGTGTTGGCCGCCCTGGTAGTGCTCGACAGCGCCGTCTACGCGCCTATCCGTTCGATCAACCCTCTCTGATCGCTTCCTTCGGCTGCCGGCTTTCGGACTAGGGCTGGCGCGTATCGTGCCGCGCAGCAGCACCGAGGCCAAGATTGCGAAGTCGATCGGGGAGGAATTCAAGGTCGGTGCGCCGCCTGCGATGTTCACCGCCATACGCACTGCGGTGTTTTCCGAGCCCAAGATCCTGCACGCGGTGGCCAACGAGCACTGGTTTTCCGCCGGTGATCTGGCACGCCAGAGTCCCCACTACGGAGAGATCGACGTGCCCGTGTACATCGTTGCGCAACGCGACGATCCGGCGCGCCGTGCCACTGCGGAGAGGCTTGCGCGCGAGGTAGCGAGAGCCGAGCTCTTGCTGATCTCACCCAGCGGGCACTTTGTGCAGGTCGAGCAGGCCTCGGCGGTTACCGAGATGATTCGACGCGCGGCGGACTAGTGACGAGGCCTAACCACCGGCTCCACCCGACGCTTCACGGCGGCCGCTTCGCGTTCGCAGCTTGCGCGGGCTGCCCGCGCCGGCCGACGATGACGAGATCGCGCTCCACGCCGTCGAGCTCGGCGACGCGCGGCAGCAATCCCCAGCGCTCGAATCCGAACGCTTCGAGGAGCCGCAGGCTCGGCTCGTTGTGGGCGAACACAAACCCGAGCAACGTCGAGACCCGAGCGCCGGCGCGCGCCGCGGGCATGACCGACGAGGCGGCGCGCCAGCCCGTGCCGGCGATGCTCAGGTGCGACGTACACGCTCAACTCGGCGGTCGCGTGATACGCCGGCCGGCCGTAGAACGACTGCACGCCGAGCCATCCCGCCACCGCTCCTTCGCGCTCGACGACCCAGAGCGGCCGATGCTCGGGCGTGTGACCGTGGAACCACGGCACCCGGCTCTCGACGGTGACCGGGGCGGTGTCCGCCGTGGACATGCGGTCGGGAATCGTCGCGTTGTAGATGGCGACGATCGCGGGCAGATCGGCCAGGGTCGCGTCGCGGATGATCACGCCGCGTCGCCGCGCAGCAGAAACACCAGATCGGTCACGCCGGGATCGTACCCGAGCTGCTTCAGCAATGTCGTGAGCTGGCCGCGGTGATGCGTCTGGTGATTGAAGAAGTGGGTCACCGCCCACCACAGCGGGTGCTCGTGAGGCGTGCCCTTGGTGGTGCGGTACGCGAGGTTCGCCGCCAGCCGTTCCTCGGTGAGCGTCGCCGCGAACGCTTCGATCGCCGCGTCGGTCTTCCCTCGCTCGGCGCGCAGCGTCGCGAAGTCGGCGTACAGCTCTTGATCGAGCTTGCCGGTGGACGCGATCAGGGTGCCGTCGGCGTCGCGCGACTCGGCGATCGCGGGATCGCGCGTGAAGCGTCCGAGCCAGGCACGATCGGTGAGCAGGAGGTGGTTGAGGGTGCCGTGGACGGAACGGAAGAACGCGCCGCGATCACGCTTGCGCTCCTCATCGGGAATGGTGGCGCAGAGCGCGTAGAGGCGCTCGTTCATCCAGCGGTTGTAGCGCGCGAGCCCGCGATATTGCTCGACCAGCATGGCTCAGTCCTCGATCCAGGCGTCCGCTTCAATTTCCACCAGCATGGCCGGGTCGATCAGGCGCCGCACCTCGACCATCGCGGTCGCGGGGCGGATGTCGCCGAAGAGCTCGCCGTGCGCTTTGCCGACCTTCTCCCAATCGTCGATGTTCGTCATGTAGATGCGCGTGCGCACGACGTCGCTCGGGCGCGCGCCGGCCTTCTCGAGCGCGGCTTTGATGTTGGCGAGCGCTTGCACGGCCTGCGCGTACGCATCGCCCGGACCGACGATGGCACCGCTCGCGTCGGTGGCGGTGGTACCGGAGACGTGCACGGCGGAACCGACGCGCACGGCACGCGAGTAGCCGATGATCGGTTCCCATTTGCTGCCGGTCGAAATCTTGGTTCGACTCATGAGTGGCTCCTCACTTGGCCTCGGCGAGCGCCCGCAGCACCGCGCCGGCGTCGCGGAAGTCGGGAACGACGTGCGTGGCGCCAGCCGCCCGCAGCGCGTCTTCCGATCCCTTAACCGCGACGCCGAGGAAGGGCAAGCCGAGGCGCCGCGCGGTGCGTACGTCCCAGATCGCATCGCCGATCGACACGACGCGCGCGTAGGGACGCCGCCGGACGCGCGCTCGCGCGCGTCCACACCGCGCGTACGATCTCGTCGCGTCCCTCGCCGTCATCGGAGAACGCCGCCGGCAACCCCGCGATGTCGATGCCGGCGACCCGGAGCTTGAAGAGCGCCGACGTCCGCCAGGCACCGGTCGCGATCGCGACGTCCCACTCGTCTCCCGCATGCAGCGCGGCGAGCAACGCTCCCGCGCCCGGCGTCGCGGTGACCAGGTGGGGATCTCCTGCCGCGGACTCCCTGAGGAGGCTCACGAAGCGCTTTCCAGGCGGCGATCTCGCCGCGATCGGGCAGGCGACCGAGCGCCTCTCGAAGAGCTCGCGCATGATGCCGCCGTCGGTGGTGTGGACGTAGGCGGCCCAGTCGGTATGCGGCGGGACGAGGCCGAACTCGATCTCCAGCGCGCGCACGAAGCAGTCGGCGTCGACCGCCACCGTGCGCGTCAGCGTGCCGTCGACGTCGAAGATCGCGAGCTGGCGAGCCCGCGGGCATGGCCGCGGGCCATGCTGCCACAGTCGCGGCACCCGGTCACAGGCACAGTGGACGCGATCCACCGGCACGACCGACTCTTCCGTCTCGAACGAGTGCACCTCGCTTGTCGCCGACCCGGCGCTGTGAGATGGCTTCGCGATGCCGCGTCGCTGTTTGATGCTCGTCGCGTTGTCCGCGCTGCTCGCGGTGGTCGCGTCACCCATGGGAGCGATCGGCGGCCCCGAATCAGTACGACGCGACGGCACCGCGACGGGAGCCGAACCCGCGACCAACCCTACCTGCTACACCGTCGACGCCGTTCTCGACCCTGACGCGCGCACGATCACCGGCGTCTTCGAGGTCGGATTCTCGAACCACGCGCACCGTCCGCTCGAAGAAGTCGCGCTGGTGCTCTACCCGAATCGCTTCGCGCGCGCCGAGCCCGGCATCAACGATCTCAACCGCCCCTTCGTGTATCCCCGCGAGGTGCTGGTCCCTGGTGGCATCACCGTCGAGGACCTCGAGACCACACCCGGAACACGCGCCGCGGTTCGATCGCTCGACGCGTTCCGCCGGGCCGGCGCCTCTCGTCTCGAATCGATCGACGGGTGGGTGGATACGCTGCTACGCGTTCCGCTGCCGGCGGCGCTTCTCCCCGGCGAATCGATGCGGTTGCGGGCCAGATTCCGGACGGTCCTGCCCGAGCGCTACGGACCCTTCGGTGTCGCCGAGGGACGCGTCACCGCGCTCGCGGGCTGGTTCCCGTTCCTGCCCGCGCTCGCCGTCGATGGGACGTGGGATGCGACGGCAGCGGCGCCGCCCACCTGCGTGTACGGGCATCTGCGCGCGCCCACCGCCAACACCGTCATGCTCGGCGCCGGCGTATGCGCGGAAGGCCACGACGGCACCTGCCCGGTGAGCGTCGCGCCGGCACCTGGACCGCCTGGACCCGCTCTGCTCGCGAGCACGGACTACCGTCGCACCGACCGCGAGGTCGGCGGCAACGTCATCACCCTGCTCGAGCTTCCTACCCGGCGCGCCTTCCGGCTGCCGCCGCGCGCGCCATACGCCGAGACGATTCTCGACGCGGTCGAGCGCATCGTGCGCGAGCGTCCGGCCGCGCTGCCGCCGCTCGCGCAGCCGCTCCTCGTCGCGCAGGCGCCGCTTCGGCTCGAGCTCACCGCGCCCGGCGGACCCGGCGTTGCGATCGTGTCGGACCGCATCCTGCGTGTCCACCGCCTGCTGCGCGAGTTTCACGAGCGCGAGCTCGCGACCGCGGTCTACGCCGCCTGGCTGCATCCGCTGGTGACGGCGCGCGAAAGCCCCGCCGACGCGCCCTGGATCGTCGAAGGCCTCGCGGCCGAGCTCGCCGACCGCTGGCTCGCGACCGTCCACCCGCGCCATCGCACGGTCTACGACTGGATCGGCCTCTTCAACGTCTTCGCGATCGTCGATCGCTTCGAGTCGGCGCCGAAGATCCCGTTCGCGCGCGCGTTCTTCCCCGAGGCGCGACACGCCGAGGAGTTGCGCGACGGCGCCGCGAGCTTCGCGCGTGATCGGCCGCCCGGCCGCACCATCTTCACCAAGCTCGAGAACGCGATCGGCGACGCGACGTTCGAGACCGCCGTCGACGGCTACCTGGCAGGCACGGCGAGCTTCCGTGACGCGCTTGCCGCGCCGGCGTCGCGCGCCGGCCAATCGGTCGACCGGATCCTCGCCGACTGGACGGGCCCGTATCCCGAGCCCCTCGATTACGCGCTCGACCCCGTCCGCTTGAACGAGAAGGACCCGGCACCGCCGCGTTCCGAGAGCGCAGCAACCATCGACCGGCGCACTCGAGCTGCCGTACCACCACACGTTGACGGTCGCGCGAACTTCGACCCGGCCGATCAGCGAGACCGTCGAGCTCGAGCTGCGCGGCCGCGACGACCAGCGCTTGCGTCTCACCTGGCCGGGGGACACTGATCGCGCGGTCGTCGAGGCGCGCACGTCGTGGCCGGCGCGACGCGCCATCCTCGATCCCGACCGCCGTCTCCTCGAGGACACGCGCGTCAACAACGCACGGCCGCGCGAGATTCAGGTCGTCCTCGACAGCGCCGACGTCACCGTCACCTCGAGCGAGTTCGGCGTCTCCGGCCTCTTCGTCGCGCGCCAGCGCTACGACTACACCAAGGACGTCGGGCTGATCGGATTCGTCTCCGACCGCAGCGTCGGCATGCACGTCGGGCCGCGGCTGCACTTCGGGGCCGCGAACGACGCCACCAGCTACCGTCACAACCTCTCCGGCTTCTACACGCTCGCGGCGTTGCGCGGCGACTTCGGCGACGACTCGCGGCCACAGATCCACACCGACGGCATGCTCGGCGGCGTCGGCCTGCGCTACGACTACACGGACGAATTCGCGTACGACAATCCCACCACGTCCACCAAGGTGCGGCTGTTCGCGGATTGGTACGACAATGCCCTGGGCAGCTCCTTCGACTACGGCGACTGGGGTGTGCGCGCGAGCTTCGTGCGGCCGATCCTCACTCCCCGCACCCTCATCGCCCTCCAGCTCCTGAACGCCTTCAGCGCGCCGACGGGCAGCGATCGGGTGCCGAACCAAGGCAAATACAGTCTCGGGGGCGACCTCGCGATCCGCGGCATTCCGGTCGAGGAGCGTCTCGGCGAGAACATCGCGCTGGCGCGTTTCGAGCTTCGCCAGACCATCTACCCCAACGTCGACCACAATTTCTTCGATTGGGTGGTGTTCCGCCACGGCCAGCTCCGGCTCTTCGTCGACACCGGACGGGTGGAAGATCGCCGCAGCTCGCTCTACCGTCTGAGCGACTTCGCCGTCGGCGTCGGCGTCGGCGCCGCCGGCTTCTACGACTTCATGGGGTTCTTCCCGTCGGTCGCCTACATCGCCGTGGCGCAGCGCGTGGACAGTTTCGACGGCGTCGACAACAGCCTGCAGTTTCTGTTCGGGACCCGTCAGGCGTTCTGATAATGGGCGGCGGGTAGCGCGGGTCGGCGAGGCCTCAGGCCTCGAGCCACCAACGCGCGAGATCGAGCTCGGCCTGCTCGAACGGTTCGATGCGCGCCGGCTCCGCGCCGCCGAACGTCGCCGCGACCATCCAGCGTCCGGCCTCGAGACGATAGACCTCGACGGTGCGCGCCAGCGGCTCGACGATCCAGAGATATGAAAGACCCTCGCGCGCGTAGATCCTCATCTTGCGCCCGCGGTCGATCGCGCCGGTCGTCGGCGAGACGACCTCGCAGGCCCAGTCGGGCGCCACCGTGAAGGCCGCGACGTTCGGCAGCACCGGTACGCGTTCCCGGCGCCAGCCCGCGAGGTCGGGAACGATCACGTCGTCGCCCAGGTGCAGCTCGGGCTCGAACAGGATCCACCAGCCTCCCGGACCCTTGCGGTCGCCGGGCGGGCGGTGAAAGAGGCTGCACAGATCGCTGCCGATGACGAGACTCGGCGTGTGCGTGCGGTGACGCTGGCCGTGGATGAGTGACCAGCTCACCATCGATGATCTCCGCCACCATCGTGTCGGGAACCTTGCAGAGATCGTCGTACGTCGCCCGGCGTTTGGGAGTGCCCATGCGCGCGACCATAGCACGCGGCCCGAAACGCGGGCACCCCTACGAGCAGCGGTGTACCGCTCGGAGACGCTGACGCGGCGGCGGCATCCGGGTAATCATATTCACCACACGAACGGCACCAGCCGGTGGTGCGCGCCGCGTAGCGCGCATAGGCGTCCCCGAAGGCGGCGAGCAACTCCTCCTCATCCTGACGGCAGCGTCGGGCGAGACAGAGCACGACCATCGCGAACGTGAGCCAGGTGGGGAGCATGCCGACCGCGATCGCCGGTGCGAGCGCCACGAGCAACATCCCGAGCGCGAGCGGATGGCGTACGATTGCGAAGGGTCCGGTGACGATCGGGTCGGTGGGCGGCGCGGTGGGGTCGAGCGGTCGATCGAAAGGCCCGACGAGCGCCGCGCCCGAGCCCCCGAGAAGGCCAGCGATGAGCACGAAGATCGACGCGAGGCCGATCGACGTGGCGCCACGGTCGGCGCGCCGAACAGCTCGGGCGCCGTGAGTACGAGCTCGGCGAGCGTGACGTGCACGCTGACCGCCAGGATCGTGATCAGGATCCCGCGACGCTCCGCCGGAGCCACGGCGGCGCGCTCCGACCGAAGTGCTCGCTCCGGTAGAGGAAGATCACGATCCAGCCGGCGACGAAGACGGGCCGGCGTACCGAGAGCGCCTCGAGCGTCACGGCTCCAGGTCCCCGCCGCGCGGACCCCTGCGCATCGACACTCGCGAGACAGGCGAGCCCGGTCAGGATGGCGAGGGTCTCGGCGAGCCGGAGCGCGACCGCGACGGCGAGGCCGGGCGCGAGCGGTCGCCGCCGACGGTGAAGAGCCCGACCTGCGTCGCCTCGAGCGTGCCGAGGGCCGCCGTCACCGGGACGGCGTGCGCGATGCCGATCCCGATCGAGCTCAGCAAGAGCAGCGGCAGCGGCACGGCGAGCGCGAAGACCGCGAAGAGCGCGGCGAGCTCGACGAGGTGCACGCCTCGATCGGGAGCGACAGCCCGAGACCCGCCGGCACGAGGCCGGGATGGGTCGCGAGGACTGCAGCGCGGCGTCGGCGCGCTCGGCGTGGCCGCGAGGGGCCGCGCCAAGGCGCCGAGGAACACGCCGGCGCGACCAGGCGGCCAGGGCCGGCCGCCGCTGCATCCCGCGCACGTAGATCGCGAGCAGCCGAGCCCGGCGAGCGCGGCGCGGGCGCCACCATCGTCCCGGCCCCGAGCCGGCGCCGAGCGCGAGGGCGCGCCGACGATGCGGACCCACGATCATGTTGCCGGCGAGCTCGAGCGAGCGGTCGAGCGCGACCGCGCCGGCGGCGCTCGGCCGCGGCATGCCGCGCCGTCAGCAGCTGGCGCGCACCGGCTCGCCGCCGAGCGTCCCCGACGGGACGAACGAGCCGACCGCGCGCGCCGCGAGCCAGAGCCGCGCGAGCCGCGCGAGCGGCAGCGCCGCCGAGTCGCCGGAGCACCATGCGCCACAGCGCGTGCAGGACACGACCGTCCGAGCCAAGCAGAAGTAGAGCGGCAGCCGCCGGAACGAGCCCGACGAGCGGCGTCGCGCTCGTCGCCGAGCAACCGCCAGAGCACGTAGGCCGCGCCCAACCCGGCGAGCGCGAGCACGCACCGCGTACGGTCGGCAGCGCGAGAGCCGATACGGTGGTGTCGCGCTCTCAGCGCGCCAGCTCGTCCGCATAGACCTCGCGGATCGAGCGAAGTGAAACTCGCGAGCAGGCGCCCGAGCGCCGGCAGCGTGCGCCCGCGTCCGAGCCGCTTCCAGAGCCGCACGTAGCGCGGCGTCCCGGGAAGCGGCGCGCGTCGGGGTCGAGCTCCCACGGATGGCAGTAGACGACCGCGGGGCCGACGGCCTCCTCGTGGCGCGGAGCGCGCTCGATCAGGCGTACGGCAGGAAGCGCAGCAGGGGGCCGCCGCCGGCGTACGGCAGGTTCCAGCCGCCGAAGCGCTCGGCGAACGGCAGGGGAAACTCCCAGACGCCGCACGGATGCCGATACGGCGCGCGCGGGATGCTGCGGCCGAGGTACGGCATCCAGCGCACCGGCACGTAGCTCGCGTCGTAGCGGAGGCCGAGCTCGGCGAGCATGTCGATCGCCCAGAGGTCGCGCGCGCGGCTGAGAAAGTAGGGCGCGCGATAGCCCGCGACGGCGCGCCGGTGAGATCGCCCAGCACGTCGAGCGAGCGCAGCACGTCGCGGCGAACGCGGCGGGCCTGCGTCGCGACCGCTTGTGGGCGTCGCCGTGGCTCGCGATCTCGTGCCCGGCGGCGGCGATGCGCCTCACGAGCGCCGGCTGCCGGCGCGCGACGTCGCCCAGCACGAAGAACGTCGCGCGCGCCCGGCCGGGCGAGGAGATCGAGCACACGCCGACGTCGCCGCGACGGTGCTCGGGAAGGTGGTCCCAGTCGACGCCGCGATCCGGCCGCCAGTCGTCGTGGAACCACTCCTCGACGTCGATCGTGAGCGCGTGGCCGTGCATGCGAGCCGGTACGCCACATTTCGCACAACTTGTGATCGGGCGTCGAACTGCTACAGAAAATCGCGTGCCGCTCGCTCGTCCTACGACGTCGTGGTCATCGGCGGCGGGCCGGCGGGCTCGATCGCCGCCACGCTGCTCGCCCAGGCCGGCCACCGCGTGCTGGTGCTCGAGCGCGAGCGCTTTCCGCGCTACCACATCGGCGAGTCGCTGCTCTCGGCGACGCTGCCGATCCTCGAGCGCGTCGGCGTGCTGCCGCCATCGAGCGCCGCCGGCTTCCTCCGCAAGCCCGGCGGCACGTTCCTCTGGGGCGGCAGGCGAGCCGTGGAGCTTCTGGTTCCGCGAGGATCCGGGCGGCTACACGCACGCGTACCAGGTGGTGCGCGCGGAGTTCGACGAGATCCTGCTCCGACACGCCGCGCGCACGGCGCCGAGGTGCGCGAAGGTGCACGGTCGTCCGGCGTCGACGGCGAGGGCCCGTTCCGCGTCCGCGCGCAGCACGACGGCGCGAGCGCGTGTGCGAGGCCGCGCTCGTCATCGACGCGAGCGGCCAGAAGGCGCTCCTCGGCCGGCGCGAGAGCCTCCGCGGTTCAATGCGTTCTTCAAGAACCTGGCGATCTTCGGCTACTTCGCCGACGCGGGGCGGCTCAGGGCGAGCTCGCGAACAACATCCTCTCCGCCGCGTTCGCCGACGGCTGGTTCTGGTACATCCCGCTCCACGACGGCACCATGAGCGTCGGCGCCGTCGTCGACGCGGCGCTGGCGCGAGCGGGCGCGCGACGCGACTCTCGAGGCGACCTACGCGGCGCTCATCGCCCGCTGCGCGCCGGTGCGCCGCTGCTCGCAGGCGCCCGTCATGTCGCGCCGGTCCGCATCATCCGCGACTACTCCTACACGAGCCGGCGCTTCTACGGCCGGCGGCTCGCTGCTCGCCGGCGACGCCGCCTGCTTCATCGACCCGGTCTTCTCGACCGGCGTGCACCTCGCGTGCCTCGCCGGCCTCCTCGCCGCCGACTGTCTCGACGACATGCTCGCCGGCCGGCGTCGCCGACGCCGACGCGCTCGCGCGCTACGAGGCCGCCTACCGCGAGCGCCTTCGAGCGCTACCGCCGCTTCCTCTACTTCTTCTACGACCACCACGTCGCGCCGACTCGTACTTCTGGCAGGCGCGCAAGCTCGTCGACCCGCAGGGACGCTCGAGCTCCGCGAAGCGTTCGTGCGGCTGATCTCGGGCACGGGCGACATCCCCCCGACGCGACGCGATCGAGCAGGTCGACGCGCGCTGGCGCGCGAGCCTCGAGAAGGCGCGGCCCGACAAGGCGCCGGGGATCCACCTCATGCGGGTCGCGACCACGCTCGGCGAGATGCGAAGGTCGAGCGCCAAAGCGCGCGACCGCCGGCTCAGAGCGCGCGCAGGTAGGCGACCAGGTCGTGCTTCTCGTCGGCGGTGAGCTTCGTCTGGAGGACGATGTTGAAGAACTCGACCGTGTCCTCGAGCGTGAGCAGCCGGCCGTCGTGGAGGTACGGCGGCGAGTCCTTGATGCCGCGCAGCGGGAAGGTCTTGATCGGGCCCTCCGGGCGGCCCGGCGTAGAAGCGCTCGACCTTGAGGTCGTGCATGGTGTTGTCGGTGAAGTGCGGCACCGGCCGGGTGGCAGGCGGCGCACTGCGCCTTGCCGTGGAAGAGCGCCTCGCCGCGCAGCTCCTCGGGCGTCGCCTTGCTCGGGATCGAGGCGGTTCAGCACGTCGAGCTTCGGCGCCGGCGGGAAGTCGATGATGGCGTTGAAGTCGCCCATGTGGTTGGTCTGCGCCTTCTGCAGCGTGCGGCCGCCGATCGCCGCCAGCAGCGCGGTGTCGCCGTCGAAGTACTCCTCGACCTCGGCGAAGTGATCCATGGTGCGGATCGACCGCTTGGACGAGAACAGGAGCTGCGCGTAGTTGCCGCGCATGGTCGGCGTGTCCATGCGCAGGCGCGCGTAGTTCGGCCGCGAGTCGGGCGCCAGCTCGATGGCGCCGTTGGTGTGGCCGTTCACGTGGCAGGAGAAGCAGGCCACGCCCTGCGACGGGTCGGCGGTGACGCGGTGGTGGGTGACGTTGAACCAGGTGGTCTGGAACGGCGTCACGAGCAGGCGCAGCCCGTCCATCTGCTCGGCCGTGAGGAGGCCGTCGAACATGTCGAAGTAGTTCGCGTAGGTGATCTCGACGCCGCGCGTGACGTCGCCCAGCTCGGGATGCGTGGTCAGGTAGAGCGGCGGCGGGAACTCCGGCAGGTAGCAGTCGGGGATGTCGAAGCCGACGTCGAACCGCTCGTGCTCGGGGTGGACGCGCGTCCACTGCTGCGGGAAGAGCATGTGCGCGGTCGAGTGGAGCGGATGGTCGAGCGGCTTGTACGGGAAAGCGCCGCGGCGCCGGATGGTCTCGGGCGGCAGCGCCGCGTAGGCCTCCCAGCTCGCGACCGCCGGCGGGCAGGCGGGCGGTCGGCCCGACGGCAGCGGCTTGCCGCGCGACATGGTCGCCCGCTCGGTCGGTCCGGCAGTCGAGTCGAAGCGCGCCTCGAGCGCGGCGCGCGCCGCGCGGTCGACGTCCGGGCGCTGCGCGCTCATCCTCGCCTTCCACTCGGCGAACGGCATGCCGAGGTCGGGGCTGCCGAACGAGGTCGCGCCGCTGCCGCCGAACTGCGAGCAGCGCCTCCGCGGGATTGGGCGTGCCCGGCGGCGCGGGCGGATAGGGCTTCAGGCCGCCGCGCTGCTCGTCCTTGCGCCACGCGTCGATGTCGGTCGGCTGGCCGGCGCCGGGGCTCTGCTCGAGGAACTCGATTCGGCGCGCGCGCGCGCGACCCATCGGACGCCCGCGAGCGCGGCGATCAGAAATCCGATCCACACCTCTTCCCATCGTCTCGATCTCTGCCGTTCGATATCCTTTCCCGATTAGCCTTTTCGATCTCTTCGTTTTCATCGCAAGGGGAAGCTCATGAGCACGTTCGTCGGAGAAATCCCTCGCAGGCCGACACGTCAGCCAGTCCCCGAACGTGCTCTTCGAATCGCTTCGTCGTAACATCCCGATTGGTCGTCGTTCTGCTGCAGCGGCGTCCGCGGCTGCTCTCGTGAACGGTTTCGCGGGCAACTGGAACTGTCCTGTGGCGGCGATCCTCGTGGTCGACCGCCGCGCTCGTGTTTTCTATTGTGGGTGGCGCGACATCGCGGTGAGCACGTCGAACGAATCCGGACGAGGTTGTTCCACGACTGGTTCGGCGGCGCGACGTAACTCGCCTTTCTCGCGATCCTGTGCGCGGCGGGCGTGGCCCTACCGCAGCGCCGATCTGTGGTGAAGCTGTTCGGACCGTCGGAAGCGCTCGGCCTGGGTGTGATTCTTGTCGGGGTTCTCCACCTCAGGCGCGGCGCTGTGCTAGCGTTCTGTCGTCATCTTCACTCCGTGCGGCTGTCCGCTGCTCGACGACGACCAGCTCGCCTCGAACGGGTTCTGATCGCTGGACCCGCCATCCGAACGTACATGGGGCCTGGCGCTGGTCGTGCTCTGGGACAGCCGCGACTGTCCGGAGCCCAGATCGCCGCCGCCGTAGCCGTCGGCGTCTCTGGCCGCCGGTGGCGCTGTCGCGAATCCGCGACGAGGAGCGCGTGCTGTCCTGATGCTTCTGGGCGGGCCGACGCGGAGTATTCGACGACGAAGCCGCGCCGGGCGCGTGGACCGATTGAGGGCGGCTACGCCTCGGGTGGTGACGGGCGGTATTCGTCGTTCCGGCTGCTTCATCGGCACGCATACCCTCTTTGCGCGGGGCGCGCCGGGGTCGGACCAGCGGGTGGGGCCGCTTTCACCAAGAGCTAGCTGAGGGGTGAGGGAGACCCGGATGAGGACGCGCGCACCCATAGTCGTAGCCGGCCTTGAGCATGCTGACGCTGGCGGGCGGGGAACCGGCAAAGCTGGTGACGGCCGCCGAGATCGAGGAGATGCCGCTCACGGACACGCCCGAAGATGTCGCAGCAAATACCGGCCGGGCCCGGGAGAAGGTCGAGGACAGCCTCGATCCGCGGGCGAGGCGACCCACCGGGCATCGAGCAGGAGCGAGCCGGTCGTCGGCGGCCTGAGCGCGCCATGAGGGCGACGGGCCGGGGCATGCGGAAAGCGATCGAGAAGACGGCGAGGCCGGCAGCGCGCCGGCGACGCGCTGACCGGCGCGGCCGGGGACGGCGGCGCCGGACCGCCGCGGTCGAGCGACTCCCCTCCCGCGGGTCCGCAGGCGGCGGTCGCGCGCGCGCGCCGCGCGCGTTCTACGCGAAGCACCTCGCCGGCGCGCGTCTCGACGCGCCCGACGACCTCGCGCGCTGCCGCTCACCTTCAAGAGCACCTCACCGACGCCACCCCCTTCGGGATGCTGGCCGTGCCGCCGCAGCGCGCCTGGCACTACCACGAGACGAGCGGCACGACCGGCGAGCCGATCTCCACCTGGTGCGGTCTCGAGGAGCTCGCCGCATGGCCGCGTCGTCATCGCATGGTGCCCGAGCTGGCGCAGAGCGATGCTGCTCAACCGCTTCCCGCTCTTCGCGCCGGTGTCGTTCGTGTTCGAGGAGGCGATGCGCCTTGCCGGCGCCTGCCACATCGCCGCCGGGACCATGAGCTGGGACGTGCCGTTCGACCGCGCGCTCGACTTCATCCGCCGCCTGCCGTCACCGCGCTCTCGAGCCTGCCGCTCGAGCCCGTGCTGCTGCACGAGCTGGCGCCAAGCAGGGCATCGACCGCGCGCGAGTGCGTTCGCTGCGCGTCATTCTGCTCGGCGGCGCCGTGCTGCCGCCGGCGCTGCGGCGCGCGATCGAGGCGGATGGGACGCGCGCGTGGTCGAGATCTACGGCTCGAACGAGACCATGCTGATGGGCGTCGGCTGCACCGCGGGCGCGCCTGCACCTGTGCAGCGAGCTGCTCGAGATCGAGGTGCTCGACCCGCGCACCTTGCGCCGGTGCCGCCGGCGAGCCGGGCGTGCTGACGGTGACCAGCCTGGTGCACGAGGTCATGCCGCTGGTGCGCTACTTCACCGGCGACATGGTGCGGCTCGACCCGCGCCGTGCGCGTGCGGCGCGGCGCGCCGACGGCCGAGGTGCTCGGGCCGCTTCCGACGTCATCGAGATCGGCGGCGGGCGCGCCACGCCCTACGAGATGCTCGACGCCGGCTACGAGTTCGCCGATCGGTCGGCACGCGCATCTTCTTCGTCCTGGTCCTGCGCCGCGCACTCGCATCTGCTGATCGAGGTCGACGACCGCCAGCGCCCGGCCAGCGCCGGCGCCGAGCGCCGGCTCGCCGAGCGCATCGGCGTGCCGGTGGTGGTCGAGTATCTCGGGCACAACGAGGTGCTCGACCGCAGCGCGCTGTACCGCGGCCCGAAGATCTACAAGCCGAGGCAGGTCAGCGACTGGCGGGGCGAGGCCGCAAGACGATCACGATCATGGAGGCGATGCTCGAATGGCCGCGCTTCGACCTCGCACCATGTGCCACCTCGTCCGTCGCCAGATCCGCAACGCGCGGCGGCGGAAGCGGCTGACCACATCGGATCTTGAGCTCCGGCGGCGAACGCTCGACGCGCGAGGGTGCCGGCGGTCGCCGCGATCCGTCGCCTCGGATTCAAATACCCTATCTACTTCTCCCACTCTTCTTTCAGACTCACCCCTGCCCCCACCCTCCCCTCCCACACCTCCACTCACCTCCCTCTTTTCCTTGTTGCGGCGGGCCACCAGTGCCCACTCCCGCGCGACGACCCGGGCGCTTTCGAGACAGAGCTGATCGCGTGCACCACACCCCGCGAGGAACAGCAGCTCGAGGAGTCGGGGCTGCGTCACTTCGGCCGGCGCCGCCCAGAACGCGTCCGAGGCGTCGCCGTGTCGTGCAGCTCGTCGACGGGGCCGGATCCGTAGAGCGTCGGGCCGGACCACGCGGCCTCGTCTGCGCCGCCACGTGCGGTGTCCGCGATCCGCTCGGCGCGTAGCCCCTTCCCCGATTCGCTCACCGAAGCGATCGTGTGGACTCCCCACTCATCCGGCCGCAGCGCGACCGACGTGATTGATCACGACCCGATCGCGCGACCGCGTGCGCCCGCCGCGCCCGCGACGTTGCTCCTGAAATGCCTGGGTGGCGTCGCTGATCGCAGATCGTGGGCGAGCGTGCGAAAGGCTGAGCGGCTCGATCGCCGACTCCGCTGGCATCATCGATTGAAGACCCGCGTTGATCTCGCGCCCATAGTGCGAGCTCAGTGGTGGATGCAGGCTCGTCTGTCACGGGCGTACCTCGAGCTGGAGGCGTGGTCCGTGCGCTATCGCGGCGCTGCGTCCAGAAGCTGTCCGCAGCGTCAGCGCTGCGGAATCGCCGCGCGAGAGGAGTCCCGCCACCGCCCGCCACCGGCTGGCACGCTGGAGCAGAAGAGCGGCTCCGCGACCCGGCCCGGACGCCATGCGTCGATGACGAACCAGGCTCCCGGGTCGTGGGTGCGACGGCAGGCGGCTGTCGCGCGCGCAGAAGCGCGCGCTCGCCCCTCCACCAAATCAACGATGGACAGTCGACTAAACTGACCCGGGAGCTTTGTAGCCGATGCGCACATCCGACCTCTGCGACGTCCGGGAGCAGAGGGGTCCGCTGCGCCGCTGCCTGCGCAGACGCCATTCTGCACCGTCCCCGCGCGGTACCGGAGCGGACGCCTCCGGCCCCTGACAGGCCATTCCGCAAGAGTCCAGCCGCGCAGTAGTTGGGACCCGCTCCTCCGCCCCCGCACCGCCATCTCTGCAACAGTTCGCTTGAAGTAGTTGGGTCCGCTCCTCTCTGCGTCGGCAAAGCCATCGCGGCAAAGTCCGCCGCGCAGTAGTTGGGACACTAACCGCCCCTGATGAGCATGCATATCGCCGCAACAGTCCGCCGCGCAGTAGTGATCATGATCATTCGCCTCTGGAAACGAGCAGGTCCGATCGTCGCAGCAGTCTGCGGCGAGTAGTGATCACGATCAGACGCCTCGAGGAGCGAGTAAGTCCCATTGTCGCAAGAGTCCGCCGCGCAGTAGGTGTTGAACTCGTCTTGCGTATCGCCGTCCTCGATAGGCTCGCATGACTGATTGCCGCAAAGAGTCCCGGCCACGCAGGTGCACGTCTGGCTGCACTGCAAGGTGCCCGGACAGGTGCCCGGACCGGCGGGTCGCACTCCTCACCCGGGAAGTTCAACTCCCCGTCGCCGCACACCCCCGGGTTCTTGATCGACGGCACGCACAGCTCGCGCACGCCGAACAGGTTGAAGTTGTCGTCCTGCCGAACTGGTTGGGCGTGAACACCTGGTCGGGGACGTTCGGCCGCGGCGCCCGCACCTGGTAGCACATCAGGTGATCGATCGGGTTCGCCGAGCCCCTCGTCGTTCTTGTCCGCCGGCACGCAGAGGTGGAGCGGGCGAATGATGTCGACGACACTCGTGCCGAACTGCGTCTGGACCTCGATGCCTCTCGGCGGAAGCGCGCGCGTCGCACCCGGTAGCACTTGAAGTGGTCGATCGGGTCCGCGAGCGCCGGCGGCGTGCCGACCAGACCCTTCGAGGTCGGGACCAACAGCCGCTCCGGCTTGGCGACGTCGACCGTCAACTCACCGAACTGGTTCACCACGAGGACATCGCGTTGCCGCTCGTAGTTGGGCGGCTCGTCTGCCTGATCGTGTACGAGGTCAGGTGGTCCGGATGCGTCGGCGGCGTTCTGATCCTCGCCGTTCTTGTTGGCCGGCGCGCACAGGCGCTTCGCCCGCCGGACGGTCACCGTGCTCTCGCCGAACTGATCGTCGAGCGCGACCCCGGCCAGATTGATGGAGCGGCGGTGGCTCTCGTAGCAGAGGAAGTGGTCGAGCGGTGTCGGCGTCGGCGTGGTTGAGGTCGGCGTCGCGGTCGAGTCGGCGTCGGCGTCGCCGTCTCCGTCGGGGCGACGTCTCGGTCGGCGTCGGCGTCGCGGTCTCCGTCGGGGTGGCTGTCTCGGTCGGCGTCGCCGTTCGGTCGGCGTCGGATTTCGCTCGCGTCGGCGTCGCGGTCGGGGTCGGCGTTTCCGTCGGCGTCGGGCTCTCGCTCGGCGTCGGCGTCTCGGTCGGAGTCGGCGTCTCCGTCGGTGTCGGCGGTCTCGGTCGGGTTGCCGTTTCCGTCGGGGTCGGCGTCTCCGTCGGGGTCGGCGGTTTCGGTCGGGGTCGGCGTCTCCGTTGGCGTCGCCGTTTCCGTCGGCGTCGGCGTCTCCGTCGGCGTCGCCGTTTCGGTCGGCGTGGCCGTCTCCGTCGGCGTCGGCGTCTCCGGTTGGCGTCGCGCGTCTCGGTCGGCGTCGGCGTCTCCGTCGGCGTCGGCGTCTCCGTCGGTGTGCGGTCTCCGTCGGCGTCGGCGTCGTCGGTCTCCGTCGGCGTCGGCGTCTCGGTTGGCGTCGCCGTCTCGGTCGGGGTCGCCGTTTCGGTCGGCGTCGGCGTCTCGGTCGGCGTCGCCGTCTCGGTCGGCGTCGGCGTCGCCGTCGCGCGTCGGCGTCGCGGTGCGTCACCGTCGGCGGTCAGCGTGGGCGTCGGCGTGCGCGTCAGTGTCGGCGTGGCTGTGCGCGTCGGCGTCGGCGTGCGCGTCGGCGTCTCGGTCGGCGTGCGCGTCGGGGTCAGCGTCGGCGTGCGCGTCGGCGTCGGCGTGCGCGTCGGCGTCCGGTCGGCGTGCGCGTGGCGTCAGCGTCGGCGTGGGCGTCAGTGTCGGCGTGCGCGTCGGGGTCAGCGTCGGCGTGCGCGTCGGCGTCGGCGTGCGCGTCGCTGTCGGCGTCGGCGTCCGCGTCAGTGTAGGCGTCGGCGTCCGCGTCGCGGTCGGCGTCAGCGCTGGCGTCTCGGTCGGCGTGGCAGTTTCGGTCGGCGTCGCCGTCTCGGTCGGTGTCGCCGTCTCGGTCGGTGTCGCGGTCTCCGTCGGTGTCGCCGTCTCGGTCGGTGTCGCCGTCTCGGTCGGCGTCGCCGTCTCCGTCGGTGTCGCCGTCTCGGTCGGCGTCGCCGTCTCGGTCGGCGTCGCGTCTGGTCGGCGTTGCCGTCTCGTCGGCGTCGCAGTTGGCGTCTCGGTCGGCGTCGCCGTCTCCGTGGGCGTCGCGGTCTCCGTCGGCGTCGGCGTCTCGGTCGGACCGTGTCGCGCGTCTCCGTGGGCGTTGCGGTCTCCGTCGGAGTTGGCGTCTCGGTCGGCGTCGCCGTCTCCGTGGGCGTTGCGGTCTCCGTCGGCGTCGGTGTCTCGGTCGGGGTTGGTGTCTCCGTTGGGGTTGCCGTTTCAGTGGGCGTGGCGGTTTCCGTCGCGCTCGTCGCCGTGGGTGTCGCCGTCGCGCGTCGGCGTCGCCGTCGGCGGTCGGCGTTGCGGTCACGTCGGCGGTCGGGGTCGGCGTGCGCGTCGGCGGTCTGCGGGTCGGCGTTCCGCGTCGGGGTCGGCGTCGGTTCTCCCAGGAACGTGATCGCATTGGAGAACTCTATCCACCCCGCGCCGTCCGTCGTCTGCGTCTCGTCCACCGGAAGATCGGTCGCGTTGTCTCCCCACTTCGCGGCCGCTTGTGGAGTATTGTCCGTCGCCATCGGTTTGATAACCGATTTCCACGACGATCCGATCGCCCGCGACCGTCGTGTAGGACGCTGTGATCGTGTCGCCGTCCGCGCACGTCTTGTTCCGCATCGTAGTGGCGTTGGTGAATTCCGCAGTCACACCGTAGTTCGCGACCGCGAGCAGCGTAGCGCGCAAGGTGAGACCATCGTCGCTCACAATGCGGATGCCGAGGATGCACTGGTTGACATCATCATTACCGTTGATCTCGCGCACCATGAGTTGTGAGCTGACAGCCGTGATGCCGCTCGTGAAAGCCACCCCCGCCGCCATCCGGGTGCTGGTGAATTGCCGATCGAGATCCTGATCGCTGCTGTCTTGGACGATATCGACGGTCTGCCCCACCGTGATGGTGTCGGTGCCCTTCACGTTCCGAAGCTTCCGGCGCTCTCCTTCGGCGGTGTCTTCCCAACCCGTCTGGAACGCGGGCGACACCGCCGGAGCTTCCGTGGTGGGAAACCAGAACCGCGACTGTGCTTGTGCAGGCGCCGCGTCCCACAGCAGCAGGGGCACGAGCAGCGCCAGCGCAGATGCGGCCACACGGCCGTGGCGGATCCATCGCGAGCGATGGGGTCGCCCAGATCGTGAACAGGCCTACGCCAGGAAGGCGACGCTCAGAGGAGTGCGGCATCGATGTTTCCTTTCCCCCGGGGGTCAATTCGTTTCAGAGTGGAGGGTATGTGGGGCATCGAACCGCGTTCTGTTCAGGCTTCACGACCCACCACCCGCCCGATCATCCAATGGAAGATGCGAACGCAGAGAGGGGCTACGCATTTCGCAAGGAGTGTGCCACGGGGGCGCCCCGAAAAACCTCTGATTTGACGCACCACAGCACGCGAGCACCAAGTTGCAACCACGCGACGCGAGCCGATCGTCGCTCAAGCACGCACGATAGTAGCGGCTCGTTTTCTGCGCCGTTCTGATACAGGGCTGCGGTCGATGCGCAGGGTACCGCGGTCATCTTCAGATGGCGTCTGCTGTGGCGTCTTCCGACCTTGTGGGGGCCTCGACAGCCGTCGCGTGATCGGGTTCGCACGTCGCGAGCGGGGCGGAAGTGGAGCAGCTCGCGAACCCGGCCGTCGCGACCGCGGTCAGGCGCGGCCGGTCAGGCCGGCGGAGCGAAGTTCTCGATCGCGACGCCGGCGTCGAGATGCTCGCGCAGGATCGCTTCGAACGGCCGCTGGTCGATGACCTCGAACTGACTGGCCTCGAGAGGGAAGTGGGCGCCCACCTCGGTGTAGGGCGCGACCGCCGAGGAGCCGGCCGAGAGCACGCTCACGAGCGGGGCGACGCGTTGCTGGATCGCGCGCGGCTCGCGCGTGGTGACGACCAGCTTGGCTTCCGGAACCGCGAGCGCGAAGAGCGCGAGCAGCCGAACGAAATCATCGTCGCTGACACCGCGGCCGACACCGCCGCCCGCGATGCGGCGCAGTCGCGGCGTCGAGAGGTACACCTCCATGCCGGCCGCCAGGAGATGGCGGACGTGCAGGATCGCCGCCACCAGCTCGAAAGCGAGGTCGGTCGAGAGCCCGAGGAGCACACCGGGATTGGCGACCCGCAGTCCGGCGCGCCGGGCGCGATCGAAGTTGGCGAGCCGACGGTCGTAGTCGCTGCGTGGATTGTCGGCATCCCGTCCCATGAACTTGCCGTACACGTCGCGGGCGTAGGTCTCCTGGAACGTGCACATGGTGAACTTGGGCGCGATCGCGCCGTCGGGGCGACGCGTGATGCCGTCGAGCAGCAGTCGGGAAACTCGTCTTCGTCGATCGAGCCGACATTGATGAGAACGTGATTGAAGCGCAGCTGCTCTGCCACGCGCAGCGCGCTGTTCACGTACGTCATCGCCCACTCGCGCCGTGCCGCGCGGTACTCGCCCGTCAGCAGCGCGACCGCGCGCATGCCACGCCCGAGCAGCAACCGCAGTTGCGCCTCCACCTGCGCGAGGTCCGCGGTCTCGCGCACCAACGTGTCGTTGTCACGACGCATGCCGCACATGAGGCACGCGGCGTCGCAGGTGTTCGTCATGTAGAGCGGGGAGAACGTCTCGAGATGGCGGCTGCGCGCTCCGCGCAGCGCGCGCGCCATGGCCTCGAGCGACGCGGTGTCGATGCGGCGGTCGAACCAGAGCGCGGCGATGTCGTCCACGGGAAGCGTCTCGCCGTGCTCGGCGCGCAGCGCGCGCCGGCTCCGCCCCACTCGCCGCCAAGGAACGCGCCGTCGCGAGGCACGCCTCGATGGCGCGCTCGTCGATCTGGAAGTCCCGCACCGTCTCGCCTGTTAGCCCGCGCGTGCTGCCGCGTCAAATCTGGCGGCGGCGCGCCAGCTCGGCTTCACGATCCGAGCGCCGCCATCCGCCGGCGCGCCTCCTTTTCAGCGGCCGGTGTCTCGGGCGCGAGCGCGAGCACGCGTTCCCACGCGGCACGTGCGGTGGCACGGTCGCCCGCCTCCTCGGCGACCTCCGCGAGCCCCCACCACGCGAGATGGTCGTCGTCGCGAAGCGCGATGGCGCGGCGATACACATCGCCCGCGGCGTCGAGCTGCCCGCCGGCACGCATCGCCTCGGCTTCGCGACGCAGGCGCAGGCTCGTGAGCACGCGCGCGTAGCTGCCGTCGTCGAGGAACCGATCGTCCGCCAGGTCGCCGGCGGCCTCGCGTGCTGCCGCGCCTTCATGCTCCGCGAGACGCGCGCGGAGATCGATGCGCCGGTAGCGCCCGAGCGTGTGCGGCCCCTCGGAGACCCAGAGCACGCGGTCGGTCAGATCGGCAATCACCGAATGGGTGGCGACGAGAGCGTCGAGGGCATTGCGATTGCCCGGTGGAAGCTGTCGATCGCCGACACCGCCGCGATCGCGGAGGATCGAGACGGCGACCTGAGGATCGATGCGACCCTGATGCCGCTCGACGAGCTCGCGCATGCGCGCCTCGCGCGCCAGCGTCGAGGTGTTGTCGCGCACGAAGGCGTCCTTCGGGTCGTCACGGAGCGGCGCCGTGCGGTAGTGATTGGCGAGCGTCGCCAGGCTCGGCTCGCGCACGATGCCGAGCGGCCGCCCGGGCGCGCGCTCGACGATCGCCGACTCGCCGGTGTTGCCGTCGGCCAGCAGCAGGATGTGCGACACCATCGGCGCATCGCGCGCCACGATCGCGAGCGCTTCGTCGAGCGAGCGCGCCTCCTCGAGCACCGTCCTGGTCGTGAACACCACCGGCACGCCGCCCGCGTCAGGCTCGCCGGCGCGGCCGCCGTTCACGCTCACCCACACCCCCGCCGCGTTCATGCCGGTCACGACGCCGGTCATGCCCGGCCACGCCACCGAGGCGAACGGGATGCGACCTTCGGGCGCGACGATCTGCACGATCTTGTCCTCGTCGAACCACGGATCGAGGTCGAAGTCGAAGTTGCGGCCGACGATGGTGTGGCCGGGCGTGGCGCCGTCAAGGGTGGCCGCGCCCGACGCCACGAACGCCGTGCAACCGAGCAGCGGCGAGCGCTCGAAGGCGAGCGCGATGTCGTAGAGCGCGTGCTTGTACACGAGCCGCTGGTAGGTGGGGAAGACGGCGGTGAAGCGATCGGCGTAGCCGCGCGCTTCTCCGAACAGCTCGGCGCGGCGCGCCTCGGGGAACGCCTGGTCGACGTTGCGATAGCGAGCGCGCACCACGGCGGTGATCGCGGTGCGCAACGCGCGCCGAGGGAACCATGCGTTCGAAGATCTCGAGCAAGCGCGCATCCCCCGTCGCCATGAGCGGCGACGCCAAGCCGGGCGTGTCGATAGCCGAGCACGGCGGGCGCGCCCGCGAGCTGCATCACCCAGATGGCGCCGCGCCGCGTGAGGTACGCCGGTCCGACACGCGTCGTCGCGCCGGCATAGCTGAGCGGCTCCTCCGCGGGTGGCGGCAGATCGGGCGGCGCGATCTCGGTGACGCGCGCGAACACGAACAGCGCGGCCCCGCCGGCGAGCACCGCGATGGCGCCGCGGCGCAACCATCGGCGCGGGCCAGGCCCCATCAGCGCGTCGCCTCCGCACCGGCGGTTCGCGTGCGCAGCACGCGCGCCACCATGCGCGCGCCGCTCGGCGCGTCGTGGATCTCGATCCGCCGCGCCAGCGCGTCCGGGCGGTCGTCCGCGTAGTCGTCGTAGCGCGCGCGCACCAGCTCGGCGCCGTCGGCCGCCGTGTAGCGCTCGTCGATCGGCCGGTGCTGGGCGTCGACCGTCACGTGCGCCACCATGCCGGCGGCAATCGAGCAGGCGATGGTGGAATCGCGCTCCGCCTGGCAGCTTCCGGTCTGGATCTTGGGACGAAAGAGCAGCGCCAGCGCGATCACCATGCGCTCCGAAGCCGGCAGCTCGGGGGTGGCGAGCGCGGCGAAATCGATCGCACCCCGGCGCGTCTCCCCGCGGAGCGGCAGCGTGAGCTCGTAGGCGCCGTCCCGGATGGTGAGCGTCAGCACGGTCACGCCGACCGGTGACAAAACCTGAAGCCGGAGCGCCTCGGGTCCGTCGACGGCGAGATAGGCGGGTGACGCAAGCAGCGCCGGCGTATCCAAGGACCGCACCGTCATCGCCACCCGTCGCCCGGGAAGCGCTTGCTCACGGGCCGCGAGCGCGCTCACGACCGCGCGTGCGTCGACCGGAGACGCGGGAGCCGCGATCGGCCGCGGTCGCACGCAAGCCGTCGCGAGTGGCACGACGACACCGAGCGCGCAGGCAAGGAGGCGGCGCGTGACCCCGCGACCCCTCACCCGTGCTCTCGATACCCTTCGCGCCGTGGACGACACGGCGGCTCACGCACCGCCGCCCGCCAGCCCCGGCACGGGTGCAAACGCCAGCGTCAGGGTCGCCGCCGTGCACAGACGCCCATCCACGACAGCACGGCCGCGAATGCGCGCCATGTCGGCATAGCGACGCGTGACGGTGATCTCGATCTCCAGCCGATCACCGACCCGCACCGGCTCGTGCACCTCGCAGTGATCGATGGCCGCGAGCACCGCGCTGCCGCGCGCCCGCAGCAGTGGCTCGCGCAGCATCAGCACGATGCCGGCGCCCTGCGCCATCGCCTCCACCACCAGGGTGGGCGCCAGCACGCCGGCGGGACCGACGAGCGGATCGTCGCCCGCCACACCCTTGCTGAAGCGGCCGACGGTGTCGTCGATGGCGAGCACGCGATCGAGCAACAGGAACGGTGCCGTGTGCGGCAGGAAGTCGGCGGCAAGGTCGCCGGCCATGGGGACACGCTGGTTCATCGCGGTGCACCTCGGCTCTCGGGTTCGGCCTGCACTCGTACGGCCGACAAGCGAATGGTGGTGCGGTCGCCGCCGCGCTCGTCGAGCACGATCTCGTCCGGGAGCGGCGACGCGGACGGGAAACGCAGCCTGATGGCGCCGAAGGGAGCGGCGGGATCGCGGGGCGTCAGCGTCACCGCGTCGGGACCGTCCCAACGCTCGTCGAAGCTCTCCGGGCGCGCGCCTCCGAGAAGGAGACTGGTGAGCGTGCGCGCGAATGCCGCGAGACCCGAGAGCTCGGGAGGGAGAGGCAACACCGTGCCCTGGGCGTCGATCACACTGACGGTCGGCTCCATCGGCCGCGATCGTGAGTCGCTCCGGCTCGGCGAGCGTCGAACCGCATCGTCGCGGGCGCACGCAGGACGAGGCTGCCCTTGGCACGCAACACCTCGTCCATGAGCGACACCACCCGCTCCTGCGTGAACTCCGCGCGACGCCGACTGCACCCGGGGAAAGCGCGCCGCGCGCGACGCGAGCGAAGGCGCGGCGGCGGGCACGCCGGCGGCGAGCGCCGGCGTCACGGCGCTCGCCTCGCGCACGACCGCCGCCGCAAGCGCAGCCAGCAGCAGCACAGGGCTGGACGGGAGCCGTCTCATGTCCGCGCTTCACGGAAACAGAGCGTGAGGCACGCGCCGCCGCGCGGCGTGGCCGAGACCAGCGCGGTGCGAACGCCGCCCGAAGGCGCCGCCGCGCCGGCGTCGGCAAGGCGAAGCGTGCATGCCGGATCGGGCTCGGCGAGCGTACCGAGGCGCGGCACGTCGCCGTGGCGAAGCGCGAGCAGGGCCGCCGCCGCACCGAGCGCGCCGGCGCCGCCGAACTCCCCGATGGCGCCTTTGACGCTGGTGACGAGCGCGCGCGACGCACCCTCGCCGAGGAGCGCGGCAAGACGCGCCGCCTCGAAAGCATCGAGCGCCACTGTCGAGTTGGCGCACGAAACGACGAGATCGATCGCGTCGGCGCGGCAGTCGAGCGCCGCGAGCTGGCGTGCGGTCTCGGTGGCCGCCGCGGCGGTCGGACGCGGCCAGTCGTGCGGGCTGGACGGCAACCGCTCTCGGTCGCATAGCCGGCGAGCTCACCATAGACGGGCGCGCGGCGCGCGCGCGCGCGCTCGGCGCGCTCGAGTACCAGCACCGCCGCACCCTCGCCCATCACGAAGCCGTTGCGGCGCCGATCGAACGGGCTCGACCATTCCCCTGGCGCCGGACCGCCACCTTCAACACGCCGCGCGCCGCCGTTTCCCACCGGCGAGAGCAGGCCGAGATCCTTGTAGATGTGGAAGAGCACGGGGGCGATCTCGTCGCCGCCGCCCGCGAGCAGCACGTCGGCATGACCGGATACGATCGTGTCGTAGGCGAGCGCGAGCGCGGCCTCCCCCGATGCCTCGCCCTCGCACACCGTCAGGTTCGGGCCGCGCAAGCCGAGCTCCATGGCGGCGTATCCCGTCGGCGCATTGAGGACGAGATTCGGAAAGGTGAGCGGGTTGGCGCGTGCCGGGCCTTTGGCGAACAGGCCGCGCAGGAAGTCTTCCGACTCGCTGAGATTGCCGAACGCCGTACCGACCACCAGTCCCGCGCCCTCGGCCTCGGCCGGCGTGAGCGCGAGCGCAGCGTCGGCGAGGGCCATGCGACAGGCCACGACCACCATCTGCGAGAAGTGGTCCATGCGCCGCAGCAGCGCGGCGCCGATGTGGTCGCGGGGATGAAAGTCGCGCGCGCGCGCCGCCGAGCGTGGCGGATCCGGCCCGGGATCGAAGGTCTCGATGGGCGCGACGCCGCTGGCGCCGGCGCGGAGTCCCTTCCAGAAGTCGGGAAGGCAACCGAGGGGACTCACCACCCCGAGTCCCGTCACCAGCACGCGCGCCGGCTCACGCACGCGCGAGCACCAGGGCGGTGTTGTTGCCGCCGAACCCGTAGGAGTTGGAGAGCGCGGCGCGCAACCTCGCCGCGCGGCTGGCGCGCGGTACGAAGTCGAGGTCGCAGCTCGGATCGGGCTCCTCGAGATTGACCGTCGGCGGAATGAAACCGTCGCGCAACGCCAGGATGGTGGCCAGCGCCTCGATCGCGCCGGCCGCGGCGAGCGTGTGACCGACCGCCGCTTTGGTCGAGCTGACCGCGAGCCGCTGCGCGTCCGCTCCGAATACGATCTTGATGGCTGCCGTCTCGACGGTGTCGTTGAGCGGCGTGCCGGTGCCATGGGCATTGATGTAGTCGACGTCAGCGGGCGTCAGACCGGCGCGTTGCAGCGCGCGCCGCATGGCGAGCACGGCGCCTGCTCCCTCGGGATGGGGCGCGGTGAGATGATGCGCGTCGGCGCTGACGCCGTACCCCAGGATCTCCGCGTACACGCGGCGCGCCGCGACGCGACGCCTGCTCCGCGGACTCGAGGATCATCACCGCGGCGCCCTCGCCGAGCGTCAGGCCGCTGCGACGCCGATCGAACGGACGGCACGGCTCGAGCGAGAGCGCGTGCAGCGCATTGAAGCCGGCGAAGATCGTGCGGCAGAGCGACTCGGTGCCGCCCGCCACCACCGCATCGGCGCGTCCGAGACGGATCCAGTCGAGAGCGACACCGAGCGCATTGGCGCTCGACGAGCACGCCGTCGAAAGCGTGAGCCGCGGACCGGCGATGCCGAGCGCCTGCGCCACGACGTCGGCGCTGGTCGAGATCGGCGTGCCGACCATCGCGCTCCTTCCATAGCGGGCCAGCCGGCCGGCCGACCCGATCGCGGAAGCACGCCTCGGCGCGCAGCATGCCGCCGGTGGTGCCGCCGAGCGAGAGACCGACACGGGCGGGCGCGGCGGCGATCTCGAGCCGGCTGTCGGCGAGCGCTTCGGCGGTGGCGCACGAGCGCGAACAGGTCGGCGCGCGACGCGCGGCGTCTGAGCGCCGGCGCGAGCCACGCCGGCGGAGTCACGTCCTTCACCTCGGCGGCGATCTGGCTGCGATAGCCGGTCGGGTCGAAGAGCGTGAGCGGGGCGATCGCACACGCGCCCGCCCGCAGCGCCGCGGCGAACTCCGCCGTCGAGCGCCCGAGCGCATTCACGGTGCCGAGACCGGTGACGACGACGCGACGCGGGACTGCCCCGGCGGCGGCGACCGGGTCGCTACCCGCCACGACTCCGCTCGGCGGCGACGAAATCGGCAAGCGCGTTGATCGATCCGAACGCCTTCTTGCCGACCTCCTCGTCCGGAATCGCGATGCCGAACTGCTCCTCGATCAACACCACCAACTCGAGCGCGTCGATGGAGTCGAGACCGAGACCTTCGACGAAGATCGGCTGGTCGTCGGCGATGCCGCTCGGCGCCACGTCCTGGAGTCGGAGGCCCGTGATCAAGAGCTCCTTCAGCTTCGCCTTCAAGTCCTCGCGATTCTCGGTCATGCCATCACCAATCCACCGTCCACCATGAGCACCGCTCCCGTGATGTAGGACGCCGCCGGCGAGGCGAGGAACACGGCGGCGTGGGCGATCTCCACCGGCTGCCCGGTCCGTCCCGCCGGAATCTGCGCCACCATGGCCTCGCGCACGTGCGGCGGCAGCGCCGCCACGAGCGGCGTGTCGACGATACCGGGACACACCGCGTTCACGGTGATGCCGAATCCCGCGACCTCGCGCGCGAGCGACTTGGTCATGCTGAGGAGTCCCCCCTTGGAGGCGGCGTAGTTCGCCGCTCCCGCCTTCCCGACCAGCCCGGCCGGCGACACCATGTTGACGATGCGACCGAAACGCCGCGCAATCATGCCGCGCAACGCCGGCCGCGTACAGAGGAAGGGTCCGGTGAGATTCGTCGCCAGCACGTCCTGCCAGGCGTCGTCCGAGAGCATCATCAAATGGGCGTCGCGCGCGATCGCGGCGTTGTTGACGAGAATGTCGACGCCGCCCTTGGGCTTGAGCGCCTCGAAGAGGGCCGCGACCGCGGCGCCGTCACGCACGTCGCAGCGCACGACCTCGTGGCCGCCGCCGCAATCGGCGAGCACGCCCGTGGCTGCATCGGCGGCGCCGGCATCGTGCGCATAGGTGACCGTCACGCTGGCGCCGGCGCGGGCGAGCGCGAGCGCCACGGCCTGCCCGATGCCGCGCGTGCCGCCGGTCACGAGCGCACGCCGTCCGGCGAGCGCGTCGGAGGTGAAGAGCGGCGGCGCCGCGGCGATCGGCGCCGCGCGATCCGACGGCGGCCGCGTCACGACGTGAGCAGGCGCCAGAGCTGCCCCTTGATCTTGCGCTCCCGCAGCCTCTGCAGCACCTGGACGTTGGTCTTGATGCCCTTGCCCGGCACGATCCAGTTCGAATGGCGGCGGGCGTAGAGCTCGATGCGCTCGATGAGCTCGTCCTCGAATCCGGGCGAGATGTAGAACTTCGGATAGAGCAGGTTGTCGTCCTCGTCGATCTGGCCGTCGCGCAGCGCGTGCTCGACCATCTGCGTGCCCGGCAGGATGCGAATGCCGGTCATCGCGATCACCGCCGTCGGCCGCAGCTCGTCCATCAGCGCGATCGTCTCCTCGACCGTGGTCAGCGTCTCGCCCGGGCCGCCGAAGATCAGGCTGTGGCAGAACTTGAGCCCGGCGGCGTGGCAGAGGGCGGCGACCCGGCGCAGGTCGTCGGGATCGAACTCCTTGTTCAGCTTCGCGATCATCGTCGGCGAGCCGGAGTCGGTGCCGAACTCGATGGCCTTGCAGCCCGACGCGCGCCATCAGACGCACAGCTCCTCGTCGATGAACTTCGGGTTCAGGTACGCCGACCACTCGATGTCGAGCTTGCGGCGGACGAGATCGTCGCAGATCTCCTTGGCGTGCTCGATCGGCAGGTTGAAGATGTTGTCGACGAAGAACCAGTGGCGGATGCCGCGCGCGTCGCGCATCTCGGTGATCTCGTCGACGACCGCTGGCCGGCGAACGCGCGCGCACCTTCGTCCCCTCGATCAGCGGGTAGCTGCAGAAGACGCACTCGAAGGAGCAGCCGCGCTTGGTCTGCACGTTGAGCGCGCCGCCGCGCTCGTAGTAGAGCGGCGCGTCGAAGAGGTCGCGCGCCGGTGTCCCGAGCGTGTCGAGCACGCCGTTGCGGGTCCGGCCGTGCACGCACACACCCGCGCCCGCGGGCTCGCAGAGCGCGACGTCGTCGGAGGCGATCGGGCGGCCGGCCGCCAGACGCTCGAGCACCCAGGGAAACAGGCGCTCGCCCTCGCCGACCACGCCGACCTCGGCACCGAGATGCGCGAGGATCGTCGTGGGCATCACCGTGAAGCCGGCGCCGCCGAGGACGATCGGCGCGTCCGTGAGCGCGCGGAGAGTCGGCCATCAAGCGCTCGTAGTCGTCGATGTACGAGGTGTTCTGCGGATAGGCCGAGCTGTCGAGATTGCGCAGCGAGATGCCGATCGCGTCCGGCTGCGCGGCCGCGATCACCGGGCGGAGCGCTGCCTCCACGTCACCGGCGAAGCAGAGGTCGACGTCGACGACCTCGTGCCCGGCGCGGCGAGCAGCGTCCGCGATGTAGGCCGCGCCGATCGGGAACACCGGGTCGGGAATCTTCTCGGTGTTGGCGGAAACGAGTAGAACCTTCATGCCCGTGAGTCCGCGACGCCCCGCGACTCCTCTAAACAACGCGTCGGATGCGCTGTCAAACCAGCAGCGAAAGGAAAACGAGGGTTTCCCCCTTCCCGATCGGTCGCCGCTCAGGCTTCGGCGAGAAGCTTTCCGACCAGCACCTTGCCGAGCGGCGAGCGCGGCAGAGCGCGTGCGGAAGCTCACCACACGCGGCACCTTGTAGTCGGCGAGCAACGCCCGGCAGTGCAAGCGGAGCGTGTTGGCGCTGCACTCGGCACGCTTGACGACGACGGCCGCCACCACCTGCTCTCCGTGTGCCGCCGGCAAGCCGAAGACCGCGACGTCGGTCACCGCGGGATGCTGGCGGAGCACCGCTTCGACCTCAGCGGGGTCGACCTTGTTGCCCGCGGTATTGATGAAGAGGCTGGTGCGGCCGGTGATCACGAGCTCGCCGCGCGCCGACCAGCGGCCCTGGTCGCGCGTGTGGAGCGCCGCGGCGACGCCACCGGCGCCCGCCGGGCTTCGCACGACGATCTCTCCCACATCGCCCGGCCCGAGCGCGTGTCCCTGCGGGTCCTCGATCGCGACCCGCACCGATCCGAGCGGCTTTCCGACGCTCGTCGGATCGAGCTCTTCGACCGCGGCGAGATTCATGCTCACGCTCCCCGCCTCGGTCAATCCGTAGAGCTGACGGACGGGGACGTCGAAGCGCGCGCGAAACGCCTCGTACACCTCGGGCGTGAGCGCCGCGCCGGCGCTGAAGCAGAGACGCAGCGCCTCGAGACTCCAGCGCCGGCGGCGATCGGTCGCCGCCAGCATGCGCACCATGAAAGGAACGGTCGGAAACACCGACACCCGCTCGCGCGCGAGGAGGTCGAGTGTCTCTCGACGCAAGAAGCGCGGGCGCAGAACGAGTCGCGCGCCGGCGCGCAGACTGGCGAGCAGCCCGTTGCCGAGCCCGTGCGCGTGCGAGAGCGGCACGACCGCGAGGATCGTGTCGGTTGCTTCGAGCCGGGTCGAGGACCAGAAGTTCTCCGCCTCCCACCAGAGATTCTCATGCGTGCGGACGACGACGTGCGGGTGTCCGGTCGTCCCGGACGAATACGCGACCAGCGCCGGATCGCTGGGGCGAGGGGGCGCGGGTGGGCGGCGCGACGCCGCCGCGCACTCGATCGCGAGACCGCGGCGGCCGTAGGCGAGGCGGGCGACCGTGTCGGGGACGACGGCAGCCGCGGTGCCGGGCGCGGCGACGAGCGCTCTCACTTCGTTCGCGTCGAGGATGCGGCGCAACTCGGCGGGACGAGCCTGACCGGGGAGCGGGAGCGCCGCGGCACCGCAGGCGAGCACCGCGAAGAAGGACTCGACGAAGGCGACCGAGCTCGGCAGCCACACGCCAACACAGTCGCCGTGGCCGACGCCGGCTTCGGCGAACCGTGCGGCGGCGGCCTCGACGCGCGCCGCCAGCTCCGCCCAGGTGAGCGCGACCCGTGCGTCCCCGACGCCGCGACCTGACGGGGCGTGCGCAACCGCTCGCGAGAGCAGAGCGAGCATCGTTCGCGACGGCGATTCGGAGGTCATTGGCTCGGCGACCGGCGTAGCATAGGAATGGGCGCTCGGCTAAGGTTGTGCCGTGGACACACCGCTCGTCCTCGTGCACTCGCCGACGGGCCGCGGGTCGACACGTAGGAAAGGTGGCATGCCTCACGCACGGAGCGGGCGAAGATACCCGCACGAAGCCGCGGGCACCTCGATGATCCGCATTCTCATCGTCGACGATCATCCGCTCGTGCGCGAGGGCTTGAAGCGGGTCCTGGCAGCGATGGTCGGAGTCGTCGTCGTCGGTGAGGCTGCGAGCGGCGAGGAAGCGGTGGCGCGCGCCAAGGATCTCGATCCGAACCTCGTGATCATGGACCTCTCGTTGCCCGGGCTGAGCGGCATCGAAGCAACGCGGCGCATTCGCGCGGAGCTGCCCCAGGCCGAGGTGCTGGCGCTCACCATGCACGCCGAGGAAGTCTACGTTCGTGGCGCGCTCGCCGCGGGCGCCAAGGGCTACGTCGTCAAGGACTCACGCCCGAGCGAGCTCATCGAGGCGATCGAGACCGTGCATCGCGGCGAGCCCTACGTGCGGGTGGGCGGCTCGAACGACTGATCTCCGCACGCCCTGGCAACGGGTATTCCCTGAGGTTCGCCCGCGGCGTGAAATCGGTAGTTCCCGGTTCTCCAGGTGCGTGCTACCGTCAATGACATCCAAGGAGGGCGCGCCGTGGGGGAGAGAAACGCGTCGGTCGCGGAGATCGCGCCCGGCATTCATCGTATCGCGACGTACCACGAGCCGTGGCGTAGCTCGTTCAACCAGTATCTGATCGCCGGCGACGAGCCGGCGTTGATTTCGACCGGTCTGCGCGAGCGCTTTGCGGACACGTGGGGCGGGATCGCTCAGGTACTCGACCCGAGCACCCTGCGCCACATCATCGTCCTGCACTTCGAGTCCGACGAGTGCGGAGCGCTGAACGAGTTCCTGACACGCGCACCGCGCGCCACCGCGCTCGCCTCGATGCGGGCGTCGCTGGCATCGCTCGCCGACTTCGCGGCGCGGCCGCCGCGGGGCCTCGGCGACGGCGAGGTGATCTCGACCGGCGCGCACGGTCTGCAAGTGATCGAGGCGCCCTACGTGCACGCCTGGGACGGCATCATCCTCGCCGACGAGCGCGCCCAGATCGTATTCAGCGGCGATCTCTTCATCCAACCCGGCATGGCGGACCCGATCACGCGCGACGATCGCAGCGCACTCTCACTGCAGCTCTACCGCACGTTCTACGGCGTCCCCCCCGAGCCCTATCTCCAGCGCGTGCTCGATCGCATCGAGGCCGCCGCACCCTTGATACTCGCGCCGGGTCACGGCTCGGCGATCACCGGCAATCTCGTACCGTACTTCCGCGTCTATGCGCGCCGCGGGCGGCATCAGCCCCGCGCAGCCGGTCATCGAAGCGCATCGGGCAGCGCGCCCGCGCCAGCAAGCAGCGCGCTAGCGCCGAGCCTTTGAAGCGCATCGGGCGGCGCGCCCGCGAGCTGCGCGCTAGCGGGTAGCGCGCCGGCAGCCTGCTCGAGCTTCCACCCCCGCGCCCGGTACGCTAAGCCGAACCGCCGTGGAATCGACCACGGCTCGCCGCACGTTGCTCTTTCCCTCGTTGGTGGCGGCGCTCGCCCTCGCCTTCACGATCCATCCGATCGACGACTTCGACGTCTGGTACCACCTGGCGGCCGGTCGCCTCATGTGGACGACGTGGCAGTGGCCGTCGACGAACACGCTCGCCTTCACGGCGCCCGACCATCCCTGGATCGACCTGCACTGGATGTTTCAGCTCCTGCTCTACGGCGCGCACGCGCTCGGCGGACCGAACGGCTGCATCGCGCTCGCCGCGTTGCTCATCCTCGCGACCTGCGGCTGGCTCTACGCCAACGCCCGGCGTTCGGCGCCTCCCGCGCTGGTGGCGGCGTTGCTGGCGGTCGCGCTCGCGATCGCCAGCCCGCGCTTCGAGCCGCGCCCCGAGCTGGTCTCGTTCGTGTTGCTGGCCGTGTACCTCTGGCTACTCGACGGATACCCGCGCTGCGGTCGCGCCATCTACCTCCTGGTGCCGCTGCAGATGGTGTGGACCAACGCGCAGGGCATCTTCGCGGTCGGTCTCGCGGTGATCGGTTGTTACTGGCTGGGCGCCACGCTCGCCTTCCTACCGCTGCCCCGCGGCTGGCGCGAAGCGAGCGCGCTCACGCCTGCCGACTGGCGCCGCCTGACGCTGGTGCTGGGGCTCGCCGCCGCCGTCTGCTTCATCAACCCCTACGGCATCGAGGGTGTGCGCTTCCCCCTCCAACTTCTCCCGCGCGTGACCGGCGCCTCGATCTTCTCACAGCGCATCGGCGAGTTTCGCGCGCCCTTCCGGTCCGGCTACGCGCCGCCGCTCGCCTATGCCTGGGCGGCTCTGATGGCGACGACGGCGCTGTCGTTTCTCGCCAACCCGCGCCGCTGGCATCTCGGGCGTCTGCTCGCGAGCGCAGCGCTCGCGTGGCTGTCCACGCAAGCACAACGCAACATGGCGCTGTTCGCGTGGATCGCCGTCCCGGTGATCGCCGCCAACGCCGGGGCGCTTCTTTCCGGCGTGCGCTTCGCGCCCGCGACACGCGCCGAGCGCCGGCACGAAAGTCGCGCGCAGCACCGAGGAGCACCCGCTTCCGATGGCGCGCCACCACGACGGGTCGCTCGGCTCGCACCGCGCGCCGCCGCCTTCGCGGTCGCCGCCGCGATGGTCGTGCTGGTCGCGACGGTCGTCAGCAATCGCTTCTCGCACTACCTCGGCATCGACGACGAGTTCGGCCTCGGCGTCTCGCGATTGCACGTTCCAACCGACGCCGTCGACTTCATGCAAGCCAACGGCGTCGATGGACGGCCTTTCAATTGTCTCGTCACCGGCGGCTATCTCGCCTGGCGACTCTTCCCGGAGCGGCAGATCTTCGTCGACGGCCGGCTCGAGGCCTATCCAGAAGAGTTCTTCGCCACCTACTTCCGCACCCTCGACGACCCGCAGTCCTGGCCGCTCGTGGCGAGTCGCTACGGGCTCGACTACGCGTTGCTCTATCACCGATGGAGCAATCGCATTCCGCTGACCCAGTACCTCTCGTCGGGACACGGTTGGACGATGGTCTACTACGACGAGATCGCGAGCCTGTTCGTGCGCGACGACGAGGCACACAGCGCGGTGCGCGAGCGCGCGACACGCGCCTTCGCCGAGCTCCAGGCGCGCCGCGCCGCACCGCCGGCGCGATCGGTGTGGAGCACGCTGGTTCGCCCGGTCGCCGAGGTCAAGCGCCAGACCGCCTACGGCGAGTTCCTGCGCTCGATGGGGAAGCCCGCCGAGGCGGCACTGGCCTTCGAGCGCGCACTCGCACTCGATCCCGACGTCTCCGACACCCGATTCAAGCTCGGCGTGGCTCATTGGTTCAGCGGCAAACGCGAACAGGCGATCGTCGAGTGGCGCGACCTCCTGCGCCGCGACCCGTCCTTCGAGCGCGCCCGCGCCGCACTCACCGAGGTGGGCGCGAGCACCGGGCCGTAGTGAGCCACGCGGGCCGCGCGCCCTTGCCGAGGTACGCGGCGGGCGCCCGCCGCTATTGAGCCGCCCGCCGCATCGCGAGGCGGACGCGCGCGCCCGTTCGTAGTGAGCCGATAGGCGCTGGCGAGAATTGGTGGCGACCCCCGGGCGAGGGGTGGAGAGATGGCCCAGGGCGAATTCCGTTGAGCCCAGGGTCATCTCTCCACCCCTCGCCCGGGAGCGCCTACGCGCCCGATCACCCAGGCGGCGTGAGCGTCAAAAAGACCGTGCTCTCGCCGCGTTTCACCAGCAGCAGGATGGGCGGCTGCGCCTCGGCCATGGCGCGGGCCGCGCCACTCGCGGAATCGACGACGTGACGGTCGACCTCCATGATGACGTCGCCGACGCGGAGCCCACTGTCGTCCGCGGCGCTCCCCTGCGCGACGCCACTCACGACGGCACCCTTCACGTCACGCTCGAGACCGAGCTGGCGTCGCGCCGGATCCGAGAGCGTCTGCAGCGCCAGACCGAGGTTCGCAACCGTCTGATCGCGGGGACCATCCGGATCCCTGCTCAGCTCCTCCTCCGCATCGAGGCCGCGTGGCGTGTCCTGCAACTCGCCGACGCGGATCTCGATCGTGCGCTCGCGTCCTTCACGCAGCACGCGCAGCTCGAGATTCGACCCGGGACGCAGCATGGCGATCTGACGGCTGAGGACGCTCGGGTCGCTCACCCGCTTCCCGGCCATCTCGATGACCACATCGCCACGGCGCAAGCCCGCCGTCTCGGCCGGGCTGCCCTTGAAGACGTCGGCGACGAGCGCACCCGCTTGCTCACCCAACCCGAGCGCCTGGCGCAGCTCCGGCCCGAGCGGTTGAATGCTCACGCCGAGCCAGCCGCGCACCACCCGCCCGTTCGAGCGTATCTGATCCACGACGGCGCGCGTGATGTTGATCGGGGTGGCGAAGCCGATGCCGATGTTGCCGCCGCTCTGACTGAAGATCGCCGTCGCGACGCCGACGACGCGTCCGTGCTGATCGAAGAGCGGGCCGCCGGAGTTGCCGGGATTGATCGAAGCGTCGGTCTGGATGAAGTCGTCGTACGGACCGGCGCCGATCACCCGGTCGCGCGCGGAGACGATCCCGGCCGTCACCGTATGCTCGAGGCCGAACGGGTTGCCGACCGCGATCACCCAATCGCCGATCTCCAGGCGGTCCGAATCGCCGAGCGGAACGACCGGAAGCCCGTTCGTGGGCGTGATCTTGAGGAGTGCGACGTCGGTCTTGGCGTCGTCACCGACGAGCTTGGCTTTGTACTCCTTCCCATTGGAGAACTGCACGTCGATGTCATCGGCCCCCGAGACGACGTGGCGATTGGTGACGATGTAGCCGCTCTGGTCGATGACGAAGCCCGACCCGAGGCTGCGTTGCTTGGAGGGACCGCGCTGGCGGCCGAACTGATCCCAGAAGTCGTCGCCGAAGAACTGCTCGAAAGGATCCTGGCCGCCGGGAGGCCGGCGGCGTGGCGCGCGTGGCGCGACCGTCTTGGTGGTGTTGATGTTGACGACCGCCGGCATGACCTCGCGCGCGAGGCCGGCGAACGAGGGAATTCCGACGTTCATCTGTGACTCGAGCGTCGCCGGCATGGCGAGCGCGAAGATCAGGGCGCCGACCGCGCCGCCGCAAACGGCGAGCATCCCGAGCTGCCAGGTTCGGATGCGTACCTCTCTACTCATAGCGCACTCCTCCCTTGGGCGACGGGACTCGTACCGTCGCCGCGTGAGCCATTGTGGCGCACGCGGCGCGGAAGGCAATGAGGGCGCGGTCGCTTGCAATTTCGGGGCGGTCGAACGACTGTGCGCGCGCGATGGCCGAGAATCCCGTGCGCGCGGACGACGAGAACGCGGGGTCCGCGCGCAGGTGGCACCGGCCCGTGCAGATCGCCGTGAGCGCCGTCGCGATCTATCTCATCGCGCGTCACGTCGATCTCGGCCAGGCGGCACAGGTCCTGACGTCCGCGCGACTTCCGTATGTGCTCGCCGCCGTTCTCCTCTACCTCGTCGGCCAGGTGATGAGCGCGTATCGCTGGCGGCTGATCGGCGTGTCGGTCGGGCTCAGCGACGGCTTCGCGCGCTACGTGCGCTTCTATTTCATCGGCATGTTCTTCATGTTCTTCGGCCCGAGCACGCTCGGCGGCGACCTGGTGCGAAGCCTCTATCTCGCCGAGGGCGAGGGTAGACGCGGGCGCGCTTTCAACTCGGTGATCTTCGACCGCCTGAATGGCGTGGTCGTCCTGATCGCGATCGGTGCCGCGTCGTTCATCCTCTTTCCGGGCTACGGACTGCCGCCGCTGCTCTTCTATACGACGATCGCCTTCGGCGCGGCTCTCCTGCTCGGCTGGTGGATGGCGCCGACCCTCGTGCGACTCGTCTTCGCGCCCGAGCACGCGATTCGTCGCTTCGTCGAGATCGACCTCGGTCCCTTCTGGGGTGATCGCACGATGCTGCTCCGCGTCTCCGCCGTCTCGTTCGTCTTTCATCTCGTGCAGATCGCCACCCAGCTCGTCGTCGCCCGCGCGCTCGGCCTCGCCGTACCCTTCAGCTACATCTGCATCTTTCATCCCTTGGTGAGCGCGCTCGCCGCGCTCCCGATCACGCTCTCAGGTATCGGCCTGCGCGAGGGGGGGTACCTCTGGTTCCTGACCCACCTCGGAGTCCCCGAGTCGAGCGGGGTAGCATATGGAGTGCTATGGCTTCTGGTGATCGTCGCGAACAGCCTGATCGGCGGGCTGGTATTCTTGGCGGGCGGCGCGCGCCTCCCCAGTCTGCAAGCCGTTCGGCGGTAGCAGCGCCTCGTCCTGGATCACCTGGATACGGGAGCTCGGGGCAGGTGTCGCCGGACCGGCGCGACCGTCACGGCCGATCGTTCTGCACAGACGGTCCCGAGCGCTATGCGACTCTTCAGGGCGAGGTCAAAAACGCTTGCAATGTCTCGCCGATGGGTGCTAGAGCCTACCAAACGTTGAGACCTGGGGACACCGCCTTGCAGTCCTATTGTTTTCACTCACCGCACTCATCGGCTTCGACGAACGCCGTTCGTCTCGAGCACTCTCAAACCACACCGCAGTTCCAGAAAAAGGAGAAACAAACATGTGTAGCAACCAGCACCGATCTCACCGCTCGCGTACGGTAGCAGGCGTTCTTGCGCTGCTCGCCGTGCTCGGCCTCGGCTGGGCGACGAGCGCCCAGGCGCAGACACAATGCAGCGGCTCGATCATCCTGCAGCCTACCAAGGGGCAAACCCCTCCGGCCGACGTGCTCGAGCAGAGCGAAGCGCTCGTGATCGGCGTCGGCATCCGCAACACGACGACGGTCGGCGGGGTCGATGCGGCCGCGAACGTCCGCGGCACGACGACGGTCGTCCTCTCGTGCGCAACCGAGTTCCCCTGCGTGTCCGAGCTGGCTGCGCTGACGTTCGACTCCTGCCTCGCAACAATGGGAGTCGCGGACTGCGATGTCGATCCGATGAACCCGAACCAGGTGCTGATCACCTACGACCGGCAACTCCTTTCCGCTGCCGGCGGACGAACTCACCATCGTGGCCCTCCTCGCCGTACACGCGGCGCCAGGCCAGCACATCTTGAACCCGACGAGCGGTCAGTTCTTCGTGGTCGCGAACACGGGTCCTGGCAACATCTTCAATGAAAACTGCGCCGGCTCCGGGCAGGGCAGCGCGCCGCTCTTCTATCCGGGCATCTGCGGCGACGGCTTCGCGGACACCGAGCTCGGCGAGGAGTGTGACGACGGCAACGACATCCCATTCGACGGCTGCGGCACTACCGAAGGCAATTGTCTGATTTGTCCCGACAGCACGCCGTGCCCCGACACCGACAACAACGACTGTACCGACGCGGGCTGCAACGCCAGCGGCGTCTGCGATCAGAACCACACGCTGCCCGACAGCGAGCCTTGCACGGACACGGGCAACGAGTGCGCGACCGCGGGCTGCAACGGCGCCGGTCAGTGCGATCAGCTCCACACCCCGGTGCAGGACAGCACGCCGTGCGCGGACACCGACAACAACATCTGCACCGAGGCGGGCTGCGCGGCAGGCGTCTGCAACCAGAACCACGTGCTCCCCGACAGCAAGCCGTGCACGGATAGTGGTAACGAGTGCGCGGCCGCCGGCTGCAACGGCGCCGGGCGTCTGCGATCAGAACCACACCCCGGTGCAAGACAGCACGCCGTGCGCGGACACCGACAGCAACACCTGCACCGAGGCCGGCTGCGCGTCGGGTGCCTGCGACCAGCGTCACGTGCTGCCCGACAGCAAGCCATGCCCCGACGTCTTCAATGAGTGCGCCGAGCCCGGCTGCGACGGCAACGGATTCTGCGATCAGAACCACGTGCTCGATCCCGACGGCACGGAATGCACCGACACCGACGGCAGCCAGTGCACCGATCCGGCCTGCCTGAATGGTGCAGTGCGATCAGGACGAGGGCGGTGTGGTGACGTGTGAGGATCCAGTCTGCACGGAATGCGATCCTGCGGACGGCGTCTGCAAGGACATCCAGCCGCCGCCGCAGCAGTGCGTGGTCGAAGCAATCTGCCGGACGCCTGGATTCTGGGGCACGCACGGCGGCAGCGAGAAGGATGGGCCGAACGTCACCCAGGCTGTGATCGATCACGCCGGCTGTCTCGAGGTGTGCGGTGAGATCATCACCAACACGGCCAAGGACGACGCCGAGTCGGCTCTCGAAGCGATCTGCGTCAAGGTGAAGGGTCAGCAGACGTTGCAGTTGGCCCGCCAGCTCACCTCCATGGCCCTCAACTGCGTGATCAGCGGATTCGGCGCCAACTGCGCAGGCAACCAGGCACTCGGCGAGCTGTTCAGTGAGTGCAACGCGGCCTGCATAAGCGGCGACGTCGGCGACTGCATCGGCGAGGTCGACTGCTTCAACAACGGCGGCACGTTCGTCGAAGGCACCTGCGTCCCGGGAGGCGAGGACAACTGCCATGACCCGGCAGCTGTGCAACGAGGTCATCGGCCTCTGCTTCGAGAAGACGGGACCAGCAAGCAGCCCGAAGACCTGCAACGCCGCACGCGGCAACAGCTGCACGATCATCCCCGAGGGTGAGGAGAAGTGTGGCACCGGCACCATCTCCGACGATCCGGAGGAGTGTCCGTGCGTGGGACCGGCTGCAACGAGCAATGCACGGTGTGCAAGGGGACGTCTGCTTCGACCAGGTCCAGTGCGGCGATCCTGGTTCGGGGTGTTCGGCCGTCTGCACGATGGAGGTCCGTGCTTCTGCCATCAGGACAGCGCATGCGACTTCGTGGATCCCTGCTCGACCGACGCGCAGTGTGACACCGCGAACGGGTTCAAGTGTGCGCCGTCGTGCTCAGCGGTGATGTGACGATATGTTCTGTCACCGCCATGCGGGACGATCGTCGGCGCGGCAGCAGCGGTGGCTGGTGGTGGTCAGTCGTCCGGGCCAGGAAACTAGTCCGGGAGCACCAACATAGCCTCACGAACGGGGGTGGGCCTGCGGGCCCGCCCCCGTTTTTTTGGGCGCGCGGGGCACACCCCGAAGCAATCGTGGCGCTCCCACGCTCGGCTCACCCAGTTTTCATGCCACGCGATCCGCGCTATCTAGAGACATCCCGCGCGCCGTCAGCGCGACTCGTTGTGGAGGAGGGTGTGATGGTGAGAACCGTGCATCGCATGCTGGCAGCGTCGCTGCTCACGCTCGTGACCCTTGCCGCGACCGCGGCTTCGAGCCGCGCGGCGACCTACTACGTCCGCCAGACTGTCGGCAACGACCAGAATGACGGCTTGTCCCCGGAGAAAGCGTGGAAGAACATCACCAAGCTTTCGAACGCGATGCAGGCCGGCGACATCGTCTACATCGGTCCCGGGCTCTATCGCGAGCAGATCACGGTGATGAACAGCGGCACGGCGGACAAGCGCATCATGTTCATCGCCGACACCACCGGTCAGCACACCGGCGACCCGCCGGGCGTGGTGATGATCACCGGCGCCGACCCCGTGGACGAGAGCATCTTCGTTCCCCACACCAAACCGGGCGTGTACAAGGCCACGATTCCGCAGCACGTCGAGGCCGTGGTCGAGATGGACGGCGACCAGTTCCGCTACCAGCGCGCTCGCGACACGATGGAGCACCTGAAGGACAAGCTCACCGAGCTCGAGACGGTGGAAAAGCTGCCGTCGAGCCAGTTCTGGGATGCCGAGAACGCAGACGCTCTACATCCACACCAGCGACGGTAAATCCCCCACCACCCACGAGATCGAGGTCATGCACCGCGGTAATGCGCATCGGCACCTGGAACAAGCATTTCATCACGATCGTCGGGTTCACCTTCCGGCACTTCGGCGATTCGGCGATCAGCTTCTTCCAGGACTCGACCGACGTCGCGGCGCTCAACAACACCTCCTGGGGCGGGCGCCAGGGAATCCGCGTGTTCGGCGCGCGGCGCGTGCTCATCTACGGCAACACGCTCTTCCGGAACGACAACTCGGGCGTCTACTTCGCCAAGCAGTCGACCGACGGCACCGCGATCGGCAACATCTCGTACGAGAACAAAAAGGGGCTACGCTGGAGCAGCATGTCCGTGAACCCGGTCATTCTCGACAACATCTCCTTCAACAACAAAGAAGCGGGCATCTCGCTCGAGGACGTCGACCACGTGCTGGTGCGGCGCAACGTGCTGGCGCAGAACAAAGGCACGCAGTTCATGCCCTTCCGCGCCGACTACACGTCCGAGGACAATTGCTACGACGTACCCGCCACCGAGCTGGCAACCGACTACGTCCTGGGTCCGAAGTACAAGACCCTGGCGGACTTCCAGAAGAACCAGGGCCAGGACATGCACTCCCGGAACGGCGGCTGTGGAACGCTGCCGAAGAAGGTCGACGTCCACAAGCTGCACGCCGAGACCATGGCCTACGCCGAGAAGGCGCGAAAGATTCTGGCCGACAGCCCGAAGCCGACACCGCGGCCACAGACCCCCACGCCGATGTGGGCGCCGCAGTCTCCCGAGATGTCACCCGGGAAGTCGCCGGATCCGACCGCGGCTGACTGACGTCGCCTATTGTAGATCGATGATGCTGATCGTGCCCGGGAAGTCAGCGAGATAGGCGTAGCCGGACTTGACCGACACGTCGAGTCCGGCGCCTACCGTGTAGCCCGAGCCAATGAGCTCCGGCAGCACCGGTTGGCGAGATCGTAGATCTGCAGGCCGCCGTCGGCGGCGGCCACGTAGGCCTTTCCGCCCGTGATGTCGACGCCCTTGCCTGCACCGGCCGGTCCGATGGCGACCGAGCCGATCTTCACCGGAAGTATCGGATTGGTGACGTCCACGATGTCGAGGTAGTCGTTGGTCGCGTTACCCGAGATCACGGCGGCCAACGTGCCTTCCACCGCCACGTGGTATCCGAAGCCGGTGATCGATCCGCCGCCACGCAGAACCGGCGCGCTCGGATTGGCGACGTCCACGACCCGCAACGTCCCGCTCTGGTTCGCAAGGTAGACGAGCGAGCCCTGGAGATCGATCGCCCGCATCGTGCCGCTCATCGTGAGGCTTCCGATCGAGGTTGGATTGGAGGGGTTGCTGAGGCTCACGACGCGGAGCCCGCTGGCGCCGTCCGCCACGTAGGCGATCGTGCCTGCCGTGTTGAGCACGACTCCCCATGCCGTTCCCGGCGAATCGTACGCACCGAGCACATCGGGTGCGGACGGATTGCTGAGATCGACCGTTACCAGGCCGGTGGTTCCCTGCGTGACCACCGCCATCGTGGCCGTGTTGTTGACCGCCACGCCCGTATAGTTCTGCAGGGCGACGTTTCCGAGCTGTCCGAGGAGCTCCGGTTCGCTCGGCACGCTCACGTCGAGCGTGATCATGAGCGCGGTGTTGCTCGGCAGGTCCTTACCCACGATGAGAGCCTTTCCTGCCGCCACGTCGAGCGCTTGCCCCACGAACGTATCGTCGACGGAGCCCTCGAGCGTGGGCGACCCGCCGGTGGTGTAGATGACGAGTCCTCCGCCGTTGGCGGCTACGTACGCGCGACCCGCCACGAGATCGACGCCCTTGCCGGAGCCGGCCGGTGCCACCGCCGTCGAGCCTGTACGCACCGGGGCGACGGGATTGGAGACGTCCACGATGTCGAGGTAGTCGTTGGTCGCGTTGCCGGAGATCGCCGCGCAGAGCGCACCCTCGCACGCGACGTGGTAGCCGAAGCCCGTCAGTGACGCTCTGCCCTTCAGGACCGGCGCGGCAGGGTTGTTCACGTCGATGATGCGCAGCGTGCCATTCTGGTTCGCAAGGTAGGCGTAGCCTCCGACCACGTCGATCCCGCGCTGGGTTCCGCCGAGCACCAGGCTGCCCACGAGATTCGGCTGGCTCGGGTTGCCCAGGCCCAGCACTTTGAGACCGCTGGCGCCGTCGGCGACGTACACGAGCGTCGACGCAGCGTTCAGTGCCACGCCCCAGACAGTTCCGGGCGTGTCGTACGTACCGAGCAGCTCCGGCGACGACGGATTGGAAAGATCGATCACCCAGACGCCGGTCGTGCCGACTGCCGCGACGGCGAGCGTTCCGCTGCTGTTCACGACCACGTCCATGAACTCGCCGAGCCCACCGGCGGGAATCGTCGTCGACAACTCGCCCAGCACCGCCGGACGCGTCGGGTCGGCGAGATCCAGCACCCACAGATGCGTCGTCCCGTCCTGGGCTCGGCCCGTCGTGACGGCGCGCGTGCCGCTGATCGCGAGGTGCTGTCCGAAGAACGGACGATCGGCGGCGCCGGCGACCGTCGGGACGCTCGGGTCGACGACCGCCACGCCGTAGGCATCCGACGCGATGTTGGCGTAGCCGCCACTCACCACCACGTCCAGGGCATTCCCGATTCCCGCCACGAAGCCGACCAGCGTGGGCTCGCCCGGCGTCGGCCCCGTTGAAGGTGTGGGCGTCACCGTACGCGTCGGCGTGGGAGTGAGCGTTCGGAGTCTGTGTCGGCGTGGGGGTGCGCGTCGGCGTCGCCGTGAGGGCCTGAGTCGCGGTGACGGTCGGGGTCGCCGTGCGCGTCGCGGTCAAAGTCACCGTGGGCGTCGGAGTCACAGTGGGCGTCGCGGTGCGCGTCGGCGTGCTCGTCGTCGTGGGTGTCGCGGTCACCGTAGGCGTCGCGGTGCGCGTCGGCGTCGCCGTGAGAGTCTGAGTCGCGGTGACTGTCGGGGTCGGCGTGCGCGTGGACGTCGGCGTAACCGTCACGGTCGGGGTGGCCGTCCGCGTCGCGCGTCAAAGTCACCGTGGGCGTCGGAGTCACAGTGGGCGTCGCGGTGCGCGTCGGCGTGCTCGTCGTCGTGGGTGTCGCGGTCACCGTAGGCGTCGCGGTGCGCGTCGGCGTCGCCGTGAGAGTCTGAGTCGCGGTGACTGTCGGGGTCGGCGTGCGCGTGGACGTCGGCGTAACCGTCACCGTCGGCGTGGCCGTCCGCGTCGCGGTCGGTAGTCACTGTCGGCGTGGCGGTGACCGTGGCTGTCGGGGTCACGCGTCTGAGTCGCTGTGATGGTGTGGGCGTGCTCGTCACGGTCGGCGTCGCCGTCCGCGTCGGCGTGCTCGTAGCCGTAGGTGTCGCGGTCACGCTGGGCGTGGCGGTGACTGTTGCCGTTGGCGTGACCGTCGGGGTCGGCGTGCGCGTGGCCGTCGCCGTGACGCGTCACGGTCGGCGTCGCCGTCCGCGTCGGCGTGCTCGTAACCGTGGGTGTCGCTGTCACGGTGGGCGTGGCGGTGACCGTCGCCGTCACCGTGGGCGTCGGGGTCGACCGTGGCGGTCGGGGTCACAGTCTGAGTCGCCGTGATTGTGGGCGTCGGCGTGCTCGTCACGGTCGGCGTCGCCGTCCGCGTTGGCGTGCTCGTAGCCGTGGGTGTCGCTGTCACGGTGGGCGTAGCGGTGACCGTTTCCGTTGGCGTGACCGTCGGGGTCGGCGTGCGCGTGGCCGTCGCCGTGAGCGTTACGGTCGGCGTCGCCGTCCGCGTCGGCGTGCTCGTAGCCGTGGGTGTCGCAGTCACGCGTGGGTGTGGCGGTGACTGTTGCCGTTGGCGTGACCGTCGGGGTCGGCGTGCGCGTGGCCGTCGCCGTGAGCGTTACGGTCGGCGTCGCCGTCCGCGTCGGCGTGCTCGTAACCGTGGGTGTCGCGGTCACGGTGGGCGTGGCGGTGACCGTTGCCGTTGGCGTGATCGTCGGGGTCGGCGTGCGCGTGGCCGTCGCCGTGAGCGTCACGGTCGGCGTCGCCGTCCGCGTCGGCGTGCTCGTAACCGTGGGTGTCGCGGTCACGGTGGGCGTGGCGGTGACCGTCGCCGTCACCGTGGGCGTCGCGGTGACCGTGGCGGTCGGGGTCACAGTCTGAGTCGCCGTGATTGTGGCCGTCGGCGTGCTCGTCACGATCGGCGTCGCCGTCCGCGTCGGCGTGCTCGTAACCGTGGGTGTCGCAGTCACGCGTGGGCGTCGCGGTGACCGTGGCGGTCGGGGTCGACAGTCTGAGTCGCCGTGATTGTGGCCGTCGGCGTGCTCGTCACGATCGGCGTCGCCGTCCGCGTCGGCGTGCTCGTAACCGTGGGTGTCGCAGTCACGGTGGGCGTGGCGGTGACCGTTGCCGTTGGCGTGATCGTCGGGGTCGGCGTGCGCGTGGCCGTCGCCGTGAGCGTTACGGTCGGCGTCGCCGTCCGCGTCGGCGTGCTCGTCACGGTCGGCGTCGCCGTCCGCGTCGGCGTGCTCGTCGGAGTTGGCGTCGGCGTCGCCGTCTGAGTCTCCGTCGGGACCGCCGTCACGCTTGCGGTCACGGTCGGGGTTGGCGTTGCGGTAGGCGTGACGGTCTCGGTCGCTGTTGCAGTCGGTGTCGCCGTCGCCGTCTGAGTCTCCGTCGGGACCGCGGTCACGGTTGCCGTCACGGTCGGCGTTGGGGTGGCGGTGCAGCGGTGGGGATCGGTCTCAGTCGGCCGCGTGGGTCGCTGAGTCGGTGTCGCCGTCTGAGTCTCGGTCGGGACCGCGGTCGCGGTTGCCGTCACGGTCGGCGTTGGGGTGGCCGTCGCGGTCTCCGTAACCGTCGTGGTGACAGTAGCGGTCGGTGCGGGCGTGGGTGTCAGGGTGTCGGTCGGGACCGCCGTGAGCGTGGGGGTCGCCGTGCGGCGTGGTCGTCAGGGTGAGAGTCGGGGTTGCCGTAAGAGTCGCAGTGGCCGTCCCAGTCGCTGTGACGTTCGGTGTTGGCGTGACGTGGGTGTTGCGGTGGGCGTAGCTGTGGCAGTCACGGTTGGCGTCGCGGTTTGAGTCGCCGTCGCCGTCACGGTCGGCGTTGCGGTCGCCGTCGGTGTCGGGGTCGCAGTCCGTGTGGCGCTCGGAGTCGCGGAAACCGTCGGGGTAGCGGTCCGCGTTGCAGTGGCTGTCAGAGTGGGCGTCGCCGTACGCGTCGTCGTGGGTGTGGTGGTCGGGGTTGCGCTCACGGTCGGCGTGGGCGTTCGCGTGGCAGTGGGTGTTACGGTCGGCGTTGCCGTCCGCGTCGTAGTGGGCGTGGCAGTCCGTGTCGGCGTCGCGGTACGGGTGGCGGTCTGGGTAGCAGTCACGAGCGGTGAAGCGGTCACACTAGCAGTGGCCGTCACCGCAGGCGTTGCCGTGCGCGTTACCGTTGGCGTGACGGTCGCCGTTCGTGTCGCCGTGGCGGTCACCGTCGGTGTCGGCGTACGAGTCGCCGTCCCGGTGACCGTCGGGGTTGCAGTCGCCGTGGCTGTCGGCGTCGCCGTTCGTGTCGCCGTGGCAGTCACCGTCGGTGTTGGCGTGCGAGTAAGGCTCGCCGTAACGCTCGGGGTCGCAGACACGGTCGGCGTAGCGGTTCGCGTCGCGGTGGCGGTAGCCGTCGGGGTCGGCGTGCGGGTGGCCGTGGGTGTTGCCGTCACCGTCGGTGTCGCCGTACGGGTTGCTGTCCTCGTGGGCGTAGCTACCTGGGTGAAAGTCGCAGTTGCAGTGGGTGTCGCCGTTCTCGTCGCGGTGACGGGCACGCCGGGCGTGTTGGTAGCCGTCGGCGTCGCAGTCGCGACCACACACTGCGGCGCTGCGGCGCTCGCCGGCGGGCTCGGCGCCGACTCGTTGCCCAGATTGTCGACGGCCGTAGCCGTGTACACGTACGCGACCAGTGGCACGACGCTGTCGTCCGCGGCAGTCACCGTGGGGGTATAGACCTCCGGCAGCGGCACCCGCTTCAGGTAGACGCCGTCGCGATAGAGATTGTAGCCGGCGAGGCCCGCACCACCCGCGTCCTCGGATGCCGTCCAGTCGAGATCGATCTGCGAACAGCCTGCGGGGACGGCGTGAAGATCGGCAGGCGTCGAGGGCGCCGTGGTGTCGCTCAGTACCGTCGTGCCGGTGGCGACGTTCGAGTAGGGCCCCAGCACGCCCCGCGAGCCGAGCGCGCGAACGCGGTAGTAGTATGGGGTCCCGCTCGCGAGACCGCCGAGTTGATAGACGCGGACCTTCTTGTCCGTCGTCGCGATCTCGGTGAAGCCGCTCGTGGGATCGAGGCTTTGCTCGATCCTATAGCCGAGCACCTGCTTGTTGTTATCGATCCACTTGAGCTCGATGGCGCTGCTGGAGAGGGCGTCTGCCTGGAGGGACGGGGGAGAGAGGGCGGCGCGCACGCTGCACGGCCAGAACGCAAGGACACACGCGAGGGCAGTGAGCCCGAGGGTGGTGAGCCGCTTCGCCCGCGTGGGTTCCATTTCGTCGTGTTCTCACGGACGCCTCGCATCGAGACTGCTCGGCATCAGGACGGGCGCTACGGTCTGGAAGCTCGCACGAGGAGGAGCCGCGGGGATGTCCGCATGGCCTGGCCTGCGGGGCTGGGTGCAGAAAATGCGCCAGCATTCGCACTGGCGACTTCAGCCAGAAAGGCCGCGCAGCGCGGCTTCGCTCACGACAGCTGCAGCCGACGCTTGGGCGTTCCCGTAAGCACTCGCGAGGTATGGATGAGTCGAGCGTCACAATATTGGTGCGCGTGCGACGGGTGGTGTTGAAGCGATCGCAACGCGCGCGCGCAGACACGTGCGCTGACAGATGCGCACGCACCCCCGATACGGACGCGGACGCTACGGTAGGCTGATGATGCTGATGGTGCCCGGGAAGTCGGCCACGCAAGCGAGACCTGGCCCGACGACGACGTCGAGCGCGTCACCTGCCGTGTAACCGGATCCGGTCAGGTTGGGCAGTGCCGGATTCGCCAGGTCGTAGATCTGCAGGCCGAAGCCGTTGGCGGCGACGTAGGCCTTCCCGTTCTTGAGATCCACGCCTTTGCCGCTACCGGCGGGACCAATGGCCACCGAGCCCACCTTCACGGGCGCCGTGGGATTGGAAACGTTCACGACGTCGAGGTAGTCGTTGATGGCATCGCCCGAGATCGCCGCCGCGAGAGTCCCTTCCGCCGCCACGTGATAGCCGAACCCGGTGAGCGATGCGCCGCCCTTCAGCACGGGCGCGGCGGGATTGGTCACGTCGACCACACGCAGCGTCCCGTTCTGGTTCGCGAGGTAGACGGTGTTGCCGATCACGGCGGCCGCGCGCTGCGTGCCGCTCATCGCCAGGGTTCCCACCGAGCTCGGTGCGGTTGGATTGCTGATGCTCACGATGCGGAGCCCGCTCGCTCCGTCAGCGACGTACGCCAGCGTCCCGGCGCTGTTCAACGCAACACCCCACGCCGTTCCCGGGGAGTCGTACGATCCGCGCTGCGTGATCACGGCGGGGTTGCTGATGTCGACGGTCACGAGCCCCGTCAATCCTTGCGTCACGACCGCCAGCGTACCCGCGCTGTTCACCGCCACGCCCGTGTAGTTTTGAATGGCGCCGTTCCCGAGCTGATCGAGAAGCTCTGGATCGGTCGGCACGCTGGTATCGAGCGTCACCATGAGCGCGGTGTTGCTCGGCAGATCCTTGCCGACGATCAGCGCCTTGCCGGGAGCATCGGCGATTGCGGTCGCGAAGAACGTATCGTCGACCGAGCCGTCGAACATCGGGGTGCCGCCCGAAGTGTAGATCTCGAGGCCCTCGCCGTTGCCGGCGACGTACACCACACCGCCTACGAGATCGATACCCTTGCCGGTGCCGGGGGGTCCGATCGCGATCGAGCCCTGTCTTCACGGGGCTCAGCGGATTCGAGATGTTCACGATGTCGAGATAGTCGTCGGTCGACGTACCCGAGATCACCGCCGCGAGTGCGCCCTCGACCGCAACGTGGTAGCCGAAGCCGGTCAGTGACGCGCCGCCCTTCAACAGCGGCGCGCTCGGGTTCGTGACGTCCACGGTCTTGAACGTGCCATTCGCGTTCGCCAGGTACGCCCAGTTGCCCGCCACCTCGATCGAGCGCTGCGTACCGCTCATGGTGAGGCTTCCCACGAGGCTCGGCGCGCTCGGGTTGGCGAGGCTCACGATCTTCAGCCCACTCACGCCGTCGGCGATGTACGCGTGGGTGGCGGTAGCGTTGAGCGCGACACCGTTCGCCGTACCGGCAGAGTCGTACGTGCCCATGACGGTCGGCGACGCCGGGTTCGTCAGATCGATGACCCAGAGCCCGGTCGTCCCGAGCGCGGCGACGGCACGCGTGCCGGCGCTGTTCAGGGCGACGTCCATGAACTCCGCGAGCGTTCCGCCTGGAATGGTCGTCGAGAGCTCGCCCAGGACCACGGGGCGCGTGGGATTGCTTCGATCCAACACCCACAGATGCGACGTTCCGTCACCCGCGACGCCCGTCGCGACGGCGCGGTTGCCCGCGATCGCCAGGTGCTGTCCGAAGAACGCCTGATCGGCCGCACCTGCCACTATCGGGATCGAGGGATCGGTAACCGATATCCCGAACGCATCCGACGCGACATACGCGAAGCCACCGGCTATCCAGACGTCGAGCGCAACTCCGACTCCCGGAATGAATCCGATGAGCTCGGGCTCGCCTGGCGTCGGCGTGCCGAGCGGCGTTGGCGTGCGCGTGGGCGTGCGTGTCGCCGTCACCGTGGGCGTGGCCGTGCGCGTGACGGTCCATGCGGGAGTGCTCGTCTTCGTGGCTGTCGGCGTCCGTGTGGGCGTGCGCGTCGGCGTCACGGTGACAGTGGGCGTGGGGGTTCGTGTCGACGTCGGAGTACGCGTCACCGTGGGCGTGGGGGTACGTGTCACCGTCGGCGTCGGGGTACGCGTCGGCGTACGGGTACTCGTTACCGTCGGGGTCGACGTACGCGTCGGCGTGGGGGTAAGCGTAGCTGTACGCGTCGCGGTCAATGCCGGGGTGCTCGTGACCGTCGCCGTTCGCGTGGGCGTGGGCGTCTGAGTCGGAGTACGCGTTCCCGTAACGCCGGACGTAACAGTCGCAGTCGGAGTGGGGGTGCGCGTCGCCGTTGGTAGCGGCGTAGGCGTGCGCGTCGCCGTGGCTCCGAGTGGTGCTGTACCCGTCGATGTCGGCGTCGAGGTCCGTGTTGCGGTAACGCTCGGCGTCGGCGTCCGCGTTGCGGTAACGCCCGGCGTCGGCGTCCGCGTCGCGGTGAGGAGCGGCGTCGATGTCTTGGTCGCGGTCAGGTCGGCGTCGGGGTCTTGGTCGTAGTAACGGTCGGCGTGGGCGTCTTGGTCGCGGTGACGGTCGGCGTCGGCGTCTTGGTCGCAGTAACGGTCGGCGTCGGAGTCTTGGTCGGGGTCGGCGTCACCGTCGGGCACGTGAGCGTCGTGGCGATCACCGAAGCGATCCGCCGAGGTGTTCCCGGCGAGATCCACGCTGAAGACCGTGAAATTGTACGCGGTGGAGCCCGCGAGGCCGAGAGCGCTGTACGAGGTCGTCGGAGCGGTCACGAAGGCTGGACTTCCACCATTGCGCTGAACCCAGTAGCCCTGCACGCCGGCGCAATCGTCGGTCGAGGCGTTCCAGGTGAGGTTGATCTGGCTACAGTTGGGCGACGACCAGGCGAGCCCGGTCGGTGTCGACGGCGGCGTGGAATCGATCAACGTCGTCGTGCTGGCGACGTTCGAGAAGGCCGAGGTACTGGCCGGCTGGTTCCGGAACGCCGCCACCCGATAGAAGTAGGTCGTCGAGCACGTCAGGCCGGTGTGGCTGAAGCTCGTCGCGTTCGCAGCCGTGGGAGGCAGACTGGTATTCCAGTTGGTGCCGTCGAAGCTCCATTCGATCCGATTGCCGTCTTCTTGTTGAGCTGTTGTCCAGCCAGGTGAGGCCGATGGAGCTCTGCGAAGATGCCGTGGCGACGAGGTTGGAGGGAGCGTCGAGCAGCAGGCGGCCAGCGCCGTCGAAGGCGCGACGACGAGCGCGACGAATCAGAAAGACCGACTGCAGTACACAGCTTCCTAGCGACCCGACGCACCATCCAGCCAACCTCCATTTTGCGACTCAACCGCGGCCCGCTCGCCCAGCGGCCCAAACGGAGCGCTTGCCTGATCTCCGCTGGCAGCGACCTGTACCGGATCGGGTTGATTAGCAAAAGAGGCGCCTTTGGATGGGGAAAATTGGTGAGAGAGATTCGGAAGTGTCGGTCTTTCTCCGCCCCGCACAGCATCCGCCACCCGCGCGACGCCACGGCAACACCGCGCGCCGACAGGGCTTGATACACCAGTGGCAACGCCGACCGCAAGCGGCGTTCCCAGGCGGATGTCTCATGCGTGGCAGTGTCGGAGAACTGGTCACGAGATGGGTCCAGCGCCGAAGAGAAGCAGATTTTATGCCACGGGCCAGCGGGGATGCGTACGCAAAGTAAGCGGGATTTCGATCTACGGATCGGGTACCTAGACGATCAGGTGAGGCCCCGAGGCCGTCCGGAGACTCCCCCTGCGTAGTACGTCCATCCCTTGCGCGGTTGCGGCATCGTGCATCACGGCATCCGCATGCGGACCCTGAGTGGCACCGTTGCGGTTCTGCGGCATCGTGCACACGCGCCAGCGATTGTTCGTCGCGAGCTGCATAGCGGTCGTGCGGTCGATCGAATTTCGTCTCTTGATGAGCGATCTTGTTGGTGATTTCCGGCCGATGCGAAGCGCACAGATTTGTCTTGCGAGCACGCGTGGTGCGTGTCTCATTTCGCGAGAGCTGAACACTCGAACCTTCCTTCGAGTGGCAAGCAAGTTGCTCTGACGCATGCGTGTTGAGGATCAATGGGTCGTATCGAGTGACAAGAAAACACGTGATCAGAGCGCATTTCTGTGCTACACGAGACAGAATTGTGACAGCTCGCCGACGAGCCGTCCGCGCTCTCAGAACCCGTCCCCGGGGCACCTACTAGGAGGAGACATACCCATGCTCAGGAATCAGCATCAATCGTCGAAGACTGGCGTCCGCGCCGCCGTTGCTTTCGCGTTGCTCGCGGTGGTGGGGCTTGGCTGGACGACCAGCGCCCAGGCACAGACGCAGTGCAGCGGCTCGATCATCCTGCAGCCCACCAAGGGGCAAGACCCTCCGGCCGACGTGCTCGAGCAGAGCGAAGCGCTCGTGATCGGCGTCGGCATCCGCAACACGACGACGGTCAGCGGGGTCGATGCGGACGCGAACGTCCGCGGCACGACGACGATCGTCCTCTCGTGCGCAACCGAGTTCCCCTGCGTGTCCGAGCTGGCTGCGCTGACGTTCGACTCCTGCCTCGCAACAATGGGAGTCGCGTCCTGCGATGTCGATCCGATGAACCCGAACCAGGTGCTGATCACCTATGACGGCAACTCCTTTCCGCTGCCGGCGGACGAGACTCACCATCGTGGCCCTCCTCGCCGTACACGCGACGCCAGGCCAGCACATCTCAACCCGACGAGCGGTCAGTTCTTCGTGGTGGCCGACACTGGTAGCGGCAACATCTTCAATGCCAATTGCGCCGGCTCCGGGCAGGGCAGCGCGCCGCTCTTCTATCCGGGCATCTGCGGCGACGGCTTCGCGGACCCCGAGCTCGGCGAGCAGTGTGACGACGGCAACGACATCCCGTTCGACGGCTGCGGCACTCCCGAAGGCAACTGTCTGCTCTGCCCCGACAGCACGCCGTGCCCGGACACCGACAACAACGAGTGTACCGACGCGGGCTGCAACGCCAGCGGCGTCTGCGATCAGCTCCACACGCTGCCCAACAGCGAGCCTTGCGCCGACACGGGCAACGAGTGCGCGGCCGCGGGCTGCAACGGCGCCGGTGTCTGCGATCAGCACCACACCCCGGCGCAGGACAGCACGCCCTGCACCGACGACGACGGCAACATCTGCACCGAAGCTGGCTGCGCGGCAGGCGTCTGCAACCAGAACCACGTCCTCCCGAACAGCAAGCCATGCGACGGACACCGGCAACGAGTGCGCGGCCGCCGGCTGCGACGGCGCCGGTCTCTGCGATCAGCTCCACACCCCGGTCCAGGACAGCACGCCGTGTGCGGACACCGACAACAACCTCTGCACCGAAGCGGGCTGCGCGGCGCGGCGTCTGCAACCAGAACCACGTCCTGCCGGACAGCAAGCCGTGCGAGGATACCGGCGACGAATGTGCGACCGCCGGCTGCAACGGCGCCGGCCAGTGCGATCAGCTCCACGTCCCGGCCCAGGACAGCACCCCGTGCACGGACATGACGGCAACACCTGCACGGAGGCCGGGTGCGCGTTGGGCGTCTGCCAGCAGCGTCACGTGCTGCCCGACAGCAAGCCCTGCACCGACACCGGCAACGAGTGCGCGACGGCCGGATGCGACGGCGCGGGTCTCTGTGATCAGAACCACGCCACCGTGCCGGACAACACGCCCTGCACCGATACCGACAACAACCAGTGCACCGATCCGGCTTGCCTCGCGGGGCAGTGCGATCAGGACCAGGGCGGTGTGGTGACGTGTCAGGATCCGGTGTGCACCAGCTGCGATCCGGTGGACGGCATCTGCAAGGAGCTCCCGGAGCCGCCGGCGCAGTGCATCAGCGAGCTCAGACACTACCAGTGCTACGAGCTCGATCGCTTCTCGTTCGCGGGGGTCGCGGGTCTGAACCTGTTCGACCGGTTCGGCGACAGCACCGGCGACATCCGACGGGCGAAGCGGCTGTGTCTCCCCGCCAACAAGAACGGCGAGGATCCGCGAGCGCCTCTCGATAGAGCCCATCTCGACAGGGTACGAGCTCAAGCAGACCGAACCGAGGTTCACGGCGGTCAAGGATCTCCCCGTCACCAACCAATTCGGCACGATCGACGTCGATCTGGTGCGCGCCGAGATGCTGATGGTGCCGACGGCGAAGAGCCTCGACGCACCACCCGATCCGCTCAGCAACGGGATCGACCACTTCAAGTGCTACCGCGTGGTACGGGCACGCCAGCGTGTCGCCGGTATCGCGATCGAGGATCAGTTCGGCGCGCTGACGGTGAACGTCAAGCGGCCCTCGCGCCTGTGCGTCGCCGTCAACAAGAACCAGGAGGGCGTCAGCGACCTGAACTCCGCTCTCATGTGCTACCAGGTGAAGCAAGCGAGCAGGCCGCGGTTCACGGGCAAAGGTCCGATCTTCCTCGCCAACCAGTTCGGTCACGACACCCCGCTGGCGGTGACACGGCCGACCGAGCTGTGCGTGCCGTCCACGATCGGAGGCCCGGCTCTCTGCACGTTCCCGGAGGGTGGGGATGTCTGTCTGGACCAGCCAGCGTGCGGCGACAACCCGTCCTGCACCGGGTTGCTGCACGATGGCGGGTGCTTCTGCCATCAGGGCAGCTCCTGCGGAGATCTCACGGCGTGCACGGCCGACTCGGAGTGCGATCCGGGCTGGGCATGCGCGCCGTCGTGCTGCGGTGAGACGCCCGACGACAAGTTCTGTCATCCGCCGTGCGGGACGGGTGGCGGCGGCGAGGGGCAGGGAGCGGGCGGGAAGACGTCCACCCCGAACTAGTCGATCGACAATGACGTCACACGGGGGCGGGCCACGCAGGCCCGCCCCCGTTTCTTTTTCGAGCGCCTTTCGAGCCGACACCGCGGGAAAGCAACGCCTCGGTCTTGCGCGTCGCCCCGGAGGGTTTGCCGCGCTTCGGCCTCTACGACCAGGGCGAGCGGCAGCGGGTTGCGTTCGCGCTCCTGGGAGACGGCGAGCCGGTCCTCCGGCTGTACGACGGCGGCGAGAAGCTGCGCGTCGCGCTCGGCTCGACCACCCTCGAGAAGGCGATCCGGGGGGTCAAGGAGAAGACGCCCGAGTCCTCGTTGTTGCTGCTCGACGGCAAGGAACAGGTCCTTTTCCAGGCTCCCTGAGCACCGCCAGCCATTGATTCGCGCGGCCGATCGAGCTATCCCGACCCCGGTATCCACGCAGGGTCCTATAGACGGTTGAGGAGGGGTACGATGAGAACGCGACCGGCATGGTTACTCGCGCTGGTTCTCGGTGGGGTGGTTGTGGGGTGCGGAGGGGATACCGACATTCGCAGGAGCCAGCCTCCCGGGTCGTCCTTCAGCATCCTCGATTTCGGCGACGTGCGTCTGACGGTGGACAATCAAGACGAGGTATTCGAGGTCAGTGTACTCGCCGGTTCGTCGCTGACGATCGTCGCCGACGGCGGCGATGCCACCGACATCGACATCGAGTTGCTGAGAACGCCCGCCGGCACGGCGATCGTCACCGAAGCCCGCGGCGACAACAACCCGCTCACCGGCAGCACGTCACCGCAGCAACAAGGCGGATCGGTCGCCACCGCGATCGTACCGAGCTCGCCCAGCGCCCCGCTCCAGCTCGGAACCTACACCTTCAGGATCGCGAGCTTCGACAGCGCCGGTAACCGCAACGAGGAAACGGTTCGACTGCGCGCCATCATCGACAACCGCGAGCCTTTCACGTTGGCGACATTGCGCGTGAATCTCTTCATCGTCGGCGCCCCCGGCCTTGCCGATGCGGCGACCTCGCCCGGGCTCGAGACGTTGTTCGACGAGATCCAGGGCTTCTTCGCGCAGATCGGCGTGAAGATCGAGATCGCACGTATCGTCCACGTCACCGACGACCGCGCCACCCGTCTCGGCTTGCTCGATGTGCTCACGCCGACGACCGACCGTCTGGTCCCCGACGTCAACCTGAACCGCCAGTCGGATGAGATGGACGAGCTGTTCGCGATCTCGGCCGGCACCGACAACACGGCCGTCAATCTGTTTCTCGTCAACGAGTTCTTCGATCTCCCCGATCGCCTCACGGCGAGCGGCGGCCAGCCGGGACCACCGATCGTGCAGGGCACGGCCCATTCGGGCGTGGTCGCCGCCACGCACGGTGAGCTCGACGAGAGACGGGACGAGGACCTCGAGGCGCTCGGTCTCGCCATCGCCTGTGAGCTGGGCTTCTACCTCGGCGCTCCAGCAGGTTGTGACCCCGACGGGTTCAGTGCCGCGCAGGGGTTCGTGATCCTGCGCAACCCGGCGGTTGAAGACACCCCCGAGAGCTAGGGCGACCCCGCAGCCAGCGTTTCGATCTCCACCAGACGCGGCACCGCGCTCTCGAGGAGCTTGTCGATCTGGCACTGATGCTGGCGGATCACGCATGAGGTGATGCCGTCGAGCGTCGTGGCGTCCGCAACGCCGAGCGTCGCACACGTGGAAACGCGCGCGGCGAAGCCGAGCCCATGGGCGTCGAGGAGATCGCCGGGCGCGACTTGTGGCGCGCCGCCGCCCCGCTTGACCCCACAGGCCTTCTGGATCGCCAGCCCGACGCGCGTCTCGTCGGCGGCGATACGCTCCCCGCCTTGCCCGGCGCCCGTGGCGCACGCGGCGCGTGCCGCGTAGAGACAGGCGACGTCGCCCGGCGCTTGCTGGACACACCCCGCAATCTTGTCGATGCATTTGCGCCGGCGCTTGTGTGTCGCCTGCACCAGGTCGGCACCGGCACGCATGATCGCGCGCTGGCACTTGGCGATGGCCTTGCCACGCTCGCGCACGGCGCCGATACCCTGCCCGCCCCCCTCGGCACCGTCGCCGACGCATCCGAAGTCTGCGAGCCGCACCCCGCCGAGATCGAGCAGCTCGGCGGCGCGCGGCATCCCCGCCGCCAGCAGCTCCTGGACGCGACACGCGTGCCTGCGGACGACGCACTCGGCGACGTCGGTGATCGATTGCAGCGACATGACCCCGAGGCTCGCACAGATCGCGGACTCCGCACGATGACCGAGCCCGCGCGTATCGAGGACGTCGGCGGGGACCGCCCCTGCGCACGCACGCACGATGGTGTCGCGGAACTTCGCGTTCTCTCCCGACGAAGGATCGCGCAGCTTGAGGGTCTCGGCGGCGCACAGGACACGGGCCTTGTCGCGACAGCTCGTCACGCCCGGCTGTTGTTGCAGGCAGGTGAACACCGCGTCGGCGCAGCGCTGCATCCGCTTGAGACCGCGCTTCGCAAACGTCGCCGCCGCCTGCTCGAGGGTCTTCTGGCAGATCGACACCGCCCGTCCCCGCCCTTCGGGATCGCCGAGACCGAGCCCGGTGCCGTCGGCACGTTGCGGGCAGTCCGTATCGTCGCGATCGAGAAGGCCGTCGCCGTCGTCGTCGACGCAATCGCCGCAGTTCAGCTCGCGGTCGCTGCAATCGGGACAGTTCGTCTCTTCGATCACGCACTGATCGACTCCGACCGTGAAATGCTGCTGGTTGTCGACCTGCGCGAAGCGCAGACGCACCACTTGCCCCGCGAACGCATGCAGCGGCGCCTCGACCGTCGTGTACCCCGCCATCGGAGCCGCGAGACTGCCGGCGCTCCCGGGCGTCGAGACGTACACGTTCTGCAGCACGTCGCCCGGCACGACGCTGAAGAGCGGCGCCGCCGGATCCATCACGTCGAAGCGGAAATGCTGGTTCGGGCGGCCGGTGAACTCCAGCGACACCGGATCAGGAATGATGAAATCGTCGATCTCACTCTCGAGAAACAGGTCGCAACGGATCCTCGTCGCCGCGAACGGAAGCTGCAGGTCCTGGTAGAGAACGCGCGCACCGGGTCCGTCCTGGTCCGTCATCGCCGCGAAGTCGCCGTCGGTCGGGGTCGGAAGGTCGAACTGGGCGTGGCCGCCCGGAAAGAGCGGACTCGTGCTGCCGGTCTGCACGTACCAGGATCCCGACGAGCCGGGGGCGACGCTCACCGTCCAGCCGGCGAAGCTCTCGGATCCCACGCCGCCGTGCTCTTCGAAGCTACCACCCGCGAGCACCAGCGGGAGGTCGGCGGCGACAAAGGCCGGGGTCGCGGCGCAGCCGAGCAATGCCACGGCGAGCAGCGCGGCCGCCTTCTGCGCTGTCGATCGCGGGGCTGGCATGCGGCTTGTCGTGGCGGCAGCGGATGGGATCGACGTGCGAGCTGCGACGCACACCGCCGCAGCGGTACACGATCGTCGCACGCGGCTGAAAATTCGCCGGTCCCCCACGGCTCAACTCCCCGCCGATGCGAAGCGCATCGGCCCGGGACGGATGAGCCTGCACATGCCGCGCCAAGCGCGCTGGGATGCGCCCGCATCTCTACGAGCCGTGCAGAGCGGCCCCAGCGCAGCGCCGAAGGGCCGAACGGCGGGGAAGCGAAGGGAGGGGCCCAGGTTTGCCCCTCCCTCGCCTGGTACTGCCGCCAGTCGGATCGCTTCCGGACTCGCCGGTCGACGGCGGGCGGAATACGGCCGCCGGGAATGCGGCCGGAAGATGCTTCGCAATCGACATGCCATCGCGCACGTCATCTATGTGGTTGAATATTCGTACCGAGCCTGCCGGCGATGGTCGTTGCATTCGTGCACAGTGTCCCAATCGAGCATCGTCGATCGATCGTCCCCCGGGCCGCTCGGCTCAACCGGAAAAGCCTGTGAGCCCAAAGGTTTGACAAAGCGCGTTCGGCTGCGTTAGCGTCGCGGCGGTTGAGTGTATGGGCGGGGCGGAGCGGCAGGGTACTTCCGTTGTGGAGCCTGTACGTCGCAGGCTTCCCACGCCCAGGTCGGGTCAGAACGCACGGGCGGAGAGGCGCGTGGTTGGATAGGTGGCGGATGGATCGACGACGACGGCGAAGCGTCCCAGTAGCCTTCCTCGAGCTCTCCTCCCTTGTTCCACGTCGCGTGCGACACGAAGAAGCACGAGGCTTCCGGGTATCGTGGAGGATCGCATGATGCGAAGCACATGGACGAGCGCGAAGGCGCTGTTGCTGGTTGCAATTTTCGCGGCGGGCTGCGGCGGGGGCGTCTCGGAGCCGCACCTGCAGACCGATCCCGATCCCAACAGCACTCCGGGTGGGCAAGGTGACGCGGCGATCATCGAGTTCGTCCCCCAGGGGACCGGCTTCGAGGCCGCGATCGGCCCTACCGGCTCGGCGAACCCGCAAGCCTCGATCGTCCAGTTCCGCGTGCTGAACGCGCAAGGGCGCCCCGCGAAGAACGGCATCCGGGTCAACTTCACGCTCGAAGGGCCCGAGGATGCGACGCTCACCGCCCTCGATGATCGGACCGAGAACGGCTTCGTCGAAACCATCATTCGCACCGGCAACCTGCCCGGGAACGCCACCGTGGTGGCGCGCGTGCGCGACACGAATCTGGTCGCGCGCAGCACCGCGGTCGTCATCGGCCGGCCGCGCGGCAACGCGGCGTCGATCGAGTTCTTCGGGCTGCGTGTTCCCGGACTCGTCGGCGACGAGAACGACAATGCCGGCACACCTCAGACACGCACCCAGCTCGGCGTGCGCGGCTCGGGATTCAACCAGGCCGTCGACGTCGTCTTCGCCGTCTTCGATGCCAACGGCGCCGCCGCGGTCGACAACACGATCGTCGACTTCCGTCTCTTCGGACCGAACGGCGGCGAAAGCATCGCGCCGACCACCGCCTTCAGCAACTCCGGCTTCGCTTCCGCGACCATCACGACCGGTACGCGTCCAGGTCCGGTCCAGGTCGAGGCCCGCATCCGCGGCACGGCGTTCTTTGCGCGCGCGATTCCGATCACCATCGGCACGGCCCTCAACCCGCCGCAGTCGAACTTCAGCGTTGCCTTCGAGTGCCTGAACATCGCCGGTCTGGTGACGTTCGGCATCAGGGACGAGATCCGCGCCGGATTCTCGGATCAGTTCAACAACCCGATTCCGCTCGGCAGCGCCGTGAGCTTCTTCACTGAAGGCGGTGCCATCGAGGCGCAGGGGATCACCGAGGACGGCTTCGAGGCGCTCGCGGACCTGATCTCGCAACGCCCGATTCCCGAGGATGGCCGGGTCACGGTGCTCGCCGTGACGACCGGTCAGGAAACCTTCGTCGACTCCAACGGCAACGGCCGCTTCGACGTCGGCGAGACGCTTCACCGATCAACCGAACGAGGTGTTCCTCGACGCCGACGAGAGACGCGTCGCCACCTGGGATCCTGGCGAGTTCTTCATCGACAACAACAACAACGGCGTCTTCGACGCCGCCGGCAACGGAGTGTGGGACGATCAGATCCTGATCAGCGACCAGGGCTCCGTCGTCTTCTCGGGACGCCCGGTGATCACCATCGACCCGACCATGTTCGCCCTGACCGAGGGGATGCCCACCCAGTGCTTCACGGTGACCATCGCCGACGAGAACGGCAATCCATTGGTGGGCGGCACGAAGGTCACGTTCACGACGACCGGCGCCGTGACGGCCATTCCGGGCTCGGTCACCATACCCGACACCGGCGGCACAGGCGGCGAGGACGTGACGGTGTTCGAGGTCTGCCTGGCACGCAGCATCGGTGTGCAGCCGTCGCCTGCACCTTCGCCCGCGCCAGCACCGGGACCTGCGTCCCTCACGGTGGAGGTCGAAGGCGGCGACACCGGTGGCACCAGCTGCCCGGGCAGCAACGGCTCCGCGAAGGAGACGATTCTCGGAACCGTCCAGTAGCGGCGCTGCATAGTCTGATTCGATACCGCGCCGGCGGATCCAATCGCCGGCGCGGTATTTTTTGCCCGGGAGACGCTGCTCGCGGTCTGCTCCGACGAGGCGAGGTGGCAGTCGGAAACCGCGAGGCGCAAGCGCGGCAGTGCGGCTTCGCCTCAGCCTCTGCGAAGCGGGCATCGTCGATAGGAGTTGCCGCGAGCAGCCGGCACCGCGCTCGACGTCCGCAGCACGAACACGAACAGCGCTACCTCCACGAGCTTGGCGCACCACATCGCGGTGCGAGCCGGCGGCGAGTCTGCCAGAAAGAAGTTGAAGGTCGTCCACCCGCAGACGGCGAGGGCCACGAACCCCGCGCTCGTGAGCGGCGGCAGGCGCGCGGTGCGCGCCGCCATGGCCCAGAGGGTGAGCAGGAGCAGGTCCTCGTAGAACCCCGCATGCGGCGCGAACAAGAGATAGGCGCCGAGCAGAAGCGCGTAGAGCTGCTCGTGGTTGAGCCTGATGTTGCGAGAGACCGCGACGCCGGGCGCGACCGCTCTCAGCAGGCTCCACCCGAACACGCCCGTGAACACCACGCCCAGGACGGCTTCTCCGGACCGGACCAGCACTGCCGTTGGGGCGTAGCCGTCGAACGCGGTCCGGAAGATGTTCATGCTCTCGAAGACCAACCCGAGCAGGCGGTATTGCTCGGGAATCTCGGCCTGGCTGTAGATGCGCAGCATCTCGCCGTACGACTGCCAGCCATTCGACACCGACGACGAGCGTGAAGAGCACGAGCTCGGCAACGACGAGGACGCCGGTAAACGCGGCTGCAAAACCTTTAATCAACAACAATCCCGCCCGAAGACGAAGTACGGCGGCTTGATCGAGAGCAGGAGCATGCACGGCAGGTACACGCGCGTGCGAATGCCCGTGCTGCTGACACTCGGCGTGCCAGCACTCGGCGATCAGCACGGCGAGCGCGGCGACGGCAGATCTAGCGAGTTCTGACCGATCAGCAACGTCAAGACCGGTCAGCGACCGCCGCAGGGCCAGACCCAGGGCGACCAGAAGGCCGAGACGCTGCCGGCCGCAATCGCCGGGCCGCGGCGAACCAGCACGCTGAACGCGTAGGCGGCGGCGACGACCGACATCGCCACCCAGGCGCTGTGCGCGAGCATCAGGCTCCACAGCGAGAGCAAACAGAACGGCAGCATCAACACGATCGACGTCGGCGTCAGCGCCACCGGCAGGATCGTGTTCGGGGCGACGCCCAGGTAGGCGGTGAGAATCTCGACGATCCGCGGACCGGAATAGATGTTCGGAAATCCGTCGAACCAGAAGCCGCGCGCCACGATCAGATAGTAGGGGAAGTCGTCACGGTGTGGATCCCCGACTCGTTGATCGTCACGAGCTGAAGACACGCCTCTCCGGCCGCGACCAGCAGCGCGGTGATGAGAGCCCAGGCGCCGAGCCAGCGCAGCGGGGCGGGAATCCGAGCCGCGAGGCCCATGCTAGGAGGTCCTCGAAGGACCGGCAACGCCGGCCACGCGACGCTGCCCGACTGCAGCCGCTCGCCCGCGAACGGTCGGCCGGCGGTAGATAGTCTGCGCTTCCCTCCAGGTCGTACTTCTCCCGCCGCCCCCAGAGTGCGCCAGTCCATCCTGGTAGAGCATCACCCAGCCCGATTGCGCCGAGATCACTTCGATGGCGTGTGGGAAGCGCCGATCGAGCAGCGCCAGATCGGGTCGACCGTACTCGAGCACGCGCGCACGGTCGCGCGGGATGCCGCCCGACGGCACGCTGCGCCCCGGAATCTCCCCGAGAAAGAAATAGGTTCATGTCGATGATCTCTTGCGGGTAGAAGTCGAGGCGACCGTCGATCGAGACTGAGGTGGCGGGCGCGAAGGCCGCGATCGTGTAGAGCGCCCAATTGAAGTGCACGACCGAACGACCGACGAGGCGGTGCGCGGCCATGTAGTCGAGCGCCTCGACGGGATAGGCCTCCTTGTTCACCCAGAGCACGCGGTTTCGGACCACCAGCGTCCCCAACAAGGAGAGCGCGACCGCCACGCAATCGCCCGGGCGACGCGAACGGCGCGGGCCGATGCCGCTCCACCGTCCTCACGGGCGCCGCGCGGCGCCGCAGTGGTCGCAAGCTGTGCGGGCAGCCACAGGCCGACGAGAATCGTCAGGAACGGAATGTGGCGCGTGTGGAGGTACGGTTGCCACAAGGCGACCGCGATCATGCTCGTGCGGGTGAAGCCGAAGGCGCGCCAGTCCCGCCGAGCACCCCGACCGCAATGACGGCAATCAGCCCCGCCCAGCCGGGGAAGTGGATCACACCGCCATCGTCTCCCACTCGGTGATCTCGAGTCGCGGCTCGCCGATGACCCGCGGCGCCCAGCGAGGCATCCGAGGCCGTACGGGTGAGAAGGATCGCCAGCACCGCCGCGAGGCAGACGAGCGCGAAGAGCCGAACGTCACCCCAGGCGGCGCTGCCGCGCGCGCGCAACGCCTCGAGGGACCGGCACCCGAGGTAGAGCGTGCAGAAGCACCAGCCGGCGACGGCGCCGCCGTGCAGGTTGGCCCAGAGGACGAAGAGCGGCGGAATGACGAAGAGCATGCGCCGGGACGTCTGCGCGCGATCGAGCACGACGACCATCGTCGCGAACAGCACGTAGGTGAAGAGCTGCGGCCGCACCGTCCACCACGGGAGAAGATTGAGGCGACCAGCGGCATGATCGCGGCGATGATCGGCAACGGACAATCCCGTCGCTTGGCGGCGCCGAGCAGCAGGCCGAAGAGCGCGAGGCCGAGCAGCGCTCTCTCAGCCATGGCAGGCCGGGCTGGCCGAGACGCGCCACGATCGCGAAGACCAGACCGGCGAGATACTCGTGATTGACCCACGGACGATCGGCCGCCGTGAAGGTGTAAGGAGGAGTCACCGGCAGGACGTGCCCCTCGAGCACGTCCTCGGCGTACGCACGTGGCCCCAGAGATCGGGATCGGTGTGGTCGTTGATCGAGAGGATGAGGAGGAGCGCGAGGAGCACGATCACGGTGACGCTACGCGCCAGCGGATCACGCACCGGCTCGTCGGCCGGCAGCGGATCGGAGCCGACGGCGTACGTCATGGGGCGCTACGCTCCACGCGGCAACGCCGGCCAGCGCACGAGGCCAGCTTGCGGTCGGTCGGCAATCGAGCGCCGCTCCGGCGCCAGGTAGTCCGTGCCGGCAGGATCGTCGTAGCGCACCCGCCGTCCCCAGAGTTGGGCTAGGCCGTCCTGGTAGAGCAGACTCCAGTCGACCCGGTGCTGGTCCATGATCCCGACAGCGTGCCCATAGGCACGGCTCAGCAAAACGAGATCCGGCTGGCCGAACTCGAGCACGCGAGCACCGTCGATGGGAGGCGATTGCGGGCTCCGCCAGCGCCGATTTGGCAGGTCGCCGAGAATGAAGTCGAAGTGCATGTCCGCTACCTCCTGCGGGTAGCAGGTCCGGAATCGCCCGTCGAAGGCAACCGTCGTCGCGGGTGCGAAGGCGGCGATCGCATACTGCGCCCAGTCGAAGTGGACGACGAGCTTCCCGGTGAGACCGTGTGCCGCCATGTACTCGAACGCCTCGACCGGATACGTGCTCTTGCTCACCCAGAGCGTTCGCGAGCGCACGACCAGAGTGACGGCAAGCGCGAACGTGGTGACCCAGGCGGCGGCGCGAAGTGTACGCAGCGACCCTCCCGTGGGGGCGGTGCCAGCCGCAACTTGTGACGTGACCGCCACCGAAGGGGTAGAGCGCGGCCGTAGTCGCCGCCAGAGCGCTTCTACGTACGCTGGCAGCCAGAACGCCATCACGGTGGCGAGAAACGGCGGGTGTCGCGAATGTGCGATCGCCTGCCAGGTGCATACACCGAGCAGCAGCGTCTTGACGGGGTCACGCCGCAAGCCGCTCCCAAACCAGGCGGTGACGGTGACACCGGCGAGGAGGACGAAGGGCACGAACGGTAGATCATTGGGGAGAAGCGGGCCCCATTCGGTGATCTCGGGCCGCGGAGGAGCGAGGTCGTGAACCAGCCAGGTGATCAGCCCGATCCCGTAGGGATTTAAGAGCGTCGCAAGTCCGGACGCGACCGCGACAGTGCCGTAGCGAGACACGTCTCCCAGCGCCCGCCTTCCTTCATACCAAAAGCGCTTCGAGCGCGCGGCCGCCAAGGTAGACGAGCAGCACGCCGTAGCCGGCGACGAAGCCGCCGTGCGTGTTGGCCCACACCGCAAAGAATGGCGGCAGAAGCCACAGAGTCCACACGCGGGCGCGTTCTTCCCCATGGCTTCCGACGGCGACGCGCCCGGGCGCTCCGCCATCGAGCGCCCATATGAGAATCGTGAAGAAGACATAGGTGAAGAGTTGGGGGCGTACCGTCCAACCGGGAGAGAGGTTGTAGGCGACGAGCATGATCACGATCGAGGTGACCGCCACGCTCGCACCCTGCCGGACGGCCGCGGCCATCATCAAGGTGAGCACGGCGAGACCGAGCACGCCCTTCAGCGCGAGCAGGCCGGCCCCCCCAGCACGGTTCTGCACCCAGGCGAACAACAGCTCGCTCAGGGTCTCGTGATTGATCCACGGGTGCTCGGGTGTCGTGAACGTGTGGGTGGCGGTCATGGGCAGCGGCCCTCGGCGAGCACGTCTTGCCCATAGCGCACGTGACCCCAGAGGTCGGGATCGACGACGTCCGACAGCGACAGGACGAGCGCGGCCGCGAGCAGCAACGCGCAGAGAACACTCGAGCGCAGGACATCCGCACGAAGCGGCGTGCTCATCGGACTCGTCCCTCGTCAGTACAGGTAGGGAAAGAAGCGCCAACGCGTCTGCCGCAGGTACTCGCGATAGCGCGGGTCGCCGATCAAGAGCCGCTCCTCGACGAGCGCGCGCGCGGAGAGCGCCGCGACGGTCGCCCCGGCGATGAGCACGTTTCTCAGGCTCGTGTAGTTGAGGACGTAGCCGAGGTAGACGAGCACATAGGCGGCGTACATCGGGTGGCGCACGACACCGTACGGCCCAGCGGTTTTGATGCCGCGATTGGCGGCGACGACGCCGATGCTGCGGCCGAGAAAAAGGAGCGCGACGAGCGCGAGCGTGACGCCGACGATCTGCAACGCCGCGCCGACCGCCGCGAACGATCCCGGTCCGTCGGTGGGACGCATGAGAAGCGGCAGGACGACGGCCGCTATGCCCACCGCCCAGTCGAACGGACGGGTGGAGGTCGCGACGCTCCGGCGCCGCGTGAGAAAGAGCACCGCCATCACCAGGGATTCGAGCGCCATCAACGGCACCACCGTCAGCCACTCACCCGTCCGGCGTGCGAACGCCACGTGCGCGAAGGCGAAGAACAGGTACAGACACAGACCGGCAAGCAGGAGATTGCAGGCGAGCGCGTTCAACGCCGCAACCGGGCTCTCGCGGCCGCGCACCGGTCGCGCCGTCGCCCTCGATCTCGACACGCGCGCCCTCGGCGAGTCCGGTCTGCGAAAGCGTCCCCACCGGCAACTCGAGGACGCTCGAAGCCTCGGCCACCTTCGGCGATATCTTTCCCGGCGCGAGGCCGCTGATCGTCCGCACCACCCGCCGCTCGTCGTCCAGAAACACCACGTCGATCGCGTAGCGCATCCCGATCATGTGGACCTGGTTGCACGGCATGAGCCAGAGACCATCGCCGGCCGGAAGGCTCGCCGTGCCGAGCAGGCCGCGGAGCCGCGTCCAGTGCGTGTGCGCCAGGCGCAGGCGCTCGGCGAGCACGACGCCGCTCGCCGTGGCGCGCGCGTGTGTCGCCGCGCGGCTCATGGATCGAGGCGCGGCCGAGCGATCGAGCAGGTCGATCTCAACCTGCCGCGAGGGCGCCGAAGAACTCGCGAATCGTGAGCATCGCCGGCCCTATCGCGATGATGAACAACGACGGCAGGATGAAGAAGGCGAGCGGGAAGAGAATCTTGATCGGGAGCTTGCGAGCCTCTTCCTCGGCGCGCTGACGCCGCTTGGTGCGCAGCACGTCGGCGTGCGCCCGCAGCGTCTTGCCCATACTGGCGCCGAGACGATCGTTCTGGATGATCAGCGCCACGAGCGCCTTCAAGTCCTCGACGCCGTTGCGCTCGGCGAGCGCCCGCAGCGAGTCGTCGCGCGCACGGCCCTCACGCAGCTCGGCCGCGACCTGCGAGAACTCGGCGCCGAGCGGGATCGTTCATCACGGAACGCTCCTCGCCGACGCGCGCGATCGTCGAGTTGAGCCCGAGGCCGGCTTCCAGGCAGACCACCATCAGATCGAGGCTGTCGGGCAACGCCTCGGCGATGCTGCGCGTCCGGATGCGGGCACGGCGCTTGAGCATGAAGTTGACGACGAGGTGACCGAGCATGAAAGCGAAGAACGAAAGCAGAAGCGATCGGCTGAGGGGCTTGCCGGCCGCGACCCTCGGCACCAGAACGAGCAGCGCCGGCCCGACGCTCAGCAGCGTGCGGGTGCCGAGAAAGAGCATCGTCGCGTTGGCGCCTCGAATCCCGGCCACCGACAGGGTTTGGCGCAACGAGGCGTCGTCTCCCCCCAGACCCGTACTGCCCGAGCACCGCCAGACCACGCCGCAGCACGCTCGGTCTGGGTCGCTCTGCCGGCTTGGACACCAGCGTCGTCGCCCCATCCGGGACCAGCGTGCGCAGACGCTGCTCCACTGGGGACTCGGCGGTGACGGCGTAGTAGCCGGAGAGCACGACCGCCGCCACCAGAAGGAACGTCAGGCCCGGGACGATGACTTCCATGGTCCGACCCTCACACCTTGATGCTCACCAACCGCCGCACGATCAAGTGTCCGATGACGAGGCTCACCAACGCGTACGCGATCAGGTAGTGACCGGCGCGCTGCGTGATCATCGGCTCGAAGTAGGTGGGGTTCCAGATGTACATGAACGTGCCGAGCAGGAACGGCAGCGCCGTCAGTACCAGGCCCGAGAGACGTCCTTGCGCGGTCAACACGCGCGTCTCGCGGATCAGCTTGAAACGCTCGCGGATGGTGTACGCGATGTTGTCGATGACCTCCGCGAGGTTGCCGCCCGAGTCCGCCGCCACCAGAATGCCGACCGCGAGGATGGGAATGTTGGGGTCGGCCACCCGCTCGGAGAGGTGATAGAGCGCCTCGCGCATCGTCAGGCCGAGCCGCATCTCCTCGACCATGGTGCGGAACTCGTACGAGATCGGATCGGAGAACGTCTCGGACACCACCGCGAACGCGCCGGGAACGCCGTGACCCGCCTGCAGCGCGGAGCGAATGAGATCGAGCGCTTCCGGCAACTGCTCGGCGAATTTCAAGGTCCGTTTGCGCCGCATGCGCTGCACGACCATCAGCGGAATCGAGCCCGCGATGACGGCCGAGCACCAGCCCGATCACGAGGCTGCCGCCGACCAGCAGATTCAGGAGCAACGCGATCATCGCCAAGAGCGGTATGTAGAGCAGCACCTCGCCGACGCGCCGCTTGAGCCCGGCTTGCTTGATCATCTGCACGATCGGGGCCACCGGTGTCGCCTGCCCCAGAAGCGCATTCAGGAACCCGATGCGCGACAGGCGTTGATCCTTGAGCAAGGGATCGCGAACCACGTCCCTGCCGGAGCCGGCCATGTTGCTCAGCCGGCGCTTGAGCGCGTCTTTCGACTCTTCGCGCTCCCTCAGCCAGATCGTCGCCGCGAAACCCAACAGCGCCAGCGACGAGAACACCAGAAACGCGGTCACCAGAAACATCGGACCCTCCCCCCGCGCTTCAGCCCTTCAGATAGTCGAACACCGCCGGGTCGATCGCGTGCGCGGAGTCTTTCATGCGGTCGGCGAAGTGCGGCCGGATGCCGGTGCTGACGAACCGGCCGGTGACGTTGCCCTGGGCGTCGATACCCTCGCGCTGGTACACGAACAGATCCTGCATCGCGATCGCGTCGCCCTCCATCCCGAGCACCTCGGAGATGCTGGTGACCTTGCGCGAGCCGTCGCCGAGGCGCGCCGTCTGGATGACGACGTCGAGCGCCAGGCTGATCTGCTGCCGCATGGCGCGGGTCGGCAGATTGAAGCCCGCCATCTGCATCATCATCTCGAGGCGGTTCAGCGAGTCGCGCGCCGAGTTGGCGTGGATCGTCGAGATCGAGCCGTCGTGGCCGGTGTTCATCGCCTGCAGCATGTCGAGCGACTCGGCGCCGCGCACCTCGCCGACGACGATGCGGTCGGGTCGCATGCGCAAGCTGTTGCGCAGCAGGTCGCGCTGCGTGATCTCGCCGCGCCGCTCGACGTTCGGCGGCCGGGTCTCGAGCCGGACGACGTGCGGCTGCTGCAACTGGAGCTCGGCCGAGTCCTCGATGGTGACGATGCGTTCCTGATCGGGAATGAAGGCCGAGAGACAGTTGAGCAGCGTCGTCTTGCCCGAGCCGGTGCCGCCCGACACCAGGATGTTCAGGCGCGCGCGCACCATGGTGCGCACGAGCGTGACCATCTCCGGGGTGACCGAGCCGAGACGCAACAGGTCGTCGACCGTGAGGCGGTTCAGGCCGAAGCGCCGGATCGACAGGATCGGCCCATCGAGCGCGAGCGGCGGGATGATCGCGTTCACGCGCGAGCCGTCGGGCAGACGCGCGTCGACCATCGGCGAGCTCTCGTCGACGCGCCGGCCGACCCTCGACACGATGCGGTCGATGATCTGCAGCAGGTGCGCGTCGTCGCGGAAGATGACCGGCGTGGGCTCGAGCTTGCCGAGCCGCTCGACGTACACCTGGCGCGAGGTGTTCACCAGGATGTCGGAGATCTCGGGGTCGCGCATCAGCGGCTCGATCGGACCGAGGCCGTGCACCTCGTGCAGGATCTCGTCGGTGAGCTGCTGGCGGTCGCGCTGGCTGAGCGGCATCGCCTGCTCGTCGACGAGGTGGGCGATGGCCGTCCGCAGCTCGGCGGTGGCGCGGTCGGCGTCGAGCCGCGCGAGGTTGGTGAGGTCGATGCGCTCGAGCAGCTCGCGATGGATCCTGAGCTTCAGATCCTGGTAGGCGATCTCGGCCGGGGTGCGACGGCTCTGGCGTCCGCCCGCGGGCGCGCCACCGGATCAGTCGCCGCAGGCTTCTGCTCGGGGCGACGGGTGAGACCGATGCGATCCCGCAACGTCACCGCGAGGTCTCCCGCGCGAAGATACGGCTGAGAAGGGTGCCGCGCTTGGCCTTGGGCTGCGGCTCCGCCCACGAGCTTGCCGGCCAGCTCGCCGATCGCCATCGACAATCCCGAGGGCTTGGCGCCGTTCAACGGGCGCGCCGGCGTTCATGGCCTCGCGCGCCGCCGACTCGTCGCGAGGAATGATGAGCAGCGGCTCCTTCCCGATCGCCCGCACGGCGTCCTTGAGCGCGACCGGACCGCCGGCGCTGTCGGTGACCAGCAGCTCGACGCGCGTCGACGGCACGCTCAACCGTGCGAACAGCTCGACCGTGCGCTGCGCCGCCCGCACACCAGGCACCGAGAGGTCGGTCAGCACGAGCACGCGATCGGCGTTCTCGAGCGCCGCGAGACACGGGCCATTGATCGTGCGCGGCGTGTCGACGACCGCGTAGCGGAACTGCGTCCGCAAGAGGTCGAGCACCAGGACGACGTCCTCCTGGCTCACGATGTCCGCCTCTTCGATCTGCACCGGCGCCGGCAGCACGTGCACGCCGCTCGGATGGCGCGTCATCGTGCCGTGGAGGAAGATCTCGTCGACCTCGCTGCGCGCCGCCGAGATGGTCGCGATCGATTGCAGCGGCGTGAGATTCAGGAACGCCGCGACGTCGCCGCGCTGGAGATCGAGGTCCACCAGCGCCACGCTCGCGTCGGCGACCGAGCCGATCCGCACCGCCAGGTTCACGGCGAGGGTCGTGACGCCGAGCCCGCCGCGCGCGCCGTAGACCGCGAAGACCTCGCCGGACTGCGCGGCGGCGGCCGCTGCTCGTCGGGTGGCCGACCTGCGTGAACTTGACGAACGCCTTGCTCAGCTCCTGCGACGGTCAGCGGCAGCGACAGCACCTCGCTCGCGCCCGCTTCGAGAGCCGTCCGTATCGTCGCGATGCTGGGATCCGCGGACGCCGCGAATACCGTCACGCGCGGGAGGCGCTCACGAATCTCCTTGAGAAGTCGCAAAGCACCGTGACGATCGGCGTCGATCTCGATGCCGACCAGCTCGCAACGCTCGGCACGGAGCACCCCGAGCACTTCCGCCAATCCACACAACCGGAGATCCAGCTTGAATTCCGCCGCCGTAGCCGCGAGCAGCTCCCGGCTGGCGAGATTCTCGCCGGTCACCCAGGCGATCGACTCCTTCAGTCTCACTCTTCCTCATCGGATGCATAGTATCATTATCGGCAGCTTCGACGCTCCGCTTCATCCGGCGATGTCGAGGTCCGTGGACCCGCGAACGTCGTTATTCGGCCAGGGCCACCCGGCAGTCCTGACCGAAGCAGTCCGCCGCCCGGTCGACTGGGATTGGAGGGGCTGTGGTCTGATGACCTGGAGTCGACCTGCCTGACGCCGACGTGGACGCGCCGCCCGTGATCCTGACGGTCGCGAAGCCCGCGACTGGATGGCTCTGGTTGTAATTGCGTCGGACAGCTGTCGGCATGCATGATCGGGATGCTGAAGATCGTTACCACCAAAGGCATCGACCATGCCGTCGTTGTTGGTGTCCGAGCAGCCCTGCTGATGTTCTGCCAGATGCATCTGCATCATGCCGAACGGCTGGTTGCTGGCGCTGCAGGAAGGATCGATCCGTTCGATGATGTCGATCGTCGTCGCCGACGGCCTGGTCACCGGACCTTACCCTGCCGTTGGCGCACGGCTGCCCTGGCGATCGAGGACTCCTCGTACGGCGTTGGCGTTGTGCTCGACTCGAACGCCGTCCAGCCTGCCGTATCGTTGGTGTTGTTGGACACCCGCAGCGACGGCAGCTGCCCGAAGGGGTCGAACTCGCAGTCGGGAGAAGCGAGCGGGAGGCAGGGCGGCGATCCCGTGCTCACAGAGACACTGCCCAGTCGATCGTTGGTCGCAACCAGAGCCCTCAGGAGGTCCGCATCCGACGGCCGGCCCCGGTCGATCGCCGCGATGGCGGTCTTGTGGACGGTGGTCGTGGCTTGCGACGGGCCGAACGCCGCGGCGACGAAGTTCGTGACGGTCTTTCGCCCGGATCCGCCTCTGACAGCGTTGGCGATTGACGTCGGGGTGTCTCGGTGAAGACGCGTGGTATTGAGGTCGTAGCGTCCGACGTCGACGTCGCTCCGCGAGGATCGCTTGCGATGCCGAGGCCCCGTCCACCGTGTTGTTGGCCGACACCACCGCGATCGCGTCGGCGTCGACTTGCGCTCTCGGTCGCCGCCGTCGTACAGCCTGCGGGCACCCGCGGTCGCGGCGATGTCCGCGACGGTCTGCACCTCGGTGGCCGTAAAGGCCAGACGACTGAGATCGACTCCCACCACGACCAGGGCGAGGAACGCCGCCAATGCGACGGCGGTGAACGCCAGGGCCATTCCGCGTTCGTTCTTGAGGGGGTTGTGCATGGTGATCCTCCTTGGGCTTCGAGCGTGATCAGGGCGCTCCTGGTATCCGTGGCCGAGTCATCTCGGCCGGGTCTTGCTGGGTTCTGACGTCGTCAATGGTGAGTGGCCCGCGATCGGTGGGCAACGACTCGTGCTCGCCGTTCGGAATCGCGCGAACCAGGTGCGGCGTCACCACGACCAGAAGCTCCGTCACGTCCTCGATATACGACGTGTTGCGGAAGACGTAACCGAGGCCCGGAATGTTCATCAGATAAGGAACACCCCGCACGGCTTCCAATCGATCGTTCTGCAACAACCCACCGAGCACCAGCGTCTCACCGTTCCTCAACCGGGCGCTCGTCGCCGCCCGGCGCGTCCGGAAGGTCGGAATACCCTCGACCGTGCGCGCGAAGTCCGGCTGACTCACCTCCGGCGCCACGGTGAGGAAGATGTCGCCCTCCTCCGAGACCCTGGGGGTGAAGTTCACCAACGTACCGAAGGGCTTGAAGACGATGTCGGTCGCGAAACCGGAGGAGATGCGGATCGGAATCTCGCCGCCGACCTGAAACAGCGCCGGCTGTCCGCTCATCGCCATGATCTTCGGCTGCGCCAGGATGGTCGCGAGACCATCCTCCTGGAGCGCCTCGATGAAGCCGGTGATGTTCTCATCGGGAAGAATGAACGCCCAGGTGGGGCTGTCGCTGGTGACCGAAAGCGGCAAGAGGGCCGCCCACCCGTGGGCGGAACCGTGACCTGCTGGCCGCCCGACGGACCGCCGCCGCCACCCATGTAGAACGTGCTGATGAAATCCTTCTGGATGATCCGCAGGTCGATACCGCGGCGCTCTATCTCCGCGCGTCTGAGCTCGGCAACGGTCACTTCGAGCATCACCTGCTGATCGATGAAGTCGGCGACGAAGAGCGAGTGCGTGTCGTGACCGCCGACATCGTCCCAGATGACGAGCGTCGTCTCACCGACGTCCGGTTCCGGAGTCGTGACCCCGATGGCGACCTGCTGGCCGGTTGTCCTCGGCCCCTGGCCGCCAGCCGCAGGAGTCTTGGCGTTGATCATGATCGTCCGCGGGTCGAGGACGACGAGGCCGGCGAGATCCGGGTTGCCGATCGACACCCGCCTGATCGGACGTGCGAGCTGGATCACACGGCTCTTCCCGCTCTGGATCCAGATCGGCTCGCCCGGCTTGAGAATGGTCGAGACGCGGGCCGCTGCTCGTCGCGCGGCTTCTTCGTCGGCCGAGACCCGTTGCTGCTGGATACGCTCCGTGACCGCTTTCTGCGAGCGCATCTTGGTCTTCTCGATGCGAAGTTCTCGAGTCCCTATGCGGAGATCGGCCCCTCGTCTTCCAGGGTCATCGAACATGAGCACAATGCGGCCACCGCGGCCACGATCACGATCCTTTCGCACCTTGCGCGCCAACCCCCCATGACCGCTTCCCTCCTTCACCTTCCGCCGTGTACAGCCCCCCATTCCTACGCCAGGTGCCTATGTGAAATCAAAACAACTCTTGCTGGGTCAGTCTCTCCCCTAGAATCACGTCTACGGTGTAGCGTGGAGCCGCGCGGCGGCCCGTGTGGATCACCGGTTCATCAGCCTCCGGCGGCGGCGCCTCACCCTCGAAGAGCTCGGTCGTCGCCATCCCCGGAGTATCCACGAGATTCTCGTCACGGTAGTTGCGGAGCGCCAGCCGCACCGGCTCGTAGCGCGCCGCGAGCGTGAGCTTCTCGGCATCGTCGGGCGAGACCAGGAGGGTGACGTTCGGCACCTCGACCGGCTTCTCGTCGATCTGCTCGATGCTCTTGCCGGTGGCCAGCACCTTGACGTTCTGGAGCACCACCTTGCTCTGCAGCTCGGCTGTCCTCCCCTGTCTTCAGGGGTGCCGGCGATCACCACGTCGACGCGGCTGTTCGGGAGTAATGAAGCCGCTGACACCGGTCACAGGGTCGACCTTGACCGACATCGCGCGCATGCCCTCGGTGATGAGGAGCGGCAGGAGCCCGGCGCCCTCGGTCAGCAGAACCCCCTGGACGATCGGCTGGTTCTTCTCGATGGTCGTGCGAGCGATCGCTCCGACCACTCGCTGGGGATCGTGGATGACACCTTCCGGTTCGACGTCGGCGGGCCAGCTCACGGTGCGCACTTGATTGCCCGCGATCTTGGAGCCGATCGCGATGCTGTCGTTGGCGACCACCACCTCGACCGTGCCTTGCCCACCCGTGCTTCGTCTGGCGCGCGATCTCGTCGTACTGCGCGCGCAGGTTTCTATAGACGACGGCCGCCGCGAGCGCGCCGATGAAGATCGCCAAGAGCAATATCGTTCCGGGTCTTCGCATCATCCCCCCCTCTCTGACTTCTACTTTCCCTCGTCGCGGAAGCTCACAGTCCGGTTGATGCTCAAGGTTGCCGGCACCGGCAAAAGCGGACCAAAGAGCCAGGCAGACGTTGGCAGTCACGCTGTGACGTTCACCATCGGGATGCCGCCTACGGTGGGCTGCATCGACCGCCGGCGTGAAGGTCACGGCCGTGACGTTCGCGATCTGAGCGTTCGACCCGGGCGTTGATCGCCGCTACTGTTCGATGATGATCGCCGTTACCGTCCCTGTTCGTCGCCGGCTCGACCGCCGCCATGCGCGCCCCGTCGCGCGCCGCGTGGGTGACCATGCTGGCGATCATGAGCATGCGCCCGAACTCGACGATGCTGAGCGCCAGCAGCAGGAAGAGAACGAGAGTGATCGCGAGCTCGGCCAGCTCCTGGCCGCGCTCATTCTTGAGTGCGCGCATCATGTGAACCTCATGAAGCCATCAAAGGCGAGGACGGCGACGGTCCCGAGAGCGAGCGGGACGCTGTAGGGCAGGGTCACGGCACCAGGCTCGGATGCCGAAACGAAGAGCGGCGCGACCGACTGGGTGGCTGCCGCGGCCGCAACCATCGCCCCAGTGGACGCCATTTTTTCCCTCAACCGTCCCCGCATCCCCAAGTACATAATCATGATCGCCCCCCCAACTAGCATGCCTACGACCAATCCTGCGAGAGCTAGACGGGGGCCGAGGATGGCGCCAACGGCGCCCATCATCTTGACGTCGCCGCCGCCGATCCCTCCGAAGGCGAACGGAACCAGCAAGGCCGCGATCGCAAAGGCAAAACCAGCCAGGCTGGCGATCAGACCGGAGGTGCCGAAGTACAGGGTGTTGACGAAGAGGCCGGCGAGCAAGCCGGCGCCGGTGAGCAGGTTGGGGATACGCCGGGTTCGCACGTCGATGAGCGCCGCAAGACGAGAAGGAAGGCGACTGCGAGCGCGGCGATCGGCAGAGGCATCACACTACCGACGCGATCGCGGACTGTCCTTTCGACCAAAGAGTGCTCACATCTCCGGCTATCGCCACCGCGATGAGCCCAACGCCGGCCGCGACGATCGCGAGCGCAATTCCGTACTCGGCCAGATCCTGGCCGCTCGTCGTCCGCATATCAATCTTTCAAGAAGATTCCGCACGGAATCCTCCTCGATCTCTCTCAATGATCCCTCAGTCTTGGGTTGTCTTTAGCATACTTGTGGTGGATCAGGTATCCGTCCCGGGGCAGGATGACGAGGGGGGATTGCGGACTCGCTCACCGGCCCCGGGGCGAATCGTCGTCGAAGGCAGCGAGACTACACAGCCGAAGAGACAGCGGTCTGCCCCTTTGACCAGAGCGTGCTCACGTTACCCGCGATGGCGACGGCGATGAGACCGGCGCCAGCCGCGATAATGGCCAGGGCGATGCCGTACTCGGCAAGGTCCTGGGCGCTCTCGTCGTTGAAGAGCTTCTTGAAGAGAGTCATGTGGTATTCCTCCTTTCCGGGGAGATCCCCTTATGCAACGAAGCAGGCCTGGCTCACTCACTCCCCGCCTGCTTCTCGAAGTAGTCGGGGTGATGCAGAGAGCAAATCGCTTGCCGACTTCTAAGTGGCGCAAAACGCATTGCTTTGCCACACCCCAACCATCGCAATCATGCGAGATCGTTGCAACGGAGCGCGACGTCGAGGACCGAGCGTGAGACGTCGCATGGTCCACGCCGCGAGCTATGCGGGTATCGCAACCCGCGCTCGGCCAAGGGCTAAATACCCAGTGCCACAAAGTGCCGGGCGGGCCTGACACAGATGTGCCGTTGACACCCTCGATAGGGCCCGTCTAGAGCCCCTGGGGATGGGTGGGGGGGACTCTCGGCGGCGGCTACCTGGGTCATGGCCTGTGGGCCTCGCTGCAGCGGCTGTGGCAACTGCCTTGCTTCTCAAGACGGTCGCCGACCCCGACCTCTGGGGACATCTGGCCTTCGGCCGGCTGATACTGACCCTCGGGCTCCCCCGAACCGATCCCTTTTCGTACACGGCTGCATCAACGCCCTGGATCAACCACGAATGGTTGAGCGAGGTCGTGATGTTCGCGACCTACGACGCGGCCGGCCCGCTCAGCCTGGTAGCGCTGAAGGTCGCCTGCCTCGCGGCCATGGTCGGCATCGTGCTGATTGCGGTCCGCGACGCGGGCGGAGGGGTCGCCGCGGCGTCGGTGACCGTGCTCCTCATCATAGCCGGAGGTCTCGCTTCGTTCGTTACCGTTCGGCCGCAGATGTTCACGTTTCCGCTGTTTGCCTTCGTCCTGCTGGCGATTGCCCGGGCTGATCGGGGGCAGTCGGGACTGCTCTGGCTCATCCCCGTGCTCACGATCCTGTGGAGCAACCTTCACGGGGCCGTGGCCGCCGGACTCGCCGTACTGTTTCTATGGGGGGGGACGCGACTGCTTCAGGTGGCGGCGCGTCGCTTCGCTCCGCGCTCCCGCCAGTGTTGCGGCAGAACGCTCCAGCTCGCGGAACGGCCGTGGCGATCTCGATCGTTCTTCTTTTACAGGTGCCGGCCGCACTCGCGACCCCTTACGGAACACACCTTTGGAGCTTCGTCACCCAAACGCTGTCCAGTGGCCTTCCCGAGATCAGCGAATGGCAGCCCCCCCTGGCCGCGGCCGAGCTGACAGACACCTTCGGCCTCATGGCACTGGCGATGCTCGGCGGGCTGGCCGTGGTTCCCCGCGGATCACTGCGCGATCCGCTCCACCTTCTGATGGTGGCGCTGCTCGCCGCCGCGGCACTGAGCGCGCGACGGCACCTGGCCCTCGCCCTCATCGGCGTGGCGGTCCTCGGTGCACCGTCCTTGGCGCGCGCGTTCAGCCGCCTCGACAGCCCACGGAAGGCGACACGAAAGGCGCTGAACGTCGTGATCGTCGCGGTTGCAGCGACTGTCTTCATCTGGGGCGTGCAGCGTAGCCGCTGCGTTCGTACCGACGTCAGCACCATACCCCGTTCGAACGTCGCCTATCTGAAGGCGGCGAACGTCGACGGCAACCTGTTCGTACTGTTCGACTGGGGCATGTATGCGATCTGGCATCTCGGCCCGAGGCTGCGAGTGTCGATCGACGGGCGAGCGACGTCGCTCTATCCTCCGTCAGCGCTTCGAGACCATCTCGCGTTTCTCGACGCGGCTCCGGGCTGGCAGAGCGCGCTCGCAAATGCCGACGTCGCGCTCCTCTCGCCGCGCTTCCGCGTCTACGAACGGCTGGCAGCGGAGCCCAACTGGCGATTGGCGCACACCGACGAGGTGTCGGGCCTGTTCGTCCGCCGTGGCAGCGCGGCGGATCAGGCGCTCGCCAGCACTTCCCCTCCCGTGCTCGACCGCGACGCCAGCGCGTGCCTCGGCCGATCGAGCTAGCTCGCGTCGTCGCTGCGCTTGCGCTTACGCCGGTATCGCTCCGGGAATCGAAACGGCGCCGGGCCGGCGGATTCGCCCGCATCGCCAGCGGCCGGCTCCGTTGCCACCACCGGATGCCGCCGCCGGCGAGGGTGATCGTCGGGGACCTCGACCACCTGATTCACGACCTCGGCTTGCTGTTGCTGGACCTCGGAGCGCAGGCGATCGACCTCTTCCTTGAGCCGGCGTACCTCTTCGTCCTTGAGCGTGGAGAGCGGCTTGCGCAGCAACGCGATGCTCGCCCGTTCTTCCGAACCCTCGCCGTGCGGATCGAAGCCGAGACGCACCTCCGCGCCGGCGAGCGGCGTCTGGCGCTGCGCGAGCTTGCGCAGATCCTCTTCACTCCGCCGCAGCTCGGCGAGCGAAGCGAGCAGCGCCTGGTGCGCGGCGTGACGCTCGGTGACGTCGCGCGCACTGCCGCGCACGCGGACGACGCGTCCATCGAGGCCGCGCATGGTGGAGAATACCGTCTCGATCCAGCGTACCCCGAGCACCGAGCGCATCTCGTACATCTGCGGCTCGACCTCCTCGCCGGCGAGCAGCCGGGCGGTGACCGCGTGCAGGTCGGGATTGGCGGGACTGTCGGTGAGGAAGTCGTGCGCGTATCGTCCGCGCTCGAGCAACCCCGCGGCCGGCTCGCCGACGAAGCGGGCGAAGGTTTCGTTCACGTAGGTGAGCCGCCCGTCGAAGTCGATCGTGAAGATCAGATCGGGCGCGGTGTCGGTCAGGTCGCGGTAGCGTTTCGAGGTTTCGAGCGCCCGCTGCGCGACGCCGTAGTTGCGTCGCGCCGCCTCGATCGTGAGAAGGCACACCACGGCGCCCATCGAGATCGCCGCCGTGAGCTCGGCCGGCCGTAGAAAGAAGTTGAGCAGCGGCATCGCCAGCACCCAGGGAATGAGAGTGCTCACGATGAGCACGAGCGCCGCGCGTCCACTCCAGGCGAAGAGCGGAGAGGATGCCAGGTAGAGCGTCAGGAGAATGAAGGCCAGCATCTCGCCGGGCCCGCCGATCGCGGCGAAGAGGCCCGTCGAGGAAAGCCCGAGCAAGACGCACGCGCCGAGCACGACCAGCGGCACCCGCTTGGTGGATCCGCCGGCGTGACAGATCGCGATGGCCGCGATCAGCACGCCGAGCTGGAAGACGAAGAGCACCATCGCCGGAAAGACCGGAAGCCGCGCTTCGAGGACCAGTGTCAGTCCCCAGGCGAGCGTCGTTCCGAGCCAGCCGACCGCGAAAAGCGGAAGGTGCCGAGCGATCAGACGGGTTGGCGCCTGTTCGGGGGAGCTTGGGAACTCACTGCTTCCCCAACGTGCGGCGAGGGTATCCTTGCGCATCGTCATCCCCGGGGGCCGAGAGTCGAACGATAGCAAGAGGCCAAGGCAAGCGTCAAAGCCGGGCTTGTCCCATGCGACCCACGCACGCAGCGTGCGGGCCGCTCGGGCTTCTGCTATGGCGACTTGACGTGAGACGAAAGGAGAACGGGCACATGTACCGACGACTCTCGATGGCAAGCGTACTGGTCGTGGCGGGCCTACTCGCCATGGCGCCTGCGCTTCACGCCGGCGGCAATTGGAACGATGGGCAGATCGCGTGGCAGGAGTACGAAAAGGGGCTCGCCGCCGCCAAGGCGGAGAAGAAGCCCGTCTGCCTCGTCCTCTACACCGAATGGTGCCCGCACTGCTCGAACTACAGCAACGTGTTCCACGACTCCAAGGTGGTCGAGCAGTCGAAGAAGTTCGTCATGGTCCGTATCGACAAGGACAAGAACGCGGAGGTCAGCAAGAAGTACGCGCCGGACGGCGAGTACATTCCGCGCACGTACTTCCTCTCCTCGGCGGGCGCGCTCGATCCGGAGATTCATGCGCCTCGTGAGAAGTACAAATATTTCTATGATGAGAAGGACCCGGCCTCGGTGCTGGCCGGGATGGACGCGGCGCTGAAGAAGCTCAAGTAGGCCTGCGGGGGCGACTAGCAGCACCAGTTCAAGTAGGCCGGCGAGCGCGATCAGCACGCCGGGATTGAGAACGCCCTTCGGGTCGAGCGCGCCCTTCGCCGCGGCGAGGGCGAGCGCGAATCCGTCGGGACGCTGGCGATCGTACCAGGGCCGGTGGTCGCGCCCGACCGCGTGGTGATGCGTGATCGTTCCGCCGAGCGCGAGCAGCGACCTCGGACGCCGCCGCCTTGATCTCCGCCCACTGCTCGAGCTGCGCACCCGGGCGCGCCGGCGCCATGACCGTGTAGTACGGCGCCGGACCGTCGGGATACGCGTGCGTGAAGCGACAGGTCACGGTGCCGGCGCCGCACACGCCGTCGCACCGCTTCCTCGGCCGCCGCCATCACGCCGGCGTGGAACTCGCGGAAGCGGTCCCAGGTGATCGCGGTCTCGAAGGTCTCGCTGATCATTCCCATCGCGACCAACGCGTCGCGCAGGTAGGGCGCGCCGAGGAAAGCCTGTCGCCAGGCGCCGGCCGCGCCCTCGCGGGCGGCGCCCTCGTCGCTGCGCGTCGCGACCCGCACCGGCGGGCACCGTGCCGCCGTGATCCCGGCAGCACTCGAGCGCGCGCGTCATCCAGGCGTCGAGCGGATGATCGGCGGACTCGAAGCCGAGGACGAGCACCGCCTCGGCGCCGCTGCCGGCGCCCGAGGTCAGCGCCTCGCCGGGATCGAGGAGTCGGCAGTTCGTCGGGTAGAGGCCGGTCTGGCTGAGGGCGCGCACGGTCGCGGCGCCGGTGGCGAAGTCGGGGAACGTGACCGACGCCGAGGCGCGCAGCGTCGGGCGGTCCTGGAGCCGCATCCAGGCCTCGGTGATGATGCCGAGGATGCCCTCCGAGCCGATGAAGAGCCGGTCGGGGCTCGGACCCGCGCCGGAGCCCGGTAGGCGCCGCGACTCGACCACGCCGGTCGGCGTCACCACCCGGAGCGACTCCACGAAATCGTCGATGTGCGTGTAGAGCGTCGCGAAGTGTCCGCCCGAGCGCGTCGCGATCCAGCCGCCGAGCGAGCTGAACTCGAACGACTGCGGGAAGTGGCGGAGCGTCAGGCCGTGCGGTCGGAGCTGGTCCTCGAGCGCCGGCCCGAGCACGCCGGCCTGGATGCGCGCCGCACGCGAGACGGGATCGATCTCGAGCACGCGATCGAGCTTGCCGAGGTCGATGGAGAGCGCGCCGGCGAGGCTCCCGTCCGCCGGCGCCTCGACGCCGCCGACGACGCTCGAGCCGCCGCCGTAGGGGATCGCCGCCACTCCCGCGCGTCGTGCACCAGTCGAGAAGGGCCACGACGTCGCGCTCGTCGCTGGGAAACGCGACCACGTCGGGCGGATTGGCGAAGTCGCGACGAAAGCCGCGCACGACGTCGCGAAACGACTTGCCGTAGGTGTGCCCGGCGCGGTCGTAGGGGGAGGTCGAGCACAGCGACGCGAGCGCCGCGGGCGGCGCGACACGCGGCGCGCGCAGCGAGATCTCCTCGATGCGCGGCGGCGCCGCGATCGCCGGCGTGGCGATGCCGAAGCGCGCGCGCGAGCAGCTCGGCGATTCGCCCCTGCTGCTCGCGGTCCGGACCCTCGTCCTCGTAGCCCCAACCCCAGAACTTGCGACGTCGCTCGGTCATGGCCACCTCCATCGCGAGACGCTGCCGATTGCTATCGGAAATCCCCGACCGTGTCGCCATCCCCGATGTGCGGACGCTAACGCTGAGCGGAGCGTTCGGGTATGAGAGCGTGGCCCGCAGGCATTGGCATGAATGCTCAGCCTCCCGATCCGCTGCGCACGAGCTTCCTCGCAATGATGTTCGTCGCGAGCGGCGTCATCCTGACGTCGTGGGGGTTGGCGGATCCCGATCTCTGGGGTCACATCCGTTTCGGCAACGACATTCTCGCGCACGGCATCCCGGCAACGGCAACGTACACCTTCACGGCGACGGACGATCCATGGATCAACCATGCGTATCTGAGCGAGGTCGTGTTCGCAGTCGTCGAGCGGCTTCTCGGAACACCCGGCCTTCTCGTTCTGAAAACGCTGCTTGGTCTCGCGATCATCGGATCGATGATTACGCGCGCGATCAGGCACGGAGCGAGCGTCCTGACGACGTCGATCGTCGTCATGCTGGTGGCCAACGTCGCGGCGCCGGGGTGGATCGTTCGACCGCATCTCTTCACCTACGCGTTCTTCGCCCTCGTCGTCCTCCTGCTCGACGGTGAGGCCACGCGCGGCAAGACGCCCGCGCAGAGCACCGGCGGAAGACCTGGCGTGCTCGGACGTGCCTCGTCCCTCTGGCTTCTTCCCCCGCTCTTCGCCGTGTGGGCCAATCTCCACGGCGGCTTCGTGGCAGCGTTCCTGGTCGTCGTCCTCTACCTCGGATCGCTCGGCGTGGAAGCGCTCTGGACGGGACGGCCCGACGCGGGACGACGTCTCGCGCTCTACGCAGGAGTGGTCACCGCATCGGCCCTGGCGACGCTGCTCAACCCCTACGGACCGGATCTCCACCGGTGGCTTTGGCACGCGAGCACCCTGTCGCGACCGGAGGTGACCGAATGGTGGCCGCTCTGGCGCTATACTCACCTCGGGCCTGTGCTCGCGCTCCTCGCCCTCGTCGCGCTCGCCTGGGGCTTCACCCAAGAGCGCCGCAGCTTCACTCAGACCGTCGTGCTCGCGGTGGTCATCGTGCAGGCGGTGATGCACTTGCGCCACGTGCTCTTCGTCGCGCTCCTCGCCGGCTATTGGCTGCCACCGCATCTGGAATCGGTGCGCCTGCGCCTCGTGAAACCGAGGACGAGAGCGACGCCGTCGGAAGGGCCACCGCCGCGCGCGCTGCGGGTGATCCGGGCCACGTTCGCGGCGTTCTCGATGGGGCTCACGCTGCTCCTCGCGATCCACCTGCGCGGCATCGAGGTCGATCGCAGCGAGTATCCGGTTGCGGCTTTCGAGTACATCGCGCGGCGCAACTTCAGCGGCAGATTGGCGGTGTTCGTCGATTGGGGTCAATACGCGATCGCTGCGTTTGCGCCACGGGTCAGCGTCGGCTTCGACACCCGGATGGATACTTGCTACCCCGAGCACGTGGTGAGGATGAACTACGATTTCATCCTCGGACCGCGCTCCCACACGACGCCCGATTCCCAACTGGGGGCCGAGGTTCTCGATCACGGCAACCCCGACCTGGCCCTGCTCAACCGCCGATTCCCGCACGCCGTCAACATCGTCGCGCAGCACCCGTCGTGGGTGCTGCTCTATCAGGATGGCCTCGCCCAGCTCTGGGGACGCCGCGACCGCTATGACGACGCCGCGAGCGCGGACTTCGTGCCCCCGGACGCGCGCGTCATCGGCGACGAGGTGCAATCGGGCTACGTCTTCTGGCCGGCGCTGCCTGCGAACCACACGGCGGAGAGCGTGCGCGCCCGGCGGCAAGGGCAGTCTTCCGGACCCGCATGACCGGCTCCCCATCGGCTCCGCGTTGGCGGCGACTCGCGGCGTGGGTCGCGGGATTCCTCGTCACGACGAGCCTTCTCGTCTTCCTGGGGCGGACCGTCATTACCTGGTCCAAGATATGCCCCGGCTTCATCTGCTACTGGTCCGCGGCCACGTTGCTCGCGCAGGGCGAGAGTCCGTACGACCTCGGCCGTCTGAAGGCGATCCAGCTCGAGCACGGGTGGGACAAGGCCACCGACGGGTTCGGCTTCTTCGACTTCCTCGCCAACTTCTATCCGCCATCGCTGCTCACGCTCGTCGGGGTGGCGCTGGTGCCGCTCGGATTCGAGACCGCCCGGATCACGTGGTTGGTCCTGAACGCGGAGTTGCTCTTCGTCACGGGCTGGATGCTCGGGACGCTCGTGCCTTCGGTCTCGCCGAAGGTGCGCATGGTCCTGGTACCGTTCTTCTGTCTCTCGGTGGTGTCCGTGTTGGTCGGACAGGTGACGGCGCTGATCGTGTTCGTGATCGTCCTCGCGTGGTGGCTCCTGCACCTCGGTTGGGATCGCTCGGCGGGATGGCTGCTCGCGTGGTCGACGATCAAGCCTCCGCTCACGGCGCTCTTCTTGATGGCGCTCCTGCTCTGGTCGTTGCGCAAGCGACGCTGGCACGTGCTGAAGGGATTCGTCGCCGGTGGCGTCACGCTCTTTCTCCTGAGCATCATCCTGGTTCCGACCTGGCCGTTCGAGATCTTGAAGACCATGCGGGAAACCCCATTTCTCACCACCATCTTTCCGTCGTTCGGCACGACCTGGTCTCTCGTGCTGCGCTCGCTCGGCACGCCAGCGTGGCTCTTGTGGCCCCTCTACGCCTTGCTCGCCGTGCCGTTCGTTCTCATCGTGCTGCGCTACGCCTGGAGCGACGATCGTCCGCTCGCGGACGTCGTCGCCGTGAGTGTGCTCGCGGCGTTCTTCGCCGCGCCCACGGCGCGGCCCTACGATCAACCGATCCTGTTGATCACGCTACTCGTGCTCGCGGCCAAACGCCGTTCGGACGCCATTGTCGGCGCGCTCTGCTTCATGGTTCTGGTCGTCCCGTACGTGCAGTTCCTGCTCACGCCCGTCTCCGAGCACGTCTGGTTCTTCTGGATTCCTTTGCTGATGGCCCTGACGTGGTTCGCTCCGCTCCCCCGGAACGCAGGTGTCCCGACGGCGCGCGCGCAACGATGACTCCACCGTCGCCGCTTGCCACCAGTGGTCGCGCGCTCGCGATCGCGTGCGTCGTCTTCCTCACGTTCACGGTCGCAATGTTCGCGGACGTACTCTTGAGTCCCGATGGCTACATCCTCTCGGGCGGCGGCGACGACATCGCAGGCTTCTTCCTGCATTGGTATCGCTTCGGGTTCGACGCTCTCCGTCACGGCGACCTCGTGCTCTGGAATCCGCATCTCTTTTCCGGAACGCCATACTTCGGCGCCTTGCAGACGTCGCTTCTCTATCCGCCCAACTGGCTGTGCATGGTGCTTCCCTCGGGACCGCCATCAATCTGAACATCGCGCTGCATTGCTTCATCCTGGCCTCGTCGACGTACCTGTGGGCCGCGCACCGTCAGCTGCACCCGGCGGCGTGCATTCTCTCCGGCCTGGTGTGCATGCTGTGCGGTCCGCACTTCCTGCAGATCTTCCGTGGGCACCTTCCGAACCTCTACACGATCGCGTGGACGCCGCTCGTCTTCCTCGCCGTCGACGGCGCGCTGAAGACGAGCGGCATGGGCTGGGTCCTCCTCGGCGTCCTGGCCGTCGCGATGCAGATTCTCGCCGGCCACGTGCAATACATCTTCTACACGGCGCTCGTCGCCTGCCTGTACGCGGGGATCCGCTGGCTACGCGAAGGCCGGCGTCTGCGCCCCGCCCTCGCGCTGCTCACGATCTACCCGGGCGGCGCATGCCTCGCCTCCATCCAACTCCTCACCGGACTGCAGGCGGTCTCCGAAAGCCTGCGCACCGACATCACGTTCGAAGTCGCGCGCACCTTCGCCTTTCCGCCCGAGAACCTGCTGACGCTGGTGGTGCCCGGAATCTTCGGCGACCTCGTGATCATGCCCTACTGGGGGCGCTGGACGCTCTCGGAGATGTCGCTGTTCGTCGGCACGGCGCCGTTTCTCCTGGTGCTATATGCGCTCGTCCATGCGCCGCGCGACGCGCGCCGCTACATGCTCGCGCTCGCGCTCGTCGCGCTCGTGCTGGCGTTCGGCTACTACACGCCGCTCTTTCGCGTGCTCTACGATTACGTCCCGGGCTTCGGCCGCTTTCGCGGCGTCTACAAATTCACGCATCTGACAGGCCTCTTCCTGGCCTTGCTCGCCGGGATCGGCTTCGATCAGCTCCTGCGCGACGGAGGTCGCCATCGCTGGCCGGCGATCGCCGCGTTCGCCGCCGCCCTGGCGCTCGTGACGGCTGGCTGGGCGGTGTCCTCTTCCGCGAGCGTCGTGGACGGACAATGGGCGCGCCGGCTCGCGTCGATCGACACGAGTGGTCAGGCCTTCGAGCCTTACCCGATCGACCGGAGCGGCGACTTCGCGCAACGCGCCGGCGCGAACGCGGCGCGCTACCTCTTCCTGAGTGGCGCGAGCTTCTTCGTGGTCGGATCACTGTGGTGGGCAGCGCGACGGAGCCGCGCCGCCACGCTGGCGATCGCGGCGTTCGCCATCTTGGAACTCTTTGCCTACGCGCGCTACAGCCGTCCGGCATTCGATCCCTCGCCCCTGGTCCGGCAGTTCGAGGAGCTCCGCAGCTTCGCGGCCGAGCATCCGGGCGACTACCGGGTGTTGAGCATCAATCCCAACGTCGCCATGAGCGCGGGCGTGCACGACGTCTGGGGCTACGACCCGATGATCCTCCAACGCTATGCGGACTTCATCGCCTTCACGGTCGGGAGAAATCCGTCCGATCTCATCGCGCGGCCGGTCCCTGCCGTGTCGCCGCTGCTCGGCTTGCTACGTCTCCGTTACATCTACGAGTTGCAGGGATCGATCGCGCGCGTGTCCGCGTCAGGATTCAGGGAGCTGCCGAGAGCCGCGCTCGTCACGGGGTGGCGGGTCGTTCCCGATCGCGATGCCCTCCTGGAAGCGCTCGGGGATGCATCGTTCGACCCCCGTCGGACGGTCCTCCTCGAGGAAGATCCGGGGATTCGAACCGCGGAGGCGGAGCCCGCGAGCGTCGACGACGCCGGCGTCGTCTCGGTGGTGGACCTGTCGACCGATGCCATCGAGGTGTCGGCCGACGTACGATGGCCCGCCATCCTCTTGATCAGTGACAACTACAGCAGCGCCTGGAACGTCATCCCGCTGAACACTGCTCCGCAGACGGAGTACCGCCTCCTCCCGGCGGATGGCACGTTGCGCGCCATTCCGCTCGTGCCCGGTCAGCATCGCCTGCGCCTCAAGTACGAGCCGACAGCGTTCAGCGCCGGCAGGGCCATCACTATTCTTTCGCTTGCGGCGTACGCGCTCTGTCTGGTCGTCTGGGTGCGCGGGCGGAACGTGCAGCGTCGAGCGAGGTGAACGCCGAGATGCGGGGGCTCTTTGGTGGACGAGCGTGCCGTGCTACTCGGAAGCTCTCACCACACGGAGGTAGATCAATGAAGCTCTATGACAGCTTCGGGCCGAATCCACGCGGCGTGCGCATGTTCCTGCACGAGAAGGGTCTCACGCTTCCTCGCACCGAGGTCGATCTGCTCGCGGCGGAGAACCGGCGCCCGCCGTACACGGACCGCAATCCCGGCGGTCAACTCCCGGCGCTCGAGCTCGACGACGGACGGGTGATCGGCGAGACGGTCGCGATCTTCGAGCTCCTGGAGGAGAAGCACCCCAAGCCGCCGCTGATCGGCACGACCCCGGAGGAGCGCGCCGAGACGCGCATGTGGCAGCGGCGGATCGAGCTGCGCATCACCGAGCACCTCTACAACGGCTTTCGCTTCGCCGAGGGGATCGACCTCTTCAAACCGCGCCTGCGCGTGCTCCCGGAAGCCGCCGACGGTTTGAAGGCCACCGTGCGCGACAACCTCGCATGGCTCGATACACCATGGGCGGGAAAACAGTTCATCGCCGGCTCGCGCTTCACGATCGCGGATATCATTCTCTACGTGGCGCTCGATTTCGGCGCGGGCGTAGGTCAGCCCCTCGATCCGGCGCACGCCAATCTGAAAGCGTGGCTCGCGCGCGTGAGCGACCGGCCGAGCGCCGCGTCGAGCGTGCATCCGGCGAGCGCACAGGTCGGGATGCGCGGATAAGGAGTCCCCGGTCACGTTGCAGCCGGTGGCAATGGCCCGTTCATCCACAGCGAGGAGGAGGCCGTCGATCACGCGCGCAAGGCGCGCGGCGCAGCGGTCGAGAGTCTCCTGTGTGACATCCGTTTCGGCGTTGCGCGCCGGGATCGCAGTGATGCTCACCGGCGACTTCAACGAGCCTTCGCATCTCGAGTGGACAGAGGCCGCGGTCGCCGCCGGGAAGTGCCCGCTCGCCGTCGACTGGCCGGCGACCAGGGCAATCGCCGGTGCCGGCCTCATCGACGCGTTTCGCGCGTGCGCTCACGACCGCATCGACTTCGTGTTCGCGGGCGGCGCCGGCGTGAAGGTCGTCAGTGCCGAGGTGGTCGGCGAGGAGGAGCGTCGGGCCGACTTGGTGGTCCGGCCCTGGCCCTCCGATCATCGCGCCGTGGTCGCGACCGTCGAGCTCTGACGGCGGGCTAAGGCGCGGCGCGGAAGAAGATCACGTTCAGGTCGTCCTCGAATACGAGCTTCCAATCGGGCGCTTCCCGAAACAGTGTCACGCCAGGCGCGGATGCGGCCAGCACGGCAGACGTGATGTGGTACTTGTCCAGGACCTTTCGCCACTCCTTGCGACCGAAAAACACCGCGAAGTACCGCTCCGTGATGAAATCGTCGCCGTAGACGAAGATACGGTCGTCGACGAACACGCGCAGTCGCGGCCAGAATCGATAGATGATCGCGCCGCCGACATCGTCCGTATTGAATACGCGCCCGAAACGATCCTCGTGCTGCGTGATGAACTCGGCGGCGCCTTTGCTGAGCTCGTGGCCGTCCAGGTCCGACGGGAAGGGAACGTTTCCTGCGAGCGTCAGCGTGAGGAAGACCACGCTGATCGCCAGCACATAGAGGATGGCGGAGCGGAGGCGGACTTGCTCCACCGCAATGCGTTGGCAGGCCGCGTCGAGCGCCGGCCAGATCCTGGCGAAAGGTGCCGACAGCTCCCGCGCCACGAGCGGCGCAGCGACAATCGCGAACAGGTTCATGTGGCGAAGCGAGTCCAGTGCCTGGTGAAAGAAGAAGACGAGCAGCGCGACCTCCACCCATACCAGGCGCCGCGCCCGAAGGCCGAGCATGGCGAGCGTCAGTAGCGCCAGCGTCTCGAAGAAAAACACCTCCATGCTACCGGCACCGAAGTCCGGACTCGCGAACTCGGCAAAGTAGTTTGCCGACGCTTGTCCGAGGTGGTCGATGATCGAAACGTGTAGATTCACACCGCTCGGATTTGCCAGCGTGGCGAGCAGCATTGCGATTAGCAGGGCACCCAGTACGGCTGTTTCGCGTGCCGCGCCGCGGTCGGCGAGCAGCGCAGTGCGCGCGGCCGCGGCGGCCCCGAAGATGCCGACGAGCACGAGCCCCGCAACGAATCCCCCGTGCATATTGCACCAGACGAGCGCGAGGAACGGCAGCCACCAGAGTCGCCAGGACGGCAGTCGTCCCGTCCGATGGTCGTCGAGCCGTTCGAGCACGAGGGCGAAGAACACGTACGTCACGATGTGCGGCCGCGCGAGTGCGTGCGACCAGAGCACGAGGTACGCCACCACCGTTAGCGCGAACGCCGGCAGAAGGGCGGCACCTATCCGCAGCATGCGCCGGAACAGCAGCACCGGCAGGAAGCTATAGACGAGCACGCACGCCGCTACGTAGAGGGGCAGACCGCCGACCCTCTCCAACCAGGCGCCTGCCGTCTCGAAGAGCCAGTAGTAGCTGATCCATTCGCGACCGCGAGCCGTGAACGAGAAGAGATCGTGCGCGGGGATGGTGCCGGTCTCGAGCACGTAGCGACCGGTCGCGAGATGCCAGCCGGTTCCCGGGTCCTGGAGCGGAGAGCTCGGGTCAAGAAGCGTGATCAGGGGATGAATCAGGAAGAGGAGCGCGGTGAACGGCGGCGCCAGCCACCGTCGCAGCGTCGAGTCGTCCAGGCGTCGCCGCTCCGTCACCGGCACTTGTCGTGATCCGATCGCATCGCGTGTCGTCTTGGCGCGAAGAGTAACAGCGACCGTTCAGGTTCGAGGGCGCGCTGCTGTTCGCGCTCTATGCCGCGATCCACCGAGCCCGGATGCCTGAGGCTCGCCGCGACCCTCAGCTCGCGAAGCGCTTGAGCTCGCGCCGCGCGACCACCATCTTGTGCACCTCGTCGGGACCGTCGGCGATGCGCAGCATGCGGCCGTCGCGCCACATGCGGGCGAGCGGCGTGTCGTCGGAGACGCCGAGGCGCCGTGCACCTGGATGGCGCGATCGAGCACGCGCATGAACATCTGCGCCGCGATCACCTTGATCATCGAGATCTCCTGGCGCGCCGCCTTCTTGCCGAGCGTGTCCATCTTCCACGCGGCGTACAGCACCATCAGGCGCGCTTGATCGATCTCCATGCGCGAGGTGGCGACGAAGTCCTGGATGAACTGCTTGTCGGCGAGCGGCTCGCCGAACGTGATGCGCGTGTTGGCGCGCTTGCACATCATCTCGAACGCCGCTCGGCGCCGCCGATCGCACGCATGCAGTGGTGGATGCGCCCGGGGCCGAGGCGCGCCTGCGCGATCATGAAGCCCGTCCCTCCGGGGCCGAGCAGATTGCTCGCCGGCACGCGGCAGTCCTCGTAGAGCACCTCGCAGTGGCCGCCGCCACCGGCGTGTCCCATGACCGACACCGGGCGCACGAGCTTGAATCCCGGCGTGTCGGTCGGCACCAGGATCTGGCTGGCGCGCATGTGCGGCGCCGCCTCGGGATCGGTGACCACCATCACGATCGCGACCGACGCGCCGATGGCGCCGGAGGTGAACCACTTGTGGCCGTTGATCACGTAGTGGTCGCCGTCGCGCACGGCGCGCGTGCGCAGCAGCGTCGGATCTGCGCCCGAGACCTCGGGCTCCGTCATCGAGAAGCAGCTGCGGATCTCGCCGTCGAGCAGCGGCTGCAGCCAGCGCTTCTTCTGCTCCTCGGTGCCGAACTCGGCGAGGATCTCCATGTTGCCGGTGTCAGGAGCGGCGCAGTTGAAGACCGTGGACGCGATGTAGCTCCGGCCCATGATCTCGCAGAGCATCCCGTACTCCCAGTTCTTGAGCCCGGGACCGTAACGCTCGTCGGGCATGAAGAGATTCCACAGCCCCGCCGCCTTCGCCTTCTTCTTCAGCTCCTTCACGATGGGCGGCGTCGCGTGCTCGTCGCCCGACGCGTGCACCTGCTCCACCGCGACGCGTTCGTTGGGAGTGATGTAGCGATCCATGAACTCGAGCAGCTCCGTGCGGAGCTTCTCCACTCGCGGGGAGGGTGCGAAATCCATGATGGGGTTCCTCGAATCGTTGGGGGCCGCGGGAGCGCGGCAGACTCGTACGCTTAGGCCGAACGCCGGCGAGAGTCCAGTCCGCACGTAGCGTGATGCCGCTGATACCGACCAACGAAGCTCGATCCACGCGAGGCCCAACACGACGACCACCAGCGCGAGCATGGCGGCCCAGGGCGTGAAGAATCGTCTCTCTTCGGCATACGGCAGCATCTCGATGCCGACGAAGGTCACGATCGCATGCGGGAGATTCAGCACGAACGACGTCAGCACATTGCGCGTCAGTTGAAACCCCACCGCGAACAGAAGGCCGACGAGGGCCATCTCGACGATCGCGTCGGCGTTCCGATACTCCGCTCCGTACCCGACGTGGTAGAGCGAGAACGCGACCCCCGAGAGAAGCAGGGCCGGAACGACACCGAAAGCGTTCGCGAAGCGTGTCTGGAGAAAGCCCCGAAAGAAGACCTCCTCGAACATCGTGGAGAAGGTCATGGTGGCCACGAGGCACGCTGTGGAAAGCAACGGCGGCCAGGACAGGTCAGCGAGGCGCCAGGGAACCGTGAGAGCAGCCAGGAGAATCCAACGCCGACGTTCCAAGGCCAGCTCTGGAACGACAGTCCGATCTCCGCAAGTGGCTTCCGAAGCATCAATCCATGGTACCAAGTTGGAAGCACGATGCTGACGCCAAGGGCGAAGAGAAAGTGGTACCAGACGATGTTCCACACCGGAGAGCGCACGGCCCACGCTGCGGCGTTCACGCAGACCGCGAGCACGAAGGCAAGCACGGCGACGGCCGTCGTCGCGTCCGGCGCGAAACGAACGATCGTACGCTGGAGCTGTCTCATCGCAGCCTGGCGCGTGGGCAGCGAAGCACGATTGCGCTGCGCCGCCCGTTCTCAGGGGCCTCAGGGGCCCGCCGCTATGGCGACGGCGGCGCGCAGCTCGTCGTAGGTGCGCGTCACCGGGAACTGCGGGAAGTCGCGCGACGACGTTCTCCGGCGGCCGGAAGAGGATGCCGGCGTCGGCCTCGCCGAGCATCGTGGTGTCGTTGTACGAGTCGCCCGCGGCGACCACGCGGAAGTTGAGCAGCTTGCAGCGCCATGACGGCCCGGCGCTTGCCGTCGCCGATGCGCAGCCGGTAGCGCGCGATGCGTCCCGCCGCCGTCGACCACGAGCGAGTTGCAGAACAGCGTCGGGTAGCCGAGCTGCGCCATGAGCGGCTGCGGCGAACTCGTAGAACGTGTCGGAGAGGATGATCACCTGAGTGCGCGCTGCGCAGCCAGTCGAGGAACTCGAGCGCGCCGTCGAGCGGCCCCATGCTGGCGATGACCGCCTGGATGTCGGCGAGCGTGAGCTGTGCTCGTCGAGGATGCGCGAGGCGGCCGCGCATCAGCTTGTCGTAGTCGGGCTCGTCGCGCGTCGTGCGGCGCAGCGCCTCGATGCCGGTGCGCTCGGCGACGTTGATCCAGATCTCGGGGACGAGGACGCCTTCGAGATCGAGGCACGCGATCAGCGGCTCGGCCATCGGCGGTGCGTAGCAAGGGCCTGACGCAAGTTCAAACGCGCGCGCGTCCGTCCTCGCGCGCACGTCCACACGCGGGCGCGCTCGCCGCTCGTGCTCGCAGCCATTCGCCTGGTACCGTGGCGCTCGTGCTCGCGACGCGTGCATTGGGGCGCAGAGGTCTCACCGTCTCGCGGCTCGGCCTCGGTCTCGCCGCCGTCGGGCGGCCCGGCTACATCACGCTCGGCCGCGCGCGCGACCTGCCCGCGAGCCGCACGCCCGAGGCGCTCTACGCCCGCGCCGCCGAGCTCCTCGACGCGGCCCGCGGCGCCGGCGTCCGCTACGTCGACGTGGCGCGGAGCTACGGCCGCGCCGAGGAGTTCCTGGCGCGCTGGCTCGGCGAGCGCGGCGTCGCCGCGCGACGCGCTCACGGTCGGCAGCAAGTGGGGCTATCGCTACACCGCCGGCTGGGCGGTCGACGCGCCGGTGCACGAGGAGAAGGAGCTCTCGCTCGCGCGCTTCGACGCGCAGCTCGCCGAGAGCCGCGCGCTCGCTCGGCGCGCGGCTCGACCTCTACCAGATCCACAGCGCGACCGCGGAGTCGGGCTGCCTCGACGGACGAGGCACTGCTCGCGGCGCTGGTCGCCGGACGGCGCGCCGGCGCGTACCGCGCCGTCGGCCTGACGCTCAGCGGCGCCGACCTCGGCGCGCGCGCTCGAGCTGCGCGCTCGAGGCGCGCGTCGACGGCGAGCGCGTGTTCGACGTCGTGCAGGCGACCTTCAACTGCTCGAGCCGTCGCTCGCGCCGCTCGCTCGCACGCGCGCACGCCGCCGGCCTCGGCGTGATCGTGAAGGAGGTGCTCGCCAACGGCCGCCTGACCGACGCGAACGCCGCGCCCCGAGGACGCCGGCGCTGCGTGACGCGCCTGCGCGCCGCTCGCGCGCGCGCGTGGCTGCGACGTCGACCAGCTCGCGCTCGCGTTCGTCGCTCGCCCACCCGTTCGTCGACGTCGTGCTCTCCGGCGCGGCGACGACCGCGCAGCTCGCCAGCCCACGTCGACGCGCTCGGCGTCACGCCCGACGACGCGCTGCTCCATGCTCTCGCCGGCCTCGCCGAGCCGCCGGTGCACTACTGGAAGACACGCGCCAGCCTGCCCTGGACCTGACGCGGCGATCTCCCCCCAAAGGGGGACGCGTCCCCCCTACGGGGACACACCCCATGCGGGGACACGCGAGCGCGACCGCTCGCGCATGGTTGACTCCGAGCCGGTCAGACGCCAGAAGGCGGATACGCGTGCGGTCGGTCGACGTGCGTGCTCGAGTGGAAGGGAGGGGCCGTGAAGATCTATCTCGTCACCCCGCAGGAACCCCGAGAGCTTCTGGACCTACGACCACATCCTCCCGAGCCTCGGCAAGCGCTGCATCTTCCCGAACCTCTCGATGCCGACGGTGGCCGGCCTGACGCCGCGCGAGCACGAGGTCGTGCTCTGCGACGAGAACGTCGAGGACGATCGACTTCGACGTCGACGCCGACATCGTCGGCGTCACCGGCTACATCGTCCACAAGCGAGCGCATGCTCGAGATCATCGACGAGTTCCGCCGCCGCGGGCGCTTCGTCGTGGTCGGCGGGCCGTACGCCTCGCTCTGCCCCGAGGAGCTGCGCGGCCGCTGCGACGTGCTCTTCGTCGACGAGGCCGAGGAGACCTGGCCGCAGTTCCTCGCGCGACTTCGCGGCCGGCGACTGGCAGGCCGAGTACCGGCCCGCCGAGAAGCCCGACCTCACCACCTCGCCGACGCCGCGCTTCGACCTGCTCAAGGTCGACCGCTACCACGCGCATGACGATCCAGTTCGCGCGCGGCTGCCCGTTCAACTGCGAGTTCTGCGACATCATCGTCGTCTACGGACGGCGCCCGCGCGTGAAGGCGGTCGCGCAGGTGATGGCGGAGATCGAGGAGTGCCACCGCCTGGGCGCCACGCCAGGTCTTCCTCGTCGACGACAACTTCATCGGCAACAAGAAGCTCGCCAAGGAGCTGCTGCGCGCGATCGCGGCGTGGGGCGAGGCGCGCGGCTACCCGATCTACTTCAACACCGAGGTGTCGCTGAACGTCGCCCAGGACGACGAGCTGCTCGACGCTGCATGCGCGCGGCGCACTTCACGACCATCTTCATCGGCATCGAGAGCCCGCGGAAGGCGTCGCTCGCAGGAGACCAAGAAGACGCAGAACATGCGCGGCGACCTGGTCGAGAACGTGCGCAAGATCCAGTCGTACGGCATCCAGGTGCAGGCCGGCATGATCGTCGGCTTCGACAACGACGACGCAGTCGATCTTCGAGGAGCAGCTGCGCTTCATCCAGGACGCGCGCATCCCGGTCTCGATGACCGGCATGCTGCAGGCGATGCCGAAGACGCCGCTGCACGACCGCATGGCCAAGGAAGGGCGACTGGTCGGCGAGTTCGGTCGGCGACCAGTTCGTGTTCTCGAACATCCTTCCCGAAGGCGATGAGCCGGATCGAGCTCTACAAGGGCTATCGCGCGCTGATCGCCGAGCTCTACGACTTCCGGAACTTCCGCGCCCGCACGCTCGAGTTCATCTTGAACCGCGGCCGGCAGGCACGGCGCGGACTCCACATCAAGAGTGAGGAGCTCGCGCTGGCTCGGCGCGCGTGCTGCGCGACACCGTCTTCGCCGCCGGACCGCGCCGCGCCTGGTTCACGCTCTCGCTGCTCGGCGCCACGCTCTGGAAGCGCCCGGCGGCGCTTCGCCGACGCGTTCACGTTCGCGATCGTGCACAAGGCTCTCTACGAGTACATGCAAGCGCTCGATCGCCACCTCGAGCGCGCGATCGGCGAGATCGAGGCCGCGAGTCCCGACAGCGAGCGTTCCCGCCACCGCCTAGACACGGCTTCCCGAGCCGGCGTATGGGAGCGACAGCATGAAGTGCGGCATCCTGATGTTCCCGGCGCACTACGCGATCCGGCCCGACGAGCTGGCGGTCGCCGCCGAGGAGCGCGGCTTCGAGTCGCTCTTCTTCCCCGAGCACACGCACATCCCGGTGAGCCGGCGAAGTCCGTGGCCGGGCGGCGCCGACCTGCCCAAGGAGTACTGGCACACGCACGATCTGTTCGTCGCGCTCGCCGCCGCCGCCGCGGTCACCAAGAAGATCAAGATCGGCGACCGGCATCTGTCTGCTCGTCGAGCGCGACCCCATCACCACCGCGAAGGAAGCGGCGACCCTCGACTTCCTCTCGAACGGCCGCCTGATCTTCGGGATCGGCGGCGGCTGGAACGCCGAGGAGATGGAGAACCACGGCACCGTCTTCAAGACGCGCTGGAAGCTGCTCCGCGAGCGCGTGCAGGCAGTGAAGGAGATCTGGACCAAGGACGAGGCCGAGTTCCACGGCGAGCTCGTCGACTTCGATCCGATCTGGTCGTTTCCGAAGCCGGTGCAGAAACCGCACCCGCCGATCCTGCTCGGCGGCGACACGCCGCGGACGCGCCAGCGCGTCGTCGACTACTGCAACGGCTGGATGCCGATCGGCATGCGCACGGCCGGCATCGTCGAGGGAATGAAAGACCTGGCCGAGCGCGCGCGCGCCGCCGGTAAGAAACCCGACAGATTTCCCGGTCACCGTCTTCGGCGCCCCCGCCGACCCGGCCACGCTCGACAGCTATGCCGAGGCCGGCGTGGAGCGCGTGAACTTCTGGGTCCCGCCGGAGAACCGCGACAAGGTGTTGCCGATCCTGGACGGCTACGCGGCAGCGGCTCAGAAACGTCGATAGGAGAACGGCCATGACCATTCGTGAGATCGCCGATCGTCTGATGACGCTCTGCCTGGCGGGCAAGTACGTCGAGGCCATCACCGAGCTGTATGCGCCCGACGTGCAGCAGTACGAGAACGGCGAGCGCGCGCCCGGCGATCGCGACGCGCTGGTGACCGCGTGCAAAGGCTGGCTCGAGAGCCGGGTGCTGCACGGCAGCGAGGTACTGGGCGCGCACGTCGGAACCGAGTCGATCGTGCTCGAGCTCAAGTACGACGTCACGCCGCACGCCACCAAGGAGCGCAATCAGTGGTCCGAGGCGGCGGTGTACCGGGTGCGGGGCGGCAAGATCTCCGACGTGCGCTTCTACTACAAGCCGCCCGCGGCGTGAGTCAGGAACACCCCAACGCCACCGCGGTCCGGGCGCTTTTCGACGCGTTCAAGAGCGCCGACATCAGCACCATCCGGGCCACGATTCCCGAGAACGCCGTCTGGCATTTCCCCGGTCGCAAGGGCAAGCTCGCGGGCTCACATCGCGGCCGTGACGCGATTCTGCAGTTCTTGATGAACGTCACCGGGCTCACCGCCGGGACGTTCCACCTCGACCTGATCGACGTGCTGGCGAACGACCACTGGGTGGTGGCGCTCTTCCGCGGTCACGGCGAGCGCGACGGCAAGACCCTCGACAACCCCACGTGCCTCAAGATGCGCATCGAGAACGGCCAGGTGGCCGAGGTGTGGGAGTTCGTCTGGGATCTCTTCGCCGTCGACGAGTTCTGGGCGTAGCGAGACGCCCTCGAGTAGCCGTCGAGCCTCGCCGTCCGGTCGCGGTGGTACGCGGCGTCGCCGAACGTCATCTCCGCGGCCCGCGCGCGCTTCAGGAAGAAGCCGATGTCGTGCTCGTCGGTCATGCCGATGCCGCCGTGCATCTGCACGCCCTCGTTGCCGATCAGCACGAAGGCGTCGGAGCAGCGCGCCTTGGCGAGGCTCGCGAGCGCGCGCGCACCTCGCGCGTCGTCGCGCCCTCGTCGAGCGCGCGGTGCGCGTCCATCACCGCCGAGCGCGCCAGCTCGGTCTCGATGAACATGCGCGCGGCGCGGTGCTTGAGCGCCTGGAAGGTGCCGATCGGCACGCCGAACTGCACGCGCGTCTTCAGGTACTCGAGCGTCATCTCGAACGCGGCCGTCATGCCGCCGAGCATCTCGGCCGCGAGCCCGATCGTCGCGCGGTCGAGCGACGCGGCGCGAGGAGCGTCGCCGCCGCTGGTCGACCTCGCCGAGCGACCGCGTCGGCGCCGACCCGCACGTCGTCGAGCCGCACGAGGGCGGCGTTGCGGCCGTCGATGCGCGACTGGCGCTCGATGCGTGACGCCGGGCGTGTCGCGGGCGCACGAGGAAGAGCGTGATGCCCGTCGCGTCGCGCACGTCGCCGCCGGTGCGCGCCGAGACGACGAGCCGGTCGGCGACGTGGCCGTCGAGCACCTGGACCTTCTCGCCGCTGAGCGCCCAGCCGCTGCCGCCGCTCTCGGCGCGCGTCGCGACGTGGTGCGGGTCGTAGCGGCTGCCCGCCTCCTGGTAGGCGAGCGCGAGCAGCCGCTCGCCGGCGGCGACCGCCGGCAGGTGCGCCGCCTGCTGCGCGTCGCTGCCGCCGAGCAGGAGCGCGTCGGCGCCGAGCAGCACGCGTCGAGAGCATCGGCTCCGGCATGAGCCCGCGGCCGAGCTCCTCCATGACGACCATCAGGTCCATGTAGCCGAGGCCGAGCGCCGCCGTAGCTCCTCGGGGATGACGATGCCGAGCCAGCCGAGCGCGCGCCATCTCGCGCCAGAGCTCGCGCGAGAAGCCGTCGGCGTCGTCGCCGTCGCGCAGCTGCGCGGATGCGCTTCAGCGACGAGCGGCCGGCGACGAACTCGCGCGCGGTCCGCTGCGAGCAGCTCCTGCTCTTCGGTGAGAACCAGATCCACGGCGATCGCGCCGCTCAGTCCGGCAGGCCGAGCACGCGCTTGGCGATGATGTTGAGCTGGATCTCGGAGGTGCCGCCCTCGATCGAGTTGCCGCGCGAGCGCAGCCAGTCGCGCGTCATCTTGAGCTCGTCCTCGTCGAAGCCCGGGACCCTCCCAGCCGAGCCCCTGCGGGCCGAGGATCGTCCACCATGAGCTCGCGGCGGCGCTGGTTCAGCTCGGTGCCGTAGTACTTGAAGATCGACGTCTCCGGCCCGGGCTTGTGGCCCGCCTTCATGTTGTCGCGCGAGCGCGCCGAGCGTGAGGTCGAGGCAGCGCCTGGTCCATCTCGACCTGCGCGATGCGGTCGCGCAGCAGCGGGTCGGCGATCGCGGCCGTCCTCGCTCGCCGACGTAGCGGCGCGCGAGCGTCGACGAGTCGTCGCGCGTCGTCGCGCTCCTTGAAGGCGTCGGCGATCATCGTGCGCTCGTGGCCGAGGAGCGCCTTCGCGATGCGCCCAGCCGCCGTTCACCTTGCCGACGACGTTGCGTGACCGGCACGCGCACGTCGGAGAGGAAGGTCTCGCAGAACGGCGACGAGCCGCTGATCAGCTTGATCGGCCGCACGCGTCACGCCCGGCGTCGTCCATGTCCATCAGCAGGAACGTGATGCCGTCGTGCTTCGGCGCCTCGAAGTCGGTGCGCACGAGGATGAACATCCAGTCGGCCTTGTCGGCGTAGGACGTCCACACCTTCTGGCCGTTCAGCACGAAGTCGTCGCCGTCGCGCACGGCCTTGGTCTGCAGGCTCGCGAGGTCGGAGCCCGAGCCCGGCTCGGAGTAGCCCTGGCACCAGCGGATCTCGCCGCGCGACGATGCGCGGCAGGTGCTCGCGCTTCAGCTCCTCGCTGCCCTCCTGGAGGAGCAGCGGGCCGATCATCGAGAGGCCGAAGCCGATGAGCGGCGGGCGGAGATGGAGCTTCGCCATCTCCTCGCGCCAGGACCTTCGCCTCCTGCTTCGAGAGGCCGCCGCCGCCGTACTCCTTCGGCCACGTCGGCGCCGTCCAGCCGCGCTCGGCCATGACGGCGAGCCAGCGCCGGACGTCGGCGGGATACTGGGTCTTCTTGCCGCCCCAGCAGACGTCGTCGGCGGTCTTGAGCGGCGTGTGCATCGACGCCGGCGCGTTGGCGTCGAGCCAGCGGCGCGTCTCCTCGCGGAACGTCTCGAGATCGGCCATGGCGTGACCTCCGTCGTGCGTGCCCGACCGATGCCATACGGGATCGAGCAAGCGGGGATGGCGCTCCGGACGCTAGACGAGACGGCGCGCTAGTTCAAACGGGGCGCACGGCACGACGGAGCCTCCGCTGCAGCAGAGGTGCGGCTTCCCACAGGGCCGGGTTTGGGCAAGAAGGATCAGTCCGCACCGCCGCAGCGACGAGGGAGGCTCCGATGACCTACGAGCAGATCCGCTACCGACGTCGAGCGAGGGCGATCCTCACCATCACGCTCGACCGCCCCGACAAGCTGAACGCCTTCACCACCAGGATGATGCACGAGCTGATCGACGCCTTCGATCGCGCCGACGCCGACGACGCGGTGCGTGTCGTCATCGTGACCGGCGCCGGGCGCGGCTTCTGCGCCGGCGCCGACCTCTCGGGCGGCAGCGGCGCCTTCGATCACGCGCGGCGGCACGCGGCCGCTCACGATCGACGAGCATCGCGACGGCGGCGGCCTGCTCACGCTGCGCATCTTCGAGTCGAAGAAGCCGGTGATCGCCGCGATCAACGGCCCCGCCGTCGGCGTCGGCATCACGATGACGCTGCCGATGGACGTGCGGATCGCCTCCAGCGCGGCGCGCATGGGCTTCGTGTTCGCCCGCCGCGGCATCGTCCCCGAGGCGTGCAGCAGCTGGTTCCTGCCGCGCCTGGTCGGCATCAGCCGCGCCGCGGAGTGGGTCTACACCGGACGCGTCTTCGCCGCCGACGAGGCGCTCGCCGCCGGACTCGTGAGCCGCGTCGTCGCGCCGGAAGAGGCTGGTCCCGACCGCGCGCAGCGCTGGCGCGCGAGATGGCCGACGGCACCTCGGCGATGTCGGTCGCGCTCTCGCGCCAGCTCCTCTGGCGCATGCTCGGCGCCGACCACCCGATGGAGGCGCACAAGGTCGACTCGCGCTGCATCTTCTGCGATGGGCCAGTCGGCCGACGCCCACGAGGGCGTGGCGTCGTTCCTCGAGAAGCGCCCGCCGCGCTTCTCGCTCCGGCCGAGCGCCGACATGCCGGCGTTCTACCCGTGGTGGCCCGAGCGCCCGTTCAAGTGATGCGAATGATGCCGGCGATCGCGCACTGAAGCGCGGCCGCCGGCATCGACCAGACCGGGGGTCGACCTTTTCAGTCCGACTTGGCCTTGAACTGCGTCGCGTCGTTCTTGATCGGCGTCGAGAACGTCGCTTCGAAGCACACGCCGCCGGGACCGCGCAGCTGCGCGCGTGAGCGGCAGCGACAGGCTGCCGAGCACCGGCATGTCGAGGGGCACGCCCTTCGCCTGCGCCTGGACCTTGGCCTTGTCGGGGACGAGGCCTTCTTTGAGCTGGACCTTCGCCATGCCGTTCGGCGTGCTGAGCTTGTCCTTGTACTTGTAGCCGCCGCCGACGGTCTTCCAGCACGGGCTGCCGTCGCAGAGGCCGCCGGCCGGCGCCGTGGCCGTGGCCAGGATCGCGGGTCCGGCCTCGTAGACGCAGAGCGTGTAGTCGTCGCTCGTGAGCGGATCGCCAAACTCGGCCAGTGTCGTGATCGCACCCTTCGTCCACTTGAACTTCACCTGATCACCCTTGTCGGGCGACTTGTCCTTCATCTGAAGCTGCGACTTGGTCGGCAATGCGACCTTGCATCCGGCCGCCGGAGCGGGCGCGCCGACGCAGGCGCCGGCCTGGCAGGTGTCGGTCGTGCAGACCGAGCCGTCGTCGCACGGCGTGCCGTTGGCGACCGGCGTGCCGACGCAGACGCCGCTCGCGCACTCGTCATTCGAGGTGCAGAATTCGTCGTCGTCGCATGCATTGCCGTCGGGCTCGGCCGTGCACGTCGACGAGCAGCAATCACCGTTCGTGATGTTGCCATCGTCGCAGTCCTCACCCGCATCGAGGATGCCGTCGCCGCACGGCGGTCCGATGCACACGCCGGCAACGGCGCCCGCACGCAGGACATCGCTCACGACGGTCCCGCTGGTATCGAAGGTGAGATTGATGTTCGACATGCCGCCGCTCAGCAGATGGCAATAGCTCATGATCGTGCCGCCGCCCGGCGGCAGCGACTCGGGCCCGCGTAGCAGCCGTCGTCCGCCTCGCCGTTGTAACAGTTGTCGACCGGCGGCATGTAGCAGTGCGTGTGCGGCGAGCCGAAGTTGTGGCCGAGCTCGTGCGCCATCACGACGACGTCCCAGGTCTCCGAGGGATCCATGACGTCGAAGTCGCCGAAGACCGTCGAGACCCCGTAGCCGAAGGAGGTGCTGCAGAGCACGTTCAGATACGCGATGCCGCCGATCACGCCCTTGCCGGAGATGAAGTGCACGAGATCACGCGGCGTACCCGCCTCGTTGGCTTCCCAGTAGGCCTTGACCTCGAGGAGCATGGGGAGCGTATCGGTCGCCGACCACGGATCGGGAGTGCTCCACAGGCGAATGAAGCGAAAGACGACGCGGACGTCGGTGTCGGCGTCGAAGATCGTCGAAACCTCGGCGGCGAGACTGCTCAAATAGTCGAGCGCCTCGTCGGTGCCCGGGAAGAGCCCGAGAAACTCTTGGTCGGTCTCGATCGCCAGCTCGGCGAGCAGCGTCGGCGAGTACCCCAACACCGGCGGCTCTCCGCGGCTCCCGGGGGAACAACCGCCCGGCCGGGATGCGCTTGCAAGGCGGCCGCGTGGAGATCGTTGGAGCACAAGCGCGACGGCCCCGGGAAGACCGCGGGGTCGGCATCGCGCACCGCCCAGCTCCGGTACGCGCCCGAGTCGTCGCGTCCGAAGCGATAGGTCGTCCCGCGCGCCACGACCATGCCGTGCACGCCATCGCGGGTCGCGATCACGACGGCATGAGAGCCCGGCTCGCCGACGACGCTTCCCCGGTAGTACTTCTGATCAGGGAGCGACAGCGACCGTGTCCTCGTCGCCTCGACCACCTCGACGCGCGTATCGGCGGCAAACGGCGAGAAGCGCGCGACGGCGAGCGTCACGGTACCGTCACTGCCGAGCGGGAATTCCTCGACCGTCGCCTCCGTGCTCGCCCGCAGACTCGCGAGACCGGCGGTGTCGAGCGCGAGCGTCTGCACCCGCGCGATACCTCGCTGCGCGGAAGCCCCGCCGACGGCGACGAGAAGGCGCTCGGCCAGCGCCTGGCGCGGGACGGCGGCCAGAAACAGCACGGACAGGATGAGAACGACGCGGCGAGTCAACGGCACCATGACTTGCCCTCCTAAGAGGCCGCTCCTACCACCTCGTCTCGAATCCTGTAAACAAAAATCGATGGCCCAGCATGCGCCATTCTGGCGCAGTTTTCTGGTTTTTCGTTTCGGCGCCGGGTCGAAATCGCAACGACACACGGCCCCTCCGGGCCCCCTTTGCAACCGCGGCCGATCCGTCCTACGTCAAGCCATGGCCATCGACTTCACCCTTCCCCCGACGTCACTCGCGGTCGCGCATGCCGCGTGCGCGAGTTCATGCAGGAGCGGGTCGCGCCCGCCGAGGAGCGCATGCGCAGCGAAGGCGGCTGGCGGAAGGGCTACGCGGCGCTCCGCGAGGAGGCCAAGGAGGCCGGCCTCTGGGCGCCGCACATGCCGCGCGGAGTGGGGCGGGATGGGGCTCGGGCCGCTGGCGATGGCGTTCGTCTCCGCCGAGTGCGGCCGGACGCAGCTCGGCGCCTACGTCCTCAACTGCCACGCGCCCGACGAAGGCAACATGCACACGCTCCTGCACTATCGCGACCGCCGAGCAGAAGGAGCGCTACCTCCGCCCGCTGGTCGACGGCAAGGTGCGCTCGTGCTTCGCGATGACGGAGCCCGAGGTCGCCGGCTCGGATCCGACCGGCATCCGGACGCGCGCCGTGCGGGACGGCGACAACTGGGTCATCAACGGGCACAAGTGGTTCATCTCGGGCGCGCGCGGCGCCAGCGTTCGCGATCGTCATCGCGCAAGACCGATCCCGACGCCGATCCGCCGCAGGCGCGCAACACCGCGTTCCTCGTCGACCTCGACAACGCCGGGCTTCAACATCGTGCGCGACGTCGAGACCATGGCCGGGCACGGCAACCACTGCGAGATCCGCTTCGAGAACGTGCGCGTGCCGGCGGCGCACATGCTCGGCGGCCGCGGCCAGGGGCACCGGCTCGGCCAGGTGCGGCTCGGCCCGGCGCGCCTCGCGCACTGCATGCGCTGGATCGGCAACGCCGAGGTCGCGCTCGAGATGCTCGTGAAGCGCGCCCTCGAGCGGCAGCTGCACGGCGGCGTCCTCGCCGACAAGCAGGCTCATCCAGGCGATGATGGCCGAGTCGGCGATGGAGCTCTACGCCGCCAAGCTGATGGTGCTGCACGCCGCCTACCTGATCGAGAAGGGGATGCCGTTTCGCCAGGAGGTGTCGATGGCGAAGCACCACGTCGCCAACATGCTCTGGCGGATCATCGACCGCGCCATCCAGGTGCACGGCGCGCTCGGCTACTCGACCGACACGCCGCTCGAGCGCATGCTGCGCCACGCGCGCTCGGCGCGGCTCGTCGACGGCGCCGACGAGGTGCACATGCACGCAGATCGCGCGCAACGTCATGGAGGCGTTCGAGAGAACGGGAGCACGCGGCGCGCGACCGGCGCAGATCTTCTGTGAGTCGGGTGAGGCGCGCCAGGCGTGCGGTCGGGGGGAACGCCTGCGGGCTCAACGGAAATTCGCCCTCTGGCGTTCCCCCCGACCGCGCGCCTGGTGAGACGTCCGCGGCAACGCGCCGCCGAACCACCGCCGGCGTGATCGCGCTCGCGATCGCCTCGATGCTCTTTGCAGGGTGCGAAGGCGGAAAGCCGGCGGGTGGAACGGGGGCTGGGCGCGGCGGCGCCGACGGGCAACGCGGCGCCCGCGCCCGGCTCGGCTAGCGCCGGTGCCGCAGGGAGTGGTCCGGGCGGCGCACCGATCCGCCAACCGCTCGCCGGCGCGCCGCGTCCGGCTCTGCTCGTCGCGCAGGCGCAGTTCGTCGACAAGACCGGCGCCGACGGCAAGACGACGTCGGTGCCCGGGCGCGGCGAAGCTCGACGATCGTCCGCCAGACCGGATCGGGCTGGACAGCCCGTCGTGCTCGAGGATCCCGACAGCAACGTCTTCCACAAGGCGATCGCCGTGGGACGGCGGCGTGCTCACCATCGGCGGCAACCAGGCGCTGCTGACGCACCTGGCGCTTCGCGGACGGCGCGTGGACCGCCGACACGCACTGGAACCCGAAGTTCGGCGGCAAGTTCGACCGCCTGCGCGACGTCGAGCGCGGCGACGTCGACGGCGACGGCAAGGACGAGCTGGTGATCGCGACCCACGACCAGGGCGTGATCGCCGTCGTGCATCCCGGACGAGAGCTGGCGCGTCGAGGAGGTCGACCGGCAGCGCCGAACACCTTCGTGCACGAGATCGAGATCGGCGACGTCGACGGCGACGGCGTCGCCGGAGTTCTTCGCCACGCCGAGCAAGCCGAACAAGCTCGACCAGGAGCAGCCCGGCGAGGTGCGCATGTACAAGCGCACGCCGACAGGGCTGGCAGAAGTCGGTCGTCGACGCGCCGGGCGACACGCACGCCAAGGAGATCCTCGCCGCCGACGTCGACCGCGACGGCGTCGCCGAGCTCTACGTCGTCGTGGGAAGGCGCGGTCGGCGCAGGGCGGCACGCTCGTGCGGCCGGTCACCGTCAAGCAGTACCGCTGGAAGGACGGCAAGCTCGGACGGCACCGTCGTCGCCACGGTGCCCGATCGCCAGATGCGCGCGATCGCGGCGGGCGACGTCAACGGCGACGGCAAGATCGACCTCGTCGCGGGCGCGCTGTCGTCGGGCCTCTGGCTGTTCGAGCAGGGCGCCGACGGCTGGAAGAGGACGCCGATCGACGCCGCGTCGTCGGGCTTCGAGCATCCCGGTCCATGCTCGCCGACCTCGACGGCGACGGCGCGCTCGAGATCTACGTCGCCTCCGAGGACCAGCACGAGCTCCGCCAGTACCGCTGGAAGGACGGCAGCTTCGAGAAGACGGTCGTGACGCCGCTCGCACAAGGGCGACATCACCTGGAACATCACCGACGGGAAGCTCTGACGTGCGGCACGCGCGCCGCTCGCTGCGAGGGATCTGACCATGCGACGGACACCGCGGCGCGCGAGCATGGTCGTGGCGGGTGCGCTGATCGTCTTCATGGCGCTGGTCATCTACCGGAGCCTCCATCTCGCGGGCGTCCGTTGCGAGGTGTGCATCACCTTCCAGGGACGCTCGCAGTGCCGCACCGTCGAGGGCGAGACGCACGACGACGCGCTGATGGCGGCGACCACCAACGCGTGCGCCTATCTCGCGAGCGGTGTGACCGACGGCATGGCGTGCGCCCGCACCGCGCCGACGCGCAGCGAGTGCGTCGCCGCCGACTGAGGATGACTCTAGCGGAGAACGGCGAGCCCGAGCCGGGCGAAGTCGCGATCGAACGAGAGCACCGGAGCTCCGTCGAGCTCCCACCGGATGAACGCTCGCGGCCGCTCGCGATGCTCGCATCGGAACCCACGTGTGCAGAGGTTCCCTAGCAGCGCGCCGCTCGCTACGCTGTCGCCCGTCATGAGCAGCGAGCAACCCCCCGGACCGACCTCCGACCAGCCGCCACGAGCGGGCCCGCCACGGCGGCGCCGTCGACGTCGCCGCGGTCGGGCGCCCGATGGTGCGAACGCCACCCCCGGTCCGAACGCGACCGCCGGTCCCGATAGCAATCGCGAGCCGGCCCGCAATCCGGGTGCTCCGGGCAGCGCCGATCGCGATCGTAGTCAGGCCCCGAGGCAGGGTCGCGGCGGCGGTCCCGAGCGCAATCGCGACCAGCGCGATCCCAGGAATCGCGGCCTCCGGGGGAGACCACCGCGCGGAGACCACAGCGTGGCGTCCCGGCGCCGGCGGCGAAACCGCCGCCGCCGGTGATTCCGAGTCTCAGTCGTCTCGCCGAGGCGAGTCCCGCCGCCGATCCGTTGAGCCCGGCCGAGGTGGAGGAGATGAAGGCGCACCTCGCCTTCATCCGGAACTACAAGGACGTGCTGCGCCTGAAGTTGAACGCCGCCGAGGATCTGCTCGTGAATGGCCGGCGCGAGGCTACCGATCGCGGTGTCTGCCGTCACTTGCTCGGCAAGATCGATCGCGCCGTCATCGAGGGCGCCGTCGGCCGTGAGCCGCTCAAGTCCGACGCGGCCGCGCGCGCGCGCATGCTGGCCGGCGCCATTCGATTGACGGCCGATCTCGGCGTGCTGCTGGCATACCTCGAGACCCTGGCGCACGTCCGCTCGCACGCGGAGGCGGCGCAGGCCTTCGGCGAGGTCGTGAGCCGGATCGATTTCGAGAGCCTCTCGGCGACGCGTCTCGGCCGGTTGCTCCAGGTACTGATCCAGACCTTCACCGATCACGAGCGCGTCCAGGTGCTCTTCAGCCTGCTCGCACAACCCGCTTTCCGCCGCGCGTTCGATGCCGCCGCGCCGTCGCTGCCGTCCGAGGTCGCCGCCGCATTCCTGCCACTCCGAGCCGTGCACCGCCGCATTCTCGAGGCCGACGCGACGCCGGGCGAGCATCCACCCGACGCGTCTCCGGCGGCCGCGCCGGCGTCCCCCGGTGATCTGGAAAGCGAGACACCTGCGCAGCTCGCCGCCGGTCTCGAACAGCTCCTCTCGGCGCCCGATCCGGTGTTGCGCAGCTACGCCGAGCCACTGCGTATCGGCATTTTGCAACTCGTGCTCGGAGCCGGCATTCCGGAAGCGCTCGCCGACCGTGCGAGCGGCGTGCTGCTCGGGAGCCTGCCGCGTACCGGACGCGTCTACGCGCGCCTGGCGCTGCGCCGGGCCGCGCAACTGCTGGCACGCCACGCCGACGACCGGGCGCGCGCCGTGCTCACCGAGGTGCACCGGGCGCAGCCGGGCTTCCATCTACCGGAACGCTGGCTCGCCGCCCTCGACGCGCGGCATGTCGGACGCGTCGCGATCGCCGGCGGCATTCCCGAGCGCGGGCGTCTCGCTCCGGCGTTCTGGCTCGACGGCCAGCGGCCGGTGTGGGTGCGCACCGCAGCCTCCGCCGACGCCGATCGCATGGCGGCCGAGGCGCGCTTGCAGATGGACCTGGCGTTGCCGGCGATCGCGCCGCTGGTCGAGCACGGCGTCGCGAGCGGCATCCCCTACGTCGCGGTCGCGGCGGCGGGCCAGCCACTTGCACCGGATGCGGCGCATCCTCTCGAGCGCGCGGCGGCACTCGCGCTCGCCGCCACCGCGGTACGTGTGCTTCGCGGGCTCGCGCTCGCCGGCGTCACGCTTCCCGATGCCGCGCCCGAGCGATTCCTCTGCACGACCGGTCCGTCGCCGACGCTGTTGCTCGCCGACCTCGACGGTGCGCGTGTCGTGGACCCCGAAGACGCCGCTCGTCGACTCGTCGCAGTGGCGGTCGAGCTGACACGGTGCTCGTGCCCGCGCACGTGATCGGAACGCTGGCGACCGAGTATGGGACGGACCTCCGCGATCCCGTCGCCGCCTCGATCGATCTCGGTGCGCTCGTCCGCGCCCTCGACCATGCGGCACTGCGCAGCGGTCGGGAATAGCCTCTTGGGCTTCGCGAAACCCACAGGAGCCGTGGGCCCGCGGGGTTGGGTGGCAACGAGCCCCGAGTCCTCGCGCAGCGAGCCCCCGCATGACGAATGACACCCTGTCCCCGGCCGGCTTGCCGCTTCGTCGCTCGCTGCACCCCCGTTCACGGCCCTCTTGTTCCTCGTGCATCCCGCGATGATCGTGGCCTTGAACCCGAGCTATCCGCTCCAGGACCCGGTACTGGATGGCACCTCGCCACTGGCCGTCAACCTTGTCGAGACGGGCACACTCCCGAGAACCGACCTGTTCTCGTTCACGGCTCGGGGACACGACTGGGCGAGCAACTACTGGCTCTTCGAGGTCGTCAGTGAGTTGCTGGTCCGGTTGGGCGGATTGTCGTTCTACACGGCGGTGTGGGTGCTGGTGTACGCGCTCCTGCCGGTGCTGCTGTTTCGGCGCATGCTGCGGATCGGGGCCGGGCTGCTACCGGCGTTCCTGCTGACGGTGGTCGCATACCTGGTGCTGTGGTCACACGCACTCGCCCGGCCCCACATCCTGACCTACGTCTTCTTCGCCGTGCTCCTCGAGCGCCTCGACGATTTCCGCAGCGGACGGGTGCCGTGGCAGCGCCTGTGGTGGGTCCCACTGCTCGCCGTGCTGTGGTGCAACGTGCATGGCGGCTTCATGGTCGGGTTGACGCTGACGGCCATCTTCGCCGGGGTCGCGGTCGTCCGCGCCATCCTGTTCCGCGATCGCGGGGAAGCTCGGCAGGCAACGGTGTTTGTCAGCCTGCTGGCCGGGATGTTGCTCGCGACCCTGATCAATCCGCGCGGGATCGGGCTCCATTCTTCGATCCGCGAGACCCTGGCGCAGACGTCAGTTCGCCACCTCGGCGACTGGGCCAGTCCCGACTTCTTGAGTCCCACCGTGTCGGTCTTCTTCTTCGAAGTGCTCCTGCTGATGACGATCGGGTTGCTCGCGATGCGTGCGCGGAAGCTCGTCTGGGTGGAGGTCGCGCTTCTGGTGATGTTTGCGCACGAGGCCCTGCATTCCGTTCGGCACATCAACCTCTTCGCGATCGTCGCAGCTCCGATCATCGCCCGTGAGATCACGCCACTGCTCGCCACGCTCTGGCCTGCGTTCGACGCGCGCTGCCGGGAGATCGAGGCGACACAACTCGCCCTCCGCGGCCTCGTTCTCCACGTGCCGCTGATCTGCGTCGTGTTCCTGGGGCTCACGAGCGCTCGGGTGCTACCGTTCCCGGATACGCTTGATGATCTCCAACTCAGTCGCGGCGCGGCGCAATACATCGCAAATCATCAGGACCGCTTCGGGCGCATGTTCAACACCGACAACCTGGGCGGCTCGCTCATCTATCGCTTCTGGCCGACGCTGCACGTCTTCGTCGATGATCACATCCCGGTCTACGGCGATGACTTCCTGCTGAAGCGCTACCTGCCCGTGTACTACGCGCACAAGGACTGGCGAAGAGTGCTCTCGAAGTACCGCATCACCTCTGCGGTCGTCGCGTCATCCGCACCGTGTGCGGCTGTTCTCCGCGAGGCACCCGAATGGGAGCTGGTATTCGAAGACCATCTGAATGTGATCTTCCTGCGGACGATCCGCCCATGATACCTGCGGCGTTGCACGGCCGACCCGGACGCTCTACTCTGCCGCCGCCCCCAAAGGAGGATTCATGACCACCGCCCGAGTTGGTGACCTCGATCTCTACTACGAGGAGCACGGCAGCGGTGATCCGCTGCTCCTGATCATGGGCTTCGCCGCCGACTCGATGGCGTGGCTGCTCCAGGTGCCCGACGTTCGCCGCAGCACTACCGGACGATCGTCTTCGACAACCGCGGCGTCGGACGGAGCTCGAAGCCGGCGGGACCGTACACCATCCACCGAGATGGCCGACGATGCCGCCGGCCTGCTCGACGCTCTGCATCGACGCGCGCGCACGTCGTCGGCGTCTCGATGGGCGGGATGATCGCGCAGGAGCTGGTGCTGCGGCATCCCGACGCGTGCGCGGGCTCGTGCTCGCCTGCACGTACCCCGAGCCCGACGCCGACGATCGAGCGAGCAGCGCGAAGCTCACCTTCACGCAGATCGGCGGCACGATCGACGCCGACGGCGAGATGCAGATCGACTTCGCGGCCATCAACCCGATGATGTTCTTCCAGACCTGCTGCCGCGCGTCTTCAACCCGGAGTTCATCCAGACACGAGCTGCCGAAGCTCATGCAGCTCTTCGCGCGGCGCGCTGCAGTACGGCTTCAGCATCGAGGCGATCATGGGCCAGATGCAGGCGGTCATGGGCGCACCAGCACGACCGACCGCCTGCGCAGATCGAGGCGCCGACGCTCGTGCTCACCGGCGACGCCGACCGTCTGATCCCGCCCGGCAACTCCGACATGCTCGCGCGCGGCATTCCGCGGTGCGAAGCTGGTGAAGATTCCCGGCGGCAGCCACGGCTTCAACTTCGAGACGCCGGAGCTCTTCAACCGCGAGGTGCTCGACTTCCTGGCGAGCGTGAAAGCGTAGTCGACCGTCGCATTCGCGGCGGCGGAGTGGACGCGGATCGTCACTCCTGCGCCCTGAACGGTCGGACGCCCGCCGGCATCGCCCGATCCGTCGCACGTCGGCAGCGTCACCGGAAGGCGCGAAGCACGCGAGCGTTCGCGCACTTGCAGCCGCAGTAACGATCTTTCGGCGCGCGCGCGTTCCTGACGTTCGCGTTTGAACGGCAGCGCCGCGGACCTGACGCGCGCTTGCCACGTCAGCTGCCGACCCATTCGCGCAACCAGTGTCACGTGCCCCCGCTATAACGCGGCGCGCGTCGTCGAATGCTCACTCGCTTCGCACAGCCATCCGACGGGCACGGCGACTGCTACTCCCCCGCCCGACACCGGCGACATCGCGTTTCCACGGGTCCTCCACTGCCGGCCGGAATCACTCGATCGCAAAGGAGAAACGAACATGCCAAACCGATCACTCCGTATCGAACTGCGCGCGTGGGTCGTCACGGGCGCGCTGCTGCTCGGCGGGCTCGTCGCCGCACCGAGCGCCCTCGCCACGGACAGCCTCACGTGTCCGGGCAGCCAGACGCTCGTCCGCATCGACGAGAAGATCTGCGCAGCCAATCCGAATCGCCCGCCGCTCGTCATCAAGCGGGCCTGTTGTCAGAACCCGGCAGGCAAGGTGCACTGCCGACACTTCGAGCACTGCCCACCGCGCTCGCCGTCCTGAGCGGCGGCGATCGAACCATGCGCGGAGGGGGGAGAATGCCCGGGGGCATTGCCACACGAGTGGGCACTGTGTGGCTCGGGGTCGTGGTGGCGGGTGGATGTGTGGCGGTGGTGAGCGGTTGCGGCGCAGCGCGGAACTCCGGACTCGATCGGACGACCGCTGCGCCGCCGCGCGTGGCAACATCCGTCGGTGATCTGATGAGCGCGCATGACCACGACACCGTCGTGGCGCTCGCACGGACGCGAGCGAGCGCGCCGATCGATTCGGGTTACGTGATCGGCGCCGACGATCTACTGGACATCCGCATTCCCGACCTGCTCGACGCGCAACCGCAGGCGGCGCGCCCGAGCACGGGCGGCGGGGTGCCGAGTCCGATCAACGGCGCGCCTACCTTCCAACAAGGGATGCGCGTCGACGCCCGCGGCGAGGTCACCCTTCCGATCCTCGGCGCGGTGGCCGCGGCCGGTCACACACCGGCGGCCCTGGAGCGCGAGCTCGCGAAGCGGCTCGTGGCGGCCGGCATCCTGCGTACGCCGCAAGTGAGCGTACAGGTCGCCGAGTATCGCAGTCGTGTGGTGGCGGTGGTGGGCAGTGTGGAGCGGCCGGGTCTCTATCCGTTGACGCGACCCGGGGCGACGCTCACGGATCTGATCTGGGCGGCCGGCGGTCCGAGCAAGGACGCCGGACGCGTCGTGGAGTTCGTTCCCGTCGGGACCCGGACGGCACCAGGCCCCGACGTTCAGTCGGCGGCGGTGGCGATGCGCCCTCCCATCGCCCCGCCGTCGGCCCCCAACCCTAGCGTCGCAGCGAGCGACCCCGGGCGCACGCTCACGCCGCCGATCCGACTCGATCTCGAATGCGTGCTGTATGCGGCCGGTCGCCAGGACAGCGGCCTCGACCCGCAGGTACGTCCGGGTGACGTGATCAGCGTCGCGCCGGCCGGTAGCGTGCAGGTGTCGGGGTGGGTCGACAAGCCGGGGTCGTACCCGGTGACGCGCGGCCTCACGCTCGCGGGCGCCGTCGCCGCGGCCGGTGGAAACCTCTTCGCCGCCAACCGCCGCACCGTCATGGTGACGCGCACCCTCGGTCCAGGCGAGCAGCGGCAATTCGTGATCGATCTCGACGCGGTCGCGAACGGACACATCACCGACATTCCGATCGCCGACGGCGACGTCGTGCATCTCCCCTATGCCACCGAACGCATCATCCCCTGGGGAATCTGGACGACCGCCCGCGAAATGGTTCACGTCGGCGGCAGCGTACTGCTCTTCTAGGGACCAGTGGCCGCCTCCGACCTTCTTCCAGCCGGCCATCGTGCGCTCGCGACTCCGGTCGCGTCCGGCGGCGGTGTCATGACCGGCCAGGTCTACGACGCCGAGTTCAGCGAAGCCGCGCCCCGTCACCTGCGCGACTATCTGCTGCGTGCTCTACAAGTACCGCTGGCTCGCGGCGACGTGCTTCGGCGCCACCCTCGGAATCGCCGTGCTCGCGACCGTGCTCACCCCGCGCCTCTACAGCGCCGGCACGCGTCTCCAGCTCGCCCGCCAATCACCGATCCAGCTCCGCCTCGAGGGCAACGTGCTCGATCTCGAGGAGCGCGAGCGCAACGTCAACGGCACCTCGAGCTTCCTGGCGACGCAGGTCGCGGCGCTGAAGAGCCGCGACCTCGCCGAGCGCGTCATTCGCAGCCGGCATCTCGGGAGCAACGACGCCTTTTTGCACCCCGGCCCCGATCGCAGCGGCCTCGCGCGAGGTCGCCGGACAGCTTTTGACGGCGCTCCGACCGCGCGGCCTGACGGCGCCACCGGTGGCGGTGCCCGACGAGGTTGGAAGCGGCGGCGCCGACATCGCGCCGCAGCTCCTCGACCGCTACATGAGCTACCTCGAGGTGCGCGACGTCCGCGGCACCGACCTGGTCGAGGTGCGCTTCACCACCCCGAGCCCGTCGCTGTCGGCCTTCCTCGCCGCCGCGCACACCCAGGCGTACATCGAGGCCAACGAGGAAGCGCGTCTCGCCACCGACTCGACCGCCAAGAGCTTCCTCGACAGCCAGCTGCGCGAGTCGCGGCAGCGGGTCGAGCGCGCCGAGGCGGCGCTGCGCCGCTTCGCGACCGAGCATCCCAACGTCGCCGTCAACCAGGAGCAGAAGGTGGTCGGCGCAGAAGATCCGCGAGCTCTCGAGTCTGCTCACCAAAGCCGAGGGCACGCGCGTCACGATGCAGAGCCGTTACGAGTTCCTGACCAACGCCGAGCAGCGACCCGCTCGTCGTACTTCCTCGACAAGCCGGGCGTCCAGAAGCTCCACCTGGCGCTGCTCGATCTGCGCGCCGAGCGCGCCGCGCTCGAGGCCGCGCCTCGGCCCGAACCACCCGCAGATGGTCGAGCTGCGCGCGTCAGCGAGATCGAGGTCGAGCAGCCAGCTCCGGCCGAGGTGCAGCACGAGGTGGCCGCCGTGCGCGCGCGCTACGACGCGGCGCGCGGCCGCGAGACGGCGCTCCGCGAGAAGCTCGCGCAGCCTCGAGGGCTCGGTGATCGCGCTCAGCGATCTCGGCGCGCGCTACGACCTCCTGAAGAACGACGTCGAGACGCGTGACGTGCGCTGCACGTCTCGCTGCTGAAGCAGCAGATCGAGACCGCGGTGAACTCGGGCCTCGCCGCCTCGAACGATCCGCGTCATCGAGCGCGCCGAGGTGCCCGAGCGAGCCGAGCAAGCCGAACGTCCCGCTCAACCTCACGCTCGGCATCCTGCGGCGGCATGGTGCGTCGCGCTCGGCGCGACCTTCGCCTGCGAATACTTCGACAACAGCGTGAAGAGCAGCGAGGAGGTCGAGGGCTTGCTGCACCTCCCCACGCTCGCCACCATCCCGAACTTCACGCTGGCGCGGCGCGCGCCGGCGTCGCGCGCTCGGCGCAGCCGAGCAGCGCGCAACGGCCAGCGGCAAGGGCACCGCGATTGCCGCGCGCTCGGCGCCGGCGCGCGACGCACGCGAGCTCGTGGTCTTGCACGAGCCGCTGTCGCCGGTCGCCGAGGCGTTCCGAGCGCTCCGCACCGCGGTGCTGTTCTCGACCCCCGGCGCACCGCCGAAGATGCTGCTGGTCACCAGCGCCGGCGCCGAGCGAGGGCAAGACCGTGAGCTCGCTCAATCTCGCCACCACCCTCGCCGAGGCCGGGTCGCGCGTTCTGCTGATCGACGTCGACCTCCGCAAGCCGAGCTGTCATCGCGCGCTCGGCGTCGCGAACGACCGCGGCTTGTCGAGCTTCCTCGCCGGCCAGGCCGAGCTCGAGAGCGTCATCCACGAGCTCGAGGCGCCGCGCATCTGCGTTCATCCCCGCCGGCCCGACGCCGCCGAATCCCGCCGAGCTGGTCGGCTCCGCGCGTATGCACGACACCCTCGAAGCGCTGCGCGCCAGCTACGACTTCGTCATTCTCGACTCGCCGCCGGTGCTGCCGGTGACCGACGCCGTCGTCCTGGCGCGCGAGGTCGACGGGGTGGTGATGGTGGTGAAGGGCCACGACACGCCGCGCGAGCTCGTCCGCCGCGCGCGCGATCAGCTCCTGCAGGCGGGCGCGCACCTGCTCGGCACGGTCATGAACAACGTCGATCTCGGCTGGGGCGATCTCTACTTCTACAATCGCTACTACGGCTACTACCGCCGGACGCCGGTGGAGGAACGCGCGTGAACCGTCTCGAACGTCCGGTGCTGTGGACGCTGCAAGCGCTCATCGTCGGCTTGCCACTCTTGCGCGGCGGCAGTCGTCCTCTCGCGCTGGCGCTGGCACTGCCGGTCGCGCTCGCACTGCTCGCCGTCACCTTGCAGGCGCGGCGACGCGCCGCCCGTCGACACTCCGACACCGGGCGTCGGAGCACTCGCCGCCTTCAGCGCGCTGGCGCTCGTCACCACGCTCCCGCTACCGCCGCTTCTGCTCGGGTGGATCGCGCCGGCGACGTCTCGTCTCTATACCGAGACGCTTCCCGGTTGGCCCGAGCCGGGGCGTGGAGCACGTGGCGCACGCTCGCGCTCGATCCGTACGGCGTCTGGATCGAGCTCGGCCGTCTCGCCGCGGGGTTCGGCATCTTCGCGGTCGTGGTCGCCTACCCGTGGCGCCGGCGAGTCGGCGGACGATGCCGACGAAGAGGTGCTCGCGCGCATACTCTGGCACGGCGCTCACGGCGGCCGCGCTCTTCTCCGCGCTCGCCCTGCTGCAGCAGATCGCCGGGAACGGCTCCCTGGCCGACGAGCCGAGAGCGGGCGCGTCTCGGGGCCCTTCGTCAACCCCAATCACTTTGCCGCCTGGCTCGAAATGCTGATCCCCGTGGCGCTCGCGTATCTGGTCGCGCTCGGCGCCCGACTGCGGCGTCGCCTTGCCGCGGCGGCGGCCGTCGGGCGCAGCATGGGCGTGCGTCCGCGACGCGCCTGGGTGGCGGCGTTGATCACGCACCAACGCCGGCTCTGGCCGCCGCTCTCGGCGGCGGCCGGGCTGACGCTCATGACGGTCGCGCACGCCGCGAGCGGCTCGCGCGGCGGCACCGCCGCGCTCCTGGTCGGCTGCGCCGTCGCGGTCGCCGGCATGGCGGCGAGCGGGCGCCGTCGCGAGAGGGTCGAGCACGCGCCGATGGCTGCCGGCTGGCCTCGCGCTCGTTCTCCTGCTCGCCAGCACGATCGTCGTCGGTCTGTGGGCACAGAGCGACGACGAGCCAGCGGGCGCCGTCACCGACGTCAGCCTCGCGAGTCGTCTCGCCGTCACCGCCCAGGGTGTCGGCATCGTCCGCGACCATCCTTTGTTCGGCACCGGTCTGGGATCGTGGCTGCACGCGTTTCGCCCCTACCAGGCGCCACCGGTCGAGGGCGGCATCTGGGATCACGCGCACAACGACTATCTCGAGCTGGCGGCCGACGGTGGTCTCGGCGCCCTCTTGATCGCGTATCTGTTCGCGCTCGCCGTCGCGCGTGCCGCGCGCATCGTACCCGACGCGCCAGGAGCCGAAGCCGAGCGTGCGCGCCGTCGTGCCGACGAACGCCCGCCGGGATTCGAGCGGCCGGAGTGGCGCGCGGCCTTTGGTGAAGGCTCGTTCCTGCGCTGGGGGCTCGCCGGCGGTCTGGCGGCGGTCCTCGTCCACAGCGTCGTCGAGTTCGCGCTTCGCATGCCGGCGAACTTCGCCGCGCTCATGGCGCTCGCCGCTCTGCTGGTCGTGAGCGCACGGCCCCGTCGTGAGCCGACGCCAGCGGGCACCGGCGCCGAGCCGTCGTGGGGCGCGGAGCCTCTCCAGCTCACTGGACCCGCCGCCGCGGCACGCCATGCGCCGGCGCTCGCGGTGTTGCTCGCTACTTTGACCGCCGCCATGCTCCCGCAAGCCGCGAACTACGTTCTCACCGCCGCCGACGCCACACCGCTCGCGTCACGAGAATGCCTGCGGCGCGCCGACATCATGCAAGCAGAACAGGGCGAAGGCGCCGATGCGCATGCGACCGCGCTCGTTCGACGCGCGCTCGATCGCGCGCCCGCCGACCGTGAAGCGCACGAGGCGCTGGCCGCCGTGCTCGGCCCCGGCCCGGACGGTGACGCCGCTCTCCGGCGCGCGCTCGGGCTCGAGCCGTGGTCGGTGACGGTGCGTGATCAGCTCGCGCTCCGCCTGTGGGCACGCGGGGAGCGTGAGGCGTCGGCGCGCGAGCTCGAAGAATCGATGTTCCGCTTCCCCTATCTGGTGTCGCACGCCTATCTCGATCCGGCGAGCGGCGGTGAGAGCCTCAACTCCCAGCAGCTCCTGCGCGCGCTCGCCGACGGCGACACGCTGGCATTCCGTGTCGCCGATCTCGAGCCCGAGATGGCCGCGGCCATCGAGCGCGGCCTGCGCCGCGCGCGTGACCTGGCGCTCGCCGGCCCGCAGCGTGCCGGCATCGTGCGCGATCTGGTGATGGTCCTCGAAGCGCGCCAGCGCTTTGCCGACGCCGCCGATCTGCTGCGCGCCGAGGCCGCGCGCGAAGTCGATGGCGGCGTCTACCTGGCGCGCGCCGCGAACGACTATCTGCGGGCGCGCGACGTCGTCGCCGCCGAGCAGACGCTGCTCGCGGCGCTGTTGCAGCGTCCGGAGGAAGGCACGCTCTATCGCCGACTGGCGGTCGACGTGTACGCCGCGCGCGGCGACTTCGACACCGCGCAGACCGTGTTGAAGGCCGGAGAGCGCAACGCCGTCGACCAGCTCCCGGTCCATCGTGCCGTGACCGAGGTGCTCGGGCGGCGTGAAGCGGCGCGCCAGGACGAGCTCGTGCAAGCGGTCATGGTCGCGCCCGCGGACCCGGACGCTCCGCGTGCGGCCGTCGCACCGGCGGCGAATGACGGCGTCGTACCCGAGGCGGTTCTGGAGCCGTAGACCGATTGGCGCCGGGGCTCGCGGATCCCGATCGTGCTTCGATGACGACCACGCTTCTCGTAGCCCTGGAAACGCACTTCGCGCGCGGCGCCGACGGTTGCGTGCGCTCGACCACCGGCGTCGACGGCTACGGTTTCTGGCAGCGCTATCTCGACGTTTTCGACGAGGTGTTGGTGGCAGCGCGGACGGGGAACGAAACCAACGAGAGCGCGGCCGCCGGAGCGCCGGGACTCGACGATCGCGTCGAAGGGCCCGGCGTGCGGGTGGTGCCGCTGCCCGACTATCGCGGCCCATGGGCCTTTCTCGGCGCGCGGCGCGCGCTCGTGCGGACGCTGAGCGCGGCGATCGCCGAAGCCGACGTGCTCTGTCTGCGGGCCCCCGGTCCGATTGCGGGTCTCGCCTGGAAGCTGCGTTGCGGCCGGCCCTTCGGGGTCGAAGTGGTGGGCGATCCCAGCGATGCGCTCGCCCCGGGCGCCGTCGCCAGCGCCGTGCGACCGCTGGCGCGGGCGGTGCTGGCGCGCGAGCTGCGCGCCATGTGCAGCCGCGCCGCCGCCGTCGCGTACGTGACGCAGCGACGCTCCCCGAGCGCTATCCGACCGGCGGCTGGTCGACCGCGTATTCCTCGATCGATCTCGGCGCCGAAGCGTTCGCGAGCGAGGCCGAGCTCGCGCGCCGGGCGGCGGAAGCCACCGCACGGATCTCGGGAAGCTCGCGACGCCGCTCTCGGCTGGTGTTCGTCGGATCGCTCGCGCAGCTCTACAAGGGTCCGCACCTGCTCATCGACGCGGTTGCCCGCTGCCGCGCGCGCGGTCTCGACGTCGAGCTCACGCTCGTCGGCGACGGTGCGCACGGCGCGAGCTTGATCGCGCGTGCCGCCGCTCACGGCCTCGCGGACCACGTCCGCTTCGTCGGGCAGGTACCCGCCGGCGCCGCCGTCCGCACGCACCTCGACCGCGCAGATCTGTTCGTGTTGCCCTCCTTGAGCGAAGGACTGCCGCGGGCGCTGATCGAGGCGATGGCGCGCGGCGTGCCCGGGCTCGGCACCCGCGTCGGCGGCATCCCGGAGCTGCTGCCGCCGGAGCGCCTGGTGCCGCGCGGCGACGTCGCCGCGCTTGCCGACGCGATCGCGCGACTGTGCTCACCCGCGACCGATCTGGCCGCGCTCGGACGCCAGGACCGCGACGTCGCACGCCGCTATCGGGCGAGCGAGATCGGTCCGCGTCGGGCGGCCTTCTACCGGCGTCTGCGCGACGCCGCCACGCGAGCGGCGGCGTCATGAGCGCGGCATCGAGCACGTCGCTCCGCCAGAACACTGGCTGGGCGCTCGCCGGCAACGTCGGCTATGCCGCCTGTCAGTGGGCGATTCTGGTCGCGCTCGCGAAGCTCGCGAGCGCGGCCGATGTCGGCCATTTCGCGCTCGCTCTGGCGCTGATCGCGCCGGTGATGATCCTCGCCAACCTGCATCTGCGCGCGCTGCAAGCGACCGACGCGCGCCAGCAGTACCCGTTCGTCGCCTATCTCGTCCTCCGTCTCGTCACCACCGCGCTCGCCGTGCTCGCGGTCACGATCCTGGCGCTGGTGCTCGGCTATCGCGGCGCCGCCCTCGCCGTGATCGTGCTGCTGGCGATCGCGAAAGCGGCCGAAGCGCTCTCCGACGTGCTCTTCGGCCTGCAGCAGCAGGCCGAGCGGTTCCGTCCGATCGCGCTCTCGCTGCTCGCCAAAGGCACCCTCTCGGTGGTCGCGGTCGCGGTCGTTCTCTGGCTGACGCACGACGTCGTCCTCGCCACGCTCGCGTTGGCGCTCGCCTGGGGAGCCGTGCTCGTGCTGGTCGACGTGCCGGCGGCCGCCCGTCTCGCACCGCTCACAGCGAGCGTCAGTCTCCCAAGCCTGGCGCGTCTGGCGTGGTGCGCGGCGCCGATGGGCGTGGTCATGAGCCTGAACAGTCTGACGGCGAGCGTCCCGCGCTACGCGATCGCGGCCGACATCGGACCGACGGCGCTCGGTCACTTCGCCGCGCTCGCTTATCTTTTTCTCGCCGGCACCCAGCCGCTGGTGGCGCTCGGCACCGCCGCGAGCCCACGGCTGGCGCGCTCCTTTCTCGACGACCTGCCGGCGTTTCAGCGACTCGTCCGGCGCACCCTGCTCGCCGCCGTCGCGTTCGGCGTCGCCGCCGTCGTGACCGCCGCGGTCGCCGGCGCGCCGCTGCTCGCGCGCGTCTACGCGCCCGAGTATGCGGTGCACGGCCCCGTGCTGGTGTGGCTCGCCGTCGGCGCCGGCGTCGGCTTCCTGGCGAGCGGCCTCGGCTTCGCCGTGACCGCGGCGCGCCGTTTCCCGCAGCAGCTCGTCATCGCGCTCGCAGCCCTCGTGGTCGGTGCGCTCGCCAGCGCCTGGCTCGTACCCCGTCATGGACTCACCGGCGCCGCCTGGGCGGTGTTGGCAACCGAGACGACGCGCTTGATCGCCCTCACGCTCGTCTACCGCGCGGCGTGCCGCGCGCGCCCGGGACACGCGCAAGCCGGCATCCCGGTGCGTGCCACGCCACGGCCGGCGCTTCGTGTCCTGCACGTCTTCGGGAGCCTCGATCGCGGCGGCGCCGAGACCCGCACGCTCGAGATCATGCGACGCGTGGATCGGGCACGTCACGTCTTCGACTTCTGTGTGCTCGGCGGCCGGCCGGGAGCCTACGCACCCGAGGTCGAGCGGCTCGGCGGTCGGGTCCTCGCCTGCACGCTGCGGCCCGGACGCCTCACGTTCCCGCTCCGCCTGCTCGCGCATCTGCGCCGTGGTCGCTACGACGTCGTCCACAGCCACGTCCATCATTTCTCCGGCGTGATCCTGCTGGTCGCGCGCCTTGCGGGCGTGCGGACGCGCATCGCCCACGTCCGCAGCGCGCACGACGGTCACCGCGACCATCTGCGCCGTCGCGTCTACCGCGCCTGCATGCGACGACTGATCACCGCCTCGGCGACACGCGTGGTCGGCGTGTCGGAAGGCGCCATGGACGCGTTCTGGGGACTGTCGTGGCGCAGCGATCGTCGCGCCGGCGTGATCTACAACGGCATCGAGGCGGCGCGCTTCCGCACCGCGCCCGGGTTCGAGTCGGTACGCGACGAGTTCGACGTTCCCGCGGACGCGCGGCTGCTCGTGCACGTCGGCCGATTCTCGCCCGCAAAGAACCAGCATAGCCTGGTCGCGATCGTCGCCGCGCTCGTCGCCGCGCGACGTGATGCTCGTCTTCCTGCTCGTCGGCGACGGCCCTCTCGAGAAGGACGTGCGCAGCGAGATCGAGGCGCGCGGACTCGGCACCCGGTTTCGCTTCGCCGGCGCGCGTGACGACGTCGCGCGCTTGCTCGGCGCCGCCGACGCGTTCGTGTTCCCGTCGCTCTGGGAGGGCCTGCCCGGCGCCGTGCTCGAAGCGATCGCGGCCGGCCTGCCGGTGATCGCGAGCCCGCTCGCGGGCGTCCGCGAGATCGCGCGCGTCGCACCCGGCATCGTGCTGGCGGATCCCGCCGATCCAAAGGCCTTCGCGGCGGCGATTGCGCGCGTGCTCGACACCCGCGCCGAGCACTCGGCCGGCGAGCGTCCCCCTCTGCCGAGCGCGTTCACCGTCGAGACATCCATGGAGCGTCTCCTCGCATGCTACGGATGACCGGCAGACGGCGTCCGAGCGCGACAGCGGGGCGCGCGTTGATCGCGGCGCTCGCGCTGGCGGCGATGCTCATCGTCGCCGCGCTCGCCACCGGCTTCGCTCCACTCGCGCCGGGTCCGCTGGCGCTGCTCACGGCCGCGACGGTGGCCGCGCTCGCGATGCTGAACCTGCGCTGGGCGGGGGCGTTCGCGTTCGCGCCGTCGTCGACTCTACGGCGCGGCGCTCGCCATCTTCCACCTCGGCATGGTGGTGCCGGTGACGCTCGACCTGAGCGAGGCACCGCTCTGGCTCGCCAGCGCACCGGAGCCGCTCGTCGCCACCGCGTTGTCGCTCGTGCTGCTCAGCTTCTGCTGCCTCGAGATCGGCTTGCTGCTCGGTTGGCGCCGCCATTGTCCCCGCACCCCGCGCGCAACCCGGCGACAGTCGGCTCCGGGAGCATCTCTCCGCGCCGCATCACGGTCACCCTGGAGCCGACGCATCTCTGCAAATGTCGAGCGCGGCGTCACTGACGCCGAGCCGAACGCCGCGCCGCCGGCCGAGCGCGCTGCACTCGGGCGGGATGCTGGTCGCAGTCGTCGCCGCGGTGGCGGCGTTCGTCAACGCCTGGTCGATCGGCATCGACCGCTTCCTTTCCGCGTCGTACGGCTACGAGCTCTACGCCTCGACCGACTCGCGGCTGCTGCAGACCGGCCTCTACTGGCTCCTGCCGGCGGCGTCGCTGATCGCGCTCGCGGGAGCGCGCCCGGGCGTCGAGACCGTGCGCGCTCGGGACGCTCACGCTGCGGCGTGACGCTCGGTCCTCTCTCTGGCTCGGAGACCGCGGTGGCGCGCTTTCCCTCGCCGCCGCGGCTGCTTGGTGTGGACGGACGCTGCGCGGTCCGCTGCCGCGCCGGGTGGCCGTTGCCGCGCCACTGGTCGCGCTGTTGCTGGTTCCGACCATCGCCACCATCCGGCAGTTGCCGCGCAATACCGTCGACCTCGCCTCCATCCGCACCGCCGCCGGGCTCGCGTCGCCGGTCGCGGCGCTCGCCGAGATGGGCGCCACCTTCCGTCCGCTGGTCGAGACACTCGACCTCGTGCCGGCGCGCGAGCCGTATCGCTTCGGTCGCTCGTACCTCGCGGCGAGCGATGCGCGTCATCCCCAACATCGGCCTCTCGCGCAGCGGCGGAATCTGGCGCGACACCATCCGAGCTGCCGCCCGGCCAGTGGGTCACCTACACCGGTCGGCGCCCTGGACGTACGCCGCCTTCGGCGGCCTCGGCTTCTCGGCGATCGCCGAGCCCTATCTGAACTTCGGCGTCACCGGTGTCGTCGTCTATTTTCTCGGCCTCGGTCTCGCGCTCGGGCGTCTCGACCTCGTGCTCGCGCACGCGCCGGCCCGCCGCACGCTCGCACTTGCCGCGCTGGTCTTCATGCCGCTGCTGTTGACGGTGCGGAACGACTTCCAAACTTCGTGCGCCCTGCCCTCTGGGGCGTCGTCGTGGTGACGCTGATCGACCGCATCCACGGCGTGCGACAGCCGGCCGCACACCAGCGCGTCGCGCCCATATCCGCGCCGCGCGCGGCGCGCGCCCGGACGGAGGGCGGCGTGAGAGTCCTGCATCTGGTGAAGACGGTGCAGCGGCGCCACCTGGGCGCTCCGCCAGATCGAGATCCTGCATCGTCTCGGTGTCGAGGTCGTGGTGGCGCTGCCGTCGGCGGCGGGCGGGCTCGCGCCCGCGTACGCGCGCGCTCGGCGCGCGCGTCGATGCCCGCCGATCTCGACTTCTCCGCCCGCCAGCCCTGGCGGCTCGCCGCCGCCGCTCCGCAACTGCCGCGCGCTCGTCGCGCGCGTGCGTCCCGACCTGATCCACAGTCATTTCGTCAGCACGACGCTGGTGGCGCGGCTCGCCCTCGGACGGCGCCATCCCGTGCCGCGCGTCTTCCAGGTCGCCCGGGCCGCTCCACCTCGAGCACACGCTCTTCCGCGCGCTCGATCTCGCCACCGCCGGCCCGCGCGACCACTGGGTCGGCACGTGCCGCTGGACGTGCGAGGAGTACCGCGCGCGCGGCGTCCCGCCCGAGCGGATCTTCCTCTCGTACTACGGGACCGACGTGCACGCGCTCGGCGGCGCACCGCCGGGAGCGTTCCGGCGCGAGCTCGGCGTCGCGGTCCGTCGACGCCGCTCGTCGGCATGGTGGCCTACGTCTACGCGCCGCGCTGGATCCTCGGGCAGCGGCGCGGCATCAAGGGCCACGAGGACTTCATCGACGCGATCGAGCCTGCTCGCGGCGTCGCGCCCCGATGCGCGCGCGGTGATCGTCGGCGGCGCCTGGAACGGAGCCGCACGCTACGAGCGCCGGCTGCGGGCCGGCGCCGCCGCACCTGCGGCGACGCGTTGACGTTCACCGGTCACCGCGACGGACGTGCCGTCGGTGTACGCCGACCTCGACGTCGCCGTGCATCCCTCGCTCTCGGAGAACTGCGGCGGGGCCGTCGAATCGCTCGCCGCCGGTTGCCCGACCGTGGCGACGACCGTCGGCGGTCTGCCCGACGTCGTCGATCGACGGCGAGACCGGATGGCTCGTGCCGGCGCGTGATCCGGCGGCGGCTGGCCGCGGCGATCCGCGAAGCGCTCGGCGATCGCGAGGAGGCGCGGCGCCGCGCCGCCGCCGGCCGGGCGCACGTCCGGGAGCTGTTCGACGTCGAGCGCACGGCGCGCGAGATCGCCGAGCTCTACCGGCGCATCCTCGGCGTGCGCGCCGGCGCCGCCGGGCGACCCGCGCGGTCGAGGGCCGGCGCGGCGCCTGCCGTGCACGACGCTGCGAGGCGGCGGGATGACGCCGTCGATGTACAGCTGCAAGCGCGCGCTCGACCTGCCGGCGGCTCGCTCCTGCTGCTCGCGAGCGCGCCGCTTCTCGTGCTGGCCGCGGCTCGCGATCCGCGTCACGCATGGGACCCCGGTCCTCTACCGGCAGCGCGCGCGCCGGACACCGGGGCCGGCTCTTCACGCTCGTCAAGCTGCGCACCATGCGCGACACCGGGCCGACGGGCGACCGAGCCCGACGGCGGCGCCTCACCGGCTCGGCCGCCTGCTCCGCGCCACCAGCCTCGACGAGCTGCCGCAGCTCTGGAACGTGGTGCGCGGCGACATGTCGCTCGTCGGGCCGCGGCCGCTCCTGCCCGAGTACCTCGACCGCTACACGCCGGAGCAGGCGCGCCGCCACGAGGTGCGCCCGGGGATCACCGGCCTCGCGCAGGTGAGCGGACGAAACGCGCTCTCGGCTGGGAGCGAGAAGTTCGCGCTCGACGTCTGGTACGTCGATCACCGCAGCCTCGGCCTCGACTCTGCGCATCCTCTGGCGGACGCTCGGCGTGCGTGCGCGGGCGCGGCGTCGGCGCCGCCGGCCACGCGACCATGCCGGAGTTCATGGGCGAGCGCCGACGCGACGCACGCGCCTGAGCGAGCTGCGGGCAGGCATGAGATATCTCGTGATCGGCGCCGCCGGCCACGCGCAGGAGGTGGCCTGGTCGCTGCGCGAGCAGGCGCGGGCGCAGGGCGATCCGGCGAGCTCCTCTTCTTCGACGACGCGTGCCGCCCGGCCCGCTCGCCCTCGGGGCTCGGCGAGGTCGTGGGCGCGCTCGAGCGGTCGCGACGCACGCGCGCGACGGCGACGCGTGCTCGTCCTCGGCGATCGGCCTGCCGCGCACGAAGGCCGCGCTCGTCGCGCGCCTGGCGCCGTATCGACCTCCCTGGGCGACGGTGGTGCATCCCGCGCGCATGCTCGGGCCGAGCGTCAGATCGGCGCGGGCACGCTACGTCGGCCCGGGGGCGATCGTCACCGTGAACGTCCGCGTCGGCCGCTTCGCGACCATCAACACGCACTGCCTGGCGGCGCACGACGACGTGCTCGGCGACTTCGTGACGCTCCATCCCGACGTGCACCTCTCCGGCGAAGGTCGCGGTCGGCGACGGCGCCGAGCTCGGCGCCGGGGCGATCGTGATCCCCGGCGTGACGCATCGGCGCCGTGGGCGGTGCTCGGCGCCGGCTGCGTCGCCGTGCGCGCGCTCGCCGGCGACCGACACGTACGTCGGCGTACCGGCGCGCGCTTTGCCGGCGCGACGTCCCACCGTGGCACGTTCGGCATGAGGAGGAAGGACCACGCGATGAGCAATGACGCATCCCGATGTGCGAGCCCGACATCACCGACCGCCGAGCGCGCGGCGGTGCTCGAGGTGCTCGCGACGCCGACCCTCGCGCTCGGGCCGCGCCTCGAGCGCTTCGAGCGCGGCTCGCGGCGCGCGTCGGCGCGGCGCACGGCATCGGCGTCAGCAGCGGGACCGCCGGGCTGCATCTCGTGCATGATCGCGGCCGGGGTGGAGGAGGGCGACGTCGTCCTGACGACGCCGTTCAGCTTCGTCGCGTCGGCGAACTGCATCCTCTACGAGCGCGCGCGCCCGGTGTTCGTGGACATCGACCCGCGTCACGCTCACGCATCGATCCGACGCGCTCGACGCGATCGCGTCGACGCGCGGGCGGCGCGCGCGGCGAGCGCGTCTGAAGGCGCATGCTGCCGGTGCACGTCTTCGGGCAGCCGGCCGACATGGACCCGATCCTCGACGTCGCCCGGCGCCACGGCATGGCGGTCATCGAGGACGCCTGCGAAGCGATCGGCGCGACCTACAAGGGACGCGCCGGTCGGAACGCTCGGCGACGCCGGCGTGTTCGCCTTCTATCCGAACAAGCAGATGACGACCGGCGAGGGCGGCATGATCGTCACCGACGACGCCGCGCTGGGACGCGCTGTTCCGGAGCCTCCGCAACCAGGGCCGCGACGTGTTCGACGGCTGGCTCGACGCACTCGCGGCTCGGCTACAACTACCGCCTCGACGAGCTGAGCGCCGCGCTCGGCACTCGCGCAGATCGGCCGCCTGGACGAGCTGCTCGCCGGCGCGCGCGCGTCGCCGCGCTGGTACGACGAGCGCCTCGCGCGGCGTCGACGGCGTGCACGCTGCCCCGCGGTCGCGCCGTGGACGACGCGCATGAGCTGGTTCGTCTACGTCGTCCGGCTGGCGACCGCGGCTCGACCGCGACCGCGTGATCCGCGAGCTCGAGCGCGCGCGGCGTGCCGGCCCGCGCCGTACTTCCCGCCCATCCACCTCCAGCCGTTCTACCGCGACCGGCTTCGGCTTCCGCCGCGGCGACTTCCCGGTGAGCGAGGCGTGCCGGGCGACGCTGCCTCGCGCTGCCGTTCTTCGGGACGATGCGCGAGCGCAGGTCGACACGGTGTGCGGCGCGCTCGCGCGAGGTGCTCGCGCCGAGCGCCCGCGCGGACCGCACGGCAGCGGCCAGGTGTCGCATGATGACGGCGCGACCATGGTCCTGGCGTCGACTCCGAGCTGCGATCGCTCTCGCTCGCCTGCGCGTCACCGCACGCCGATCACCGTGGCGGGCAACCTGACGATCGCGGCCGCCGCGTACCTGGTCGCCTTCGCGCTGCGCTTCGACCTCTCGTGCCCGAAGCACTTGCGCGGTCGGCGCTCGTCGACGCTGCCCGCTCCTCCTCGCCTGCAAGCTGGCCGCCTTCTGGGACTGTCGGTCTCTTCTCCGGCTGGTGGCGGCACGTGAGCGTGCGCGACGTCGAGGACATCGTGCGCGGCAACGTCGCTCGGCTCGGCGCTGTTCCTCGCCGTGCATGGTCTTCACGCGCGGGCTGCGACGGCTTCCCGCGCTCCGTGTTCCTCCTCGACTTCGTGCTCTGCACCGCCTCTTGGCGCGGCGTGCGCCTCGCGGTCCGCTCTGGTGCGCGAGCGCGACGAGCGGCCGCGCGTGCGCCGCATCGAGACGCTGGCGCTGATCGTCGGCGCGGGCTCGGCGGGCATCCGCCTCCTCCAGGAGATCGAGAGCCGGCCGCGCCTGCGGACTCGCGCGTCGTCGGGCTTCGTCGACGACGACCCGGCGAAGGTCGGCCTGCGCGTCTGCGGCGCGCCGGTGCTCGGCACGCATCGACGCATCTCCCGCAGCTCGTCGCGACGCACGACGTCGGCGAGGTGCTGGTCGCGATCCCTCGGCGCGCGGGCGCGCTGCTGCGGCGCATCGTCCAGCGCTGCCGCGAGGCGGGCGTGCGCTATCGCGTGCTGCCGACGCTGGGCGAGCTGGTCGACGGCCGCGTCATGTACACGCAGATGCGCGAGGTGAAGGTCGACGACCTGCTGGCGCGCGAGCCCGTCCGGCTCGATCTGCCGCGCGTGCGCGCGTTCGTCGCCGGGCGACCGTGCTCGTGACCGGCGCCGCGGGCTCGATCGGCTCGGAGCTGTGCCGTCAGGTGGCGGCGTACGGGCCCGACGCGGCTGGTGCTCTACGACCGCCACGAGAACGGCATCGTTCGTCCTCGAGATGGAGCTCCGGCAGCGCTTCCCCGAGCGTGCGCGCTGGTGCCGGTGCTCGGCGACGTCCTCCTCGAGGACCAGCTCGACGCGACGTCTTCGCGCCGAGCGCCGGCCGCAGGTCGTGTTCCACGCCGCCGCCTACAAGCACGTGCCGCTCGCCGAGCGGAACCCGCTCGAGGCGATGCGCAACAACATCCTCGGCACGCGCAACGTGGCGCGCGCCGCGATCGCGCACGGCGCGCAGCGAGTTCGTGCTGGTCTCGACCGACAAGGCGGTGCGCCCGACGAGCGTCATGGGCGCCACCAAGCGCGTCGCCGAGATGGTGGTGCAGGGGTTCGCAGAACGGCGGCTGCCGCTTCGTCGCGGTCCGCTTCGGCAACGTGCTGGGCTCGAACGGCAGCGTCGTGCCGCTCTTCCGCGAGCAGATCGCGCGCGGCGGGCCGGTCACGGTCACGCATCCCGAGGTCACGCGCTACTTCATGACCATTCCCGAGGCGGTGCAGCTCATCCTGCAGGCCGCCGCGATCGGCGACGGCGGCGAGATCTTCGTGCTCGAGATGGGCGAGCCGGTGCGCATCGTCGACCTGGCGCGCCAGATGATCCGCCTCTCCGGCTTCGAGCCCGACGACGACATCGAGATCGTGTTCACCGGCCTCCGGCCGGGCGAGAAGCTGCACGAGGAGCTGATGGCGGAGGACGAGGAGGTCGCGCCCACGCCGCACGAGCGCATCCGCGTGCTGCACAAGAGCGGCAGTCCGTCGCGTCCGGAGGCGTGGCTCGCGACGATCGAGAGCGCGATACGCGCCGGAGAGAGCCGCGCGGCCCTCGAGCTTCTGCAAGAGCTCGTACCCGGATACCGGCCGAGCGCGACGGCGTTGCCCGGAGCGGAGTCGGGCGCGCCAGGGAGCGGCCGCGCGCGTTCCGCTCGACGGCGATCGCGACCAGAGCCCGCCTTCGCCGCTGCTGGGGACAGGCGGCCTCGGACATCAAGCGACGCGCACTTCGCTGCCCTGACCTCGCGCCGGCGCGTGAGGCCTTCAGCCGCGCCGCCGGTTCACGGACCTTCGGGAGGCCGGTCCGATGCCGGAGGAGACCCTTCCGCTGCCGGTCCGGAGCTCGCGCCCCCGTCGACGTTCCCCAGAGCCGCCGTGAGCTCGGCCGCGCTTGCGACGTGGGCGACCTCCGTGACCCGGAGCCCGTCGAGGCGCACGACCGTGACCTTCCCCTTTACGTAGGGGACATCGCGGGTCAGCGATCCGTCGTGGTCGAGCAGCATGCGGTACGTACGCCGGCGCATGCCGGGGAGGGCGAACGTCCTCGTGATCAGCGCCGGCATCCGGCTCACGTCGGCGACGTAGACGGCGCTGCGCGCATCGAGGAACGCCTGGTCGCGCTCGGCGAGCGCTTCGCGGACGAGCCTGCCCGCCTCCATGTCCCGGGTGAGAAACATGATCCGCACCTCGGGGCCGATGCGCGCCGGACGGTCGTGCTGGTCCTGGATCGAGAACGGCGTGATCGTGTTTCCGACCGCGTAGGGCGTATCCGCCGCGCCGACGTCGGGCGCCATCGCCAGCGCGACGATCGCGAGAAGGACTGCGGGCGAGAAGCGTGACCGGCGGGTGCGAGCTCGACCACGAATGTGGCGTGCTGCCACGCGAGGCCAGTCGGCATTCTCCGTCTCCCGACATTTCGCGAACCATGCTACATCCTAATATGGGAGCGACGTATCCATGAGAAGCGCTCGTAAGAGGACAAAGCGCCGGCCCAAGGAAGTCCGCGACTACGACGAGCGCGATACCTCGACCATGATCGATGTCGCGCGACCACTCGCATTGGACGCGCAGCCTGAATGCCCCTGGCTCGATCTCGCCGCGAAGTCGATGCCCCTTGGCGGCTATCCCCCCATGCCGTTCAATGGCGCAGGCGAAAGCCCGCGGCCGACGCACCCTCCGTCCCATCCAGGCGCGCCCATCGGAAGCGATACTCGGCGTCCATGTCGACCTGCTTCGGCGGCAGCCAATAGGTACACCACCGTGTCGAGCGCCGGCTGATCTGCTCGCCCAACGTGACGATGTCGAGGCCCTCGTCGTTCTCGGGAGCGCCGTCGATGAACAGCGGCTCGAAATCCCCGGCACGTCGCGTTTCGATCCAAACGCGCGGCGTGACACTGCATTCGCGGCCGTCGTCGGCGAGGCACCTGGAGCGGTCCGGTGGCCAGGGCGGGGCGCCGTCGTTCCAGCATTCGCGCGGGAAGGTCCCGACCGGCGCATCGTCGGGCGTGACCCGCACGACGTCGACCGTGCCGCCGTCGAGGACGTCCGGCGCGGTCTCGATCTTCTGCATGCCGAACGAGCGCGCGACGCCCGGATGGTAGCTGAAGCGCGTCTCGGAGGAATCGGGATTCGTTTCGGCGGTTGCCAGCGTCGCGAGTCGCACCGCGAGCAGCTCGCCGGCGTAGCGGCCGAAGAGCGTCCCCGATCCCTCGTAGTGCTGCAGGTCGTACTCCTCGGGAGTCGCGAAGTAGTAGCCGAACGATTGCGCCAGGCCGACGAGGATGACGTTGGCAACGGGAATGTGGAGAGCGGACGCCACGCGCTGCGGCGATCCGCCTGCCCATGATCGTCGTGATCTCTCCCGGAAGGCTCACGAAGCCGAAGCGGCCCGAGACGGTAGACGCTGAAATCGACCCGCCGTTCCGGCGGCAGGATCAACGTCGCGACGCGCGTCTGCCAGAACGGCGGCACGACGATGCCGCCGATTTGCAGGAGGTCGAGCGATCCGATCTTGGTGCCGTGCGCGCCGATCGACACGCCGTGCTTTCCTTCATGGGCGAATTTGCCGCCGAGCTTCGATCGACCATCCTCGGCGCCGCACATCGTCGCGCCTCCGGGCATGGGAACGATCGCGGTGCGCACGGTGCGCCCGTCAGCCAGCTCGAGTCTCCTGGTTGGCGAGCGGCATGCGCGCGAAGCGGGCTTCGACCTCCGGACGCTCGCCGATCGGGATCTCGCCCGGCATCGTACGCACGATCTCGCTCACCCTGGTGGCGAGCAGCTCGCTCAGACGGAGCACCTCGGATCGATCCTGCGCCATCCACTGCGCCGAGACGTCGCCCTCGGCGCCGTTGAAGACTGCGACCACCGGTGATGCGGAGCCGCCGTTCTGCGCCGCGAGCGCGCGCTCGACACGTGTCGCAACCGCGCCCGTCAGGTCGGCCTGGTACAGCTCGGCCGAGTGACTGATGACCGTCGGGTGCGCGGCGAAGAAGACCGCGGCGCCGAGGAGACGCGAGCGCTTCCCATCGGCGGTATCGAACCGCAGCACTCGGACCACGGGGTCCACCGCGTGGCATGCCTTGGGATCCGGATACAGATCGGTCGGCTCGCAGAGCGGGAGAGCGGCGTTCTGCGCGAGCAGACCTTCGGCTTCGGGGTTTTTCTTGAAAGGCTCGAAGCTGCGATTGCGGAACGCACCGCCGACGGCGTCCGCGGCGAAGCGCACCCGCGCCGGACGCGCCGCATCGACGCTGCGCGCGATGGCGAGCGCGATCCGCCCGGCGAGAAACTCGAACAGCGTCGGGTCGAAACCCGCCGACACGCCGGCGAAGGTCGAGAAGAAGCGGTCGGTCGAATACGCGGCCGGGCTGTGGTGCGTGTGCGTCGCGGCGAGCAGGAGTTGGCCGCGGTCGAGCCGGCGATTCCCAACAGCTTCTGAAGGGCGGGCTCGGTCGCGAGCAGCTCGGCGACGCGGTCTCCGAGTCCGCTCGGCATCGACCACAGGTCGCACGACACCATGGCCATCGCGCGCCCGGCCGCGTCCTCGACGTAGAGAGCGCGCGCGTACAAACGCAGCCAGTGGCCGCGCGTCATCCTGCCTTCGACGGAATGGCCCCCGGTCGGAAAGCCGGGCGGTGGCGTGAGGTCGACCTTGGCCGCGCCGGCGACGAGCGTGCCCGTCGGAATGCTCGTTCCGGGCAGCGGCCGCCGTCCGCGCACGTGCGCGCAACTGATGGCGACCATCGCCAGAACGAGGACGAGGGCCGTAGCGGCGCGCCGGCGAGCCATGAGCGCCCGTCGCGCTAGCACAGGGTGTGGCCGAAGTCAGGTGATTGGAGGCAGGCGAACGTGAGATTGCGCTGCCGCCCGGACCCGTTCCATCGCGACGGCACGCGGCTCGCGATCCGCGCCCTTGAATTCGTCGCCGCGCTGGCGGAGGCTACCCTCGTGGCTGCCGACCAGGCGATCGATCCCCCCTCCCCGCTCTGGCTCGCGCTCGAGGGTCGGGCCTGGCTCGAGTACGCGGCCCTGCTACCGGCGATGCCGTTCCTGCGCCGCGCGCCGGGCGGCGACGGGCACCCGGTGCTGGTCCTGCCGGGTTGGCTCGCGAGCGACCTTTCGACCCGCGCGCTGCGACGGTTTCTCCGCCAGCGCGGCTACTACGCCCACGGCTGGAGGCTCGGGCTCAATCTCGGCCCGTCCGAAGAGACGCGCAGCGGGCTGGCGCAAACGGTTGACCGAGCTCAGCGAGCGTCACGGGCGTACCGTCAGCGTGATCGGCTGGAGTCTCGGCGGCATCTACGCGCGCGAGCTGGCGCGCCGCTTCCCCGACACCGTCCGCCAGGTGATCACGCTCGCGAGTCCGTTCGGCGATCCTTCGGCGACCACCGTCACGCGTCTCTTTCGTTCGATCACGCCGCGGCCGGCAGGTGATCGCCCGCGGCGTGACGTCCATCTTCAGATGCCGCCGCCGGTGCCGTGCACGTCCTTCTACAGCCGGAGCGACGGCATCGTCGCGTGGCAGAGCTGTCTCGACGACGAAGGTCCGCAGAGCGAGAACGTCGAGGTGGTGGGCAGCCACTGCGGCATGGGGCACCACCCCGCGGTCGCTGCTCGTGATCGCCGACCGTCTGGCGCAGCCCGAGGGCGCCTGGAGGCCGCGCGCTGGCGCCCCTCTCGGCTGGCCGTTCCGTGCCCTTGCCGGAGCGTGAACGAGGAGTCCCGTATGCCGAACTACGCCTACGATCGGCTGACCGTTCTCGACAACTCGTTCCTCCTCGCCGAGACCTCGAAGAGCCACATGCACATCGCGGGCACCGCGCGTCTACGAGGCGGGTCCGCTCGCCAAGCCCGACGGCGGCATCGACATCGACCGCATCCGCGCCTACGTCGCGTCGCGCCTGCACCTGATCCCGCGCTACCGCCAGGTGCTCGCCTACACGCCGATCGAGGAGCACCCGGTGTGGGTGGACGATCAGCACTTCAACATCGACTACCACGTGCGCCACACCAGCCTGCCGCGGCCCGGCGACTCGCGCCAGCTGAAGCGGCTCTCCGGCCGCATCATGTCGCAGCAGCTCGATCGCTCGAAGCCGCTCTGGGAGATGTGGGTCGTCGAGGGGCTCGAGGGCGGCGAGCGCTTCGCGATGATCACCAAGGTCCACCACTGCATGATCGACGGCATGTCGAGCGTCGACCTGCTGGAGGTGCTGCTCACGCCCGAGCCCAGCCGAGACGATCGAGCCGAAGCGCCGCGCTGGCTGCCGCGCCCGGCGCCGAACTGGTGGCAGCTCCTCGGCGCCGAGGCGGCCCGCCGCGCGAGCATTCCCTTCGACGTCGCGTACGGGTTCCGTCGCGCCGTCGAGCAGGTCGCGCAGGATCCGCGCTCCGACCTGCGCGTCATGCTGGCGCGCGGTGCGCGACATGGTGCGCTCGGGCCTGCGCACGGTGTCCGACACGCCGCTCAACCGGCCGATCGGCACCGCACCGCCGCTTCGACTGGTTGCGAGATGGCCGTCGACGACGTGAAGGCGGTGAAGAACGCGCCTCGGCGGCACGCTGAACGACGTCGTGCTCACCACCGTCGCCGGCGCCGTGCAGCGCTTCCTGGAAGGACGCCGGGTGAACGTCGAGGCCCTCGATTTCCGCGTCATGGCGCCGGTGAGCGTGCGCGCCAGCGAGCACGAGCGCGGCACGCTCGGCAACCGCGTGTCGGCGTGGATCGTCGAGCTGCCGCTCGCCGAGCGCGACCCGCGCCGGCGGCTCGCGAAGATCAGCGAGACCACGGCGCAGCTGAAGGAAACCAAGCCGGCGCTCGGCGCCGAGGTGCTGACGCAGGTCGACGAGTGGACGCCGTCCACGCTGCTCTCGCTCGGCTCGCGCATGGCGATGCGCGCGCTGCCGTTCAACCTCGTGGTGACCAACGTGCCCGGTCCGCAGGTGCCGCTCTACATGCTGGGCGCGCAGATGCTCGACAACTTCGGCTTCATGCCGCTCATCGACTACCTCGGTCTCGGCATCGTGCTCTTCAGCTACGCCGGCAAGCTGTGCTGGGGCTTCACCGCCGACTGGGATCTGGTGCCCGACCTGCACGACTTCGTCGACGCCGTACAGGATGCCTTCCGCGAGCTGCAGGACGTCGCCGCGCCCCAGGATGCGGCGGCGCACGCCAAGACCGCGAAGGCGGGCAAGTCGGCACGCGCGGCCCGTGCGCGCGGGAACGGCGCCCCCGCGCACCCGTAGAGGTCGCGGTGCTGCAGACCGAGCTCTGTCGACGGATCGGCATCGAGCTGCCGATCTTCAACGCCGGCTTGGGCGGCGGCATCGCCGGCGCCGAGCTCGCGGCGGCGGTCTCCAACGCCGGCGGTCTCGGTGTGCTGGGCGCCCTCGGTCTTCCTCCACCGGTGATCCGCGAGCAGATCGCTCGCATCCGTTCGCTCACCACGAAACCGTTCGGCGTGAACCTCGTGATCCCTCAGATGATGGGCGGGGAGATCGACGTCTGCCTCGAGGAACGCGTCCCGTTGCTGGTGTTCTTCTGGGGTGACCCCGCGCCGTACGTGAAGGACGCCCACGACCGCGGCATCAAAGTGATCCTGCAGGCCGGGTCGCTGACGGAAGCGGTTGCCGGCGCCGCCGCCGGCGTCGACGCCGTGATGGTGCAGGGTGTGGAGGCCGGTGGGCACGTGCGCGGCACCGACTCGCTGCTCACACTTCTGCCCACAGCGGTCGATGCCTTGCAGCCGCTCCCGGTCGTGGCCGCCGGCGGTATCGGCGACGGACGCGGCATCGCCGCCGCGTTGGCACTCGGTGCGCAGGCGGTCTCGATGGGTACGCGTTTTCTCGCCAGCGACGAGGCGATGGTTACCCCGGAGTACAAGCAGCGCGTCGTGCACTCCGGGGCCGCCGACACCGTCTACACGTCCCTCTTCGACCTCGGGTGGCCGGACGCCCCACATCGCGTGCTGCGCAACCGCGCCTTCACCGAATGGGAGGCCGCGGGTGAGCCGCCGTCGGGCGAGCGTCCGGGCGAGGGAACGATCGTCGGCTCGGCGCCGGTCGGCGGCATGACCTTCGACGTGCCGCGCTACGCGGCCACCCCGCCCGTGACCGGATTTCGCGGCGACATGGACTACGTCGCGCTGTACGCCGGTCAGTCGTGCGAGCTGGTGCGCGACATCAAGCCGGCAGCCGCGATCGTGCGCGACCTGGCACGCGAAGCGACCGCGGCGTTGCGACGCGAGTCTTAACTGGTACATTCGGTCCCGCCGTCGCGTCGGCGCGGCGCGGACCCGAGGAGGGATTCCCAATGGCGAACACGATCTCCAAAGCGGTGTTGATCACCGGCGCATCGACCGGCATCGGACGCGCGACCGCCGAGCTGCTGGCCTCGAAAGGGTGGACCGTCTACGCCAGCGCCCGCAACGTCGCGAGCATCCGCGACCTCGAGGGTCGCGGTTGCAAGGCGCTCGCGCTCGACGTCTGTGACCCGCTCTCGATCGAGGCTGCCGTGCGGACGATCACGCAGGCCGAGGGCGCCGTCGGCGTGCTGATCAACAATGCCGGCTACGGCCAGGAGGGTCCGGTCGAGGAGGTGCCGATGGAGGTGATCCGCCGGCAGTTCGAGACCAACTTCTTCGGCCTCACGCGGCTGACGCAGCTCGTGCTTCCGGGCATGCGCGGTCAGGGTTGGGGCAAGATCGTGAACCTGAGCTCGATGGGCGGCAAGCTGACCTTCCCGGGCGGCGGCTTCTACCACGCCACCAAGCATGCCCTGGAAGCGCTCTCCGACGCGCTCCGTTTCGAGGTGAAGGGCTTCGGCATCGACGTCATCGTCATCGAGCCCGGACCGATCAAGACCCGTTTCGGCGACACCGCGATCGGGAGCCTGAACGGCCTGGGCGGGCAACAGTCACCGTACGCGCAGTTCAATCAGGTGCTGGCAGCCAAGGTGCGCGAAGCGTACGAGGGTCCGATGGGCCGGCTGGCCGCCGGACCGGAAGCCGTCGCTGAAGTCATCGAGCGCGCGATCACGGCGCGTCGCCCGCGCACGCGCTACGTCGTCACCGCGGCGGCGCGCATCATGATGGGTCTCCGGCGCTGGCTGCCGGATCGCGCCTTCGACGCTTTCCTGCGGACGCAGTTCACCTCGCCGACGTCGCGTTAGCGTTGCCTCTCCCACAGCCTGCGGTCAGGGTGGTGAGCGCGTGGAGAAAGCGGGACCTCGCCGTGTCGGGCTCTTTCCAGCGATTGCTGCGTGCTGCATGGCGCTGGTCGGCGCGCACCCGGGTCCGTCCGTCGTGAGCGCCGCTGAGTTGCTCATCAGCAACGCCCGGCTCATTGACGGAACCGGGTCACCGCCGCGTGAGGGCGTGTCCATTCTGATTCGAGATGGCCGCATCGCGGAGATCGCGGCCGGTGGGATCAACGTCGAGGGTGTCCCTTGATCGACGCCGCGGGGGCGACGTTGCTGCCGGGTTTGATCGACTCGCACGTCCACTTCACGGCCGCACCCGCCAGTCGATTTCGCGGTGACACCGACGAGACGATCGCGGCACTGAACCACCAACACGTGCGAGCCTATCTCGCGTGCGGCGTCACGACCGTGCTCGATGCGGGCTCGTTCGAGCCGTTGCTCCGTGAGTTGCAAGCCTGGCTCGCAGCTGGGAAACCCGGTCCGCGCCTCCTCACCACGGGTCCGTACATGCGCCCCCGCGACGGCTACGGACACGAGCGCTTCGGCGAGGTGACGTCCGTCGCCGAGGTCGAGGCGCACCTCGACCTGATCGAGTCGCTCGGCGGAATCGGGGTGAAGCTCGCCATCGAGACCTTCGGTCCGTTCGCCGATTTCACGCCTGAGCTCTGGGAGGCGATCCGCACCGGCGCGAAGCGACGAAGGTTGCCGCTGTACGTGCACGCCACCAACGAGGCGAGCCAACGCAAGGCTCTCGAGCATGGTGCGCACGCGCTAATGCATGCGGTGCAGGGGGGTCCGCACATTGGTGAGTTCTTTGGCGTGCGCGATCTCTCCGAGGAATTCGTTGCAGAGATAAAGGCCCGCGGGGCATACCAGGTGACGACGTTCTCCCTGCTCGACACGTGGCCGGGTCGCTTCGAGCTCTCCCGGCTCGACGATCCAGTGGTCCGTCTGACGGTGCCAGCCGTCGAGCTCGCGACCGCGCGCGATCCCGGTGCCTACCCGGCGTTCGTCGATGGCGTGCTCGGCTGGGGTGCGCCGTGGCTCCCGAGCTTTCTCCGGCCGTGGGTCGCACCCCTCTTGTGGTCGGAGCGGACGCTCGGCGACGGCTTGCGATTCGCGCAGCGCAACATCCGACGGTTGCATGAAGCCGGGGTCCCCGTCGTCGTCGGCACCGATGCCCCCTCGCCATGGCCCGACGCGCCCTATCACTTCCATGGACCCCAGACGGTGCGCGAGGTCGAGTTGCTCGCGGAGGCCGGCCTCACCCCCGCCGCAGCGCTCGCGGCGGCGACGCGCGTCCCGGCAGCGATGGTGGGTCTGGCGTCGGAGATCGGCACAGTAGAAGTCGGCAAGCGCGCGGATCTCATAGTCGTCCGCGATGATCCGCTGACGGACCTTCGTGCGCTGCGCGCGATCATGTGGACCGTCAAAGACGGAGTCGCCCATACCCCGCAAGAATGGATGGCGCAGTGAATCTTGACCATCACGTGTCGTCATCAGGGCGTAGCGCCTGCGCCACCGCCCGGAAGCCGTCGCGCACGTTCGGATGGCGCGGCCGCCACGGCGACACCGCCTTGAACATGGTGTTGGCGACGCGCTGCGAGCGCGTGAACACGCTCGCCGACGGTCCCATCGCGAGGCGCACCAGCGCCGGGCGGCACGCGCAGCGGCCGCGGCAAGTCGAAGGCGTCGGTGAGCGCGCGCACGTACTCGCGCATCGGCAGCGGCTCGTCGTCGGTGACGTTGTAGACGCCCGCCGGCACGGCGAGCGCCGCGACCACTGCGGCGGCCGCGTCGTCGACGTGGATCGACGAGACGTAGTGGTCGCCGCGGCCGATCACCGGAAAGAGCCGCCAGCGCGCCATGCGGACCGCGTCGAGCGTCGAGGGTGCGTACGGCGCGTAGAACAAGCCGAAGCGCAACACCACGCCCTGGCCGCCGCGCGCGCTGAAGCGCGCCGTCTCGCGCTCGGCGTCGTAGGCGGAGGCGAGCGGCCAGGGCGCGTCGATCGGCGCGGTCTCGTAGAGCACGGTGTCGCCGAAGCTCGCGTACAGGAACGTGATCGACTCCTGCACGTAGACCTTGGCTCCGCTCGCGAGCGCCGCGTTGACGAGAATGCTCGAGCCCTGGTTGCGCAGGCGATCGTTGTCGCGCCACGCGCTTGGCTTGCGCATCTGGCTCGCCGGGGGGATGCGGGTCGCGAGGTGCAGGACGGCTTCGTGTCCGGCGATCGCGTCCGTCATCGCGCGGGCGTCGAAGAGATCGACCTCGACCGGCTCGGCGCCGAGCGTGCGCAGCAAGCGCCGCTTTCTCTGCGCCACGCGCCAGGCCGCTCACTTGATGGCCGGCCGCGACCAGCCCCTGCACGGTCGGACGGCCGAGCGTGCCGGTCGCCGCCGGCGACGAACACCCGCATACGACGCTCCTATGTCAGTGCTCGTCCGCGGCACGCAAAGCGCGCTACTCTCGGCGCCCCAGTCCCAGACAGAAGGAGACCCCTCATGAAGGATCTGTTCTCGATCGCAGGGAAGACCGCGCTCGTCACCGGCGGCTCGCGCGGCATCGGCTTCATGATCGCGCGCGGCTTCGTCGAGGCCGGCGCCACCGTCACCATCGCGGCTCGCAAGCGCGAAGAGGTCGAGCGTGCCGCCGCCGAGCTCGGCAAGCACGGGAGCTGCACCGCGCATCGCGGCCGATCTCTCCACCGAGGCGGGCTGCGCGCGCGCTCGCCGAAGACGTGGCGAGCCGCGACGGGGCGCTCAACATCCTGGTGAACAACGCCGGAGCCAACTGGGGCGCGCCGCTGGCGGAGTTTCCCGACTCGGGCTGGGACAAGGTGCTGGCCTTGAACGTGAAGGGCGTCTTCCACCTCACCCGCGCGCTGGTGCCGCTCGCTCGAGAAGGCCGCCAAGCCGGGCGACCCGGCGCGCGTGATCAACATCGGCTCGATCGACGGCCTGCAGGTGCCGATCCTCGAGACCTACTCCTACTCGGCGAGCAAGGCCGCCGTGCACCATCTGACGCGCGTGCTCGCGATTCAGCTCGCGCCGCGGCAGCATCACCGTGAACGCGGTCGCGCCCGGACCGTTCGAGAGCAAGATGATGGCGGTCACCCTCGATCGCTTCCGCGACGCGATCGTCGCCACGTTGCCCGCTCGGCCGCATCGGCGAGCCCGAGGACATGGCCGGGGTCGCGATCTATCTCGCCTCCCGCGCCGGCGCGTACGTGACCGGTCAGGTGATCCCGGTCGACGGAGGCATCACCGTTCGCCCGTCCTAGGGCCTCTGCGCGTCAGCGAAAGAGGAGCGGCAGCAGGAGATGCGCGCCGCAATGACCGGCGACGACGAACGCGATGCCGACCCGCAGCGCGACCATGCTCATGATGCAACCCGGGAACAGGAACCGCGAGAGAAAATAGTCCTGGCTGAACTCATGGGCGCCCGGACCAATCTCGTGCGAGAGCGCGAAGGCGAGACCGGTCGCGAGCACGGCCGCCGTCGCCGCAGTCCGGCGAGAAGCAATCGACGCGCCCACCGCGAGTGCGACCGGTAGCACGCCGAGACGGAAGATCACCTCCTCGACGAGCCCCGCGCCGAAGCTCAAGAGCATCCCGGGGGCAGAGCCTTCCTCGGGTGGGATGAAGGCCGGAAGCGTCGGGCCGACCAGCAGCCTCACCAAGGGAAGACCGATCGCGATCAGCACGAGCGCGAGCATCGCCGACCGGCAGGCGCCGCGGATCGCGTGCCGGCTCGGCCACGCGATGGCCGTCCACAGGGCGCCGGCGAGAACCGCGGCGAGCGGGATGGCGCCGGGTCCCGCCCAGCCAAGCACCAACTGCACGAGGGGATCGGCGACGTCGAGCTGCGCCGGCGTGGCAGGCGCGGTCGCCCAGAGCACGACGTAGATCGCCGCGAAGATCTGAGCGACGATCGCGGCGGCAGCGGCATCCTCGAGCTCGCCGGATGCGGAGCTGCGCGCTGGCGGCGCCCCAGAGCGGGCGCTCATCGCCAGGCGAAGACGGGCTGCTCGAAATGCGCGACGCGCGTCGTGCGGCCGTGCAGGGCGACCTCACGGAGCTGGTAGACGATCGCCGCCGTCGGCGCGTGCACGTGCGTCCCGAGCATCGCGATCGAGATCACCGGGCGGTCGCTCTCGGGAATGTCGCGCAGGTGCGGGACGTCGGGGTGCTCGAGCACCGTGAGCGGCACGCGGTGCACGGCTGCTACCTCGCTGGGATTGGCGACGAGGTCCGTCGCTTCGCCGCCCCACACGACCACCGGCGTGATGACGAAGCCCGAGCGCGTCGCATAGTCGTCGAGGAGGCCGAGCACGTGCACCGCCGGCACGTCGAGTCCCACTTCTTCGGCGAGCTCGCGGCGGGCCGCGTCCGCGGCCGTCTCGCCGGCCTCCACGCGCCCGCCGGGGAGAGCCCACTGGCCGGCATGGGCGCGCAGTCGAGGCGCGCGCCGGGTGATGAGAAAGCACGGCGCACTGTCGGCGTCGGTGACCAGCGTCACCGCCACGGCCGCGGCGCGCCGGCCGTCGAGCGCGAAGGTATGGCGCTCGTGGGCCGCGAGATGGGCGCGCACACGCTGCTCGAGATCGGGACCGAAGACTTCGTGCGCCTGAGCGGCCATGAACGCACTGTAGCACACAGACCCGGCCGGTCCTTGATTCCGTTGCTCCCCGCCTGGAAGATGCACGGCATGCCGAGAGCGCAGGCAAACGGGATCGAGCTCGAGTACGAGATCTTCGGCGACCGCGGCGCCGAGCCCATGCTGCTGGTGATGGGACTCGGGGCGCAGATGATTCTCTGGGACGAGGAGCTCTGCCGGGCGCTCGCCGCGCGCGGATTCTACGTCGTCCGCTACGACAACCGCGACGTCGGCCTTTCGACCAAGCTCGACGACGCGGGGGTTCCGAACGTCTTCAGCGCCTTGCAGGCGCTCGCGACCGGCTCGCCGATCGACGTCCCGTACACGCTCGCCGACATGGCCGACGACGCCGTCTATCTGCTCGAGTCGCTCGACATCGCGCGCGCCCACGTGGTCGGCGCCTCGATGGGCGGCATGATCGCGCAGATGCTCGCCATCCGGCATCCGTCGCGATTGCTCACGATGACTTCCATCATGTCGAGCACCGGCAATCCCGAGCTGCCGCCGGCCCGTCCCGAGGCGCTGCGCGTCCTCTTCACCCCGGCGCCGGCCGAGCGCGCGGCCAACATCGAACGCAACCTCGCCGTCTGGCGCGTGCTTTCGAGCCCGGGGTTTCCCTTCGACGAGGCGCGCATCCGCGCACGTGCCGGCACGCGCGTTCGATCGTTGCTTCTACCCGGCCGGCGTCGCGCGCCAACTCGCCGCCTTGATAGCGGGCGGCAGCCGCAAGGAGGCGCTGCGTACGGTGACGACGCCGACACTCGTCATCCACGGCGACCAGGATCCGCTGGCGCGGGTCGAGGGCGGCATCGACACGGCAGAAGCCGTGCCAGGCGCGGAGCTGATGGTCATCGAAGGAATGGGACACGATCTGCCCCCCGCGCTCTGGCCGCGCATCGTCGATGCGATCGCGCGCCACGCCGCCAAAGTCTCGGGTGGCGGCTGGCGACACGCGCGCGCGTGAGTCTCGACGCTCCCACCTGCGACCTCTGCCAGGCGGCGCGTCTCACTCGCTGGTACCACGAGGACGCGACCTGCTGGGTGGCCGACTGCGAGATCTGCGACGTGCCGATGGTGGTCTGGCGCACCCACGGGACGGCACCGACCGCGGACGAGCTCGCCCACATGACGGCCATGCTTTCGGACGCCGCGCGTACGCGCTTCGCGCAATTCACCGTCGACGGCTTTCGACGCAACATTCCCGATCACTGGCATGCCCACGCCCGTCCGAGCGGCAAGGACGCGCTCGCGTGGTTCTTCCGGCGGCGCGGTTGAGTCGCCCCCGCCCGCTTCGTCGGGGCGTGGTGGCACGCCGGCGCGGTTGACAAGCGCGCGCGGGCAGCCCTACTGACGCGAGGAGCGTCACGTCATCCAAGCCTGGCTCGTACTCGTCTTTCTCATCCTGGTCACGACCAATATCCTGGCCGGCTACACGACCAGGGCGACGGTCGACCTGATGCGCGATCTCGGCGAGTTCGCGCAGACCGTGCGCGCGCACGACCTCGCCGTCCTGCCGTACTACCGCGTGTGCGGTTACGTGGTCGGTATCTCGATTGCCCTCTGGTACGTCGCGCCGATCGTCACCTATTTCAAATGTGGCGCGAAAGCGCCGGCGCCGCTGGTCGTGCAACGTCGCGTCACCAGCGCACCGATCGTGCTGGCGCTGATCGGGTACTTGCCATGGGCGGTGGGGATGATCTTCTTCCCCGCCATCACGGTCTACCAGTTCGGCCGCTGGTCGCCGGCGCTGCTGTCACAGCACGTCTTCTCGCCGCTGGTGAACGGCTTTCTCGCCGCCACCACCTCGTACCTTCTCGCCGACCTGGTCTTTCGCACGCTCGTCATTCCGCGCGTCTTCCCGACCGGCCGCTTCGTGGAGGTCCCGGGTTCGCTGGCGCCCGGAGTGCGCGCCCGGCTGTTGGTCTTTCTGATGGCGGTCGCGTTCGTGCCGTTGTTCACGATGCTCGGCCTGGTGCGCGCGGCGCGCGTGCGCGTCACGTCGGGCATGGACGTCACGGCTCGCGGTCGTGCCGAGGCCTCACGCATGCGAGCACGATCACGTTCTTCGTCTACGTCGCGCTCGGCATCGCCCTCACGCTGATCCTGGCGTGGTCGCTCACCCGGCCGCTCGGCCGCATGGCGGGGGCGCTTCGGCGCGTGCAGGCGGGAGACCTCGACGTGCACGTCGCCGTCGACTCGAGCGACGAGGTCGGCGTGCTCGCGTACGGCGTGAACGCGATGGTGTCGGCGCTCCGTGACCGCGAGCGCATCCTCCAGACGTTCGGGCGGGTGGTGGAGCCGTCGGTGCGCGACCGCCTGCTCGCCGGGCGAGGTCGGCACCGCCGGCGAGCTGCGCAGAGCGACGGTATTGTTCTGCGACCTGCGCGGCTTCACGGCGATGGCCGAGCGCATGCCGCCCGCCGAGGTGGTGGCGACGCTGAACGCGTTCTTCACCACCATGACCGCCTGGGTGCGCGCGTGTGGCGGCTTCGTCGACAAGTTCATCGGCGACGCCATGCTGGTGGTCTTCGGCTTGTTCGACGAGGGCGTCGATGGCAATCGGGCGGCCGCGTCGAGCGCCGGCGACGGCAGCCGGGCGAGCGCATCGACCTCCGGCGCCGCCGACGGCATCCCGGCGGGCGTGTCGAGCTCAGGCGCCACCGGCGCCGCCGCCGCGCTGCGCTGCGCGCTCGGCATGCGCGAGCGCTTGAGCGCGCTCAACGTCGAGCGTGCCGCCGCCAACCTCGCTCCGCTCGCCGTCAGCATCGGCATCCACAGCGGCGAAGTGCTGGCGGGCACGATCGGCGCCGCCGATCGCCACGAGTACACCGTGATCGGCGACGCGGTGAACGTCGCGGCGCGCCTGCAGCAGCTCTGCAAGGAGAAGGGTCGGATGCTGCTCGTCTCCGCGCACACCTACGAGCTGGCACGCTCCGCCGGCTTCGATGGCGCGCTCACGCTGAGCGACTCGGTGCAACTGCGCGGACGCAGCGAGCCGGTGGGGGTGCTGGCGTTGCCGTGAGGTCGCGTCTCTGAGGAGAAGGCCTCGCGTGCTGTGGCGGCGAGTCCTCCTTCGGGCCGCGACCATGAAGGATGACGGAGTAGTGCGCACGCAATGGATCTCAGTGCCAGCCGACGGGCGGGACGTGTCACGGGAGTCACGCGCGCCCGCCGTGTCTGCACGAATACGAGTACGCAATGAGAGCCGTCACCGTGCTCGATTCGGCGCGCAGATACTTGACTTTGGCTACTGTTTCGCCTATTCTTCGCCTACTGGATCGGCATCGGTACTGGATCAGGATTTGTCTAGCATCGGAGTCTATTCGTTCCCCTCGGACGGCAGTCGGGCGTCGCCCCGCCTGCGGGTGGTGCGCTTGCGGCCGGCGGCGCGCAAGCCTGTCGATCCCGATTTCGAACAGGCACGCCAGAGCGAGCGCGCGCGACTTGCCAGGTCGATCGATATCGAGCTGCAGCTCGCTTGTCGCAGCGAAGCGGCGGCCCGACGCCAGCTCGGGTGCGCCGCCCGCGCACTGCTCGCGCGTCGTGGCTACCGCCGCCTGGGCTTCGTACGGCTCAGCGACTACGCACGCGAGCGCCTGGGCGTGTCGGCGCGGACGCTGCAGTCGGCGGCGTGGCTGGCAACAAGGCTCGACACCCTGCCGCTCATCGGATCGGCGTTCGACCGCAGCGAGCTCTCCTGGGCGCAGGCGCGCACGATATGTGCGGTCGCCAGCATCGACGACGAAGCGGTGTGGCTGGAACGCGCCCGTCGCTTGAACGCCGACGAGCTCGACGCGTTTGCAAAGTCCATACGTCCAAACGATGGAGCTCATCCCGACCCGGATGCCGACGACGGCCTGATCGACGACGAGCCCGCGGTGCGTCTCCGTATGACGTGCCCGGCACGGGTGCGCAGCCTCTGGCGCCGCGCGCTCGAGCTCGCCAGCCGGGTGGCGGGCGAGCCGCTCGTCGCGTGGCGTGCCGCAGAGATCATCGCTGCCGAGGCGTTCGCCGGGCGTCCTGCCGGCGTATCCTTCGGCGACCGGATGTTGCTCGTCGCGCTCAAACTGGCGCGGCGTGTGCGACACCGTACGAACGGAGCCACCGGGGATGCTGGCGCAGCACCAGCGGGCGCGGCGGCGTCTGCGGCGCCTGGGGAGCTCGGCAAGTCAGGGGCGGCGGAGCCGCCCGCGGCGCTTCAGCAGTCGCGAGCCGGCGGTGCAATGTCATCGGTTGCGGATTCGGCCGGCGTCGCAAGCCCAGCATCTCCCGCGCGACGAGTCCCAGGCGCCACGCGAGCCCACCGCGGCGCGCGCACCGTCCGATCCCTTCGCGCTCGACGCACGGCTCGTGGACGCCATACGCGTGATCCAGACGAGCGAGCCCCGGATCGGCCGGCTGCTCGGCATCCTCGTCGACCATCGGCTCTACCGCACGCTCGGGTTCCCTAGCCTCGACTCGTATGTGTGCCAGCGCCTCGGCATCTCGGCGCGCAAGGTCTGGGCGCTCCTCAAGATCGAGAAGACCGCCCGTCGCGCGACCGTGTTCGCAGAGAGCTACGCAGAGGGTCGGCTTTCGTGGGCGCGCGCCCTGACGCTGTTGCCGGTCGTGGACCGCGACAACGCCGCCGCGTGGATCAACCGGGCTACCAGCGTCACGGTGCGGCGCCTGGCAGACGAGGTCAGCTGGGTGCTCGAAAGGCGCGACGCACTCGGCGCGGACGCCCCGCTCGATCCGCCTCCGCTCGACAGCGAGATCCCTTCGCCGGTCGCGGAAACGCTCGCCCGGCAGTGCCAAAAAACGGCACTTGCCCCTGCACTGCAAATCGGTGCGCACACTCGCGAAGTCTGCGATGTCGAGATCGACTTCACCGCTCCGGCATCGGTCGTGGCGCTCTTCCGGGACACGCTCGATGCGTTCGCGCTTCCCGGCGAGCCGCGATGGACGGCCCTCGAGCGCGTCCTCCAGCACGTGATCGTCGAGTGGGAGCGCGCCGAGCGGCACCGTGATCCGGTGTTCGCGCGCGATGGCTGGCGCTGCACCGTGCCGGCCTGCACCTCACGGCGCAATTTGCATGATCACCACGTGCGCTACCGGTCCCGTGGCGGCGGCAACGAGCGCGCCAATCGCATCACGATCTGCGCGTCGCATCATCTCCACGGCATCCACGGCGGAACGATCCGCGCGTACGGCACGGCACCGCGCGGCATCCACTGGCAGCTCGGGGTTCGCGCCGGTGTCCCGCCGCTGCTCGCGTGCGTCGGTGACCGGATCTGCGAAGACCTTACGCGGCCGACACGACCTGACGCAGCATGGGAATCCGGCGCACGGAGGTGAAGCCCGCCAGCGCTTCAATCAGGGTTTCGACCAGTCGCTCGGGCTGCGAAAAAAATGGCGAGTGGCCGGAGTCGAGCGAGAGCACGCGCTCGCACGGCGAGTCGGCCTGCATCCGGCTCTGCAGCTCGAGCGTGACGGCGCGGTCGCGAAGACACTCGACGTACACCTTCGGCACCCGGCCGTAGCTCTCCTCGCTCAACCGCAGCGGCGTGAATCCGGCCCAGTTGGGCTCGGGCTCGAGCAGCACGTTGGCGAGCGCGGTGATCTCGTCCGCGCAGTCATGGTACAGCGCCTCGCGGTACGCTGATGGTTTGAGTGCGTGTGTCTGGAGCCCGAGCGGCAGCAACCTCGAGCCGAGCCGGCGGAGGAACGGACTCCGGAAGGCGCGAATCAACGCCGGCAGGTATTTCCGGTCGAGGCCGAGCGCGACGTTCTGGACCACCAGCGATTCGGTGTCGTGGATCGCATAGTCCATCATCGATCGGCCGTTCGGGACCAGGTACGCCGCCAGATACACCAGGCCGGCGATTCGTCCCGGACGCCGCTCGGCCGCCTCCGAGATGACGATGCCGTTCCGGCTGTGCGCCACCAGGACGGCCTTCTCGTCGAGCCGATCGAGGACCTCCAGGACCTCGTCGACGCAGCGATCGAGCGTGACCCGGCTCGCGGGAGTCCGATCGCGGCCATGGCCCGGGAGGTCCAGGGCGATCCCGCGATGCCCTGCCTGCTCGAGAAGCGGAACGACCTTGTGCCAGTTCCACGCCGCGTGGAACGACCCGTGAAGCAGTAGAAAGGTCGTCATCGACGCTTCCAACCCCGGGGGATGGAAACGTGAAATCTATCGCGCCGGACGGGCGCGCGGCCGCCTCTTCCGCCGCCACGGAAAAGGGTCCTCGCAATACGTCCGGTAGTCCGCCGTCAGCTCTTCGCCGGCGCGGATCCGCCGTGCCGCGACGAACGTCAGCTTCGCGTGGTAGCTCACGTTCGGCTTGTCGCTGTGGTTCATGTACCAGGACGCCGTCAGCTCGTTGAAGCTCCGTGGACTGATGTAGTCGCCGTCCTCGACGGCACAGAAGTCCTCGTAGAGATGACGCGCGCCGTCCTTCAACTTCCTCACGGTCGAGACCGGCACGCGCAGGATGACCTCGCGATGGTCGCCGAAAATTCTGACGCCCTTGGGGATGCTGCGAATCGCGAACACGCCGAGACCGTGGATCGCGACCGTTGCAGACGCACGAACACGCCATGGTGCGGCAGCGGGCGACGCCGCACCGCGGCGGCGTTTTGCAGAGATGCGCCGGTGCATGATGGCTCGTCAGGGTAGTAGGTCCGCGCCTAGCGCCGCAACCGATGGACTCCCGGTCGGCGCAGCACTCCAGACGGTTGCGAGTCAGTCGGCCTTGTCCTTGAACTGGTCCATCGTCTGCTTCTTGGCCGGCGCGCTGTAGTTCGCTTCCCAGCAGATTCCGGTGCTGCTCTGCATCTGCACCGTCACCGGCTGGGTGATCGAGGTGAGCGGACCCGGCATCTGGAGGTCGAAGCCCTTGCCCTTGGCGATGATCTTGGCCTTGCCGGCGACGTTCGCCTTCAGAATGATCTGCGTGAGACCGTCGGGAGTTGCGGGCCGGTCCTTGTACCTGAAGCCCGTCGGCTTGTCGGTCCAGCATGGCTTGCCGCCGCAGTCCCCGCCCGCTGGTGCGCGCGCGAACAGGCGCAAGCCGTTCTGATCGTAGATGCAGAGCGCGTACGAGGTGGTGGTGAGCGGCGTGCCGAAGTCGGCCTTCGTCGTCGCCGCTCCCTTGATCCACTTCCAGCCGAGCCGATCCTTGTCGTCGGGCGAGCGGTCCTTCAGGGAGACCGAGGCTTTCCCCGGGAACGGCAGGCGCGCGGCAGGCTCCGAGCGGCGATGCGTTGCACGTGAACGGTCCGGGAGTGGCCGTGCCCGTCGGGATCGGCGTCGACGTCGCGACCGGCGTCGGTGTCACCGTCGCGCCCGGTGGCGGTGTCGCCGTCGCGGTTGGCGTCGGGGTTGGCGGTCGGCACCGAGCCCGGCTGACAGGTGCCGTCGACGTCGGGAGGAAAGTCGGCGGCGAGCGCGTAGCCCGCCGGCAGCACCTTGGGCGAGCGCGGGTCGATGAGCCCGCCGTCGGGCGTCTCGAGCACCGGCAGCTGTATCCTGACGTTGGACACCGTGATCGGCGAGCTGGCCGTTCGAGTTGCGACCGTAGGGCTGATCGGCGGGCAGCAGCTCGAGCTTGGCGATGTGGCCTTCGGCGAACTTCCAGCCGTTCGGGTGGAGCTGGAAGACCTGGCAGGTGGCGGAGAGCGTCGTGATCTCGGGCCGGTAGAGGCCGCGCGCCACGAGCGTCTGATTGCCGCTCACCGGATCGACGTCGAGCAGGCGCGCCGCGAGCTGCGCGGTGGGGCTCGAGCGAGTCGATGTCGGCGATGATCGTCGGCCGAGCCCATGAGCGTGAAGCCGCCGGCCGGCGCCGGATCGCTCCGATAGGTGGCGGCGCCGGTCTGATCGGCGCCGCTCGCGGTCGCGCACGCGCCGCTGCCCGAGATCGGATCGAACGCCTGGCCGACGGGGCGCGTCGGTCGGCACGGCAGGCAGGATCGATCTGCGCCGCCGCGCTCTCGATCCGCACCTCTCCCGGCGCGAGCGCCGCCCAGCTCGACGCCTGGAACGGCAGGTCGGTGTTCGGGTCGTCGAAGTCGCCGGTCGCGCCGCCCGACGGTCCGCCGCAGGTCTGCGTCAGGGTCTGCACGCCGAGGAACGGCTGCGACCCGATGCCCTTCACGTAGAAGTCGAGCCAGGCGTGACGCTCCTGGCTGCGGAAGGTGCCGTCCGGCCCCTTGTTCTGCCCGCGCTGGTGGCCGTGGTCGCTGAAGATGAGCGCGATCGGCGTGCCCGGGATGGTTGGTGCGCGTGCGGTTGTAGAAGCGAATCGCCTCGTCGGGCGGGAAGAGATCGTCGGTCCAGCCGTTCGAGATCAGCATCGGCGCCGGCGCCGTGGAATCGTCGATGTAGTACGACGAGTGGTGCCTCGTGATCTCGTCGGCGATGTCCTGCGAGAGCGGGTTCTGATCGTAGGGCTCGCCGGCGTTGATGGCCGCGTACCACTGCGTCAAGTCGGCGTCGGGATCGGTCCCGGGCGGCGCGTAGTTGCTGGTTGCCGCGCCCAACCCGTAGAGACCGGCGACGAACGACTGCTTCACGACGCCGATCGCGGCCGCGCTGCGAGGTACGGGGCGTCGGCGACGTAGTCGAGCGTGTGGCCGTTCGGCGTGCAGCGAATAGGCGAGGTCCGTCCAGGGGATGTCGGGCTGCGCGGCCGCGATCTGCATCGCCTTGCCGCCGTCGCTGACCCACGGCACGAGATAGCCGTCGGCAGGTTCGGCGGACTGCGCCCTCGTGGGCGCCCATCATCTTGCGGTTCTTGAGCGCGCCGAGCGCCATCGAGATGCCGCCGCCGTACGAGCCGCCGGTCACGCCGATCGCCTGCGGATCGATCAACCCTTCACCGCTCACTGCGCCGTCGGCGAGCTGATCCGCGAGCGCCTCGAAGACCTCCTGCGCGTCACGCACCTCGTAGCGGGTGTCCATCAGGTGGTTGTAGCCGTTGGCGCACACCGGCAGGAGGCGATTCGGATCGAGGCCGCCGCAGGAGTTTCCCCAGCCGCGGTCGCTCATCGAGAAGACGGCGTAGCCGGCGTCGAGCCATTCCTGCATCGAGCCGCTGGTGAGCCCGAGCTTCGCTCCGCCCCAGCCGTGGAAGACGCCGATGATCGGAAAGTCGCCGTCGGGACCGCTGCCCGGCGCCGGCGGAAAGCCGACGTTGACGTCGATCGGAGCGCCGTCGAAGGTGGTGAAGATGCCCGAGCAGTGGCGCTCGCCGGCGTTGACGCCGACCTGGACGGTACACGCGACCGTTCCGCCGAAGATGTTCGGGATCGCGGCCTCGGCGACCGACCCGAGCGCCAGGCGCCGCCAACGATCCGATGAACGCAATGGTCCTCTTCATGATTCGACGTCCGCCTTGTCTTTGAATTGAGTGCCGTCGTTGCGGAGCGCCGGCGCGCTGTACGTCGCCTCCCAGCACACCCCCCGCCGTTCACGAGTTGCACGGTCACCGGCTGGCTGAGCGGCATCGCCGGCAGCGGAGGATTGCCTCCCTTGCCTTTGACGCTGATGCGCGCCGCGCCGGCGGCGCCGGATTTGAGAATGACCTGCAGCGAGTTCTTGAGGCCGCCGCCGGTCACGTCGCGCTTGCGATACTTGAAGCCCTTCTTGGTCTCCTTCCAGCACGGCTTGCCGGCGCAGATCCCGGCCGCCGGCGCGCAGGCGCGCGCGATCAGGTTCTGCGTGCTGTCGTACACGCACATCTCGTAGTCGGTGGTGCTGAGCGGCGTGCCGAACTCGGCTTTGGCCGTGGCGGCGCCCTTCACCCACTTCCAGGCGATCCGATCGGCCTGATCGGGCGTGCGGTTCTTGATCTGCAGCATCGCCTTCGCGGGCACGACCGGCTCGCGACAGCCGCTCGCCGGCTGCGAGCCGCACATCGTCGTCAGCTGGCAGTCGGGCGGTGGGCTCGGCTGCGGCGTCGGGGTGCGCGTGGCGCGTCGCCGTTGCCGCTCGCCGGGCGCGGACGTCGCCGTCACCGTGGGCGTCGGCGTGACGGTCACCGTCGGGGTCGGGGTGACGGTCGGGTCGGGGTTCACGTTGATCGTGACCGTCGCGGTGTTGGAGTCGGCCGTGCCGTCGTTCACCTTGTACGTGAAGGCGTCGGTGCCGGAGAAGCCCGGTCGGGCGTGTAGGTGATGGTCGCGCCGTCGGTGTTCGGGGTACCCGGCGACGCATGCGTGCATCCGTGATCGTCGAGACGCCCGCCGTCCCCGGGCGGCGCCACGACCGAGAACGCGAGGTCGCAGGTGTCGACGTCGAGGCCGCTCGAGCGTGATGACGACGGGCGTGTCCTGATCGGTCGTCGCGGTGACGTCGGAGGCCACGGGCGGCGCCAGACCCGGAGAGGAGCGAGATCGGAATCGCGGCCGTCTGCAGCGGGAACACCACCACGTTGCCGTGCGTCTCGCCGACGTTCGTCGGCGCGTTGGTCGGCACCGTGAACTGCCATTGCTGCGCGTCGATCTCGGTGAGCGTGCCCGGCGACGCGCGCGTTGTCGGTGTCGTCGGTGACGAAATAGTGGATGCCGTGCGCGGCGTGCGCGCCCTGCGTCTCGCCGAGCTTGCAGTCGACGTCGCACGGGCCGGGATCCGAGCGCAGCCGGCACACGTGGCAACCGGCGGGCTCGCCGTGCGGCGGCGCAGTAGCCGTCGAGCACGCGCTGATCACCGCCGGCCTCCCCGGGCCAGGGGCGCGGCACCGGATCGTCGCCGGTGCCGTCGTCGAGGCAGCTGTCGTCGCGGTAGTAGGGCACGACCGCGGGGTTCTCGAGCGTCGTCGCGCCCTTGATCTCGGCGATGTAGACGAGCGAGCCGAAGTCGTTCGCGCCCGACACCTGCTCCCACTGGAGGAGCGCCGTCGGCGGGCTGAACGACGGATCCGGCACGTCGGCGTACGCCGGGAAGCCGCCGGCGTCGTCGACGTTCACCGATGTCGTCGTTCTCGCCGTCGATGGCGACGCCGCCCGGCTTGAGCACGTTGTAGTAGGTGGTGGCGACGCCGCGGTTGTAGTCCCACGACGTGTAGAGGCCGTCGGGCGGAATCGGGTGGACGCGCACGTGATACCGGTAGGTGATCACGTCGCGGTAGAAGGCCTCTTGTCTTGGTGACGTTGGTGCCGGAGTCCGCGCCCCAGATCTCGCGGATGGCGCGCACCGGACCCATGCGCTCGCCGAGCAGGGCGGCGTTCGCCTCCCAGTTCACCTGCTCGTCCTCGAAGCCGACGAGCGAGATGGTGGAATCCGGCGCCTGCTGGAACGCGCGGCCCTTCCAGCGGTCGAGCAGATCGGGTCCGTACACGCCCGGCTGGCCGGGCTTCGCCACGCTCAGATCCCGGACCATCCAGCGTCCGGTCGCACGCCACTGATAGGTATCGGTGCTGACGGTGACGCCGTCGCGCACGAAACGATCCGACGAGCTGCGCGGGATGTCGTCCGGCGGGTCGCAGACCGTTCCGGTCAGGTTGGGTCCGTAGCCGGTATTGCTGGTGCCGAGCTTTTCCGGGTCGAAGGGATCGAAGCTGAAACGATCGATCCATTGATCGGCGTTCAGGTCGCGGACGTAGGCGACGTAGCCGTTCGCGGCGGTGAAGGAGGATCCCCCGGGCTTGCGTGAAGAGGTAGACGAAGGTGGTGTCGCCGTTCAGCGGATCGATGATGGCGATCGCCTGGCGCGAGGTCGCGCCCGGCGGCGACGGCGCGAACAGCGGCGCCTGCGGACCGGCGTCGCTCGCCATGAAGACGACCTCGTCGTCGTTGTCGAGCGTCGCGACGGGGTCGGGAAGCGGACCGTCGCCGGGCAGATACTCGGACGGTGCACTCGCCGGCGATCTTCTTCCACGACTCGACGTCCCACGCGTAGGTCAGCTCGAGGTCCGTGCCCGAGTAGATCGCGAAGTCCGACGGCGGGTTGGAGAGGCAGTAGGGATACAGCTCGTCGACCTGCACCGGGATCTCGACGAACTGCAGGTGCCGGTGTCCCAGCGGTAGGCCGCGATCTGATCGACCGGGACCCCGATCGCGGGCGGCGCGATGTAGATGCCGTTGTGGGCGTCGCGCTCCCCGGTGAGCGCCCCCGAAGGATAGGGTTGGCAGACGACGGTCGCCTGCGGTCCCGACCAGCCGGCGAGCTTGGCGCCGCTCACGATGACCGGCTCGACGCTGCGCTGCGCGGTAGGCTGGGCGGGCGCTCGCTCCGCGAGCAGCGTCACCGCCGCAATCACGAAGGCGAGGATCGATCTCATACGCATAGGGGGCTCCTTTGGGTTCGTCACGGCGCCAGGCACGGCATGCCGCTGCAGACGTCGATGACGGCGCCGTTGGTCTTCAGGAACTCGGATTTCTGCACCCGCGCGCTCGCCGTGTTGCGCGGCCGGCCGTGCGGATCGCTGCCCGCCATCGGCGGCGTGTTGGTGATCGGCGGCGTCGGCGTGCCGCTGTCCCACACCACGTACGCCGAGCCGGCGAACGGAAAGCTCGCTATCGCGGGAATGCCGAAGTACGGGTCGACGTCCGAGTGCCGGCCGGGCGCGAGCGCCGGCTGATAGATGCTGGCGCCGATCGTGCGCGCCTCGACCTCGGTCGTGACGTTCGCCACCTGATGGTCGCCGAACGCCTCGTGCAGGAGCACCGTGTGCGCCGGCGTGTTCGGCAGCGGATCGGTCGTCATGTGGTGCGCGTAGCCGTTCGCCTCGCCGCGGTCCCACAGCATCTGCATCAGCGCGAAGATCAGCGGCCGCTCGAGCTCGTTCGGGTAGTTGTCGTAGAGCCCGAAGGGCGTGTCGATGTCCTCGAGGTCCTCGCTGATCGCGCCGAGGAACTTGCCTTCCGCGTAGGGCGCGAAGTCCGAGCTGCGTTGCAGCAACGTCGAGTAGTTCATGCCGGGCACGCCGAGGACGCCGCGCGTGAAGTCCGGCGCGAGCGCGGTCAGCGCGCCGCCCATGATCCCGCCCTGGCTGTTGCCGTCGTAGAAGAGACGCGTCGTGTCGATCAACGAGTTGCCGGAGCCGTCCTGGAAGGCGGCGTTGGCGGCGAAGCCGTTGGCGTGCAGCAGCGCCCGGCCGAGGTAGAGGAAGTTGAGGAACCCCTGCTGCATGCGGTCGACCAGCTTCGGGAAGTTGGAGACGTCCTGCAGCGTCGCGATCACGGTCCCGACGTCACTGGTGGAGAAGCCGGCCCAATCGGTGGCGCAGAAGATGACGTTGTGCTCGTTGCCCATCGCCTGGACGTTGCCGGCGTTGACCTCGCTGCGCGGTGCCGAGCAAGCCGTGGCCGTAGAGCGACGGGCGTGCCGGCACCGCGGTGCCGGTCGTCGCGTCGCCGTCGCTGAACGCGGCGCGCGGGATGTTGCAGACGAAGTTGGCCGAGTAGTCGACCGGGTTTCTCGTCGGCGCGCCGTTGGCGTCGAGAATGAACGTCCCGCCGGGCTGGCAGCTCGGGAACAGGTAGCAGGGAACCGTGACGGTGCCCTCGACGCGACGCGCGATCCTGTCGCTCTCGCTCGGCGTCGAGTTCGGCAGCAGGTTGCAGTCGACGCCCACCAGGAGCGGCGCCAGCTCCGAGACGGTCTTGAGCGCGTCGCAGAACTCCTGCCCGCCCGGCGGATTCTCCGGCGGCGCGCCGCCCGCACAGCCGTCGCCGCCGCACGGCGGCAGATCGGTCGCGTTGACGACCGTGAAGCTCGGCGCCGAGCCCTGCACCGTCAGATCGGAGAGGTTCGTGTCTCCGAGGACGCCGAACGCGTCGTCGCGCATGGCGAGCGCGCGCTTGCTCAGACTGTCGCGGCTCGCGACCGTGAAGTCCCACGCGAGATAGAGGTCGTTGCGCGCGATGCCCGCCGCCGCGAGCGTCGTGAAGATGTCCTCCATGTGGGCGCGTCGCGCCTCCTTCGCCGGGTCGCCGGTCGGGGTGTCGTCGCGATAGGCGAGGAAGTCGGCGTTCGGCGTGATCAGCGCGCCGCCGGCGTTCTTCATGTTGCGGAGCGCGACGATGTAGCGCCCGCCCTCGTCGAAGTTGACGCCGGGCCTGACGTAGAGCACGCGGTCCGCTTCCGCCATGGCGTTGGAATCGATCTCCGACCAGATGAGATGCCGTTGCAGCGTCGACGCGTTGATCACGACGATCGGCTGTGCCGGATCGAACGAGCGCTCGATGTCGGTGATCGGCACCGCGCCCGTCTGCACGGGGTCGTACCCCGGCACGCGCGTCTCGATCGACTGGCCGGGGCTGAAGCCGTCGGCGCGGTTCAGGTCGGTCGGGTCGACCGGGACGTTCGCGACGTTCCGCGGCATCGCGGTGAGCGAGAAATTGACCCGCCGCCCGGTGTCGGTCGCCGGATCGACGATCGTGAAGTAGTCGTTCGGGAAGGGATACAGGCAGACGCTCGGGTCGAGCGGATCGCAGACCGCCGGACAGGCGCAGTTCGGCTGGCAGGTACCGTTCGTGCAGAGCGAGAGCAGGCCGTCGCACTCCTCGCTGGGTTGATTGACCAGGCCGTCGCCGCAGAACGGACCGCCGGGCGTCGGGGTCACGGTCGGCGTCGGAAGAACCGGCCCACGCTGCGCCGGCACGCACAGCTCACGCGGCTTCTTGGCGTCGATCCGTTCCGGGCCGAATTGATTGTTGGTGTAGAGGCCGCCGACCGGAGCGAACCTCGGCATGCTCGTCTGCTTGATCTGGTAGCAGAGCAGATGATCCGGGTGGTTTTCGGCGCCGGGGCTCTCGCCGTTCTTGTCGGCGGGCACGCACAGACGGCGCGGCCTCTTCACCAGCACCGTCATCGCGCCGAACTGGTCCTGGAGCGTGACACCCGGGCGCGGCACGAACTTCGCCGTGCCCTTCGAGGTCTTCACCTTGTAGCACTGGAAATGGTCGAGGGCGGGGCCGACGGGCTCGGCCGGCGTCGCGGTGTGGCTCTTCGCGGTCGGGACCTGCAACGTCAGCGGCTTCCTCATGTCGAGCGAGAGCGTCCCGAACTGATCGACGATCTCCTGGTTGACGACCGGCACGAGCTTGGTCGCCGCCTTGATCTGATAGTCCTCGAGGTGGAGCGGGTGCGACGGCGCCGTCGGATCCTCGCCGTTCTTGCTGGTCGGCGCGCACAGGAGCTTCGGTTTGCGGACCTCGACGGTCGAGGAGCGCACCCTGTCGACGACGGTCACCCCGGGGCGGGGAACGAACTTCGCGGTGCCCCCGGTCGTCCGCGCCTTGTAGCAGGTGAAGTGGTCGAGCGCCGTGGCAGGCGCCGGGAGCGCGAGCGGCGCTATCAAGGTCACGGCCGCAATCAGACGACCGACGAGACTCCTCATGATCGACATCCTCCACACGGAACTGGCGAGTACGCGGGCGAGCTCGGCTCGACGCGGCACGTTACTGACGCCGAAGACTATGGAGGACTTACGGAAATCGACAATCGCCAATGGTCGTGAACGCGCTGCTGAAAAGGCATGAGAAGCCGCCCCGCGATGGGGGTTTGAGAGCCCGGCGGCGCGGGCGCTTCAGCGGAAGAATTTCCGGAAGGCGGGCGGCAGCTCGTCCGGCGCGGGCAGCCCGTTCGGTGCCGCCGGCTCGATGGCGCTGAACGTGTTCCAGAAGAGCACCGCGCCGGCACGGCCGTTCCCACCCCGCGACGGCGCGCTCTTTCCGAAACGCAGCAGAGCGGCGAGGCACTTCGCGGTGTACGTCGTCTCGAGCGTGATCCCTTCACTCTCCGCCATCAGCCGGCGTGCCTCTTCTGCCGCCGGCGTCGACGCGCCGTAGCCGGGGCCGAGCTCGTCGGTGGCGATCGTGAAGTCGTCCGGCCCGATGGTGACGTCGGGGATTGCGGGCGCGCGACGGCGCAGGTACGCGAGCGCGCCGCGGGCGAGGCGCGCGAGACGGCGCGTCGAGGGCGCGAGGAGATCGGTCACGAGCACACCCACGACGCGAGTCCGGAGCTCGGCGAGCTTGAAGCCGAGCACCAGCCCCGCGATCGTGCCGCCACTGCCGAGCGCCACGAAGATCGTGTGCGGCGACGGCAGCTCGCCAGCCCGCACCTGGTCGGCGAGCTCGAGGGCGGCGTTCACGTAACCGATCGTCCCGAGCGTCGAGGTCGCCCCGACGGGGATGATCGCGGGAAGGGTGCCGGCGAGCGCGTCGCGCGCGATGAGGGTCACCGTCGTGGTCGCGGCGTGCACCATACCGCTCGCCAGGTGCAGCTCCGCACCATGTGCGTGGTCGAGGAGCAACGTGTGCCGGACGTGGTCGGTCACCGGCTGCGGGACGAGCACGAGCTGGGTCCGCATGCCGACAGCGCCCGCACAGATCGTGGTCGCGAGCGCCTGATGGCTGCCGATGCCGCCGAACGTCAGCACGGTGCTGCGTCGCCGCCGGCGTGCGTCGCCGAGCACGAACTCGAGCTTGCGCGGCTTGTTGCCGCCGTAGAGCGGCCCGCTCAGATCGTCGCGCTTGATGTACAACTGATCGATGCCGACCCGGTGGCCGAGGCGCGCGAGGCGCGCGACCGGCGTGGGCAGCTCCGTGAAGGTCTCGCGGGCCAGCCGGTCGACCAGTGTCGGGAAGCGCCGCTCGAGAGCGAGTGCCGGCGGTCGGTCGCGCAGGGTGGACAAACCAGCGACAATCAAGCAGACCTAACTATCAAAGGATACGGACGCCCCGGGGTGAGGCTGGGGAGGCTCGAGGATCGAGGGCGAATGCGAGCGAAAGGCTCAGGACCCCGTCTGAGTACGACGCGTGCGGCTTTGAAGGATCCGGCTGGCCGTCGCGGTCACCTCCGGCTCCTCGCCGTTGCGTGGATGTTTGCTATGGCAACCGCCCCCGGGGGGGCATACGCGGCCGGGTCGCCGGTGGGAGTCCTGGTGCTCAAAGAGCACGGGGTAGGAAGCGCCGCCCAGGCGCAACCGTACGTCGATCGCTTCGTCGCCATGGCGGCGCGGGAGAATGGCTGGCCCGGCGCCCGCGGCCAGTACCTCACCACCCGCAAAGCCGCCGACGCCTACATCACGAAGGAGAAGCCCCACTACGCGATCCTCGACCTCGGCGGCTTTCTCGCCATGCGCAAGAAGCATGGGCTCGAGGTCATCGGCCAGGTCGAGGTGCCGCGCGCGGGCGGTCAGCAGTACCACCTCATCAGCAAGACCGTGGCGGATCTCGCCGGGTGCAAGGGTAAGAAGCTCGCCACCGACCATGCCGACGACCCGCGCTTCATCGAGCGCGTCGTCGCTGGTGGCGCGTTCGTGCTCGCCGACTTCAAGCTGGTCGCGACGCAACGGCCTCTGCAAGGCATCAAGAAGGTGACGGCCGGCGACGCCGACTGCGCGCTCGTCGACGACGCGCAACTCGCGGAGCTGGCACACATCGACGGCACCGACGGCGTGCGCGCGATCTGGAAGAGCGCCTCGCTGCCGCCGATGACGGTGGTCGCGCTCCCCTCGGCGCCGGCTGCCGAGCGGCAAACGTTCCGCGCAGGGTTCACGAAGCTCTGCGACGGCGAGGCCAAGAGCGCCTGCGCCGAGGTCGGGATCGTCTCGCTCAAGCCCGCGGACGCCAGCGACTACACGGCGGTGATCGCCGCCTACGGCAAGTAACGATGGAGAGGACACGATCGATCGGCCGGATGCCTGGGCGACGCGCCCTCGTGGCGATCGCGGCGCTCTCCCTGCTGGTCGCGGCGTGTACGCCCCGACGGGTGCGCGTCGCGGAGGCGCCGGTTGTCCCGGTCGATGCCCTCGCGCTCTCCGACGCGCTCGAGGAGCTGATCGCCGCCGGCACCGATACACCCGCCGACCGCGAACGAACCTATGAAGCGGTGCGCGCCCACGAGGAGGACACGGCGGCCTACACTTTCGCGCGCGCCGCGGTGACCGGACGTCTCGTGCAGGTCCGCGGACTGCTCGCGGCGAATCTGGTCGGCGACGTCGAGCGCTACGCGCGCCGCAGCGTCGAGCTCGATCCGCGCTTCCGCGATGGCGCCGCCACCCGCATGCTCGGCACGCTCTACGTCCTGGCCCCGGCCGCGCTGCTCGAGCACGGCGATTCCGAGCGCGGAATCGAGATGCTCGAGTCGCTCACCGAGGAGCGCCCCGACCTTCCCGAGAACCATCTGCGGTTGGCTGAGGCCTACGTCGCGCTCGGCGATCCCGCGCCGGCGCGTCCGCACCTCTGCCGCTGCTTCGAGTCGAAGAATGTCCTTCGCCCCGACGATCAGGCGTTGCTCGCGCGGCTCGCGAACGACGCCGAGCCTCTAGGGTGCGACAGCCCCCGTTGAATCCGGCGGCCACGCCCGAAACATCGATCAGCGCTTCCTGGCGCGCGCGGGCCTTCGCCACCGTCGCAGTCTTCGGCACCCGGCATCCCTGGAAGATCGTCGCATCGATCGCGCTCGTCACACTCGCAAGCGTGCTCCTCATCCCAGGCATCCAGGTCAGCACGTCGCGCTACGGCCTCGTCTCCCGCGACAATCCCTACCAGGCGCGCCTCTTTCGCTTCTTCGAGCGCTTCGGTTACCCCGACGCGCCGGTGCTGGTCGTCGACGGCGGTACCGACGATGCACGGCACCGTTTCGTCGACGCGCTCGCCGATCGATTGCAACGCGAGCCCGATCTGCACGGCCGCATCCTGGCGCGCGTCGGAGCGGGACAGATCGCCGAGCTGGCGCTGCTGCAGAGACCCGAGCTGTTGTCGCGGTTGGCCGAGCGCCTTCCGCCCGACACCAACCTGACAGCCATCCTCGAGGGCGGACTCGGGGCATGGTTCACGGCGGTCACGTCCCGCATCGAGGCCGGGCTGGCAGGCGGCGACGCGGGGGGTCTGGAGGATCCCGCGACCGGCGATGCCGCGGCGCAGGAGCGCGCCGTCGCGCAGCTACGATCGCTCGCCGTCATGGTGCGCGCGCTCGACGACCGCCTCGCAGGCCGCGACCCCGGACGACAACTGCAGACGCTCGCCGGCGACTGGGGACGGTACGGTCTCGATTCCGCGGGATATCTCGTCGGCTCGCAGGGCGCGCGCCATCTGATCGCGATGTTCCCGGTGCTGGAAGGCGACGAAGGCTATCAGGTGAAGCCGGTCGTCGACCGGATCCGCGCCATTCGCGACGCGGTCGCGGAGACCACGCGCGCCGACGGCGTGCAGGCTCGCTTGACCGGCCTCCCGGCGCTCGCCACCGACGAGCTCGGCATCATCCAGCGCGGGCTCCTGCAGTCGTCGGCGGTCTCGGCGATCGCGATCGTCGTGCTCCTGCTGCTCGCCTTCCGCTCCGTCCGCTACACCATCCTGATGCTGGTGCCGATCGGCGTCGGCACCGTGATCACGCTCGGCGTGGTGCGTCTCCTCTACGGCGAGCTCAACCTCGTGACCGCGAGCTTCGTCTCGGTGCTGCTCGGGCTCGGCGACTTCGGATGCTACCTCTTGAGCCGCTACAACGAGATCCGCCGCACCGGCGCGCCCTCGGCGCACGCCGTGCGCGAGGCGCTCGTGCACGCCGGTCCGGGTGCGCTGACCGGCGCGGTGACGACGGTGCTCGCGTTTCTCACCACCACCACCACCGATTTCACGGCCTTCGCCGAGCTCGGCGTCATCACCAGCATCGGCGTCGCGGTGACGATGGTTTGCGCGTTCCTCTTGGTCCCCGCGCTGGTGAAGCTGGTGGCGGTCGGTGCCGTCGAGGCGGCGCCCGAGGTTTCCGGCTTGAGACAGATGACGGCGCTCGTCCGCAAGGGACACTACCCGATCCTGGCCACGGCCGTCGTGGTCACCGTCGCGGCCCTCTTCGCCGTGCCGCGGCTGCAGTTCAACTCGCGCTACTTCGACTTTCTGCCCGAGAAAACGGAAAGCGCGATCGGGCTTCGCCAGCTCGAGCGCGACGGCACCATGAGCCCGACCTTCGCGAGCGTTTCCGCAGAGGGCGTCGAGGAAGCGCGCGCACTGGCGGCGCGGCTGCGCGCGCTGCCGTCGGTCGGCAACGTGCACACCGCGAGCGACCTCCTGCCGCCCCTCGATGCTGCTCGCCTCGCCGACCTGCGCGCGTCACTCGCCGCCTTTCCGCGCCCGCCGGACTTCGCCGCGCTTCGCAACCGCGGCACGACGGTTGCGGATCTCAAGCCACGCGTGCGCGAGCTCGCCGATGTGATGGACGAGGTCGCGTTCGCGCTCCGCCAGGGCGGCCGCACGACCGCGGGCGCGGACGAGGTGAAGGCCGCGGTCACGGCCCTCGAGCTGCAGCTCGCCGCGCTCCCGGACGGCGGGCGCGCCGCGATCGGTGCGCTCGAGGGTGAGGTTGCCGGCATTCTCGAGCGCGCCTTCGGTACCGCGCAACACGTCGCCGAGCGCGGCGGCTACCTGCCGACCGATCTCCCCGATCTCTTCAAGGCGCGTTTCATGTCGCACGACGGGAAGGCCCTGGCGCTCTACGTCTATCCGGCCGGCGACATCTGGAACACCGCGGTCGCGAAGCGCTTCAGCGACGAGGTGGAGGCGATCGACCCCAACGCCGCCGGTCTCGCGGTGAGCATCTACGAGCACGAGCGCATGATCGTGGAAGGGTTCGAGCGCGCCGCGGTGGTGGCGCTGGTCCTGGTCATCGTCGTGCTGCTGATCGACTTTCGCAGCGTACGCGACGCCGCCCTCGCCCTGGTCCCGCTGGTGAGCGGCTGGGTGTGGATGCTCGCCGCGATGGCCCTTCTCGGGCTCACCTTCAACATCGCCAACATCGTGGTATTGCCCCTGCTGCTCGGTATCGGCGTCGACGCCGGCGACCAGATCATGCACCGCTGCCGAGACAGCGCGAGCGAGCACGCCGGCGTCGCCAGCATCGACGACTTGCTGCGCGGCACGGGAGGTGCGGTGCTGCTGGTGACGGCGACCACCATGACCGGCTTCGCCGCGCTCATGATGGCGGACTACGGCGCCATGCAGAGCTTCGGTCTGATCATGACGATCGGCATGGTGTGCTGTCTCGCATCGAGCTTGCTCGTGCTTCCGGCATTGCTGGTGGCGATCGACCGCGCACGCTGAGCGCCGCCGTGCTATGCTCGCGTGCGTGGGGTGGGGCGCAAGTCGCGGCGTAGTGGCCATCGCGTTGATCGTCGGCGTCTGTGGAATCCTTGCCGACGATCGGGCGTTCGGCCGCCCGTTTCCGCCGCCTCCACCTCCTCCTCGGCAGGGTGCCTGCGCCGCGGTTCTGACCGAGGACGTCGTCGACCAGGTGAACGGCACGCGTCGCAACGCCGGCATGCTGCCGCTGGTCGTCGACGATCGCCTGAATCGCATCGCGCGTGGGCGCTCGGCCGCGATGGCTGCCGACCAGCGACTCTCGCACCATGGTTGGAATCGCGCGCTCCGTGAGGGCGGCGTGCGGGGACACATCATCGGCGAGAACGTCGCCGTCAACTACAACAGCGCGATCAGCGTCATGCGGACGTGGCTCACGAGCGAGGGACACCGCGCCAACATCATGGACCCGAGGTTTCGCCGCATCGGTGTCGGATGCATCGTCGATGACCACGGCCAGCGCTGGTGGACGCAAGTCTTCGCGGGATGAACGGCGGGCGGCGGGCAGCGACGCCTGAATGAAGCATCGCTGCCCGCGCGCTTGGCGGACGTTACGGCTTGACGAAGGTTCCTTCGGTCAGTGTCTGGTTGGCGCTCGCCTCGATGGCGAGCACCTCGTACGGTTGCTCGCCCGGGGTCAGGGACGCGACGAACTCCGGGGGAACGGTGACCATCGTGGTGGTGGCGGGAACGGTGACCTGGAACGAGCCGACGATCACCTGGTAGCCGACGATGTTGATCGGCTTGTTCGGGAACCCCGGCGGCGGGCTGGTGACCGGCGTCCAACTGATGACGAGGGAGTTGCCGGGGCCGACCGCGGCCGAGACCGCGGGACCCGCGGGAATGGCATGCGAGAAAGCCACTTCGCTCTCCAGCTCCTCACCGTCGACGGTCCGGCCTTCGATATCGTACACGCCTTCCGGGAAGCGCGTGAGAAGGCCCTCGAGTGGAAACTCGTCGAGCGAGGGCTCCGCGCCCTCGAAGAAGAGCTCCGTCATGCCGAGCTCGCGGTAGGCTCCTCTGCCTTCGACCTCGAAGATCGAGCGCCCGTCCGGCCTGAGGATCCGGAGGCGCTTCCAGTCCTCGGCATCGAGCGACACATGCACGCCGAGATCGTTGGCCGACGCGTTGTACTCCCAGTAGATCTTGGCGATCGAGAACGGAATCTCGTTGGCGGCGCCGCACTCGCGGGAAGCGCTCCCGAAGAGCAGCGTGGCGCCAGCGAGGGCGACGAGGGTCGAGGTGCGTCTGCGTGTGCTTTCCATCGGTCTCTCCTCCTCCAGTCAAAGGGTTGGACTGCATGGAGATCGAGGAGCAAAGGCGGTGCCGGAGGAGCCATGCAACGAATTTACGGGGCGGGCAAGCGGCAGGCTGGTGTCCGTCTGCCGGATCTGGCAGACCGAATGCTGATTCGAGCAGGCGATGATGAACCAAGCTGAGAGGCGTGCCTTCGTCGAGAGCCATCGGACCTGCATCTTCGGCTTCCAGCGCAAGCAGGGACCGCCGTCGATGTCGGTCGTCTACTATGTGATGGACGGTGACGACGTCCTGGTGTCGACGATGGCCGCGCGCGCAAAAGCAAAGGCCATCCGCAGAGCGGGAGAGGCCGCCCTCTGCGTGCTCGACGAGAAATGGCCGCTCACGTATTTGCAAGTCTACGGTCCCGCTGCCGTGGACGAGGACTTCAAGACCACGGTCGACGTCATGATGAAGGTCGCCGCGATCATGTCCGGCCAACCTCTTCCCGAGGCCGCGCGACCTATGGTCGAGGCCAAGGCACGCGAGGAGCGCCGTGTGGTGATCCGGCTGAAGCCGCAGTGGACGGTCTACACGCCCCCGGTTCACCTCTACGCCGGCGACGACGGCTCGAAGATGAAGCACGGCCTCGCCGAGCGATTGGCGTGGCGCGAGTGAGCCGAGAAGTCTTGCACGAGGCGCTTCCAGACGGCGGCTGACGTCCGCCCGTTGCCGCTTCTCACGAAGCGAGAGCCGTCGCGACGATACCCACGAGGCCGGCGACCAGGATGAGGATCGGCTCGGACACGCCCTTGACGCGCGTGAGAACGAGAAGCGCGGCGAGGGAGATCGCGGCGGTCGGGATGTCGAACACCGCCCGGCGGCCAAGCACGAACGCCGCGCCGGCGATGGCGCCCGCCGCGGCCGCCGTGACGCCGTCGACGAACGCTTTGACTCGCGGGTCGTGCACGGAGCGGCGGAAGTAGCGCGCGGGAATGACCACGAGGAGGTAGCACGGGAGGAAGACCGCGATGGCGGCAACGGTACCTCCGAGTGGACCGGCGACGAGGTAGCCGATGAAGGCGACGGTGATGACGACCGGACCCGGCGTGATCATGGCGACGGCGACCGCGTCGAGGAACTGGCGCTCCGTCAGCCACTGCAGATCGTTCACGATGCGGCCGTGAAGGAACGGGACGATCGCAAGCCCGCTGCCGAAGACGAACGCCCCGGCTTCCGCGAAGGACCAGCCGATGGTCCAGAGCGTCGTCGCCGTCGCGGGGCCGTGCAGGCCCGACAGGAGCCATGGCCAGGGCGCGATCGCGAGGCATGAGCTGTTTCTTGAAAGGGAATTGCCGCACCAGCGCGACCACACCACAGAGCACGAAGAGCCAGATCAGCTCCGACTCGGTCCACGCGGTGACGAGCGCGCTCACCGCGAAAAGCACCCACAGCAGGCGGTCCGCGCCGAGCGTGCTCTTCGTGAGCTTGTACGCACTGCGCGCGATGATGGCGATGACCGCGGCGCCGATGCCGTAGAAAGCGCCTTGCATCCACGCGAGCCCGCCGTAGGCGACGTAGACGGCGGACAACGCGAGCACCATCACGAACGAGGGCAGTACGAACGCGAGCGCAACTAGCGTTGCGCCGAGGACACCGTGGTCGAGCCAGCCGAGGTAGATGGCGAGCTGCGCCGCCAGTGGCCCGGGAGCGAGCTGCGCGAGGGCGAGGCCTTCCTTGTAGTCCTTGAGCGAGATCCAGCGGCGGCGCTCGACGAGGTCGCGCTGCATGTAGCCGACGAGCGCGATCGGGCCCCCAAAGCCCGTCGTGCCGAGATGGAGGAAATAGACGACGAGATCTCGAAGCGAATACGGACAGGCTCCGCAGAAGCGTCTTCGACGACAGGGACGGAGCTCATGCGTTCTTTCTTCACGCTCTTTCGACGGGCAAAGTAAAGCGCGTCGAAAGAGCGCGGAACCCTCTGCGCGTGGCCGATCTACAGCTGACTCTTCGCCGGCCAGGCGAACCATCCCATGAAACGCGGCCAGAGACCGCGCGATTTCCACTTCGCGTAGGTCAGCTCTTCGGAGAAGGCCAGATCCTCGAAGAAGATCCTCTCCAGGCGTCCCGCCACCTCTGGACCGTAGACCGTGAGATTCAACTCCTTGTTGAGCGCGAGTGACCTGCGATCCAGGTTGGTGCTGCCGACCGTCGCCCAGGCACCGTCCACCACCATGGTCTTGGCGTGCAGCAACGCCGCCTTGTACTCGAACATCCGCACACCGGCTTTCAGGAAGGGGCCGAATCCGCTGCGGCCGGCGTAGTGGACGAGATTTTGATCGACGCGGATGGGGGCCTCGAGCCGACCGGGAATCAGGACCATCACCTGGACTCCGCGCCGAGCAGCGTCGATGAGCTCTTGCTGGATCTGTCGATCGACCACGAAATAGGGATTGGTGATGTAGATCGATCGCCGCGCCGAGGAGATGGCGAGCAGGAACATCACGTACGACTCGGAAGCGCCCACGGTCGGCGAGCTCTTGACGATCTGCGCCGTAACGTCGCCTCTGGGCTCGAGCGTGGGAAAGTAGTCGTCGCCACCGAGCGCCGTCCCGGTGGTCTCGCGCCAATCCTGAACGAACGCGGCCTGCAATTGCTGGACGACCGGTCCCTCGATCCGGACGTTGGTGTCCCGCCAGTGCTCCTTGTCGCGCCCGTCGCCCATCCAGGCTTCGCTGATTCCGTATCCTCCGGTGAATCCCACGTTGCCGTCGACGACGATGATCCTTCGATGACTGCGGTTGTTGTATCTCAGCAGCGTCCATGGCGTGAGAGATTGCAGGATCGTGATGCGCCGGAACCACTCGACCTCGCATCCCGAACGCTTCATCCTGGAGACCAGCTCGGCCGGTATGGCGCTGGCGCCGAACGAGTCCAGCAGGACGTGAACCTTGACGCCCGCCAGGCAGCGTTCCGCGAGCGCCTGCGCGACGTCCTCGGCGATCGGCCCGTCGGTGTAGAAGTACTCGGCGAACGTGATGCTGCGACGGGCACCGCGGATGGCCTGGCAGCATCGGCGGAAAGGTGTGATCGCCGTTCAGAAGAATGTCGACGCGGTTGCCGCCGACGAAGCCCGCGTCGGTGTGGGCGGCAAACGTGGCGAGGAACGACGGGCCGGGGGGCTCCAGATCGGGAGAAGCCTCGATCTGTACGCGTGGCGTGCACGACACCGCGAGCATCAGGAAGAGCGGGAGGAAGAGGACAGAGGTGCGCGATTGCACGACGAGCGTTATCGCAAGTTCGGTGCCATGCTGACCTCGGCGCCCGCCGCCGACGCGCTCGTTCGGCGAAGCGCTCGGTGAGACCCCGGGCTACTCGACCGGGGCGATCGGCGGCGCTCGGCGGCTTCGCTCGCGCGATGGCGCACGCCGCCGTGTAGCGCTTACACCCGCCGGATTCCCGTCCTTACACAGAATCTGCACGTCGCGCGCGAGATCGCGTCTCGAGACCACGTACTTCGTGATCGGGTCGCGCCTCAGCGCCTGGCATGTTCCTCGCTCTTCGCACGCGACGGCTGGGGAACCGTCTGCGAGCGTTTTCGCTGAATGTCCCTAAGGAAAAATACCTATGCGCGATCACCGGATGCGAACGACGTGCGGGGCCTTGGCGACGATCGCCATCATCGTCTGTCTCACGGCTCGCTTGACGATGGCGTGCACGCTCGAGCCGGACGACATCATCGTCGCCGACCCGGGCGGTATCGCCATCGTCGAGATCGACCACACGACCGGCGAGGAATGCATTCTCTCGTCGGGCGGCCTTCTCGTCCTGCCGCTCGGAGTCGTCGTCGACGAACGGGGCAGTGTACTAGTCGTGGACGCGGATGCCTTCGGCGGCAGCGGCGGGATCGTCCGGGTCGATCCGTCGACGGGTGAACAGACCATCCTCTCGCAAGGAGGGTCGTTCGTCGATCCAGGTGCCGTCGCCATCGGCAAGCACGGCACACTCTACGTCGCCGACCCAAATGCCGGCGATGGAACCGGCGCCATCATTGGTGTGGACGCGAGGACGGGACGTCAGAAGATCGTCTCCAGCGGCGGCGTCTTCACGCAGCCGATCGGCATCGCCCTCTCGCCTCGCGGTCGGTTGGTCGTCACCGATCGCGAGGCCCTCGCCATCGTCGAGGTCCATCCGGCGACGGGACGCCAGAAGATCGTCTCGGCGGGCGGAACGCTCGCCAATCCGATCGGCATCGCCGTCACGACCAGCGGCGAGATCGTCGTCGCCGACGCCGACGCTTTCGACGACTTCAACGGCGGTTTGATCGGCGTCGATCCTACCACCGGAGCACAACGCGTGATCGCTTGGGGTGGCTCGTTCAACTCTCCGACGAGCGTCGTTGTGTCGCGGAACGGCCACCTCATGGTGGCGGACGACATCACGATGATCGTGGTGGATCCGGCGACCGCGGGACAGACGGCCGTCTCCTGGGGAAGTCAGTGCGTGAGACCGTGGGGAATCACCGCGGTCCGCTAGTCTCATGAATATGATCACGGACACATCTGCCCTCGTCGAAGCGGTCGATCGACACCAGACCCCACTCTCGCAGACAAACGCTCATCGCGGTCGCCACCGGTCTCGTGCCGTTCCTTCTGATGAGTGGCAAGCAGGAGCTCGCGGCGGCGCTCGAGCAGCTGGCGTTCAAGCTTCGATTCGCTTCCGACCACGAGGTCGCGGCGTGCGAGGCTCGCCTGACAGCCCTCCTCCACATCGTGTCCGACGTTTTCATCCCGCAATCCGGCTGCGCGTGAGTCACGCCGGATCGGGCGCTGCGTTCGCGTCGACTGGACGAATCGGTATGAGATTTTCGTAGCGCGCGACCGTGAGGCGTGCGGAAATGCCCCGCGCGATGCGCCGCAGGCACTGAAAATGCAAACGAAAGTTTTTTTTCGAATTGGGGTTCCGGTCGACGTGGATACGTGATTAGGGTTGTCCCACTCGGAAAGCGAACGAACTCCGACCGCCGCTGGCACCGCGGACTACCGGCTCCGGCTTTCTTCTTCCAGCCCCCTTTTTTCGCACCAGCGTGAGTCGTGCTGCGCGGTCTATCCGCGCCGAGTTCACTGGAGGAGGGCGGCCGTTGATGGTAATACAGTCGATGTCTATGCGCGTAGTGCTTCTACTCGCGCTCGCACCCCTGGGGTTCGGATCTTCCATCGCATACGCGGCGGCGCTCTCTCCCCCATCCAACCTGTCCGCGACGGCAATCTCGAGCCAGATCATCGACCTCACGTGGGTCGATCAAAGCTCGCAAGAGACCGGCAATGAGATCGAACGGAGCACCAGTGCGACCGCCGGGTTCGTGAAGATCGCAACGACGACCAGACAGGTGGAGAGCTACAGGGATGCCGTCGGACTGGCATGCAACGCGGCCTACTACTACCGCGTGCGCGCCACACGGAACGGCAGGTTTTCGTCGTACTCCAACGTCGCCGGCGCGATCACGCGCCCGTGCCCGACACCGACACGCACCGTCACGCCGCTCCGGACACCGACGCGTACCCCGACATCGCTGCGCACCGCGACGCGTACGGTGACGCCGCTCCGGACGCCAACGCGGACCGCGACCGCGGCGGGGGCGACGCGCACCGCCACCCGCACACCGACGCCGCTCCGCACACCCACCCGCACGCCGACGCCGACCGTCGGCCAGCCCGCGTTGGTGGGCTTCGTGCCGGGACTCGGTGTGGCGAACGACGTGGTCGTGAGCGGCGGGTACGCGTACGCCGCTTCGGCCGAGTTCGGCGTCTCGGTGCTCGATCCTGCCATGCCGACGGTAGCCGGTTCGGCCGCCGAGCCATTCCTCGGCGAGCACCTGGCCATCGCCGGCAATCGCGCGGTGGCGACGGGAATCGCCAGCACCGGTAGGACACATCTCTGGGTGCTCGACTTGACCGACCGCACGCGGCCCGTGATCCTCGGCCAGCTGTCGACGACGATTCCGGCGGGCGGTCTCACGCAGTTCATGGACGTCGTCCTGAACGGCACCGGAACGCTGGCGGTCGCGGCGCTCGGCACGACCGGCGTCTGGGTGATCGATCTCACCGTCCCGTCACTGCCGCTCGTGATCGGCAGCTACAACACGGCCGGCACAGCCTTTGGAGTGGCGCTGAATGCCGCCGGAAACCTCGCGTACGTCGCAGACGGCGCAAGCGGGCTGGCGGTCTTGAGTCTGGCGAACCCGCGCATACCGAGCCTCACGGGAACCCTTCCCATGAGCGGCACGCAACGCTCGATCGACCGGGTGGGCAACACCGTCTACCTCGCGAACCAGAACGGAACGCTGCGCATCGTGGATGTGACCAATGCGAGCCTGCCGGTGCTGAAAGGCGGCGCCTCGCTCACCGGGTTCGGCTACCACGTCGCCTGCGAAGGCACGCTGTGTGCGGCGATCTCCGGGAATGCTACCAACGACTATCTCGACCTCGTGAACGTCGCCAACCCGACGAGCCCGGTGCGCACCGGATCGGTCGCGATCGGCCCGGCCGGCAGTGGCAAGGGCGTGGATCTCGTCGCCGGGCGGGCGTACGTCGCCGGCAAGGGCGATGGGCTCGAGATCTACACGACAGGCGGCACGCCGTCGCTCACTGGCGCGGTCGACGACGACTCGTTCCTCGGACAGGCGATCGATGCTCGTGCCGGCCGGAGCGTCATCGCCGGTACGGACCTCACCAACAATACGGCGCTGATGCTGGTGCTCGACGTCAGCGCAGCGAACGATCCGGAGATCCTCGGAGAGCTCGGAACCGGCGTCGTGACGTCCTACACCGACGTCGCATTGAACTCGACCGCGACCATGGCGGTCGTGACGCAAGGTACGGCGGGACTGGTGACGATCGATCTCGCCAATCCGGCCTTCCCCAAGGTGTTCGGGTCGTACAACTCTCCGGGCACCGCGTGGGGCGTGAAGCTCAACAGCACCGCCAGCCTCGCCTACGTCGCCGACGGCGCGAGCGGACTTCGCATCGTGAGCCTCGCCAATCCGCGCACGCCAACTTCGGTGGGAACCCTGGCGATGAGCGGCACGCTGCGGTCAGTCGACGTGATCGGAACGACCGCCTACCTCGCGAATCAGAACGGCACGCTCCGCATCGTGGACGTGAGCAATCCGAGCCTCCCCGTGCTGAGGGGCGGTGCGTCACTCACCGGCTTCGGCTACCACGTCGCCTGCGAAGGCACGCTGTGTGCGGCGATCTCCGGGAACGCTACCAACGACTACCTCGACATCGTGAGCGTCGCCAATCCGACGAGCCCGTTGAAGCTCGGCTCGGTGGTCGTTGGACCCGCCGGGTCGGGCGGCGGCGTCGATCTCGTGAACGGCAGGGCCTACGTCGCCGCCGACGACGATGGGCTCAAGATCTACAGCCTCCTCGTTCCCGCGGCGCCGCTCCTGACAGGGTCAGGCTTCACCGTGGGGGCAGCGCTCGACGTCGTGGTGGAGTCCGGATACGCCCGGGTCGCCGACCACCCGGCCACGATCAGCATCGTCGACCTGCCGTAGCGGCGGCGCGGCCCCGAAATAGCCGGGGGGCGGTCGCTGAAAGTCGACCGCCCCCTGGGCAAGGGACCTCGGAATTGAGGCCCCTGTCAGCTCATTGCTCCTCTCCTAGGACTTCATCGCCACCGCATGCGGCACCGGCGAAGTCACCCTCGAGCTGGCCGCGCTCGATTGACCCGCCAGGGTACCGGTGAAGCTGCCCGGATGGGTCGCGAAGTCGGGATACGCAGGGATCCCGTGCTCGCCGATGTCCAGCCCTTCGAGCTCCTCCTCCGCGGAGACGCGCATGCCCATGATCAGCTTGATCGCGTACCAGAAGACGAGCGAAGCGACGAAGGTGAAGCCGCCGACGTAGAACACGCCCTTCAGCTGCACCATCATCTGCGCCGCCGGCGAGAGGCCCGTCGCCAGCGCGGCGATGTTGGTCGCGACGTCGTTGTCGTAGAAGAAGCCCGAGCGCCAGCGTGCCCCAGATGCCGTTCACGAGGTGGACCGAGAGCGCGCCCACCGGATCGTCGACCTTGATCTTGTCGAAGGCGAGCACCGCGAACACCACGAGCACGCCGCCGATCAGGCCGATCAGCGCGCCGGAGCCGATCGTGACGAAGGCGCAGGGCGCCGTGATCGCGACCAGCCCGGCGAGGCAGCCGTTCAGGATCATCGAGAGATCGGGCTTGCCGAGCACCACCAGGCCGTGATGGTCGCGCCGAGCGCGCCGGTGGCCGCCGCCATGTTGGTGTTCACGAGGATGTGCGCGATCGCGGTGCCGTTCATCGCCGCCATCGTCGAGCCCGGGTTGAACCCGAACCAGCCGAGCCAGAGGATCAGCACGCCGAGCGCGGCCGACGTCATGCTGTGGCCGGGAATCGGGTTCACGCTGCCGTCCTTGCCGTACTTCCCGAGGCGCGGCCCGAGCACGATCACGCCGGCCAGCGCGGCCCAGCCGCCCACCGAGTGCACGACCGTCGAGCCGGCGAAGTCGCGGAAGTTGTTCGCGCCGAGCAGGCCGCCGCCCCAGATCCAGTGGCCGGTGATCGGATAGATGAACGCCACCAGCAGGAAGCTGAAGACGAGGAACGACCTGAACTTGATGCGCTCGGCGACGGCGCCCGAGACGATCGTGGCGGCGGTTCCCGCGAACACGAGCTGGAAGAAGAACTTCGCCCAGAGCGGCACCGGGGTCCAGTTGATCGAGCTGTAGACGCCCTCGTAGCGGGCGGCCGAGAACGGGTTCATCGCCGCGTAGGCCTCGCCGAGCGCCGGCGAGTTGTCCGCGCCGGACACGAAGAAGAGGCCCGAGAGGCCCATGAAGCCGTTGCCGTCGCCGAACATCAGGCCCCAGCCGATCACCCAGAACGAGATCGTCGAGGCCGCGAACACGATGAAGTTCTTGGCCAGGATGTTGGTGGTGTTCTTGGCGCGGCACAGAGCCGCTCTCGACCAGCGCGAAGCCCGCGTTCATGAAGAACACCAGCATCGCGGTGACGAGCACCCACACCGTGTCGATGCCGATGCGCAAGTCGCCATAGGCGGCCATCAAGGATTCCACCGTGGGTGGGGCTGCGGCCTCTTCCGCTCCGACGGGCGCGACCCCGAGCAGAACGGTCATCAACGCAGCGACAGCGATCAGTATTCTCATAGCTTCCCCCTTGGTCTGTGGTGGACTGTTGACGCGCATCAAGCAACGCGCATGCCGTGGACTCGCGTCGAATCTGTCGGCACTTCACAATGTCGTGACGATCTCCCATGCCTCCCGGGCGGGCAGTTGCTGCCCAGTATTCGGGCGTGCCGGTCCCGCACGTCAGATGGCCGCTGGGCCGCGCTCGCCCGTCCGGATCCGCAGCGCGTCGTCGACGGGCAGCACGAAGACCTTGCCGTCCCCGATACGCCCTGTGCGGGCCACCCTGGTGAGGGTTTCCACCACAGGCCCGGCGTGGGCGTCGTCGACCAGCACCTCGAGCTTCATTTTGGGGAGGAACTCCGTGCGGTACTCTGCACCCCGATACATCTCGTCGTGCCCCTTTTGCCGCCCGAACCCTTTGACCTCGGTAACGGTGAGCCCGGTGACACCGGCCTTCGCGAGCGCCTCGCGGACTTCGTCGAGCTTGAACGGCTTGATGATCGCTTCGATCTTCTTCACGGGTTTTCCCTTCAAGACGATGCCTAGCAACCGGAGTGCCGGCGGAGTGCCCCCCGGACCACGCCGGTTTCCATGCCTGAATGGGAGGCTACGGGTGCCGCCTGTAGATGCATTGCCGGCCAAATCGGCAGCACGCGATCCGTTCAGCTCCCCGCGCGAGTTGGCAGGAGAGTCGAGACACGCTAGAGGAGGCTGCCTTGGCAGATCGTCTCGCCCCAGAACTCACCTTGCAGCTCGCCGAGGAGCGGCTTGCATCGCATCAAAGCGATCCGCGCCGCAGCCGATCGGCGAAACGGAGATCTACGATGAGGCCCATCACTCGATCGAAGTCGTGCACCCGAGGCGCCGCACTCGCCGTCGGCGCGATCACCATGCTCAGCAGCGCGCGTCGCGTTCGCGGAAGAGGCCGCGGCCGCGCCGCCCGTCATCGACACCGGCGACACCGCCTGGGTGTTGACCGCGTCGGCGCTGGTTTTGATGATGACGCTTCCCGGTCTCGCCCTCTTCTACGGCGGACTGGTGCGGGCCAAGAACATCCTCAACATCCTCATGCAATGCATGTTGTCCGCCGGCATCGTCGGCGTGCTGTGGATCCTCGTCGGCTACAGCCTCGCGTTCGGCACCGGCAACGCCTGGATCGGTGATCTCTCCAAGGTCGGTCTGTCGGGCGTCACGCTCGATTCGGTGGTCGCCAACTTCGCGTCACCGCCGCGCAACATCCCCGAGTACATCTTCGTGATGTTCCAGGCGATGTTCGCCATCATCACTCCCGCGCTGATTCTCGGCGCGGTCGCCGAACGCATGAAGTTCGGCGTCTGGTGCGCGTTCATCAGCATCTGGTTCCTCGTCGTCTACTGCCCGATCGCCCACATGGTGTGGGGCGCTGAGGGCTGGATCTTCAAGGCCGGCGCGATCGATTTCGCCGGAGGCCTGGTGGTCCACATGTCGAGCGGCTTCTCGGCGATCGTCGCCGCGCTGATGCTCGGCAAGCGCCGCGGTCTCGGCAAGGAGCCGATGCCCCCGCACAGCCTGCCGCTCTGCCTGGTCGGCGCCGGACTGCTGTGGACGGGATGGTTCGGCTTCAACGCCGGGAGCGCGCTCAGCGCCAGCCCGCTCGCGACCCTCGCCTTCCTGAACACCAGCACCGCCGCCTCGATGGCGGTGGTGACGTGGGCGCTCATCGAGGTCCTGCACCGCGGCAAGCCGACCGCGCTCGGCGGCGCGACCGCCGCAGTCGCCGGTCTGGTGGCGATCACCCCGGCGTGCGGCAACGTGACGCCCTTCGGCGCCATCTGGATCGGCGGCGGCGTCGCGATCATCTCCTATGCCGCCTGCACCTTCTTGAAGCCGCTCTTCGACTACGACGACTCGCTCGACGTCTTCGGCGTGCACGCGCTCGGCGGCGCCTGGGGCGCGCTCGCTTCGGGCATCTTCGCCGCCACGCTCGGCTCCGGGCATCGAGAGCAACGCCCAGCAGATCATGGTCCAGCTGAAGGGCATCGCGTTCGTGGCGCTCTTCGCCCCGATCGCGACGCGTCGTCATCCTGCTCGCGCTCACGATGGTCTTCGGCTCGCTCCGGGTCGTCGGACGAGGACGAGGTCGAGGGCCTCGACCTCTCCGAGCACAGCGAGAGCGCCTACGGCTTCGCCGGCGGCGGCGTGGTCACGCCGGAGATGGGTTCGGGGCACGGGCACCTCGCCGCCACGAGCATGATGGCCACTCGCGAGCGGGGGTAACGCAACTTGCTTCAGCGGTGGACGGGCTCGGCGGCTACGGTCGCCGGGCCCGTTCCATTTTGGGGTCCCGTCCGCCGCCGGCATCCGTCGAGAAGCTCGTTGACACGAGATGCGCCTCTGGCCTACCAGGGCGCTACACATAGCCATCGCGCCGGACGAGCCTTTCCGGCCCTGGTCGACTTCAGCGGAGGACCCCATGCCCCCTTGCCTCACGCTCGTCGGAGCCGTCGTTCTCGCATTGCTCGTGCCGGCTGGCGCGCGGGCGGCCGCAGCGATGACGCGTACCGCCACGCCCGAGCGGCTCGCCCTCCCCCTCAGCTTCGAGGAGAACAGCGGTCAAGCAGACCCCTCCGTACGCTTCGTCGCGCGCGGCGACGGCTTCGCGCTCGGCCTCACCGGGGCGGGGCCGGTCCTGCTCGTCCGCGGCGCTGAACGCGAACGGTCCGCGGTCGCGATTCGCTTCGCCGCCGCAGCGCCGGATCCGGAACTGGAAGGGCAAGGATTGCTGCCCGGTGTCAGCCACTACTACCTCGGGAACGATCCTGGGCGATGGATCGAGAGCACGCGCCACTACCAGCGCGTGCGCTACCGTGACGTGTATCCCGGCGTCGACGTGGTGTTCTACGCGCGCGGCCGCGTACTCGAGTACGATTTCCACGTAGAGCCAGGTGTGAAGCCGGCGACGATCGGCCTCGAGATCAGTGGCGCCGACGACGTCCGCCTCGACGCTGCCGGCGACGTCGTCTTGGCACTCGGCGGACGCCAGCTCGTACTCCACCGACCCACGACCTATCAACGCGTCGGCCGCCGTCGGCTTCCGGTGGAGACCCGCTACCGGCTCGAAGCGCCGCGACTCGTCCGTCTCGACGTCGGCGCCTACGATCCCGCGCGGCCGCTGGTGATCGATCCCGTGCTGAGCTACGTCACCTACCTCGGCGGAACGCTCGGAGAACGCGTCGGGGACCTGACGGTCGATCCCGGCGGCAACGTCTACGTCACCGGCTACACCTTCTCGCTGGATTTCCCGGCAGCACCGGGAACGCTACCCGCCGGCGGGTCTGACATCTTCGTGGCCCGCCTCAACTCCGCGGGAAGCGCCCTCGTCTTCTCGACCTTCCTCGGCGGCAGCGGCAACGAGAACGACGGTCGGATCGCGCTCGACCCGAACGGCGGCATCTACGTTTCGGGTGTGACTGGGTCGAGCAACTTTCCCGTGCTCAACGCCGCGCAGCCCGCCTTGGCCGGCAGCCTCGACTTCACCGTCACGAAGCTCGGCCCTTCGGGAACGCTCCTCTACTCGACGTATCTCGGCGGCTCCTCGCTCGAGCTCTTCGCCGACGGCATGGCCGTCGACGCCATGGGCGCGGCATACGTTTGCGGCCAGACCGTCTCGACGAACTTTCCGGTGACGCCGGCAGCCTGGGATGAGCGCTGCGGAAACACCGGCACTTGCGACGGCGGCTTCGACGGCGTGGTCGCGAAGATCGCGCCGGACGGCCAGGCGATCGAGTACGCGACCTACGTCGGCGGCGGCGCCAACGATTTCACCATCGACGTCGACGTCGACGCGGCGGGAAGCGCGTACGTCGTCGGCATGACCGACTCGACCGACCTTTCGACGAGCGCCGGCGCCGTGCAACCGGTCTACGCCGGCGACAGCGGCCCCGGCTTCGACGGCGGCGACGCTTTCCTCGTCAAGCTCTCGCCGGCCGGCGACGCGACGACGTATGCGACCTACATCGGAGGGAGTGACGACGACGGCGCGTTCGGCGTGGCCGTCGACCGCGCCGGCAGCGCGTATGTCGTCGGGGCGACGACCTCGGTCGACTTCCCGGTGAGCCCCGGCGCGTTCCAGGATACGTTCGCGGGCGGCGCCGGTGGAGGCGGCCAGTTCATCGGCGGCGACGGCTTCGTCGTGAAGCTCACGCCGGACGGTGACGCCTACGAGTACGGGACCTACATCGGGGGCTCGGCCAACGACAAGATGAATCGCGTCGCGCTGCGCGGCACGAGCGCCTACGTCGCCGGCGAGGTGCGCTCGACCGACATGCCGGTCGTGAACCCCTATCAGGCGACGTACGGCGGCGGCGCCTTCGACGGCTACGCGTTTCGTCTCGAACTCGACCGGGACCGCGCTCTTCGGCGCGTCGTATTTCGGCGGCAGCGACGACGTGCAGGCGACCGGACTGGAGTTCGCGGCGGGGTTGGCCGTCGATTCAGGCGGTGACCTGTACGTGGGCGGCGGCACGTCCGCGAGCGACTTCCCCACGACCGCGAACGCGTTCCAGGAGAACTACGGTGGCGCGAGCAACGGCCTCGGCGACGGTTGGGTGGCGAAGCTGCCGCTCGCGAGCAATCCACCCAGCGCGCCTGCCGATCACTACCTCTGCTACAAGGCCCGCGGCGAGCCTTCCTTCGCACCGATCACGAGCCTGGTGCTCACCGATCCCTTCGAGAACCTCGTCTTCAGCGTCAAGCGGCGGAGTCTCTTGTGCAACCCGGCCGACAAGCAAGGCGAGGGCATCGTCTTTCCCGACGTGCATCTCCTCGACTACAAGATCAAACGGCTGAGCGGGAAGCACATCTCCCAGCGCAACCTCGAGGTCGTCAACCAGCTCGGCGGCTTCCTCTACGACACCCGCACGGAGTCCGGGCTCCTCGTACCGACGAGCAAGAGTCCCACCGGCAGCGTCCCGCCCCCCGATCCTTCGAACCACGGCGTCGACCACCACAAGTGCTACAAGATCAAGGCAGCGAAGGGAGCGCCCAAGCTTCCCAAAGGGTTGCTGGTCGATCTGAACGATCAGTTCGATCAGCCGGCGACCTACGAGATCGTGAAACCGTCGCGGCTCTGTGTGCCGGTCGACAAGGCCGGCGAGGGCATCAAGAACGCGAGCGGACATCTGATGTGCTATCGCGTCAAGCGGACGACCGACGCGCACGTCGCGCAGACGGGCCTGCACGTGAACAATCAACTCGAGGTCGTGAACCCCGGCGGCCCGGCGGTGCTGGAGACACGCAAGGAGCGCGAGCTTTGCGTGCCCTCCATCCTCGGACCCGTGCCGGCGCCGACCTGCGGCGACGGCGTGGTCAATCAACCGAGCGAGCAGTGCGACGCGCCTGACGAGCTCGCCTGTCCCGGCGTCTTGTGCCAGGCCGACTGCACCTGCGCGCCCGCCGGCGTGTGCGGCAACGGGCTCGCGGAGCTTCCGACCGAGCAATGCGACGGGCTCGACGACGCGACGTGCCCGGGCGAATGCACGAGCCTCTGCGTCTGTCTCGGGCCGCGCACGTTCACGATCGATCCTTCGACGAGCCTGGCGCAGACGTCGCTCGGCGTGAACGTACCGCTCTCGGGCTCGGTCGAGCTCGTGATCACGGACGAGATCGCACCCGGGGCACTCGCCTTCGACGTCCCGATCACGCAGCTGCCCGGCGTCAACCTCGGTGCGTTGATCGGCACCATCTGCCCGTTTCTCACCCAGGATCCCGCGTTGCCGCCCGGGATCGCAGGCCGCGGCGTGCTGAACTGCTCGGGAACGAGCCTCGCGGGAACGGGGTTCCTCACTGCCACCTCGCTGACGCGCTTCCAGGATCACTGCGTCGAGGGTGCGGGCGCGGGAATCTGCGACAGCGCGCCGAACCCCGGGGGCGGCGTGGTGCATGGTCCGACGGGAGTCCTCGTGCCCGACGGCGCCGTGGATCCCACGTGCACTCTGCCCGGCGACGCACCGGACACGAACCCGTCGCACGCGGGAGCGTGCAACGGGCCGTCGATGCTCGGCGTCGGCACCGATCCGTATCTGCCCGGTGATTCGACGCTCACGCTCAACGTCATTCTGGATCAGCGCGCCGCGGGTGATCCGTGCAATCCACCGCCCACGCCGGCAGCCGTTCCCGTGAAGATCAACTTCACGACCGGCAACAAGCGAGGCGGCATCATGGATCTTCAGGGAGCGCCGGCGAGCGTCGCCGCCTTCGACGTCACGGGCATGCCATTCGACTGCTCGCTGTTCCTGCTCGAAAATGACGCCAGCGGCGCGAGCATCGTGGGCATCTTCCCCGCCGTCGATGTGCCGCTTCTCGGTCTCCGGCTCGACTTGCTGTCGGCGATTCGCTTGAGCGGTCAGGCGCCGGCGCCGTAGCCGCACCTGGAGCTCAGTTCGAGCGGTCGCGGTAGAACGGGCTCGAGCGGTAGATCCTGCTCGCGGCCCAGAGCGACAGCGCCGGGCTCAGCCGGTGGAGGCCCCACACGAAGCGCATCTCGGGCGTGAACGGGATGATCGCCCGGTTGCGTGCCACCCCACGCAGTACCGCGGCGGCGAGCCGATCCGACGAGTACATCTTGAAGGGGAACTCGGCGAGCAAACGCTCGCGGGTCGGTCCGATCACCTTCGCGGCGTGCTGGATCGGAGTGTCGATGAAACCCGGACAGACGACGCTCACGCCCACGCCCCGAGGCGCTGCCTCGGCCCGCAGCGAGAGCGACAGCCCGACCACCGCGTGCTTGGTGGCTGCATAGGCGGTCGTACCGGGAGAGGGAAGCAATCCCGCCGCCGACGCGGTGTTCACGATGTGGCCGGAGCCCTGGCGGACCATGAGTGGGTACGCGGCGGCGACGCCGTGGATGACGCCGCGCAGATTCACGTCGACGATCCGATTCCAGTCCGCGAGCGTGGTGTCGCGTGCGTCGGAGATGACGACGATGCCGGCATTGTTGAAGAGGAGATCGAGGCGTCCTTCGCGCGCGGCCGTCTCCTCGACCAGCCGCTGCACGGCGGCGGCGTCGGTCACGTCGACGCGCTCGGCCCGCACGTTCGACGTACCGAGCGCCTGCGCCGTCGCCGCGGCTTGCTCACCGTTCACGTCGGCGATCACGACGCGTGCGCCGTCCGCGAGCAACGCTGCCGCGAGCGAGCGTCCGATCCCGGACGCGCCGCCGGTGACGATCGCGATCTTTCCCGAGAACGTGCTCATGAGCCCCCTCCTCCTCCAGCCCCCGGCTCTACGCGGCGCTGTAGAGTGTCCGCGGTGTGACTAGCGCTTTTGCGTACGTGCCGTCCAGCGTCAGACGCGCCGGCAACTCAGCGCTCCATTGTCGTGCCGTTCCGCACGAACGGCCGCGAACTGTGCCAATCTGGCGCACCGATTCACCTCACCTCGCAATTTTTCGTTGACACTCGATCAATCGCCGTGTGACGTTCCAGCGTCGCGAGATACTTTCAAGGGTGGAGTCGGATTCCGCACGAGGAATGAGACCAATCATGCGCACACCAATGCCGAGACGAAGAATGCTGATCGCAGTGACGACCTGGATGCTGACGGTTGCCGTGGCGTTCGCTTCTGCCACCGTCGTCGAGCGCCGCTCCGATCGACGAGCGCGTGAGCGCGGCGTGCCTCCAGCTCTACATGCACGGCGTCACCGCGGAGATCGCCGCCCGCGAGGTCGGCCCCGAGGGTGTACCGGCCTTGCTGCGATTGCTCGCCGACCCGAAGTTTCCGCGCCGTGACAACGTCGTCGCGTTCCTGTGGCAACTCGGTGGAGCGGAATCGACCGATCCGTTGCTCGCCCTCCTGACCCGGCCTCCCGCGCCGGTCGACGATCCGGAGGAGGATCGCGCGATGCGACTCGCGCCCAAGGCCCTCGGCAAGATCGCTGCGCGCGGCGACTCGAGGGCGCTCGCCGCTCTGCTCGCCATCACCGACCCCGCCGGCAACGGTGGGCCGCTCGCCGGCATGACCATCAACGGGCGCGACGTCGGATCGTATCGGCAGGAGCTGGTGCGAATGGCGTACCGCGGCCTCGCCTTCTCGGGCGATCCGAGCGCGCGGGCGCGGCTCGCAACCCTGGCCGGCGGCGCTGGTGCTGCGGCCGACGCCCGTCGGGCGCGCGAGGCGGCGCAGGCTCTCCGCCTACTCGATGAGGGTGCGGGTGCTCCGAGTGGAGGTTCCGTCGACGGCGGTGCGCCCGCGGGCGGTCAACCCGCCGTCGAGCCGGCGTTCGACACGCAGACCGATCTTCACGAGACCCCGATCACCTACGCGAATCACGTCGACGCCAATTTTCCGATCGACGACGCTCGCGTCGATGCGATGATGGCCAGCGGGTCGCATCTCGTCGGCGAGAGCCGACGCTTCGTCGGTGGACACCGCATGTTGCGTGACCTTCACGCGCCCGGCTCCCGGCGGCTCGATGGGCACGCCGGGTGACGGGCTCGACGGCATCGACACCGACGCCGAGTTCAACGCCGTCGCCACCGCGCCGGGCGGGCGTCTCAAGGTCGTCGACTACATCGACTATTGCGGCGGAAGCGCCCCCAACATCATCGGGTGCGCATACGTCGGAGCCTACGGCGGCGCGGTCGTTCGCTACGGCGACGTCCACCTCGAGGCGCTCCTGTGGCTGCACGAGTACGGCCACAATACCGGCCTCAACCACAATTTCGGCGGTTGCTACATCATGGCCCCCATCATCAGCAGCTGTAACGACGGTGTGACCCAGGGCGAGTGCAACGCGTACCACTTCCCCGCCGGCGGCGGCACGGTCGACATCGGCTCCTGCCTCGATGGCGATGTCGACGAGGTCCACGATGCCGTCGACAACTGCCCCTTCACGCGCCAACAACGACCAGAGCGACGTCGACCAGGACGGCATCGGCGACGTCTGCGAAGATCCGTGCGGCAACGGGGGCATCGAGCCGGGCGAGGAGTGCGACGACGCCAACAGCATCCCCGACGACGGCTGCAACAACTGCCGGATATGCGGGAACGGAACGATCACGTCGCCGGAGGAATGCGACGATACCGCCCTCGCCGACGGCGACGGCTGCAGCGCCGCCTGCGAGGTGGAGGAGTGCTGGCAGTGCACCGGGGCGCCGTCGATCTGCACGCCCGACGATCTCGACACGCTGCAGCGACCCCGATCCCTGCGTCGTCGGAGAGACCTGCAGCGGCGGCACGTGCGGGCAACGGAACGCTGAACGACGACCTGCATGAACGGGGACAGGTGCTGCCCATCGGGCTGCACGTTCGGCATCGACGACGACGATTGTTCTCCGCCGACTCCCACGCCGACGCCGACAGCGACTCCCGTCTGCCCGGAGGTCGACCTGCGGAAGCACGATTCCGATCGCGCAGGCGGGCTCGACCAGCGCTGCGTTCAGCGCGTTCGCCGGCTCGTGCGGAAGCGGCACCGGCGTTTCGCGCGAGCGCACGTTCAGGTTCACGGCGCCCGCGGCCGGCGTCTACACGTTCAGCACGGATGACGTGGCGAGCAACTACGATACCGTGTTGTACGTCCGAAACGGCGGATGCGGCGGCGCTGAGCTGGCGTGCGACGACGACTCGGGAGGGGGCCTGACTGTCGCTGGCCTTCTGCGAGCCTCGGCCTCGGTCAGCGAGTGGTCGTCTTCGTCGATGGGTACAGCGGAGCGAGCGGCAATTTCGTACTGCACATCGACACCCCTGTGCCGACCCCGACGGCGACAGCAACGGCGATACCGACCTGCGCCGCCGCACCGGTTGCCGGCTGCCGCACACCGTCGGTGGACAGAAGGCGCAGCTCGTCGTCAAGGACAAGACCCCCGACGACAAGGACCAGCTGATCTGGAAGTGGATCAAAGGCGCGGTGACGACCAAGGCGGAGTTCGGCGACCCGACGTCGACGACGACCTACCAGCTCTGCATCTACGACAGCTCGTCGAGCAGGATCCTCGACGCAACGATCCCCGCCGGCGGCCTCTGCAACGCCGCAAGCCCGCGCGCCTGCTGGCAGGAGAAGTCGAAGGGCTTCAACTACAAGGACAAGGACCTCACGCCCGACGGCGTCGAGAAGCTCCTCTTGAAGGAAGGATTGGTCGCCGGGACGGCGAAGATCACCTTGAAGGCGAAAGGTGCCTTGCTCGACGACTTCGCGTTCCCGCTGTCGCAGCCGTTGACGGTGCAGCTCCACAACACCAGCAGCGGTCTCTGCTGGGACGCGGTCTACAGCGCTCCTGCGACCAAGAACGAGGCCGGCCCGCCCGGACAGTTCAAGGACAAGGCGGACTGACGAGCGGAGTCTGGCGCGAAGCGGCGCCGCGTCGAGCCGGCGCCGACCGTCATGCCATCGGTCGCCGGGATCCCCGTGACTCCCGGCGTACTCCGCGCCGAAGACGAAACGCTGCGCGATGTCCGAGAGCAGAATCGTCGAGCCCTCCCACTCCGCCTGGCAAGGGGCGGGCCGATCTCCGGCACCCCTGCATGGACATACCGGCTCGCCGGGACGTATGGAGGGCGCGCCATGATCGTCGTCCACCACCTCAACAACTCGCGCTCGCAGCGCGTGCTGTGGCTGCTCGAGGAGCTCGGCGTCCCGTACGAGGTCAAACGCTACGAGCGCGATGCGGAAACCATGCTCGCGCCGCCGTCGCTGCGCGCCGTGCATCCGCTCGGGAAGTCGCCGGTGATCACCGACGACGCGCTGACGCTCGCGGAGTCGGGCGCCATCGTCGAGTACCTGGCGGAACGCTACGGCAACGGGCGTCTCGTCCCCGCCGCGGGGACACCCGAGCGCCTTCGCTACAGCTACTGGCTGCACTACGCCGAAGGCTCGATGATGCCGCCGCTCTTGCTGAAGCTCGTCTTCGACCGCATCGAGAGCGCACCCGATGCCGTTCTTCATGAAGCCGATCGCGCGCACGATCGCGAGCCATGCCAAGAGCTCGTTCATCGAGCCCCAGATCAAGGTGCACCTCGACTACGTCGAGGCAGAGCTCGGCAAGAGCGCCTGGTTCGTCGGCAACGAGCTCAGCGCCGCCGACGTCCAGATGAGCTTTCCGCTGGAAGCGGCTGCCGCGCGCGCCGGTCTCGACGCGAGCGTACCCGAAGCTCACCGCGTTTCTCGAGCGCATCCACGCGCGGCCGGCATACGTCCGCGCGCTCGAGAAAGGCGGCCCCTACGAACTGATGCGCTGAGCAGTCGCGCGGAGGCTCACGCCGCCAGCAGTGCCGTCCGCACGCGTCGCTGAGCGCTCACCACGGGTCGATGCACGGGCGCTTCTTGCCGGTCCGCGGCGGAGGCTGAGGGGCCGACCGCAGGGCGCTCATGATCCAGCGTCGTGACTCCGCGGGATCGATGACGTCGTCGATCTCGAAGTGCGAGGCGGTGCTCACGGCCTTGCCGTGCCGGTACATGCGCTCGACGAGCTCCGCGTAGAGCGCTTCACGCTCCGCGGGATCGGTCTTGGCCTCGAGCTCCTTGCGGAAGCCGAGCTTCACCGCGCCCTCGAGGCCCATGCCGCCGAACTCGCCGGTCGGCCAGGAGACCGCGAAGAGCGGCGCTTTGAAGCTGCCGCCGGCCATGGCCATGGCGCCGAGACCGTAGGACTTCCGGAGCACGATCGTGAAGAACGGCACCGTCAGGCTCGCGCCGACGACGAACATGCGCGCGGCGTGTCGAACGAGCGCGCTCTTCTCGATCTCGGGGCCGACCATGATCCCCGGCGTATCGCAAAGGAAGAGAATCGGCAGATCGAAGGCGTCGCAGAGCTGCATGAAGCGCGCCGCCTTGTCGGCGCCCGGCGGGTCGATCGCGCCGGCGAGATGGGTGGGATTGTTGGCGATGATGCCGACGGGTCGCCCTTCGATACGCGCGAGCGCGGTCACCATCCCGAGCCCGAAATCGCGTCGCAGCTCGAGGACGGAGTCGGTGTCGGCGAGCGTTTCGACGACGGCGCGCACGTCGTAGATGCGAAGCCGGTTCTCGGGAACGAGCGTCCGGAGCCGCGCCTGGTCCACGCACTCCGCTTGTCGCAGCGCGCCCTGAAAGTAGCCAAGATACTTCTTGGCGACGCGCACCGCCTCGGCCTCGTCGGCAACCGCGATGTCGACGACGCCGTTCGGGATCTGCACGTCCATCGGCCCGATCTCCTCGGGGCGGAAGACCCCGAGGCCGCCGCCTTCGACCATCGCCGGTCCGCCCATGCCGATGTTCGAGTTGCGGGCGGCGATGACGACGTCGGAGCAACCGAGCAACGCGGCGTTGCCCGCGAAGCAGAAGCCCGAGTTGATGGCGACCAGCGGAACGAGCCCGGAAAGCTCGGCGTAGAGCTGGAACGCGAAGCAGTCGAGCCCCGCGACGCCGACACCGTCGGTGTCGCCGGGGCGGCCGCCGCCGCCTTCCGAAAAGAGCACCACCGGCAGGCGTGAACGCGCGGCGAGCTCGAACAAGCGGTCCTTCTTGCGGTGGTTCTGCAACCCCTGGGTGCCTGCGAGCACCGTGTAGTCGTAGGCGAGCACGGCGCAGCGCGATCGCTCTTCGCCGAAAAGGTCGCGGTTCACCGCACCGACGCCGGCGAGGAGACCGTCTGCCGGCGTGTTGCGGATCAAATCGTCCACCGAACGGCGGCCGCGCTGCGCCGCGATGACGAGCGGACCGTATTCGACGAAGGTCCCAGGATCACACAGGTCCTCGACGTTCTCCCGGGCGGTACGCTGGCCGGTCTTCCTTCGCCGCGCGACGGCGTCCGGCCTGGCGGCATCGAGGCCGATCGCGTGGCGCTCGAGCGACTCGCTCAAGTCGCGACGCATGGCATCGTGCATCGGCCCTGCGGTTGCCGTCGGCGCACCCGCGTCGACGTCCGTTTCCTCGAGCAGGGCGAGCACGTGTCCGGCCATGATGGCCTCGCCTTGCGCCACGCGAATCTCGCGCACGACGCCGCTGCACTCGGCGGTGACGACGTGCTCCATCTTCATCGATTCGAGCACGAGAATCGCTTGCCCTGATGGCACCACTCCCCTTCGCGCACCTCGAGGGCGATCACCGTTCCCTGGAGCGGGGCACGGACCTCGATCCGGCGGGACGTTCGGACATTTCGCGCCATGGCGGGATCGTATGCCATCTCGGCGACCGTCCCGAAAGCGTCAGGCGGTCGAGTGTCCGGCGCCACCACGATTGACACAGCTTGGGCGCTCAGGCTTCGTACCCGCCGTGGACGCCGACAAGCTCCGACCCGAGCTCGAGGAATTCGTGCTCGCCTTGCTGGACGCGAGCTCCGGGCTCGGCCTCGAGGTGGCGGTGGACAGTACGGACGACGATTCGTCCGACTGACCCGTTCCACCGCACGGCGAATTCGCACGCCTTTTCTTGACGCCGTCGCGGCCGCAGCTTTATGGTCGGTATGCTCATGAGCGTGCGCGCGCAGCGAGCGCGTCGGCATTACTGCACGCCCACTGACACGAAGGAGGCTCCCATGCTTTCCATCGTCCTCACCGTGGTATTCGCTCTCCTCGGTTTCCTCGCGTTTCCCGTCGCAAACGCCGACGCGAAAGATCTGAGTGTCGGAGTCTGTAAGCGCGACATCACCCCCATCCCTCCGGGGCTCGCCGCCACCTACACCGCGCGTTTCGGCGTTCCCGCCGTCGTGAACCACACGGATCCCGTCTGGATGGCCGGGTTCGGCAACGGACGCAGCGCCGCTCGACTACCACGACCGGCTCTGGGCGCGCGGCGTCGTGGTCGACGGCAAGGGCGGGCGGATCGCCATCGTCACGCTCGACCTGATCGGCTACTTCGCGAACGAGATCGAGACCATCCGCGCGATGGTCTCGCCCGAATCCGGGATCGACTACGTCGGTCGTCACCAGCACCCATCAGCACGAGGGGCCCGACACGCTCGGGCTCTGGGGGCCCGACGAGCTCACCACCGGCATCGACTTCGGCTACCTCGACTTCGTGAACGCGGCGGTCGCGGACTGCGTCGACGAGGCGGCCGCGAGTCTCCAGCCGGCGCGCGTCGCGCTTCGCGACCACACGAGCGACCGGGCTTGAGCCTCGGCATCGATCCCGAGGACGACGGATTCGGCGTCGCCGACGGCAAGGTGCTGGCCGGCGACGCGACGCTGTCGCCCGACGACCGGCGGTCGCATCGTCGACCCGACGCTCGCGCTCATGCAGTTCACGCGCGCGAGCGCGCCGCACGGCGGTCATCGCGACGCTCGTCAACTTCGCGAGCCATCCCGAGAGCCTCGGCAGCGACAACCGCATCATCACCGCCGACTTCCCGCACTCCGCCCGCGAGCGGCTCGAGGCCGAGTACGGTGGCACTCGCCGATCTGGGTGAGCGGCGACCTCGGCGTGCTCCAGGGTCCGCTCGACATCGACGTCCTCGACCCGGTGACGAACGCGGCCCGCGCCGCGGCGCACGTTCCGCTTCGCCGAGGTGCACGGGACGCAGCTCGCCGAGCGCGCCATCGCCGCGCTCGCCTCGGCGCCGCCGCGGGCCGCACGTCGCCGCAGATCGCGCTTCGCCTCGACGAACCCGGTGGCGATCCCGCTCGACAACCCGTTCTTCCGCCTGTTCGTCGCCGTCGGCGTGCTCGACCCGCGGCGACTCGCTGTTCACGAACGGCGTGCCGGACGACGTCGGTCGGGTTCCCGTTCCCGCCTCCGTTCGATCCGATTCCGCAGGCGCTCGGCGAGGACATCCACACCGAGGTGGGCGCGCTGCGCATCGGCACGGCGAAGCTTCGCGCTGGTGCCGAGCGAGCTCGATCCGCAGATCGGCGCCGACCTACCGCGCGCGCATGAGGGGCGCCGAGCACACGTTCATCTTCGGCCTCGCGAACGACCAGATCGGCTACCAGGTGCCGTTCGCGAAGTGGGACAACAGCTGCCACGCGTGCGCGCCGTACGTCATCGCCGGGCTTCGCAGGAGCGTGCCCCGTCCAGCCGATCGACTGCGGCACCGTGTTCGCCAACAACGTCGGCCAGCGAGTCGATCCGGCGGTGACGAACGCGCTCAACGCCTTGCTCGACGCGCTTCACTGACCGCGCGGTGATGCCGGCGCCGAGGAGGATGCGAAGGTTGGTGTCGTGATGCTCGCGCGAAGGCGAGGACGTATCGCGGCGCTCGCGATCCTGACGCTCTTGGCAGGACCGGAAGCGCGCGCGCACGTCGTCTACGGAACCGCGACCCTCTCGCAGCTCACGCGCGACGCCGACGTGATCGCGCGCGTTCGCATCGTCGACCCGCGAGCCTCGCTCGTCCTCGAGGATCCTCCGCTGCGAAGGCCGACCGTCGAGGTGAGCGTCCTGGAGGTCTTGAAGGGCGACGTTGCGAAGGGGCCTCTCACGTACGTACCGCACGGGCACGGGGTGGCGGAGTATACGGCGGGCCAGGAGGTTCTCCTCTTCCTGCAACGCATCGAGCGCAATCCTGAGCTCGCGTCGACCCGCCTTGCCGGCGCCATGCGCTGGGTGTCGACGCAAGAGAGCGCCGACGAGATCGTGCTCTCACCTGCTGCGCGCGAGTCTTACGTCGCCGCCGTCCGCGCCTACGTCGCCGTGGAGAGACTGCCTACTCGGGAAGCACGAATCGAGGGCCTCCGGCAGATCACTCTGAAGCTCCTGGCGTCGCGCGAGCCCAAGCTCGCCAGCTCGGCGGTGCGCGACGTCGCGCTTGCCGCCAGTGCACCACTGATCACCAAAGCCGACCTGCCGCGTGTCGCTCCGCTGCTCGGAGAAAGCCGGGTCGCGATCACGACTCGCATCGCGCTCCTCGCCGAGCTCGAGCGGCGACAGCTCGTCGTCGGCCCCGACGAATGGGTGAAGCTTCTCGAGCGGACGACCGGCAACGATCTCCTGGCCGTCATCCGCGCGGTTGCCGCGCATCCGAGCCCGTCCGTGACACGGACACTCGTTCCCATGCTCCGGAACCAAGATGAGGCCCTCGCCGCCGCCGCTGCCGTTTCCCTCGGCAGCCCGGGAAACGAAGAGGCCGTCGATCCACTCGCGCAGCTACTCGCCAACGACGATCAGCGTCTCAGGATGGCGGCAATTCGCGGTCTCGGCCGCATCGGTACGGCAGGCTCGCGGCGGGTCCTCGAGGTCGCGGCCGTCTTCCACCCCGATCAAGCGACCCGCCGTCGGGCCAACGCAGAAGTCATCGTGCTCGCGCGCCGCCAGGGTACGACGCTCGGCGACGCGCTCGCGCCATAGTTGGCGTTCCCGAGATCCGCGTGAACGCGACCAGTGTGCTCATCATCGGAGGCGGCATCGGCGGTCTCGCGACCGCGGTCGCGTTGCGCCGAGCGGGATCGAGGTACGGCTCTTCGAGCGCGCCTCTGAGCTGCACGAGGTAGGCGCCGGACTTTCGCTCTGGTCGAACGCGGTGGCGGCGCTCGAGCAGCTCGGCCTCCGCGATGCCGTGGTCGCCACCAGCGATCCGCTCGAGCGAGCCGTCACCACGACCGACGACGGCACGGTGCTCACCGACGTGTCGATCGCCGAAGTCGCGAGCGAGCTCGGTCAGCCGTCGATCTGCGTTCATCGCGCGGATCTGCAAAAGGTGCTCGCCGGCGCGCTCGAGCCGGAGTGTCTGCAGTTGGGCGCGGAATGTGTCGGTGTCGAGCTGTCGAACGACGGCGTGACAGCGCGCTTCGCCGACGGCCGGTACGAACGCGGCGCGATCCTGGTCGCCGCCGACGGCATACACTCGGTCGTGCGTGAGCAGCTCTGGGGCGAAGGCGCCGCCTCGCTACGCCGGCTACTTCGCGTTTCGCGGCATCGCGACCTGTGATCATCCCGAGCTGCCGCTCGGGACGGCGAAGTTCGCGCTCGGGAGCGGGACGCAGATCGGCTTCACGCGCTGCGGCGGTGGGCGCGTCTATTGGTTCGCGACCCTGAACGCGCCCGAGGAGACGACGATCGTTCCCGGCGCGAGGAAAAGGTGGGCGCTCGAGGCTTTTCGCGGGTGGCTGCCGCTGGTGCGCGACGTGATCGAAGCGACGCCGGAAGACGCGCTGCTGGTGAACGACATCGTCGACCGTCCGCCGATCCGCGCGTGGGGTGCGGGGCCGGTCACGCTGCTCGGCGATGCCGCGCATCCCACCACCCCGAACCTCGGCCAGGGCGGCTGCCTGGCGCTCGAGGACGCGGTCGTGCTCGCGCACGCACTGCGCAGCCATGGCCTCGGCACGAAAGCTCTTCGCGCCTACGAGCGGGCGCGTCGCGCGCGCACCGCCTCGATCCAGCGCCAGTCGTGGTGGCTCGGCAAGGTCTTCCAGCTCGAGAGCCCGATCGCGATCCGCATGCGCAACCGCCTCATCCGATCATCGATTGGTCAACGAAGGGCGAGCACCAGCCTGCGCGCGGTCCTCAGCTACGATCTGCCCGAGCTGATCAGTCGTCCCCGCCTGCAAGACCGCGGCGAAGAGCCGGTATCCGACGTCTCGTTGGACGATCGTCTCGAGAACGTCGAGCAGTGACGAGTTTCAGCACGACGACGCCGATCCCCGAGCTCGTCGATCAGTCGTTCCCGTCGCCGGGCTCGTCGGCCGGCTGGAAGCGCAGGATCACGTCACCGATCTTCACATCGACGTACCGCGGGCTGACGGGCACGGGCGGCTAGGTCGGCACCGCGAAGAGGACGCCGAGCGCGGCCGCGATCGTGCGAGGCGAGCGCAATCGTGTCGGGCCGACGTCGGCTACTTGCCGAGGAGTCGGTCGAGCAGCTCGTGAACGGCGGCCTGCCCCTCGCGAATGGCCTTCGCGCCGTCACCGGCGCGGGCGACGACAAGCGCCACCTCGGCGAGCGCCGCGAGCAACATGTGCGCAGTGACGTCGACCAATTCTGCGCGCACCTTGCCAGCGGCTGCCGCCGCTTGAAGACCGTTCTTCAAAAGCCCGAACGCGTAGCGTTCGTCGATCGCGCGCCATTCTTGCCAGCCGACGACCGCGGGAGCGTCCATGAGCGCTATCTGCCGCACCACGGGATCGCGGGCGAGCTTGAGCCAGGCATCGCAGCCAGCTCGAAACGCCGCGACCGGGTCGGTGCTGCGTGACGCGGCCTTCCCGATCGCCTCGGCGACGTCGGCTTCGACAGCTCCTCGAGTACGGCGGCGAACAGCGCCTTCTTGCCATCGAAGTGATGGTAGAGCGCGCCCCTGCTGACGTTCGCCGCCTCGAGGACGTTCTCGATCGATGTTTTCTCGTATCCCCGCTCGGCGAACAGGCGCCGGCCGATGGCAACCAACTCTCCTCGCGTTGCCTCACCCTGGGCGACCTTGCGGTTCATTCCTGATCCCCTTGACATACCGACCGACGGTCGGTATCTACCCGCCAATGTACCGACCGACGGTCGGTACCCAAGTATCACAGCTCGCGCCGGCATTGTCCACGCGACCCAACCGACGAAGGAGGATCTCCCATGCCCCGAAACGACATCAAGCACGTACGGACCCCGCTCGGCGACGTCGGCTACACAGAGCGCGGAAGCGGCCCCGCCGCGCTCTTCGTGCATGGCGTCTTTCTGAACGGCCACCTCTGGCGCCACGTCGTGGAGCGAGTCGCGGACGTGCGCCGGTGTCTCGCGATCGACCTGCTCGGTCACGGCGCTACCCGGACGCCGGCCGATGCCGACGTCTCCATCACGGGGCAGGCCGAGATGCTCGACGCCTTTTGCGAAGCGCTTCGGCTCGATCAGGTCGACGTTGTCGCGAACGACAGCGGCACCGCGATCGCTCAGGTGTTCGCCGCGCGTCATCCTGGCCGGATACGTACGCTCACGCTTACGAACGGCGACGTTCACACGAACTTCCCTCCGGAGGCCGCAGCGCCGCTGATGGCCGCTGCCAAGCAGGGTCTCATCCCCGCAATCGCGCGACAGATGCTCGACGACGTGGCGATCTTCCGCGCCCAGTTCGGCGTCGGCTACGAGCACCCCGAACAGTTGTCGGAGGAGACGGCGCGGACGTACCTCGAGCCCTTCTTCGCGACGTCCGACGGGATCAAGCACCTCGAGCGCTTCATCCTCGCACTCGACAACCGGCACACGGTAGCGGTCGAACCTCTGCTCCGCCGGCTGGAAGCGCCGACCCTCGTCGTCTGGGGCACGGGCGACGTGTTTTTTGACGTGCAGTGGGCCCACTGGCTCCGCGACACCATCCCAGGCACCCGCAAGGTCGTGGAGATCCCGGACGCGAAGCTCTTCTTCCCCGAGGAGCGGCCCGACGAGCTCGCCGCGGAGCTGCGCGAACTGTGGAGCGCGACCGAGCGGACAGCGGTGGCACGAGGAGCGTGAGCCCGTTCGGCTCGCAGCAGCTGGTGACGGCTCGTCAGGCCGGCCGTCGAGGTCGATGATGGCGAGTCTCCGCACGCCGAGCCGATTCCCGGCTCGACATGGAATCCCTCGCCGTCCGGTCCCCGATGCCGGATGCGGTCGGTCATGCGGAGGAGACAGATCGCGCGCGACCGGCTGATCGGGCTCGGCCCGCGCGACGCCCGCGATGCCACACATGGCGCGCTGAACGAGATGATCGGCGCTACTGCTCGAAGCAGTAGAGTCGGAGCTGCGAGGTTGCAGAAAGGCGTCGAGAACGACGTCCAGCCGGCGCCCGTCTGAGCTGTTGCTCCCGCATCGTCCCGTCGCCGACGATGACCGAGATCGTCCAGTCGTTGCACGTCGCGGCGAGGCCGTGCCGTCGGTATCCGTTCCGGTCCAGACGTCGTTGCTCACGAGCGCCACCGTTCTCGTCTCTGTTGATCGGATTCGCGAGGGTGCCGTCGGTGAGGTCGCTCCAGTCGTTGGCGACGAGCGTCTCGTCGACCGAGGCGATAGGGGAGCGGCGACCGGACGAAACGCGAGGAAGGCGAGCTCACCGCATCGGAGACCCAGGCGAGAGAACGTGCCGTCGAGCCCGGCGGCCGAGGCTCGCGCCGGCGCAGATCGAGTCGGCACCGCTGATGCCACCGAGAGTTCCGGTCGTGGCCGTGCTGGTGACGAACACGAGCTTCGCGCCGGTCGGCGTCGGGATTCGGCGTGGGCGTCAAATCCGGCGTCGGCGTCGAGTCCGTGGTCGGGGTCGCCCCCGGAGTCGGGGTGCTGGTCTCGACGTCGCAGGGATTCGGCAGACTGGCGGCGGCCCGCAAGACGTTGACGCCATCCACCACCGTGATGTCACCGCTGGCGTCGACGTCACACGTGTCGAGCTCGCAATCGCTCGGCAGTTGCGCGGCGGCGCGGAGGACGGTGACTCCGTCGGCGACGGTTACGGTGCCGTCACGATCGGGATCACCGCAGAATTGCGCCGCTGCAATGGCGGGAATGCTCGCCGCGACGATGAGCAAAGAAGAAGCCGGCCAGCAGACGGTGCACGATCCTCATGGTCGGCGAACCTGCCCGATGCCTCGTCCGAACGCGACCGCTCCACACGGTCCGCTAATCTGAGTCTCTCTCGAGCTTGCGAAAGGCCCCGGGGCCGGTTTCCCGGCCCCGGGGTTGCTGCCCTACGTCGAGATCGCCGTCCCGTGCGGCGAGCTATGGCAACTCGCGTGCATGCGAAGGAAGCTCGATGCGGCCGAGGCCCGGGAGCCCGCCCACCGAGTTGACGGCCGACGCCGACGTCGGTCCGATACAGAAGAGCGCCGCGATCGTCGGGTCGGACTCGCCGTTGGCATCGGGTGGATCGGCAACGCCCGAAGCGCTCACGCTCGCGTCGACGGCCCCGTTGTCGGTGAAGCAATCGCGGAACTTCCCGAGCGAACAGGTGTCGCCGGCCAACGGACAGTCGGTATTGGTCGAGCAGCCGCGGAACGTCTCCTCCGGTGCGCAGAACGTCTCGAAGGGTCCGCCAGAGCAGGTGCCCTCGTTGCCGGTGTCCACACTGCACGCCGCATCGTCGCACTGGTTCGGCGCCGTCGCCGCACCCGGGGCGGCCGCACGAGCTACCCGCCCCGCACTGCGCAGTCACCGTACACGGCGGCTCCGGCGCTCGCACCGCCGATGCAGCGCCGGCCACCGCAGATCGCGCCGATCACCGGGCCCCTGGCGCATCCGGCCCATCCGGACAGTCGCCGTTGTCATCGCAGCTCTGGGCAGCGACGTTGTTGCAGGTGTTGCAGAAGCACTCGAGCGCCGTGAATCCGGGCGCGGTGCAGTTCGGGCTCTGCAGCCGTGAGCGTCCTCGTCACGGTGCCGGTCGTGTTCGAGAGGTCGATCACCAGGTCGGCGATCTTGCCGCCGGTGAGCGGCGGGCAATCGAGACTGGTACTGCCGAAGGTGGCAATCGGCGAGGAGCCGTTGATGTCGCACATCGCATTCGCGTTCTGACCCGAGTTGCACGTGCCGCCCAGGACGCCGTCGTTCGGCGTCGCGTCGCCCAGGCACTTCGGGCAGGGATTGTCGGCCGTCGGACCAGAGAAGACGGTCGAGAGAAGCTGGACCGTGCTGGCCGCGTCACCGGTATCCGTGTTCGCGGTCCCGGTAATGTCCCCGACGACGCGATTGATGATGCACGTGGAGACCCCGCCCGCCGAGATGGGCAGGATCGTCCCGAAGAAGAACTCACACGTGCCCCCGACGCCTGAACAGTCCGCGTCCAAGGTGCACAGCGTGTTGGTGTTGCCGGTGCAACGCTGATTGTCGATGTCGCCGGCGCCGGCAGCGATGTTGGCCACCGGGCCCGTGAAGGTGCACACGCCGCACGGCTCGGTCGCGTTGTCGCAGGCGTCCACCATGACGGTGATCTTGCCCTCGTCGACGACCGTCAAATCGTGGGCCTGTCCCGTCCAGCCGCTATCGAGAATGCCGAGGCTCCCCGCCGTCCCTTCGACGTCCATGAGCTGCGGACACGCCACTCCGGGCGACGGCTCGACCGTCGGCTGGATCGTCGGTCGCGTGGCCTCGACCGTCGGCTTCGGTGACCGTCGGCTCGACCGTCGGCTCAACCGTCGGGCTCGACCGTCGGCTCAACCGTGGGCTCGACCGTCGGTCGTGCCTCGACCGTCGGCTCGACGGTCGGCTCGCCGTGGGCTCGACCGTCGGCTCGACCGTAGGCTGGACGGTGGGCTCGACCGTCGGGCTCGCCGGTCGGCTCGACGGTCGGTGCTCGATGGTCGGTTCGACTGTCGTGCTCGCCGTGGGCGTCGCCGTCGGCTGCTGACTCGCAGTCGGCGTCGGTGCCGGTCCCGCGGCGTCGGCGTCAGCGTCGGGACGGGCGGGGGGAGGTCGCAGGGGAAGATCTCGCTGCCGGTCTTTCTCTCGAAAGTGATGCGCAAGCGATGGCAGTGGCGGCTCTCCACCACATCGCAATCTCGCTTGATGCAGTAGCGCTCGCACAACCGGCGCGGCTGACCCGTGAGTGCTTCGCACCCACTCGTCGGCAACGGCACCTCCGGATCGCACGGGAACGTCGAGCTGCCCGCCTTCTTCTCGAACGTCAGGCGCAGCCGTTGGCACTCGTCGCGCTCAGGATTGGATTCGTCGCACTGTTTCTTCTCGCAGTACCTTTCGCAGAGGCTGCCGAGCTGGCCGTCGAGACCAGCGCAGTCACTCTGCGCGAAGGCGCTGCCTCCGGAAAACACCGCCAGCGGAAGTGCAAACATGAGGACGCCGACGAGTGGACGATCCTCCACTTGAGTCGTCGTCGTGTGCATGACTCCTCCTCCTTCTCGTTGTGACCCCGCTGCGCTTCGCGTCAAATCGCGATCGCGTCAGCATCAAAGGTTACGGAGGTGTCACTTTCGGCGTCAATCACCTCGACGGGTGACGAGGGAATCATCCGCATTTCCCTACTCCACACCTATGTCGATGGTACTACGGGAAATCACGGACAGAGAGCGCGATCGCGTGCAACCTGCGGCGGCTGAACGCACGCGACACGTGCGATTCCACACGATCAGGATTTCTGGCGGAGATAGAACGACGCGCAGGTGCATGTCACTGCACCTGCGCGTCGCTGGACACTTTGGCGACCGCGGCGGGTCGCGCTGCTCACCCGGCGTTCACGGCACGATCAACGTCGGCACGCACAGCTCCCGAATTCGGAAGAGCAAGAAATTACTGTCCGGGCCGAACTGGTTGAGGGTGAACACCCTGCTCTGAAATGCCAGTACCTAAAGACCGCCTAACCGGGAGCTTGGGGCGCTTCACCCTGACGCGTGATTGACAGCACACCGGATTTTTGACGCCTTCATACATATGCACGCCGTACGATGGTTCGCGGTCGTGGCCGTCCTGCTCACCGTTGTCCCGGCCGCTGATGCCAAGGTCGAGACGAAGGAGATCGAGTACCGGCAGGGCGACACCGTTCTGCGTGGGCTCGTGGCGTGGGATGACGCCGCTCGAGGGAAGCGCCCCGGCGTGCTCGTCGTCCATGAGTGGTGGGGTCACAACGAACATGCGAGGAATCAGGCCAAGCGGCTCGCGGCGGCGGGATACGTCGGCTTCGCGCTCGATCTCTACGGCAAGGGCAAGGTCGCGACGCATCCGAAAGACGCGCAAGAGTTCGTGAAGGAGGCCACCAAGGACCCGGCAGTCGTCGCCGCGAGGTTCAACGCGGCTCTGGCACAGCTCAAGCAGGATCCGCACGTCGACCTCGAGAAGATCGCCGCCATCGGCTACTGCTTCGGGGGCGGCGTGGTCCTGACGATGGCGCGCTCAGGCGCGGATCTCGACGCGGTCGCCGTTTTCCACGGCTCGCTCGCCACGCAGACCCCCGCCGAGAAGGGCAAGGTCAAAGCGCGGATCCTCGTGCTCACCGGTGGCGCCGATCCGATGGTGCCATCCGAGCAAGTCGAGGCATTCAAGAAGGAGATGGAGGCCGCCGGTGTGAAGTTCGAGGTGGTGAGCTACCCCGGCGCCAAGCACAGTTTCACGAATCCCGACGCCGACAAGGTGGGAACGGATGCGGTCGGCTACGATGCCGACGCCGACAAGAAGTCCTGGGCGGCAATGCTCGACATGCTCGAGAACGTCTTCGCGGCGGGCGCGAACCGCGAAAATTAATCGCTCTTTGCCTTGAACTGCTCGGTTTCGTTCGTCGTCGGTGTGGTGTAGCGCGCTCCCCAGCACGTGCCGTCGCTGTGCTTCAGCTGCAACGTGACGGGTGGCGTCAGCGGCAGCGCTGGAAGGCCGAGATTTCCGCCCTTCCCCTGGAGAACGATCTTGGCGCTGCTGGCGTCGAAACCTTCCTTCAAGATGATCTTCGCGAGACCGTTGGGAGTTCGTTCATGGTCGACATACTTGTAGCCGCGGCTCGTCTCTGACCAGCAAGGCTTCGTGCCCGAGCAGAAGCCGCCGGCCGGCGCCGACGCGCTCGCCATCAGGCTCGCCGCGCCGTCGTAGAGACAGAGCTGATAGCTCGTCAGCGCCAAGGGGTCGCCGAAGTCGGCCTTCACCGTCGTCGTGCCCCTCGACCACTTCCAGACGATGGCGTCGCGGTCGTCAGGAAACTTCTGCTTGATGCGCAGGATCGCGCGCTGCGCCAGTGCCGGCGGGCGGCACTCCGCGAGCGGCGCCAGCGCGCAGGTCGCGGCGCAGGTGGGACCGCTCGCGCCGGTGTGGACACAGCCGTAGAGCGACGCCTCCGGGTGCGCGAGGTCACAGATGTCGTTCGTACACGGATCGGCGTCGTCGCAGTCGAGATCGCCCGTGCACGACGCCGCTTGCAGCAGCGCGAGAGCCTCTTCGCAGTCGAGCCGCGGGAAGCTGAGGGCGTTGGTATCGTCGACGACCAGGGTCGACGAGCTCTCCATCGCTTGCTCGATCTGCGTCGGGGTGGCGCCGGGCACCGCTTCGAGGAGGGCGGCGGCGCACGCCGCGGTGAGCGGCGACGCTTGCGACGTGCCGTAGAAGGTCGAGGTCGCACCGCCGAGCCACGCCGACGTGACGGGAGCGCCGGGAGCGAAGACATCCGTCGTCGCGTTGCTGTTGCTGAAACACGTCACCTGGTCGGCTTGGGTCGTCGGATCCGTGCAGAAGACCGACTGCGCTCCGACGTCCGCGTCCCACACCGCTCCCACCGAGATCGCGTTGGCGACGCAGGCTGGTGCGTTCATCCTGGTGCCGGAGCCGTCGTTGCCGGCCGACACGAACACCAGCACGCCCGCCGCCCGCAGCGCGTCGATGACGGCGGCATAGGCCATCGTGTACGACGTCGCATTGTCGCAGTCGCCGGCGAACTGCGCGCCGGTGCCGACGCTCGCGTTCACGACGTCGACGTCAGGCCGGTTGTTGAGGATCCAATCGAAGGCGGCGACCACATCCGAGGAGCAGCAGAAGGTGTTGTTCTCGTCGAGCACCTTGACGGCAACGATCTCCGCGTCGGGCGCGCCGCCGACCGGCGCGACGTTGCCGGCCGAGGTGACGATGCCGGTCACGTTGCTGCCGTGCCCATGATCGTCCTCGGCACTGCCGGAGCCGCTCTGCGTGCTGGCGCCGTTCGGGCAACAGCCGCCGCCGGTGCTGCAGAAACACTCCTCGCCGACGAGATCGTCTCCGAGGTCCGGGTGATCGGTGTCGAGGCCACTGTCGACGACCGCGACCGTGATGCCGTTGCCGGTGAATCCCATGGTCTGCACCACGTCGAGATCGACGAGCGGCACGGCCTCAGCCAGGTGTCCAGTTCCACCCTCGTCGGGATCGATGCGAAGGACCGTCGGATCGTCGAGCAGCTTCACGATTCCGCCGGCGCTGATCTCACCGGCCACCGCGTTCACGGATCGGTAGCGGTGCCGGAGGTCGAAATCAGCGATACCAAGACGCGCGAGGATGCGATCGGACGCCGCGGCGATCGCCGCGTTCCGGAAGACACGGCCGTCGGCACCGGCCATCGTTGGCGCCCCTGGCGTGTCGAACGCGATCATGACGCGCGTCTTCGGCGCGGTTGCCAGCGCGGCGACGACCCCGGAGCCGACGCGTCCCGAGGCGGTCATGCGTGCGGCCGCCGCGTCCTCGAGGGCGCATGCCACGCGCGGACTCGTCAGCACGAGTGTCGCGAGCGTTACGGCCGTCGCGGCGAGGTGTCTCACGAAGGAATCCACAGGAGGTCCGGGCGGCACCCGTCGAACCTAGCGCACCTCCATCGGGAATTCACATCTCCTCCTTGGAGCCGACTTCGCCGCACTCGACTGCGCTTTCGTTTGATTATCGGCCGCATCCACCTTACAGAAGAGGTTTCCCAGGGGTCACGCGACAGGAGGCGGGGGGAGCGATGGACCTTTTTCAGACCTGCTACGACTACGTCGAGCCGGGTTTCCTGCGGCTGGCGGGCGTCTATACATTCTTTCTTCCGCTCGAGGGCTCGGATGGGCCGGTCGTCACCTACCAGGGCAAGGCGGTGGTGATGATGGGCTCCAACAACTACCTGGGTCTCACCCATCACCCCAAGGTCCGGGAGGCGGCGAAGCTGGCCATCGATCAGTATGGCACCGGCTGCACCGGGTCGCGTTTCCTGAACGGCAACCTCGATCTCCACGACGCGCTCGAGCGCGAGCTCGCCGAGCTTTTCGAGTACGAGCAGGCGCTGGTGTTCGCATCGGGGTTTCTCGCCAACGTCGGCATCGATCGCGGCGCTCGGCTCGATCCCAGGCGCGGTGATCTTCTCGGAGCGCGAGAACCACGCGAGCTTGATCGACGGGACGCGGCTGGCGCGCGGCCAGGTCCGGCAGTTCACCAACCTCCCGGATTTGGCACGACAGCTCGGCGAACAGACCGATTGGTCACACGCGCTGGTGGTGAGCGACGCCGTGTTCTCGATGACGGGGCGGGTGATGGATCTTCGCGGGCTCGCGGAACTGAAGCGCCGCTACCGGTTCAAGCTCTACGTCGACGACGCTCACGGCATCGGCGTCCTCGGCGCCGACGGTCGAGGCACGGTTTTCGATCAGGGCGTACGCCCCGAGGTGGATCTCCTGTTTGGTACCTTCAGCAAGTCGCTGGCGAGCCTCGGCGGCTTCGTGTGCGGCGAGAAGCGCGTCATCGATTGGCTCCGGCACAAGACCCGCTCCTTGATCTTCACCGCTGGCCTGCCGCCGGCGTCGGTCGCCGCGGTGTTGGCCGCGCTCAGTGTCATGAAAGACGAGGCTCGCGAGCTGCGTGCCAGGCTGTGGGGTAACGCGCGCTACTGGCGCGAAGGCCTGGAGGCGATCGGGTACTACACGATGGGCTCGACCACACCGATCGTGCCGGCGATGATCGGCTCCGAGGGGTTGGCGTTTCGTGTCGCCCGCGATCTCCTCGACCTCGGCGTCTTCGCGCTCCCGGTGCCGTTTCCGGTCGTTCCGTACGGACAGGCGTTGATCCGGACCAGCGTCATGCCTACCCATACGCGCGAGCACCTCGACCGCGCGCTCGACGCCTTCGCGCTGGTACGCAAGCGCTACCACATCCCGCAATTCGACCCCGGGAATCTGCCGAACGCCGACAAGGAAGACTGGTCGTGGCTCATGCCCGATCGGGCCAAGACCGCGACGCTGCCGGCCGCCTGATCCGAGAGCTGCGGCGTCGTCAGAGCCAGCCGGCGGCACGGTACCAATCGGCGGTGCGCCTGAGACCGTCGGCGAGCGGGATGCTCGCCCGCCAGCCGGTGCACGCCTCGAGACGCGCCGGCGAGCAGGTCCAGGCTGCAGCCAAGATCTCGCCCGCCTTGTCGGGCGAGAGCAATGTCGTGCGGCCGGCGACGCGCGCCACGCCCCCCGTGATCCACAGCATCGGTCGCACCAGGGCATGCGGGATCCGCACGACGCGCACCCGCACGTCCAGCGCCGCGGCGATCCCCGCCACCAGAGCACGCGCCGTCGTGACCTCGGGATGCGTCGGGTAGTAGATGCCGTTGGGCGGCGTGTTTTCGAGGCAGCACACGATCGCGGCGGCGAGGTCACCGGCGAAAACCACGCAAAGCCGCTGCGAGCCGTCTCCCGGCATCAAAGCGATGCCGCGTCGAGCGGCGCGAAAAACGCGCAGGAACTCGCGGTCACGCGGGCCGTACACCGCCGGCGGTCGCAGGATGGTCCACGCGAGCGGCAGCTGACGCACGGGCTCCTCGCCGGCGAGCTTGCTCCGGCCATAGTCGCTGACGGGTTGCGCCGCGTCGTTGCCGTTCGGCTCCACACCGTTCGCGACCGGACCGGCCGCCGCGAGGCTGCTGACATAGATGAAGCGCCCCGCGGCTGCCCCGCGCACGACTTCCGCCAGCGTGCGCGTCCCGCCGGCGTTGACTCCGAAGAGCTCCGAGCGGCTGCGCGCCGCCGTCAGGCCCGCGAGATGAACCACCGCATCGGCGCCCGCGCATCCGCGCACGAGAGCGCCGGTGTCGGCGAGGTCACCCTGCACCAGGTCAGCGATAGGCTCGCCGAGGACTTGTCGCGCCTTCCGCGGGTCCCGCACCAGGCACGCGACGGCATGGCCGCGCTCGCGTAGTGCCTCCACGACGTGCGAGCCGACGAAGCCCGTACCGCCGGTCACGAAAACTCTCACCCGCTGATTCCTACACTAGCGACGAGACAGATGGGATGAACGGTCTGTTGGTTAACGTAACGTCCGTTCTCGGACATTGGCTCTTCTATCCCACTCAAGCCGAGATGCGGCCGTGGGAGAAACGATGCTTGCCTCAGAAAGTGAAGGTCGCGAATCCGATCGTAATCCCGGCGGCGCCGACGACGATCAATACCCTGTCACCGCGCTTCAAGCGGCCTTCGTCGAGCGCGAGGCTCAGACCAAGAGGAACGGATGCCGACACGGTATTCCCGTAGCGCGGATACGTGGAAAAACACCGCTCGTAAGGTATCCCGAGCTTGTTGGCGACGCTTCGCGACGCCTTCTCGCTGGCCGCATGCCCGAAGTAGATGTCATAGCTCTGCCGCAATCTTGGATCGGCCTCAAACGTCTGTACGATCCGCGCGATCGTGGCGCTGAACAACTCTCGGGACAGCGACGAGAACCTGAGCGCGGGAAAGCGTTCGTCAGGCGCTTTTGCGAACTGCGCGACGTTGGGAAGCGGAAACATGCTCAACTGGAAGTGCTCCGCGAACGTCTTGAACGTAAAGTAGAAGTCATCGACACTGGCCTCGTCCGTCACGATCGCCGCCGTGGCCGCCTCGCCGATGGTCCAGTTCGCGAAGCGGTACTCGAGCTCGGCCGGTTCTGCCAGTTCCCAATCTCGGTACGTGATCGATCCACACTCGCAGTTGACGATCAAACCGCAGCGATACGTGCCCCGGTCAATATAGCTCTGCGCGATGTGCAACGAGCGCAACCAACTGGCGCAAGCGTCGACGATGTCGAAAGAGGTTGCGTTCACAAGCCCAAGCTCGGCCTGTAGGACGCACGCTGTCGCAGGTTCGAGCCACCCTCGCGCAACTCCGTTGTAGATGACGAAATCGACATCCGCGGGAGCGACTCCCGCAGACTGAAGCGCCCGTTCGCCCGCCTGAAGAGCAAAATCGATCGCTCGTTCGCTTCGTGACACGCGATAGCGGACTTGCGTACCAGCGACCTCCAGCCAGTAACGAATCTGCGTCTCGAGAAGCTCGAGCTGCTGCTCGGTGAATCTGAGTCGGTTGTGCCACCGGAAACGTTCCAAGACCCAGTCATTCGTTATCATTTCCGTCGGAATGGCGTGCTTCACGCTGGCGATCTTCATGGCCGGCCTCTTTCTCAGTCAGCGCGGATTCCGTCCAAGATGGGCTGCCGAGTGGCCTCACGAGCGCCCCCGTAGCCGACCAGGAGAGTCAATGTGACCACCAGCATCGCAAACCAAGCGATCGTGCCCGGTGCGAGATGGAAATCGATGTCGTACCCGAGGAGGTAGCGGTAGTTGATCTTCACCCAGATGGCCGACGTCACGAGGCCCACGACGATCCCCAGAATCACCGCGAGAACCCCGATGGTGAGAGATTCGATGACAATGGAGCGCAGCACGACGCGATGGTCGGCACCTATGAGTCGCCAGAGTGCCAGCTCACGGCGTCGCTCCCAGATGCTCGTCAACAGGAGATCGAGGATGCCGGCAACGGTCACGATGGCCACCAGGAGTTGAATGGCATCGGTGAACGCAAACGCTCGGTCGATCTTCTCCGCAAGGTAGCCGAGACCCTCGCGCATGGAATGCACTTTCAGGCGGTGCTGTGATCCGAAGCGCGCCGCCAAGGCCGCACGCACCGAGTCCTGCGACGCTTCGGGGTCGAGGAAGAGATTGAACCGATTGACCGAGCGATCCTGCCAACGACTCACTCAGGACGCTGCGACTCACGAACACGGTACCGCGGTCCGAGATGTAGTCGCGGACCACTCCCACGATGGGCAGGATCATCCGTCCGGTCGGCGTATCGAGCTCGATCTCGCCGGCAAGTCCGAGACCGAATCGATCTGCAAGACTGGTCGAGATTATCGCACCCGTTCCTGCGCGGGCCGCGGCTGCCGCATGCTCGGGGTCACCAGCGCGATACCACCCGGAAGGATAGCGCGCCGGGTCGAACACGGAGTCACTGAATCCGGCGACCGCAATCCGCTCATCGCCATAGATCTGCCCCGTCAGGACGCGTAGCGACTCGACCGTGCGCACGCCGGGCACCGCGAGGAGCTCATCCTCCATCCTCTCGGGAAGCGGGCTCTCGAGCCATCCCCCGTCCGTCGTGACCGCGCTCACCGTGAGATCGCTGGCAAGGAAGCCGTTCACGAAATAGTCGCCCACGGAGCGTCGATGGCTCCAGGAGACGACTGCAACGGTTATCCCGATGGCCGTCATTGCGGCGACCACGGCGACCGTCACACCGGTGCGAATCGGAGCCCGAAAAAGACTGTCCGCGGCGATCCTGCCTTCGGGGCCGAAAAAACGTGGAAGGACTCTCGACAACCATGAGGCAGACCAGCCGACCAATGGAATGGCGATGACGAGGACCGATGCATTCCAAAGCGTCGAACCGAAGTTTCCCCATGTTACGGATTTGAGGCGCACTTCGATGATGAACGCCACGGCGCTCACGACGTTGAGAGCCAGCCACCATCGTACCAGTCGCCCCAGCGGTGGCTGGGGCCTGATGAGCTGCTGGCCGTTCTGCATGACCTCGAGAGGATCGACAGTCGCGGCCCGGCTCGCCGCAAACCACGATCCGAAGACCGCGGCCGCCACGCCGAGCGCGCCAACCATCAGTGGACGCCATCCATCGATGGCGAGCGCTTCGACGGGAAATCTCAGCTGGAACACGACCCCCATCGCGTCCGTGACCATGCTGATCATGAGGCGTGCGAGCGCCGTCCCGCTGGGAATCGCAATCATCGATCCCAGCGTCCCGAGCACGCACGCCTCCAACATCAAAAGGCGGAAGATCGAACGACTGTCCGCGCCGAGCACCCGCAACTGGACCATGACTGGCGCGCGCTGGACCGCCCCCGTCGAGGTCGTGTTGTAAACGATGAAGATGCCGACGACGAGACTCAGGAGGCTGAGACCCGTCAGGAGCGCCTGGTACGAGCGGAGCACTCGCTCGTACTGCGCCCCGCGTTGCGCGGGTCGTACAACGCTGAGCGTTTTCGGCAGCGCTTCCACGAGCCGTTCGCGTGCGGACTCGACATCGGCGCCTTCCCTCAGGACTATGTCGACTTGATCGACTCGCCCTTCCTTGTTGAGGAGCAGCTGTGCCGCGGGCAAGTCCATGACGACCAAGGCACCCCCGAATGCAGCGGCGACACCTTGCAGGTCGAGTAGACCGCGGACGGTGAACTCCCGAATGCCGGCGGGAGTCGATAGGGGAATCCGCCCACCGACGTCGACACCGTGCTGCGCGGCCAAGTTTGCCGGAAGGAGAACGGACCGGGGATCCGCCATCCAGCGAAGAACCTCACGCCGCTCCGTACCCAAGCGAATCGGGTAGCGCCCGAGCGCCTCCTCTGTCGTGAGGTCCACGCCGAAGAGCTCGAGCGGCAGCTCGGGGGTGTCGGCAAACGCAACCGTGCCGCGAACCAGAGGAACGGCGGCAACGACGTCGGGAATGGCGCGAACGGTGTCTACCGTTGATTCGGGGAATCCGATTTCGCCAATGCCGAGGGTCACCTCTAGCGCCGCGGGCCCTGCTATCGCCTCGATCGTTCCTCGCAGACTGTTCAGGACACTGGCGTTGATGACACTCATCGCGACGATGAGAGTCACGCCGTTGGCGATGCCCCAGACGACGAGCGCCGTGCGTCCCCAGCTCTGGCGGAGGTAGGGAAGACTCACCTGCCGAAAGAGACGAAGCATAGGCAGCCCGTGCTTGCTACGCGGCAGCGTCGAACGTCAACGATCGTGAGGGAAAACTATTCGCAATCGGAATAGTGTAAGCCAATCAATCACGCCGTGGCTTTCGGCTCGGCGAGACGGCATACGATCCTTCGCCATGGCGCGAGAAGCCCGACCGTCCACCTGGATCGAGGTCCGAGCACCGCTACAAGGAACCGTCGTAGCCGTGGAGGCGCGCACCGTCACCGCCGAGCGCGCCGGCATCGTGCGCGAGATACGGGTCGCCCAGGGAGAGGCCATCATGGCGGGACACGTGCTCGCCCTCCTCGAGGAGGCGCAAGTCGACGGCGACGCGCCGATCGCAGCCGCGACCGTCACGCACGATGCGGTCCGTCGCGACTTGAGCGAAACCCTCGAGCGGCATGCGCTCGGTCTCGACGCCGCGAGACCCGACGCCGTCGCTCGGCGCCGCAACACCGGACAGCGCACCGCCCGCGAGAACGTCGCGGACCTGTGTGACCCGGGGACCTTCGTCGAGTACGGCCCGCTCGTCATCGCGGCGCAGCGGTTGATGTTGATAGATGGGATGAAGCGGCTGGGTACCCGCTCGGCGTGGTGGCACCAAGGTCCCACACTCATTGAACGCGGTCTATGCCGCAAGAGGGGAGGTCAGCCGTGGAACATATTGGCATCGACGTGCACAAGAAGGAAAGTCAGCTCTGTATCCACACCGAGACGGGTGACGTGATCGAGCGCCGAATCCGCACCGAGCGCACGCGGTTCACGGCGGTGCTCGGAGAGCGGGCGCCCGCGCGGGTGGTGCTCGAGGCCTCGACCCGCGGTCGCCTCAGCTTGACGGTGCGACCCGGAGATGCGATGGCACACGCTTGATCGAACGTGCAGTTAGCCCGCGGTTTTCATCGCGGATCGGCGCACGGCTCTGGATGCTCGCAGCAGATCCGGGATGAGAAATGCGGGCTAGGATCGCCGATGGGCCGGCGCTCCCGGCTCCTACCGCGAGCCGCGAAGCACGAGTCGGGATGCTGACCCTGCTGCGTCACGGCGAGAGTGAGTTCAACCGGGAACGTCGGTTTACCGGGTGGGCCGATGTCGACCTGACGACCGCGGGGGAGTCCGAGGCGACGCACGCCGGCCGCGCGCTGCGGAACCAGGGCTACAGCTTCGACTGTTGTTTCACCTCGGCGCTCCGGCGCGCTGCCCGTAGCGCCGAGATCGTGCTTCGGACCATGGGTCTCGAGCACATCGCGATCGAGCAGACGTGGCGCCTCAACGAGCGCCACTACGGCGCCCTGCAAGGCCTCGGCGCCTGGGGCGCCGTGCGCCGCTACGGCGTGCTGCCGGTGCTGCGGGCACGCCGGGAGTATGCCTACCGGCCGCCCGCTCTCCCTGCCGACGCTGCCACCGATCCGCGCACCGCGGGCACGTCGCCAGACGAGCCGCCGAACGCCGAAAGCCTGGCAGACATGCGCGCCCGGCTCGTGCCGTTCTGGCGCGACCGTATCGCCCCCGAGCTCGCCGGCGGGCGGGCGGTGCTCGTCGTGTCGCACAAGCATACGCTTCGGGCATTGTACACGGTGCTCACAGGCGGCGAGCGGCCGATCCGGGTGTCGACCGGCGTGCCGATCGTGCTGACGCTCGACGCCGCGCTCAGAGTCACCGGACATCGCGCGCTCCGGGCGGCGGCCTCGCGGTGAGGATCGGCTTCCGAGCCATCCCCGTCCTCGACCGCTATGTGGTGCGGGAGGTTGCGCGGCACGCCCTGGCAGGCTTCGTCGTCGTGCTCGCGATCTTCCTGGTGACGCGCCTCAGCACGTTGCTGTCGGATGCCGCCGTCGGCGGCCTGCCTGGAAACGTGGTGGCGGTGCTGCTCGCGCTCCGCACGGTCGTGGCGCTGCCCTCATTGCTGCCGGCCGTGCTCTACCTCGCCGTCCTGCTCGCGATGAACCGTCTGTCCCGCGATCGCGAGCTGATCGCGATGGAGAGCTCCGGGGTGACGCCGGGTCGGCTCGATCGCGCCGTGCTGGCGTTCGCCCTCTGTGCCGCCGTCGGCATCGCCCTGCTCTCGTTCGCCGGCCGCCCATGGGCGGCGGCCCGTTTCAACGAGGTGCGCGATCAGGCCATCGCCGAGTCTGGACTCGATGACATCACCCCCGGCGTCTTCTACGAGCTCCACTCCGCGGCACGGGAGGTCCTGTTCGCCGAGTCGCGCGCGCCGCACGAGCCCGCGTATCTCGAGAACGTGTTCCTGCAGCGCCGGAGCGAGAACGGCATCGCGGTGTTCTCGGCACGGCGCGCCGTCGAGTCGCTGGATGCATCCGGGGAGTTTCGCCTGCTCATCCTACAGGACGGGTTCCAGTACGATCTTCAACCCGACGGGGACAAGCACACCGTGACGGAATTCGAGCGGCTCGCCATGCAACTGCCGCTCGCGCGCGCCGAGCTGGATCTCAGTCGCGAGAAGACCCTTTCCACCGGGGCGCTCGCCGCGACGAGCGACCCCGAGGCGCTCGCCGAGCTGCAGTGGCGGAGCGCCATGCCGATCTCGGCCGTCATCCTTTGCCTGCTCGCCGTCCCGCTCGGACGCACCTCGCCGCGTCACGGAATGGCCGCGCGCGTATTTCTCGCCGCGATCCTCTACGTGGCGTACCGCACGCTGCTCGGCACCGCGAAGAGCTGGGTGGCGGACGATGTCATCCCGGCAGCGCTGGGGCTCTGGCTCGTGCATGGGGCTTGCCTGCTCACAGCGCTCGGCCTCGGGCGCGCGCAGGCCACGGTGCGCCCGTGAACATCACCGATCGCTACATCGGTAGCGCGGTCATCCGGCACTTCGCGTATGCGCTTGCCGCCCTGCTCGCCGTCTTCGTGGTCGTGAACCTCACCGAAGAGCTGCGCTTCGCCGGCAAACCGGGCTGGGCTGTCGGGCAGGCGCTCTGGTTCGTGGTACTGACGCTCCCAAGCGAAGCGTACACGCTGTTTCCCGCCGCCGCACTGCTCGGTTCGGTACTGGCGCTCGGGCGCATGGCGAGCGACAGCGAGATCACTGCCCTGCAGGCCGCCGGCGTCCCGCCGTTCCGCATCGGCCTGGCAGCGCTGCTGGGGGCCGCGGTGCTGGCGATCACCGGTGCCGTCATCGGTGAGGTCGTCGCGGCACCGCTCAGCCAACGGGCGCACCACCAGCGAGCCCTGGCGCTCTCCGGCGGACGGATGCTCAGCACGACGTCGGGCCTGTGGCTGCGCGACGGCTCGCGCTTCGTGAACGTCGGCGCCCTGCACTCTGACGGTTCCCTCGGTGAGGTGTATCTCTTCGACTTCGACGGCGGCCGTGGGCTCACACGGTTCGTGCATGCGCGCACCGCCGTGCAGGCCGGAGGAACGTGGCGGCTCCAGGATCTTCGTGAGAGCTCCTTCGACGACGACGTCTCGAGGAGCCATCGCCTGGCGGCTGCGCCGTGGCTCACATCGCTCGATCCGAAGCAGATCCTGAGGCTGTGGATCGAGCCGCGGGATCTGTCGCTGATCGAGCTGAGCCGAACCATCCGATTGCTGCGCGCGCAGGGTCAGAATTCCCTCACCCACGAGGTCGCCTTCTGGCGACGCGTGAGCGCGCCGGTGTACATGGGGGTGATGGTCCTGCTCGCGGTGCCGATGGTGCTGGTTGGCGGACGCGCCGTTCGCCTCGGTGAGCGCGCGACGCTCGGGGCGTTGGTCGGGCTCGGGTTCCAGATGTTCCAGGAGATGTTCACCAACCTCGGACTGGTCGCGGGCTTCCCGCCCTTGCTGACGGCGCTCGTGCCGGCCATGGTAGCGCTCGTGTCGGTGACCGCGCTCTTCCGCTGGCAGAGGCTACGATGAGCGGGGTCGACGTCCCCGCTGCCTGCATCGTCGGCAAGAACGGCGTGCGTCTCTGGGGTCTCGATGGCGCGGAGCGGATCGCGCGGCAACTTCGCTCCACCGGGGTGTCTCGACTGCTGCAGAGCGAGGATCCGCCGCCTGCCCACGCTTCGGTGGTGTTGTTCCGGAGCGACTATCTCTTCGAGGATCGTACGATCGCCGATCTCGTCAGGCAGCCCGGCGTCGTGATCTCTCCGTCCGGAGCTGATCGATCGCCGACTCCCGTCGCTGCCCACGTTCCGGCGCGCGATCTTGCAGTTGCGCGGGCGGCTCTCGAAGGGACAGGCGATCCGCACGCGATTCCCAACGTGGTGATCCGGAGCCCCGAGCATCTTTCGACGTCCTTCGTGAAGAATCTGCACAAGGCGGCCCCCGCGGTCGTGCTTCCGGTCCGCGCCGACCGAGTCGCAGCGCTCGAACGTCATCTGTTCGATGGCTCCTACAAAGGGGTCACCGATCTGGTGACGAAATGGGTGTGGCCGGCGCCGGCCCGCGCGGTGACGCGCGTCTGCGCCCGCCGCGGCATCCCGCCAAACGCGGTGACGAGCCTGAGTTTTGCGTTGGTGGTGATCGCGACCGTGCTCTTCGCCGAGGGCCGCTTCGGGGCAGGTCTCGTCCTGGCGTGGGTGATGACCTTTCTCGACACGGTGGACGGCAAGCTCGCGCGGGTGACGGTGACGTCGACCCCGGCAGGGCACTACTTCGACCACAGCATCGATTCCGTTCACCCGCCCATCTGGTACTTCGCCTGGGCCTGGGGGTTGACGGCGGATTCTCCGGGGATCTGGACGTGGGCGCCCCTCCTGGGGGCGATGCTCGTCGCCTACGTCGCCGGTCGGTTCATCGAGACCGCCTTCAAGCACGCCGTGGGTGGCGGCTCGCTCTTCACATGGCGCCCGTTCGATTCATATTTTCGCCTCGTGATGGCCCGGCGGAATCCCAACTTGTTGCTGCTGACCGGATTCTATCTCGCGGGGTTGCCCGCCGCCGGCCTCACCGCGGTGGCGGCGTGGACGGTGTTGTCGTCGATCGTCCTCGCCATCCGCCTCGTCCAGGGTATGTATGCCCGGGCCCGCTACGGTCCCCTGCGTCCGTGGCTCGAAGAGCAAGGTGACGAGCTCGGCCGGGTATCCCCCTGGGCACGCCCGTTCGTCACGGACCTTGCCGCCGTTCGCCATCTCGTGCACTAAGCAACGTCTGTCTTCGCTCGGAACATACGCCCGGCAGCTCGATGATGCTCCGCGCACCGGGGCAGAAGAGCTCGCGCCCCGAGTCACAGGGCACGACCCGCGACGCCGCCCGCTCAGGGTCGCGTTGATCAGCAACCCGACCAGTGGCCGGAACGCGCGCCGCGGCCTCCTCGACGGAATTCACGACCTCCTCCGGGCGCATCCGGCTGTGGCGCATTTCCAGGAGCGTACCTACGACGGCATCGTCGAGGCGACGCGCGAGGCGGTGGACGACGACACCGGGATCATCGCGGTGAACGGTGGCGACGGTACCGTCCAGGCCGTGCTCACCAGCATGCTGACCGCGCCCGCCGGACACCTGCCCGTGCTGGCCGTCCTGGCCGGCGGTACGACCAATACCACGGCGCGCAACCTCGGCTACGGGACCCGTCCGCTGGCGGCGTTGCAGCGCTTGCTGACCGAGTCGGCAGCCGGGCGGCTCGCCGGCACCGTGCAGCAGAATCCCGTCCTGCGGGCCGACCTCGAAGACGGACCGCAGTACGCGATGATGTTCGGCGCCGGGGCCGTGTACGATGGCATCGTCTTCGCCCGTGGCCAGCTCGCGACGCGCGGCATGCGCGGCCAGCTCGGGAACGGTTTGGCGCTCGCCACGTTCATCCTGAAAGCGCTCACGGGGAAGGGCGGCGCGCTATTCCCGCCGCTCACGGCCGCCGTTCGCGTCGACGGCGCCGCTCTGCCGCCGACACTCTATTTCGGCATTCTCACGTCGACCATGGACCGGCAGCTTCTGGGCGTGCGTCCGTACTGGGGCGTAGGCCCCGGCCGGCTTCGCTTCAGCGCAATGCGCTATCGGCCGGGGCATCTTTCGCGGGTCATCGTGCCCGCGTTGCGCGGACGTCCGAGCCGGTGGATGGTCCCGGAGTTCGGCTATCGAAGCCTCAACGCCGACCAGGTCGATCTCACCTTCGCCGGCGGTTTCACGCTCGACGGCGAGCTCTTCGAACCTGCACCCGGCGAGCGGCGCCTTACCATCACGGCCCGACGATCCGCCTACTTCTTGCGAGCGCGGACGTGACGGCGCTCGAGGAGATGATCCGCCAGGAGCTCGCGCAGCCGGTGCCATCGGGAGCGCACGCGCTGGCCGAGCGCTTGCGCGAGCGCTACGGATCGGATCTCCGCGCCGTGCTCATGTACGGCTCGTGCTTGCGCCAAGGCGACGATCGCGAAGGCGTGCTCGATCTCTATGCGTTCGTGACGAGCTATCGATCCGTCTACCGAAACAGGACGCTGGCCGTCCTCAATCGACTCCTCCCGCCGAACGTCTTCTATCTGCAGACGGAGGTCGGACGTCGCCTGGTACGTTCCAAGTATGCCGTGCTGGCACTCCACGATCTGGCGCGTCTCACCTCGCCGCGCACTTTCGAACCGTACTTCTGGGCGCGTTTCGCCCAGCCGTGTGCGCTGGTGTACGCCGCCGACGATCATGCTCGCGACACGGTAGCCTCCGCGATCGCCGGCGCCGTAGAGACCTTCGTTCGTTTCGGCGTGCCGCTCGCCGGCGCTTCCTTCGACAGCCAGGACCTCTGGACCACCGCCTGGCGAGCAACCTACGGAGCCGAGATCAGACCGGAGCGCCCGGGCGCGACCGCTGCGCTGTACGCGTGCCATGCCGAGCGCCACCAGCACGCGACAGCACTGGCGGTGCCGGCTCTGCCTTGGACATCGAGGATCGTGACCGAGGAAGGCCGGCTCTCCTTTCGCGTCGACGTCCCGCCGGGGGAGCGCCGGCGAGCGGCGCGGCTGTGGCGACTCCGTCGGCTGCATGCCAAGTCGCGCTTTCTGCTCCGCATCCTCAGGAACGCGCTGATCTTCGAGGGCGGCGTGGACTACGTGCTCTGGAAGATTCAACGGCAGTCCGGGGTCATGATCGACCACTCGTGGCGGCAGAAGCGCCATCCTTGGCTGGCGCTCGGCGCCGAGGCGTGGCGACTCTACCGCGCCCGGGCGTTTCGCTAGCCTACGGCCGCCGGACGGCGTCGCCCGGGCGGGCATGTCGGTGCCGATTGGCTTGACCTTGGCGACGTTGTCTGTCACACGACCGCAACACTTCGATCGTCGGCAGCTGACTCGAGGGTGGAGTGGGTTGACGGGGTCAACCGAAGGACGAGGTTTGAAGGGGATCATTCTGAGCGCAGGTCAGGGCCGGCGCCTGCTGCCTCTGACGGCGGATATTCCGAAGTGCCTGCTCCGCATCGGCGGGCTCACGCTGCTCGAGTGGCAGCTCCGCATGCTGGCCACGGCCGGGGTCAACCGTGTCGTAGTGGTCGTGGGTTTCGGGGCCGATGCCGTCGAGCGCCAGCTTGCCGGCATGACACCGTCCGGGATGCGCGTGCGGACGCTCTTCAACGAGTTCCACGACCGTTCCGACAATCTCGTGAGCTGCGCCCTGGCGAGCCCGGAGATGGAGGAGGATTTTCTCCTCCTGAACGGCGACACGCTCGCCGATCCGGCGATCATTACGCGTCTCCTGACGAGCCCGACGACGCCGGTCGCCATGGCGGTAGCCCGTAAGGACGAGTACGACGCCGACGACATGAAGGTAGGTTGCGCCGGGACGCACGTGACGCGGGTCGGCAAGGATCTCCAGCCCGACGAGACCCACGGCGAGGCCATCGGCTTCTCGCTCTACCGCGGTCGCGGGCCGATGCTGTTCAGGGCGGCGATGGCCGACATCCTCGGCCAGCCCGCGGGCACTCGGCGCTGGTACCTCTCGGCGGTGAATCTCCTGGCCGCTCGTGGTGAGGTTTCCATGGTCGCGGTCGAGGGTGCCCGATCCGCGGAGGTCGACTATCCGCACGACTTGCCTCGTGCGCAGGCACTGGTCGCGAGCCTGGCGGAGGATCCGGCGATCGTCGCTGCCGGCTCGTGGATGACGGACGTCGCTTCCCCGGTGCACGAGGAGAGGGTGGCGCTACGGGCGTTTCGCTCCAGTAGCAGCCGGTAGACGTGCGCAACGGCTTCGTCGTCACCGAAGGCCCGAGTCCGCACCCGCAGCGAGCCCGCGAGCTCGTGAAGCGGCATCCGGAGGTCCGGCACCTGTTCGGTCAGTATCCGACCTCGGCGGTGTATATCGCGGGCCTCGTCGCGCTGCAGATCGGTCTTGCCTACCTGCTCCGGGATGCGAGCTGGCTGTGGGTGATCCTCGCAGCCTATCTGATCGGGGCTTTCGCGAGTCACGCGCTCTTCGTGCTGATCCACGAGGCGACGCACAACCTGATCGTGAAGGACACGCGGCCGAATCGTCTACTCGGAATCCTCTGCAACGTCGGACAGGGGTTCCCGAGCGCGATGTCGTTTCGTACCTACCACCTTCTCCATCACTCCCATCTCGACGAGTACGCCTTCGACGCCGACCTCGCTTTTCACTCGGAGGCCCGCCTGGTCGGCAACTCTCCCATCCGGAAGGCGCTGTGGCTGTTGGTGTTCGGGGTCGTCGAGATCGTTCGCCCGCTGCGGATCCAGCGGCCGTTCGCGGAGCCCTGGGTGGTCGGAAACGTGCTCGCGATCGTCGCGACCGACCTGCTGATCTGGCAGGCGTGCGGCATCGGGGGCCTCGTCTACGTAGTGCTCTCGACCTTCATCGGGATAGGTCTCCACCCACTCGGCGCACGTTGGATCCAAGAGCACTACACCTTCGTGGCGGGTCAGGAGACGTATTCGTATTACGGCATCATCAATCGGCTGGCCTTCAACATCGGCTATCACAACGAGCATCACGACCTCGTCCGGGTGCCATGGGTGCACCTCCCGAAGGTGAAGGCTCTGGCCCCGGAGTTCTACGACCCTCTGCACGCGCACCGCTCGTTGACGCGCGTGCTCTTTCTGTGGCTCTTCGACCGCAACCTCGACCTCTACACGCGAATCACACGCGAGCGGGAGGTCGTACCGCTCGACCCCGAGGAGGCGGCCCGGCTCGAGCGCGCCGCCGTCGCGTAGCCTCTGCCGCGAAGACGGTTCAATGTCCTGAGGCGAGAAAAGCCTCGGCGGCGTTGCGCTGCTCCGGCGTGTCGACGTCGAAGCCGGCAGCCGGGTCGGTGAGGAAGATCGGCTGGATGCGGAGGCCCGTGCGGGCGAACAGAATCCCCGTCAGATCAGCCAGGGGGAGACGCCCGAGGAGGAAACGCAGGGCCGTCCCGTAGCCGAGCGTGCCGAGCATCCGCCACGGACGCTTGCGGTGCTCCTCGACGCGCATCCAGCTCGTGGGAGCCGCGCAGCCCGCCGGGCTCAGCAACGCGTAGAGATTGCATCCGCAGAACCCTCCGTCGCGGAATCGAAAAACCGTGCGACGGATACCGGGGAATGCAGCCCGCACCAGTCTCGCCGGCACCAGGCCGAAGGTCGCGTCGGCGTTGAGAGCGGCGGCGCGCTCGCAAAACGCAGCCAGGGTCACCGGCGTGAGCAACGGATGGTCGGCCGTGGTGATCAAGACGGGAGGCTCGAGCCCGAGGGTCGTGATCGCGAGCGCAGCGCTGGCGCCCGGCGTCCGGCCACCGCGCACCAGCTCGATCGGCAGGACGCCGGGACTCGTCTCAGTCGAGAGCTCGCTCGCCACCGTGGCGTCGAGACCACAGACCACGATCCGCTCCACCCAGTGCGTGGCACGCAAGGTGTGGATGACGCGGGCCAACATCGCGACACCGGCGACCGGCGTGAGTGCCTTGTGGGGCACACCCGTGGCGATGGCCAGCGGGTCGCCCGCGACCCGACTTCCCGCCATCACGAGTGCGGTGAAGCGCATCGGATCGGGACTATTCGAGCGGACTCCAGGGGAGCTGCTTCTCGTACACACGATAGCTCTTGTACCGCCTGCCGCCGAGCAGGCGCATCAGCCGCAAGAGCGCGAAGTTGTCTTCGAGCACCCAGCCCATCTCGATGTAGCGCATGTCGCGCGCCCGGTTCGACAGCCGCACCGCCTCGATGAGCCCGAAGACCAGGGCCATCGCGAGGGAGCTCTCTTGGTACTTCTGGCGTACGCCCATGAGCGCCACCCGGGCCGAGCGCGGAGACTGGAACCGCAAGCGCCAGAGCAGCTTCAGCCATCCGAACGGCAAGAGGCGTCCGCGCAAATCCCCGATCAACTCGTTCAGGTTGGGCACGATCACCAGCATGGCCGCCGGCTCGCCGTCGACCTCGGCGAATTGCACCAGCTCGCGCGGCAGCAAGTACTTGAGCACGCCGGCGAGCTCGCCGAACTCCGGTTGTGTGAACGGCACGAAGCTCCAGTTGTGCTCCCACGCGTCATTGAAGATCTGGCTGACCATCGCGGTCTCGGCCTCGAGCCGCGACTTGTCGAGCGGACGGATGCGCACGCGAGCGGTCTCGCGGGCGCGGCGCGCCGACTCCACCATGGTGCGCGGCGGGGTCGCGGTCGGATCCAACGAATAGGCAACCACGTCCTTGACCTTGCGGTAGCCGAGAGCCTGCACGCGCGCGTCGTAGTAGGGACGACCGTGGCCGGTCAGGAAGACCGGCGGGTTGTCGAAGCCTTCGGTCAGGATGCCGATGTCGCCGTTGATCGACAGGTTGAAGGGTCCGATCACACGCTGCATGCCTCGCGCCCGGAGCCACTCCTCCGCCGTGCGCAGCAGCGCCGCGAAGACGGCGGGGTCGTCGACGGCCTCGAGCACGCCGAAGTGTCCGGTCGCGTCGGCATAGCGCTCGACGCGGAGCTGGTCGATCTGCGCGCTGATGCGCCCCACGGGTTTCCCGTTCTGGTAGGCGACCCAGAGCTGAACCTGCGCGTGCTGGAAGAACGCGCTTCGTGGCGAGAACTGGTGACGTTGCTCGCTCAGTAGCGGCGGGATCCACTTCGGGTCGTCCGCGTAGAGCGCGTAGGGAACGCCGATGAAGGCGCGGAGATCACGCCGCGAGTGCACCGGCCTGACATCGACGGAGGCTCGGGCCCGGTCTTGGTCTCCCCCGGCAACGGCGGCGGGGGCCGTACCGGCGTTGCTCATGCGGTCCGCGGGCTCGACGACAATCGCGATGCCTGAATCTCGCACTCCCCGGTTCATGCTCCCGCGCCCGACACGTCGTGTGCCGCATATGAAAGAGAGGGGCAGGGGTCAAGCAAAACGGCGCCGTTCCCGCGGCGTAGCGACGGGGCGACGGCCCTTGATGAGAGTGATAGAGAGCCGCCGGGTGAAGTTCCTCCGGCTGATCATACGCGGCGATCCGCAGCGCACCCTGCTCACCATGGTCTGTCTCGTGCTCGCCGGTCTGGCCGAAGGGATCGGCATTTCGAGCTTGCTGCCGGTCATCCGCGTCGCTGCCAGCGGGCAGACGACAGGCGGAACGGACGGTACCGCGCTCGAACGAGGCCTCGCCACGGCACTCGGCGTCGTCGGGCTCACGCCCACGACCCCCACGCTCCTCACCCTCGTGCTCGCCGGTGTCGCGCTGAAGGCAGTGCTACTTCTGCTGGCGAACCGACAGGTCGGCTATGCCGTCGCTCACGTCGCGACCTCGCTTCGCCTCGAGCTCATCGGCGCGCTCCTCGGCACTCGTTGGTCCTACTATGTGGACAAGCCGATCGGGGTCATTGCCAATTCGGTGGCGGTCGAAGCACAAGCGGCGGCCGACGCCTACCTCCATGGCATCACGATCCTCGCCCTCCTGGTCCAGTGCGTCGTCTTTGCCGTCGTATCGTGCCTGGTCTCGTGGCCTGCTACGCTCGCAGCCCTCGCCGCCGGCTCGGTGATCACCTTGATCCTGAACCGGCTGGTGCGACTGTCGCGCCAGGCGGGTCGACGACAGACGAGCCGCACGCGCACCCTGCTGACCCGCCTGACCGACACCCTGCAGGCCGTGAAACCGCTCAAAGCGATGGCGCGCGAGCGGCTGATCGCACCGGTACTCGAGGGTGAAACCCGGCGTCTCAACCTGGCCCTGGAGCGTGAAGTCATGAGTCGGGCCATGCTGGAGGCGCTCCAGGATCCTCTCATCATGCTGTTCCTCGCCGCAGCGCTCTATGCGGGACTCACGCTGCTCGCCATGCCGCTCGCGGAGGTCGTGATCCTGGTTTTCTTGTGCGCTCGGATCATCGGCGACCTCGGCAAGGTCCAGAAGGGTCGGCAACGCATGGCCGTACGCGAGAGCGCGTTCTGGGCGCTCGACGACCTGATCCGTGAGGCGCGCGCGGCGGTCGAGGTGACGACCGGCGATCGCCCAGCGACCTTCACGCACGAGATCCGACTCGCGGGGGTCAGCTTCACGCATGACCTGGAGCCCGTCCTGCGAGACGCGGACATGGTGATTCCCGCGGGCTCGCTGACCGTCATCACTGGGCCGTCGGGCGCCGGCAAGACGACCTTGGTCGATCTGATCATCGGCCTCTTGCAACCCGATGTCGGTGCGGTCCTCGTCGACGGCGTTCCGCTCCACGAGATCGCCGCGCGCGACTGGCGCCTGACGATCGGCTACGTCCCCCAGGAGACCCTGATGCTGCATCAGAGCGTGGCGCACAACGTCACGCTCGGCGATCCACGGGTGCAGCCGGAGGACTTGACCGCCACGCTCGCCGCCGCCGGCGCCACCGATTTCGTCGACGCGTTGCCCGCCGGGCGCGACACGGTCGTCGGCGAGCGTGGTCTTCGCCTCTCGGGAGGGCAGCGCCAACGGCTCGCCCTGGCGCGCGCGCTGATACGGAAGCCGACCCTGCTGGTGCTCGACGAGGCGACGACGGCGCTCGACCCTGCCACCGAGCGGAGCATCTGCGAGACCCTGCGCGCGCTCCGCGGCAACATGACGTTGATCGCGATCTGTCACCACGGTCATCTCGTGGAGATTGCCGACCTCGTCTACCGGGTCGACGACGGCCGCATCAAGCTCGTGCGCTCGGGTGCGATCAGCACGCGGCGCGACGCCGCCCAGGGTTGAAGAGCTTCTCAGGGCCGGTCGAGCGGCCGCGCGAACGTCCACGCGACGATACCGCTGCCGCGCGCGCTGACGGTGACCTCCCCAGCCCGAGGCTTCGCGGTGACATCGACGGTCGCATCGGCCCACACCCGCTGGGGTCGCCCGCCGAGCGCCAGCAGCATGCGGAAAGGTTGCGGGAGGATGTCGAGCGGGTTCATGCGCACCAACTCCCGGAGCACGTCCACACGTGCCTCGAGCGTGGAGCCCAGCACCCGCCAGCGCGTGGCCAGTGGATAGCGCGGATCGCTGCCCGCCAGGGTAGCACTACCGAAGGTAATCGCGGCGTCGTCGGCTTCGTGGATGGCACGCCCAGCACGACTCGCCACCACCAGGCTCCGCCGCCGGCCGTCCGCAAGCGTGAAGTCCGAGAGATAGAGCGCAACCTCGCCCTCGCGAGCCAGGAGCTCGACGCGCTGCCGCAGCAGATCCCCCTCGGGACGTTCCATCCACGTGTGCGTGAGGGCCGCCGTACCGACAACCTCGCGGGCGCCGTCCATGCCGCGCACCCACACTCGAGCGCGCGCCGGTGCGGGCATGACGACGTCCACCGCATAGCCGTTCGACAAGGGTTCCGTCCGTACCAGTCGACCTTGGCGGGCGATCTCGAGCCGTAGCGCGATGCCGCGCTTCTCGCTGTTGACCGCGACCACGACCGTCGGCCCGCTGAGATCCAGCACCGCCTTGGCGATCTCGAGCCTCAGACCTCCGGGGCCGAGGCTCCAGGCATCGCGCCGGCGTCCCCATTTGAAGGGCACGGTCTCACCGCTCGGTAGAACGAGGTGTCCCACCGCTGCGGCCGTCCCTACGCCGGGGCCTTGGTTGGTGACGAGGAAACGGGCGAAGACGCGATGGCCCGACTCGAGCCACGCGATCGCGTCCCAGTATTCCATCGCCGTCGCGCCGGAGGACGAGCGCGCAGCGAGATCCCCGGACGGCTCAGGTGATGGGTCCGCCGCCGCCGTCGCCGCCAGGATCAGCAGGGCGAGCGCAGCGAGCGCCTGAACAGCGCTGCGATCAGGCCGCTGCCCCTCTGCGATTCGCGGCTCGTGCCGGCGCGGAGGACGCACTGCCGCGTTCAGGCAGAAGCACGTGTGGCGCCGCGCAGACGAACGACGGCATTCTCGCGAAAACGGCGTATCGACGGCTCGCGATAGATCATCGAGAGCAAGGCACGGTTGTAGAGCGCGAGCGCGGCAGGGAGCTTCCGGGCGACGTCCAGCCACAAGACGACGCGCACCTGATCGCTCTCGTTGGCGGCGTCGTGCAGGTTGGTGTCGTCGAAAACGACGCCGCGGCCGTTCCGCCAGTAGTGCTTCGGTGCGCGTTCGATCAGCCCCTTGTCGCGTCGCGCGTTGTCCTCTCGGTTGGCGTTGACGCGAAGCCAGCAGGTCTTGCCTGTGTTGTCCTCGGGGATGATGACGCCGAGGTGGTAGCGCACGAAACCCTTGTAGTAGCCCCAGTGTGGGCGCACGTACTGGCGCGGCTCGAGGATCGAGAAGAAGGCATTGTAGACGCTCGGCGCGCTTCGCAGCAGCTCGGTCGTCTTCGGCGCGAACGTGCAATTCTCCGCGATGAAGCTCCCCGACTTGAGCATGAAGGCCTTCCATCGAATCGTGTGGATGCCACGCTCGGTGTACTGGCCGCCGAGCGCCGAGATGTCCGTGAGCTGATCGCGGAACTGGAGAAGGTGCTCGCATTCGCGACGGACGTCCTGGTACCCGGCTTCGAGCGTGCGGAGCTCCGGATAGTCCGCATAGTCTTCGTCGAAGGCCGGAAGGCGCGCCAAGAGCCCCGCGTCCTCGCAACGCGTGTAGACGCGGTTCGCCGCTTTCTTGACGCGCCGACGACCCTTCTTCCCGGAGCCCGGCAGCCGTCCGAGCGCGGCAGCGATGTCGAGCCCCGCCGATGCGGCGATTCGAAGGGGTACGAGCATGGCGCCTCGTTAACGCCTCCGACGGACGCGCGCAAGCGTGAATGGGGCTCGTGCGGCGCCTCCACTGGGCCGCCCCAGGCGCCTCCGCCGCCGGGGACCGCGGGGCCGCATCGTCCCGCAGCCTGACCTGAGTCCGCGGCTCCTCCACCTGGTAGGAATCGCCGCGCCTGCCTTGGCACTCGCCAGGTGATCGCAGAGGAGGACGTCATGAGGAAGAGTGTCCAGCTCGTCGTGCTCGCGTGTATCGCCGTGCCACGTCTCGTGCTCGCCGCGAGCGCCAGCACTGATATCGGCACTCTCGATGCGAACACGGTCGCCAAACCGTTCAAGGCGAAGCAGACCTACTCGCCCGCGGCGTCCTGGAACTACCCGCGACGCGTCTACTGGGGCGACACCCATCTCCACACCAGCGCGTCCATGGACGCCGGCGCCTTCGGCAACCGGCTCGGCCACGAGGATGCCTATCGCTTCGCGCGCGGCGAGGAGCTCACCTCGTCGACCGGCCAGCGCGTCAAGCTCACCCGTCCGCTCGACTTCCTGGTGATCGCCGACCACTCCGACAACATGGGGTTCTTCCCCGCCCTCTTCGCCGGCAAGCCCGAGATGCTCGCCGACCCGACTGGCAAGCGCTGGTACGACATGGTGCAGAAAGGCGGCGACGAGGGCGTGAAGGCCGCGCTCGAGATCATCGACGCCTTCTCGCGCGGTACGTTCCCGCAGGCCGCTCATGTCCCTGCCGGGCACCGCGGCGTATCGATCCAGCTGGAAGCAGACCATCGACGCCGCCGAGAAGTACAACGACCCGGGGCGCTTCACCGCCTTCATCGGCTACGAGTGGACCTCGCAGGTGCCTCCCGGCAACAACCTGCACCGCGTCGTCGTCTACCGGGACGGCGGCGACAAGGCGATCCAGACCGAACCGTTCACCACCTACCCGCCGCTCGGCAGCACCACACCCGAGGATCTCTGGAAGGTGCTTCAGGCCTACGAAGACAAGACCGGCGGACGGCTGCTCGCCATCGCGCACAACGGCAATCTCTCGAACGGCATGATGTTCCCCGCCAAGATCAACCCGGCGTCGGGCGAGCCGCTGACCGAAATCCTACGTCGCGACCCGCGCCCATTGGGAGCCGCTCTACGAGGTGACGCAGATCAAGGGCGACGGCGAGACCCACCCCTTCCTCTCCCCCAACGACGAGCTCGCCGGCTACGAGCTCTGGGACAAGGGCAACCTGAACCTGAGCGAGGTGAAGCGACCGGAGATGCTGGAAGGCGAGTACGCCCGGAGCGCTCTCGCGCTCGGCCTCAGGCTCGAGCAGACCCTCGGGACGAACCCCTACAAGTTCGGGATGATCGGCTCGACCGACAGCCACACCTCGCTCGCTACCGCCGATGAGGACAACTTCTTCGGCAAGCACTCCGGGGCGGAGCCGAAACCCGACCGCGCGAGCCACGAGTTCATGCGAAACGGCGACGTCTTCCTGATGGGCTGGCAGATGGTCGCGTCGGGCTACGCGGGGATCTGGGCCACCGACAACACGCGCGAAGCGCTGTGGGACGCCATGGCCCGCAAGGAAACGTATGCCACCACCGGACCGCGGATGCTGGTACGCTTCTTCGGGGGCTGGGACTTCCAGGCCAGCGACGCGGAGACGCGCAGTCCCGCCGAGGTCGGTTATACCAAGGGCGTGCCGATGGGCGCGGATCTGCCGAAGGCGCCGAAGGGCAAGAAGGCACCCTCCTTCCTGGTCGCCGCGCTCCGCGATCCGATCGGCGCCAACCTCGATCGCATCCAGATCGTGAAGGTATGGAACGATGCCGCCGGAGCGCGCCAGGAGAAGGTCTACGACGTCGCCTCGTCGGATGGCCGACGCCCCGGACCCGACGGCAAGCTGCCGCCGGTCGGCAACACCGTCGACGTCGCCGCCGCCACCTACACCAACAGCATCGGCGATCCCGAGCTGATCGCCGCCTGGACCGACCCGGAGTTCAATCCCGCCCTCCATGCGGTCTACTACGCGCGCGTCGTCGAGATCCCGACGCCGCGCTGGACCGCCTACGACGCCAAGCGATTCGGTGTGAAGATGCCGGCCGGGGTGCCGATGTTCGGCCAGGAACGCGCCTACACGTCGCCCATCTGGTACACGCCGGGCAAGCGTTCCTGAGCTCGATCGAAAGCACCGCTTGCAGCCTGCTCCCGCGCATAGTAGCTTCTCCGCCGATGCAACCCGCACCGCACGCCGGCCAGCTGTTCCCGCTCAACGTCCCCGTGGTCGTCGTCGTGGTCGTTCCGGTCGTGGAGGCCGTCGCGCCCTAGCGGGGATCAACGCAACGCATTCCAAACCCCTGCCGGCGCGAGGCCGGCGGGGGTTTCGTTTTCTGGCCCCCGATCCGAGCCGCGAGCCGCGCAGGGAGCACACCGAAAGGAGAGCTCCCATGAAGATCGACCGGCGCGGAACTGATCGATGAGGCTGCTCGAGCGCCAGGGAGTCGACGACGATCGCCGGCATCCCCGGCGGCGCCAACCTGCCGCTCTACGACGCGCTCGCGTGCGAGCCAGATCCGCCACGTCCTGGCTCGCCACGAGCAGGGTGCGGGCTTCATCGCGCAGGGCATGGCGCGCGCGACCGGGTGAGCCGGCCGTCTGCTTCGGCACCTCGGGGCCCGGGCGCGACGAACCTGCTCACCGCGATCGCCGACGCCAAGCTCGACTCGATCCCGCTCGTCGCCGTCACCGGCCAGGTGCCGCGCGCGATGATCGGCACCGACGCCTTCCAGGAGATCGACACCTACGGCCTGACCGTGCCGATCACGAAGCACAACTTCCTGGTGCGCTCGGCGGCCGAGCTGCTCGACGGTCGTCCCCGAGGCCTTCCGCATCGCCACGTCGGGACGGCCGGGACCGGTCGTCGTCGACATCCCGAAGGACGTCCAGAACGAGCCGATCGACGATCGACGCACTGCCCGCCGCCGGGACGGCCCGATCCACCGCCGCCGTTGCGGCGACCGAGGACATCGCGCGTGCCGCCGCGCTGCATCGACGCGGCGCGAGCGGCCGGTCTTGCTGGTCGGCGCCGGCGTCATCGCGCGCCGGCGCGGCGCGACGCTGCTCCGCACGGCTCGCCGACAAGGCGTCGATTCCCGTCGCCGCGACGCTGCTCGGTCTCGGCGCGCTGCCTCACGACCATCCGCTCTTCCTCGGCATGGTCGGCATGCACGCCGCGCGCTGCACCAACCTCGTGCTCGAGGAGTGCGACCTGCTCGTCGGCCTCGGCATCCGCTTCGACGATCGCGCTACCGGCAAGGCGGCGGAGTTCTGCCCGCGCGCGAAGATCGTTCACGTCGACATCGACGCCGAGCGAGCTCGGCAAGATCAAGCAGCCGTGTCTCGGCGATCGTGGCCGACGTCGGGCGAGGCGTTGCGCGCGCTCGAGCCGCGGGTCGCGGCCGACGACGCGTACCGACGTGGGTGCGCCGCGTCGCGGCGCTCTGCGCGCGCCCATCCGCTCGCGATGCGCGGAGCGGACGATCCGCTCGATCCGTACGGCATCATCCGCCACACGGCGGCGCTCGTCCGACCCGACGCGATCGTCACCACCGACGTCGGCCAGCACCAGATGTGGGCGGCGCAGGCCTATCCCGTTCACGCCGCCCGCGCCAGTGGCTGACGTCGGGCGGCCTCGGCACGATGGGGTTCGGCCTGCCCGCCGCGATCGGCGCGGCGCTCGCGCGGCCCGGGCGGACGGTCGTCTGCTTCAGCGGCGACGGCAGCCTGCTGATGAACCTCCAGGAGCTGGCGACCGCCGCCGAGGAGCGCGTGAACGTCAAGGTGATCCTGCTCAACAACGCCCATCTCGGTCTGGTGCGCCAGCAGCAGCAGCTCTTCTACGGCGGCCGCTATCACGCCTCGCGCTTTCACGCCGAGCCCGACTTCGCGGCGATCGCTCGCGGGTTCGGCATCGCAGGCCTGGGACCTCGGGCGAGGCCGTCGATGCCGCGCGCCACGCTCGCGCACGCGCTCGCGGAGCCGGGCCCGTGCCTCGTCAACGTCCCGATCGACGCCGAGGAGAACGTCTACCCGATGGTGCCGCCCGGCGGCGCCAACCGCGACATGATCGGAGGAGAAGCCATGCCATGCCGACCTGAGCCCTGCACGTCGTCCTTCGCCTCGTACGTGCGCAATCACCCCGGCGTGATGTCGCACGTCTGCGGCCTCTTCGCCCGGCGCGCCTTCAACGTCGAGGGCATCGTCTGCCTGCCCGTCGGCGACGGCACGCGAAGCGCCATCCTGTTGCTGGTCGCACGACGACGAGCGGCTCGAGCAGATGATTCGCCAGCTGCGCAAGCTCGAGGACGTCCTCGACATCGAGCGCGCCAACGATGCGCGCGCGGCCTTCGTCGCTGCGGAGCGCTATCTGTAACGATTGCCGCCGATACCGCCGGGCAGAGATTGACATTTGGAACGCTTGCTTTCCAAGCCCGCAAGTGCTCCCCTTGCAGCATCCCGAAACGAGCTGTGCAATCCGGCACGATCGCTGACCGCAGCGGCATCGATACGATCCTGAGGCGGCGAGAAAGACCCGAAATTGCCATGCTTTTGACGGGTCAAGTGGCATGGCTGTTGCTCAACAAGCAGCCGGTGGGATCGATCTAGATCGGCCTCCGGAGCCGGCGAGTGGACCGCCGCATGAGCATCACCGAACCCCGAGCCTCACGGCCGTGAAACGCGACGAATGCTGCGGACGCGTCCACACCCAGCAAGGGCCATCCTCGCGATGCGGATCAGTGGACCGCGGAACGGGCCACATGGCTCGTCTTCGCCGCACACTCTGCAGCTTCGCTGTTGTGGCGTCGATTGTCCGAAGCACACGGGACGACGATGAAGGAGAAAAAGAGCGTAAGCATGTCGCGTCGTATCCTGGTCCTCACTGCGGCCGGCATCTCGGCCATCGCGCTTCATGCATTCGTTGCTCGCACGGCGCTCACACAAGCACAGCTCAGCCCGTCGCTCGAATCTGACAAGGCCGACTACACTCCGGGCGAGACGGCGAGCCTGACCGGAACCGGCTTCGAGCCGTCCGAGTCGATCGGGTTGAGCATCTCCATCGACCAACCCATCACCGGCCGGCACATCGGCGATTCCAACTGGGCGCCGTTCAACGCCAGTGATGTGGGCGGCTTCGTCGCCGAATATGTGGTCCCTTGCGTGGGGCGATCACACTGCAGCTCGGCAGATGCAGCGGATGGGATGATGATGCGGGCGACGGCGCTGGGTGCCACGTCCGGGCTCACCGCCACCACGGTTCTGAACAACCCCGCCTGGGTTGACACCGACCTCGACGACTATCCGCCCGGCGCCACCGTGTATATCACCGGCGGGGGCTTCCTCGCCGGCGAGACCGTCGAACTGCAGGTTCTGCACATCGGATACGTCGCTACCGACAGCACGCATGAATCAAGTGACTTGAACGACGCTGGCGAAGGGTTCGACACCTGGACCGTCCAGGCGGACGAGAACGGCAATCTCGTCGATGCCACATGGTACGTCTGCCTGGATGCCTGCCTCGACGCCTTGCTGGAACTCACCGCCACGGGCTTGCAATCTGGTCTGACGGCGAGCACGCAATTCACCGACGCCGGTATCGACATTCGCGTCGACGTGGCGCCGACGTACAGCCGTCGAAACACAACGCAGACGTTCTCGGTATTGATCGAGAACACCGATACCCCGCAGGTCGTTCGCTTCATCACGATCAACCTTCCAGACGCCTATTCCGGAGTCACCGTTGCTGCGACCGCCGTCGGCGCTGGGAGCTGGGGCACGCCCACCGTCGGGGCCAACAACGTGATCACCTGGGCGACCACGGACAACACCGTTGGCAACCGGCTTGGCCAGGGTGATTGGGTGCGTCTCGAAATCACGGCCACGACACCGACGCGGAGTGCACGGCCAACAATTCCACCTGCCGGTTCGAGTTCGCCGTCAACAACGACGCAGCCGGGCTGGGGCGAGACTCCGGCGCCGCGAGGGTCGGCATCTGGGTCAGTGACACCAACTTTCCCAACGGCCCTACGAATCCAAACCGGTACACCGCGCAATTCCGGAACAGCACCGATACGACCGACATCACACCAATGGTCGCCGCAGGCTCGACGGCAACCTACTATCTGCGGATCACCAGGGTGCTGAATACCGCCGCGGCCAAGTTGATCTCGGCAAGCATCGCGGTTCCGCTGGGGTTCACGTCGCTCTCACTGACGAGCAGCACCTTCACGAGCGCCGCCAGAACCTGGAATGCATCGATAAAGGACAACTTCATCAAAATAGTCGCCGCGGGCGGCGCCGAGGAGTTGGATCCGAACGAGTTCATAACGATATCCTTCAACGCGACGGCACCGGCGAGCGGTGGATCCTCCACCTGGCGAACCGCCGCGTGGCATCAGAATACCCCTCACGAAAATCCCAACGAAACCTTCGCAATCTCAGGTAATCAGCCCTCGGTTATCATCGTTGAGCCGACCACGACGCCAACCGAGACCGCGACGCCGACCGTCACCGCCACACCAACCGAGACCCCCACGCTCACCGCCACCCCGACCGTCACTCAGACGCCGACGCCGACCGCCGACGCCGACGGTAACCGCGACGCCGACCCTCACCGCCACACCAACCGTGACCGCGACGCCAACCGCTCACCGCCACGCCGACCGTCACCGCGACACCGACCGTGACCGCCACACCAACCGAGACCGCGACGCCGACCGTCACCGCCACACCAACCGTGACCGCGACGCCGACCGTCACCGCCACACCAACCGTGACCGCGACGCCGACCGCCGACCGCCGACGCCAACCGTGACCGCGACGCCGACCGTCACCGCCACACCGACCGAGACCGCCACGCCAACCGAGACCGACCGACACCAGACCGAGACCGCCACACCGACGGAGACCGCGACGCCGACCGACACCGCCACGCCGACCGAGACCGCCACGCCGACCGTCACTCAGACGCCGACGGAGACGCCGACGCCCACCGAGACCGCGACACCGACGGAGACCGCCACCCCGACGGAGACCGCGACGCCAACCGAGACCGCGACGCCGACCGACACCGCCACACCAACCGAGACCGCCACACCGACCGACACCGCCACGCCGACCGAGACCGCCACGCCAACCGAGACCGCGACGCCGACCGAGACCGCGACACCGACCGAGACCGCCACCGCCGACGCGAGACCGCGACGCCGACCGAGACCGCGACGCCGACCGTCACCGCCACACCAACCGAGACCGCGACGCCGACCGTCACTCCGACGCCGACCGAGACGCCGACGCCCACCGAGACCGCGACACCGACCGAGACCGCCACGCCGACCGAGACCGCGACGCCAACCGAGACCGCCACGCCAACCGAGACCGCGACGCCGACCGTCACTGCCACGCCAACCGAGACCGCGACGCCAACCGAGACCGCGACGCCAACCGAGACCGCGACGCCGACCGGACCGCGACGCCAACCGTCACTCAGACGCCGACGGAGACCGCCGACGCCCACCGAGACCGCGACGCCGACCGTCACTGCTACACCAACCGAGACCGCGACGCCGACCGTGACCGCCACGCCAACCGAGACCGCGACGCCGACCGTCACTCAGACGCCGACGGAGACGCCGACGCCCACCGAGACGCCGACACCGACGGAGACCGCCACACCAACCGAGACCGCCACGCCGACCGTGACCGCGACACCAACCGACACCGCGACACCAACCGAGACCGCGACGCCAACCGAGACCGCGACACCAACCGAGACCGCGACGCCAACCGAGACCGCGACGCCGACCGCCACACCGAGACCGCGACACCAACCGAGACCGCCACACCAACCGAGACCGCGACGCCGACCGTCACTCAGACGCCGACGCGACGACCGCCGACGCCAACCGAGACCGCCACACCAACCGAGACGGCAACCCCGACACCGACGGCCACGGCTACGCCTGTACTATGCGGCAACCGCGTCGACGACGATCCATGCGGTCCGATCCATGACGACCCCGGCAAGACTCGTGTTCGCGAGGGCAGGAACCCCTCCCGGGCACGACAAGCTGTTCGTGCACGGCTTGATCATGCCGACGACACCCTTCTCGTTCGCGAACGAGAACATCCACATCGCGCTCACCAACGACGCCGGCCTCCTCTACTCGGTCACCATTCCAGCGGGAGCGTTGACCGCCAAGTTCAAGTACCGCAATCGCGACAACCTCAAGGCCAAGAGCGGCATCGCCAACTTCCAGATCCATCGCAAGCCGGTGAAGCGCAATGATTTCATCGGGTACCCGTTCAAGATCCTCACCTATGGCGATCTCGCGAAGGCGACCGTGCCGACGATGACGTTCGAGATCCACGTCGGCGACGACGGCTTCATGAACACGAGCGATTGGGCCAGAACGCGCAAGGGCTGGAGACTCACGCTCCACTAGAACACAGCCACACGCTCTCCAGCCGGGGACCCGCGACGCTCGAGGTATCGCGGATCCCCTTTGCCTGCGCACATGGGCGGTAGGCGCTGCGTCAAGGACGGGCCTTCCAGACGAGGGAACTGAACGTCAAGCGGATCAAGTTGCACGCAGCGACGAAGACCCCTGATCCGCGCCGATAGTTGGTACGATTCTCCGCACTTGGAATCTAGAGCATGCGTCCCGGAACGTCCCGCTTTGCCCACCCGGAACGGTTCCGGCTCGCTTTTCGACTCGTTGCGCGCGGACCTCGGGGAGGCCGTCGATGCCCACGCGACACTCGCGAACGCCCTCGCGGAGCCGGGTCCGTGTCTCGTCAACGTCCCGATCGACGCCGAGAACGTCAACCTGATGGTGCCGCCCGGCGGCGCCAACCGAGACACGATTGGAGGAGAACACCATGCGACCGAGCCCTGACGTCGTCCTTCGCCTGCACGTGCGCAACCATCCCGGCGTGATGTCACACGTCTCCGGCCTCTTCGCGCGACGCGCATTTCAACGTCGAGGGCATCGTCTGCCTCCCCGTCGGTGACGCCGCGCGGAGCGCCATCCTGTTGCTGGTGCACGACGACGAGCGGCTCGAGCAGATGGTTCGCCAGCTGCGCAAGCTCGAGGACGTTCTCGACAGCGAGCCCGCCAACGACGCGCGCGAGGCCTTCGTCGCTGCGGAGCGCTATCTGTAACGATTGCCGCCGATACCGCCGGGCAGAGGTTGACATTTGGAACGCTTGCTTTCCAAGCCCGCTAGTGCTCCGCTTGCAGCATGCCGAAATGAGCCGGGCAATCCGGCGCGATCGCTGACCGCAGCGGCACCGCTACGATCCTGAGGACGGCGAGTAAGACCCGAGATTGCGACGCTTTTGACGGGTCGAACGGCATGGCTGTTGCCCAGTAAGCAAACGGTGGGATCGATCTAGATCGTCCTCCGGAGCCGGCGAGTAGACCGCCGCATGACCATCACCGAAGCGCGCCAACTGAACCCCGAGCGTCGCGGCCGTGAAACGCAACGAATGCTGCGGACGCGTCCACACCGAGCAAGGGCCATCCTCGCGATGCGGATCAGTAGACCGCGGAACGGGCCACATTGGGTACCGTCTTCGCAGCACACTCTGCAGCTTCACTGTTGTGGCGGCGATTGTCCAAAGCACACGCGGCAACGAGAGCGTAAGCATGTCGCGTCGTATCCTGGTCCTCACTGCGGCCGGCATCTCGGCCATCGCGCTTCATGCATTCGTTGCTCGCACGGCGCTCACACAAGCACAGCTCAGCCCGTCGCTCGAATCTGACAAGGCCGACTACACTCCGGGCGAGACGGCGAGCCTGACCGGAACCGGCTTCGAGCCGTCCGAGTCGATCGGGTTGAGCGTCTCCATCGACCAACCCATCACCGGCCGGCACATCGGCGATTCCAACTGGGCGCCGTTCAACGCCAGTGATGCGGGCGGCTTCGTCGCCGAATATGTGGTCCCTTGCGTGGGGCGATCACACTGCAGCTCGGCAGATGCAGCGGATGGGATGATGATGCGGGCGACGGCACTGGGTGCCACGTCCGGGCTCACCGCCACCACGGTTCTGAACAACCCTGCCTGGGTTGACACCGACCTCGACGACTATCCGCCCGGCGCCACCGTGTATATCACCGGCGGGGGCTTCCTCGCCGGCGAGACCGTCGAACTGCAGGTTCTGCGCATCGGATCTGTCGCTACCGACAGCACGCATGAATCAAGTGACTTGAACGACGCTGGCGAAGGGTTCGACACCTGGACCGTCCAGGCGGACGAGAACGGCAATCTCGTCGATGCGACATGGTACGTCTGCCTAGATGCCTGCCTCGACGCCTTGCTGGAACTCACCGCCACGGGCTTGCAATCTGGTCTGACGGCGAGCACGCAATTCACCGACGCCGGTATCGACATTCGCGTCGACGTGGCGCCGACGTACAGCCCTCGAAACACAACGCAGACGTTCTCGGTATTGATCGAGAACGAGGATCTCCTGCAGGTCGTTCGCTTCATCACGATCGACCTTCCAGACACCTATTCCGGAGTCACCGTTGCTGCGACCGCCGTCGGCGCTGGGAGCTGGGGCACGCCCATCGTCGCGGCCAACAACGTGATCATCTGGGGGACCACGGACAACACCCTTGGCAACCGGCTTCGCGAGCGTGATTGGGTGCGTCTCGAAATCACGGCCACGATACCCGACGCGGAGTGCACGGCCAACATTCCCCCTGCCGGTTCGAGGTCGCCGTCAACAACGACGCAGCCGGGCTGGGGCCAGACTCCGGCGCCGCGAGGGTCGGCATCTGGGTCAGTGACACCAACTTTCCCAACGGCCCTACGAATCCAAACCGGTACACCGCGCAATTCCGGAACAGCACCGATACGACCGACATCACACCAATGGTCGCCGCAGGCTCGACGGCAACCTACTATCTGCGGATCACCAGGGTGCTGAATACCGACGCGGCCGTGTTGATCTCGGCAAGCATCGCGGTTCCGCTGGAGTTCACGTCGCTCTCACTGACGAGCAACACCTTCACGAGCGTCGGCAGAACCTGGAATGCAGAGATAGAGGATAACTTCATCAGAATAGTCGCCGAGGCCGGCGCCGAGGCGTTGGGACCGAACGAGTTCATAACGATATCCTTCAACGCGACGGCACCGGCGAGCGGTGGATCCTCCACCTGGCGAACCGCCGCGTGGCATAACGATATCCCTCACGAAAATCCCGACGAAACCTTCGCAATCTCAGGGAATCATCCCTCGGTTATCATCGTTGTGCCGACCACGACTCCAACCGAGACCGCGACGCCGACGCCGACCGCCACGCCAACCGAGACCGCGACACCGACGCCGACCGCCACGCCAACCGAGACCGCGACACCGACGCCGACCGCCACGCCAACCGAGACCGCGACGCCAACCGTGACTGCCACGCCCACCGTGACCGCCACGCCCACCGTGACCGCGACGCCCACCGTGACTGCCACGCCCACCGTGACCGCGACGCCCACCGTGACCGCGACGCCGACCGTCACTGCCACACCAACCGTGACCGCCACACCAACCGTGACCGCCACACCAACCGTGACCGCCACACCAACCGTGACCGCCACACCAACCGTGACCGCCACACCAACCGTGACCGCCACACCAACCGTGACCGCGACGCCGACCGTCACTCAGACGCCGACGGAGACGCCGACGCCCACCGAGACCGCGACACCGACGGAAACCGCCACCCCGACGGAGACCGCGACGCCAACCGAGACCGCGACGCCGACCGAGACCGCCACACCAACCGAGACCGCGACACCAACCGTGACCGCCACACCAACCGTGACCGCGACGCCGACCGTCACCGCCACGCCAACCGAGACCGCAACGCCCACCGTCACCGCCACACCCACCGAGACCGCCACGCCGACCGTCACCGCCACACCAACCGAGACCGCAACACCCACCGAGACCGCGACGCCGACCGTCACTGCCACACCAACCGTGACCGCCACGCCCACCGTCACTGCCACACCAACCGTGACCGCCACGCCCACCGAGACCGCGACGCCGACCGTCACCGCCACACCAACCGAGACCGCCACACCAACCGTGACCGCCACACCAACCGTGACCGCGACGCCGACCGTGACCGCCACGCCAACCGAGACCGCAACGCCGACCGTGACCGCCACACCAACCGAGACCGCGACGCCCACCGTCACTGCCACACCAACCGAGACCGCCACGCCCACCGAGACCGCGACGCCGACCGTCACTCAGACGCCGACGGAGACGCCGACGCCCACCGAGACCGCGACCCCGACGGAGACCGCCACACCAACCGTGACCGCCACGCCAACCGAGACCGCGACGCCGACCGTCACCGCCACACCAACCGAGACCGCAACGCCCACCGAGACCGCGACGCCGACCGTCACTCAGACGCCGACGGAGACGCCGACGCCCACCGAGACCGCGACACCGACCGAGACCGCCACACCAACCGTGACCGCCACGCCCACCGAGACCGCGACGCCGACCGTCACTGCCACGCCAACCGAGACCGCCACACCAACCGAGACCGCGACGCCGACCGAGACCGCAACGCCAACCGAGACCGCAACACCAACCGAGACCGCGACGCCGACCGTCACTCAGACGCCGACGGAGACGCCGACGCCCACCGAGACCGCGACACCGACGGAGACCGCGACGCCGACGGAGACCGCGCCGCCCACCGAGACCGCGACACCCACCGAGACCGCCACACCAACCGTGACCGCAACGCCAACCGTGACCGCAACGCCAACCGAGACCGCGACGCCAACCGTCACTCAGACGCCGACGGAGACGCCGACGCCCACCGAGACCGCCACCCCGACGGAGACCGCCACGCCAACCGAGACCGCGACGCCAACCGTCACTCAGACGCCGACGGAGACGCCGACGCCCACCGAGACGCCGACACCGACGGAGACCGCCACACCAACCGTGACCGCGACGCCGACCGTCACCCAGACGCCGACGGAGACGCCGACGCCCACCGAGACCGCGACGCCGACCGCCACCGCGACACCAACCGAGACGGCAACCCCGACACCGACGGCCACGGCTACGCCTGTACTATGCGGCAACCGCGTCGACGACGATCCATGCGGTCCGATCCATGACGACCCCGGCAAGCTCGTGTTCGCGAGGGCAGGAACCCCTCCCGGGCACGACAAGCTGTTCGTGCACGGCTTGATCATGCCGACGACACCCTTCTCGTTCGCGAACGAGAACATCCACATCGCGCTCACCAACGACGCCGGCCTCCTCTACTCGGTCACCATTCCAGCGGGAGCGTTGACCGCCAAGTTCAAGTACCGCAATCGCGACAACTTCAAGGCCAAGCGCGGCATCGTCAACTTCCAGATCCATCGCAAGCCGGTGAAGCGCAATGATTTCATCGGGTACCCGTTCAAGATCCTCACCTATGGCGACCTCGCGAAGGCGACCGTGCCGACGATGACGTTCGAGATCCATGTCGGCGACGACGGCTTCATGAACACGAGCGATTGGGCCAGAACGCGCAAGGGCTGGAGACTCACGCTCGACTAGAACACAGCCACACGCTCTCCGCCGGGGACCCGCGACGCTCGAGGTATCGCGGGTCCCAGAGCATGCGTCCCGGAACGTCCCGCGTTGTCCCGCGTCGTCCCGGAAAACCCGGAACGGTTCCGGGTCCCTTACGATACCCAGCGCAGCATCAGCATGCTCATGCGCGATGACTCGAGCAGATGGAGGGCCTCGGTCTTGATGCGGACGCGGTCCACCTGCGCCGCCTCAGCGACCGACGATCAATCGCGTGCCGCAATCGACGCAGAACACGGTGTGGCGCCGCCGTGCCGCCACGTGCTCGGTCTCGCTACACGACCGCGCGCGAACACCCGCGTTCACGACACCACCACACTGCGGGCAATGGCCGACGGGAGCGTTGGCGCGTCGATGGTTCAGGTTGCTGCACGGGTCAGATTGTGCAAACCGCGTCGTCATGTTTCACGCTCCTTCCGCAACTCGTGCCGGAAGCAACCGGCATCGATATCGAGCGCGTCACAAAGGTTCTCGAAACTGAACGGCCACTCGCGATCCTTGCTCGTCGCGTAGGCGATCGCATGGTGGACGTCGTGGGTACCCGTAGTGGGGCCCTCCTTGGTCCCCGCCGCTCGCCGGTGGACGGTGCCGTGACAGTCGTCCACGACTGTCTGCAGTACGGCCGCCATGAGCCGCTTGTGTGGCTCGACGAGGCGTGCGTCGTTGCGGGGAATATGCTGCGTTGAAAACATAACGTGGACCCCTTCACTCTCCCGCCACCTCTTGGATGACGTGACCAATCAGGAACGCGGCCTTGAACGCTGCGCCTCAGCCTCACGCTGTCCCTCGCGCAACTCGGCCCAGAAGCGGGCGCGGCGGCTGAGCAATCCGCGGCCCTTGGCTCGTCCGCGCAACCACTCCCACGCGCGCGCCAGCGCCTGACGCAGATGCTCAACCATCCCGCGACCTCGAGGACTCTACCAACGATTGTATTCGCCGCGTCCGCCACCCCCACCCCCACGGCTGTTGTCTCGATCGCGCGCCTCGCTGACCTTGAGCGGGCGGCCTTTGATCTCCTTGCCATCCAGCTGCTGAATCGCCTTTTGCGCATCGCCATTCGAGGCCATCTCGACGAATCCGAAGCCGCGGCTCTGTCCGGTGGCGCGGTCCGTGATCACCGCGACCGAGTCGCACGCGCCTATCTCGGTGAACACGTCCTGCAGCTCCTGATTGGTGACATCGAATCCGAGGTTCCCGACGTAGAGTTTTTTCCCCATCGCACACACTCCTTCTTTGACTGTGGCAGCACCGGATTCACGTGGAGAGACGACCCCACGTGCCAATGGGCGCTGATTCATCGGCTGCTGAATGTGAGTGCGGGAGGCGTGTGGAGACGTCGAAGGTGCTAGGTGCTTCTCGCGCTAGACAATCAGGTTCATTAGCAGGGTATCAGTCGCGGAGCGTGGCTGTCCAACTCCGTCGCCGGGGTCCGCCGCCAGCCACTATCCTGGCTCTCGGCCACGGCGCGGTCCCTGTTTGCTCACCTTTGCAGCGTCGTGGCTCAACGAAACTCAGACGAGTCAGGAGACTCCAGCCATAGGGGCGGGAGTCAGAAGCCGGGGCGGTTCAGAGATGGGTGAGGGAAGCCGCTGCGGACCCCGTGATCCTGCAGCGGAATGAGAGCGGGCGACCGGGGA
>CAWJUT010000005.1:0-47393 GCA_963846105.1 uncultured delta proteobacterium
AACGCAGGGGTAGAATCATGCTGCTGCGGCGCTACAAACCGGTCCTGGACCCAAGGAGGAGCCGCCATGGAACTACTTCGTTTTGTCACGGCTTCCGTCTCGCGTCTGGCAGCGCTGTCGATCACTCTTGCCGGTGGAACTATCATGAGCGCCACTGCTGTTGGTGCAGACTGCGTTGCTGAGTACCCTGTCAACGTAACCTCAGGCATCACCACTGGTCCCGACGGCAACCTCTGGTTCACGGAAGCCAGGCAACCGGATCGGGAGGATGACGCCGACCGGTATCGTCACCGAGGTACCGCATCCCCACCGCCGACAGCGCCCCCTTCGGCATCACCACCGGTCCGGACGGCAATCTCTGGTTCACCGAGCGCGGCGCCAACAAAATCGGAAAGGTGACACCCACCGGCACCTTCACCGAGTATGTCGTCCCGACCGCCGACAGTGGGCCGGCTGGCATCACCAGCCGGACCCGACGGCAACCTCTGGTTCACCGGAACTCGGTGCCAACCAGATCGGGACGGATGACGACCAGCCGGCACCTTCACGGAGTACCCCATCCCCACCGCCGGCAGCTACTCCTATGACATCACCGCCGGCCCGACGGCAACCTCTGGTTCGCCAGCTCGAAGAACGGCGACGTGGTGGGGAAGGTCACCCCCTCCGGCACGGTGACCTAGTTCCCGCAGAACCCCTCTACGGGCCCAACGACATCGTGGCCGGCCCGGACGGCAACCTCTGGTTCACGGCCCGCCAGGCCAGCGGCATCGGCCGCACTCACACCCGACGGGCACCGTCACGCTCTTCACCAACGTGAACGTCAACCGTAACCGCAGGCCATCTCCGCCGGCCCGGACGGCAACCTGTGGTTCACCAGCAAGGACAGCGACCGGGAAATCGGTCGGGATCACCACCGCCGGGTCGATCACCACGTTCGCCAACGCCAACGTCGATCGCGGCCCCCACGACATCACGCCCGGCCCGGACGGGAACCTGTGGTTCACGGAGCAGACCTCCCGCCAGATCGGAAGAATCGACCCGACGGCGGCTACACCGAGCTGTGCGGTCGCGCCTGTAGCTGGTTGTCGCACACCGGCAATCCAAGAGCAGGCCCTGCTGATCCTGAAGGAGCAGACGGGCGATCCTGAAAAGAACAAGCTGCTCTGGAAGTGGAAGAAAGGCTCGGCGACCCTGAAGGCGGACTACGGCTCGCCGCTGACGACTACCGACTACTTGCTTTGTATCTACGACGGGGCCTCCACGTTGATCGGCCATGCACTAGCGGCGTCGGGGCCCACGTGCGGGTGGTCCGAAACAACGACGGGCTTCAAGTACAAGAACAAAGACCGCACGCCCGAGGGCCTGGCGCAGATTCTCTTGAGAGAGGGATCGACCGGCAAGGCGAAGATCACCGTCATGGGCAAGGGCGCCAATTTGGTGATGCCCTCGATCCCCGTCTCGCAGCCGATCACGGTCCAGCTAGTGAACAGCGATGGTGAGTGTTGGGAGGCCACCTACAGCGCGCCCGCTATCAAGAACACAGCCGGTCCCCTTGGGCAGTTCAAGGACAAGGCTGACTGAGCAAGGGAACCTGGCTGTTCCGACTGCGCTGGCGACGGCTTCTCGGTCCGGGCATCGCGCAACGAGCCGGCGGCTCTATGCAAAAGAGAGAAGCCTGACCACGTGTCTCCGTGGTCAGGCTTCTCATCACGACGGCTCATCGGCTCGTCGTATCTCCGGATGGAAACCGGAGTATCTTTAGTATCCGACGATGAATCTAATCGAAGGTGCTGTCGGCGAGGTTACGCTCGACGGCACCGGATCTGATCCGGTGGCGTGTCCATCCCTTGCTCCTCCATCGTTTCGACGGACCTCCTTTCGGAGTTCGATCAAGCGAGGCGCGCACCTTCGCGGCCTCGTCTTCAGCCTTCGCCTGTTGCGCGCAGTTGTCAATAGCTTTCTCGGCTCCGACGGTGACCGAGGTGGTGGTAAACTCGGAATAGACTGAAAATCTGCGTGTCGGCGGTTCAACTCCGCCCCTGCCCATTTTCATCCCCGGTCGACTTGGCAGCGCGCCGCCAGCGTGCGACGCCTCGCGCATCGTATACACTCCACCCGATCGGAGGCTCGCGAGTTGACCCGCACCATCCTCTTCTACGGCGACAGCGCCACACGCGGCTACGGCGTCGGTCGAGATCTGCGCTTCGCGGCTCTCCTCGCGAACGGCATCCGCGCGCGCGCGACGAGCGAGTGGCAGTTCTCGGTCGGCGCAAGCGCGAGTGACTTCTCCCCCTATCGAAAGCGCTTGATCGTCGAGCTCGAACGGAGTCGACCCGAGGTGCTGGTCTGTCAGTGCCCTGTCGGCCCGGCATGCCATCTCCCGAAGTTTCCGAGGTGGGTGCGTGCGGTGATGACGGTCCGGCACCGGCTCTTCAGGCGGCTGAGGAAGCGATACATGACCGCCGAGATGCGCGCCGACGATGCCCGCACCGATCACGAGTCGATGTACGAGGGCCGTTGGCTTTCCCAGCTCTACGGCTGGCAACCCTCGAACTGGCCGCTCGTCGGCCCGCTCTGGCGGGCGCGGGTGCGTCGCTACCCCACCATCGCCACGGTCGACATCGAGGGATACGTCAAGCGAATGCTGCGCCTACGGGAGGAAGCGCGAACGCGTGGCACGCAGAAGACGCTCTTCATCGGGCTGATTCCGGTGGCGGAGGACATCTGCCCCGGCTACCTTTCGCGCGCGCCGCTCTGGTGCGCCGCGCTGCGGACGGCGCTCGACGAGCCGCAGGACCACTCGCGGTTCGCAGACGTTTTCGCGCCGCTTCTCGAACAGGGGATCGACCGCCTGCTCCTGAAAGACCGCATCCATCTCACCGCCGAGGGGCACCGAGTCGCCGCCGGCCTGATCGGCCCCGCCCTCGAGCCGCTACTCGTGAGCTAGCGCCGCCCTGGGCGGCCTCACGGCACGGCTCCCGCCTCAGCGCAGCGAGAGGATGTGTCCCTCTTCCGGACTGACCCGCCCCGCGAGCGTCTCGCTGTACACCCGCTCGACGTCGGCGGGACCGCTGCCGCGCTTGATCCGCAGCCAGTTGGCGGAGACCTCGAGGAACTTCCGCCAGGCGTCCGTCATGCGCTGCTGCAGGACACTGCCGCCCCAGTCCTGGGCGCGCTTCTGCGCGCGGTCGGGCGCGAAGAAGAAGGTCGGCGGAGCACCAGGAAGATCCTGCGGGAAGCCCATGCGGTCGTGGTGGGTGACGCCGACGAGCGTGCTCTGCTTCACGTTCGCTCCGAAGTGGCGGTGCAGGGTGGTGAGGAGATCGGCGTTCCCCGCCATGTCGACGATCGCAACCGGCGTGTCGGCTGGCAGTGAGCGCACGTTCTCGTAGGTGACGACGCGGTCGTAGCAACCGAGCCGCTCGACGAACGCCGCGTTGCGTGCCGAGGTGAGGCCGATCACACCGCCCGGCACGCGCCGGTTTCCCGAGAGCAACGACGCGAGACCCATGGCGGTCTTGCTCGACGCACTGGTCAAGAGCACGGCGCGGGCGCCGAAAAGATCGCCCTCGGCGAGGAAGTCGTCGATCAGGAAGGCGGTGAGGAAGAGCGGCCGGAAGAGCATCTGGCGATCCTCGGTCGCGGCTTGGTAGAGCGGATCGGCGCGTCACGCGATTGTACTGGTTGTAGATCGGCGGCAGCGCCGTGCGGTGCGGGCTGGCGTCGATGACGGTGGCTGGCGTCACGGCGCCGGGCCGGATGACGAGCCAGCTCGACATCGGAAAGTATCCGAACACACGCTCGCCCTTGGGAACCGCGTCATGCCTCGACCGCAGGACGTCGCCGAAACCCCACACCGGCACCCGTCCCCAGCCCTCGGCGGCGGGAAAGAAATTCCAGTAGGAGTACATGTCGCCCACCACCGCGTAGGTGACGTTGTTGGCGGTGAGCGCGAAGCGGTCGATGGCGACCAGCACCTCGCCGGGGGCGAGATCCACGTCCCCGGCCGACGGCGCGGGGACGAAGCGGCAGGTGGCGAGGTTGGTGCGGTCGACGACGAAATCCACAGCCGGACGAAAGTCTTCCATGACCCGCGTCCTACCCCAGGCGAGCACTCCAAGCCAGAAGTTGCTATGAGCGGAATCATGGAGCTGTCGCCGCGCAAGGTCGGGTACTTCGTGTGGATGGTGACCGGCGTGTGGGGTCTCATCATGGGCCTCGCCATGATCGGCTACGCCGTCGGATCGTGGGGCGTCATCGTCGGCATCATACTGGCGCCGATCACGCTCGCCCTCGCGCCGTGGTACGCGGTGTTCAAGTGGGGCACCTGGATACCGTTCGTCATCATCTACGGCGGCGCGGCCATGGGCGCCGTCCTCTACGCGATCACGCCAGCGAGCTCAGAAACTTCTCCAACGCCGCGTTGAACTCGGCCGGCTTGGCGAGATTCACGAGATGCCCGGCGCCCTCGACGACGACGAGGGTCGCGCGCGACAGCGCCGCGGCGAGCGCGTGGCTGGCGTCGAGCGATGGACGGTCGCGGGCGCCGACGACGAGCAGGACCGGCACAGTGATCGCGCCGAGCGTCGGCACGATCTCCGCGACCGGGGGCTGACGCGCGAGCAGGCCGCGCAGGGTGTGCGCGAGCCCATGCGGCGTGTGCTCGAGGAAGCCCGCTCGCACGAGCTTGGCACCGCGCGCGTCGAGGCCCGACGCCGGGCCCCACACGAACCTGGCGCCAGCGGCTTCGAGACCGTCGCGCTCGATCGCATCGGCAAACTCGTACGCCACCGACGCGAAGGTACCCGGCGTCGCCGCGCCCGCCGGGAACGCCGCCAGCACGAGTCCGCGGATCCGTCCGGGATGGGCGAGCGCGAACCGCAGCGCGATGCCCGCCCCCATCGACAACCCGCCGACCACGGCCGGCGCGCGCGCCGACGCCATCGAGGACGCGCCCCAGGTCGGCGACGAACGCCTCGGGCGTGTAGGCCGCGGGATCGGTCGGCGCGGCGCTGCGCGCATGACCGCGGGCATCGAAGCGGACCAGCCGGTAGCGCTTCCCGAGGTCGCGCGCCTGGGCGCGGAAGTTGCGCGCGCTGCCTCCGAAGCCGTGGCCGAGAATGATCGCCGCACCGTCGCCGTCGCTCTCGACGTGCAGCGCCACATCTTCTGCGCCTTCGGCCGTCACGCGCCGCTCGATCCGTTGCCGCGCCGATCAGTCACAGGTCGCGGCGCGCCGCGGCGTCGGGCCGGCGCACCAGGGCGTGGAACGCCGCGCCGTGCACGACGCCCCACAGATCGGCGAGACGCCCGCCGATCGCGCCGCGGCGGGTGAGACGCTCGTCGCGCTTCAGATCCAGCACCATCTCGAGGCCGCTCGCCACGCACAGGCGTCGAAATCCCGGGCGTGAGAAGTAGTGCATGTCCGCGAGCGTCTGACCCTCGGGGTTGACGGCTCCCATCCAGTCGAGCACCCGGTCGCCGACGCCGCGCGGCAGGTAGTTGACCCCGAGGACGTGGAAGTGCGGATCGCGGAGCGCGAAACGATTGATCGCCGTCACGTACGCGTGGCCGCCGGGCACGAGCACGCGACGCAGCTCGTCCAGGAACGCGTGCGGGCTGCGCACGTGCTCGAGGACCTGGGCGCAGTGCACGAAGGCGAACGAGCTGGCGGCGAATGGCAGGCGCTCACCGTCCCCCCGGATCACCCCGAGCGCACGTCCACTCGCGCGCGGTCCGGATCTCGGCGCGGCTGGCGCCGCAGCCAGGCGACCCGCGGCTTCGCGGGCGCGCGTCGGGTCGATCTCGAGCGCCGTCACGCGCGCTCCCCGCTCCGTGTAGGCGCGCGTCCACAGCGCGTCGCGGCCGCAGCCGAGATCGAGCACGCCGCGACCCGCGACGCTCCCGATGCGCTCCTCCATCCGGATGATGAAATCGATCCGGCGGGTGATCGGCTCGCTCGGCACGGACATCGCCGGCGAGGCTTAGGGCGGGGACCAGGCTCTGTCAACGCCGGCGCGCGTTTCCCGCCGGACGCGATCGTGCTACGGCCGGCGCGGTGACGCGACCCGCTTCGCCGAGACGTTCAGGATCGGTCGGCGCGCGACCGCTTGGTGCGGAGCCTGTCGCTCACCGACGCGACGATGCTGGTGGTCTCCTCCACCATCGGCTCGGGCATCTTCCTCACCCCGGGTGCGGTCGCCGACTTGCTGCCGCACCCCGGGCTGATTCTCGCCGCCTGGCTCGTGGGCGGCGCGCTCTCGCTCGCGGGCGCGCTCGCCAACGCCGAGCTCGGCGCCATGTATCCGCACGCCGGCGGCGACTACGTCTATCTGCGCGAGGCCTACCACCCGGCCGCCGGCTTCCTGGTCGGCTGGCTGACGTTCTTCGTCATCTACGCCGGCAGCATCGCGACGCTCGCGCTCGGCTTCGCCGAGGGGTTGGCGAGCTTCGTCGCGCTCGGCGCGGCGGGCAAGATGGCGGTCGCGATCGCGCTCACGCTCGCGACCACGTGGATCAACTACCTCGGCGTGCGTCCCGGCGCGCACCTCAACAACATCACCGGCATCCTCAAGGTCGTCGCCCTGGTCGCGCTCGTCGTCGCCGCCCCGCTCTTCGGTCACGGCAGTACCGAGCATCTGCAGCCGCTCGTCGCCGGCGCCGGCATCGGTGTCGACGCTCCGCCTTCGGTCTGGCGCTCTCGCCGGTGCTGTTCACCTATCTCGGATGGAACGCGTCGCTCTACGTCGCGAGCGAGATCCACGCCCCCGAGCGCAACGTGCCGCGCTCGCTGCTGCTCGGCCTCGGCATCTGCACGGCGATCTACATGGCCGTGAACGCGGTCTATCTCTACGCGCTGCCGGTCGACGAGCTGCGCCACGCCGTGAACGTCGGCGAGGCCGCGACGCGTGCGCTCTTCGGACCCGGGGCGGGGACGCTGGTCGCCGTCGTGGTGCTCGCTTCGGTGCTCGGCACCTTGAGCGCGATGGTGCTCGGCGGGCGCGCGCATCGCCTACGCGATGGCGCTCGACGGGCTCTTCTTCGGCGGCGCCGACCGCGTGCACGCGACCAACCAGACACCGCACCGCGCGCTCGTCGTGCAGGCGGCGGTGGTGGTGGCGCTGCTCGCGGTGCTGCGCACGCTTCCCGAGCGTGCTCGACTACACCACCTTCGCGATCGTGCTCGCCACCATCGCCGACGTCGCGGCCTTCTATCGGCTGCGCCGGCGCCGGCCGGATCTGCCGCGCCCGTACCGCGCCTGGGGCTACCCGGTGGTGCCGGCGCTCTACGTGATCGCGAACGTCGCCATCGCCGCCGTCATGCTCGTCGGCCGTCCGCTCGAGTGCGCGATCGGTCTCGCCATCACCGCCGCGGGCCTGCCCGTCTATTGGCTGTTCGCCCGGCGCGCCACCGGCGCCTAGACCGAGACCGCTAGCCGAGCACGCGCACCACCGCGCTGAAGACGAAGAATCCGAGCGCCGCGAATCCGATCACCAGCACCGCGAGCAGAACGCCGACGAGGATCAGCATCGCCCGCGGCGAGCGCGGCTGGCCCGACGGTTCGCCGCGCAGCAGCGCGACGTTTCGCAGATTGGCCTTGAAGATGACGTCGAAGATGTCGCCGAGCACCGGGAACGCGCCGATCGCCCCCTCGATCGCCACGTTCGTCACCATGCGCAGCAGCGTCGGCGCCGGGTAGCCGAGCCGCGCGGCGGTCACGATGATGTACGCCGAGAGCAGGACGCCGAGGCTGTCGCCGATCCCGGGGATCAACCCGAGGAGCGCATCGAGGCCGATGCGCTGCCGCGTTCCCGGGATCGGAATCGCGGCGTCGAGGATGCGGCTGATCGTCTCCAGTCGCGCGACGAGCGCCTCGCGCTCGACGACGGTCTCACCGCGTCCATGCCAGCCACGTGTCGAAGATCCGCTTCACGCGCGGCGTGAGGCGGGTGCGGTTGTAGAGATCGCCGGCCTTGCGGATCGCCTCGGCCTGGGTGGGATAGGGGTGGATGACGTTGGCGATGCGACCGAGACCGACCTTCGCCACCATCGCGAGCGTGATCTCGTTGATCATCTCGCCGGCGTGACGGGCGACGATGGTGGCGCCGAGGATGGTGTCGCCGCCGCGCTTGACGTGCACCCTGACGAAGCCCTCCTCCTCGCCGTCGGCGAGCGCGCGATCGACCTCCGTGAGCGGCACCGTGAAGGTATCGACCTCGACGCCACGCGCGCGGGCGTCGCGCTCGTACTCGCCGACGTGGGCAACCTCGGGGTCGGTGTAGGTGCACCACGGGATGGTCAGCGCCGAGAGCTTCTTGCGGCCGAGGAAGAGCGCGTTCTGGATGACGGTTCGGGCGGCGAAGTCGGCGGCGTGGGTGAACTTGGCGCTCATGCACACGTCACCCGCCGCATAGATGCGCGGATTGGTCGTGCGCAGCCGATCGTCGACCTTGACGCCGCCGCGGTCGTAGGCGACGCCGACGGTCTCGAGGTTCAGGCCCTCGACGTTGGGCGCCCGTCCGACCCCGACCAGAATCTCGTCGACGGTCACCTCGTCGGCGCGGCCATCCGACTCGACGTGCAGCGTCTTGCCGCCGGCGCTGCGCTCGACGCGCGTGATCTTCGCGTTCATGACCAGGCGCATGCCCTCGCGCTGAAACACGCGCGCGACGATCGCCGCCGCGTCGTCGTCCTCACGCGGCAGGATGTGCGGCACGTCGTTCAGCAACACGACCTCCGAGCCGAGCCGGTGGAAGGCCTGCGCGAGCTCGCAGCCGATCGGTCCGGCGCCGATCACGGCGAGCCGGCGCGGCCGCTCGGTGAGCGAGAAGACCGTCTCGTTGGTGAGAAAGCCCGCCGCGGCGAGGCCCGGTATCGGCAGCTCGCTGGCGCGCGCGCCGGTGGTGATCACGGCGCGCTTGAAGCGCAGGGTCGCGCCGGCGACCTCGACGGAGTCGCTGCCCGTGAAGCGGGCGTCGCCGAGGAAGACGTCGACGCCGAGACCGCGAAAGCGGCTCGCCGAGTCGTGGTGGCTGATGCCCGCCCGCACGCGGCGCATGCGCTCCATCACCGCGCCGAAATCCGCCTCCGCCCGACCGGGCGCGCGCACGCCGAAGCGCTCGGCGTCGCGCACGTCGCCGACCGTCCGCGAAGAACGGATCACGCACTTCGACGGTACGCAGCCGACGTTGAGGCAATCGCCGCCGAGGAGATGGCGCTCGACGAGCGCCACCTTGGCGCCGAGACCGGCCGCGCCGGCGGCGGTCACCAGACCCGCGGTGCCGGCGCCGATGACCACCAGGTTGTAGCGCGGCGCCGGTGTCGGGTTCACCCAGTCGGGCGGGTGGACGTTCGCGACCAGCACCTGGTTGTGCGCATCGCGCGGCAGCACCTCGACGCCCACGGCTCTTGCACTCTCGGTCATGCGGGCACCCTCTCGTCGGCCGATCTCGGACTCGCCGGCGGCATACTAACCTCCGCCCGGGTTGGCAAAGGTGACTCATGATGCGTTACAGACGAAGGCGCGCATCGAAACGGCGGGAGGACGGCAAGCACGATGACCGCAGACGTGAAGACCGGGCGCTCGGGCGTACCGCTGGCACGCATCGCCGCCGCCGCGGTCGCCCTGGTCGCGCTCCTCGCGCTCGGGCGCGCGGCCGGCGGCTACCTGCCGGCGTTTGCCGCCTGGGTGGAGGCGCTCGGCGTGTGGGGACCGATCGTATTCATCGCCGGGTACGTGGCGGCAACGGTCGCTTTCGTCCCCGGCTCTCTCCTCACGCTCGCGGCCGGCGCCATCTTCGGTCTCGCGCGCGGCGCCGTGTACGTGTTCATCGCCGCGACCATCGGCGCGTCGGCGGCGTTCCTGGTGGCGCGCTATCTCGCGCGCACGGCGATCGAGCGTCGCCTCGCCGGCAATCCGCGCTTCGCGGCGATCGACCGCGCCGTCGGCGCGCAGGGACGAAAGATCGTCTTTCTCCTCCGCCTGTCACCGGTCTTCCCGTTCAATCTGCTCAACTACGCGCTCGGCCTCACGCAAGTGCGCTTCGTCGACTACCTGGTCGCTTCGGTGGGCATGATTCCGGGGACGCTCCTCTACGTCTACTACGGCAAGCTCGCGGGCGACGTCGCCGCCCTCGCCGGCGGCGCCGCCGTGGAAAAGGGCACCGGCTACTACACGGTCCTCATCCTCGGCCTGCTCGCGACCGTGGTGGTGACGACGCTCGTCACACGCACGGCGCGCAGCGCGCTGCGCGATGCCACCGGAGAGTGAGCGCTCAGGCGACGGCGCTCTGAGACGTCCGCATCATCTCCCCAAGCACCGGCGTCACCAGCTCGGCGACGCGCTGATGGCCGGCCGGGGACATATGGGCTCCATCACGGAGCAAGTGGCGCGCCACGCCGCCGTCGCGCAGGAGCGGCCCGCACAGCTCGAGGTAGTAGTCGCCGCGTGCCGGATCGTGCAGGAGCGCTTCGAGATCCCTTCCCCATGCGAGCACGCGCTCACAGAAGCCGGGGTAGAAGGAATCGCTGTGCGGCAGCATGCCGAGGAAGAGCATCTGCGCGTCGGACGACTGGCGCAGCCAATCGCGATGGCGCGCCATCAGCTCGAGGTAGCGTTCTTTCGTCGCCTTCACGAAGGTACCGTAGCGCCGGGCGATCAGGCCGTTCGCGTGGCGCGTCAAGGTCCAGGACGCCGGCCGCCAGCGATAGAGCGAGTCCACGTAGAGGCCTTCGTACATGGCTTCCTTACGGGGCCGGAGCGCCTCACCACCTCCCCGCGTGATGTCGCGCTGGATACGGAACTGGCGCTGCCACTTGAAGAACGCGTTGTAGACGGTGCGCATCGGTTGCAACCATGCCGGGTACTGGACGAAGTAGGCGGCGGGACCGGTCGGGCACTGCCACACCAGGATGTCGGGCTGGTGTTTGGCCATCGCCGCTTCGAGACGCTCGCGGATCACCTTGAAGTCGCTGGTACAACCGGTGGCCACGAAGCGCCATGTCGATCCCATCTCCGGCGCGAGCGCGGTCTCGACCAGGGTCGCGAAGCGCCGCGCGCGCCCGACTCCGTAGCCCCGCGTGTTGCTGTCGCCGAAAAAGAGTACCGTCCGCATCATCCCACACCCCCGCCGTCATGCGCCGCGCCGACGAGGTCGGCGGCAAGGGGGCGGCGTTTGCCCGGAACAGAGCCACCCAAGGGATTCGAACCCTCGACCTGCCGATTACGAATCGGCTGCTCTACCAACTGAGCTAGGGTGGCGTCTCCGCCGAGCGAACGTCGACCATAAAGGCTCGCGCCTGGCTGGTCAACCGAACGCGTCGGCCGATGTGAGCGGCACCGACGACGCGAGGCAAGTCATCGATCGAATCCCGTGCGCCGCCGCCCGACGGCGAGCGCACGAGCAGTCTCAGGCCTTCGTGACGTTCGCCGCCTGCAGACCCTTCGGGCCCTGGGCGATCTCGAACTCGACGCTCTCACCTTCCTGCAGTGAGCGAAAACCCTCACCGCTGATGGCGGAATAGTGCACGAACACATCCTGTCCATCGTCTGCCGTGATGAAACCGTAGCCCTTCTGCGCGTTGAACCACTTCACTTTGCCACGTGCCACGCTGCCCTCCTGGTTGGCGATGCGGCGCGCGAATAGCGCGCGCGGCAGCAATTCGCGGTCGCGCTTAACACAGAAAGGATGTGGCCGGCAAGAAATCCTCACAAATGGTCCGATGTGGTCGGAAATCCACTTTCTGTTGAGTCCGCCGCCTCGGGGTCTATATAAGGTGGCCGGCCGGTGGGGGGCGAAATGGCTGCTGACCGAGTGCTGCCGACACTGCGCCACCGCATCGAGTACGCCGCCTTTCGCGCCGTCCATGGGTTGCTCGCCGCCCTGCCCCTGTCGCTCGCCCTCCGCCTCGCCGCCGCCGGCGCCGCGATCGCGATCCGGCTCGACCGCCATCATCGCCGGATCGGCCTCGTGAACCTCGCGATCGCGTTCCCGGAGAAGTCCGCAGGCCGAGCGCGCCGCCATCTTGTCGGCGAGCTACCGCAACCTCGGGCGCACGATCGCGGAAATCGCCCACCTGGGCGCGCTGACGCCCGCCAACGTCCGCGAGCGGATCGGCTTCGACGACGAGGCCTTCTGGAAGAGCGAGATCGTGGATCAGCGCGTCCACCGCGGCATCGTCATCCTCACCGGACACTTCGGGAACTGGGAGCTGGTCGCGCACGCGCAAGGCCTGCTGGGTCATCCGGTCCACCTCGTGCACCAGACCATCAAGAACCCGCTGGTGGACGCGTTCGTGGAGCGCATGCGCCGCGCTGCCGGCACGCACTTGATGCGCAAGCACGGCGCGGCACGCGGCGTGCTGCGCGCCATCGCCGAGCACGGCATCATGGTGCTCCCGCTCGATCAGAACGCCTCCCGCCGGACGGGGATTTTCGTCGACTTCTTCGGCCGGCCCGCCAGCACCAACGCCGCCGTCGGACGCATCGTCGCCCGCACCGGCGCGCCCGTCTACCCCGGCTTCCTGATTCGCGAGGGGACGAGCGCGCGCCATCGCATAGTGATCTTGCCTCGGCTTTCGTTTGCGAGTATGGCGGACCGCGATCAAGCTGCGCGCGACATTACGCAACGTTGCACGGCCGTGCTCGAGGAGATGATCCGGAAGCATCCGGATCATTGGCTCTGGACACACAAGCGATGGCGGACGCGGCCGATCGGCGAGGCGGACATCTACTGATCGGGAACGTGAGGGAGGAGCATCGATGGCAACCAAGAAACGGGGGAAGGCGCGGCCGTCAGGCCAGCGAACCAAGAAGCCTGCCCGCAAGCGCGCCGCCACGGCGGCCCGCACGGCGCGGTGCGGCACGCGTGAAGGCGCGCGGAGCAAAGAAGAGCGCGGCGCGACCGGCGGCGGCCAGCGCGAGCCGGGAGGTCGCGACGCTTCGCCGTGAGAAGCGCGCGCTCGAGAAGCAGCTCACCGACACGGTGCGCGAGATCGGCCAGCTCCGCCACCACGAGATGCGGGCGGGGCAGCTCGAACGTCAGCTCAAGGAGCGCGACGACCTGATCGTGCAGCTCCGCAGTCAGCTGAGCGAGCGGCGCACACGCGAGTACGTACCGCCCGATGATGACGACGTGCAGCCGTCGCTCGCGCTCGGCGCACGCTCCGGGCACGATCTGCAGGACCTCGACGACGATCTCGCGCCCGAGGACGAGGACGACGAGCTGATCTAGGGAGCGGTCGGCTAGCCGTCCGACTCGAGGAGCGCGCACGTGCGCTCGAGGAGCGGGCGGAAGTCGGCGACGAACCCCACGTCGGCGCAGCCGAACATGTCGGCATCGGCGTCGGTGTTGAGCGCGACGATCGTCCGGGCGCCCTGGACGCCGATGGTGTGGTTCGGAGCGCCGCGCACGCCCACCGCGACGTAGAGATCGGGCGCGACGATGCGCCCGGTCAGCCCGATCTGCACCTGACGCGGTAGCCAGCCTCGATCGGTGACGCGGCGGGTAGCTCCGATGGCGGCGTCGAAGCGGGCCGCGAACCGCTGGATCAGCGGCAACCCTTCGGGACCGCCGATACCCACGCCGACGCCGACCACCGCGCGCGCGCCGTCCAGACGTCGCCAGCGCGGGTCGACCTCGACCACCGACTCGCGCAGCACCGAAGCTCGCGCCGGCGCGAGCGTGAGCGGAATGCGCTCGAGCGCGCACGCCCGTGCCGACCCGGACTGCGGAAGCATGAAGGTGCCGGGCCGGACCGTGACCAGCTGCGGCATTCTCCGCGACCAGATCGGCGCGACCACGTCGAGGCCGAGGGCGGGCTTGATCTGCAGGAGGCGGCCGTCGCTCCCGAGATCGAGGCCGATCGAGTCGCCCGTGAGTCCGAGCCCGAGCATGGCCGCGAGCCGCGGCGCGATGTCACGCCCGCGCTCGGAAGCAGGAAACAAGATCGCGTGCGGTGCGGGCTGCGCCGCGAGCAGGGCGGCGAGCGCGGCGGCCATCGTCTCCGGCGCATAGGCGGCGAGCGCCGGCGCCTCGGGCCGGAGGATGCGGTCGGCCCCGTGGGCAGCGAGAAGATCGGCCTCCGGGTACACGGCGTCGAGAATCACCGCGACGCACGCGCCGCCGAGACGGCGGGCGAGCCACGCGGCTTCGCCGACGAGCTCGAGTGTGGCGGCGGTCGGCGCGCCGTCGACACGCCGCTCGGCGACGACCCATACCGCGCCCGCATCCTTCGCACCCGCCGGCGATTCCGGAAGCGGGCGTCGTACCTCCGCGGCGGCGGCGCCCCGGCGCCAGTCCGCGATCAGATCGGCGAGCACACGCGCTTGCTCGTCGAGATCGCCCTGCTGAAGACGAACCGGCGGCCGGACGTACGGCCGCGTGCGCAGCGCCAGCACCATCGTCGGCGAGCCCATCTGACCGATCGCATCGCGCGCCAGGCCGAGATCGTCGGCGGTCCAGAGCTCGATCGCCGACGCGTCGACGCTCGCCGTGGCGGCGGGCTCGATACGGATCGGCTGAATCAATCGCTCGGCGGTCGTGAGCAACGCCGGAAGCGATGCCGTCACCCGCTCGAATCCCTCATCGCTCTCGCGCTCGGCAAGAAGCGTCGACGGCTCGCCGCCGGTGCCCGGCTCGATCGTGAGCTGCCGCACGCCGGTCACCTGTGGAAGGTCGAGGAGCGTCGCCACCTCCGGTCCGACCTGACCGGTCTCGCCGTCGACGGTGTACTTGCCGCACAGGACGAGATCATGCGGGAGGCGTCCGATGGCGGCCGCCAATGCACGCGCGGTCGCGAGCGTATCCGAGCCGGCGAAGGCCGGATCGCAGAGATGGATGCCGCGCTGGATGCCGCTCGCGAGCGCCTCGATCAGCACTTCGTGGGCTTGTGGGGGGCCGAGGGTGATCACCGTGGTGGAACCCCCGAAACGACGCTGCAGATCGACGGCGAGCGCGATCGCCCGACGATCAAACGGGTTGACGACGTTGCGTACCCCCGTCCGATCGAGCCGCCGCGTGACGGGATCGAAGCGGCTCTCCCCTGCTTCGGGGACTTGTTTGATACAGACGACGACGTCCATCGGATGGCGCGAGAGCCCCGTATCTAGCAGAGGCCAGCGCCCGTGCAACGTCGGAATCCCTGACGGCCCTGGTCACGCGATGGCGTGACGGGACAGGTTACTCCTTGACATTGGGGAGGGGACGCCTCTAGCTTGTTTGGCGGTCACGTCACTGCGGGATTGTGGTGGGAACGGCATGGGGGTTGAGGCCGCAATCAGACTGGGGACCCCGCGCCCAGACAAGCGGGGAGATGCGAATGACCGGTCCACGCGACTCGCTGCAGTCTCTGCCATCCTGCGGATGCAGAGAGACCTCCAGCGCGCGCTCGATCAGACGACCGATGCCGATCTCGCGCGTATGGTTGTCGCGGCGCGGCAAGGAGAGCTGGCAATGGGCGCGTGGGCGGCGCAGCTCGCCGCCTATCGCGACATCAAGCGGCGCTTCGACGCCGCCGGCGCGGCGGTCGTGTGGCGCCGGCAAACCGTCGTCACGCGACGAGCGCAGGGCTTGGTTGCGAACGCACGCGGGATTCCCTTTCTCTGGGAGGCGCTCGCGTTCGCTCTCGGCTGCATGACGTCGTTTCTGGTGATCTGAAAGGACGGACTCGCGATGAGCAAAATACGCGTACTGCTGGCCGAGGATCACACGGTGGTCCGTCAAGGACTGCGCAAGATCCTCGAGTCCGACACCGAGATCGAAATCGCCGGCGAAGTCGGTGACGGTCGCGGCGCCGTCGAAGCCGCGAAGCGCTTGCGGCCCACCGTCGTCGTCATCGACATCGGACTCCCCGGCCTGAACGGCATCGAGGCCACGAGTCAGATCATGAAGGGCGTCGAGGGAGTGAGCGTGCTCATCCTGTCGATGCACTCGGACGACGTCTACGTCCGCCAGGGCTTGAAGGCGGGCGCCAAGGGCTATCTGCTGAAGGACTCCGAGGATCTCGACTTGATCAAAGCCGTGAAGTCTCTGGCACGCGGCGGCTCGTACTTCAGCCCGTCGGTGTCGAAGGTGCTGCTCGACGGCTACCTGAGTGATGGCACCGGCGGCGCCGCCGAGGACACGCTCTCCCGTCTGACCGGTCGCGAACGCGAGGTGCTCCAGCTGATCTCCGAGGGCAAGACCAACAAGGAGATCGCGCGCATCCTCTCGCTCAGCATCAACACCGTCGAGAGCCACCGCAAGCACGTGATGGAGAAGCTCGATCTCCACAATACCGCGGAGATCGTGCGCTTCGCGGTCCGCAAGGGCATCGTCCAGTAGTCGCCCGCGGCGACGTCCGCCGCGCGGCGCGCCCGCTTGGAGACACGGACCCGCTTCGGCGTGCGGGGCCGTGTTCCTCGGGCGGTACTGGCGCGCGCTGCTCGCCTACTTCGCGAGGGCGGCGCGACCGCGCTTGCCAGAGGGTTTCACGCGTCTTGGTGGTGAGAGCCGTCCGCAGAAACGTCTTCACCTGCCAGACGCCGTCGACCTTGCGGCCGGTTGCGATCAGCCGCTTCTTCCCTTCACTGCGCTCCCCGATCATGGCCCCTCCTTGGGAAAACGTACGATGTGCCCGGGAAGGGAGCAGGAAGCGTACCAGGGAGTCCGTCACGTCCCGACGCGGGGTTCGGGGCGTTGTCCACAGCCACGCGTTCAGAAATGTCCGAGCCCGAAGAAAAACTGTACGGGGAGCGCTCGTGTCGGGACACTACCCGACGAAACGGTGGAACAACGTGAGCAGGCCGAGGAAGAATCCGAATCCGCAGATGTCGGTCACGGCGGTGAGCACGACCGCGGAAGCGATCGCCGGGTCGCTGCCGCACCATTTGAGCCCGAGCGGGATCAAGACCCCCACCAGGGCCGCGATGCACTGATTGCCGACGATCGCCACCGCGACGATCAGCCCGATCAGCGGCAGTCCTTTCCAGAAGAACGCGATCAGGCCGGCGATCACGCCGAGCGCGAGGCCGTTGATCGCGCCGGCCGCGAGTTGGTTGATGATCACGCGGCGCGCGTTCAGGAACGTGAGCTCGCCGAGCGCGAGGCCGCGGACGACGACGGCGAGCGTCTGCACGCCGGCGTTGCCGCCGCTCCCCGCAACCATGGTCATGAAGGCGGCGGCGATCGCCACCCGCTCGATCGTCCCCTCGAAGAACGCGACCACACTGGCCGCGAGCGACGCCGTCCCGAGATTGACGACCAGCCACGGCAGCCGCCGGCGAACCGACTGGAGCGGCGCCTCGAGCACCGACGCCTGGTCGCCGAGACCTGCCAGGCGGTAGATGTCCTCGGTCGCCTCCTCCTCGATGACGTCGACGATGTCGTCGATGGTGATGCGTCCCACGATCCGGCCGCTGCCGTCGACCACCGGAAGCGCCAGCAGGTCGTACTTCCTGAAGAGCGCCGCCACCTCCTCCTGGTCCTGGCCGACCTGCGCGACGATCGGATCGCGTTGCATGATGGTGGCGAGGGTCGCGCTCGGGTTGACCAGCAGGAGACTGCGGATCGGCACCACTCCGACCAGGCGCTGGGTCTCGTCGACGACGTAGATGTTGTGGATGTCGGGCACGTCGGCGGCGCGCATCCGTACCGTGTCGATCGCCTCCTGAACGGTCGCGCGCTGATCGGCAGCCACGAACTCGCGCTGCATGATGCCGCCGGCGGACTCCTCGTCGTAGCGCATGAGGACGCGCACGTCGGCGGACACCCGCGCCGGGATCGATTGGAGCAAGCGCTCCACCTTGTCGCGCGGCAGCTCGGCGAGGAGATCGGCAGCGTCGTCGGACTCGAGCGCGGTCACGATGGCGCGCAGCCGTTGCTCGGGCAGCGTCGCGAGCAAGGTCTCGCGCGCCTGCTCGCCGACCAGGCTCAGCACCGCGGCGGCCCGCGGAGTGTCGAGACGATCGAAGAGACGCGCACGGAGATCGTCCTCCTCGATGGCATCGAGGACCTCGGCGGCATCCGCAGGATGGATGCGACCGATGGCGTCACCGACCTGCTCTTCACGCCCCATCTCGGCCAACATGACGAGATGGTCGGGCGTATGCGGTGTGGTCGAGTTGGCCATTGTGGTAGTGGGTGCGACCGGAGGAGGAACACAACATGGCACTCACGGTCAAGAAGATCACGCTGTGGCGAACGGAAGTTTCGCATCGCGCCGGCATGCTCGCCGACGTCCTCGAGCCGCTCGCCGCCGCCGGCGCCAACCTCCGTGTGGTGATGGGCTACGTGTTTCCCGCCGGGCCCGAGGGAGCCGCCATCGAGGTCTTCCCGATCGCCGGCAAGAAGGCGACGCGTGCCGCGACCGCCGCCGGTCTCTCGCCTTCGCCGATCGCCTGCGTGCTGGTCGAGGGCGACGATCGCCCGGGTCTCGGCGCCGCCATGGCGCGCGCGATCGCCGCCGCGGGCATCAGCATCTCGTTCCTGATGGCGGGAAGCCTGGGACGAAAGTTCTCGGCGATCTTCGGCTTCGAGAGCGCGGGCGACGCGGCGATCGCCACCAAGGCGATCAAATCAGCGGCGAAGTCGCGGCGGCGCTGACGCCGGGCGACGCTGCGCGGTCAGTCGTCTCCTGCGGTGTCTGCCGAAGCGTCCGTGGCGGCGCTGGTTGCGGGCGCCGCGAGCGGCCGCCGGCGCAGCAGCTCGGCGACCGGCGCCACCGCCTTGAGCAGCATGTCGAGGCGCGCCGCCCCGGGACCGATCGCGGCGGCGAGGAGCGCCTCGTACTCGTCGATGGCGGCCTCGAGCTCCGCGGCTTTGCCTTCCTGCACACCGCGCTCGTCGGGGGTGAGCGTGGCGTTGATACGATCGGCGATCTCCCCGAGCTTCTTGTCGTTCTCCTCGCCGATGTCCTGGCTGAAGGCCTCCGACCAGACGGTGTGGAAGGCGAGCGTCGCCGGCACCTGGCGGCGCAATCCGCCGGAGAGCGAGTACAGACGGTCCGCGAGCACCACCGGCGTGGGCGGCATGCGTCGCGACACGAACGCGTTCATGCGGAGCAGTCGCTCGTGCAGCTTGCCGTAGCCGATGCGCTCGACGAGCAACGCCACCGCATCGCGTAGCTCCTGTCCGGTCGGGTTGGCCATGGCGCTCGGGGGGCGCAGCTTTCCTTTCGTGTTTGACCTAGCGAGTCAAGCCGCCCTATAGACCGGCGATGCCGATCGTACGCACTCCCGAGGCGCGCTTCAGCAACCTGCCCGACTATCCGTTCGCGCCGCACTACGTCGATCTCGCGAGCGCGGTCGGTTGGCGCGGTGAAGCCCGCATGCACTACGTCGACGAGGGCGCGGGCGAGGTCGTCCTCTGCTTGCACGGCGAGCCGAGCTGGTCGTTTCTCTACCGGCGCATGATTCCCATCCTCGCCCGGCGCGCGCGCGTGCTCGCTCCCGACCTCTTCGGCTTCGGCAAGTCGGACAAGTTCACCTTGCGCGAGGAGTACTCGTACGCGATGCACCGCAACGCCGTCCTCGGCTTCCTCGACGCGCTCGATCTCGATCAGATCACGCTCGTCTGCCAGGACTGGGGCGGTCTCATCGGTCTGCAGCTCGCCGGGCAGTTTCCCAACCGCTTCGCTCGCCTGGTGATCATGAACACCGCGCTGCCCGTGGGCGAGTCGGCCGGACCGGGATTCATCGCCTGGCGCGACTACGTGGCCAACACGCCCGACCTCGACGTCGGCCGGCTTTTCGGCCGCGCCATCGTCGACGAGTCACGCCGCACGCCTGAGATCCTCGCCGGCTACGACGCGCCGTATCCGGATCGCTCGTACAAGGAAGGCGCGCAGGCGTTCCCGATGCTCGTCCCGATCACCCCCGACGCCCCCGGCGCCGCCGAGAACCGCGACGCGTGGAAGACCCTGGAGCGCTGGAGCAAGCCCTGCCTGCTCATGTTCGGTGACAGCGACCCCGTCCTCGGCGTTCCCGTCGGCCAGACGTTCGAGCGCCGCATCCCGACGGCCGGTGCGATGATCGTGATCGAGCGCGCCGGACACTTCCTGCAGGAGGACAAGGGCGAGGAGATCGCCGAGCGGATCGTCGCGTTTCTGACGGCGACGCCGCGGAGCTGAGTCCGCTCTCAGCGGTTGCGGCCACTTTCTGGCCGCACGCCGCGGAGCTGAGTCCGACCTCAGCGGTCCGCGAGCTGATTCCGCTTTCAGCGGCTCCAGTCGCCGATCGGGGCGTTGTGCCGGGGGGCTCGCTCCCCGCGCATGACCGCGGCGTGCGCGCCCCAGCGCCGCTTGCTCGGGAACAGCGGGCTCACGGCATGCGACTTCGGCGCGACGACGTGCTCGGCTCCCCACGTCTCCGACTGGTGCGGAACGAGGAGCGGATCGGGGTCCGGGCGTAGGCCGCTCACCCCGAGCGCGCCGATCATTCCGACGCCGAAGAGGACCGCGAGCACGACGCGTGCGTACCGTCGCTGCGTCAAGGGCACGCGTCGCTGACCTGCACCCCGCCCCGTACGCTGGAGACTACGAAGCTGCCCCTCAACCTCACGCCTCGTCAGCATGATTTTCTGATAGCAAAGAAACGCGTGATTGGACAGAAGAAAATACCTCGGTTAAACGATACGCCTTCATGACCCGACCGATCGTACTGATCGTGCGAGACGGCTGGGGCATTGGGCGCGACTACCCCGGCAACGCCGTTCAACTCGCCGATCCGCCCGTGCTCGCGCACCTCCTCGCCACCTATCCGCACACCGTTCTCGGCGCTGCCGGCCGCGCTGTCGGCTTGCGTGCCGGCTACCAGGGCTCGTCGGAAGTCGGGCATCTCAACATGGGCGCCGGACGCATCGTCGAGCAGGAGATCCTGCGCGTCGACAAGCTGATCGAGAGCGGAGAGCTCTTCCGGCACCCGGCGCTGCTCGCCGCCACCGCACAGTGCACACGACGCGGCACCGCGCTCCACCTGATGGGTCTCCTCCAGGACCAGGGCGTGCATGCCACCGAGGAGCATTGCTACGCGCTGCTCGAGCTCGCCAAGCGCGAGGGGTTGACGCGGGTGTTCGTGCACGTCTTCAGCGACGGCCGCGACACGCCGCCGCGCAGCGCGCTCACCTATCTCGAACGCCTCGAGCGCACGATGACGACGCTCGGCGTCGGGCGGGTGGCGTCGGTCATGGGCCGCTACTACGCCATGGACCGGGCGCTCAACTGGACCCGTATCCAGCGTGCCTACGACGCGCTCGTCGGCGGGGTCGGCTTGCGGGCGTCCTCCGCACGCGCCGCGATCGAGGAGGCCTACGCCCGCGCCGACGCGCTCGTCGCACGTGGCGGCGCGAGCGGCGAGGACGCGCCCCCCGAGAGCGACGAGTTCATCCAGCCGACCCTCGTCACCGGACCGGACGGAGCGCCGCTCGCCACCATTCGGCCCGGCGACGCGGTGATCCATTTCAACTTCCGCCAGGATCGCGCCATTCAGCTCACGCGCGCGTTCGTCGACGACGACTTTCAGGGTTTCGCGCGCGGACCGCGGCTCGACATCTGCTATCGCGGCCTCACCCGCTACTACGACGAGTTTCCCTTGCCGTGCTGCCGCCGATGAACATGGCGGAGCTGGTGGGCGAGGTGGCGAGCGCGGCCGGTCTCTGGCAGCTCCGGATCGCGGAGTACCAGAAGTATCGGCACGTCACGAGCTTCTTCAACGGCAAGCGCATCCAGGCGTACCCGGGTGAGGATCGCATCCTGGTGCCGAGCGTGACCGTCACCGAGGACCAGGCGCCCGAGATGAGCGCGCTGCCGGTGACCGACCTCGTCGTCACCGCGATTCGCGACGGCATCGCCGCCGCCCGCGCCCGGACGGCCGCGACCGCCGGCTGCACGCTCGACGTCGAGCCGAGTCGCGCGCTCGCGGTGGCGCGCGGCACCGACACCTACGACTTGATCGTGCTCAACTACGCCAACTGCGACATGGTCGGCCATACCGGCGTGCTGCCCGCTGCCGTGCGCGCGGTCGCGGTCACCGACGAGTGCATCGGCCGGGTGATCGACGCCACGCGAGCGCGCGGCGGCACGGTGATCGTCACCTCGGACCACGGCAACGTCGAGCAGATGACCGATCCCGAGACCGGCGCGGTGCAGACGGCGCACACCACCAACGACGTCGAGTGCGTCTACGTGAACGACGCCGACCGCGGGCGTGCGCTCCGGCCGCACGGGGTGCTCGCCGACGTCGGCCCTACCCTGCTCGACTGTCTGGGCCTCGGGATTCCGGCGCCGATGACGGCGGAGAGCCTGTTCGTCGATCCGCGGCGTCGCTGAGCCACGCACCGTGAGTGGCTTCTGAGACCGTCATGGAAGAGCGCGCGCGGCTCGCGGGCCCGCTACCGGCCTGGCTCGCCGATGACGTCGCGCTCTTGCTGCGTAGCGAGGGGATCGAGCCCGAGAGCGTCGGCGCCAACGGCGGCACGTTCATCGTGATCGCGGCGCGCGATCTGGCGCGCGCGACGCACATCCTCGGCGAGGAATACCCCGAAGGCCTGGTGGCGGCGGTCGCGCGACGCCGTCCTGTGAAACAAGACCAGGGCGACGCCGCTCCTGTCCCGGACCGCTGGTTCGGACCGGGTTCGTGGGTGCTGGTCGCGTTCGCCGCCGCGTGCGTGGCGGTCTTCGCGATCGAGGAAAGCATCGGCGGCTCGGAGACGCGCAGCGTGCTGCTGCGAGTCGGGGCGTCGCGTCCGGCGCACGTACGCAGCGGCGAGTGGTGGCGCCTGGTGACCGCGCTCTTCGTCCACATCGGCCCGCGCCACCTGCTCGGCAACCTCGCCGCGCTCGCCGTGCTCGGCCCGGCCCTGGCGGCGGCCCTCGGCCCAGGTCGTTTCGCGTTCATCTACGTACTCGCCGGCACCGCCGGCAACGCGCTCAGCTATCAGATCGCGCCGTCGGACACGGTGAGCGCCGGCGCGTCGGGCGCGATCCTCGGCTTGCTCGGCGCGCTCGGTGGCCAGCGGTTGCGCTTCGCGCCGAGCGCCCGCTATCGCGGCTGGCAGGTGGTGGCCGCGCTGCTCGCCTACCTCGCCATCGCCGTCGGCGCCGAGCCGGGGGTCGATACGATGGCGCACCTCGGCGGGCTTGCCGCCGGCTTCGCGCTCGGCTTCGTCGTTCCGCCGGCGGCGCGGATGGCGACGGTACGCGACCGGACGCTCTCGCTCGCGTGTGGCGCCGTCGCATTGGCGATCATCCTCGCCGCGTTCACGGCGCTGGTCGTGAGCGCGTCAGCCGCCTCCGGCAGGTGATCTGACGTCGTCGAGGCTTCGGATCTCCGGAAAGAAGCGCGCCATCAGCGCGCGGCAATAGAGGTCCGCCTTGCGCTCCACGAAGCCGGGATCGATCTGCCACAGAAGGCCGCGCGTCGACTGCGCCCGGTTCAGGTGCGAGCGGCTGGGATCGAGCGACTCGGCCGGGACGCCGAGGAAGCTCGCGATGCGCCCCGCGTCGCGCTGGATCTCGTGCGTGCGCACCACCAGCAGGCGCTCCGAGGGCACGAGCGTCAGCACCTGGGCGTTGTGCCGCTCCCAGAACGAGAGGTAGCCGTCGAGCGTGTAGAGACCATGGTCGGCCAGCACGCGCTCTTCCGGGGCGTGCTGGAATCGGTCGGGACGATAGTAGGCGTCCCGCATGCGGCTCCAGAACACCATGCTCTCGCGCTGCGGGAGGCGGAGGAACTGGCCCCAGACGGACTCCAGCCACGAGTAGCAGTCCCGGATCGTGAGGATGAAGCGGGCGTCGGGGAACTCGTCGAGGAGGATCTCCAGAAAGAACGCCGTCGGATGCGACGACTCGAGCTCGAGCCGCAGGCGCCGATCGCGCCGGCGGAGGAAGCGTGCCACCCGCTCGCGCTCGAGTTGCTGCCGGGCCACGAGGTCCATCATCTCGACGAGCGACTCGGCCTCGGGCTCGTGGGCGGCGCGGTAGGAGCGCTCGAACAGACCCGCCAGCGAGCGCGTACCGGATTTGGGCGTACCCACCCCGAAGGCCTGGAAGCGCCGCGGTCGGAACGCGAGGTGTATCCGCGCCGCGGGCTCGAGGAGCGCGCGCTCCGCGAGCCGCGTGGTCCGTTGTCGTACGAGGTGCGCGGCGCGCGACAAGTTCATGACCGTCGTCAATCCACCGTGGCACGCGCGTACGCCGAACGGGCCATGAGTCGCGCGAGGTAACCCGCCGTCGCGCGGCGCTCGCTGCCGATGAGGCCCAGGCCTCGCGCCCAGACGAGCGTCGAGCCGAGCACGACGTCGGCGACGCTGAAGTCCTCGCCCAGGATGTGGGCGCGTCCCTCGAGCGCGGGTTCGAGGACCGCGAGGGCCGCCGTCGCGCGACGCCGACTGTCCTCGGCGATCGCCGCGACGCGCTCCGCTTCCGGGAGGAAGCTCGTGTGGTGGAAGAGCGCTATGACCGTCGGATCGAGACTGCTCATCGTGAAATGGATCCACTGGTAGTAGAGGCCGCGCGCCGCTGTCCCCACCGTCGGTGCGAGACGGCGCTCCGGGTATTTGTCCGCCAGGTACTCGCAGATGGCTGCGGACTCGAAGAGCGTCGTGTCGCCGTCAACGAGCGCCGGCACGGCGCCATTCGGGTTGACGGCGAGATACTCGGACCGCTTCTGCTCTCCGGTGGCGAGGTCGAGACGCACGAGATCGTACGGCGCGCCGATCTCCTCGAGCACCCAGCGCGGTCGCACGGCCCGACTCGGCGCGGCGTAGTAGAGCCTCACAACCAGCCCGCCCGCCTGAAGCTCCAGTAGAGCCAGCCGCATATGCTCACCGTCACCGCCATCACCAGCGGGTAGCCGAAGCGCCAGCCGAGCTCGGGCATGTGCTCGAAGTTCATGCCGTAGACTCCGGCGATCATCGTCGGCACGGCGAGGATGGCGGCCCAGCCGGCGAGCTTCTTGGTGACCTCGTTCTGCGCGACCGAGACCAGCGACAGATTGGCCTCGAGCGCTCCGGTCAAGAGCTCGCGCAGGGTGTCGATGGTCTCGTTGATGCGGATGACGTGGTCGTAGACGTCGCGGAAATAGGGCCGCGTGTCCTCGGGAATGAGCGCGACGTCGAAGCGCACCAGCCGATTGCAGATCTCGATGAGCGGCGACACGGCGCGCTTGAGGGCGAGGAGATCGCGCTTCAGCTCGTAGATGCGCTGGGTGAGATCGTGCTCGCGAACGTCCTCGAAGATCTCCGCCTCGATGGCCTCGAGCCGCTCTTCGAGCGCGTCGACGATCGGGAAGTACTGATCGACGACGAAGTCCATGATGGCATAGAGCACGAAGGCCGGGCCCTTGCGCAGGAGCTTGGGCGCGCTCTCGCAGCGCGCCCGCACCTCGGCGTAGGAGCGTGCCGAGCCATGGCGCACCGACACGACGTAGCTCGGGCCCACGAACAGGTGCGTCTCGCCGAACTCGATGCCACTGTCGTCCGCCTTCATCCGGACGGTGCGCAGGACGACGAAGAGCCCGTCGCCGTACTCCTCGAGCTTCGGGCGCTGGTGCGCGCTGTGCGCGTCCTCGACCGCGAGGTCGTGGAGCCCGAACTCCTCCTGCACTTGCCGCAGCAACGCCTCGCTCGGCTCGTGCAGCCCGATCCAGACGAAGCGGTCGTCCTGCTTGAGGACCTCGCTGATGTCCTCGATCGCCACGTCGCCGACCCGCCGGCCATCGGCATACGCCGCGCAGTTCACCACCATGCCCTCCTTCGGAGCGGCCGCCACCATCACGCCCGCATAGCACGCGCTGGTCGACGGCGCACCAGCGTGCTAGCCACCCCCGTCCATGCTCAGCCGCGAACGACTGGGACTTCTGGTCGGTCCGCTCGTCGCCGCTGGCCGCGCTGCTCGCGCCGCTGCCGGCGGAGTTGACCGAGCCGGGCAGACGCGCCGGCGCGATCACGCTGCTGATGGCGGTGTGGTGGATCACGGAGGCGATCCCGATCGCGGCAACCGCGCTGCTGCCGGTCTTTCTGTTTCCGCTGCTCGGCGTCCTCCCGACGCGCCAGGCGTGCGCACCCTATGCCGACGCGACGAACTTCTTCTTTCTCGGCGGCCTCATCATCGCCGCCGCCGTCGAGCGCTGGGGGCTGCATCGCCGACTCGCGCTGCACGTGATGGTGCGGGTCGGCAGCTCGCCGCGCGGCCTCGTGCTCGGCTTCATGGTCGCGACGGCGTTCATCTCGATGTGGACCTCGAACGCCGCGACCACCATGATGATGCTGCCGATCGCGCTCGCGGTGCTCGAGCATTTCGAATCGCGCGGCGTCGACACCAAAGCCGGGTTCGCTCCGGCGCTGATGCTGACGGTCGCGTACGGCTCCTCGATCGGCGGCGTCGGCACGCTGGTCGGTACGCCGCCCAACGTGATCTTCGCCGGAGCGTTCACGAAGCTGTTTCCCGGACGCGCCACCGGTCGGCTTCGGCACCTGGATGCTGATGGGCGTACCGATCGTCGCGATCATGGTGCCGATCACCTGGCTCTACCTGACGCGCTTCGCCTTCCGCGTCCCGGCCGCGGGCGCCGGCGGCGACGTCGCACGACTCGACGCCGAGCTCGCCGCCCTCGGCCCGATGCGCGCGCCCGAACGCCGGGTGCTCGCGGTGTTCGCGACCACCGTGGCGTTGTGGATCTTTCGCGCCGATCTCGACGTCGGCCTCTTCGTGGTGCCCGGCTGGTCACATCTGCTCGCCAATCCAGCCGCGGTCGACGACACGGTGGTCGCCGTCGCCATGGCGACGCTGCTCTTCCTTCTGCCGTCCGGCGAGCCCGGAACGAGTCTGCTCGGCGACGATTGGGCCGGGCGCATACCGTGGTCGGTGCTGGTGTTGCTCGGCGGCGGCTTCGCGCTCGCCGCCGGCGTCGAGGCCTCCGGGCTCGCGCTCTGGCTCGCGAACCGCCTCGGCGACCTGCGCGGCCTGTCGGTGCTGACCCTGGTGCTGATCGTCACCGCGCTCCTCACCTTCCTCACCGAGTTCACGGTCAACTCGGCGGTGACCGCCCTCATGATGCCGATCCTCGCCGCGACCGCGACCGGCATCGGCGTCGATCCGCGCTTGCTCATGATCCCGGCGACGCTGGCGGCCTCGTACGGTTTCATGATGCCGGGCGGCACCGCGCCGAACGCGATCGTGTTCGCGAGCGGACGTCTCACCGTGCCGCAGATGGCCCGTGCCGGCCTCGGGCTCGATCTGATCGGTGTGGTGGTGGTCGCGGTGGTCTTCTACCTGATCGGCATCCCGGTGTTCGGGATCGCGATCGGTGAGCCGCCGCCCTGGGTGCGGTGAGTGCGGGCGCTAGCGACGACGCGTTGCGAGCCGGCGCGGCGCGGGCTTGCTCATCTTCGGTCGCGGCCGCTCGAACACGATCGGCTTCATCTGGATGGTGCGTGCTGGCGTCGCCGGCACGTTCAACGTCGCGCTGCACACGCGGACCAGATCGGCGGGATCGAGCGGCGCGGGACGCAGCAGGCGGCGCATCATCTGCGAGAGCGCGTCGCTCGCCTCCCCGTGCACCAGTAGCACCTGTGTGTTGTTTTGCTCTTGGGAGATCGCGGAGAGGATCTCGGCCGCCGCGTACGGTGAGGTGCGGAAGTCGACCAGGACCGCGTCCGGGTGGAGAATGGCGAGCAGATCGGACGCTTGCTTGGCGTCGCAGGCCATCGAGACCGAATGACCCGCCTTGGACAACCCTCCCTTCGCCGGCAGAAAGGCGTCGATGTCGTCCGAGAGCGTGAGGACGCGGCGCGGCACCCCTGAACGCGTGCCTTCGACGGCGGCGACGGCTTCATCCGCGGTTCGGCGGCTCGGCGAAGCAGCGCAGCGCGCCGATGATGCGACTCTGCCCATTCGCGTCGGCGGCGTAGCCGACGACGGTGATGTTGGCGCTCGCGGCCGCCGCGAGCTCGGCGGCTGCCTCCGGAAGCGCGGTCAGGAGGTTCACCACCATGAACGTCTTGCCGGGCGCGGCGGGAAGCGAGGTCGCGAGCGCATCGAAGATCGCCGCCCGGCGCGCCGTGTCCGGCTCGAGGATCCGATGTGCCGCAACCTGCTGGACCTCCATCGCCTGCGGCATCTCGGTTGTGGGCTTCACTTTCTCGGGCGCGTTGGCTTCGCACGGTTCGTATTGCCGCCACCGCCAGGGCGCGCTCGTGCGCCACACGCGTGTCCGCGAGCATCTGCTTGTACCGCGCCTCCGCATCGGCGAGCACGCGCATGTGCTCCTCGCGCAGACGTGTACCCTCGCCCCGCATACGCGAAAGCTCGTGCTCGAGCTCCTCGGCGCGACGCTCCGCGGCCAGTTGCGTCTCACTCCGCCACTCCAGCTCGCCCTCGAGCGCCTGAAGCCGGGCGTGGTGCGGTTCCTCACCCACTGCGCTCGTCGTACTGGAAGCGGTCGGTGCGTCGCTGTCCGCGGCCGGACTCGCGGGACGCGCCGCGAGCTCGGCACGCAACGCCTCGACCATCTCGCGCGCGGCATCGCGCTCGCTCTCGAGCTGCGTCCACGTCGACCGATGCTCCTCTTCGAGGCGCGTCGCCGTCGCGGCCATGTCCTCGAGTGCCCGCTGATGGGCGCTCTCGCTGCGCTCGAGCGCGCGGCGACCAGCGGCTTCGACGTCCTCCACCTGTGTCCGCCGCGCCACCTCGTGCTGCTCGATCTGGGTGCGATGCGCCGCCTGCAAGCTCTCGAGCTCGCTGCGATGCGCCTCACGCGCTTCCACCAGCTTGCGGCGCTCGATCGCCACCCTGATGCTCGGCCTCTTCCGCGGCCGCTGCCGCGGCCACCGCCGCGCGCTGCGCCTGCTCTCCTCGCTCGGCCTTGGACGCAGCGATCTCGGCCTCGAGAGCAGCCACGTTGCCGCGCAGCGCCTGGATCACCGCGGCCGGCTCGGCGCCGGGCTCGTCGACGACGGCGAGCACGCGCTCACGGTCCTCGCGCAAGCGCGCGAGCTCGGTGCGCAACGTCGCGAGCTCCGACTCGAGCGTCTCGCGCTGGTGCGCCGCCGCGACGATCGCCTCGTCGCGTGCCGTCAACTCCTGGTCGAGCGCCGTCAGTCGTGCCGTCTGCTCGGCGGCGCCACGCTCCACACCGGCAAGCTGCTCGCGGAAACTCTCGCGCTCCGCCGCCGTCGCACGGCGCTCCGCCTCGAGACACTCGACCGCGCGCCGCTCGCGAGCGGTCGCGCCCGCCGCAACCTCCTCGCGCTCGCTGAGCGCCCACTGCAAGCGTGCTTCGAGATCATCGCGCTGCTCCGTCAGGTGGCTGAGCGCCTCACGCTCGGCCGTAACCTCGGCGAGCTGGCGGTCGGCGGCGGCCACCTGCTCGCGCTGCGCACGCATCACCGCGTCGGCGTGCGCGATTTGCTCGCGCAAGGCGTGAATCGCCGCCACCGGGTCCGCACCCGGGTCGCCGAGCGCCGCCAGCATCTGTTCGCGATCGGCGCGCAAGCGTGCCGCCTGCGTCTGGGCCGCCGCGAGCTCGGTCGCGAGCGTCTCGCTATTGCCGGCATCAGCGGTTACGCGCGCCAGCGCTTCGGCATGGGTCGCCTGCAGGCGCTCGATCTCGCGTGCCTTCGCCGCCAACTCGGCGCGTAGCTCTTGGCCTCCGTCGTCGGCCGTCTGCGCCGCCAGTCGCGCCTGATCGCGTTCGGCGGCCAGGGCGGCGAGCGCACGCTCACGCTCAGCGATCGCGATCTCGCGCTCGGCGAGGGTGGCGCGCAAACGGTCGAGCGCCTTCTCCGCGGCGGCCCGCTCGGTCGCCGATTGTGCTTCGCGCGCCTCGACCGTGGACTGGGCCTCGCGCGCCTGGATGCGTTCGGCATCACGGCTCGCGTGCGCGCGCCGTTCGGCATCGAGCGCGCGCTCGGACTCGCCGAGGCGCGCTTCCATCTCCGTGAGCCGGCTGGCCAGTGTCTCGCGCTCGCGCGTGACCACTCGCAGCTCGGCCTCGAGCTGGTTGGCCGCCTCGGCCGGCTCCACCCACGGCTCGCACACCAGCGCTGCCGGCGCTCCGGACGCCGTTGCTTCCTCCAATGCCGCTGCCGCCGCAGCCGCCCGCTCGCGGCCTCTGCGCAGGAACGGCTCGAGCGCCAGCGCCAGCACGTCGATGGCGAGCACCGCCGCGATGATCTCCGCCTCGGTGATCGGCCGCCGATCCGAGATCAAGAGCAGCACGCCGACCGGCATCGCGCCGCGGTAGAGCGGGACCGTCGCCAGGTTCACGATCTGCGGTCCGTTTCCCGGGGTTACCAGCTCGGGCACGAACGGGTGCTGCTCGGGGCGCTCGATGATGTACGCCTTGCGGTTGAGAAGGCCGTGGAGAGGGATCTCCCATGCGTCCGCGGCGCCCTTGCGTAGCGCGGCGAGGCGCTGGCGGCCGATGTCCGAGAGTCCCTGCTCGGCCGCCAGAACGAGGCTTTCGTCCTCGCAGTGGTAGAGCAACAACGCGCCCGCGACCGCACCGAAGGCTTGCAACGCCGCCGGCAACACCTCCGACGTGAACGTATCGAGGGGAGCCTGGCGGAGCTGGAGACCGACGATGCGCTCGATCAGCTCGACCGGGGTGAGACGCGGGGCGGAAGGTCGGCGCGGCGGAGCCGGCGAGGGAGCGTTCGGCTTCAGCGCTGGCCGGCCGGCTCGGATCTGCCGTTTGGAAGTGCTTTGCATGGTTGGTGGTGCGACCTCCGATTCAGCAACGCGTGTGCCACGCACAGCGATCGGCTCACGGCACGAGACGTGCGGCGAATCGCGCACCTCGCGCGTTGTCCGGTGCGGACGCCATGAGGTGTGGCCGTCAGATTCGCGGCGGACGCCACCGGCGTAGCGGCGCGCCCGCACCGCCGGGCAACCCTGCGGTTGCAATGCGAGGTGTCATCCGGCATGGAAGGCGCGAGGGAGGGTCCCCGTGTTGTATTCGTTTGCCACGCGCCTCGCCGCCGTTCTCCTCGCGCTGCTGCTCGTCGACGTCGCCGTCGCGCGCTGCGCAGGTCAATCCCTACCGGGTGCAGCAACGCTACAACGACGCCAAGAAGGGCAAGAGCATCGACGAGTGGACGAAGCGCCTGAACGACGACGATCCTGCGAAGCGCCTCGAAGCCGTCAAATCCCTCGGCGAGTCGGGGCAACCCGAGGCCATCGAGTATCTCATCCAGGCGACGGGCGACACCGATCAGGCCGTCAAGATCAAGGCGATCGACTATCTCGGGAAGCTCCGCGCCACCGCCGCCACGCAGGTACTGGTGCAGAAGCTCTTCATGCGCGACATCGAGCGGCCAGTGAAGCAGCGCATCCTGGTCGCGCTCGGCCGCCTGGGCGATTCCAAAGCGGCGCAGCCGATCAGCGAGTTCCTCTCCCAAGACGCGGACCCGGCCATGCGAGCGACGGCGGTATTCGCGCTCGGCGAGATCGGCGACGCGACCACCATCCCCCGGCTCGAGCAGTTGCGGCGCGAGGCAAACGACCCGCATCTCGAGCGGCTCGCCGGCGAGGCAGTGGCGAAGATCAATCTGCGACTCTCCCCGGCTTCGGTCGCCGTGTCCGTCCCGGCGCTCGCCGAGGATCAGCCGCAAGCGCCGGTAGTTCGCGCGGCGCGTCGGTGGGCGCGCGGTGCGGTGCGACCGAGGTGGACGTTCGCGCGTCGGGCGTGCCTGGCGCGCGTCGCGAAGGTCGCCGATTTGAGTTAGCGTAGCGATCGCACGAGCCGGAGTGGCGAAATGGCAGACGCGCGGGACTCAAAATCCCGTGGGGGCAACTCCGTGGGGGTTCAAGTCCCCCCTCCGGCACTTCCCACCCGACCGATCACGTCGAAAGAGACACGAGCGTTCGAAGATCGCCGGTTGTCATCGGTCCATTAGTGTAATACAGTAAATTGCGTGCGCTTCTCGTGGGATCCGTCCAAGGCGCGGGCGAATGTTCGCAAGCACGGCGTCACCTTCGAGGAAGCCGCGACAGTCTTCGCCGACCCGCTGGCACTGATTGTCGACGACACCGTGCACACCGACCGCTCACTCATCATCGGCGAGTCGATCGTCCAGCGGATCTTGGTGGCGGTGTTCGTGGAGATTGCCGACGATGAGACGCGCCTCATCAGTGCACGCCGCGCTACGAAACACGAAAGGAGGAGCTATGAGCAAGATCAAGCGTAGTAAGCCGCGCGAACCGTCGCGAACGTCGCTGCGCGACATCCCAGAGATCCAATTCTCGAGGGCAAGGATCCGGCGCAATCCCTACGCCGTACGCATCGCCAAGGAGGGAATTACTATCCAGGTTGGACGGGGCCGCCCGAAGAGGCTCCTTGAAGTTGGAGGCACCCATCCTCGTTCCGTTCGGTTTCCCGACGTCGTGTGGAAGCAGATCGAGGCACGAGCCAAGGCAAAGGGTATGACCCTCCACGCGGCCCTACGCGAAGCGATCCTGGCGTGGCTCAAGGCCGCCGCTTAGACGGGGTCGACGACTATTCCGCGCCAGGCGGTATGGCGCGCATTCCCGGCTTCTCATAGCTAGGGTACTGGAACAAAGGGAGCCAGTTATCTGTCTGGCGGAGCACCACGGAGGGCTGACCCACGGTGCACTCTTTCTCAGTGCAAACCTTCGCCGACTTGGCTGACAGGTAGGTCTGATAGGTCATCCGGAGAAAACCTTGAAAGGGCTCTGACCCTCGCTGGCTTGCGGAGTCGTCCCGCAACAGTCGGAAGACCGGGCGCTGCACCGAGTCGACGATTTCAAGCGCCCGAAGATCAGAATTGCAGTCGTAAGAGGGGGCTCGAAGCATGACTGTTGAATCGCGTATCTCTGCGACGATCTGCTGTTCCTGATCTCGTAGTTCCCCGTTGATGATCAGGGCTTGCTCGGGTGACATGCTAATTTCGAACGGCCACATCGAAAGCGTCTGTTGCCGCGGATCAAGAGTAACATTGGCATCGCCAGCCGCTATGTGGGCTCGCGGCGCCCTCGCCTGAGGAATCCTGCAGTGGAATGTGGTGCTTAGCATCAAACGCTGGTGAAGCTCGCGGTTTTGTGCCACATCGCGTGCGCCATTGATCGCGCCAAGTAGGGTCAGCACGGCGAACACCACGAGCCACCAGCGTGATTCTCCACGTGGGTGCGAAGCCGTGCGAAGCGATAGCACGAGTGCCGCCAGCCCCATTACGGCAGGCAAAAGGACACTAGGACTCAGAAGGTCATGCCACCGCATGGCGCGTGTTCCGTTCTGAAGGTGTCAACGTAGCGCAGGTGTCTCCCGATGTCGCCCCGACAGCAGCCTCCGGAGGAGTCGACGTCCTCCGGCGTGATGCTGGCCTATCAGTCTCCGCAAGGCGACCCGCAGGAGGTCTATTGCCTATGCCCGAACTATGCCTGAACTGGTTGAAACCGGACGCGATCGGATGCATGCGATCCTTCTCGATCCTACCGAGATCGTTCGCATCGCTCATTCCGATCGAGTCCGTTCTACGGGAGGCGAGAGCTCAAAATCCCGTGGGGCTGGTGGGGTGATTCTCAGCCGTGCCGTTGGCTAGATTCTCCGTCATGATTGCGGCCAAGCCGTCCGTTTCTCTCCGCCGTCCCGCTTCCGGGGGCTGCTCGGCACAATCCGAACCGGCCTTGAATGCGCTACGGATATCCCGTATAGCGAGTTCCGGTGTTCGAGTGGGGATGAGGCGAAGCGGGACGCCAACCTCGTCAAGCACGGTGTCGACTTCGTGGATGCTCTGGAGGTCTTCGCAGACCCGCGGCGAATCGAGCGGATCGACAAGCGACGTCAGTACCGCGAGGAGCGATGTCAGGTGGTCGGCCGGGTGGGCGAGCAGGTGCTATTCGTTGTGTACACACGGCGCGGCGAGGCACGACGCGTGATTTCCGCACGGAGGGCGAGCAAAGATGAGCGCAGAACGTATCTCGAAAGTTGTGCTCGGCGCTGACGGCAAGCCGCGACGGCGGCTCGCCGGCGGGCGCTCGGTGCGGCTGAAGGGCAGGAGCGAGTGGAAGCACCTCGCGGCGATGAAGGAAGCCGAGCTCGTCGCTCGCGCGCGTAGCGACCGAGATGCGCGGCCTGTCGCGCGTAGGCGCCTCGCGGAGTTTCAGCGTGTGACGCTGTCGCCCGACGAGGTCAAAGCTATCCGTCGGCGGAGCGGCTTGTCACAGGCGGCCTTCGCCGCGGGCTACGGGCTCAACCTCCGGACCCTGCAAGACTGGGAGCAGGGGCGCGCACAGCCGGACGGACCAGCCCGCGCCTACCTCCTCGTGATCGATCGCGAGCCGCGAGCCGTGGCGCGCGCGCTCACCGCCGCGAGCTGAAATCCAAGAAGATCGCTCAGCCGGTAACCAGCGGCCACTGGTAGCCGGCTGCGAGCCAACCTCCACGGTCGGCACCCGAAGCTCCATCCAATGCAGCCGCCAGTGGTGGTTCTGTGGCGGTACTCTCCGCAACTGGACACCACCCATGCGAACGTCACCCCACGCAAGGTGGCGTTGCGGCTGTCATGGGATTCATCCAGTAGCGTCCATTCCGCCGAACCGCCGACCTCAAAATCCCGTGGGGGCAACTCCGTGGGGGTTCAAGTCCCCCCTCCGGCACTCCTGATTGCGCAGAGTTAGCCGCCGCAGCTTCCTCAGAAGAGACGATCTTTCGGCCGGCTATGCCTGAACCTATGCCCGTCCGCTTCCTGCTCGAACCGTTAGCGTGGCGCACTTGATAGGCGATCAAATCGATCGCGCAGCCACCAGTTCGCCAGCCCCCCGAAGTCTCCAGGGTCGCGACGGCATCTAGCCGCAACACGAGCTTGATCGCGCGGGTTGGTCGGGCCGGACTGATGATTTCTCTCGACGCTGAGGGCGTCGCCGTGCGAGACTCCCGAGCGATTTCTCCCGAGGCGCACCCCCAAACGAAGGAAGACCCAATCATGTACTCAAGTCGATGTTTCGCGGTGACGTTCATGGCGAGCTTGCTGTTCTTCAGTACGAGTGCCGCCGCGTTGGATCCTGAACCGCAGTGTCAAAAAGGGCGCTACAACGCCTGGGCGAAGTATGTCCGTTGCGAGCAGAAGGTGACTGGGGGCCTTGTCGCCACCGGTAATGTCACGAGCTTCCAGAGAGCGGTGTGGCGGTGTGTCGCCAAGTACACGAACACTTGGGCACGATTGCAAGCCCAGGCAACCGGGACGGGCTCTTCCTGTGACGCTCCTCGGTTTTCAGTCGGCAGCGGAATGGTGACGGATCATTTGACGGGCCTCCAGTGGGAACAGAAGACCGACGATGGGAGTGTGCACGACAAAGACAACGGCTACAGCTGGAGCGTCGGAGGCAACGGATTCGCTGCGGCCAATGGCACGGTATTCACCAGCTTTTTTGCAACGCTGAACAGTGGGAGCTGCTTTGCTGGACAGTGCGACTGGCGGCTGCCGACACGGGCGGAACTCCAGACGATTCTCCTACAGCCGTTCCCGTGCCCGAGCCCCTGCATAGACCAAGGGTATTCGGTCCGACGACCGCATTTGTCTACTGGTCACCGGAGACGTATCCCACGCTCCCCGACGTCGCGTGGGTTGTGAGCTTCGCGAACGGTCACGTGTCGTATTTTCTCAAGAGCTACGCCTACTATGTTCGGGCTGTGCGCGGCGGATTGTGATCGCTATCATCATCAGCCCCCCCTGTGGTGCCTCGTCCGCGACGGTCGACCCGGACAGGCAGCCTCTCCGCTTTCTCTCCGGATTCAGCTACCGACAGCCCCCCGCACGCGCCATGAGCGCGTCCGGCGAGGCATTGTAGTTGTCGATAGTTGACGGCAGTTCTTGGTAGGTGACGCAGCCCCGAGAGCGTTTCGTAGTCAAACGCGCTGCGCCTCGGGGCGACGGTCCGTATCGCCGTGGCGAATTTCATCGTCGTCGGGGGCGTACCCTTGGTAGTGAGTTTCATTGCGCCGATGCTCTGGAAGTAAGCGCACGCGGGCGGGCTGACTCTGCCCGTTCTCTGCCCGAACCCACGCGAACGAAGGCGAACGATGCGAGCCTCGAGCGGCCGAAAGTGGCCGACAACGCTATCATCGTGCTTTCCAGTAGCGTCTATTCCGACAGTGGGCGCGCCCTCAAAATCCCGTGGGGGCAACTCCGTGGGGGTTCAAGTCCCCCCTGCGGCACTCCTGATCTCAGATATTTGCAGGTGCTGTTCGTCTTGTGCAGCCGGATCTAGATGGCAGCATCGTTTACTTGATTGGACGCTCCGTGGTCAGGAAACCTATCAATTCTCGATCACCATGGCTTCAATCTCACCTTCACCCTTCAAGGAGCCGTCCGGGTTGTACAGCTTCCATGGCCCGACAGCTTCCCATGGTCGTAGGCTCCTTCCCGCTGCTTTTGCCCGTTCTCGTAGTACACGATCCAGGGACCGTGCATTTCGTTGTCGAGGTAGTCGCCCTCACGTTCTCTGGCACCATTCTGGTGCCAGAGGGTCCAATGACCGGTCTTCTGATCCTCGTTCCATTCGCCTTCAAGCCGCTTGGTCCCGTCGGGGTACCATGCCACCCAGTGGCCCATTCGTTTGCCATACGTGTATGTTCCGGTGGCGTTCTTCTCGCCGCCTTCGTGAAACGACACAAACGGTCCGTGCTTGACTGAGTGCCCGGCGACGTCGAGCGTCTCACACCATTGAGCCGGACATCCGCCGGGGCACACCCTGTCGAGACTCCCCATCAATCGCGGCTCGTACTCGACCTTTCCGTTGACGTTTCTCGTACCCGGAGGGCATTCGACAGCGCTCACACGCGTCGCGACAACGAGGCCGATCATGGCGAGCACAATCCGGTTCATCGGGCACTCCTTTCCCGTGCGGAGCCGATGCTTGCTGATCCTACGGTTGCCAACTCGGTAGGGTTCGCGCGGTCGAAGAGCGCCACGCAAGCGGCGCGCGTTCGGCTGATTTTCAGGGAGGTTCCAGGATCATCGAAGGGCGCGCGCATTCGCCGAAGCGGCATGGGCGAAATGGGATCGGGCCGCACGCCCCGTCACTACCCCCATCCCGCCGTCGCTACGAGAGGGGTCAATCCGTCGGAACGGACACGTACGAATACAAAGGGGCCCTCCGGGTCCTCTTGCCCGCACGGTCATTCGAGCTCCGTGAGCAGCGTTTTCGCGTCGACGAGGTCGCGGGTGTCGAAGCCCTCGGTGAACCAGCCGTAGACGGGGGCGAGGAGCGCGCGGCCTTCGGCGCGCTTGTCTTGTGCGCGGAACAGGCGAGCGAGGCTCGTCGCGGCGCGCAGCTCGAAGGATTTCGCCTCCTGCGCGCGCGCGATCTCGAGCGCGCGCTGGAAGAGGGCCTCGGCGTCGGCGGGTGCGCTGCCGGTGGTGAGGCCGATCTCGCCCTGCTGACGACGCAGCTCGGCGTCGAAGAATGGCTGCCCGCTCTGCGCGGCCACCGCGAGCCCCGTCTCGACTGCGCCCTGAGCTTCCGCGAGGAGCCCGGTGGCACGGTACACCTCACCGAGCAGCGCGAACAGAGCCGGAGCGGCTGCCTGATTCCCTGCCTCGGTACCCGCGAGCCCCGCCAGGACGTCGGCAACCGCTTCCGGCTCCCCTTCCACCGCACGCGCCGCCGCATGGAACGTCCTTCCGAGCGCCAACCACTGCGGGAAGCCCTGCGCCTCGCCGAGGGCGATCACCTCCGCCGCCCGCTCGCGTTGTGCCGTCAGATCGCGCCGCGCCCAGCGCAGGGCGGTCTCGAAGAAGAGCGCCTGCTCCAGGCTGAAAGGGTTGTCGAGCTGACGGGCCAGGACAACCGCCTCGCGGACGTGGGCGAGTGCCCGATCCGGCCAGCCAAGGAACCAGAGATCCCACGCGGTGTAGATGAGTGTCGAGACGCCAGGATCGCCACCCAATACAGATACAGCCGCGTGGTGCCGTCCCGGCTCGTTCAGGGCTCTTGCCGCTTCGCAGTGGGCGAGGGACGAGGCGAACTTACCCTGATAGTTTTCCGTAGTGGCGACCAGGATGTGCGCGTGCAGCGCCAGCTCCCTGTTGCCGCGTTGCTCCGCGGCCGCAAGAACGCGAGCCGCCAATACGCGGCCTCGCTCGACCTCCCCACGGGCACTGTGGAAGTTTGCGAGGCCGACGAGCGCCAGACCGAGCTGGCCGAGATCACCCATGGCATCGCAGAGCACCCGCGCACGCTCGTACGCAGCTTCGACCTCGGGGTTGGCAAACCCTCGTCCAGCGATGAGTGAGCCAGCCAGCAGGAGCCGAAGTGCCACTTCACGTGCGTCTCGTTCCTTGCCTTCGGGTCTTGTCTCTAAGAGGGCAATTGCGTGGCGCAAGTGGCCGATCGACTCCTCATATGCCGAGCGCGCCTGGGCGTGCTCGCCCGCACGGCCATAGTGCATGACGGCGTCGTCGATCCTGCCTGCGGCCTCCGCGTGCCGTGCTACCATCTCTGGCTCCGCCGCCGCGCGCTCCGAAAACTGCGTCCGCAGCGCGTCCACGACCCAGCCGTGGAGCTGCCGACGCGTGCGCTTGAGCAACGACCCGTACGCCGCCTCCTGTACCAGCGCATGCTTGAATGTGTATGCGGCTTCGGGCGGCTCGCCGCGCACGAAAAGGATCTCCGCTTCCACCAGTCGGGCTAGCCCATAGCGCAGCGCCGCCTCCTCGAGGCCCGCCACTGCCGCGATCAGGGGTACTCGAACTCCCGTCCCAGCACCGCCGCCCGCTGGGCTACCTCCTTCGCCGTCGAGAGCCGGTCGAGCCGCGCCATCAGCGAGTCTGCCAGCGTGGCCGGAATGGCCTCGACGTTCCGGGCGCGACCGGGCTCGAGCGACGCTTTCGTCAACTCTTCGATATAGAGGGGCATCCCGTCGGCGCGCGCAACGAGTGCGTCGACCATCGCCGCCGGCAGGGCCGTGCCCCCGAGCGCAGCGACCATGTCGCGCGCATGTCGCTTTGTGAGACGCACGAGCGGAGCGTCGTTACAGGTTCTCGCGTGGCGGCCAGGGCGGCGTGAACTCGGGCGCGCCGTGAAGAACACGACGAGCAAACGCGCCGTCGCGCTCTGTGCAATCGAGACGCTTCACGAGTTCGAGCGACGAAGCGTCGCACCAGTGGAGATCTTCGATCAGCACCACGAGCGGCTGCACCATACCAGCGCGAGACTCCACTGCGCCAGCAGCTCGAGCGTCTTGCGGCGTTGTAGATCCGGGTGCATCGCGAGCGGCATCGGGCCGGCAGCCCGAGGAAGTCCGCGACGAGCGCCACCGTCTCGGCTCGAGGCGAGCGCAGCGCAGCCCGCGTTCGATCTTGCGGAGCTTATCGGCGCCCGTGTCGTCGGCCGTGAACGCCATAGCCCTGCGTGACGAGCGCGATCACCGGATGAAACGGCGTGCCCGCAGTGTACTGCGCCGCGCCGCACTCGAGCCAGGTATGCGGCACTGCCGGCGAGGCGCTCACGGAGCTGGTACACGAGCCGCGATTTCCCGACGCCCGCCTCGCCGACGACGAGCACGTTCTGTCCCTCGCCGTCCTGCGCCCGCTCCCAGCGCTCGACCAGCGTCGCCAGCTCCACCTCACGCCCGACGAACGGGGTCAGCCGACCCGCGGCGACGGCGAGGCGGCTGCGCACCCCGCTTGGCTGCACGACGCGGTAGAGCACGACCGGCTCGCGCACGCCTTTGAGCGTCTGCGGCCCGCGCTCCTCGAGCGACGAACATCCCGGCGAGCGAGCCGCTGCGTCGCCGCCGTTCACCACGAACGGGTGTCGGGCTCGGCCGCTCGCCTGCACGCGCGCCGCCACGTTCGGCGTCTCGCCGAAGACTTCGTCCGCCGTCGGGCAATCACGCCGCCCCCGTGGTGCTTATCTCCGATCCGCATCGGCGAGGCGCGCCCATCGCCTCCGCCGCCAGCTTGGCGTTTGAGGCGGCACCATCGCGTCGAGTGATCGCAAGGCCCGGCGCGGATCGCCTCGCCCGGGGTCGTCCTCGCGCGCGGTGGGCCAACCGAAGTAAATGAGCAGGCCGTCGCCCATGTAGCTGCGCCACGTGACCGCCGAATGGCGCGTGAACGGCGGCTCGCCGCCGTTTGCTGGTACTGCGTCACGACGTCCCGCCAGTCTTCGGCGTCGAGGCTGCTGCGAGAGTGGCTGTCGAGCCGACGAGGTCGCAGAAGACGCACCGTCAAGCTGGCGGCGCTCGCCCTCAGGATGGGCTTGGGAGCTGGCTCGATCTCCGTGGGTGGTGGCACCCTCCGACATCACCGGCGAGGCTGGAGTGTGGGTCAGCGGCGCGCCACAGCCGCCGCAGAACTTCTCGCCCGGCTCGGCAGGCGCGCCGCACGATGGGCAGGTCGCGCCGAGGTGCGCTCCGCACTCCGTGCAGAAGCGGCGGTCCGTGCGGTTCTCGTAGCCGCAGGACAGGCAGCGGATTGCGGTTTGGGGTTCCACGCGCTCCTCGGTCCAGCAGATCGGTGATTCGCTGAGCTTGTCGCCGGCCGAGCCGCCTGGGGTCAAGGACCAGGACAGCGTAGCGAGCTGGCTCGCGAGTCCCGGTGGAAGATGCTCACTGAGGAAATCCGCGAGGAATCGGAGACGCCTATTCCTCGAGGGACGCGTGCGTTCGCTTTGACGGTTCTTTGAAGGTGTTCAACGCCACACGACGCAACTAGACGCACACGCGTCGCGTGTAAGCCGATGTTCCGTCTCGCATGGGGTCAGTCGACGTGCGCGGAGTTTCCTGAGCGCCCCCCCTCAAAATCCCGTGGGGGCAACTCCGTGGGGGTTCAAGTCCCCCCTCCGGCACTGATGACCCCACGCGCCGCGCTACCGTGACTGGCGCTCTTGCACGCGTTCGATCGAGTGATCTGACGGGTGCCGCATGCGCGCCATCCCGCTCCTTATCTTCGGTGTCGCGATTGTCGGGTTCATCGCCTTTACGATCGCGACCGAGCGCCACAAGCAGATCGGCGCAATCCGTGGCATCTTTCGTGTCCCGCTTGTCCCGTGGCTCGTTGCGTGGAGCGCTGCCCCCGTCGTCGTCGCGCTCGAGATGGTGCGGTCTATGCCATCACCGGGCGCGTGGAATGTTGTTCTCTTGGCCTCGGGGGTTGGGTCAGCGTTGCTCGCATTGAGTACTACCGCGGCGGTCATCACCTGGCGGATGGAAGGTTGAAGGTGGGGGACGAGGGGATCGCGTACGGATTCGGCCGCACTCTTTGGACTGATGTGGTGGACGCGCATGTGCGGCGCCTTTTTTGGTTGCCGCACGTACGCATCCGCCGTCACCGCGGGCTCCGGTGGGACGTGCCCCTCTACTTCGTGGGCAACGGTAGCCTCAGGGACACGCTCATAGAGGCAGCACCCGCGGACAACCCTCTCCACCGCTGCCTCAATGAGGCACATCTCGATCTCCACCCATCGACGGTCCGTATCGCCGTGGTGAATTTCATCGTCGTCGGGGGCGTACCCTTGGTAGCGAGTTTCATTGCGCCGATGCTTTGGAAGTGACGGCGCGCCGACTCGCTGACTCTGCCCGTTCTCTGCCCGAACCTATAGGAACGAACGCGAACGATGCGAGCATCGAGCGGCTGAAGTGGCCGACAGCGCTATCATCTTGGTATCCGGTTGCGTTCCTTCTCGCGGGTGCCCGCTCTCAAAATCCTGTGGGGGCCACTCCGTGGGGGTTCACGTCCCCCCTCCGGCACTGATGACCGTCACCCCGCACGACGAACCGCACGCGCCAAGATGTCGTTAATGAGGGATTGGTAGGGTACCCCGCGCTTCGTCGCTGCGACCTTGAGTCGAGCGAGCACGTCGGGATCGACTCGCAACGAGACGGCCTTGCGCGGTGCCCGCCCTATGGTCGGACGTCCCACCCGACGCATGCTCCGGAGCTGCTTGTCGGAGAGTTCGGAGATGTCGCTGAAATCGATGCTACGCTTCGGCATATCGCTTCCGCTCCTTTCGGCTGGCCAGCCGGGCGCTGATCAACCGCACGACGGTGTCACGGATGGTGTAGGCGACGACCAGCGCGCGGCCGGCAGCGCTCCGCCCCAGACGCAGACGTCGCACCTCGCCCACCGAATGGAGGAGGTCTTCGCCGTCAGAGCCCTCGGATCCTCGAACACGCTGACTGCCTCCTTGAAGGACACCCCGTGCTTCTCGAGATTCCTCCGCGCCTTCCCCGCATCCCATTCGACCACTGGTTCTGTATATACAGAACAGCACGGCTATCGGCAACGAGGGAAAGGCTGGCCAACCCACGGTCGGCACCCGAAGGTCCATCCAGTGCCGCCGCCAGTGGTGGTTCTGTGGCGGTACTCTCCGCAACTGGACACCAGGCCCATGCGAACGTCACCCCACGCAAGGTGGCGTTGCGGCTGTCATGGGGGATTCATCCAGTAGCGTGCCATTCCGCCCGGAACCGGCCGACCTCAAAATCCCGTGGGGGCAACTCCGTGGGGGGTTTCAAGTCCCCCCTCCGGCACTCCTGATTGCGCGAGCTTAGACGCTCGCGCCTTCCTGCAGTGCGACGATCTTCCGGCCGACTGTGCCTGAACTGTGCCCGTCGCCGCCCTGCTCTCGGTCGGTAACGTAGACGGAGACGCGTGTGCTTGCCTCACGCAGGTCTGCCTCGCTCACGATGTTGTAGCGATCGAAGACCCGAAGGCGGTCACGACCCTGGAGAAGGATGCCGACGCGCTGTGACGTTCTTCGACTTCCCGGCCGAGCACTGGAAGCATCTCCGCACCTCGAACGTCATCGAGTCGCCGTTCGCGACGGTGCAGTATCCGCCAGCGCGTCACGAAGGGCGCGGGTGGAGGACAAAAGGGCTGCTGATGGCCTACAAGCTCCTCGACATGGCGCAGGGCATGCTCTGGGCCGTCTTGCTCCCGAGGGTCAGAGCGCGCGTCGAACTGGACGCCCGCTCGCGGCGGCGGCACCTCCCTGCGCGAACGTCGGTCCGCCGACGGTGCGGCTCGGATGCGCACGGCAAGCCGATGCGAAGGCGGAGGCGCCGCTGGCCGGATGGCTCAGCGGCGCTTCTCTGCTCACGCCGGCGGCCGGAATCAGCTCACGCGGCGGCCGGAATCAAAGGATCAATGGACGAAGGATCAAAAGACCAAGCTCACGAGCCGCCGCGCACTGCTCGGACGGTAGGAGCTGTCGCTCTTGCCGTTCGCGACCACGTTGCCGTCGGAGAAGGACACGACCCACGCGAGCGTAGGATTGAACGCGTAGGTAGACGACGACCAGTAGTAGCTCGAAACGGTACAGCTGCACGTCAGCACGGTGCAGGCCGGCGCGCAGCCGGTGTTGAAGGCGGGACTCACGGCGGGACCGACGTTCTCGAGTTGACGATGCTCTGCAGCTCCTTGACGTTCGGCACCCGCCAGTCCGTGTGCCCGGCGAAGCTGCCGGAGTTGAGCGTCGCCACCTTCACCGCGAAGGCGTCGTCCCAGGTGTAGGCGTTGTCCTTGTCGTGGATGCTGCCGTCGTCCGAGAGCTTCTCCCACATGAGCCCGGTGTTCACGTCGGTGATCGTGCCGTCGCCGTTGTCCACGTAGGCGAGCGTCGCGCCGGCCTGCACCTCGCCGTCGTGACCCGTGCCGGCGCAGGCGATCACCGACCCCGCGCTGTTCCAGCAGGTCGTCTGCCCGGTCGCCGGGAACACCTGGCTCGCGCAGGCGCTGGTGTCGTAGCCGCAGCCCGCCCCGCAGCCGAGCGTGCCGCCGAGCGTGTAGCCGAGGCTCGCGCAGGTGGCGCCGCCGAGGTCGCCGCCGTCGCACTGCTCGGGCGCGTCGACCGTGCCGTTGCCGCAGAGCGTGGTCTCGCAGGCGCTGGTGTCGAGAGCGCAGCCGCCGTGCAGCCGAGCGTCCCGCCGACGAAGCCGAGCGACGCGCAGCTCTCGCCGCCGAGATCCCGCCGTCGCACTGCTCGCCCGCCACGTTGATGGCGCCGTCGCCGCAGGCCGGGAAGCAGCCCGCCCGCCGCGGCCGCCTCGACCTCGGTCGTGCACTGGTTCAGGTACGCTTCGAAGCTGCTCTCCGGCTCGACGGTCGGGCAGCTTCGCGCCCTAGCGTCGCGAACGCGCTCGCGTACTCGCCCGCGAGCTTGCCCGCGCAGGTCGTGAGCGCGTCGCCAGCTTGGTCGCATCTCCGGTCTTGGTGAACTTCGACTCCGCCTTCAGCCGGCACTGCGCGTACTTGCCCGAGGCCAGCTCGACGGCGGCCTCGCACTTCTGGGCGTCGGTCGCCGCCGCTTCAGCACGGGTGGCCAGCGCCAGGGTCAAGATCGAGGGTCCAGATCGTCGTTCGGTTCATGCTCTCTCTCCTCGTTCCCAGGGGGTAGATGCTGGGGGCCTAGGGGCCCGCCGGGAGCGGCGTTACCGCCCCGACCGGCCCTGTCGCTTGCTCGTCCACGACGCGGACGATACCGATGGCACCGGCCGGAAGTCCGGAAGGAACCGTAAAAGAACCGTTAAAGTACGCGCGAACCTCTCCTTAGAAGGAAAGCCGGGGGGCTGATTTGCGCGAGCGACTCCCTTCGCGGGTCGGGCTCCGATGGCCAGTCCCGCTTGATGTCCGGAGAGAATCAGCTCGCGCCAGCCGTTCAGTCCGTCTGCGAAATCTTATTGCGCCATCCGAGCCTCCGCCCGGGTGACCAGGGCCTCCGGCTCGTGAGCGTCTTGGTGCCCTGCGATCAGGCCGGGATCAGCCCGGCTGACCGCAGGACCGCGCGGCATGCTCGATCGCCAGCGGGTCGGGGAATATCTCGAAGAGCTTGGCGAGCGTCGCCGGCGTGAAGCCGGGCAGGACGTCGGCCAGTCGCTTCGATCTGCGCGCTCGGCCTCGGCGGTGTTGCCGCGCTCGCATTCCGCGACGATCGAGCCAGGCGTAGCCCATCGGATAGCGCGGAGCGAGCTCGATCGCCTTGTGGCCCGCCGCGACGCGCCTCGTCGTACTCGCGCCGCCCGAGGTGCGCGATGAGGATCGCCATCTGCGGCAGGTAGCTCAGGCGGATCGAGCGGGCTCAGGCGCAGGCGAGCGCGCGCGTCCTCGATCGCCGGCTCGGACTCGCCCGCGATGCGCCAGGACGGGCGCCCGGTAGGTGAAGCGCGTGCGCCGAGTTCGGATTGCGCGCCACCGCCCGGTCGAGGGCGGCGCGCGCGCCGGCGACGTCCTTGTCGGCGATCGCAGGATGAACCCGGCCGTAAGCGAGGGCGGCGCTGTCGTCCGGCGCCGCAGCCGGACGGCCTCCCGGGCGTGCGCGACCGCCTGCTGACCGCGCCTCCTCGCGCGCCGGCCCGATAGCGCTGCGGAACACCTGGCCGTAAACGTGCGCGATCAGCGCATGGGCATAGGCGTAGTCCGGGTCGCAGCCGCAGCGCCTCGCTCCAGCAGCTTCACGGCCGGCGTCCGGCCTCGGCCACCGTATTGGCCAACACCAACGGCAGGGCCGCAGCACGTAGTCGTACGCGTCGAGGCTCGCCGGCGGCTTGCGGCGCGCGCGTTCGATCTCCGCCTGAGCGCAGGGTCGGCACCAACGCGCCGACGACGCTCTCGGTGATGCTGGTCCTGGAGCTCGAACACGTCCTCGAGCGGCGCCGTCGAAGTGGTCGGCCCAGAGATGGCGCGCGGTCGGCGACATCGATGAGCTGGCCGGTGATGCGCACCCGGGAGCCGGCCTTGCGGACGCTGCCCTCGAGCACGTAGCGCACGCCGAGCTCGCGCCCGACCTGCTGCACGTCGACCGGGCGGCCCTTGTAGACGAAGCTCGAGTTGCGCGCGATGACGAACAAATCCTTGAAGCGCGACAGGCGCGGTGATGATGTCCTCGACCATGCCGTCGGCGAAATAGTCCTGCTCGGCCTCGCCGCTCATGTTGGTGAACGGCAGCACCGCGATCGACGGGCGATCCGGCAGTGCCGGCGCGTGACCGACGAGAATGCCGTCGGCAGTGGCGGCGTTGCCCGATGCGCCGAGTTCAGGCCCGCGATCGTTCTCCAGCGTGGCGACGAAACGATATCCCCGTCGGTGGACGGTCTCTTATGAACCGGGGTGACGTCCAGTCGTCGTCGAGCGCCGCGCGCAGCTCGGGCGGCCGAGATCCGGACCACGTCCTGCAAGACGACGACGTCGTTCCAGACAGCGTCGAGGAGCGCGTCCTTCGTCACGAGTTCACCCGGCCGCTCCGCCAGGTAGCAGAGGACGGCGAAGGTCTTGGGCCGCAGATGCACGGGCGTGCGGTCCCGGAGGAGTTGCCCCGCGCGCAGGTCGAGCCGAAAGGGTGGGAAGACGATGCTCGTGGGGGAGCTGGATGACGCCATCGAACTTATGGGGCCTTCGCCCAAACATCTACCGCGGTGCGGCGGCGCTCTTCAAAGCCTTCCGGCCACACTACTCCGGGGGCACATGGCGCGTCACGCGCCGCCGAGATCCTCAGGTGGCGAGGGGCCGGTCCGACGCACCGATCCACACCTTTTGACAATACCTCCGAGCGCGGTGCTGGAGTTCCTATCGAAGCACGCATGAGCGTGGGCGCGTTCCTCCCGCGCCGAATCTCAGTGCGGAACGTGGCCGTCGTTACGAATCCGCCGACGCATCGACCCGCTCGCTTTTTTGAGGTTCTTTGAAGGTTCTGGACGCTATACGACGCGACCGGACGCACAGGCGACGCAGTGTAAGCCGCTGTTGTCTCTCGTGTGAGATGCGTCGATGTGCGCGGAGTTTCCGGAGCGCCACCCCTCAAAATCCCGTGAGGGCAACTTCGTGGGGTCCAGTCCCCCCTCCGGCACTGATCACGTCACCCCGCACGACGAACCGCACGCGCCAAGATGTCGTTAATGAGGGATTGGTAGGGTACCCCGCGCTTCGTCGCTGCGACCTTGAGTCGAGCGAGCACGTCGGGATCGACTCGCAACGAGACGGCCTTGCGCGGTGCCCGCCCTATGGTCGGACGTCCCCACCCGACGCATGCTCCGGGGCTTGCTTGTCGGAGAGTTCGGAGATGTCGCTGAAATCGATGCTACGCTTCGGCATATCGCTTCCGCTCCTTTCGGCTGGCCAGCCGGGCGCTGATCAACCGCACGACGGTGTCACGGATGGTGTAGGCGACGACCAGCGCGCGGCCGGCAGCGCTCCGCCCCAGACGCAGACGTCGGCACCTCGCCCACCGAATGGAGGAGGTCTTCGCCGTCGAGAGCCCTCGGATCCTCGAACACGCTGACTGCCTCCTTGAAGGACACCCCGTGCTTCTCGAGATTCCTCCGCGCCTTCCCCGCATCCCATTCGACCACTGGTTCTGTATATACAGAACAGCACAGCTATCGGCAACGAGGGAAAGGCTGGCCAACCTCCACGGTCGGGCACCCGAAGGTCCATCCAGTGCCGCTCTCAAAAATCCCGAT
>CAWJUT010000006.1:0-199937 GCA_963846105.1 uncultured delta proteobacterium
GCGAGCATGTGTTTGTCGAGCGTGAGATCGGCGACGAGGCGCTTGAGCCGCGCATTCTCCTCCTCAAGCTGGCGCACGCGCCGCACCTCGTGGACGCCGAGATGCCCGTACCGGTTCTTCCAGACGTAGAACGTCGCCTCGCTGATCCCAAGCTGCCGACAGACGTCGCCGACGGCCGTCCCGGCCTCCGCCTGCCGGAGCGCGTAGGCCACCTGCTCCTCCGAGAACTTCGACCGCTTCATCGCTGCCTCCTTCCGTCCCTGCGGACTGCGGCAGCGGCGTTCTACTCTACTTTTGGGTGGCCGTCCTTTTCGGGGAGACGTCACCCGTCATGTGGCTCGCTGCCGTCCGTCTGAGGTCATGAGGATTGAAGAAGAAGCCGAGCGCTGTCCTGAGGTCCCGGACATCCTTCATGATCGTGGTGACGGGGCCATCGACTCGAATGCTCGGAAAAAGACCCCAGGGCGAGGTCGTATCCGCGCGTCGCCGGTCGAGCGGCGCAGACGTCGATGGCGCTTGCTGAGCTGGGTGCCAGCTTCACGCGTTACGCGGCTGCAGGTCGACCTTTCGGAGTGCTACCGACAACTCGTACTCGTAGAGCAACACGTCCGGCAGGTATGAGCAGGCTAGCTTGAGATCGTCCGAAATCTCCCGAGCGATGATGATGCCTCGGACCGCCTGCCTAGGTTCCGCGTGATGCCGCTGGATCCAGGCCATGTAGCGAAGTAGTTGGCCGACCACTCGGTCGTAGCCTCTCGATACCTTCAGCTCAATTACGACGAGCCTCTTATCAGCATCTACGGCGAGGACATCAATGAATCGACCGCCGACGGGAAATTCGACACCGGTAATGCCTTCCTCCTGGTAAAGCTGAAGACCCGGTTCGATAACGAAGGATGTTTCGCGAGAAAGTCACGAAGATCGCTCTCGTATGCAAACTCGCTAGGTGCCTCCGGGCCGCCAGGTTCCGCGAGCTGTTCCTGCATGGTGCCGACGTCTGATTTGGAGTGGATTGGTGCAGGATCCTTGGACGGGTCGTACAGACGAAAATGGCTACCATCAACTTGATACAACAAGTTTTCGTCGGGTCGGGCGTTATAGTGGAGTCGGCTGGGTGCGTTCGTCGAGAAACGGATCAAATGAGCCGAGATGGTGCCTTGCTTGATCTTTGGATAGCGCTGCGCAAACCACTCGATAGCGGCCTCCTTGAGAAGATCTGGGTCTGCTGGGGTGACAGATCGGCTACCATCTCTGGGATTAGGCCACGGACTGGCTTGCTGTAGATCGACATAGGGCCCTCGTTACGGCAAACAGGCGTTACGATCCGAAGTCGCGGACATCGCGGACACCTTGAGTTCTTCTCATACACTACTATCTCATTGTCCCGGTGCTGGTCACCAGCACGCGCAGCTTGACCCTCCCCGAGGATCCAGAACCAATCGCCAGCATTCAAAGATCGCATCGTCCAACCCAACTTCTGATACCACTCGGGATCAATGTCCGGATCAAGGAGTTGACAAGAACGGCTCCTCATCATTGGTAACGAGCTGAGCTAGTGCCGGGTACCGTCCAATGGTCTTAGCCGCAGTGATACCGGGGACGTAAAGGAGACATGCCGAATCTACCTCGTCTGCTTGCGTACTGTTGGCATCCCCTACGATCACACTGACTCCTGCGGCAGCGAGCACCGGGCCCGCCCACTCGCTCGGCGTTGATGTGTCGAGCAGAACAGCTCGACGAGCGCCACAGAGCTTCAGAGCCACGGCGTAGTAACCATCACTACCTCCTAGATCTACCCATGTGCGGCCGGCAACTTGAACCCCCTCGGTCTCCCAGCTTCGCACCTCCTCTACAAGAGCCGCTGCGATCATAGCCGCCAGACAGCTCGGGCCACCGGAACTCCAAGCTTCGTTGCGATAGCAGAGGCTGTCGACAAGAATGGGGGGCTTAGAACGCCACCAATCGATGTCAACCGGAATTCCCCACACGTCCCACGTCCTTCCTCTTCTCCGGAGCGGTTCCACCGAGTGGTTGATAGCCCATCCTAAGACCCTGCTGCCGGGTGAATCGATGAAGCTGCACATGTCCGTGACAAGACACCCGCGGAGTCTCAGAGAACTTTGATGCTCGACAGTGCCGTGCGAGCGCCGTCTCGGAGACGCGGCCCGAGCGTCAAAACAGTCAAGTACCTCCTGGCATCCCTAAATTCTCACAGGCTCGACTACCCTCCTCACTGTAGTGGCGCAACCGAGGCGGATCACATACTTGGCTCCGCGGCCTCTTGCCTGGGCACACCTCGAAACTCGACGAGCATCACCGGCGCCTTGGAACCGTAGACAATCGGCTTTCCGTCGGCGATCAGCAACGACGCAAACGTGTGCCGCAAGCCGTGAGGGTGAAGTGAGGCGGCAGCTCGGCGAGTTCAGTACGCGACGGAAGGTTCGCCGGACGTTGTGCGGGTCGAGCGGCGTACCGGGCTGCGACGGGAAGAGCCAGGCAACGCGCTCCATGCCGGTACTGAGTGCACGAGCCTTCTGTGTGGCATCGAGGGTGCGGAGCGTAGCCGTGAGCTGCGTCGAGAGGTCCACGTCGCGGCCGTGTCCCGACTTCGGCGTGTCGACGTGCTCCCGTCGTCGGCGAGCGAGCGTGCAACGCGAAGCGTGCGACCAGCGAGGTCCACGTCATCCCACTGGAGGGCGAGCGCTTCACCGATACGGAGCCCGGCCGCGTGACATCGGCGCCGCCTGGTGCAACGATCAACTTCGGCGGCAGACGTTCGTGGCGCCTGCGACCGTGGATGTGCCGCGCCGAAAGATTTCCTCTTGACCCGCCGGACGGACCCTGGCTAGCGTGAGGCCTTCCCGCAACATCCCCCGCTACATCCAAGGAAGGAAACTCACTATGACGACACGCGTATTCGTTCTCGTAGCGGTCTCGATGCTCGCCACCACTGGTATCAGCGCCGCGCAGCCGGGAGGCGTTCAATGGACACCAGACGGCGTTCGAATACTGGTGAACAAGGACGTCGGGGCCGAGCGCTGGGCGATCACACTGAACCTCGTCGGCGCAACGGTGACGGGCAACGTGTTCTTCTCAGATGGACGCGCACCATCATTCGTTTGGTGCGAGCGAGTCAGCCACAATCACGAGCCCGACCTTGGTAAGCTGGTACTTCGCTATCGGTGCTTCGGGAGCGATCGAGCCCAAGGCGGATTCTCGCTAAGCGACTGGCAACTTATCTCCGATCAGGTCAGCCTCGACGCGACGTTCTTTGCGCCCCCTGCTGAGACCTGTAACCTTCAAGGCGCGCTGAACGGCCCGAACGCGCAGAACAGCGATTCCTTCTGGGATTGCACGGGCACAAGCGGAACGTTTCAGTTTCAGGCCTTCGGCGATGGCACGGGATTCAGCACCGCTATCGGAGCGTTTGAGTTCGATCTTGTGGGAAACGGTTGCGGATTTGGGAAACTCTCGAACGGAAGCTTCTTCAACGTCGGATTCTCGCCAAGCCGCGATCTACTGACGCTCTACCAAACCAACGCGACCGTAGATCAGATCATCCTCAGCGAGTGCCACCGCGAAGCACTCTGAGTCTTCCAGTGGGAATCAGGGCGACGATCTCTGGCGCCGCTATTGCGCTGACGCTGCTTTCGGTGCCTGGCTGCGCGCCAAGGATTGCGGACGTCGCGGGCGCAAACAGCATATGCGTTGCAATCGCATGGAGTAGAGCACAGTCACCTAGTAAATGACGTGCCTGAGCAGTTGCTGCGCAGTCTACAGTCTTTGTCACAGTTAAAATGGATAGCTAGTCCAGATCACAGAGAAAGCTGAAGCCGGAACGGATGGATCGTCTCTTTTGGGTCTCTGGGGACGGTGTCGACACGCGCCTAGTCGACATCGATGCGTCCCTCGATGGCTTTCGGAATGAATGGGCAAAATGCTCCCTGCACCTGTACTGCTAGCCGACACACCCTCTCTCCCGAGAAACTGACATTGCCGATGCTCCCACCCAACCATAGGAGGTCGAATGGTTGCCGGCCTCGCGTCACGCTCCGCAATGTGTGCCTGGGCTTGGTACTCGTCGCGGCGTTGGCAGCTCCCGTGCCGACCGCAACAGCCGACGACGGCAAGATTGGTCCGGCGCTGCAACGAGCCATAAACCAGGCCGCTGGCACTGGCGCCCGACAGCCAGCCATGGGCACTCCCCGCGTTGCCAAGTCTCCGCAGCGTCCCCTCGTGCGCATTGATCCCGCAGGGCGTGTTCAGGTCTACATTCACCTACGCTGCCCTCCTGATCACACGCTAGCCCAAGGGCTGCAGAACATCGGCGTCGAGATCGAACGCATCCGTACACAGCGCGTTGCGATTATCCAAGGTTGGGTCTCCCCGAGTCGCCTTGACCAGCTCGCCGCGCTTCCGTGCGTTCAACGCATAACGCCGCCCTCGTACGCCTATCCACGTACCGGTTCAGTGACAACTGAAGGCGACACCATTCTGAAGGCAAACCTTGTCCGTGCAGCGCCGCCGACAGGATTCGGGATCAACGGAGCCGGCATCAAGATCGGGGTCATCTCGGATGGCGTCGCGGGTCTCGCCACGGCCCAAGGGCGTGGTGACCTACCCGGCGTCACGGTCCTCAATGCAGGCTCGGGCGCTGAAGGCACGGCCATGCTGGAAATCATCCACGATCTCGCGCCTGGTGCCCCTCTCGGTTTCCACGGTGTCGCAACGTCCCTCGAGATGTGTGACGCAATTGATGCATTGAGACTCACCTTCGGAGCGAAGGTCATCGTCGACGATCTGGGGTTCCCTGGCGAGCCGTATTTCGCAGATGGCATGGTTGCCGATTGTGCCTCGGTCGCCGTTGGGTCGGGCGTCACATACGTATCAGCGGCAGGAAATGATGCTCAAGTGCACTACCAGGGCCTCTATGTAAATAGCGGCGACGGGCTTGGGAGCCATCGGCTCTCCCCAACGAACACCGCCTACGATGTGTTCGGTAGCGATGTTCTCGTGGTACTCCAATGGTCTGATCCTTTCGGTACTTCCGCCAACAACTATGATCTTTGTTTCGCTGGTGAGTCACCTTCGATCTGCGCGCTGTTCAACGTTCAACAGAACGGCGACGACGACCCGATTGAGTGGGACGTGTTCGATTGTTCGGCGGGTTGCAGCTTCCAGGTCCGGAATGTGTCCGCTGCCTCGAGGACGCTTGAACTCTTCTTCTTCGGCGGCACCCTTGAAGGAGTGACCGAACACTCAACGACAGCATCTACGGCCACCCTGCCGTGCCTGGCGTGGTGGCCGTTGCCGCTGTGGATGCCGGTGACCCAGGACACGACACTGTCGAATCGTACTCTTCCCGCGGCAACTCCACGATCGTCTTCCCTATTCCGGGGACGCGTTTAAAGCCGGACGTGACCGCGATCGATGGCGTCAGCGTCAGCGGTGTAGGTGGCTTTGGGAGTCCGTTCTTTGGTACATCCGCCGCGGCACCCCACACTGCGGCGATCGCGGCGTTGATGCTACAGGCCAACCCTTCCCTCGTGCCTGGCCAGGTTGCCAGCATCATGCGTTCTACGGCCCTCGACATCGGGTCACCCGGACAAGACACGCTCTCAGGCGGCGGCCTCGTCGATGCGGTTGCAGCAGTTAGTGCCGTTGCACGTACACCGACTCCGGCGCGGACGCCGACGAGAACGGCAACTCCAGCAGCTACTACCACCATCACGCCAGCGGGGAAGTCGGGAGAAGTGTCAGAAGGCGGTGAAGAAGGCGGGCGGTACGTTCGTGAAGAAGAAGCTCAAGATTCTCGAGGGGTGCCGCAAAGACCTGTTCAAATGTGTCGAGACGAAAGCGGTCGGTCCGGAGCAGAACGCGTGTGCCACGAAAGCGGGCACGAAGTGCGCGGCTGCGCTCACCGAGAAGCTAGCGGCGGCCGGCGCGAAGTTCACGGCGAGCGTGACCGGGAAGTGTGCGGGTCTCGATGTGGCGATGCTTCGCGACGCGACGCTCGGTCTCGGCTTCGAGGGAGTCGAGGCGCAGTGCCCGACGGCGCTGATCGGGCTGCCGGAGGTCGCGGCGTGCGTGCTCGCGCAACACGATTGCACGGCCGAGCAGTTGTTTGAGATGCAGGCGCCGCGGACGCAGGAGCTGCTCGAGCGCGGGGGGGTGAGTCAGGCGCTGCGCGACGGGCTCGATTGTCTGCTGCCGCACGGGGAACGGGGCTCGGGGTGGCAGACGAGGCGACGGGCAAGGCGCTCGTGAAGTGCACGGGCGCGATCGCGAAAGCGGGCGCGAAGTTCGCGAGCAAGAAGCAGAAGAGCCTCGAGAAATGCGTGGACCGCTTGTTCGTGTGTACGCAGAGCAAGCTCGGTGATCCGGGGTGCGGGGGGAGCGCCGCGGAAGCGTGCGCGAAGGAGTTCGCGAAGATCAGCACGGAAGAAGGGAAGCTGGGGGCGACGATCACCAAGGCATGTCCCGCCGCGCTCTATGTAACGCTGCGTGACGTGCTCGGGGCAAACCTGGACGTGCGCCGGCGCGCTGTGCAACCTTTGGAGTGTCGAGCATCAGCGCCGATGTGGGGCAGTACGCGCAATGCCTGGTGCGGAGCCATCAGTGCGAGGTGGAAGAGCTGATACAGTTCGAAGCGCCGCGTGCCGCGGCGTTGATCGCTGGTGCCGGGATCAATCCGCCGGTGGAGTTTCCGCGCGTTTTCTGCCCGACAGCCACGCCAGTGCCAACGCCGTAGCAACTCCGACTGGGACCCGGCGCAGTCAGCATCCGACGTGCAAGCGGTGAACTAGGCGGCCCTCTCTTTCAGGCGCCCAGAAACGAACTTGTGAAGCAGGCTCGCGATCAGAGTTTGATACGGGATGCCCTCCTCCAGCGCCCGCTTCTTCAGGGCTTCCAGGTCCGCGGAAGAGATTCGAATGTTGACGCGTCGATCCTTCCGCAAGGTTGCCTGGGCATAGCGTTGGTATCGCTTTCGAGCAGGCTTCAGTCCGGCAACCGACTTCCATTCACCACGCTCCACCGAGGTGACGAGATCACGTTCCTCTCGCGTTAGCCTAGCCACCGTTCGACTCCTTTGGTTTGAGGTACTCGCGGGTCGCCTTCCTGCTCGGGATGATGGTCTTCAAGCCGATCTCGTCGGTGCTTTCGGTGAACGGAACGAGATAGGCATAGTTCGCGACTCTCACAACGAAGATCCGCTGTCCTGCGTATCGCTGTGGATTCGGGTGCTCCAGGATGTCGAGGACGTCGCCTTGACTGATGTGGTACGCGACTTCTTCGAAGGAAATCCCGCGATCAGCCTTGAGCTTTTCGTTCTTCGCAGCATCCCAGACGAATCGCTTCATCGCACGGTTAGTAGTGTAGTACGATGTGTGCCTTATGGCAACAGAAGATGCGAGCCGCATGAACGCCCATGAGCTTCTCAACGTCGACCGTTGCCCGAGGCATCATGCGTAGAGAATTCTTGAAGCCAGCAACGAAGAGTCGGTGGATTTGGAGGGCAGGTCACGATGAGCAGAGTCATCATGGCTGGAGTTCCGAGGCCTGTGGAAGTGACTCCGCCGAACGCTGCCATTCAGCGCTGCCGGTTCTCGGGCGAGATCGCTACCCGGCTTTGAGCCGCTTGCGACGGTGCTCCGGCATCGCCGAGATCACGGAGCGGAGCAACGCGTTGACCGTTTCCGACGAGCCGAACACCGATGCAACGTCCGGGTCGAGCACTATCGCGATCGAGCCAGCCTGGATGCGCCCCGCAAAGCGGTTCGGGCGGGCCTTCCTGTAGTCGAAGCGGTATTCGGTTCGCATCCCGTTTCCTTCCTCACGCGGGTGCTTACGACGGGCCCCTCTCTTCATAGTCCTGCCGCTCCTGTCGCGTAGCCTTCCTACCACACACTCGATGTCTCAATCTGCGCCGCTACGAGTAACAGCCCGGAACTCGGTCACGACTAGCAGACGGATACCACGTACTCCTTCGACCGAGAAAGTGAGAGCCCTACCTATGCGGCTTGCGATCCAGTCCTCGACCTCCGCCTCAATCCCCCCCCACCGCATTGGTGCTCAATTGACGCCGTAACGGGACGCGCTGCGGCGGACGCTGCCGCAAGGTGGATGTGTTGGTCAAACTGGTGAAAACAGCTCCGGGCAACGCATCAAGGGCACTGCCGGGTGCGCCGAAGGCGCAGATGGGTGGGACCATGGCACCCCGAATGCGGTCGGCGCGGTTGGTTCCAATTCGTCGCCGCCTTCCCATCCCACGTCCGCCGCTTGAGCGCCTCCTGCACCTCACGCGCCGAGACAGCACCTCTTGTACTTCCGGCCGCTCCCGCACGCGCACGGGTGGTTGCGGCCGACCTTCGGCTGCGCGCGCTTGATCGTTCGCTGCGCTGCCCGCTCGGCCGCCTCCCGTCGCCAACGCTCCTGGCGCGCAGCGATGAGATCGGCGTCGTAGAACGCGAGCCAGGAGTCGTGATAACGCGAGACATCCTGCTCCTTGCGGAATGCGAGAGCGACGTCGGTGGCGTCGAACGCGACGGTCCCCGGGATGCCCTGCACGCGGTCGGCGTCGAGGACGACGGCGGCATCGTCCGCGAAATCGATGAGGGCCTGCTCGTACGCGCGCACCTGGAAATCGAGCAGCACCTGCCCCACATGTTCTCGGACCCACGGGTCTTCGGTCGCCGTGGTGAATACGCTGCCGATGCGCGCGAAAACCTCCTCGCGACCGTCGGGGTCGACGAGCGTCGAGGCGGCGAGCCCGTCGATCGCGGCGCAGCGCACACCTGCTGGCTCCGCGCGGCTGCCGAGGATCTCCATGAGCGTCGGACGGAGACGCGCGCCTCGGGCGCCGAGGATCGCGGGTACGGCCTCGAGGATCCAGTCGTTGTTGCGTGTATCGGATTCGCGCACGGCCGTCAGCAGGGCCGGGTCGCACGCCGGGTCGGAGATGGCGGCGAGGATGAACGTCGCGTGGGTTGGCGCCCACCACTCGGGAAGTGATTCGTCCCAGTTGCCCGGATCGACGATGATCGCGATCAGGGAACCGAGGAGTCGGGGCCGCGCGCGACGATCTCGTCGACGGCGGCCCGTGGCAGACGGTCCTCCTCGGTGAAGAGCAGGTCGACCAGCTCGTCGTCGCCGAGGCTCGCGAAGCGGTGGTCAGGTGCGGGATCCGGCTCGGCGCCTTGGCGCCATGATCCCGCCGTCATGGCGGAGACCTCCTCGAAGTACTGGTCCATGTCGGGCGGGGTGGGTGGGACCGAGCGCAGCGGCGAGATGGCATCGGCGGACCGATTGCGTGCACCGCTTCGTGCCGCGTCAGACCCTCACCCACCAGGCGAGCGAGCGCGGCGGCGATCGGCAAATCCCGGGACGCCGCCTGGTTTTCGACCAGCAGATGCGTGAGGTCGTGCAAGCGCCGCTTCGGCGCCGGCGGATGCGCACAACCCGGGCTCCGGTGATGCCGCGCAATCATCAGCAGGTCTCGTCTTCGTCGAGCGCCTGCCAAACCTCGGGCGGCGGCGGCTTTTCGGGGTCGTAGCGCATGCGTCACCTCTGCGCCGCCGCGGGCATGGCGTCAATCGGTCGCCCAGACGATTGAATGCGCATCGGCTCTGCCGGTAGGAGTATCTGGCCGTGCCTCGGATCGTGCCGCCACTCTTCGACCGCTACGTCGGTATCGACTACTCCGGAGCGGAGACGCCGACCTCGAGCTTGAAGGGGCTGCGCGTGTACGCGGCCGAACGAGGCGCGGCACCGCCGGTCGAGGTCGCGCCGCCACCGAGCGCCCGGCGCTACTGGACCCGACGCGGCATCGCCGAGTGGCTGGTCGAGCGGCTCTCGGAAGACAGTCCGACGATCGTCGGGATCGATCACGGTTTCTCGTTTCCGATCCGTTACTTCGAGCACCACGGGCTCGACCCGCACTGGCCGGGGTTCCTGGATGACTTCCAGCGGCATTGGCCCACGGATGGCGACAACATGTACGTCGATTTTGTTCGCGACGGTCTGCACGGCGACGGCGCGGCGCGCGGTGGCAACGCGAAGTGGCGTCGTCTCACCGAGCTGCATACCCGCGGGGACGCAAAATCTGTCTTTCACTTCGACGTGCAGGGCAGCGTCACCAAGTCGACACACGCGGGTCTCCCATGAGTCGTTTTTGCGCCGGCGGATCGGCGCGCGGGTGCATTTCTGGCCCTTCGACGGTTGGGAGGTTCCCGCCGGACTGCTCCGCGATCGTCGAGGTGTATCCGGCGCTCTGGAGTCGAAGCTATCCACGTGAGAATCGCAACCCAGCACCAGCACGACGCCTATGCCGTGGCGGCGTGGATACGCGACGCCGACCAGGCGGGGACGCTGCCGGCGGCGCTCGAACCGGCGCTTGCGCCGGCGATCCGCGGGACAGCTGAGGTCGAGGGCTGGATTCTCGGGACACCGCTCGATGGGATGCTTCGCGGGACGGGGTTCCCAAGAGAAGCGAACGCCGTCCGCTACGGGTCCTCAAAGCGAGGGCGAACGTGTCTTCCGGTCGTGAAGTCGAAGAGTTCCTCGATTGTGCCGGGAAGCGCCGCCGCTTCGTCCTGCAGGTATACGCGGACGGGCGGTTCCTGGAAGCGCGCGAGCTGCTCGCGGGCGACGTCCCGGGAGCGCGCTTGTCGCTCGCGGTGAGGCGTGGCGAAGTGCCGCCATGGGGCGAGGTCCGGAAGCGGATCCGCGAACGCCTCTCCCGGCGGGATCTCGCGCGAGCCGAGAACGGCGAGATCGTCCTGGTCGCCGACGGGCTCCGCGGTCAATTGACGTGGAGCAGCGAGGAGGAGGGCCTCGCGCTCATCGTCGATGACATGATCCTGTCGTGCAGGGACGACGGCCTCCTCCTCGCGTCGTACGAGGGATTCGATGTCCGTCTCGAGATCCACGACCCGGTCGACGATCGGTCAGGTGCGTAAGCTCTCGACGCGACGTCTGGATACAACTTTCGCGTCCGCGGCTTCGAATCTGCTGCAGGCGCGCTGCAATTCGGAGCCCGCTCACCGTTCAGCGAGGGCTCAGCAACACCACCGGAATGTCGCGCTTCGTCCCCGCCTGGTACCCGTCGTAGTCGGCCACTGCTTCGTCATGATCGGCCAGACGCGCCGCTTCTCTTCTGGCGTCGCCGTTCGCGCCTTGACGGGCTGGACCTTGTCCCACACCTGGATCTTCACGTCGGGGTGCGCGACGAGGTTCTTGTACCATCCGGGGTTGTCGGGCGCGCCGCCCTTCGACGCCACGAGGATGTAGTCGTTCCCGTCCCGACCATAGAGGAGGGGGAACTTCCGCGTCGCGCCGGATTTGCGACCGGTCGTATGCAGGATGAGGCACTGCCCGTCGTTCCAGTCGTGTCCCACCTTGCCGCCGGTCGCTTCGTACTGGCGGACGTGCTCGTCACCAAAAAGGCTGAAGTCAGGCATGCGCCGGAGACTGCCACGGCGTCGCGGTTGAGGCGAGCCCCGGCCACCTGGATCGCGTTCTGCCTCAATCGTCGCGGCGACGCCCAGACTCACCGACAGCCCGCGCCCCGAGATTTTCCTTTACAGGCGGGACGTCCCGGCGTTAGGCTCCCGCCGAACGGACGCTCCCGGTGCCGGAGCCCACCACACCACCTCGAGGAGGTCACCCCATGTCCACGCGGATCCCCCCAACCGCGTTGCTCGTGCTCGCTCTGCTCCTGCCCGGAGCCGCGGGCGCTGAGTTTCCCTATCCGACCTGCGGCGGACCGCTCGCCCCGAGCTGCGTCGATCCCGCCGACTACGAGTCGTACCTCTTCCTCCCGACGACGATCCCGCCGACGATTCCGTCGGACCTGAGCGCGACGAACTTCCGCTTCTCGAGCCTCGTCGATCCCGGGGTGCCGGCAACCGCGCAGGAGCTCTTCGGCGTGCGCGGCCCGAGCGTCGACAAGGCGTGGCAGGTGACGACCGGCCGTCCCGACGTGGTGATCGCGGTTCTCGACTCGGGCATCGAGTGGCAGGACGTGGGCGCATGAACGACCTGCGCAACAAGTTCCATCTCAACCGCGGCGAGCTGCCGCTCCCCGAGCTCCGACCACCGGCTACGACCGCAACGAGGACGGCGTCTTCAACATCCGCGACTACCTCGCCGACGGCACGCACGCGCAGGACTCGCCGCGTGAGCGACAGAACGGCAACGGCATCATCGATCCCGAGGACCTGATCGTGGTCTTCTCCGACGCGATCGACGACGACGCCAACGGCTACGTCGACGACATCGCCGGCTGGGACTTCCATCGAGGACGACAACGATCCCTCGACGACGTCTTCTACGGGCACGGCACCGGCGAAGCCGAGGACTCGAGCGCCGAGGCGGACAACGGCGGCGGCGTCGGCACGGCGCCGAACGCGACCTGCATTCCGATCAAGGTCGGCGACAGCTTCGTCGCCGACGCCAACGATTTCGCGCAAGGGCGTCGTCTTCGCCGTCGACAGCGGCGCGCGCGGTCGATCCAGGAGGCGCTCGGCGCGCTCAACAACACGCCCTTCGGCCAGCAGGCGGTCGACTACGCCTACGCGAAAGGCGTGCCCGTCATCGCGTCGGCGGCCGACGAGGAGTCGTACCACCACAACTACCCGGCGAACTACGGCCACACGATTCCCGGTGAACTCGGTGCGTGCCGAGGACGGCGACCTTCGTGCTCAGACCACACCTATCTTCTCCTGAACGGCTGCACGAACTACGGCGCGCACAACGTGCACGTCTCGGTGCCGTCGAACTCGTGCTCGTCGGAGGCGACCGGGCGCGGCGCCGGCATGGCGGCACTGATCGTGGCGCAGGCGCGCAACCTGATCGACCGCGGCCTCCTCGCGCCGCATCCCGTCACCGGCACGGCGCTCTCGCGCGAACGAGGTGAAGCAGGTGCTGGCGGTGACCGCCGACGACATCGACTTCACCGGCAACCTGGCGCTGTCGACCGACCCGGGCGTGAAGTTCGGTCCCCTGAACGATCTCGTGTCGACGCGCTTCCCATCGCACGCCGGCCGCGACAAGTACTTCGGCTACGGGCGCGTGAACGCCGACCAGGCGGTGCGCACGCTCTCGGCGACGACCATCCCGCCCGAGGCCGATATCGAGATCCCGGGTTGGTTCGACAATCTCGACCCGACCACGATTTCGACCGTGGTGATCTGTGGGCTCGACGGCGGCGTACCGGCGTGCGCAGGCGTACAGCTACGTCCTCGAGTACGGCTGCGGCGCCGACCCGGTCGATGCGGAGTACGCGCGCCCGGGTCACGTGATCGCGAGCGGCTCGCCGGGCGCGGCGATCACGGATGGATTCGCTCGGTGGGTTCCTGACCGGCGGGGTCACGGCCGACTGTGCGTTCAACACGATCACGCTACCGGTGGCCGACCGCGACCAGTTCGACGAGGTCTACAACGTCACGCTGCGCCTGCGCGTCACCGACGACCTCGGGAACGTCGGCGAGGATACGCGCGTGATCTCGATGCAAGCCGACCCGGATCGCAAACCCGGCTTTCCGCTCTACCTCGCGGCTTCCGGCGACAGCTCCCCCGCGCTTGCCGACCTCGACGGCAACGGCGTGCTCGACGTCGTGATCGCAACCGCCGCCGGCGAGGTGCACGCGCTCGACGGCAGCGGCGCGGAGCTTCCGGGCTGGCCGGTCACGACCGACCTCGACGTGCTGCACACCGGCTCGGCGGCCTTCGTGAGCGCGGCCGTCAGCGATCAGGTCCATGAATCGGTCGCTGAGCTCGGTGGCGGTCGGCGATCTCGAGCAGGACGGCACGCTCGAGGTCGTCGTGGCATCGACCCAGGGCAAGCTCTACGTCTTCTCCGCGACCGGCGTGCTGCGGTCCGGCTTCCCCGTCAGCACGACGCCGGCGTTCTCGTCACCAACGATCCGCGACGAGGCCAACCGTCTCGACCCCGGCTTCCTCGCGACTCCCGCGCTCGCGGATCTCGACCGCGACGGGCGGCTCGAGATCATCATCGGCGCCCTCGATCGCCATCTCTACGTCTGGCGCGACGACGGCACGCCGCAACCCGGCTTCCCCATCCTGATGGTCGATCGCACCGTGACGACCGTGAATGCGTTGACCGGCAAGGTCACGTGGAACCTCTCCGGCGGACAGCCGGTCGGGTCGCGCGGCACGAAGATCGTCGCCTCGCCCGCCGTCGGTGACATCGACGGCGACGGCTTCCTCGAGATCGTGCAGGGCACCAACGAGGAGTACGTCCGCGGCGAGGACGGCAACGTCGTCATCTCGACGTTCGCCAATCTGTTCGACATCGAGGCGATCAACGGCCGCGTGTACGCGGTGGCGCACGACGGCAGCCTGAGCACCAAGATCGCCGGCAACCCGGCGGGACCCTACATCGCCGGCTGGCCGGTGAAGATCGCCATCTTCCTCGACGACCTGCTCCCCACCGTGGGGCACGGTGTCGGGCAGGGCGCGGCGCTCGCCGATCTCGACGGCGACGGCGCGCAGGAGATCGCGGTCCAGGGAAGCAACGGGCCGATCTACGTGCTGCGCGGCGACGGCAGCTCGTACCTGCGGCGCCAACCTGGACGACATCCCCTTCACGCTCGACTACGACGTGCTGGCGGCAACGCCGTCGCAGCCCGGCTCGGATGATTTTCCATTGATCGTGGGGCTGCTCGGCGGCCCGACGTTCGCGGATCTGACCGGCGACGGCGCGCCCGAAGTGGTCGCGGGAACCGCCGGGACGATCAAGCTCATCGATGCGCAGGCTCCCGCCCGACAAGAGAACGGCCACCATCAGATCTCGGCGTGGGATCCCGAGACGCGGCACATGCTCAACGCGTTCCCGCGCATCGTCGAGGATCTCATGTTCTTCGGCAACCCGACGGTCGCCGATCTCGACGGCGACGGCGTGGGTGAGATCGTCACCGGCAACGGCGGCGGTTTCGTCCACGCCGTGAATCACCTCGGCGCGCAGCCGCCGGGTTGGCCGAAGTTCACCAATGGCTGGATGATTCCGATTCCGGTCGTGGGCGACGTCGACAACGACGGCCTGCTCGAGGCGACGGCGATGAGTCGCGAGGGCTTCCTCACGATCTGGGACCTCCCCGGACCGGTGAGCCCTGTTGCCGTCCAGTGGCAAGGATTCCGTCACGACCGCCAGCGCACCGGCAGCCTCGGCTCCGGCGTAGCGGCGGGGCTCATCGCACCGGGCTGCGACGCGGGATCGTACCCACTCGCGCTGAAGCTTGCTCGACTGACGAAGCGCACCACCCCCAATACCGACCGGCTCCGTGTGCGCGGCTCGTTCCGGGTTGCGGGAAACACGTTCGACGCCGGCAGCGAAGACGTCGCGGTGAGTTTGAGTGGGGTGGGAACGGCCTACGCCACGACGCTGACTGGCGGACTCGAGCCCATGTCGAGCGGCTTCAAGTTCAACGGTACGGCGCCGGGCGGAGAGCACCTGAGCCTGAAGCTTCGCACCCGGGACGGCCTTTCCTACAAGGTCAGCGCCTCGGCGAACGGCTTCAGCGCAGGCGGGTCGGCGTTGCCGCTCGGTACCGTCCGGCTGCGGATCGGCAACGACTGCTACGAGATCTCGCTGCCGTGCGAAAGCCGCCAGAACGGGCAGCGCGAGGTGTGCAAGCCGGCGCGGTGACTACGCGACGATGCGAGGCTTGGTCGATGCGAGACGTCACGTCGGACTCCCTGCCGGCGGGAACGGACGATTGAGCGCCGGTCGCGGGGGCTCGTGGTAGTCCGGGACGGAACCCGCGCCTGCGGCATAGTCAGCGAAGAACCGTAGAATCCCCGCCCGTTCGAGCACCGCATCGAGCCGGTCGCTGCGAAGCTCGACGTACCGTGCGAGCAGCGTCGCCCGCGCGTCGCGCAAGAACTCCGTCGCGCGCACAGCGACCCGCGTGCCGTTCTCGAAGACGACGTCCGCAACTCCATCGACGCACGCGCGGCTGACCCACGGCAGATATCGCTTGCCCAGCTCGGCGAGCACCGCGATCAATGTTTCGCTCGACCTCTGGCGGATCGTCCCACGCGCCGAACTGCTGATCCTCGGGCTCGAGCAGACGGTGCGTGTGCTGCACGATGGCGGGCGCGTCCTCCTCCACCCACCGCCGGCAGAGCGGATCGTTGATGAAGTGCGCGGCGTTGCCGCCGAAGAGCGCGAAGTCGGCAAGCGACGGGCGCTCGCCGAAGAGATAGCGGCCGCCGCGCGAGGTGCGCGCCGAGGACGCGAAACCATGGCCGCAGGACATCGTCGATCCAGAGACGGATATTCTCAGCGGTCACTCCGAGCGGCGGACAGCTGCTGCGCACGTGCTCGCCGACGCCGGCGTACGCCTGGTCGCACGCCACGGGCATCTTGACGGCGATGTCGCGCGCCAGCTCGAAGCCACCGACGGCGTGGTTCTCCGCGAAGTGCCAGCGGCTCCCGACCGCTGGCCGGTAGAACCATTCGTCGGCGGCGTCCTCGAGCACGTAGCAGAGGAAGCGCTGCACCGGGTCGGTGGGTAGGACGGACGGCTCGGGGAAGCGGAGCTCGAGATGGTGAATCATCGGCGTCGAGTCCCACATGAACTCGCCCGCCGGCGTTTCCACGACCGGCACGCCGCCCGGGAAGCCTGCCGCCATCGCCTCGGCACTCACGCCCGGGAAGCGGCGAAACAGCCATGGGATGCCCTTGTAGTCGAGATACCCGGTCATCTTGCGGGTGAAGTAGGACTGCATCATCCCGTGCACGCGGTAGGCGTTCGTCTTCATAGAGCCCCCGTCCATAGCTTACGCGGCTGCCGCGCGGCCAACCCTCCATCGAGACGAAAGACATCGTGCTTGAAGCGGCACCAGCCATGGGCGCACTCTCGATCGACAAATCGGCCCAGCACCTTGCCCGCGCTCGGGCGGGGCGACAGGATGGTCGTGCGCGAAGCCATGCCCCGGACGAACATCGACAGGCGCGAGCTACAGACTGGTCGTCACGGCCCGTTGAACGTCGTCATCGAGACCCCGGGCGGCAGCCGGAACAAGTTCACCTACGACGAGAGGCTCGGTCTCTTCCGTCTGCACAAGATCCTCCCCATGGGGTTCCGCTTCCCCTTCGATTTCGGATTCGTCCCGGGCACACTCGCCGCCGATGGTGATCCACTCGACGTGATGGTCCTCGGGGAGGAGCCGACGTTTGCGGGATGCATCGTCTCCGTCAGGCTGCTGGGCGTGATCGAAGCGACGCAGACAGCCAAAGGAAAGACGATCCGCAACGATCGGCTGATCGCTACTCCGGAATCGGAGAAGATATCGCCGACATTCGACACCATCAAAGACGTGCCGGCGCGCGTTCTCGATCAGATCGAGCACTTCTTCATCGCCTACAATCAATACGAGGATCGCGTCTTCAGGATCCTGAAGCGGGAGGGACGCCGGGCTGCCGTTCGGCTGGTCGCGGAAGCCCGCCGCAAGCGCCGCGGGGGGCGAGAGAAGCGCGAGTAGAAGAATGACTTCAAAAGAACGCCCGCGCGTATGCGGCGCGCGGGCGGATGCGGCTCGATCGGTGTGAGGCGCCGGCTCTAGTGTCGATGTTTGTGAGGGCAGTCGCCTGGCTTCTTCCCCTTCTCGCAGGGTGTGGCACTGCAGCCGGATGAAGCTGTCCAACCGCCTTCGCGACATTCCTGGCACACGCCATCATTCGAGCGGACGGCGCCAGCCGAGAAGCACTTGCTGCCGTAGGTGCATTGGTCAGGGCCGCACGCGCGCATCTCGGCCCCATGCCGCGCATGATGCCCGCCCTCATGGGGGCCCTTACCGGGGCAGGGGCGATGGTGCGCACAAGAAACCGCGATCAAAGCTAGAAGCGGTAGAATGAGTACTCGAGCTTTCACGGTTGATCCTCCCGGACCTCCCTCTACTCAAGCGCTTGACCGGAAACAAGGTAGGCGGCCCGGCCAATACCTGCGCGACGGCGATCAGGGTGGTGACGGTCGCGTCGAAGGGTGGATCGGCGAATCATCCCAAGTGGTTTCTCAACCTCGAAGCAAACCCTGAATGCGAGGTCGAGATCGGCAGCGAGAAGCGCCGCATGCGTGCTCGCCGCGCTACGAAGGACGAGAAGGCGAAGTACTGGCCTCCGCTGGTCGAGATGTATCCCGACTACGGCTGCCGTTCACCTTCGTGAATATCCGTAGTTGACGATCGGATCGGAGCGGATGTATGTGTCACAATTGTGGCTACAAGGAAGAACGCGAAGGATTCGATGCGATCTGTTGGAGTCCGTGAGCTGAAGGGAAAGACGAGCCAGATTCTTCGTCGGGTCCGCGAAACCGGGGAGGAGGTCGCTGTGACGTTCCGCGGCGAGGTCGTCGCCCGGATCGTTCCGAACAGATCCAAGCCGACGCCGAGGCAAGTAGCTGCATGGTGGACCGACCTCGATCGCCTCGCCATCGAGATCGGCGCGCATTGGCCGAAGGGCGTCAGTGCTGCAGCCGCTGTGCGCGAAGGCCGGCGTGGCTGACGCGGTCGTCGATGCTAGCGTCTGGATAAGTTTGTTTCTCCCTCACGATCGTCATCACAAACGGACACGTGGGTGGTTGAACGAGGCGCTGTCAGCGGGCGCGCTTGCCGTTGCGCCGTCGCTGGTGCTTCCAGAGATCGCCGGAGCGCTATCGCGGCGCACGGGAGAGCCGGCGTTCGCGAGCCGAGCCGTCAAGCAGCTGCTCGAGCTGCCGACCGTACGCCTGGTCGCCCTTGATGATGATCTCGCGGAGCTCGCGGCCTCTCTTGCCGGCCGACTCGCGCTCCGAGGTGCCGATGCAGTGTATGTCGCCGTGGCACACCATCTCGGCATTCCACTCGTCACCTGGGACCAGGAGCAGCGTGCCCGCGCCGCGGCTCTTGTCAGTATCGAGCCAGGTTCAGACGACGCCTGACCGGGGCTGCGCCAAAACGGGGCACATCCGAGCCCTGTCCTGTCGAGAAGCGTGCCATCCGACCTCAGCAATGCACACCGATCGATCTTCGTACTTGTGCCGTGGAGACGCCCGCTGCTATGAGTCGCGGCCTCCCCCTTCATGTACTTGGCAATGCTGCTGCTCGCTCGGGGCAATTCCGCAGCCAAGGAGGCCACGATGGTACGCACGATGCGGCACACAAGATCCATCATGATGCTGTTGGGGATTTGTTCCGCGTTCACCCTGCTCCTATCTGCCTGCACGGTGTCCAGGATTCCCGGAAAAGGAAGACAACTCGGGTCGTATGACTACCTCCTGGTCAGTGAAAGCGAGACCGGCGAGTACTTCAAGGCGGCAGCAGGGATCCTCGATCAATCGTTCGTCGTCCTCTATGACGATGATCCAAGGCTGAACGTGCGAAGCATTCATCAGAAGACGTGCACGGTTTCCATCGGCTGGGCCCCCGGGTTTTGGTCGACCTCCGGGTGGGTGGACGTGAAGGACCTTGCCAGTGGCGCCCCTGTCCATACGAGCCACATGCGGCGCGGTGGTTTCTGGACGGGTTCTCATGCAGACGTGATGGAGGCGATCCGTGACGTCGCGGCCGCGAGAGCCGCGGGCCCGCCATTGCCGGCGGATGCAAGAGAGTCAGTCAGCTTCCAGGAGGAACCGGACGTCGGGCGTGCGAGACCTAGGGACGTTGGGAATTCGAAAGCGGACCGGTTGAGAGAATTGAACGAACTGAGAGTGCAGGGGTTGATCACCGACCCCGAATACTCGAGGCAGCGAGCGAAGATCCTCGACGAGTAGATCAGCCGGCGCCGCGAACGCGGCGCCGACCTCGGCGTTTCACTCCCCAGCGGTGCGCTCGTAACAGTTGCCCCTCGCCGAGGCGCCGTCATAAGAAATCACCATGGACGGTGAAGCGGCGATCACACCCGACAGTCGCCGGGTGTTGATCGCTTGCATCGATTCCATGAGCCTCGCCTTCGCGAAGGCGCATCTCGACTCCTTGCCCGTGCTGCGCTCGATGATCGAGCAAGGCACGCTCGTGGAGCTGGAGTCACCCGGGAAGTACGCCAGCGCCTGCGTGTGGCCGACCTTCGCCGCCGGCGCCGACCCTGGCACGCACGGTCATTACTATCCGTTCCAGTGGGACCCGGAGAGAATGCGTTTCGGGCGCACGTCGAAGCCCGAGTGGTCGAAGCGTCTTGCCTTGGAGCCTTTCTGGGATCGTCTCGCCCGCGCCGGCATCGATTCGACCGTCCTGGATCCTGGCTACGTTCTCGTCAACGATCACGCACCCTGCCGGCGCATCACGAACTGGTCCTACCAGAGCTCCGGCGCAGCCTCAGCGTCGGAGCCCGCGTTGCTCCGCGAAATTCGCCGGCGCTTCGGACATCGCCCCATCGGCGCGGAGGTGCCGGTGCCGAAGAGGCTCGGACAGAGCCGGCGGATCCGCAGCGATCTCCGTGAGGCCGTGCGCCGCAAGACGGACGCCGCGCTGTGGTTGATGGAGCAAAGCGACTGGCGTTTCTTCCTGATCGGTTTCTATGAAATCCACCGAGCCGGTCACAATCTCTTGCTTGCCGAGGGCGATTTCGGCTCCGAAGTCGAGCCCGGTGCGCTCCTCGACGTCTACGCAGAGACCGACCGCCAGCTCGGACGGATCATCGGACGCGCGACAGATCGAAACGCGACGGTCATCGTCTGTGCGTTCCACGGCATGGAGCCGAACCGCGCCCAGGACCACTTCCTGCCGGAGATCATGGCGCGGTTGAACGCGCGCTATCTGGAGAAGCTCGGCACGCCGCCGCAGCGACACCGGAGCGGCAATCTCTTCTTCTCATTGCGCAAGTACGTTCCCTACGGCCTGCAATACGGTCTCACGCGGCTCCTCGGCGAAGACGTCCAGGACTGGGTCGTCAATCGCACGCTGATCGGCGGGCTCCACTGGCCGAGCACGCTCGCCTTTCGCGTCCTTTCCGGCGGCGAGGGCTACGTGCGACTCAGCATCAAGGGCCGGGAGAAGCGAGGATTCTTCGAGTCCGATAGCGAGGCCCTTCGAGAGTACACGGAATGGCTGAAGGAGCGGTTGCTCGAGATCAGGGTCGCCGGCTCGGGCGAGCCGCTGATCGCGGCCGTTCACGAGGCTCGAACTCTGTTCCCGGGTCCGCGGAGCGGCCTCCTGCCCGATCTCATCCTCGAGTGGGCGCCGAAGGCGCCGGCCGAGAGGATCCATTCGCCGGTCATCGGTGAGATTCGCGAGCGGCTCACGACCGGCCGCGGCGGCAATCACAGCGGCGAGGGCTTCATGATCGTCACCGGCCCCGGCGCGACGAGCCGCGCCCTCCGCGACGTCCACCACATCCGGGACATCGCCCGCTTCATCGAGATCCAACTCGGCGTTTGACCCCCGGATGCCGGCGCGTGTCCGCGCCCCCGCGCTGCGCGCCACGGCTGACCGCCTGCGCGCACTCAGCGCATGGCTTGCCCGCGCTCTGGCGCAACGCCAGGATGGTCGAGCGGCGGGTTGATCGATCCATGGCCTTGTCTCTCAAGCGGAAAGACTCGGGAATCAAAGGCGTGCGGCGCATGCTGCGCCACGAGACGAGCACGGCCCTCAGGTTGGTGAGCGCCAACGACGCCCCGCCGCGCCGAGGCGATCCACGACGCGCGCAAGAGTCTGCAGAGAGCCCGCGCCGCCGTGCGTCTGGCGCGCAAGGTCCTGGGGAAGGCCGAGTACCGTCGTGAGAACGAGACGCTGCGTGACGCCGGGCGACCTCTCGGTGAGATCCGCGACGCCAAGGTCTTGATCGACGCGCTCGACGGTCTCGCTCGGGGCGCAACGCCTTCGCAGCGCCGGATCTTGCGGGCGATGCGGTCACGCCTGATTGCGGATCGGAGAGACGTGCGCCGCCGGCTGCTCCGCGAGGACAACGTCCTGCGCCTGGTCCGCAAGCGTGTGCAACGGGTGCGCAAACGGGCGGACCGTTGGCCGAGCCGCGGCGGGTGGTCGGTGCTCCGACGAAGTCTGGAGCGCGTGTATCGCGCCGGCCGCGAGGCGTACGCCGCTGCCCGAAAGGATCCCAGCGACGTCAACCTGCACGAGTGTCGCAAGCAGGCGAAGTACTTGCGGCATCAATTCCAGTTCCTCGAAGTCATCCGACCGGCGCCATGAAGGCGCTCGCAAAGGAAGGCGCACGCGTTGTCCGATCGTCTCGGGGACGATCACGACCTGGCTGTCCTGCGCGGGCGGATCGCGGCGGCGCGCGCCTCGCTCCCGCCGAACGCGCTCGAGGAGATCGAGCCCATGATCGAGAAGCGGCGTCGCAAGTTGCAACGCGAGGCGCTGGCGCTCGCCAGGAGCCTCTACGCGGCGCCGCCGTCGCGTTTCGTCGCGCAGTTGGGTTCGGACTGGCACGCCTGGCGAGAGGGCCGGCCGCGGAAGTAGTCGCTTCGGCACCGATTCAGCTCATTGCGCGCGCCGGGGCCGCCGCGGCCACCATCGTCGCCGCCGCCGACCGCGGCCGCCGCTGACAACCGCTGTCCGCTTTTCAATTGACGGCGCGTCCGCATCCAAGGAAGAAGGACTTCGATGCGCATCGTCTTCGACCCGAGCTTCGACGCCACACCCTGGCCGGGAGCGCTGGGCGCGCGCGACGCCGTCGTCGGCGAGGCGTGGGCGGGGGAGCGCTACCTGCTCGACCTCCTCGAGACAGCGCTCGGGCTCGGCGGCCCGCCGGTTCCTTCGTCACTTCGCGCCGCCGCGCTCGTGAAAGCGGTGCGCGGCCACGACGGGTTCTGGAGCGAATCGGCCGGGGTGGATCCGCTCGGCACGGCGCGCAAGCTGCTCGAATGGCGTGACGCGCTCTGGATGGCGGGTTGGCGCGGCACGCCGCTCCCTGCGGGAAGAATCTCCGCGCTCGCCGCGGTGACGGCGAACGCGCTGCCGGGCGCGCCGGACCGGCTTGCGGCGGTCGCGGCCGCGCTCGCCCGTCGCTCGGCCGACATCGCGGCGGTCGAGATCGTGTTGCCGGACGACGACTTCCCGGCCGCGTGGCGTGCGGTGTTCGACGGCCTCGCGGCGCAAGGCACCGCCGTCATCCGGAAGACGCTGCCGCCGAGCGCAGCGCGGGGTGACCTCGCGGCGGCGCGCGCCGCCGACTTCACGCCGGCCGCCGACGGCAGCGTGCAGCTCGTCCGCGCCCACGGTCCGCTGCAGGCGGCGGACGACGTGGCGGCGTGGCTCGCGGCGCGTGGCTCACCAACCGACACGGTCGTGATCGGCGCCGATCCGGTGCTCGACGCCGCGCTCCGCCGCCACGGCCTTCCGACCACCGGCACCTCGCGACGCCCGCGCGACAACGCCCTCCTTCAGGTGCTGCCGCTGACGCTCGCGCTCGGCTGGTCGCCGCCCGATCCGCAGCGCGCGCTCGAGCTTCTCGCGCTGCCGGCGAGCCCGGTGCGGCAGACGCATCGCGTGGTCGCTCGTCAGGGCGCTGCACGGACGAGCCCGCGGTCGACAGCGACGGATGGCGCGAGCGCGCTCGCCGAGGGTCTGGCGGCGATCGACGACGAGAACGACCGCGCGCGTGTCACCGCCCGCCTGACGACGATCTTCGACGCCAGGGTGCCGCGCACGCCAGCTATCCGGTTGCGGAGATCCGACGCCGGCTCGACATGCTCGACGCCTGGCTTCGCGGACGGGCCGCGACTGCGGCGGTGGACGTGACGAGCATCGCCACCTGGGATGCCGCCAAGCGCTCGTGCGCGATCCTCCGCCAGCTCGTCGACGAGTCGGGACTCGACGCGCTCGAGGCGCCGCAGCTCGAGCGGTTCATCGACGAGGCGCTCGATCTGGATCTGCCGCTCGAAGCGTTTCCGGCCGAGGCGGGCTTCGGCGCCGTCGCGGTGCCGGGCGCGCTCGCAGGGCCGGCGACGTGCGTGGTGTGGTGGAACTTCGACCTCGAGTCGGTCCCGACACTGCGCGTGCCGCCGATGACGCGCGAGGAGCGCGAAGCGCTCGCCGCGGTGGGAGCCGTGCTGCCGGACCCGGGGACACTCGCCGTCGCGGCGGCGGAACGCTGGCGTCGTCCGCTGCTTTCAGGCTTCCGAGGCTTTGCTTCTGGTCGCGCCGCGTATCGGGGTCGATGGCAGTGAACGCCATCCACACCCGCTGTGGGACGAGATCGGGCGCGCGCGTCCGGCGGAGGGCTCGCTCGCGAGCCTGATGCACGAGACGCCGGCGCCGCATCCGGCGCGTACGCCGCGCACCGCGCGACCTCTTCCGCAGGCGCGCCGCGAATGGACGCTGCCGGCGGGCGTCATCCGTCCGCGCGCCGTCGAGTCGGCCATCGAGCCTGGGAACGCTGCTCGGCTGCTCGTTCCATTGGGCCATCAAGTATCAGGGCGGCGTCTATCCCGGCGGCACCGCGGCGCTCCCCGCTGCCGAGAACCTGCTCGGTACGCTGACGCACGCGATCATCGCGCGACTCTTGAAGGAAGGCGCGGCGACACCGGCCGCGGCCGAAGCCCGCGCCGGCGCGATCTTCGATGCCGACGGGGCGCGCATGGCGGCGCCGCTCTTTCTTCCCGGGGCGGACGCGGCACGCGCCGACGCGCGTCTGGTGGTCGGGCTCGCGGCACGCGAGCTGTTCCGCATGCTCGCGGCGGCGAAGCTTCCGCGTTCAGGCGGTGGAGACACGGATCGAGCGTGACGGACTCGGAGGCCGGATCGAGCGGCACTCCCGATGTGGTCGTCGGCCCGCCGTCCGCCGTCATCGATCTCAAGTGGAGCGGCGCGACCTTTCGACGCGAGCAGCTCCTCGCCGGCACCGCGAGTCAGCTCGCGATCTACTCCTACCTGGTGGCGACTGCCGCGGCCGCGACGAAGACTCCGCGACTCACCGGATCACTTCCGCCGGTCGCGTACTTCATCCTTCGCGATCAGCGGATGCTCACGACCGATCGGATCGGTCTTCCCTCATGCCGACCCGATCGTCGGCCTCGACGCGCGCGCGACCTGGGACGCGCTCGAGCGCGCGCTTCGCGCTGCGTCGCGCGGCACTCGAGATCGGCAGGCTCGATGCGCCCGGGCGTGGCGCTTCCCGACGGCACCACGAGCCCGAGTGAAAGATGCCGTCACCGACGGCGCACTGGTCCTCATGCCGCCGTGTCAGTTCTGCGAGCTCGGCGGTCTCTGCGGCAAGGTCTTCGCGAGGATCGCCTGATGGGGAACATCGAGATCATTTCGGCGAGCGCCGGCAGCGGCAAGACCTACCGTCTCGCGAATGAGCTCGACGACGCGATCGCGAGCGGCACGGCGCGACCGGACGCCGTGCTGGCGACGACCTTCACGACACGCGCGGCGGCGGAGCTGAAGGAGCGGGCACGGACGCGGCTCCTGCATGCGGGACGGGTCGAGGATGCGCATCGCCTCGGCGCGGCGCGCATCGGCACCGTCAACGCGGTGTGCGGGCGGCTGGTCGCGGATTTCGCCTTCGAGCTCGGGCTCGCGCCCGACCTGCGCGTGCTCGACGAGCGCGCGGCGACCGTCGCGCTCCGCCAGGCGCTTTCGCGCGTCGTCACCGCCGACGAGATCGAGCGCCTCACCGCGATCAAGCAGCGGTTCGATCGTGAGTGGGACTGGCAGGACGACGTCGAGCGGATCGTCACGCTGGCGCGCGCGAACAAGGTGGCGCGCCGGGCAGTTCGATGAGTGCGCGCGGCGCAGCACGGCACGAGTTGCTCGCGCTCTTCGATCCACCGGCGCCGGACGGCGCCGCCCTCGACGCGGCTTTCAAGATGGCGGTCGAGCAGCTCCTCGACGTCGTCGACCGCGAGATGGACAAGACCAACAAGACGGAGGAAGCGCTCGAGACGGCGCAGTGGGTACTCGTGCCAAGGCACGCCGGCGGCTCGGAGCTGCAGTGGGCGGATTGGCTTCGCATCGAGGGCCTCCAAGCAAAGTCGCGAAGAGTGTCCCAGCCGAACGACGGCGTCGCTCTGCGCCGCGGCCGCCGCCCACGACCGGCACCCGCAGCTGCAGGCCGATCTCCGCGACACCATCGCGCTGGTCTTCTCGATCGCGGCGCGCGCGCTCAACGCCTACGAGAACTACAAGCGCGACTGGGCGAGCATCGACTTCACCGATCAGGAGGTGCTCGCGCTCGGGCTTCTCGATCGTCCCGACGTCCACGCGCGCCTCGCCCGCGAGATCGACCTCGTGCTCGTCGACGAGTTCCAGGACACGAGCCCGCTGCAGCTCGCGATCTTCCTGCGCCTCGCGCGAGATCGCCAAGCGGAGCGTGTGGGTCGGCGACCAGAAGCAGGCGATCTTCGGCTTTCGGGGAACGCGATCCGGCACTGATGGACGCCGCCGTCGAGAAGATTCTCGCGGGCGCGGAGCCGGAGACGCTCGCGGCACTCGTGGCGCAGCCGGCCCGAGCTCGTGCATCTCACGTCCGACGTCTTCGCGCGCGGCTTCGCCTCGCAGGGTCTCCCGGAGGCTCGCGTGCGGCTCGCGCCCGCGATCGCGAGCGAGCCTCCCGGCCTCGGACCGGTCGTCGAGCGCTGGCGCTGGAAGGGGAAGCGCAAGAACGAGGATCAGCTACAAGTCGCTCGCCGCGGCGGTGCGGGAGTTTCTCGACCGATCCCGAGGTGAAGGTACGCGATCGCGCGACCGGTGCGGCGCGCGCGGTCCGACCCGGCGACGTCGCCATCCTCTGCTACCGGAACGCCACCTGTACCGCGCTCGCGCGCGAGCTCGCGGCGCTCGGCGTGCAGCGCGGAGCTGCCGCGCGCGCGGGCTCTTCAGTACGCCGGAGGGGCGCCTCGTGCTGGCGGGGCTGCAGTCTCTTCGTCGACACGCGCGACGCGCTCGCGGCCGCCGAGCTCGCGCGCCTGGTGGCGTTTCCCGCCGCGGGCGACGAGTGGCTCGCGGCGCTGATGGCGCGTCCAGCGCGCGAGGCGTTCGCGGAGCTCGACGTCGTGCAACGGATCGTCGCGGCACGCGACCGCGGTGCCGCAGGCCGGCGCCGTCGCGGCGCTCGACGCCGTGCTCGAAGCCGTCGCAGGCGCGCGAGCGCTGCCTCGAATGGGGCGACGCGACGCTCCGTCTCGCGAACCTCGACGCGTTGCGGGCGCACGCCGCGGTCTACGCCGAGCTCTGCGCCGCCGAAGGCACCGGATGCACGCCGGCGGGGCTGGTCGCCGCGTACCTCGATCTCGCGAAGGTCGAGTCTCGACGCGCAGGCGGTGGTCTCGCAGGAGAACGCGGTCGTCGTCAGCACCTGGCACAGCGCGAAGGGCCTGGAATGGCCGGTGACGGTGCTCTTCGATCTCGACCGTGACACGCGCTTCAGCGCGCTCGGTGTCCAGGTCGTGAGCGAGCGCGCCTCGTTCGACCTCGCCAATCCGCTCGCCGATCGTTGGATCCGCTACTGGCCGCAGCCGTACCACCCGATGCAGAGGAAGGCGCCGTTCCACCAGCGTCTCGCGAGCGATGCCGCGACGCTCGCGGCGCGCCAGCGCGAGGGCAGCCAGGAGCTCCGGCTCCTCTACGTCGGCTGGACACGCGCGCGCGACCGGGTGGTACTGGCGGGCCGGACGCTCGGTCTGAAGGGCGTGCTCATCGCACCTGCACGACGAGCAAGAATCGGCCGATCTTGAGCGAGCCGAGCGCCGGACGTCGACTGCGAGTGGGCCGGAAGGCGAGTCGCGGTGCGCGTGCGCGAGAGCGCGCCGTGCGACCCCGTGCCGGCCGACGTGACGCCCGGGCTGGGATACGAGCAGCGCGCCGCGCGCGAGTACCCGCCAGCGGTGGTCGTTCCATCGGAGATGCTGCCGGTCACCGCGGCCGACGCCGCGGGCGGCGGCGGCATGGCGCCGCTGCCAGGCGGCACCGCGCCCGCTCCCGCTCCGACGGACCAATTCCAGCGCATCGGCGATCGCCTCATCCTGAGCGGCGATCCCGACATGCAACCGCTCGGCGAGGCGATCCACGGCTTTCTCGCCGCCGACCGGCCCGGCCTCGACGGCGCGACGCGACGCGAGATCGCGGCGGGACTGCTCGCGCGCTGGAAGGTCGAGCCTGCGCTTCAGCCCGACGACCTCCTGCGCGCCAGCGACTGCTTGCGCGCGTGGATCGAAGCGCGCTGGCCGGGAGCGATCTGGCATCGCGAGTGGCCGCTCGCGCACCGCCAGCCGAACGGCACCGTCATCCGCGGTACGGCGGACCTCGTCGTCGAGCACGCCGGCGGCTACGCCGTCATCGACCACAAGAGCTTTCCCGGGTCGATGGATCAGGCAATCGCGCGCGCCGCGACCTATGCCGTTCAGCTCGGAGCCTACGGGGCGGCGGTGCACGCCGCGACGGGTAGGGCAGTGACCGATCTCTTCATCCACCTGCCGGTGAGCGCGACGATGGTGCGCGTCTGACGCGTCTTCGCAGCAAGCGGCGCTGGCGCGGCCACGCTTGCCGGCCGCGCGGCAGCGATGTCTCAGGCCTTCGTCTTGAGCTTCGCGTCGTTGGTCTGGATGAACGCGCGGATGTCGTCCGCCATGTCGAGGAGCTTGGTCCACTGCTCTTTGTAGAGCGTCACCGGAAAGCGCCCGAGTCCGTAGACCGAGACGCCTCCCTTCTCGCTCACCTTGAGCGTCACGCCTCGGCTGGCAGTGCGCTTGAGGTGCAGGTTCTCGGCGCGTAGCCGTTCGAGCTCGGCGTTCACGTCGTCGTCGGACATGGGCTTCTACCTCGGCTCGCGCCTTCATTCCGCTGGTGGTTCCGCCGCCGCGCTCGAGCAGCTCGATCAGGCCCTGGCCGCCCTCTTCACCGGCCTCCGGCCAGCGGCACCCGAGCTCGTCGCCGATGTCGTCGAACCTGGCGCGGCTCATTTTCGTATCACCGGTCTTCTCGACGATACGATCATAGGCTTGCCGCATCTGCTCCGCGGAAACGCGCATCGACGTGCAGGTCGGGAGGTCTTCGCGCTTCACCTTCTTGTCGGCGGCGAGGGCGACGGTCTGGGAGTCGGAACAGGCTCATCCCTCCCGCTCGCGGCCGACGCGAGCACCGTGAGCACGACGGCAACTGCGAGAATCCGTGAGCGCTGCTGCATCGAGACCCTCCTTCTTCCCCACCGCCGGTGCGGCATGGTCGTCGGCTCAAGAAGTACTCAGCTCGTGAGCTGGATGCAACGCCGAGTCGGTCAGGATTTTGAACGGGCGAGGGCCGTTACTTCCCCTCTTTTCCGACCGCTGTGACGGGGCGCATACTGGATGAGGGGGGAGATGACGATGGCGACGATGCGGCCGATGAGCGAGCCCGCCGACGAGAGACACCGTCCGGCGTCTCAGTCCGCGCCCGCGGCCCACACCTTCCTGCTCTGCCGGCCGCGCTTCTATGGTGTCGAGTACGTCATCAACCCATGGATGGACGGCAACGTCGGGCGCGCGCGCCGGGACGCGGCGAAGCGCCAGTGGGAAGACCTGCACGCGGCTCTGGCCGCGCGCGTCGCGGTCGAGATCCTCGAGCCCGAGCCGGGGCTGCCCGACATGACGTTCGCCGCCAACGCCGGGCTCACGTGCGAGGGCACGTTCATCCCGAGCCGCTTCCGGTTTCCGCAGCGCCGCCCCGAGGTCGCCCACTACACGGAATGGTTTCGTCGTCGCGACTACCGCATCGTCGAGCTGCCCGGCGAGGGAACGTTCGAAGGCGAGGGCGACGCGCTCTTCCAGCGCGGCGCGCGGCTGGTGTGGGGCGGGTACGGCGTCCGTACCTCGCTGCAGGCGCATCGCCATCTGAGCGACATTCTCGGTATGGAGGTGGTGCCGCTGCGCCTGGTCGACGAGCGCTTCTACCATCTCGACACCTGCTTCAGCCCGCTTCCCGACGGCCGGGTGATGTACTTCGCCGAGGCCTTCGATCGCGAGTCGCTGGAGACCATTCGCGGGCGCGTGCCGGCGGAGGACCGCTTCGAGGTCGACGCGACCGACGCCTTGAACTTCGCGTGCAACGCGATCGTGACCGATCGCACCGTCATCGTGAACTACGCGAGCCCGGCGCTGCGCGAGCGCCTCGAGACGCTGGGGCTCGAGGTCGTCGTCTGTCCGGTCGGCGAGTTCTTGCTGGCCGGCGGCGCGACCAAGTGTCTGGTGCTCGATCTGACGCACGCGGGCGCCGCGCTTCCGGCCGCCGGGCCGCACCCGGTCTCACCGGTGCGCGAGCGCCTGGTCGAGGTGCAGGGCCATCTCCTCGACACCGGGCTCATGAATCGCATTCTCGACTGCATCGCCGACGGCGGCGGCAGCTTCGAGATCGAGGCGCTGCAACCGGGCCTGCGGCACGATCAGAGCTCGATCGCGCGCCTGCGGGTGATCGCGCCTTCGGCCGAGCGGCTGGCGCCGATCCTCGGCCGGCTGATCGAGATGGGCGCGCGCGTCGCCGACGACGAGGGTGACGCGCGCCTCGAAGCGGTCGTCCAGGACGGCGTCGCGCCGGCGGATTTCTACAGCACGACGATCTTTCCGACCGAGGTCCGCTGGCGCGGCCGCTGGCTGCGCGTCGAAGGGCAGCGGATGGACGCGGTGCTGGTGGTCGAGAACGTGCTCGATGAAGCGGACACGTCCGCGGCGGGCGCGCGCACCGGACGCGGCGCCGGCGAGCAATCCCGCCGCGCGCAGCACAGCAGGGCGTCGCGCCGGCGGCGCGCACCAAGGACGCCGTACCGCGCGTGCGCTGCCGTCTCTTCCGCGATCTCCGCGTCGGCGACCAGGTGGTGTGCGGCATCGAAGGCGTGCGCACGCAGCCGACGCACACCGGCGGCGGGGCGGAGCTCTTCGGCTTCATGAGCGCGGAGGTTTCGAGCGAGCGGCGCGTCGAGCTGGCGGTCGATCGCATCGCCTGGGAGATGCGTCGCATCCGCAGCCGCGGCGGCAGGATCGTGGTGGTGGCCGGGCCGGTCGTCATCCACACCGGCGGCGGCCCGCATCTGGCGCGTCTGATCGAGCGCGGCTACGTGCAGGCGCTGCTCGGCGGCAACGGGCTCGCCGTGCACGACCTCGAGCACGCGCTCTACGGCACCTCGCTCGGCGTCGACCTGAAGCGCGGCGTGAACGTGCAGGGCGGCCACCGCCATCACCTGAAGGCGATCAACCAGGTGCGCGCCTGTGGCGGCATCGCCAACGCGGTCGCGCAGGGATTGATCCAGAGCGGCGTCATGTACGAATGCGTCCGCGGCGGCGTGCCGTTCGCGCTCGCCGGCTCGATCCGCGACGACGGCCCGCTCCCCGAGACGTTGATGGATCTGGTCGCGGCGCAAACCGAGTACGCGCGCTTGATCGCCGGCGCCGACATGATCCTCATGCTGTCGTCGATGCTGCACGCGATCGGCGTCGGCAACATGACGCCCGCCGGGGTGCGCCTCATCTGCGTCGACATCAGCCCCGCGGTGGTGACGAAGCTCGCCGACCGCGGCTCGCTCGAGTCGATCGGGATGGTGACCGACGTCGGCCTCTTCCTGAACCTGCTCGATACGAGCCTGGGGACGGAAGCTAGCCCGCTAGCGGTCCTCGCATGGCGACGCGGCGCGCCGAGTCGAGCCTCGCTCCCCGCGAGGACGAGGTGCAGGCGCTGGCGCGCGCGCTCGCCACCGCGGGCGCGAACGAGCAGGCGGGAGTCTTCCACCTCGGCTGGTTGAGCGATCGCCTGCTCGAATGGGCGATGGCGCATCCCGCGTTCAAGACGCAGCTCTTCCGCTTCGTCGACGTCTTCCCCGCCTGCCGCGACGACGCCGACGTGCTCCGTCACCTCGACGAGTATTTCGGCGGCGCCGAGGCGCCGCGCGTCCTCGGTCTCGGGATCGAGGCGGCCGAGCACGTACCGTTCGGCGCCACGCTCTCGGCCGCGGCAGCGCGCCGCAACGTCGCTCGCATGGCGCGTCTCTTCATCGCCGGCGCCACGCCCGCGGACGCGCTGCCGCGCCTCGCCCGGTTGTGGCGCGCCGGCGAGGCGAGCACCGTCGATCTCCTCGGCGAGCGTACCATCACGGCTGCCGAAGCCGATCACTACGCGGCGCGCGTGCTCGCCATGCTGGAAGCGCTCGCGGGCGCGGCGCCGTCGTGGCCGGAGCGTCCGCACCTCGAACGCGACCCGTGGGGCCCGCTGCCGCGCGTGAACGTGTCGGTCAAGCCGACGGCGCTGACGCCGTTCTTCGGGCCGCTCACGGCAGAGCGCGGTCTCGGCGAAGCGCGCGCCCGCCTGCATCCGATTCTCCTGCGCGCGCGCGAGCTCGGCGCCACCATCCACTTCGATACCGAGCACGACGAGGCGAAGGACCTGACGCTCGAGCTGGTGCGCACCCTCGGCGCCGAGTTCACCGACGCGCCGCACCTCGGATGCGTCATCCAGGCCTACCGCCGCGACGCCTACGCGGATCTCGAGACGATGGTCGCGTGGTCCGGCCGCACGCTCGCGACTCCCCTGCAGATCCGGCTCGTGAAGGGCGCCTACTGGGATCTCGAGCACACCGTGGCGCGCGCCGAGGGCTGGCCGCTGCCGGTCTTCGCCAGCAAAGAGGAGACCGACGCCAACTACGAGCGCTGCGTTCGCCTGCTGGTCGCGCGTGCCGGCGAGGTACGCCCGGCGCTCGCCACGCACAATCTCCGCAGCCTGGCGTACGCGATCAGCGCGGCACGTGCCGGCGCGCATGGCGAGAGCGCGATCGAGCTGCAGCTTCTCTACGGTATGGCGGAGCCGATCCATGCCGCGCTGCGCGGCCTTCAACTGCGCGTGCGCGTCTACGCGCCGGTGGGAGCGCTGGTGCCGGGCATGGCGTATCTCGTGCGCCGCCTGCTCGAGAACACCTCCAACGAGTCGTTCATCCGCCACCGCTTCGCCGAAGAGAAGGACCTCGACGAGCTGCTCGCGCCGCCGCGCGTCTCGGAGGACGATCTCGCCGCGGCGGAAGCAGGAGATGAGACCGCAATGGGAGGGGGCCTGGCCGCGGTGGCGCTGCAAGGAGCCGCGCCCGAGATCGCGGCGCCGCTGGGCGGCATCGCGCCCGTACCCACAGTGGGCAGCGAGGCTTCCTCCCTGGCGCCAGGCGACGACGCGCCGGGTCCGTTCCGCAACGAGCCGCACGCCGAGCTCCGGCGTCCGGCGCCGCGCGCCATCGTCACCGCCGTGATCGCCGCCACGCGGCGCGAGCTCGGCTTCGCCGTGCCGGTGGTGATCGATGGCCGGCGCGTGCGGACCGACGGCGAGATCGTGTCGGTCGATCCCGGGGACTACGCGACGGTCGTGTGCCGGAGCGGGCGCGCCGGGGCCGCCGAGGCGGCGCAGGCGATCGCGGTCGCCGAGCGCACGTTTCCGTCCTGGCGCGCGACCTCCTGGCAGGAGCGGGCGGCGGTCCTGTTTCGCGCCGCGGCGGAGATGCGCGCGCGGCGACCCGAGCTCGCGGCGCTCGAGGTCTTCGAGGCCGGCAAGCCGCCCGCCGAGGCCGACGCCGACGTCTGCGAAGCGATCGACTTCTGCGAGTACTATGGTCGCAGCGCACGCGCGCTCGCCGCCGGCGCGCCGGTCTTGCAGGTGCCGGGCGAGCGCAACACGTACCGCTACCAGCCGCGCGGCATCGGCGCCGTGATCGCGCCCTGGAACTTTCCGCTCGCCATTCCCACCGGCATGGTCACGGCTGCCCTCGTGACCGGCAACTGCGTGCTCTTCAAGCCCTCCGAGCAGACGCCCGGGCGTCGGCGCTCGCCTGGTCGAGATCCTGCTCGCCGCCGGCATTCCAACCGGCGCGCTCGCCTTCCTGCCGGGCGCCGGCGAGGAGGTGGGCGCGGCGCTCGTCGGCGACCCGCGGGTCGCGTTCATCGCGTTCACCGGATCGAAGGAGGTCGGGCTCACGATCATCGAGGGCGCCGCTCGTCACCAGCCGGGGCAGCGCCACGTGAAGCACGTCGTCGCCGAGATGGGTGGCAAGAACGCGATCATCGTCGACAGCGACGCCGATCTCGATCAGGCGATACCGGCGATCGTCCAGAGCGCGTTCGGCTACGCCGGGCAGAAGTGCTCGGCGGCGTCGCGCGTCATCGCCGTCGGGCCGGTCGCCGACGAGTTGTTCGGCCGCCTGGCCGGAGCCGCCGCCCTGGTGCCGATCGGACACGCGCGCCACCTCGATACCGTCGTCGGTCCGTTGATCGACGACGATGCCTGGCGGCGCGTGCGGGGCTATCAGGAGCTGGCCGGTCGCGAAGGCGACGTGCTGCTGATGCGCAAGGACCTGCCCGAGGGCGGCTGGTACGTGGGACCGACGATCGTCGTGACGACGCGTCCCGAGGCGCGGGTGGCGACCGAGGAGATCTTCGGCCCGATCCTGGTGGCGCTCCGCGCCGACGATCTCGATCACGCCCTCGCGCTCGCCGGCGCGACCGACTACGCGCTCACCGGCGGCATCTTCTCGCGCTCGCCGTCGCACATCCGCCGCGCCGCCGACGAGTTTCGCGCCGGCAACCTCTACGTCAACCGGTCGATCACCGGCGCGCGCGTCGGCCGCCAGCCGTTCGGCGGCTACGGGCTCTCGGGCGTCGGCACGAAGGCGGGCGGGCCGGACTATCTGTTGCAATTCGTCGAGCCCCGCGTCGTCACCGAGAACACCATCCGCCAGGGCTTCGCGCCGTCCGAGGAGTGAAGCCGGCACCCGTCGCCTTCGTGCGCCGGAAGGAACGTACTCTCCGGCGGCCTCGCCAATCTGTGCCGCCAACTCCCTTCAGGGCGCGGCCTGTCCTATAGTCGCAGACCGCAAACCATGACCCGTGAGGAAATCGACGTTCTCTACCGGCGTGAGTCGGGCGCGATCCTGGCGACCCTCATCCGGCGGCTCGGCGACTTCGATCTCGCCGAGGAGGCGCTGCAGGAAGCGTTCGCCGTCGCGATCCAGCAATGGCCGCGCGACGGCGCACCGGACGAGCCGGTCGCGTGGCTCGTCCAGACCGCCAAGCACAAGGCGATCGATCGACTGCGCCGCGGGAGCCTCTACGCCGAGAAGCTGGGGACGCTCGCCGGCATTGCCGCGATCGAGGGCACGGCGCGAGAAGTCGACGACGACCACCCGATCCAGGACGATCTCCTGCGGCTGCTGTTCACCTGCTGCCATCCGGCGCTGGCCATCGACGCTCAGGTGGCGCTGGCGCTGCGCACGCTCGGCGGCCTGACGACCGACGAGATCGCGCGCGCCTTCCTCGTGCCGGTCGCCACGCTCGCGCAGCGCCTCGTGCGGGCGAAAAAGAAGATCCGGGACGCCGGCATTCCGTACCGCATCCCCGAGGCCCAGGATCTCCCGGCACGGCTCGAGGCGGTGATGGCGGTCGTCTATCTGATCTTCACCGAGGGGCACGCGGCGACGCACGGCGACGTGCCGATCCGCGCCGACCTGTGCGCGGAGGCGATCCGCCTGGCGCGCGTGCTGGTCCGTCACTTCTCCGGATCGAGCGAGGCCCTGGGCCTGCTGGCGCTCCTTCTTTTGACTGACGCGCGCCGCACAGCCCGCCTCGACGCAAGCGGTGACGTCGTTCCGCTCGAGGAACAGGATCGGTCGCGATGGGATCACGCGAAGATCGCCGAAGGCGGCGCGCTGCTCGAAGCGGTCGTTCGCGAACGGAAGCTCGGGCCCTATGCGTTGCAGGCCGCGATCGCCGCCGTGCACGCGCGCGCCGAGCGCGCCGAGGACACCGCGATGGGGAGAGATCGCGCAGCTTTACGCGTTGCTTGCGCAGGTCGCGCCGTCGCCGGTGGTCGAGCTCAACCGGGCGATCGCCATCGCGATGCTCGACGGAGCGGAACGGGGCTTGACGCTCCTCGACGCACTCGAGGCTCGCGGTGAGCTCGTCGACTATCATCTTCTTTTCGCGGCGCGTGCCGACCTCTTCCGTCGTGCCGGCCGCTTCGCCGAAGCGGCCGCGAGCTACCGGCGTGCGATCGCGCTCGGGGGGAACGAAGCCGAGCGACGCTTCCTCGAGCGCCGCCTGCGCGAGGTGAGCACGGCATCCGGCGCGGGCGACGGTCGGTAGCCTACGAGGCCGCTGTCGATCCGACCGGTCCCCATTCGACTGTAGGGTAGAGCGAGGAGGAATCCCATGGAATTCATGCTGTTGTTCATGCTGCCGCAAGCGGCTCCGAACGGCGACCCGCCAGGGGTTCGCCGAGATGGGGAAGTTCTCACGCCAGCTCGCCAGCCAGGGGAAGCTCCGGCGGGGCGCGCCGCTGGTCGGCGACTCCGCCGGTGCGCGTGTCCGGGTGCGCGACGGCAAGGCGTTCGTGAGCGACGGGCCGTTCGCCGAGAGCAAGGAGGTCATCGGCGGATTCTGGATCATCGAGGCCGCGGGCCGCGAGGAAGCGATCGAGATCGCGCGAGCGACCCCGCATGCGCGCGACGGGACGGTCGAGGTGCATGCCGTCGCCAGCCGGTACGTCTTCCCTGATGCCGGGAAAGGAACCCCGTTCTTGATGGCGTTCGGCAGGGAGCCCGGCTTGACCGACTCCGACGGGTCGAAGCTGCGGGAGATGATCGCTTTTGGAGAAGGAGCTGGAGCGCGACGGGAAGCTCCTCGACACCGCGCCGTTGGCGCAGGATCCGCCGCCGGCGCGCATCGAGCCGCGCGGCGGAAAAGTCCTGGTGACCGACGGGCCGTTCGCCGAATCGAAGGAGACCGTCGGCGGGTACAGCGTGGTGCGCGTGTCCAACCGCGCCGAGGCGATCGACCTCGCCACGCGCTACCCGCACGCCAAGTGGGGACCCATCGAGGTGCGCGAAATCATGTTCTTCGATCCAACCTAGGCGTGTCGATCCGGGCAGGCTCCAATCGACGAGTGCATGAGAGGAGAGCCCATGTGTCCAGCATGCTTCACGACCCTGGCAGTGACCGTCGTTGGTGCAACCTCGACGGGCGGGCTCGCGGCGCTCCTCGCGAGGATGTGGCACCGCACAGATCCGAAACCGCACAAGGAGATGGAACCATGGAGCCGAACCGAATCGTGTCGCGAGACGAATGGCTCAGGGCGCGGATCGCGCTTCTGGCCAAGGAGAAGGACCTGACGCGAGCTCCGCGATCGCTTGAGCAGCGAGCGCCGTGCGCTTCCGTGGGTCAGGGTGGAGAAGCCGTACGTCTTCGACGGGCCCGCCGGGAACGTGACGCTCGCCGAGCTCTTCGACGGCCGCAGCCAGCTCTTCATCAAGCATTTCATGATGGGGCCCGGCCAGACGGGACAGTGCGTCGGGTGCTCGTTCGAGGTCGATCACCTCGAGGGAATTCTCGCGCATCTCGAGAACCATGACGTGTCGTACGCCGTAGTTGCGCGCGCGCCGATCGAGGAGATCGAGGCGGTCCGCAAGCGCATGGGCTGGCGCTTCACCTGGGTCTCGTCCTACCGCAACGACTTCAACTACGATTTCAATGTGTCCTTCACACCCGAAGACATCGCGGCGGGACGCGCCTACTACAATTTCCGGTACATCAGCCCGGGCCATGGAAGACCTCTCCGGCGACAGCGTCTTCTTCAGGAACGACGCGGGCGAGATCTTCCACACGTACTCCACCTACAGCCGCGGCGGCGAAGAGTTTCTCGGCGCCTACCGCTATATCGACGTGACGCCGAAAGGGCGCGACGAGAACGGGCCCTATCGAACGCTCGCCGACTGGGTGCGACCGAGGAACATGTACGGCAAGGACGGCATGGTCGAAGGGAATGGACGGTACCACGTGCCGAGCTGCGCCTGCGCCGCGCATCGGTAGCCGTCGACCTTCCGCGCGCCCTGACGCCGCCGCGACCGCCAGCTCGCGCGAGTATCGCGCGCCTCCGAAGATCGCCTATGATGCCGACGTGCGCATCCTGGCGGTATGCGGAAGCCTGCAAGCAACGTCGGCGAACCTGACGCTGCTGCAGACCGCGGCTGCCTCGGCGCCGGACGGGGTCGAGATCGTTCTCTTCGACGGTCTGCGCGATCTCCCCCACTTCAATCCGGACATGGAAGCGAGCGACGAGGCGGCCGCCGTCACCGCTTGGCGAAAAGCGCTCGTCGAATGCGACGCCCTCCTGATCGCATCGCCCGAGTACGGCCACAGCCTGCCCGGTGTCCTCAAGAACGGGATCGACTGGGTGATCGGAACGGGAGAGCTCGAACGGAAAGTCGTCGCGATCACCGCCGCCGTTCCCGGCCCCGAACGCGGAGGGCTGGGCCTTCAGGCGCTGCGTCAAACCCTGGGGGCGGTCCGTGTCACGATCGTCGGCGGTGAGCCGATCGCGCGCGGTCCCGATTTCGAGCGTCAGGTGGCCGAGCTGGTGAGGGCGCTCGTCGAGGCGGCGGGTAAGTAGTCAGCTCAGGGATGGGCAGGAGGAGGCGAGCGACGCTCGCCCCCTCCGCCATGCCGTTACGCGAACGTCGGGCTTATCTGAACCGCCAGCCCTTCGGACGCTTCTCCCAGGTTCCCACCACCGTCCACTCGTGGCCCGCGGCGTAGACGTGCGTCACCATCTCGGCCTGCGAGGAATAGAGGTTCCCGTATCCCTTGACCGTGGCGCGGTAGTTCCCGTCCGATTGCCGCTTGATCTTCAGCTTCTGGACGCCTCCATAGAGCTTCGCTTCCTTGTACTTGAACTTGAACGGTCCCTGCGGGGTCCCGCTCAAGCTGGTGATGGCACCGGCCGGGAGAGAGGCTCGGTAGATCACCTTGCCGGTATGCGTCGTCAACTGGATCACGAAGGAGCGGGTCGTGAAATCGATCTGCTCGGTGGTCGTCAACCGTCCGTGGAAGTCGAAGCGATCGACCCATTGCGCGAGCAGGACCTTGGCCGGGTCTTCGCAGATCGCTTGCGAACAGCTGTTCAAGCAGTCGTCGAGCGGTTTCTGGGGCTGATCCGGCCTGCAGCCCGAGACGGTGTTCCCATCGTCACACGTCTCCATGTGATCCGTGTCCACGTTTCCGTCCCCGCAGGACGTGCAGTCGCTCCGACACGTCTGCTGGGTCGGGACCACGCCGGGAATCGGGGTCGGATCAGGCGGGTCGCAGGTCTCGTTGTTGCTCGCTTCGACCACCCCGTTGCCGCAGAAGTCGGGGAAGCATTGCGGACCCGGACACGCCGTTAGAGGGTCGGGCAGATCGAGACAGTCCGTACTCACGCAGAGAAAACCTCCGCCATCGTTGTTGCAAGTGTCGACCGTGCACTCGTCGTCGTCGGCGCAGTCGACGGGGTCGCTCACGCAGGCGTTGTCTACGCAGCGCTCGTTCTCCGTGCACCCATCGCTGTCGATACACTCAGAATCGAAGTCGCAGCACGGACCTACAACCGGCTCGTGCTGGCAGTCGGTCATCGGGGTGCAGAAATCGTTCGTGCACCCGAGGCTGTCGTTGCAGTCCTTCGGGTCACCGGGTTGGCACGAGCCGCCGCCACAGATGTCGTCGATCGTGCACACGTCGCCGTCATCGCACGGCTGGGCGTTGTTCATGTTGATGCAGTCGCCCGACGGCGGACTGCAGCTGTCGTCGGTGCAGAGGTTCAAGTCGTTGCAGTCCTTCGGACCGCCCGAATGGCAGATCCCGCCCGAGCAGGTATCGTCCACCGAACAGCCGTTGCCGTCGTCGCAAGGACCGGTGTTGTTGGCGTGCTCGCAGCCCCCCGGTGTCGAGGGATTGCAGCTGTCGTCGGTGCAGACGTTGCTGTCCTCGCAATCGGGCGCGGGGCCGCCGACGCAGGAGCCGCCGCTGCATGCGTCATCGGTCGTGCACTCGCTGCCGTCGCTGCAGGGGGTGGTGTTGTTGGTGTTCACGCAGCCGCCCGGTGTCGAGGGATTGCAGCTGTCGTCGGTGCAGACGTTGTTGTCCTCGCAATCGGGCGCGGGGCCGCCGACGCAGGAACCGCCGCTGCATGCGTCACCGGTCGTGCACTCGCTGCCGTCACTGCACGGGTTGCTGTTGTTGGTGAACACGCATCCACCCGGTGTCGTCGGATTGCAACTGTCGTCGGTGCAGTCGTTGGTGTCGTTGCAGGTGCGAGGATCGCTCACGCAGAGATGGCTCTCGCAGCGTTCGTTGACCGTACATTCGTCGACGTCGGTGCAGCCCGAGTCGTCCTCGCAGCAGTCCGGGTCCGACAGATGCTGGCAGCCGTTCGCGTCCGGACAGGAATCGGCCGTGCAGAAGAGACCGTCGTCGCAGCTGGGCGGCGGGCCGCCGGCACAGGAGCCGCCGCTGCACGTGTCGTTGGTGGTGCAGTCACTGCTGTCGTCGCAGGGGGCGCTGTTGTTGGTGTTCACGCAGCCACCCGGTGTGGACGGATTGCAGCTGTCGTCGGTGCAGACGTTGTTGTCCTCGCAGTCGGGGGCCGGGCCGCCGACGCAGGAGCCGCCGCTGCAGGCGTCACCGGTGGTGCACTCGCTGCCGTCGCTGCAGGGCGCGCTGTTGTTGGTATGCTCGCAGCCGCCCGGCGTCGACGGGTTGCAGGTGTCGTCGGTGCAGACGTTGTTGTCCTCGCAGTCGGGGGCCGGGCCGCCGACGCACACACCGCCGGTGCACAGGTCACCGGTGGTGCATTCGCTGCCGTCGCTGCAGGGTGTGTTGTTGGGTTCGAAGCCGTCGGCCGGGCACACCTTCGAGTTGCCGTCGCAGACCTCGCCGACATCGCACTGGCCGCCATCAGGTCGGCAGGGTGTTCCCTGCTGCGCGACTCCGTCCGCGGGACAGTCGGGACCGCTGCCATCGCAGCTCTCCGCGACGTCGCAAAGATCGGTGGCGTTGCGACAAGTGCCGATCTGGGCGAACCCGTCCGCTGGACAGAAGGGGCTGTCGCCGTCGCAGACCTCGGCCTCGTCGCAGACCCCGGCTGGGCCGCGGCACTGGGTCCCCTGATTGCCCGCGATGTGCGTGCAGAACCCTATGCCTGTATTGCAGGCATCCACGGTGCACGGGTTGTTGTCGTTGCAGTCGGCATTGGTCGTGCATTCGCTGGTGGCGATGCAGTCGGACGGATCGGAGTTCGGGTTCGAGGAAGGGTATGAGCAGGCGTCCAGCAGGGACCCGCCCGTCCCGAAATCGGCAGCCGCGAGGCAGCACGTGATGCGCGTGTCGAGCGTGCGGCAGTTCGTCCCGCCGCACACGCCCCCGCCCATGTGAGTCGGGGCGGCGGCGAAGGGATCCGTGGAGGAGCCGCTTACGCACGTCGAGTGCATGTGACCGACACCGCATTCGTGCAGCGGTCCGGTCTCTATTGTCGCACGTGTAGCAGGTCGGGAAGCCCGCCTGAAACACGCCTGCACCCTTCACCTGTCCGCAGACGGCACGGTCCGCGAGTCCGTCGCTGCCGGTGTCGAACAGAAAGCATCCATCGCCACTGTTGTTGCCAGACCCCCAACTGGTGTCATCGAAGTTGAAGCTGAACGAAGCGTCGGACACGTTGCAGGTGCCGAGGAAGCAAAATTGGCTCAAGTCCTTCTGGCCAGGTTCGTCATCGTTCCTATCCACGTCGTTGATGCACTGGGCGTGGACGAGGGGCGGTGACCGCAGCCACCAGCCAGACGAGTGCCACCATCATCGCGGCAAGCGCCGCCAGCGGGCGACTCCCAGGCAGAAGTGTGAGCATACCGACACGAGACTGTTGGTTCGCATGACCTAATCCCTCCTTAGATATGGTTGCGGCACGACGGCGGGATTAGAGGCTGGACCTGCGGCTACGAACAATTCCGCAAGAGTTGATTTCACTCTCAACCGAAGGGGGATTCAGCGCTCACCGTGAGGACTAGGAACCTGTCACCCGTATCGGGTAGGCCTACCTTCCGATCACCGGGAGGCACGCCATCCGGAACACAGGGGAGTCAGCGACGAGTTGACGGGGGTGCTGCTACGTGGAGACGAGTCCGTGAACGATCGCGAAGCGCACCAGGTCAGCCGTCGAGCGACATCCGAGCTTGCGCATGGCGTTTGCGCGATGGCTCTTCACGGTCTCCAAGCTGATGAACAGACGAGCGGCAATCGCGCGCGTCGGGTCGCCCTCGGTGATGAGCTGAACCACCTCGCGCTCGCGCTCGGTCAGCCTCTGCTTGGCCTTTCCCGTCCCTTGTTCCGCGAGCCGGCTGACCAGTAGCTTCGCGACGAGGGGTGAGAAGAACGCATTGCCGTCGGCGACGGCCAACACCGCCTTCACGAGCTCGTCGATTGCGGCTTCCTTCAAGACGTATCCGCTCGCGCCGGCGTCGATCGCATCCGACACTGTGGCCTCCGTGCAATGGAGCGACACGATGAGGACTCGCGTGTGGGGTTGGTGGGACCGGATCGAGCGCGCCGCATTGATGCCGTTCAATCCCGGCATCGCAAGGTCGACCACCGCGACATCGGGGCTGAGCGCCGTGACCTGCTGGAGAAGCGCTTGACCGTCGCCCGCCTCGGCGACCACATCGATCGTTCCGGTGGCCTCCAGGCATCGGCGCATACCGGCGCGGACGACGGGGTGATCATCGGCAAGAACGACGCGGATCGGAGGGGGGCGCGGGGCGCGGTCGTTACGCGACGGGAAGGCGGACGGAGACTGTCGTCCCTTCCCCCGGCGTACTTTGGATCGTGAGCGCTCCACGAATCTCCTCCACACGCTTGCGCATCGAACGGACACCGAAGCCCGGCGAGTCGCGCGCCATCTGACCTTCGGCGAAGCCCGCGCCATCGTCGGTGATGATCAACTCCATCTCACGGCCGTCGCAGCCGACGCTGACGTGCACCGATCGCGCGTGGGCGTGGCGCAGCACGTTCATCAACGACTCGGCGGCGACGGCACCGACACAGAGCGCCGCACGGCTCGGCAGCATGCGGAAATCGACGCTGTTGGAGTAGCGCGTTTCCACGCCGAGGGCCGACAGACGTCGCAGGCTCTCTGCAATCACCCGCTCAGGGTCGCGATCGACGCGACGTCCCGTGACCGTCAGATCGATCAGCGCGCGCACATCCGCCATCGCCTTGAGCCCATACGAGCGCAATGCTTGCGCCAGGCGCAGCCGCTCACCTTGCAGGCGCCGGTGTGCGAGCTCGTCGCTCGTCATGACGAGGCACGTCAGCGTGTGTCCGAGAGTGTCGTGAAGCTCGCGTGCGATCGACCGGATCTCGGCGCTCACCTCTTCGAGAAAGAGGACCGCGTATCGGGCGATGCCTTCCAACTCCGCTGCGGCAGAAGACAACGTGTGCGCGGTGGTGCTGGCGACCATCACGCATCCGAGCATGCCGCCGACGGACAATGCCGCTGCTGCGACGCTCCGGAATCCCATCGTCGCCAAGCCCTGCAAGAAGTCCACGCGCTCACGCTTCGTATCGAGGGACGAGATGGCATGAGACTGAGCGGTCGACACGGCGTCGCGGATCAACCACTCGGGGAATGGCAACGATGGACCCACTTGCTCGACCACAAATCGCCGTCGTCCGCGATCATGGACTTCCACGGCGGCGATCGCGCAATCACCATACGCAAGTGCGTGCGCCGCTCGTGCAGTCGCGCGGAGCACTGTCGCCAGACCGCCGACGTCGGTGTCCGAGGTCTGAGGCGACGGTGTGCGCTCGGGGAGGCACCACCGAGCGTCGGCGTGTGCCAACGCGCGCTTCGAGAGCGCTAGTGAAGTTCTGCTGGGAGCCATGCCGTCAACTTCCTTGCAGGGGGACGAAGTGTGAGGTGCAGATACGCTTATCCCGAACAACAATGCAATATGTTTGTGGTCGAAACATTTCATATTGTTGTGTCATTCTGACGATATGCGCCAAAGTGGAGCGTGAGAAGCGAATTGGCTCCAGTTCGGTTCAGGTGATGCCCTGAACGAATGCGAAGCGCAGTTTCAGAACGCCGAGCCTTCCTCTTTGAGGAACTCGACTTCCTCCGATGTCGACGCGCGTCCGAGGATGGCGTTGCGGTGCGGGTAACGTCCGAATCTTTCGATGATGCGCTTGTGCTTCAGCTCGTAGTCGAGGGTGTCCTGCACCTCCGGCTGGCTGAAAAGGGCGACCGCCTGCTCGTGGATCATCAGAGATTCGCTGTGCATGTACGGCATGTAGACGAAGACGCGCTGTGAAGCCGGCAGGGCGCGATCCGCGGCACGCGCGACCGCTTCCTGCGCCAGCACCAACGCGATCGGATCGCAGGCGAAAGCCCGTGCCGTGCCGCGGTACATGTTGCGCGAGAACTGATCGAGCACGATGATCTCGGCGAGGCGTCCGTCGGCTGTCGCGCGCCACTCGTGCAGCTCGCCACGGCTCGCGGCGCGATGAACAGTCGCGAACCGCGTCCGCACCGCCGCATCGAAGTCGGCGTTCGCCGCCCACCACTTCTCCGGACCTGCTTCGTCGAACCAGAAGTGGATGACGTCTCTCGCGTTCATGCTCTACGCCGAGCCCCGCTACGCGACCGCGGGCAGGATCTCCTTCGCGACCATCTGTAACGACGCCGCCACCAGGTCGCGCGGCGTGTCCGGCGAGCCCGGCACGACGTGACAGAAGTCGAGGCCGAGCGCGGCGAGACGCTTGAAGCGCGGCAGCGCGGTATCGAGTCGTCCCGCGATCGAGTACCAATCGAGGAACGCGTCGTCGAGCGCGCGCGCGTGCTCGGCGCCGGCGCGCGTGTGGACACGCATGTCGTACTTGCGCGCGCAGGTGCTCGGCGGCTTTGCGGAGCGGCGGCGGCAGGCGCGTGAGATCGCTTCCCGCCATCGACGAGAAGCGCGCGAAGGTGGCGGTCGTGCCGCGCACCGCCTCGCGCGCGACGGTGGGGTCGTCGTGCAGGACGCAGTTGATGAACGCGCCGTAGCGAAGTGCGTCGGGGTCGCGCCCCGCGGCGCGCGCGGCACCGCGGGCGCGCTCGAGTGCGCCCGCCAGATGATCGGGATCGGCGCCGACGGCGAAGGCGATGCGATCGGCCTGTCGCGCCGCGACCTCGATCACGCGCGGACCGGTGGCGGCGATCTCGACCGGAACTTTGGGGAAGCTCTGGGCGCTGTGCCATTCGAGCCGGCTCGCGAAGCCGTCGCGATCGACGGTGCCGCCGCTCAGATACGTTTGCAGGGTGGCGAGATAGCGCTCGAGCTCGGCGACCCGTGCCGCCGGTCTTCCGATGCGCTGCACCGCGGAATCGCCGCGCCCGACTCCCAGGATGGCACGCCCGTGGCTCTCGACTTGCAGCGACAGGGCGGCCGACGCGGTCACCGCCGGATCGCGCGTGACCGGATTGGTGACGCCGGTGCCGAGATGGATCGTCGAGGTTCCCGCGGCGGCGAGCATGAGCTGCCCCCACACCTCCGGGCCGAGATTCTGGCTGTCGGGAAAGAGAACGCTCGCGAAGCCCATACCCTCGGCGAGGCGTGCGATCTGGGCGGCGCGACCAGGATACGCGGCGAGGATGACACCGACTTGCATGCGACCCTCCTCTTGACGTGCCCTCGACCTTTTGCGCTTGCTGGAAGGACGGCGCCCGCCGCGGGCGCGCGAGACTCTACCCAAGCACGAGCGAGGACGCCATGGCCGAGGACTTCGATCTCGTCATTCGCGGCGGCACGCTGGTCGACGGCACCGGCGCGCCGGGCGCGGCGCGGCGACGTCGGCATCCGCGGCGGCCGCATCGCGGCGCTCGGCGACGGTGCGCGGCGGCGCGCGCCGCACGCTCGACGCCGACGGCTGCGTCGTCGCGCCCGGCTTCGTCGACATCCACACCCACTACGACGCGCAGGTCTTCTGGGACCGCATGCTCACGATCTCGCCGTGGCACGGCGTGACCTCGGTGGTGATGGGCAACTGCGGCTTCGGCATCGCGCCGACCCGCCCGGCGCATCGCGACCTCGATCCTGCGCACGCTCGAGAACGTCGAGGGCATGTCGCTCGACGCGCTCGAGGCCGGCGTCGGCGCCGACTGGCCGTTCGAGACCTTCCCGCAGTACCTCGACGCCATCGAGCGGCGCGGCACCGCGATCAACGTCGGCGCGCTCGTCGGCCACACGCCGGTGCGCCTCTACGTGATGGGCGAGGAGGCGACCGAGCGCGAGGCGACCGACGACGAGATCGCGCGCATGAGCGCCGATCGTCAGCGAAGCGCTCGCGCGCCGGCGCGCTCGGCTTCGCGACCTCGCAAGTCGCCGACCCACGTCGGCTACGCCGGCCGGCCGGTGCCGAGCCGCGCCGCCTCGCTCGCCGAGATCGAGCGCGCTCGCCGGCTGCCTCGGCGAAGCCGGCCACGGCATCATGCAGGCGACGATCGGCCCGGAGCTTCTTCCTCGACGAGTTCGCGGCGATCCAGCGCCGCACCGGGCGGCCGGTCAGCTGGACGGCGCTGCTCGCCGGCATGCTCGGGCCGGACGGCCATCGCGACGTCCTCGAGCGAGACCGCGAAGCTGCAGGCGCCAGGGCGTCGAGGTGGTGCCGCAGGTCGCGTGCCGGCCGCTCAACTTCGAGTTCCAGTTCAAGGCGCCGTTCCCGTTCGAGAGCATGTCGCTGTTCAGCGCCGGTCTCGGCAGCGGATCGCGAGGGGAAGAAGCGCATCTACGCCGACCCCGCGTTCCGCGCGGCGTTCCGCGAGCGCGGCGCGCGCGAGCCGCTCGACGCGCCTGCTGGCGGACACCGTGATCTCGGTGTCGCGCCATCGGAGCCGGCGCTCGAGGAGCGCAACGCGATGGCGGTCGCGGCCGAGCGCGGCGTCCACGTCGTCGACCTCGCGCTCGACCTGGCGCTCGCGACCGACCTCGAGGCGCGCTTCCGCATGGCGGTGATGAACACCGACGAGGACGTGGTCGCCGAGCTGCTCGCGCCATCCCGGCGACCGTGCTCGGCCTCTCCGACGCCGGCGCGCACGCGAGCCAGCTCTGCGACGCGTGCTTCTCGACCCATCTCCTCGGCCACTGGGTGCGCGAGAAGCGCGTGCTCTCGCTCGAGGCAGGCGGTGCGGCATCTGACCTCGCGGCCGGCGGAGGTCTTCGGCATCCGCGACCGCGGGCGGCTCGCGCCCGGCCTCGCCGCCGACGTCACGGTCTTCGATCCCGCACACCGTCGGCTGCTCGCCGCTCCGCCGCGTGCGCGACCTGCCGGCGGGCGCCGACCGGCTGGTATCGCCGACGCGGCCGGCATCCGCGCCGTCATCGTGAACGGCGTCGTCATCCGCGAGGACGGACGCGACGCGGTCGACGCCGAGGGCGCGCTTCCCGGGCGCGTGCTCCGCGGAGGGCAGACGTCATGACGTATCCCGATCATCTCCGCCGACTCCCACATCACCGAGCCGCCCAACACCTACAGCGACTACATCGACCCCAAGTGGCGCGCGCAGGCGCCGCGCATGGAGCGCCGCGGCGAGGCCGGCGACGTGTTCGTGATCGACGGCATGAAGCACGCGGTCGCGATGGGGCTGGTGGCAGCCGCCGGCAAGCCGGCGGAAGAGATCCGTCTCAAGGGAACGACCTTCGAGGAGCTGCACCGCGGCGGCTGGGATCCGACCGCACGCCTCGCCGATCAGGAGCGCGACGGCGTCGCCGCCGAGATCCTCTATCCCACCGTCGGCATGCTGCTCTGCAACCACAAGGACCCCGACTACAAGACGGCCTGCTTCGAGGCCTACAACCGCTGGATCACCGAGTACTGCTCGGTGCCATCCGAAGCGGCTCCTCGGCGTCGGGCAGACGGCGATGCGCTCACCCGCCGACGGCATCCGCGATCTCGAGGCGATCAAGAAGATCGGCCTGCGCGGCGTGATGATGCCCGGCAATCCCACCGTCGAGGACTACGACTCGCCGATCTACGACGACTTCTGGCGCGCCGCCATCGCCCTCGAGCTGCCGCTCTCGTTCCACATCCTCACCAGCCGCGCCGACGGCGTGCCGGCGCGCGGTCCGAAGATGAACAACTTCCTCGCCATCATCCGCGGCTGTCAGGACATCATGGGGACGCTGATCCTGGGGGGAGTGTTCGAACGCCACCCGGATCTGCGCGTGGTGTGCGTCGAGGCCGACGCCGGCTGGGTGCCGCACTACATGTACCGGATGGACCACGCCTTCAAGCGGCACCGCAACTGGCTGCCGCCCGGCCAGGCGCTCTCGAAGCTGCCCTCGGAGTACTTCCGCGAGAACATCTACACGACGTTTCAGGACGACTGGGTGGCGTTCAAGACGGCGAACCTCATGAACTGGAAGCGGCTGATGTGGGCCAACGACTTTCCGCACAGCGACTCGACGTGGCCGTGGTCGCAGCAGCTGCTCGCCGAGCACCACGCCGATCTGAGCGACGAGCAGCGCGAGCGCATCCTGTGCCGCAACGTCGCCGAGCTGTACGCGATCGACCTCGAGCCGCTACCGCGACCCGCGGTGGCGTGACGCGGCATCGAGTATCGTGGGCCGATCACCCGAAGGATCACTCGCCGCCGAGGGGGCACTCCTGGAGGATGCAGATCGAGGTCGGGAGGCGGATGGCACCCGGGCCCGGCAGGCCGCTCGTGGTGTTGACGGCCGGGCTCGAGGTGGCGTTCAGGCAGAAGACGCCGACCTGGAGCGGGAGACTGGTGCTCGGCGTGCCGACGCGGGTGAGCGGGCCCGTGGCGCCCTGCTCGGCGGTAGCCGGACCGAGGCACTCGCGTGTCCGTACGATGCAGCTGTCACCCGACAGCGGGCAGTCGGCGTCGGTGTCGCAGCCGCGGAAAAACTCGATGTCGCAGAGTGTGTCGAACGGACCGGCTTCGCAGGTGCCCTGACCGTCCGCCGCGATCGTACACACGTCGTCCAGGCAAGCGTTGGGCTGTTCCTGACCCTCGCAGTAGCAGCGCCGTCCGGCCGGACCGGACCCGGTGCACGTCGTGGCGGTGTCGAGCGCGCGGGTGCCGGTCGTGAGGTTCAGCGGCGCCAGCGAGGAGCCGATGTTACCGCCCGGATCCGGCGGACAGTCGAAGCTCGTCTGGCCGAGCACACCGACGCCGTGGACGGTGCACACCTCGCCGTCTCGAGGCCCACCCACACAGACGCCGGGCGTATCGAGCCCGTTCCCGCTGCAGACAGGACATGGACGATCGATCTCGAGGCCGTTGAAGAAAGTGATCTCGAGAGGAAAGTCGGAGGCACCGGCGCCGAGCTCAGGCGAGAGTGTACCGGTGACCGGTCCGGCCACGCGATTGGTCACACAGATCGGGAACCCACCCCCGGAGACGGCAAGCGGCGATCCGAAGAAGAACGAGCACGTGCCGCTGGGGCAGTCGTCGTCGCTCGCGCAGATGACGCTGGTATCGTCCGCGCATCGCCGGTTGTCGATGATGGTGGTGCTCTCCACGGGACCGCTCAGGCCGCAGACACCGCACTGGCCGAGGAACGCGCCCGGGCAGTCGACGGCGAACGTGAGCGCGCCGCCGTCGCCGGCCGGGATGCCGGCGTAGACGCCTGTCCATCCGGTGTCGAGGTCGGACTCGGACGCGAATACCTGGTAGGTCACCAGTTGCGGGCAGGGAATCTGTGGCGGTGCGGTCGCCGTCGCGCTCGGCGTCGGCATCGCCGTGTCGCGGGTGCTGTTGTCGTTGTCTCCGCACGCGGCCGTGAGACAGCAGAGTGCTCCGAGCACTACCCCCGCTGGTATCCTCATGGCGCCTCCTCTCCCGCTGAGTCCTCCTCTCAGAACGTGTGGCCGAATGTCAAGTATATGAGGCCGGTCTCTTCTGGGCTGAAGCCGCAGTCGAGGCGCGCCACCAGTCCCGACGAGAGCCCGATGCGCAGGCCGCCGCCGTAGCTGAAGCGGAAGTCCTCGAAGGCGTTGTCGGTGAAGTCGTCGCCGTCCTCGTAGACCCGTCCGGCATCGCCGAAGGCGACGCCGTCGATGGTCACGTCCCACATCTTGCGGAAGTTGAAGTCCCAGAGCTTCAGGCGGTACTCGGCATTGAAGAGCACCCGTCCTTTGCCGAGGAAGCGCTGCGGGTAGTAGCCGCGCATCGACTCGTCGCCGCCGAGCGAGCTCAGCTCGAAGAACGGAATCTGCTCGTCGTCGCCGAACATCACCTCGGTATTGGCGCGCACCGCGATGAGCTGGCGGCGCCAGCCGAGCGGCACGACGTAGCTGGTATCGAGCATGAGCTTCGAGAAGTCGGCGTCGTCGTTGAAGAACGCGTGATCGGCCCAGAGATACTTGAAGATCATCTCCCAGCCGCGCGTGGGGCGCGCGACCTCGTCGCGCGAGTTGAAGACGATCGCGGCGGAGAGATAGTTCGAGCGCGCGCCGCCGATGCCGGGCAAGCCGGGCGCGAATTTCGTCGTCGAGGGCGTGTCGTCGTCCTCACCGGGCTTCACGTCGGTCTCGCGGTAGAAGACGCTGCCCACGAGCGCGACCCGGCGCATGACGCGATAGGCGAGGAAGACGCCGGCACGGCCGCGACGGATGTCGTGATTCGAAAGCTCGTCCGGCCCGACGTCGTTGTTGCCGAGACCGAAGAACTCGGCGGCGGGGTCGCGGTACCAGCTGAGGGTGGTGAAGGCCATGAGGTTCCCGTCCGCGAGCTTCGGATTGCCGAGGGTGATGGTCGCCTTCTGCTGCAGGCGGAGCGCGAAGAGGAGGTTCACGTCCAGGAAGGTATTGCCACCGAAGAGATCGTGGCCCTCGAACTTGATGCCCGCCTTGGGTCCTGTCTCGGGCCCGTAGCCGACCTGCGGAAACAACGCGAAGTCCAGGCCCTTCTTCTTGTCCTCGCCGCCTGCGTCCCCGCTCTCTTCGGCCTCGGCCCTTTCATCGTCGGTGCCTTCCTTTATCGACTGTCTCGAGGGCAGAAGGTTGGAGACGGTATTCTCCGAGCTGATGTCGCTCTCGATGGTCGCGAGCGACGGGGCGGGAAGCATGACGAGCACAAGCGCGAGCGCAGCGATGCCGACGAGCCATGGAGACGCGGAGCGACGATGTGCAATGGAGCGCCTCCTGCGCGCGGGTGGCGCCCTCGAGCTCTGATGCGTTCGGCTAGCATGGCGCTCGATCGAGCAATGCGCGTACCACTGTCGGACGACCACAGCGGGGTCAAGCGAGCACGCTCGCCGTTTGACGCGATCATCGCCGGAGGCGCCATCGGCGACCACATGGATGGCGGCTCCAGTGGCTGTTGGTCGCCAACGGGGCGCTGATCTTTCTCGTGGGTCTCCGCCTCATCGCGGTCATCGCCGTCATCCTCGCCATGATCCTCGTCTTCGTGGGCGCGCGTCGCGATCTCAGCCGACGGTGACGCGACCTCGCGCGGTGGTGGCCGCCACCTCGGGTGTGATGACCTGGGCGTCGGAGTGCTCGAGCGCGTGGAGAAGCAGGAGCCAGCGCTTCAGATTGCGGGTGATCAGGAACTGCTCGCGCACCCACTCGCGACCGGTCGATCCCAGGCGCTCACGCTCCTCGGGATGCGCGAGCAGGAAGCGCACCTGATAGGCGCAGCCCTCGGGCGAGCGTACCAGGAGACCCGTCAATCCGTGGAGGATCTGGATCGGGATGCCCCCGGTGGCGCTGGCGACCACCGGGCGCGCCTTCCAGAGACCTTCGGTCACGGTGAGTCCGAAGCCCTCACGCAACGACTTCTGGAGGACGACGACGGCGGCGCGCTGGAGCGCGTTGATCTCGTGGTGCGCGTCGTTGGGCAGCAACAGCACGTGACAGTCGGGATCGCGGTCGGCCGCTTCCCGGACGGCGTCCAGCACCTCTATCCCCTCGGGATCGTCGTCGGCGCCGCCGCCAGCCAGCACCAGACCTACGTCCGCGGTGCGTTTGATGAGACGGTAGGCCTCGATCACGCCGAGCGGGTCCTTCAGCCGGTCGTAGCGCGAGACCTGCAACAGGTAGTCCTGGTCGCGGGGAATACCCAGATGATCGAGGACGGCATGGATCTCCGAGGCTTCGAGCTCGCGGTTCTTCTCCGCCAGCGGATCGATGCTCGGATAGAAGAGGTACTGCGGGAGAGGCAGTGGCTGCGCGAACGCCGGCACCGAGAAGATCGCTGCGTCGTAGCGGCAGAGGAACGACGAGAGGAAATCCCAGATGCCGGCGGCCGGCGCCGACACGTCGATGTGACAGCGCCAGATCCAGTGCCGTCTGTCGTTGGGCCGCCGCTGTTCGATCAACGCGGCGGGCTGCGGGTCGTGGATGGCGACCACGTCGGCGTCGAGATCGAGGGTGGCGGCGTTCCGCCGGTTGGTCTCCACGAACACTTCGACGTCGTGCATGGTGAGATGCACCGGCGCGCCGTGCAGCGCGTTGTGCCAGGACTTGGTCACCCGATAGAAATCGGGATTGCCGCGCAACACCTCCCAACGGCAATCGATGCCGAGCTCGACCATGAGCGGTACGAGGCGCGCCAGCATCTCGGCCACGCCGCCGCCGATGCGCGTCGAGTTGACCATCACCAGGCGCCGCCCGCGCAGGGGCCGGGCCAGGACTTCCAGCTCCCGAACCGCGTCGTCCCCGATGGTGGGACGGTAGTCTTCGAGCGAGATCGTCACTGCAGGGCCTCCAGGATCGCCGCCCGCACGCCCTCGAGCGTGCGCATCACGAAGTCGATGCGGTCGAGCTGTCGCGCGCGATCGTGCTCGAGGTGCTCATTCGTCAGCCAGGCGGAGAAGTCGTTGGATGCGAGATCGAGCCGCAAGCGGGCGGTGACGAAGTGGTGGTGGATGGTCGCCGTGGAGCAGCGCTCGATCACGGCGCGAAACTCGTCGAGCGTCGTTGCCTCGTCGCCGGTGAACGTCACCACCGAGATCGCGCTGCACAGGTCGAAGGGCTCACGCGCCGGTCGCGTACGCGACGCCGGGTGCTGGGCGAAGTACTCCTCGATGAGCGTGACGAAGCCGTCGCGCAGGGTTCTGAGCGACCGATAGGCGCGCAGATCGATCCCCGCCAGCCGCTCGGCGAGCGCCTCCTCGCCGCACGCTCGGTGCGCCCACTCCGCGAAATCGTTCGGGTAGCGTTCGAGAAGGAAATGGTGCTCGCGCAGCGTCTGGAAGGTGTGGTGGAAGATGGCCGCCGGCGGCGCGGTGCGCACGAGCGCGAGCAACTGATCGAGGTTGCGCGCTTGCCGCCCGCTGATCTCGACCAGCTCGGCGGCGGTCGCGAACACGAAGGGCATGCTCATGCCACTTGCTCGATGGGGGGTCCGTCGCCGTCACGGCACGGAGGCATGGCGGCGAGCGCCGCGAGGAAACGTCGCGCCGCGCGCCAATCGCGCAGCCGGAAGCGGGCGCAGGACGGGCCTGGGCCGACATGGATGGCGACGCCGTCGGGCGGCAGCGCGGCAAAGAGGTTCTCGTCGGTCTCATCGTCGCCGATGGCAAGCACGCGCGCGCCCGCCGGCGCGTCGCCGAGCGCGAGCGGGACGATGATGCCTTTGTGGACGCCGTGCGGCCTCAGCTCGATGACGTGATCGCCGTTCAGGATGTGGACGGGCTCGTTGCTGAGCAGCTCCGTCAGGTGCAGGCGTAGCTCGTTGGTCTGGTAGACGCCGAACTCGGGGTCGGCCATGCGATAGTGCCAGGCGAGTCCGACGGTCTTCTCCTCGATCAGCGATCCGGGAGTGCGTGAACGGAAGAGCTCGAGGATCGGACGCGCGCGCTCACGCCAGTCGAGCGGCGGCATCTCACGGGTGAGCCACTCGCCCCCGGGCGGTCGTGACCAGAACCCGTGCTCGGCGTGCAGGCCGACCGGCAGGGACTCGAACCACCTGCCGAGCGTTTCGTGCGTCCGTCCGCTGACGACGTGCACGTGCGTGTGGGGCCGGCGCGCGAGGCGGCCGAGCAGCCCGATGAGGTCCTGATCCGGCTGCGCCAGCGCCGGAACGCCGGCGAACGGCACCAGCGTCCCGTCGTAGTCGAGGAGGACGACGAGATCCCTTGCCGTGCCCAGCTCCTCGAGCACGCGGCGCACTTCGACCTCCGGCGTGGCGCGCAGGACGGCATCGTGCCGCGCCCCGCTCGCCTCCTCCAGGGTTTCGATGAAGGTCTCCGCCCAGCGATCGACGTCGTGCTGGAGCACGCGGCGGCGGAGCCCGAACATGCGGGCCCGGCGCTCGTCGGCCGGCATGACCAGCGCGTCGTGGTAGGCCGCGGCGGTGCGTGCGATGTCGTAGGGATTCACGTGCAACGCTTCGGCGAGCTCGGAGGCCGCGCCGGCGAACTCGCTCAGCACCAGCACGCCGTCCTCGTCGGTGCGGCTGGCGACGAACTCCTTGGCGACCAGATTCATGCCGTCGCGGAGCGGCGTCACGAGCATCACGTCGGCGGCGCGATAGAGCGCGACGACCTCGCGCTCCGACATGGCGCGCAGCAGATAGTGCACCGGCGCCCAGCGCGCCGTCCCGTAGGTGCCGTTCACCTGGCCGACCAGCGTCTCCACGTACTGGCGAAACTCCTGGTAGGCGCCGATCGCCTCACGCGACGGCACGGCGACCTGGACGAGCCGCACCTTCTCGCGCAGCTCGGGATGCGCCCGCAAGCAGCGCGTCGAAGGCGAGCAGCCGCCGCGGGATGCCCTTGGTGTAGTCGAGCCGGTCGATGCCGACGAGGATCCTGCACCCGTCCTCTCCACGCAGCCGCTCGGCTTCCTCGATCACGTCGCGCTCGGCGCCGAGCGCGGCGAATCCCTTGGCGTCGATCCCCATCGGGAACACGCCCATACGGATCTCGCGCTCGCCGACCCGCACGCGGTCGACCTCGGCCGCGATGCCGAGCAGCCGCAAGAGCGAGGAGGCGAAGTGCCGCATGTACGCGGCGGTGTGGAAGCCGACGAGGTCGGCGCCCAGCAATCCCTCGAGCAAGCCGCTCCCGGAACGGGAGCGTCCGGAACACCTCGGAGGCGGGAAACGGGATGTGCAGGAAGAAGCCGATGCGCGCGTCGGGCAGCATTCGACGCAGCAGCTCGGGGCACCAGCATCAGATGAAAGTCATGAACCCAGATGAGATCGCCGTCCTGGTACTCGCTGGCCGCGGCCTCGGCGAAGCGCACGTTCGCGGCCTCGTAGGCTTCCCAGTCGGAGATGGCGAGCGGCATCTGGTCGAGCAGGTAGTGGAAGAGCGGCCAGAGGACGCCGTTCGCAGATGCCCTGGTAGTAGCGGCTGGTCTCGTCCTGGCTGAGCCACACCGGCACCATGCGGCCGGCGGCGAGCTGTCGTTCGAGGTCGGCGCGCGTCCGCGCATCGAGCTCGTCGCTCGCGCCGGGCCAGCCGACCCAGCACGCTCGACCGCTCTCGTGCAAGCGCCGGAGCCCGGTCGCGAGACCGCCCGAGCTCGGGCGCAGGCTTGCTGCGCCGTCCTCACACTCGATGGTGACCGGAAGGCGGTTCGAGACGATCAGCAGGCGCGCGGCGGCCGCATGCCGGGACGTGGGCATGGGCTATTTGCCGTGCCCGTGTCCGTGCCCGCGGCCGTGGTGACCGTCGTCGTGCCCACGCCCGTGGCCTCGGCGGTGGTCGCGCCCATCATCGTCGCGCCAGTGCGGCGGACGGATGGGATGGTGACGAAAGCGTGCCGGGGCGGCGATGATCACGTGCGGCACGCTGGCGTGCACGATTGCCGTGAACGGTCCGCGATATGACGGCGCGGAGTACCAGTACCCGCCGCGATTGATGTACCAGGCGCCGCCGTAGCGATAGAAATCGTACTCGAGACCCGGGACGTAGTAGACGTTCGTCTCCGGGACCAGGATCACCTCCGGCTCGTGGTGGAAGACGACCGGCGGCGGCGGTGGGAAGCCGAGGTTGATGTGCACGTCGACCTCCGCGCGCGCCGGGGCATTCACGACGCACAGGGAGAGCGCGGTCGCAGTTGCGATCGTCAGGATGGGTCTTCGCATGGTGTGGGTCCTCCTTCTCCGCATTGTCGGGTGGGACTCGGATGACGTTTCGGCGCGCGCGAAATCTGAAGCTGGTTCTCGACGTGCTCGACACCGGCGACCTCGGCCACAACCGCGCCGAGTCGTCGTTTGCGTGTCTCGTCGGCAACCCGGCCCGTCAGCGTCACCACACCGCCGGTCGTCGTGACCTCCACCGACACGTCGTCGATCCGCCCCTCGGCGACCAGCCGCTCTTCGACGTCCGCGATCAGCGTCTCACCGTCGTCGGCGTCGTCGTCGGCATTGTCGGCGCCGTCGACGCGCGCGAGCATCCACTCGCGCTCGTCCTGGGCGGTGGGGGCGTCGTCAGTGTGTGCGTGCTCGGCGGCGTCCTGGGCGCAACCCAGCGAGACCGCCAGCACCAGCGCAATGACACACGGCAGCATGCGTGATTCATCCGCATGATCCGTGCCACGAGCATTTTCCCGCATTCCAACGATTTGCGGTGGATGGAGCGATTCCGATCGTACACGGAGTGTAAGACTTGCAACCGCTCTGGCCGCAGCCCAAGATCGAAACGTGCGGTTGCAGGTCGGCAACGCACGCTCGCTCCTGCTCACCGTCTGCATGGCCTGCACCGGGCCCCACATGGAAGCTCATGGGCGCCCGGCCGAGCAGCCAGCCGCGGTGCGGCAGTTCAACGAGCGTGCCGGACAGTACGTAGCGCTCCACCGGCGCATCGAGATCGCCTTGCCTCCATTCAAGGAGGTGAGCGATCCGGCCAAGGTTGCGGCGCGCCAGAAAGCGCTCGCAACCGCGATCCGCAAGGCGCGACCCGACGCCAGGCAGGGCGAGATCTTTACCGACACGGTGGTTTCCCACTTCCGGAGCCTGGTGAAGTCCGACCTGAAGACCCGCGAGCCCGCCGAGGTCGAGGCCGTGCTCGACGAGGTGCCGAAAGTGACGCTGCGCCCGAACGACGACTATCCCGAAGACGAACCGCTCGCGACCGTCCCGCCGATGCTGTTGGCGGCGCTGCCGCAATTGCCCGAAGAGCTCGAGTATCGGTTCGTCGGGCGCGACCTGATCCTGCGCGACGTCAAGGCCAACCTGATCGTCGATTTCATTCCAGGAATCCTGGCACGCCCCCAATGAAGAAGGCGGTGAAGAAAATGGTGCGACGAGCCGTGCAGACCCTTGCCAAGCCCAAGCCCCAGGAAGCCGATACGTTCACCCCTGCGACGACCGGCATCGGCCTCGAGGCCGTCGCCAAGGATCTCGCCCTGGCGGTGCAGATGCGCGCGCTCGCCGGCTTCTACCCCAAGGCCGTTCACGATCTGAAGGGACCGCTCAACAACATGGTGGTCACGCTCGAGCTCCTGGCCGACGCGCTGCGCTCGCCGTCCGACGACGAGGCCGAGGGCTGCGGCGCGACGGAGCCGCTATCTCGAGGCGTTGCGCCGGGAGATCGCACGGCTGAACGGCTCGGTGCAGTCGTTGCTCGCCCAGACGCCGCTCGCCACCGAGACCAACGGCAGCTTCGATCTTCGCCTGCTCCTCGAAGAGATCGTGGCGTTGCTCGCGCCGCAGGCGGCCGCGCGCGACATCACGTTGGAGCTGCAACCCGGCGAGGCGCTGCCGCTGGTGGCGCGACGCAATCAGATCAAGCAGGCTCTTCTCACGGTGGCGCTGAACGCGCTCGAGAGCGTCGGGCGGAGCGGCCGGGTGGAGCGTTGCCGGCGCGCTCGTGGATGGCACGGTGACCGCGTCCGTCGAGCACGATGGCCGCGCCGCGTCCGCCGCTCATCCGGACATCTTTCAACCATACTTCACGGGCGCGACAGGAGATCGGGTGACCGGCCTCTTCGTCGCGCGCACCATCGTCGAAGCGCACGGCGGTGAGATTCGCATCGACGACCACAGCGGGTGCGTGCGCGTGATGCTGCCCCCCGTCACATCAGAGGAGCGGAGCGTGTAGATGCTGAACGCATTGGTAGTGGATGACGACGCCGCGACCACCGAGGCGGTTGCCGAGCTGGTCCAGCGGGAGGGCTTCGCGACCGAGGTCGCCGGCTCTCTCAAGGACGCCCGCGCGCAGATGAATCGGCTGCCGCCGGACGTGATGCTCATCGATCTCGAGCTGCCGGACGGTGAAGGTCTCGACCTCGTGCGCGAGCTGAAGGAGTCGAGGCCGGCCGTCGAGGCGGTGGTGATCACCGGTCACGCCAGCGTCGACAACGCGATCAAGGCGCTGCGCATGGGCGTGACCGACTATCTGACCAAACCCGTGGACGTGGCCCGTCTCAAGGCGATCCTCGCCAACGTCGCGCGCACGCGCGAGCTCAAAGCCGAGATCAGCGCTCTGCGAACCGAGCTGCGCGACCTCGGCCACTTCGGTCCCCTGCTCGGCGGCTCACCCCCGATGCAGAAGGTGTACGATCTGATCGCGCGCGTCGCTCCCACCGAGGCGACGGTTCTGGTGATGGGCGACAGCGGCACGGGGAAGGATCTCGTGGCGCAGACCGTGCACGCCATGAGTCCGCGCCGGAAGGAGCCGTTTCTTCCCCTCAATTGCGGCGCCGTCGCGCCCAATCTCATCGAGAGCGAGCTCTTCGGTCACGAGCGTGGCAGCTTCACGGGCGCCGATCGATTGCACAAGGGGTACTTCGAGCGCGCCAACAAGGGGACGCTCTTTCTCGACGAGATCACCGAGATGCCGATCGAGCTGCAGGTGAAGCTGTTGCGGGTGCTCGAGACCGGTACCGTGATGCGCATCGGGGCGGAACGCGGCTTCCAGGTCGACGTGCGCGTGATCGCCGCCACCAACCGCTCGCCCGAGGAAGCGGTCGCGCAAGGCAAGCTGCGCGAGGATCTGCTGTATCGCTTGCAGGTGTTTCCCATTCAGTTGCCGCCGCTCCGCGAGCGCGGGTCGGACATCGATCTGCTCGTCGATCACACGCTCGCCGAGCTCAACAAGGGCGAGGGCATCGCCAAAACCCTCAGCCCCGCGGCACGCGACCGTTTGCGTGGATACTCGTGGCCGGGAAACGTGCGCGAGCTCATGAACGTGATCCAGCGTGCGTTCATTCTCGCGGACGATGAGCTCGATCCCGAGAGCTTGCCGCTCGACATGGTCGGCGCGGCGGCGACCGACGATGGGACGGGGCCGATGCTGCGCCTGCGGATCGGTACCTCGATCGCCGACGCCGATCGCCGCTTGATTCTCGCCACGCTCGAGCAGTGTGCGGCGGACAAGAAGAAGACCGCCGAGGTCCTCGGCATCAGCTTGAAGACGCTCTACAACCGGCTGAACAGCTACAACTACAAGGCGCACTAGTTGCCAAGAGATCTCCCACGCGCGGTCGCCTACGTCATGGCGGCACTGATCGTCGGGCTGGCGGTCGCGGTCGCGTTGCCGTATCGGCTCGAGCCCGCGATCGTTCTGCTCTTTCTCACCGCGGTGACGATCAGCGCGCTCTACGGGGGCGTCGGGCCGGCGCTGCTGGCCGCCGGTCTGTCGGTGGTGGCGACGTACTACTTCTTGATCGCGCCGCTCTACCTGCTCGACCTCGACGAGCGCAGCGTCTCCCGTGTGGCGGCGTTCCGTCTCGCCGTCTTCGTGCTCGCGGCGATCCTCGTGATCGTGCTGGCGGCGGCGCGCAACCGTGCCGAGCACCGGCTGCGGCGCAATCAGCGCGAGCTCGCCGACTTCGTCGACCACGCCGCCGTCGGCATGCATTGGACGGACAAGGACGGCCGCATCCTGTGGGTGAATCAGACCGAGCTCGACCTCCTCGGCTACGCGCGCGAGGAGTACGTCGGCCAGCCCCTGACCTCCTTCCACGCCGATCCGGACGTCGGGGCCGACGTCCTCGCGCGGCTCGCTCGCCACGACGTGCTCGACGACTACGAGGCCCAGTTGCGTTGCCAGGACGGGACGATCAAGGACGTGCTGATCAGCTCGGACGTCCAGTGGGAAGGATCGCACTTCGTGCACGCGCGCTACGTCACGCGCGACGTGACCGCGCTCAAGCACGCCGCTGAAGAGCGCGTGCGCGCGCTCGAGCGTGAGCAGGGCGCGCGTCAGGCCGCGGCGACCGCCGAGGAGCGCTATCGCGTGCTCGTGGACGGCCTGGAGGCGATCGTCTGGGAGGGCGATCCCAAGACGTTCCATCTCACGTTCGTGAGCCGCTGGGCGGAGACGTTGCTCGGCTACCCGATCGAGCGCTGGCTCGACGAGTCCGCGGGATGGATGAGCTTCGTGCATCCCGAGGATCGCGGGGTCGTCGAACGGCTGCGCCATTCGGTCGTCGAGGAGGGCCGCGACACGGCGGTGGAATATCGCGCCCTCACCGCGGACGGGCGCGTCATCTGGCTGTCTGCACATCACCTACGTCGCGCGCGCGTTCGCCGGGCCCACTTCCAAGCTGCGCGGCTTGATGGTGGACGTCACCGAGCGCCGGCGCACCGAAGTGGAGCACGTGCGGCTTCTCGAGCGCGCCGAGACCGCGCGCCGTGAGGCCGAGGCGGCGAGCCGGGCCAAGGACGAGTTCCTCGCCACTCTCGGCCACGAGATCCGCAATCCGCTCGCCGCCATTCGCGCCGCGGTGGGGGCGATGCGGCTCCGCCACGCGCACGAGCCTTCCGTGGAGCACGTCGGAGCGCTGGTGGAGCGTCAGGTCGGAAACGTCTCCCGGCTGCTCGACGACCTCCTCGACGTGTTCCGGGTGACGCGCGGCAAGGTGAAGCTCCGCAGGACGGCGGTCGACCTCGCGAGCGTCATCAAGCGCTCGCTGGAAAGCGTGCAGCCGCTCAAGCACGAGCTCACGCTCGCGCTACCGTCCACTCCCATCACGCTACGAGCCGATGCGACCCGCCTCGAGCAGATCTTCACGAACCTACTGACCAACGCCATCAAGTACACGCCCGCGGGCGGCCAGATCTGGGTCACGGCCGAGGCGCGCGGCGGCGAGGCGATCGTCAGCATCCGCGACAGCGGCGTGGGTATCGCGCCCGAGTTCCTGCCGCGCGTGTTCGAGCCATTCTCGCAGAGCGACCGCACGCACGAGATGCAAGCGAAGGGTCTCGGCATCGGTCTCGCGCTCGTGCGGCGGCTCCTCGAGATGCACGGCGGCACCATCGAGGCGCACAGCGACGGTCCGGGTAGAGGCAGCGAGTTCGTCGTGCGTCTCCCGGTCAGTCACCTGGCCAGCGCGGCGGAGTCGGCGCACACGGTCGCGCTGCCCGTGGAAGCCACGGCACGCAGGGTGCTGGTCGTCGACGACAACGTCGACCACGCGCAGCACCTGGCCGAGTTGTTCCGCGTCTGGGGTCACGAGGTTCAAGTCGCCGACGGAACCGTCGCTGCGCTCGAGATCGCGGCCAGCTTCCAACCCGAGGTCGTGGTCCTCGACATCGGGCTCCCCGACATCGATGGCTACGAGCTGGCGCGGCGCCTGCGCAGCCAGTCCAGCGGGCCGATGCTGCTCGTCGCCCTCACGGGCTACGGCCAGTGGGAGTATCGACGACGCTCGAGCGAGGCGGGCATCGACCACCACCTCGTGAAGCCCGCCGATCTCGCCGCGTTGCGGGACATCGTTGCCTCCGCACCGCTTCCGGCTGCCCACGTGACCTCGCAGGTCGCCGAGACCACGGTGCGACTCTCCGAGTCGGGAGAGTAGCGAGCGCCCGATCGCCCGGATGCCGGTGCCGCGTCCGCGGCTCCGCGCGCCGGGTCAGCCGCCGAAATCCCGCAGTCGTTCTCGCGCCTGGGCGGCTTCCAGAGAGGAAGGATAGTCGTTGACGACCTTCTCGAAGGCGAGGCGCGCTTCCTCCCGGTTTCCCATCTCGAGAAGCGAGAAACCGATCATGAGGGCGGCATCTGGGGCGCGCCTGCTTCCCGGATAGCGCTGGCGGACCTCGTTGAAGCTCAAGATGGCGCGATAGTGCTCGCCCATCAGGAAGTATGACTCTCCGATCCAGTAGTGGCAGTCGGGAGCGACCGAGGCGCTCGGGTTGGCGCGCACGATGTTGTAGAAGGCTTGAATCGCGCGATCGTAGGCTTGTTCGCGCACCAGACGGAGGGCGGCGCGGAACTCCTTTGGGCGCGCGCGCTTGTCGTCCTGTTTGAGCTTGACGTCCACCACTGCGCGCCAATCGGGAGTGGGGCCGGGTCTCGGCGGATCCGCCGCCTGGGGGCGCGGCTGCTCCCGTGTCGCTTCTTGTGTCGGCGTGGCCGCCTGCGGAGTCGGTGGGAGGGTGCTGATGCGATCGCTCATCGTTCCTTCGATGACGCCGACGCGCTTGTCGAGGGTCTCGAGGCGGGTTGCGACGGTCTGCCCGCGCCGTGTGCGGCGCAGCTCGCCGAGGTCGCCGCGCACGTCGGCGAGCTCCCGGCGCACGGCCTCCACGTCGGCGCGCACCTCCGCGATCTCGTCGCGGATGGTGGCCCTTTCGACGCCTGCCTCGCGTTGCGCGGTCAGGCTCGCGCATCCGGCCACGGTCGCGCAGAGGAGGGTCAAGCCCGGGAGTGTGACACGGTGCCCCACGAGTGCGCGCGGTCTACCACCCACCAACTGATCCCCGCAACGAGGGTATACCCGCGACCCGAATTGTAAGAGATGCAGAGGATCCTGGGCAAAGTTTACACATGACGCCCGGCCGGCAGGCCCGGAAGAGCCCGTCCGAATGCGACCCGTCCGCTGAGGTCCTTGTCTATCAACGACTCCGTGATCCGCGACGCGAAGGCGCTGCCCGGACGGTCGTCGGCACAAACGTTGCTGGCGACTTGCCCGCATTCACAAATCTCGCGACGCGCAGGAGGCGAGGCATGAACATGAGGGCGATGGACGAAGCAACGGACCGCTCGATCCCCGAGCTGATCACCCCAGAGCAATTCTACCAGCCCGTCGCCGGGCGCCTGGTCACCATGCCGGAACGCCGCCTCATGTACGCCATCCTGCTCGACGCGATTCTCCAGTTGCAGCGACGGGACTCGACTCGCGCCGCGGAGGCCGAGCTCTGGATCCGCAACCAGGACGACGACTGGCCGTGCTCCTTCCCGAACGTCTGCGACGCGCTCGGTATCGAGGCTCCCCGCCTGGCGCGGCAACTGCTCAAGTGGCGGTCGGGCGATCGAACCATTCCGCTGATCGCGCCAACCCGTCGTCTGCAGCGAGCGTCGAACTGCCGCATCTCTCCACCCCGGAAGCGGCGACGGCAACGGGCGGCGACCGCGGCTCCAGTCGTGCGTCGCCATCTGGCGGTCGTTCAAGGGTAGGGCGCAGGGCGCCACATCCCTCGCTGCCGCCGGCGCTTCGCTGAACGACGTCACAGCCTCGCGCAGAGCTCGCAGGGCTCCGCCGTCGCTCCGCGCGCCCGACCACTTGTCGAGTGACGCTGCGGTCAGTCGTCGCGGGTCCTCGCGACGGGATGATCGCGCCCGCCGTCCTTTACAAGATCGCTTGCAAGAAGGACCCCGGGTGGACGCCTGAGTGCTCACGGAAAAGAGAGCGGACCTCCAGCAATTGCGCGGGTCTAGTGTGCGCTTGTGCACCAGAGCGGGCGGCTTGGCACGTTCATCGCAGTAGCTAGCGGGAGGTCCCGACCTATGGTCGCAGGGCGCTTTGTCATCCGTGTCTCGTTCGTAGTGCTCGGTGTGATGGGAAGTGCGGCGTTTGCTCGTGCCGAGATGGCGAACGAGCGCACCACTGCCAACACATCCTGCGTCCTCACAGCCGTCAGTCTCGAGAGTCGAACGATGACGGTGAAGTGCGAGGACGCTGAGGCACCGGTGACCTACATGATCACCAAGGACACGCTCTTCGTCGACGCCAAGGGCGGAGTGGTTCCGCATGAGACTCTCGAGAACTCATCGGTGACGATTCACTACGCGGTGGAACACGATCGAATGATCGCGAACCGCGTCGCAGCCAGTCCGCGCTGACCGCCGCGGTCTTCGAAGGAGGACGACTCATGACGACCGGAATGTTGGTGACGATTTCCTTGCTCGGCATGGTGCTCATGCCCCAGACCGGCGCGGAGCCGCGACATGAGATCGCGGTCGTCGAGGAGGCCCCGGCACCGGGCGCCATATTGGTGCGCAATCTCGGCATCGACGGCGACGTGGTTTCCGGCGAGCTCGTGAACACGTCGCACCATCTGGTGCGCGACGTGCGCTTGCTGGTGCGACACACGTGGCTCTGGGATCAGGAGCGAGCTCCCGGCGAGGACAGTCCGGGGCGTGCGGCGTATCACACGATCCCCGAGAGCATTCCTCCTGGCGGCCACCTGTCGTTCAACGTGCACCCGGCACCGCCGCTCCCGGCGCGCAGTGATGGCGCGCTTCGAGCCTTCCGTAGAGATCGTCGGCTTCACGGAGATCGGTCGCTGATTTCCCCGGTCTTGCGCGGCGCGCTCGGCGCTCGATGTCTGCCTCTCGTGCTGGTCGCCGCGCTCGCGTGCGGGTGCCAGCCGCCGCCCGTCCGTTCGACCCTCCCCGCACCACCGGGCTCGACCCAGATCGCCGAACTCTGGGTCGAGCCCACCGACCTCGCGACGCGTGATCTCTTGTACGGGGTGGGCGGGCCGAAGTTGGCGCCGGATGGCGGGGAGCGCTACGAGCTCATCGAGCTCGACACCCGCGGGTCGAGCCGCGGCTACGACGTCAAGGACTCGAAAGGCCTCACCTGGAGCGTCAAGATCGGTCCCGAGGCGCAGGCCGAGGTCGTGGTGTCGCGACTGCTGTGGGCCGCCGGCTACCATCAACCGCCCACCTACTACCTGGCGGAGTGGACCCTCACTGAGAGCAACCAGCGCAGCGCGCAGCCGCCCGGCCGGTTCCGACCTGAGCTCCCCCACCTTCGCAAGGTGGGACGCTGGTCGTGGCAGCAGAATCCCTTCGTGGACAGCCGCGAGTTTCGCGGTCTGATCGTCTTGAACCTCATGCTCAACAACTGGGACATGAAGACCTCCAACAACGTGCTCTACGAGATCACGGACAAGAGCGCGCGCCAGCGCCACTGGTACGTCGTGCGCGACATCGGCGGCTCGCTCGGGAAGACGCCGGGCCGGATCCTCGACGGCAAGCCGAACGATCTCGAGGCGTTCGAGAAGCAAGGCTTCATCACCGGCGTGGAGCAGGGGCGCGTGCGGTTCGACTATCGCCGCCCGCATCTCGAGCTGGTGGATCTCGTCACGCCCGCCGACGTGCGCTGGGCGTGCGAGCGACTGGCGGCGCTCACCCCGCAACAGTGGCGCGACGCGTTTCGCGCCGGCGGCTACTCGCCCGACCAGTCCGAGCGCTACATTCGAAAGATCCAGGAGAAGATCGCGCAGGGTCGCGATCTACGGGCATGAGCGAGACGCTCTCGACGATCTTCGCGGCGCAGCTCGAGCCGATGACGCAAGCCGTCCTGAGTCTGCCGCTGGCCGCCGGACTGGCGGCGGCACTCGCCTTCCGTCCCCGGAGGCCGGGAACGCCGGCGCGCAATCCGCCGGTCATCCAGACGCAGATCACGCTCGCGATCATCGGGGCGGTGGTCATGCTGGTGGTCGGCTCGAGTCTCGCGCGCGCCTTCGGCATCGTGGGTGTGGCGGGTCTCGTTCGCTATCGCGCCCGGATCGAGAATCCCATGGACGCCGGCGTGATGCTGTCGACGCTGGCGATCGGACTCGCCTCCGGGGTGGGGCTGTACCTGCTGGCGATCTTCGCGACCGTGTTTCTCCTGGGGGTCATCTGGATGATGGAGTCGCTGGGACCTGCCGGATACAAGCTCTTCGCGCTCAAGGTCAGCCACGAGGATCCGGTCAGCCTGCGGCCGGCGCTCGAGACCCTCTTCCACAACTATAGCGTCGACTTCGAGCTGCGCGGATCGTCCGCCGGCGACCTGTCCTACGAGGTGAAGGTGCCGTGGGATCGCAGCACCGATCGCCTGTCCAACGCCATCTTGCGACTCGACAAGAAACGCAAGACCGCCGTGGAGTGGGGCGACAAGAAGGGTAAGTAGGACGGCGGCATGAAGCTCCTGGTGCAGCCCGATGATGGTACGACTCCCCTCGTCTCGGCGATTCAGAAGGCCCGGACGAACGTCGACCTGACCATCTTCCGCTTCGACCGGAAGGACCTCGAGCAGGCCATCGAGGATGCCGTCAAGCGCGGCGTCGTGGTCCGCGCCCTCATCGCCCATACCAACGCGGACGGCGAACGGAACCTCCGGGAGCTCGAGCATCGGCTGCTGGCGGCCGGTGTGTCCGTGGCTCGCAGCGGCGACGACCTCACGCGCTATCATCACAAGCTCATGGTGGTGGATCGCCGCATGCTCTTCGTCCTCGGCTTCAACTACACCCGGCTCGACACGCAGAAGACCCGGAGCTTCGGGATCATCACCAAGAACCGGGCGCTGGTGCAGGAGTCGCTCAAGCTTTTCGACGCCGATTCCACGCGCCAGAGCTACGCGCCCGTGGTCGACGACTTGATCGTCAGCCCGATCAACGCGCGCGGACGCCTGGCAGCCTTCATCCGCAAGGCGCGCCGGCAACTCTTGATCTACGATCCCAAGATCACCGACCGGGCGATGATCGGGCTTCTCCAGGAGAGAGCCAGGGCGGGGGTGGAGATCCGGATTCTCGGGAAGGTCGGCAAACAGGGGGCGAGCCTCGACGCCGCCAAACTTCCCGGTCTACGGTTGCATGTACGGGCGATCGTCCGCGACGGCTATCGCGCGTTCGTCGGCAGCCAGAGCCTTCGCAAGGTCGAGCTCGACAAACGCCGGGAGGTGGGCGTCATCGTCCGCGACCGCAAGATCGTGAGCCAGATCGTCTCCATCTTCGACGCCGACTGGGCCCGCGCCCGCCCAGGTGAAGGCGAAGACGGGAAACGCGCAGGCTGGATAGCGCGTCGGTGATCGACGCCGATCGCGCGCGCCGGGTCGTTCCGGAGTCGATCGTCCGTCCCAGTCGCGAGATCGCCTGATACGACAGGGTATCGCCGACGATCTCGACCAGCATGAAATGGCGATCCCGGTCGTAGCCGACCTGGACGAGGTTTCGCCCTTCGCGCGTGCGGCTGAGATTGTCCCGGGAGACCTTGGCGGCGCCGCCCGACGTGAAGTACTGGATCCCCTGCTGCGGCTTCAGTCGCTCGTAGAAGTGCTCGTGCCCGGCAAACACCACGTCGACCTGATGCTTCACGAGCAACGGCTCGAGCAGGATGCGAAGATCCTGCTCCGAGCCGTGCCGCCTGCCCGACGTGTACAGCGGATGGTGAAAGAAGCAGATCTTCCAGGCTGATCCGGATTTCGAGAGCGCCGACTCCAGCCACGCGAGCTGCGCCGGATCCATGTAGTTGCTGTCGAGCGCGAAGAAGCTGACGTCGCCCTCGGTGAAGGTGTAGTAGCGCTCACCGCCCATGTTGAACGGCGCGTAGAAACGCTGGTTCGGGTCGTCGTGATTGCCGAGCGCGGCGTGAAAGGTGATGCCGGCGTCGAGGAGTGCCTTGTACGGCCGCGCGAACTTCCGCTCGAAATCAGCCGGCTCCTCGCGCCCGTAGATGTTGTCGCCGAGCATGAGCACGAACGTGAACGGGAAGAGTCGTCGCGACTCGAGCATGCGGCGCGCCACGTCGTACTGCTGGCGCCCGCCGGTCCCGCTGTCGCCGATGACCGCGAAGCGGACGGAGCCGGCTTCGAGGGGCAGGACGAGCGTCCAGGACGACCATGAGCCCGGCACGCACGCCGCCGCCAGCAGCGACAGCGAGCCGAGCAGTCCGAGCCAGGCGTGACGCCGCATGGGCGAGCCCCGTTACTCATTCTTCGCTGATGACGGGGGACAGGCAAGGCGCGTCGCGGCGGGAGTAGGGGGTCGGGGGTGGCCCCGCTACCAGCCGCGCGCTCGGGGTTCACGAGCGGGATTGCGCGACGCGCGCTCCGCGGCGCTTCGCCGCGGCGTGCCGTGGAACGAATCGGGAGCGCGAGGCGCGCCGGCGAGTCGGACGTGGAGGTGCGATGTGGTTGAAGGCGACGCGCGCTTGCCGGAGACGAAGCCTCGGTTGGGCTTGGGTTTGCTTGGCGATCAGCCCGCGCGCGAAGTACGCCGGCTCGATTTCGAGCACCTCGCAGATGTTCCAGAACGAGAACGGCTGGTCGACGTTCTCGGTGTCCTGGATCCACTGCTCCGCCTCGGCGGCATTCTTCGCGTCGCCGCTGTGGAGCTGAAGGACCGCGTCGAGCAGGATGGCGAACATCAAACGCTTCTCGGGGGTGTCGTTCGCCCGGGCTGCGCAACGATCGAAGTACTGCTCCGGCAGCAAGATCTCCGGAACGAACATGTTGAGGGTCTGGTCGCTTGCGGACTCGAATCCTACCTCTAGAGGATCGTGTATGGGCATCGTACCTCCCTCCCTCCTCAATGGCTTGCCGACGGGATTGCGGGCGTCCCGTGGATGAGCATGGTCGTGAGTAGAATGATCACGGCGACCATGACGACGATGTAGCCGATCTCCGCCCAATGAGCGTGCCCGCTTCATCACATCTCACTTCGAGCAACCCCCGTGCCATAGCCGGGAGGCCCGTGGAGTCGCTCGGCAAGGCGAGTCCGACGTCGCCGGGACTCTTCGCCGATAGTTCCAGCTCAGCGTGTAAATGGTGCAAAGGAAAAGAGGATCGGGCTCCCCTGGGAAGGGGAGGTGGATCTACATGCCGTCGGGAAGCTCGTCGGCGTGCTCGGCCTCGGCTGCCGCGCGAGGCGCCACCCTTTTCCGAACGGCTCGAGTCGTACAGCCTGCGGATGCGCGGCTCGACGCGCCGCTCGACCACCGACCAGTCGACGTTGGCAAAGAAGGCTTCGATGTATTTCGGGCGGTCGGCGGGCTCGTAGTCGAGCATGAACGCGTGCTCCCAGACGTCGAGCACGAGAACGGGTGTGAATCCCGCGACCGGACCGCTCTCGTGCAGGGTGATCCAGTGGTTCGAGAGCTGACCGCTCTTCGGATCCTGGTAGCAGATCGCCCACCCGACGCCGCGCATCTTGGCGACGCTCATGAAGTCGGTTCGCCAGGCGTCGTAGCTTCCGAAACATTCGACGACAGCGGCCCGGAAGCGCGAGCGCGCCTCCGGATCGCCGCCGCCGCCCCGCTTCAAGCCCTCGAAGTAGTATTCGTGAAGCACCATGCCGTTGTACTCGAAGCCGAGACGCCGTCTCAGCTCCGAGTACACCGGCATTTCCTCACGCTCGACCCGTCCGTCCTCGAGGAAGCCCGAAAGCATGTCGTTGAGGCGGTTGGTCTCCTCGACGTAGCCCCGGTACAGCTTGAGATGCATCGCCAGTGTCTGATCGGAGATGCCCGTCAAGCCGCCGAGCGGAAACTCCCTCACCTTGTAGACGTGGGACATGGTCGAACGCTCCAGCCTCTCGCTACTTGGCGCTGCTCACCTGCAGGTCGTTCCACAGCACCGAGCGGACGCCGCGCGTCGAGCGGGCGGTGATCGCCGCCGCGAGACGGTCGTCCTCGCTGTTCACGGTGCCGCTCAACCGCGCCACCGCGTCCTTGACCTCGACCGTGATGCTGGCGTCCGCGAGGTCGGTAGCGCTTCTCGAGCGCCTGCTCGATCGCCTGCTGCAGATCCTTGTCGTTGGCCTTGGTGCTCTCCTTCGCCTGCGCCACCACGATCTGCAGCTCGTTCACCACCTGCTTCACGCCGCTCACCTTGCGCGCGTCGGCCCCCGCGGCCTGCTTCGCCTTCTCGCTCGGAACGATGCCGAACAAGGTCACCACGCCGTCGGTGGTGTCGACGTTGATGTCGAGGGCGGGCGTCTCGCTGTCGGCGATGAGACGGAGCTTCGTTGCCGTCGTGATGTACATGTCGCTGGCGGCATCGCCGATGCCAGGCTTGTCCGCGGCGCCCTTCGACGTCTCCATGTGCCGGATTTCCTCGTCGCCGAGCGTATCGGGGCTCTTGATCTCGCTCGATACGCGACGCACACCGGATACACGGCTGGCGGTGCGAATGGCCTCGAGATGATCGCTCATCGTCTTGGCGTCACCGGCGAGCAGGACCACGCCTTGATTCACCGACTGAACGGAAATGTTGCTGTCCTGCAGGCTGGCCTTGGCCTTCAGCGCGTCCTTCACCCGCTTCTCGACATCGGCATCCGTTGCCTTGGCCGTCTCCTCACGCTTCTCGGGTACGACCTGCAGGAGGTTCCGCACCTCCTTCGCCCCCTCGATGCCGCGCGCGATCGACTCGGCCTTCGCCTTCTCGTCGGCCGACGGCACCTTCCCGTGCAACGTCACCCGGCCGTCGACCGTGTCGACGTTCACCGCCGTACCGCTCACGTCCTTGCTGGTGAGCAGCGCCATCTTCGTCTTGGCGGTGATCCATGAATCCGTTGCCGCCGCACCAGCAAGCGCGGGCGCTCCGAGATTCAAGATCACGCCAAGACATCCCAATACGATCCACGACTTCCTCATGATGACCTCCCCTTTTTTCGAGTCTCAACTCTACGAGTCACGACCACCGTCAAATCGGCGGTGGCAATGGACGACGCATGACGAACGACACGATCAGGAAGATGATCGAGACGACGACCAGGATGTAGCCGATGTCGGCCGACAGCCCGGCGATGCCTTGCATGCCGAGAACCGCCGCGATGATCGCGACCACGAAGAACATCAGCGCGTAGTGCAACATACTTGCCTCCTTGTCCGGCCGTCGGGGGACGTGCGTTCCTGCTCGGTCGAAACAATCCTGATGGTTCTCAGCGAGGACTGTGCCAGCCGCCAGGTCCCGCGCTTCTAAGGTTTTCCCGCTGACCGGATGGCGCGCCGTGTAAGTTTTAGAAAAAGCGGATGTAAGCGGTACGTCGGCGAGTACGTGAATTCGCGGCCGAGCGAATGTGCTCGCGGTCGTAACGTCGTGCCGTGCTGTCGTTTCCGGATGATTCGCCGCGTTGGAACGGTCTTGGCATGCCGTGTCACTCGTCGGATCGACCACGAAAAGTGGATCGGCCGCAGAGAGAGGAGGAGCCAATGCAGAAACAGCAAGATCAACGTAAGGGCGGTCAGCAGGGCGGCCAGCGGACCCCAAGCGTCAGCCGGGGCAGGGACACCCGAGCGTCAGCCGGGGCAGGGACAGCCCGATCGTCAGCCGGGGCAGGGGCAGCCCGATCGCTTCGCGCAGGACGACGAGTTCGAGCGCGAGGACGATTTCCACGACGAGAGCTCGAGGCCGACGCACCCCGGGCAAAGGCCGAACGCCTGAAGCGGCATCGCACACCAACGGCAGGGGAGCGTCACGACCGTGGTCGCTCCCCGGCCGCTTCTCGACTCTGACCACGCCACACAAGGAGGACTAGACTCATGAGGAAGACACAGATCGTTGCCCTCGCCCTCGGCGCCGTTTTGATCGGCGGTCCGGCATTGGCCGGAACCGAGGTGATGGAGAAGACCACCACCACGACGTACAGCGGCACCGTTACCGAGGTGAATCCATCGGCATCGACCGTCGTGCTGCGCTCGACCACGTCGGCAGCGCCCACAGACGTATTCGTTCACCGAGAAGACGACCCTCGTCGACTCCGCGGGGAACGTCGTGACGTGGGACGCGATCAAGAACGCGCCGGTCACCGTGCACTACACCGATGACAGCGGTCGGATGGTAGTGACGAAGGTGGTGACCACGAAGCCGGTCGGCGAGCTCCGCAAGGAGACCACCACGACGACCACCGAGCGCACCATCGAGTAGCGGGGGCCGGAAGAGAGTGGAGAGTGGAGGGTCATCGTGCGCGGCGTGCCCCCCGCGCCGCGCACGATGACGCGGTCTTCAGAAGGACGCACATCATGGACTCAACGTTGAAGATGAAGGTCGGGGACTTGATGACACCGTCCCCGACGTGCTGCACGGAAAGCATGTCGCTGGTCGACGCCGCGCGCATGATGGTCGAGAACGACTGCGGTGAGATTCCGGTGGTCGAAAATCTCGACAACATGCGGCTGGTGGGTGTCGTCACCGACCGCGACATCACGTGTCGTACCGTCGCTCTCGGCCGGAACCCGCTCGCGCTTCGGGTTGCCGACTGCATGTCGACTCCGGTCGTGACCGTGAGCGAGGATGCGTCGCTCGAAGCATGCTGCCAGATCTTCGAGGAGAATCAGGTTCGTCGCGCGCCGGTCGTGGATGCCGGCGGGAAGTGCTGCGGCATCATCGCTCAGGCGGACATCGCCGAGTACGCGCCGGCGCAGCGAACCGCCGAGACCGTGCGCGAGATCTCGCGTCCCACGGACTGCTCCTCGCGGGTGACGACCGAGTAGCGTGAAAACTCCCCTCCCTGATCTCGGACGAGTGAGCCTGCGCGGCGCCGCGTCGTTGGCCAATTTGGCCGGATTTTGACGTTGTAAAGCGCGAGGCGCCTTGGTAACTCCGGAGTCGGAGAGGCGAGCGCGCCTGCCAAGGTCTCCGCCGGCGCGCGGCGTGGAGGCGTGGTTGGGAAGCGGACGAGGAGCGGGGTGGCGGAGCTAGCAGCACAGCGCCCGGCGAAGGGTCGCGTCGGTATGTGGCCGATCGTGTGCGGTCTCGTCCTGATCGCGTTGCTGGCCGGAGGTGTGTCGCGCGCTGCCGCCCACGTCGTGCTCGAGGGTATTCTCGAAGTGATGACGACGCTGCCGGCGCCTGACGACGAGGGCGCAGGCGAGCACGTCGAGTACTGGGTGCGGCGCGGGCGCGAGCGCACGCGGTTGCGTTTGCCGTCCGCCGCGATCGCACGCGGCATGGCGCCGCGCGCGCACGTCCGGCTGCACGGCCGGCATGTCGTCGGCGACGACGGCGCCGTCGAGCTTCTGGTGAGCGACGCCCGCGACGTCGAGACGCTGGCCGTGGCGGAGGCAGCGGTCGCGACGGCGGGCACCAGGCGGACGTTGCTCATCCTCCTCAACTTCCTCGACAACATCGACATGCCGATCACGCCCCAGGTGCTCGAGGACGGCGTGCGACTCGATCCGCGAGGTCTCCGCAGCTACTACCTCGAGAACTCGTTCGGCGCGCTCAGTCTCGAATCGGACGTCGCCGGCTGGTACCCGATTCCGTTCGAGGCGAGCGGCCGTTGCGACTACGCTGCGTGGGCCGACGCGGCGGACGCCGCCGCCGAAGCGGACGGCGTCGATCTCGGAGACTACGACCAGATCACGTACGTCTTCCCGCACGGCTTCTTCGGGCCGATCACCGGCTGCCTCTGGAGCGGGCTCGCGCAGATCGGGGGGCCGCGCGCGTGGACGCAAGTGTTCTCCTTCGTACCCCTGGACAGCTTGTGGCGCACCATCGCTCACGAGTTCGGCCACAATCTCGGCCTCGGCCATGCGAGCTTCATGAACTGCGGCGCGCGCGCGATCGACGACTACTCGCGCTGTGACCTGGAAGAATACGGTGATCCGTTCGACAACATGGGCGGGCAGTATTTCCTGTTCAATGCTCCGCACAAGATCGCGAGCGGCTGGGTGGTGTCCTCGAGGATCGTGTCGGTCGGTTCCGACGGCGTCTTCACGCTCACGCCGCTCGGCAGCGATGGGCCGGGGACGAAAGTACTGAAGATCGCGAAGCCGGACACCGATGAGGAGTACTATCTCAGCTATCGCGTTCCGGATGGGCTCTTCGATACCAGCTTCACCGTGCTCGGGATGGGGAGCAACGAAGGTGTCTCGCTCCACGTCTCGAGCGAGGAATTCGGGCGCAAGACGTACGCACTGGCCGCGCTGCCCGACCGTTCGCTGACGCTGCTCGACGGGACGAGCTTCGTCGACGCCGAGAACGGCGTGACCGTGACCCAGATTTCGCACGATGCCGACTCCGTGACGGTCGCGGTGGGGTTCGGCCCGCCGCCGACCCCGACACCGATCTCGACACCGGTGTCGACGCCGGCGTCGATCACCGACGCCGTCGTCGTGGCACCGAAGCCGGTATCGGTGACCATCCGTGCCGGAGCGGTGGCGGTCGCAAAGAACGTGCGCGTCAAGGTGGTGCATGCGGGCGGTGGCCCCGGCTCGATCCGGCTCACCGTCGACGACGGAACCTGCCCGACGGGTACGATCGCCGGCGTCCCCGATTTCGAAGCCGGGATGCCTGGCGCCCAGGATACGGTGGGCTTCGGGTCGGGCGAGGCGCGCGTCGCGACGGTCTCGCTCACGATTGCCGCATCGGCTTTCACGACCGCGAACCGCAAGGCCCCGGACCGCTGTACGCTCGGTGTGCTCGCCACCGCGTTCCCCGGCGCCGGTATGGACGCGACCCCCGCGAACAACGTCGCGCCGATCGAGCTGAACGTCACCGACCTGAACGACATCGCGCGTGCCGGCGGCGTCGATGCCATCGTCGCGAGCGCGGCGCCGGTGCGCGTCAAGATTCGTCCAGGCGTCGCGACGGTACGGAAGAACGTCATGCTGCGCGTGCGCCGCGCCGGCGCGCCGTCGGGGCGGGCGGCGGGACCCTACACGCTCGCGGTCACGCTCGCCGAGGATTCCTGTCCGGCGGGCGCCGTCGGTCTCGAGACGGAGGGCGGTGCGCGCACGCTCGAGCGCCTGATCGCGCTCACGGGAAGCGGGGTCGAGCCGTTGCCGATCAGCCTGACGATCGACGCCGCGGCGTTCCAGGCCGCGAGCCGTCGCTCGCCGGCGCGCTGCACGGCGCGCGTCGAGCTCGATACCGCCGGTGGCGCCGAGGGCAACACGAGCAACGACGGGACGACGCTCGTGCTCGACGTCGTCGATAGCAACGACTTCTGACAGCGCGTTTCCGAACGCTGTATCCCCTACAGCGAGTGTAGCTCTTACATCGAATTCAGCGCGCCAACGCAGCGCCGCCGCGAAAGAAAACGCAAAACTCGTCGCCAGACGATGGCATGAGCGTTGCTCTATCGCTCAGTACGGAAAGGAGACAGCCATGCTCCACTATGCGTTGATGTTCTTCGTGGTTGCCATCGTTGCTGCCGTGCTGGGTATGCGCGGCGTCGCCGGATTGTCGGCGGAGATCGGCTACATCCTGGTCGTCGTCGCCATGATCTTCCTGATCGTTGCGTTCGTTGCCGGCCGGGGGGCGCCGCCGGTCGTTTGAGGACCGGCAGTATCACCACAGCGACCACCCGCCCCGGCATCGACAAGCCTCGAATGAATCAAGCCGCCGCACTGTCCTGCGGCTCCTGACGTTCCTCTCGGTAGCAGTCAAAGGAGGTCCATATGCGTCGCACAGGAATTGCTCTGCTCATGGTGGCGGTGTTGGTGGCTGGGTCGTCGTCTCTGATGGGCTGCGAGAAGAAGGATGGCCCAGCCGAGGAGGTCGGCGAGGCGATCGACAATGCCGCCGACGAGATCGAGGACGCGCTCGACAAGGACTGAGAAGACGCGCTGCGCGATCGGCTACTCTCGAGGCTTCTCGACGCGGCTTTTCCGAGCGCGCTCCGGCGCGATGCTTCCGGCCCACCCCGGCGGGGCTCGCCGTCACGCCCGTGATCCTCCGCTGAGGGAGCGCAATTTCAACCGCCGGCTTGCAGATCGTACCCGCGAGATGATTTCGGCCCCTGCGTAGCGCTTGCCGCACGTCGGGGCGCGTGCGAAAAAAGCCACCCATGTCCGACCAACGCAAAGAGACCCCTGAGCAAGCCGAGTTCCGTGCCTACTGCCGTCGCTGGCTCGACGAGAACCGGCCCGCCCCACCGGGCTTTCGCCTTCCCATCTCACCGATCGAGGTGATGACCGAGGAGCAGCGCCGCTATCTCTGTGCCTGGGAGAAGCGCTGCTACGAGGCCGGGTTGATCGGCTGCGACTATCCCAAGGAGTACGGTGGCGGCGGGCACCGCGGCTTCCAGCAGGTCGCGAGCCAGGAGATGGGACGCGCGGGCGTGCCCTACATGATCAACGTGATCGGTCTCAGCATGGCGGCGCCGACCATCCTCACCCACGGCACCGAGGAGCAGAAGCGTCGCTACTTGCCGCCGCTGCTCGCCGCCGACGAGATCTGGTGCCAGGGCTTCTCGGAGCCGAACGCCGGCAGCGATCTCGCCGGCGCGCAGGCGTCGGCGGTGCGCGACGGCGACAACTGGGTGATCAACGGCCACAAGGTGTGGACCAGCCTGGCGCACTTCGCGAGCTGGATGATCATGCTCTGCCGCACGAGCGGCGACCACAAATACAACGGGCTCACCTATTTCATCGTGCCGATCGCCAACGCCAAGGGCGTCACCGTCCGTCCGCTCATCAAGATGACGGGTGAGACCGGCTTCAACGAGGTCTTCTTCGAGGATCTGGTGGTGCCCGACACGTTGCGTGTCGACGAGGTCGGCAAGGGATGGACGGTGGCGATGACCACGCTGCTCTACGAGCGCGGCGCCGCCGAAGGCGCGGGCTCGGGTGGCGGTGTGTCGCTCGACGAGCGCATCGACTCGCTGATCGCGCTCGCCAAGCGCATCACGCGCGACGGCAAGCCGGCGTGGGATGATCCGTTGGTACGCGACCGGGTGGCGCAGCTCGCGGTGCGCGTCGAGGGCATGCGGCAGGCGCATCGGCGGGCCCGCGTCGAGCCGCTCATCGACCATCCGATGCGCATTCCGCTCTCCGCCAAGGTGCTGGTGAGCGAGCTGATGCAGGACATCGCCGCGGCGGCGCTCGAGATCGAGGGGCCATACGCCAGCCTCTACGTCGGCGACGCGCAAGCTCCCGACGGCGGTCACTGGCCGCTCGCCTTCATGAACTCCTACGGCTTCACGATCGCGGCCGGCAGCAACGAGATCCAGCGCAACATCCTCGGCGAGCGCGTTCTCGGCCTCGCCAAGTCCAAGTAGCCATGGCGCAACCCAAAGATTTCGGGTTCGGGGCCGAGGAGCAGATGGTGCGCGACGGCGCGCGCAAGCTCCTCAAGGACCAGGCGGGTGTGGAGCGGCTACGGGCGCTGGTGGCGCGCGATCACCGCGAAGCCTACGAGAGCGAAGTGCAGCCGGCGCGCTTCGACGAGCAGCTCTGGCGACAGATGGTCGAGCTCGGCTGGACGGCGCTCGCCGTGCCGGAGGCGGCCGGCGGCGTCGGCATGAAGATGATCGCGGTCGCGACGCTGTGCGAGGAGATCGGGCGAGCGGCGCTGCCTTCACCGCTGCTGGCGACGCTGATCGCGACGGCCGTGCTGCGCGCGGCGGCGGAGCGCCCGGGTGGGGAACGCGCCAACGACGCGCTCGGGCGCATCGCCGGCGGCACCGCCGCAACCCTGGCCGTGAGCGGCGCCGACGCCGGCTGGAACACGGCGGCCACCGATGTGCGCGCCACCGCCGGTCGCGGCGGAACGGTCCTGAAGGGCACGGCGTATTTCGTTCAGGACGCGCGCAAGGTCGGCCTGTTCGTGGTGGCGGCGCGCGCCGGGAACGGCGTCGGCCTGTACGTCGTGCCGGCGGACACCCCCGGAGTGAAGATCCACCCCGATCGCATCGTCGATCTCACTCGCGATCAAGCGCGCGTGGAATTCGACGACGTGACGGTCGAGGCGGCGGCGGAGGTGGCGCGTCCCGGCGAGGGCGCGGCCGCGCTCGACGCCGCGTCTGCCTTCCATTCTCACCATCGTCGCCGCCGATCTCGCCGGCGCCGCCGAGTGGCAGCTCCAGACCACCACCGAGTACGCGCGCGTGCGCACGCAGTTCGACCACCCGATCGGTTTCTTCCAGGCGGTGAAGCATCCGATCGTCAACATGATGCTCGCGGTCGATCGGGCGCGCTCGCTGGTGTACGCGGCGGCGTGCGCCGTCGACGCCGATCCGCGCGACGCGCTTCGCCTCGCGCGCATGGCGAAGGCTTCCGCGTCGGACGCCGCGGCGTTCTGCTCCGATCGCTCGGTGCAGCTCCACGGCGGGATCGGCTTCACCTGGGAGTGCGACGTCCACATCTATTTCAAGCGCCAGAAGCACAACCAGTTCCTGTGGGGTGACGGAACCCATCAGCGCGCCCAGCTCGCGACATTGTTGGATGCCAAGCGCTGACGAGGAGCGCGGCGCGTGAAGATCAACGGCGTGTTCGAGGTCGCACTCAAGGTGAAAGACCTCGAGGTCGCGGCGAAGTTCTACCAGGAGGTTCTCGGTTTCGAGCCCGGGCTCCGTGACGAGCGCCGTCGTTGGCTCTTTCTCTGGGTGGGGGGCAACGCGGGCATGGTGGTCCTGCAGGAGGACAAGGGGACCTGGCCGCAGCAACACTTCGCGTTCGGCGTCGACGAATCCGAATTGGGCCGGCTGAAGGAATCCCTGGAGCGTCGAGGCATGAACGTCCTGGGTCCCGTGGCACAGGACTGGATGAACGCGCTCTCGCTGTATTTCACGGATCCCGACGGCCACGATCTCGAGTTCTGCGCCGTTCGGCGCGGGCAGCGGTAGCCGCTACTCGCCGTCGCGCCGCTTCATCGCGCGCAGTCCTTCGATCGACGAGCGCGCGCGTCGCGAGCGACAACTCGGATTCCTCGCCGGTCGGGATGCGCCGTAGGAGCTCGATGTAGTCGGGCGGCAGACCGTGCTCGAGCGCGCCCTCGATGACACGCGCCATGTACACCGCCGACGGGCGGAGCGCGGGATCACGTCGATCGGACGCGAGGGTGAGCACGGGGAGCGGCGCGCCCGGCTCGCGTGAAGCGCCCGGCACGAGAGGGACGACCTCGATCTCGACGCGCCGGTAGTTGTCGATCAGCACGCCCTCGGTGAGCTCGATGTGCGCCAGGTCGTCGCGCGTGATCTCGTAGGCCGCGCCGAAGACCGCGGCGCCCTCCTCGCGCACGATGTTGGCGAACCCCGCGCCGCCCGCGGGAACGAGCGGCGGTTTGTCGAAGACCAGCCGCCAGTTCGGCAGCCGGGCCGCGATCGCGCGTGTCCACGTGACGCCGCGCCGGCCGCGCAGGGTCGCCGATTGCATGTTCGAGCCATAGGCGAAGTACCAGAGCGTCGGCCCATGACTTTCCATTGGTCGCCTGCTACGCCTGAGTCCGCGATGGGTCAAGGAACACGCGGCCGCCGGCAGGCGCGGCAGTCACCGGATGCAACCGTCGCCGATGACGGGCGCGCCGCGCTCGCCGACCTCGTCGTGCGCTTCACGGACGCTTTCAATCGCGACGATCTCGACGCGGTGATGGGCTTCATGGCCGAGGACGCCGTCTACGATCAGTTCGACGGCCGGGTGGCGCGCGGCAAAGCGGCGGTCCGTGAGGCATTCGTCCCGCAGTTCCGCGGCGACTACGGCACGATCCGCTTCCACACCGAGGATCTCTTCGTCGATACCGCCACCGGGAAGGCGCTGATTCGCTGGCTGTGCGTGCTCGAGGACGGCAGCAAGCGGCGAGGCTGGCGCGGTCTCGACATCCTGCGCTTCGAGAACGGATTGCTGAAGGAGAAGCACACCTACGCCAAGGCCGAGGTGCCGCTGCTCGCCGCGGTGCCTGGGCCGCCGCCCGCGGCGCCGCGAACGTGAGCACGACGGCGGCGCGTTCGATCCCGGAGCGCGCGCCCGCGACGAGCGGCGACCGGCTCATCGATGCCTCCGGCAACGTCCGCTTCGGGATCTTCACCGAACCCATCCTCGACGTGAATCATCGAGATTTCGTCCTCATCGATCCCTTCGGGCGGAAGCGCGGCCGGCTCGCCCGCCACTTCGCCTTCAATCAGTTCCAGTTCCTGGGCGCGCTCGGCGAGGACCTGGTGTTCGGCTGCGCCATCGCCGACGTCAAGTACGTCGGCACGGCGTTCGTCTACTGCTACGAGCCGCGCACGCGCCGTTACGTCGAGTACAGTCTCAAGCGACTGCTCGCGCGCGGGACGCGATTCGACCAGCGACCCGAGGATGGGACGGCGACGTTCGAGTCGGGTCGGAGTCGGGTCGTGATGGACGGTGACGCCCGCACCTCCGCCCGCCATCTGCGTGTCGAGATCGCCGGCGGCGTCGCGATCGACGCCGTGTTCAGCGAGCACGACCCGGCGATCGAGCCGATGCGCATCTGCACCCCCGCCGGCGCGACCGGGTGGGTCTACGCCCGCAAGACCGCCGGCCATCGGGTCTCGGGAACGCTGCGCTGGGAGGGACGGACCTACGACCTCGCCGCGCTCGACGTCCGCGGGCACCACGACTGGAGCGCGGGCTTCATGCGCCGGCAGACGTTCTGGAACTGGGGTTGCCTCGCGGGCCGCGCCAGCGGCGGCCGCGTCGTCGGCATGAACGTGTCGTGCGGCGTGAACGAGACCAGCTTCACCGAGAATTGCTTCTGGCTCGACGGGCGCCTGCACAAGCTCGACACCGTGTTCTTCGACTACGACCGCCGCGACTTGAAGCGACCCTGGCGCGTGAGCTCCTACGACGGGCGCCTGCGCCTCGAGTTCCATCCCGAAGGCGGCCACTCGGAGAAGGTCAACGCCGGCATCGTCGCCACCAACTTCAACCAGCTCTTCGGACGCTATCGCGGCTCGTTCGAGACCGCGGATCGCGAGCGCATCACCGTCGACGGGCTGCTCGGCTACATGGAGAGCCACTACGCGAAGTGGTGATTGCACAATGACTTCACCGCTGGCATATTGCAGTCATGGGAGTCCAGATAACGATTCGCGACGTTCCTGAGGAAGTCCGCGACGAGCTTGCCAGTCGCGCAGCTCGCGAGCGCAAGTCGATGCAGGAGTACCTCAAGGAAGAGCTGGAGCGCCTCGCGGCGCGTCCCTCTATGCACATCTGGCTCGAGCGGGTTCGTGAACGGAAGCGCGCGGCTGCCACTCGCGTACCCGCGAAACGGATTCTGAAGCACCGCGACGCCGACCGCCGGTGAGCGTCGTCGTCGATGCGTCGGTACTCGTGGCTGCGACGACCGATGCGGGCCCCGAAGGGGTCTGGGCCGAGCAGCGACTCGCAGAGGGGGAGGTCGTCGCACCGCACCTCGTCCTGGTGGAAGCGACCAACATCCTGCGTAGACTCGAGGTCTCGAAGCATCTGACCCTCCTCGAGGCGACGGCAGCTCAACGAGACGTGTTGAGCCTCGATATCTTGCTGGTTCCGTTCGTGCCGTTTGCCGAACGTATCTGGGAGCTTCGTCGGAACATCACGAGCTACGATGCATGGTACGTCGCGGTTGCCGAGGCGTTCGACCTTCCGCTTGCGACTCTCGATCGTCGGCTCAGTCGAGCATCCGGCCCTTCCTGTCGGTTCGTGGTACCAACCAGGTAGTCGGCGCGCCGGCGCCGTCGGTGGTCAGGCCGCGCGATAGCGACCGGGCTCCACCTCGTCGACTCGTCGCGCCCGCAGCAGACGCTCGATGTGCTGGCCCATGCTGCGGCGCTCGACCGGGTCGGCGAACAGCACCTGATCGCCGGGGCGGTACACGAAGCGATGCTCCGCCACCTCGGCGAGTGTGCGCGGCTCCGCGAGGAACTCGAGCAGCCGGCGTTCGCGCTCGGCGATCTTGGCGGCGAAGCGATCGAGGCGCTCGGCGAAGGCGGTGTGTCCCTCGATCGTGCCGACGTGGTGCGAGGTGACGTACCAGCGCGCCTCGATCGCGCGCACGGCGGCGATGCTGCGCTCGAAATCCTCGAGCGACGACCAGGCGTCACCGTAGTACGGACCGAAGCTCGAGAGATCGATGTCGCTCACGTACAGGATGGAATCGGGCTCGACGAGGAAGCAGCAGTGACCGCGCGTGTGTCCGGGAGTGTGGATGACCGTCACGCGCACGCCGCCGAGGTCGAACAGGTCGCCGTCCTCGAAGCTCTGCGCGTCGCTCCGCGCCGTGAAATGAAAACGCTCGGTGAGCAGCGGGCGAAATGCCGCGTCGATCTCGGGCGGAAAGCCGTAGATCGCCATGAAATCGTCGAGCGAGCGCACCCCCGGAGCGTCGAGCGTGTGCAGATGCAGGGGCACGTCGGGAAAGAGATGGTTGCCGGCGGTGTGATCCTCGTGACAGTGGCTGTTCAGCACGCGATCGACGCGCGGCAGCCGCCCGCGGCGTGGGATCAGTCCGAGCGAGGGGTCGATCGCCAGCGCCTCCTCGGTGCCGGCAACCACCAGGGTGTTGGCGTGCGGATACTTGCCGCGCTCGGCGCCATAGAAAACGGTGGCGTGGCCGATCGTCTCGTCGACGAGCTCTTCCTGCGGATCACTCACGAGGTTCCTCCGGGGGTCTGGCCATGCAACCGTGCTCTCGTGCTATAGCGGGAATGCCCGTCATGGCGAAGCACCGTTACACTGCTTTCGATCCGCTGTTCCCCGACGCCGGCGCCACCGCGATGGTCGAGATCTGCAAGCGCTTCGGCTCCTACAAGATGTATTCCGAGGAGCCGACGTTCGCGGGCATCGGCGAAGGGCTCCCGGCGCGCTGGGACGCGGCGCGCAACTTCATTCGCACGGGAGGGCGCTTCGGCCGCAGCGAGTCGTTGCAGTCCCTGGCGTCACGCACCAACTATTTCCGCGAGACCTACGCGTACGGCGACGAGATCCGGATCAGCGGCGTCGAGCCGTTTCTCCGTCACGAAGGCTTCGTCGAGGCGGCGCGCGCGCTCTACGGACGACCGGTCATCGTGCCGGCGATCGTCTACGCCAATCTGCTCGTGCCCGGGCAGGAGCTCGCCGTGCACACCGACGTCCCCGAGTTTCGCGGCGCCAACCGTACGCGCCACCCGCAGTGGCTGCTGGTGGCGATGCGGCACTCCGGGCTCTTCGAGGACTGGCGCATGCCGATCGCCACCGCCGTCTCGTGGTTCCACGACTGCGCGGGCGGCGAGTTCGCGTTCTATCCCGGCGGTGCCGACGCGCCGCCGGTGGCGCACCCCGTGCGCTTCAACACCGCCATCCTGCTCGACACCGACACCGTCTTCCACGGCGTCGACCGCGTCGCCGAGACCGCGGAGCCGGTCGATCGTCTGCGTCCGGGCATGCAGCTCCGCTACGACGGCGACGGCGGATGGTGCGTCCTCGACGGCGCTGAAACGGTCACCCGCTACCGCTGGCCGGAGCTGCGCTTCTCGATCTCGTGGAAGGCCTATTGCTTCGCCGACGAAGCCGAGCGGCGCGCCTGGTTCGCGCACTCGGACGATCTGTCGGTGCAGTTCGCGGTCGATCGACTGGTCGACGATCTGCGTGCGCGCGGCCGCATCGAGGGCGAGCGCCCGGGTGACGCGGCGCTCGTCGATCTGATCATCGACGAGTACATTCGCTTCCCCGCGCCGAGCAGCTGACAGTTGACACGAGCTGCGCCTCCGTAGTAGACGACTGTCCAGTTCCATGCCTGCCGTGTCGAATGGTCCGTACTCGCTCAAGGATGTCTGCGCTCGCGTCCAGCTACGCCCCCATCAGGTGATTGATTGGGCCGAGAAGAGGGTGGTCAGGCCCGATCTGATGGACACCGAAGGGTCAGGAAGGCCCCGGAAATATTCCGATGAGAATCTGATGGAATTCGCAGTTGCGAAAGAGCTTGTGAGAATGGGGCTGAGAGTTCAGGCAGTTGCTAAGTTATTAAGTCATGTGAGGAAAGAGATGGGCAGAAATCTCTGGCGGCAAAAGGAACCTATCGCCGTCGGAACCGACCAGGGAGGCGAGATCAGGACGAAATTCGCTACCTTAAACGATTCGGAGTCTACGCCTTGGCTATCTTCTCGTGGGAGTTCCTCGGAGAATCTTGGTGTTTGGGTAGTCCTGGATCTCGTCGCCATTCGTCGGCGGATTTTTGCGGAATAGGGCACGAGCCGAAAAAAATTTCTCGCTAGAAATGTACGAGTGTCTATTTCCAATGCGGTTCGCCAATTCTTGGAAAATTCTGCGGAGAGTAAGGAGGGAAAATCATGAAGCTGAGCCAGCGGTACTGCGCACAGTGCTTTCAGCGTCGAGCGCTCGTCGGTCCTTCGAAGCGTGGCCGAATGCGCGGAGGACATATTTTCCGAAAAGGGCACGATCTCTGTCGGCAATGTTTTCGTGCTGCTTTGGCAGCGGCTGGGCGCACAGAAACGCCTGATGCCGCATGATGACTAATAACCAACCCGTGGAGGAGGAAACGACCATGTCTAACAATGAAAACGGCATCGTGGATTTCCGCCCATGTGTCATCCGAAATGACCACGGACCTTTCCGCCGATTCAAGACGCTGGAATTTCCGGGGTGGTTCGTTTGTGAGGTCACACAGCCCTCGGGGCCGAGCGGCAACCGGAACCGCGCTAGGTTCTACCGGATCGAACGTCTTGAGGGCATTGGCTTGTACGCCATGGAATTGGTCACAGTTGCTCCGGCGCTCGGTAGGGTCAGCAACGCGGGAACGGCGCTCCCGAATACCGCGTGGGGATGGATCTGCCACGCTCGGCAAGGTCGAATGGTGGTGGCGATCAGTATGGGGCAAGGTCGGAACGAAAAGTCAGCTAGTCCGCCACGCACCACTGCCAGAGAATCACATGTTGCTAGATGAGCTGGTGAGACAAGCTCGCAGTAGGGACCCCCTTCTGGACAACGAGCTCGATGCCTCACAGGGCGTGATCACGCAGGAACCAGAGCGCTGAGATCAACTGACTATGACCCCCTACCAAGGAGAACGACGATGAGTGAGCAGAGCAAGCCCCAGCACTTTCAAAGGATGATTCGTGAGGCGTACACAGAATGGGTCAAGCTATACAGGAGCAGATCCAAGGCTAAGAATCGGGTCACGCCCTATGAGTACGGCGCGATGCACTTCCGCAACTTTTTGCTCGGACGCGATCCGGCAAAGGGACGAGCACTGAACGCATACACGCTCGAGGAAATTGATGAGGTCGTCGCAAGGCTCGCGATTGAGGCGCACGCTCCAGGCAGGGTTCTGCACATCGTTCAGCCACCTAAACGGGATGACTAGGTTGGGAGGGGCGGGAGCGGAGCCGAGCGGCGTCAATCCTAGCCTTTCGCGCCGCCCGCCGCCCGGCTCGCCTCGGCGTCCCGCCCGCCCACGCCAGCACTCGACGCCACCCTGAGGGGCAACGTCACCGTGAACGTCGACCCCTTACCGACCATGCTCGTCACCGCGATCGTGCCGCCGAGCAGCTCGACGAGACGCCGCGTGATGTGCAGCCCGAGGCCGACGCCGCCGAAGCGGCGAGTGGACGAGCTGTCCACCTGACGGAACATGTCGAAGATGACCGGCAGGTGCTCGGTGGCGATGCCGATGCCGGTGTCGTGAATGATGAAGCTCACGAAGTGATCGCTGTGCCCGGTCGTCACCGTCACCGACACCTTGCCCGTACTCGTGAACTTGAGGGCGTTGGCGGTCAGGTTCTTCACGATGGTCTTGAGCTTCAGCCGATCGGTGACCAGCGGCTCGCGGCCGAGCCCGTTGTGCCACGCGAGCGCGACCCCAGGTGCCTTCAAGGGCTCGAGCTCGCGGTCGAGCTCGGCGAGGAGACTACCGACATCGACCGCCGTTGCGTCGACGGTCTCGCGTCCCGCCTCGAGCCGTCCGAGGTCGAGCGTCCGGCTCACGTGATCGAGCAACTCGACGGCGCTGCGTTCGATACGGCCGACGGTATCGCTGAACCCCGTGTCACCGAGCTCGCGCGCACGATCTGCCAGCATCTCGGTGTAGCCGATGATCACGTTCAAGGGTGTGCGCAGCTCGTGCGACATGGTGGCCACGAACTCGGACTTGAGCCGGTTCGCGGACTGGAGATCAGCAATCAGCCGGCGGTTCTCGAGCGCGATGGCGGTGGCGTGCGCGATCCCCAGCGTGAGCCGGATTTCGCGGCTGGAAAAGGGCCCGGTGCGCGCGGTGTAGCCGTTCACCAGCACGCCGATGATGTGCTCGCCGCGCGCGATCGGTGCATAGAGCGCCGAAGCGACGTCGGTGCGTTCAGGAGCTCGACCGGCACCAGCGTCTGCTGGGAGGCGTCGGTGATCGTCACCAAGCTTCCCGGCTTCAACTCTTTGAGCAACGGAAGACTGTCGGGCGGAAACTCGAGCGACGCGAGCTCGCTGCGTACCTCGGGACGCGACCCCACGTTCGCACCCAGCCAGTAGACACGGCGCCGCTCGTCGAAGAGGAAGAGGCTGCTCCAGTCGCAACCGAGCGTCGCGACCGTGAGGTGGTTCACCTGCTCGAGCATGTCCGGGCGCCCGAGGTGCTGGCTGAGTGTCGCGCCGACGTGCGTGAGCGCGGCGGCGATCTCCGCCTCTTCGGTTTGCAGCGCGGTACGGCGGAACGCCTCGTAGCGATAGCGATCGAGGAAGAACGCGCACCAGATCGAGGTGGTGACGGCGGTGAGCAGCACGACACCGGAGATGACGAGCGCGTCGCTGGTGACGAGATACGGCGACGCAACGGCGAAGCTGGCGAGGAAGCCAAGCGCCGCGATCGACTGTCCAGTCCACCCCCAGGGCAGCAGCACGGAGAGCAGGTTCGCAACGCACCCGAGCACGGTGGCGACGCGCTCGGCCGAGGCGCCGACCCCTGCATGGTAGAAGCTGATACAGGCGGCGAGCGTGACGGCGACGGCGATGGCAACTGCGCGCGTCCGCTCCCGCATGCTGGGGAGCCAGCACGTCGCCGCACCCCCGAGCGCGACCAGCACCTCGACCGTGTAGAGCAAGCGCGCGAAGTCGGCGCGCGCCGGGAAGTAGGTGATCTCGAAGAAGGTGCCGAGGCCCATGAAGAGGGAGAACGTCAACGCCACGACGGTCAGGCGCTGGCGCAGGACGGGAGCGGTCTCACGCCAGAAGACGGGACGCGAGAGCGCGGTATCGTGGTCGGCGTGGGGGGGCAAGCACCCTATTAATCGACAAATGCGCGAAAAGACTTTAGAAAGCCCTGGAAATGGCCGGATTTCCCGCTCCCGCGCCGGCACCCGCCCAGGATCGCGCCTTTTTCGCGTTCAATGCCGTGGTCTCGGCCGGGGCGCTCGCGTTCATCGCCTACATCCTGATGATCCGGCAGGCCGGGGCGAGCAGCGGACTCGATCTCCGCTTCCTTCCGGCCGTCAACGCCTGCCTGAACGCGGTCTCGGCCAGTCTGCTTTGCGCCGGCTGGGTCGCCGTCAAGCGACGCGCGCTCACCGTGCACAAGTACTGCATGGTCTCGGCGTTCGCCGCCTCGTCACTGTTCCTGGTCTGCTACCTGACCTACCACTACGTGCACGGCGACACGCGCTTTCCTGGAGTGGGCGCCGTCCGCGCGCTCTACCTCGTGATCCTCGCCAGCCACGTGCTGCTGTCAATGGCGGTCGTGCCGCTTGCGCTGACGGCGTTCTACTTCGCGTATCGGCGCGAGTTCGACCGCCACACGCGCGTGACGCGCGTGGCGCTGCCCATCTGGCTCTACGTCTCGGTCACCGGGGTGGTGATCTATTTGATGCTGCGCGGCGCCGTCCCCGCGGTGCCCTAGCGTAGCGGCGACGGGCTCGGCGGCTCCTGGAGTACGCCTCTCCGCGCGTACTGAAGGTGGTGTCAAGCGACCCGTCGGTGTTGAATCGAGCCAATCCGAAGTCGAGGGTTGCGGGTGGAAACGGCTCGGACAACTTCGCGCTCGTCGGTGTGCCGAGCGCGCGCGTTTGAACGTCACGCGCGCGATCCGGGCCGTCGTCAGCCGGATCGGCCTGGTGAACTCCGGCCTCGCCCGCGCCACCGCCTCTGCCGCTACCAGCCGCACGCCGAGCAGCGGATCGAGTGGCGATTCTGACTTGAAACGCGCTCGCCGTGGGCCTGCTGCGGCGACGACGCGGACAGGCTCCTAGTGCTTCCTGCGCCTTGGTCTGCGAGGGCGAACCGGACGTGCAGGCTGCTGTAGTCGTTCCCACAACTCTTTGCCCCAGGCGCGCACCATCTCGCGGACTGAGCGCCGAAAGTCATCATCGGCCATCGCCTCTCGCACGAACTCATCCGCCAGCCGCTCCGCGGCCACGCTGACGTTGCCGACCAACGACTGCCCTACGCGTTCCTTGACGATGCGTTCGAGGATCGTCATCTGCCTGAACGAGGATGCTAGCACGGCGTGATTCGGCGCCGAAAGGAGACGAGTAGCGGCCGGGCGCCGCGGCGGTTGTAACGCCGGCCGCGCCTGAGGTAGGCAGCGGCGCTGGAGGATAGCGCATGCGCAACAACGTCGGTCTTCTGCTCGCCAAACGCGCGGCATTGAGCCCACGCATGGAAGGACTGGTCGAGGTCGAGGTCGGGCGTCGCTTCACCTTCGCGGAGCTGAACGCGCGCTGCAATCGCACCGCGCATGCGCTCACCGCGCCTCGGCGTCCGCAAGGGCGATCGCGTCGGGCTGCTGCTCATGAACGGCGTCGAGTACGTCGAGAGCTTCTTCGCGATCGCCAAGCTCGGCGCGATCGTGGTGCCGCTCAACTGGCGGCTGGTGGCGGACGAGCTGGCGTTCATCCTCGAAGGACAGCGGCGCGAGCGTGCTGATCTACGACGCGCGAGTTCGCCGCCCTGGTCACCGACCTCGAGCAGCGCAGCCGCGCGAAAACCGGCGACGCCGGCGCGATCAAGGTGCGCGCCTGGGTGCACGCGGGCGCGCAGGACGAGCGTCGCGGCCTTCGCGAAGCTCCTACGACGACGCTGCAGGCGCGTGCCTCCGATGCCGAGCCGGAGGTCGGCGCCGTCGACGACGACCCGCTCTACATCATGTACACCTCGGGCACGACCGGCCTGCCGAAGGGCGCCGTGCACACGCACAACTCGGCGCTGTGGGCGAGCTTCACCATCGCGCTCACGGCCGACGTCCGCTACCGCGACCGCTACATGATCGTGCTGCCGCTCTTCCACGTCGGCGCGCTCACGCCGCTCACCGGCAACGTCCATCGCGGCATCACGAGCGTCCTCATGCGCGCCTTCGACCCGGTGCGCGTGCATCAGGTGATCGCAGGACGAGCACGTCACGGTTCTGCTCGCGGTGCCCGCGATGCTGAACTTCATGCTCCAGGTGCCGGACCGCGAGCGCTTCGACCTCTCGACGGCTGCGCTGGATCATGAGCGGCGCGGCGCCCGTGCCGGTCACGCTGATCGAGGCCTACGCCGAAGCTCGGCATCGAGATCCACCAGGTCTACGGACTGACCGAGAGCTGCGGACCCGCGTGCCTCGTCAGCCCCGAGGACGCGCTCGCGAAGGCGGGCTCGACCGGGAAGGCGTTCTTCCACACCGACGTGCGCGTCGTCGACGAGCGCGGCGCGCGACGTCGCACCCGGCGGCATGGGCGAGGTGATCGTCCGCGGCGCGCACATCATGCAGGGCTACTGGAACCGTCCCGAGGCGACCGCCGAGACGATCCGCGACGGCTGGCTCCACACCGGCGACCTCGCGACCGTCGACGACGAGGGCTTCGTCTACATCCAGGACCGCAAGAAGGACATGATCATCTCGGGCGGCGAGAACATCTACCCCGCCGAGATCGAGAACGTGATCCTCGCCCATCCCGAAGGTGCGCGACGTGGCGGTGATCGGCCAGGCGAGCGCCAAGTGGGGCGAGTCGCCGCTCGCGATCGTGGTGCAGGGCGACGAGAGCCTCACGCGAGCGCGACGTGATCGCGCACTGCCAGGGGAAGCTCGCGCGCTACAAGCAGCCGAGAGCGGTGCGCTTCGTCGACGAGATCCCGCGCAACCCGACCGGGAAGATCCTGAAGCGCACTGCTGCGCGAGCGTTTCCCCGAGCCGGCGGGGGAGTAGCGAGGGAGTCCAGCCCGCGGTACGCGTCGCGCGGACGGGCGGGACCGGCTTGCAGGGCGCCGTTTGACCGGCCCCGGTCGCACCCTCTATGGTCGAGGGCGTCGCGACTGGCGTGGAAGGTGGAATCGACCACCGGGAAGCGACGACGTACCGCAGCCGCGCGCCTGGGCATCACACTCGAATCACGGAGGTGCCCATGGAAGCGCACGCAGCCCCAACGTCCCCTGAGACGACCGTCTTCCGCGGCGCGCTCGACATCGTCGCGCGCGTCGCACCCGAGGTGGCGGGCAGTATCCGCCAGGAGCTCGCCGATCAGCGCTCGCATCTGAAGCTCATCGCGAGCGAGAACTTCGCGTCACCGGCGGTGCTGCTGGCGATGGGCAACTGGCTGAGCGACAAGTACGCGGAAGGCTCCCCGGGTCATCGCTTCTACGCCGGTTGCGACACCGTCGACGCCATCGAGACGCGCGCCGTCGCGCTCGCGCAAGCGCTCTTCGGCGCCGACCATGCCTACGTCCAGCCGCACAGCGGCATCGACGCCAACCTGGTCGCCTTCTGGGCGGTGCTCACCCATCGCGTCGAGGCGCCCGAAGTCGCGCGGCTCGGCGCCAAGGACGTGCGCGATCTCTCCGCCGACGACTGGGAGACGCTGCGCCGCACGCTCGGCAGTCAGAAGATGATGGGCATGGCGCTCGACGCCGGCGGTCATCTCACGCACGGCTTCCGTCCCAACATCTCCGGCAAGCTTTTCCAGTACTGCTCCTACACGGTCGATGCCGAGACCCACCTCCTCGACTACGACGAGGTCCGACGCCGCGCGCGCGCCGAACGGCCACTGCTGATCGTCGCCGGGTACAGCTCGTATCCGCGCAAGATCAACTTCCGCGTCTTTCGCGAGATCGCCGACGAGGTCGGCGCCACGCTCATGGTCGACATGGCGCACTTCGCGGGCCTGGTTGCGGGGAAGGTGTTCGCCGGCGATTTCGATCCCGTGCGTCACGCGCACATCGTCACGACGACGACACACAAGACGTTGCGCGGTCCACGCGGCGGCATGGTGCTGTGTCAGTCGGCGCTCGCCGAGACCGTCGACCGCGGATGCCCGCTCGTCCTCGGCGGTCCACTCCCGAACGTCATGGCCGCCAAGGCGGTCGCCCTCACCGAAGCCTCGCGGCCGGAGTTCGCCGACTACGCCGCGCGCATCGTGGACAACGCCGCCCTCCTCGCCGCCGAGCTCGCGGGGCAGGGCGTCACGGTCGTGACCGGCGGCACCGAGAACCATCTGATCCTGCTCGATGTCCGCCCCTTCGGCCTCACCGGCCGCCAGGCCGAGGCCGCGCTGCGATCGGCGCACGTCACCGTCAACCGCAACGTCATCCCCTTCGACAGCAACGGCTCCTGGTACACGAGCGGGCTCAGGCTCGGGACGCCGGCCGTGACAACGCTCGGCCTGGGATCCCAGGAGATGAAGGAGATCGCGGCGATCATCGGCGCGGTGCTGCGAGCGACCACGCCGCGCAAGACGGCGGCCGGCGCCCCCTCCCTCGCTACCTACGATCTCGACGAGCGGGTGCGAGAGGAGGCGGAGCAGAGGGCGCGCGATCTGCTCGCTCGCTTCCCACTCTACCCGGGTCTCGAGCTCTAGTCGGGGCCAAGCGGCCGGGAGTCGAGGCGTCTCGACCGAGGGCTAGGGGTTTCCCGAGCCGTCCAGAGCAACGAAGGTCGCGCGTCTGATCCGGGCCGGCCTCATTGGCCTCAGAGGATGATCGGCGTCGGCGGCAACATGTAGCCGGTGCCGAAGGTCCCGAGCGCCTCGGCAAAGAAGATCATGCGCGTCAGGCGAGGCGTCCCCGTGGTCGCGATGAACGTCACTGCTTCCACTGGCGCCGTTCACACCTGAACCTGCGACCGAAGCCAGGTCGGACACGGTCACGCCGTTGGCCGTGAACTCGTTGTTGCTGATCGGAGTGCCGTTGCTGCGGACTGCGGTGACATCCCACGTCGTCGAGCCGATCACGGCGTGCTATGTCGGGCGGCGCGATGAATGGAGGCGAGCGGGGAGCGTCGCGAAGGTCACGACGGCGCGGCGCATGGCTGGTCGGCATCGCGCTCCTCGTGGCGTGCGGCGACGACGACGTGCAGCGCAAGCCGGAGGTCGAGCTCGCGCTCGATGGCGAGGTCACACGCGCGTCGGTCCTGATCGTCGAGCGCACCTTCGCGCCCGATGATTGTGCGCTCATCGAGGGCGCCGTTCCCGCACCCGGGCTGCGGCGGCTCCTCACCTTCGACGTCATGATCGTGAACTTCGGCACCGCCGATCTCATCGTCGGTGACCCCGCCAACCCGGTCCCGCCGCTCGAGCCCGATGACTTCGAGTTCAGCCCGTGCCACGGGCACTTCCATCTCAGCGGATTTACGGACTACGAGGTGCGCGACGGTGACCAGATAGTCGGTGCCGGTCACAAGCAGGCGTTCTGCCTGGCAGATTTTCAGCCGTACGGAACCGCGCCGTCGAGCGGCTACGACTGCGAGTTCCAGGGCATCTCGGTCGGGTGGGGCGACCTGTATCGCCGCGACCTCGACGGCCAGTGGGTCGACATCACGGGGGTGCCGCCGGGAACGTACACGCTCGTCGTGACAGTGAACGGAAACCGGCGCTTTGCCGAGACGCACGGGGCGGACGGCAACGTGTTCGAGCTCGAGGTGGAGATCCCGCCGTCGTGAATCCCCTGGCGGGCGGGGTGAACATCTCCGCCGAGCCCATGCCGAGACGGTTACGTGTCATTCTTTCCAGATCGACCGGTGCGGGGTGGTCGTCGATTCGGTTCCGTCGCGCGACTTTTAGTTGACAGTCCCGTTGGTACGGGCGTACATGTTTGGTACGGGTGACATCTGATGCGAGTGCCCCTTCCAGCTCGTGCGCAGATTCAACTCTCAGTGTCGAAGAAAGGCGGATCCATGTCTCTGCTGACTGCTGTGCTCATGTGTGGATTCGTGTTGGGCGGTGGAGCATCGCATGTTGCGATCCCGGCACGCGCTGCCGCGCTCGCGACGCTCGCCGACGAGGCGGCGCCGGCGGCGGTGCGTCTCGCCGAGGAAGACGTCGACGACGAGGGCGACAACGACGACGCGGATGAAGAGAAGCGCGCGGCCTTCGTGACGGCCGGCGTCGGTGCGGCACCCCGGATGCTCGCCCAGGACGAGACCGATGACGAGGACGATCTCGACGATCTCGAGGACGAAGGCGACGAAGAGCTCGAGCGCGCGTAGCAGGCCGAGGTTTCTCGGCAGCCTGCTCCAGGGCTAGCGGGCGCCGCCTTTGCCGCCGCCATCCTCGCCGTTCTTCGCGAAGTCGAGGCACACCGAGTTGATGCAGTAGCGCTCCCCGGTCGGCTTGGGTCCGTCGGGGAAGACGTGCCCGAGATGCGCCCCGCAGGCGGCGCACACCACCTCGGTGCGATGCATGAACAGGCTGCTGTCGTCCTCGGTCTGGACGATCCCGGGCTCGATCGGCTGGAAGAAGCTCGGCCAGCCGGTACCGGACTCGAACTTGGCGTCGGAGCTGAAGAGCGGCGCGCCGCAGGCAACGCAGCGATAGACGCCGTCCTCGTGATTGTCCCAATACTTGCCGGTGAAGGCGCGTTCGGTCCCCTTCTGCCGGCAGACGGCGAACTGCTCCGGCGTGAGGGTCTTGCGCCATTCGTCCTCTGACTTGACGACCTTGCGTGTCATTGGTGTGCGCTCCGTGAGGGGTGTGTGATCCGCGGCTGAGACTCCAGCGACTGGGCCGCCATCGGGCCGACAGCCCACTGCCACGGCGGCGAGACTGATCGAGACCAGCAAGGCGGTGCGGGTGAACGAACGGCTCATGTCGCTTGGATGCTTTGTATCGTGTTCGGGTGCTGGCGCAAGCATAGTCGCGCCCGCTGGGTGAACGTACCGCTGCCGGCGATTCTTTCGGGCGTCCTCACCCTCGACGTCGGGAATCCGGCGGACTACTGGACGGTCCCCAATCTCGGCCTGGGCTTTCTCCCCTGGCCGCGATCTGCAAAAGTGCGCGCATGGCGCGCGTGAGCGTCGGGCAATTTTTGATCGGCGTCGAAGGACTCGCGGTGCTGCGGACCTGGCTCGGCGGACGCGAGCAGGGGGCCGCGCGCATCGAGGAGCTGACACGCTTCCTCACCGAAGCGCCGCTCGCGAACGAGCTCGAGGTGCCCCTCGAGGACGTCGAGTCCGGATACGCGCGCTGGGCGGGCACGTACGACTCGATGCCCAATCCCTTGATTCGCATCGAGGAGCCGCTGGTGCACGACCTCATCGACCGCGTCCGGCCGGGAATCGCGGTCGACGCGGCCTGCGGAACCGGACGTCACACACGCTACCTGTGCGACCGAGGCCACCGTGTCATCGGGGTCGACGTCAGTGAGGAAATGCTCGCGGTGGCGCGCGCGGCGCTCCCCGACGCGGACCTGCGGACGGGAAATCTGACCAGCCTCCCGATCGAAACGGGAACGGCCGACCTCGTGGTGTGCGCGCTCGCGCTCAGCCATTTCGCGCGGCTCGATGGCGCGATCGCCGAGCTGGCGCGCGTCCTGCGCCCGGGCGGTTCGTTGGTGCTCTCCGATCTCCATCCGGTTCAGATGCTGATCGGCGGCAGCGCGTTCTTCGTCGGGCTGGACGGCCGGGCAGGGCAGGTGCGCAGCTACGCGCATTCGATCGGCGGCTACCTGCAAGCGTTCCGCGATGCTGGACTGGTGGTGCGGCAATGCCTCGAGCCCTCGTACGACGACGCCGAGATCGAAATGCTCTCGGGTGGGATGATGAGCGTCGCACCGGAGGCCTTCCGCACCGCGTACCGGGGTCTGCCGGCGGCGCTCGTGTGGGACCTCGAATGTGGCTAGGCGTCACCGCTCCCGGGACACGAGTCGCCGGCGACGTGCTAGCGGGTCGCGGCGCCGGCGCGCGACGGATCAGCGCTTGCAGGCGGCCTGACGGCCGGCGGTCTCGTCGAGGGTCCAGCGTTTGCCCTCATCCTCGAACCACAGCCGCACGCACGCGAAGCGCTCGTCCTGACCGAGTCTGATCTCGACCGGATTGGTACGCTGGACGAAGACGTCGGGCTCGATCAGCGTTACCTGGTGGCGCGCGAGGTCGAGGATCATCGCGTAACCGTGCTCCTCGCCGTCGACCGCGAGGGTCGTCGGGCTGCTGGCGAGCGGCTTCAAGAAAAGCCAGCGTGTGCTCTCGCCGCCGATGTCGAGGCGGACCGATGCCTTGGGGTCGAAGGTGAGGTCGCCGTAGTACGCGCTCATCTCGAGGCGACCGGGGCTGCCGGGCTTGGCATCTGGAAAGTCGACGCGCGCCGACTCGACGTGCAGACGCGGAGCCGCGCAGCCGGCTGTGAGGGTGACGAGCGCCAGCGCGAACGCGACGCCCACGTGACGCATGCCCCGTCGGCGTGTCCCACCTCGCCGTCTCCCCGTCCCGTCGCGCCCCACGTCGCGACGATAGGAGTTTGCACCGCCGATAGGAAGAGGGCGCGCGCCTCACGCAGTCATTTCGTCGCACCGCCCCCGTTTTTCCCAGCCGATTCCCCGCCTTCGGTGATTGAGCACCCGGGGGCGCGCGATAGGCTCACGCCCGGACCTGGCGAGGCGAAGCGCACGCCCCGCTCGACTCACCGAGGAGACTCAACGCATGCAGAAGACCCGGCTGTCGACCGCACTTTCCATGTTCGCCGGCGCAACGTTCGGATTGAACGTCGCGTCAGTTGCCCTCGCCGGTCTTCCGGTCGTGACGAGCGGCGCGCGTCCGGGTCCGGACGTGCTCTACGCCCCGGCGCCGGCCGCGCCCCAGCTCGAGAATCGCGACCCGCATTTCACGGCCGCGCCGCTCCTGGTCTCGGGAGAGGAGGCGTACGTCAACGGTGAGTATCTGTATCAGGACTTCCTCTACGACGATTTCGGCAGCGACACGGACGGGCTTGGGGAGTTCCGCTCATCGCCGCGGCGTGGGCAACATCACCTACCCGACGAACGAGGCACGCTACGGCGACAACGCCGCCGACATCGTCGAGTTCCGCATCGCCGTCGATCCGACCGAGGTCGCCTATCGGGTCACGTTGAACACGCTCCTCGAGGCCGACAGCACGATCGTGGCGATCGCCTGGGATACCGATCTCAACGTTCTCACCGGCGTTCCGACCTTGCCGCGCGATCCCGGCGCGCTCTTTCCGGGCACCGACGAGGTCATCTTCATCTGGGGGACGGGCGCCGAGCACGTGCGCTTCGTGCCGACGTCGATGACGACGCCACTCACGATCACGACCGACCTGGAAGCCAACCAGCTCACCGTGGTCGTGCCGCGCACGGTCTCGAATCCGAGCAGCACATGGCGGGCGATCGTGGCGGCGGGTCTCTACGATCCGGTGAGCGGCGGCTGGTTGCGGCCGCAGATGACCGCCGACGCCGACACGCCCGGCGGCGCGGGCCTGCTCGACCTGACGCCGTCGGGCATCTTCAATCAGGCGTTCCGTTTCAACGAGATCGATTCCTCAACCCGCCCGACGCCCTCAACTGCGACATGCCGCCGGACACCGACCAGGCGGTCGCGATCCGTAACAAGACGCCGCAGACCTTCGCAGCACGCGATCGACTTCGCCGCGCTCGACGCGGACACGAACAGCTCGACGGTACCGGCGATCGGGGACGCAGATCCGCATCTGTTCGCGAGCCGTCTCGACCTCGGCGAGGGACGCGGAGAGCTGTCCAGGGGCCGACGCTCGCGCGAGCTGACGTTCCCACAATACAAGGGTCAGCTCCAGCCCTATTCACTCTACGTCCCGACGACCTATCGTCGCGACGCCCGCGCCGCGTCACGCTCAACATGCATTCGCTCGGCGAGCACTACTGGCAGTACCACGGCGCGATCATGGTCCAGCAGATCGGCGAGCAGCGCGGCAGCCTCGTCGCCACGCCGCTCGCGCGCGGTCCCGACGGTTGGTACCAGCACGAGGCCGAGTACGACGTCTTCGAGGTGTGGGCGGACATCGCGCAGCACTTCAACCTCGACTCCGACCGCGTCGCCTCGAGCGGCTACTCGATGGGCGGCTACGCGACCTATCGGCTTCCCGGGCTCTATCCCGATCTCTTCGGCAAGGCGTTCACACAGGTGGGACCGCCGGGCGATGGAGTCTGGGTTCCGCCTGCGCCACCGACGGGCGGCATCGAGACGCTCTCGAACATCTGGCTCGAGAACGTCCGCAACATTCCGTATCTCAACGTCGCGGCCGTCGGAGGACGAGCTGGTGCCGATTCGAGGGCCCGACGGCCCAGAATCTCGGCGCGCCGGCAGCTCGGGATCGACGGCTTCGACCAGCTCGGCTACCGGTTCCGCTTTCTCACCGTGCTGCTGTCGGATCACTTGGCGCAGGCGAGCGCCGGGTACGACTATCCGCTTGCCACGGAATTCCTCGGTGACGCGGCTCGTCGATCGCAATCCGGCGCACGTGACGTTCGCGTACGTGCCCGATTCGGACGACGCGCGCGCTCGGCCTGGTCCACGACCACGCCTACTGGATCTCGGAGGTGACGCTCGCGAGCCTCGACCGGCGCACCGGCGAAGGGCGTGATCGACGTGCTGAGCCATGGCTTCGGCGTCGGCGATCCGCCCAGCTCCGCCGGGGTCGGTGGCGGCTTGCTCGGGACGTTTCCGTACGCCGAGGTCAACCGTAGCTGGGGCGCGGCGCCCGCCATCCCGGTCGAGAACCTCGCTGACGTGAACCTGACCAACGTCGGCTCGGCGCGCATCGATCTGGCGCGCGCGGCGCTCGATCCGGCGGCGGCGCTCACGCTTCCGACGCACGTCCGACAGCGACGCCGTGCTCCATCTGGACGGTGTCTTTCCGCCCGGTCGCATCGTCTTCGAGGATGGCGTGCCACTGCCCGGCGGGTCCGCGGGTGCGGGCGGCGCCATCGTGCCGGTCAACGCCGGCACACACATCTACGTCATCGCGCCCGCCCCGGCTTGCGGCGCTGACGCCGAGCGGTCGCCTGTCGCCTTCCAGCGGTTCCGCGCAAGGCGCTCCTCCAATTGCGCGACGGAAGCCCGACACGAAGGATCGCCTCTCGTGGAAATGGGTGAGGGGCAGCGCGACGACCAAGGCCGACTTCGGCAACCCGCTCGGCGGCGACCGGCTACAACATCTGTATCTACGACGGTACGCGGGACGGCTGCGCGTCGAGCGCGAACGGCGCCTGCAGGCGGCCCGTGCAACACCGAACAACTCGCGGCCGTGCTGGCGTGCGAAGCGAACGGCTTCCAGCTACCGCGACAAGGATCTCACGCCGAACGGCCTGCAGCAAGGTCGTGCTCAAGGCGGGCGGGGCGGGCGCGGCGAAGATCCTCGTGAAGGGGAAGGGGTTGCTCGCTCGAGCTGCCGGCGACTGCCGATCACGAGCCTGCCGATCATCGCTCAGCTCAACAACAGCGACGGCGTCTGCTGGCAGGCGACGTACAGCTCGACGATCCGCAACGATGTCCGACCAGCTGAAGGCAAAGTCGGACTAGACGGAATCTCTGCACGCGCCACTCGTGAATCGGTTCCCTGGTCGGCGTGCGCCGCACGGCGCACCGGGGGCTCGAGGTCGGCCCCGTTCAGTTTGACGGCGCGCGCGGCGCGACGCTACAAGCGGACGGTTTCCCCGCCATGAGCGACGCCGCCGCAGCGCTGCCCGACGAGACCACCGAGATACGGACGGCGCACGTCTTCGACGTCGACGCGCTCGCCGCGTACATGGCGAGCCACGTCGAGGGCTTTCGCGGGCCCCTCGTCGTGCGACAGTTCGTCGGCGGCCAATCGAACCCGACTTTTCTGCTCAGCGCCGGCGGGCGCAGCTACGTCATGCGCAAGAAACCGCCCGGCAAGCTGCTCGCCTCGGCGCACCAGGTCGACCGCGAGTACCGGGTGATGACCGCGCTCGCGGCGAGCGACGTGCCGGTGCCGCGCACCTACGCGCTCTGTCAGGACGAGAACGTCATCGGGGTTCCGTTCTACGTCATGGACTACGTGCGCGGTCGCGTCCTACGCGATCCGCAGGTTCCCGGAATCGACCGCGCCGAGCGCGCCGCCATCTACGACGAGATGAACGACGTCCTGGCACGGCTGCATCGCGTCGACTACGCGGCGGTCGGGCTCGGCGACTTCGGCAAGCCCGGCAACTACTTCGAGCGCCAGATCGGACGCTGGACCAAACAGTACCAGGGCGCGCAGACCGACGTCATCGAGGCGATGGACAACCTGATCGCCTGGCTGCCGCGCAACATTCCGGCCGGCGACGAGACCTGCATCGCGCACGGCGACTTCCGCCTCGAGAACTCGATCTTCCACCCGACGCGAGCCGCGCATGATCGCGCTCCTCGACTGGGAGCTCTCGACGCTCGGCCACCCACTCGCCGATCTCGCCTACAACTGCATGCTCTACCACGTGAACAGCCCGACGCAGGGGACGCTGATGAACGTCGACTTCGCCGCCACCGGCATTCCGAGCGAGGCGGACTACGTCGCGGCCTACTGTCGCCGCACCGGGCGGGCCGGGATCGAGCACTGGGACTTCTACGTCGCCTTCGCGCTCTTCCGCATGGCCGCGATCGTGCAGGGCGTCTACAAGCGCGGGCTCGACGGCAACGCCAGCTCCGACAAGGCGAGCGCCTATGGCGCCATCTGCCAGTATCTGTCGTCGCTGGCGTGGGACATGGTGGCGCGGCGCGCCTGAGAAAGCGCCGCCTCGCTTCGGTCTCGCGCGCCGCGCGCGAGGCGGGCGTCGTCAGTCGCTTGCTAGACCTCGCCGCGCCGCAGATCGACGAAGGCACGCGCGCGCAGCAGATCCTCACGACCGCAGAGCTTCTTCTCGATCAGCATGTGCTCGAGCGCGGCGAGACGCGCGGCCAGCTCGGGCATCAGGACGTCGACGGTCTCGGCAACCTCGCCGAGCCGGCGGCCGGCCGCGGCGGTGCTTGCGGTGCGCGTCGCGGCGCGCCGCTGTTGCTTCGGTGCCGCCGCGCGGCGTGCCGGTTTCCTCGCCGCCCGCTTCTTCGCTGCCGTCTTCTTCCCTTTCGCCCGTTTCTTCGCCGGCATGGCAATCTCCCCCTCTCGGTGTGCGGGTTCCCTCGGTCCGATGCCGATACGCCGGTCTCCGGGGCCGCGTGAGGCGGCCCTTCTAGCAAAATCCCGCGCCCGGCTGAAAGCCGGGGCCTCGAGATCGGGGCGAACGCGTTCGCGTCGCTCGCCGCCGGCGTTTCAGTCCCGGCGCGCGACCACCTCGACGAACGACAACGCCGTGAACCGATCGGGATGATCGACGAGTCTTCTGTGGGCCGCGATGACGTCTTCGATCTCGGCCTGGTTCGCGAGTCGTGCGGTGACCAGCTGTTGACCGAAGCTGCCGTGAAAGAGATCCGCAACCTGTTCGGCGCGTGCGCGCAGGGCTTCCTTGGTACTGAGGACCTCGAAGGACGCGGAGATGCTGACGGTCGAGAACTTCGCCTCGCGTACGAGTGTCGGGAGGCGGCTGCCGATGTGCGGATCGCCGCCGTATTGACGCATGAGCGCGCTCAGGAGCTCCGGATAGCGCTGGATGTGCGCATCCGCGGGCGCGGAGAGGAACGCACGGACGTCGGCGTCACGGGCGCCGAGTATTCCCCCGGGTTTGAGCACGCGGCGGATTTCGCACAAGCGCGACGAGAGGATCCTTCAAGTGACAGAGGACGGTGTTCACGAAGACGGCGTCGAACGACGCGTCCGCAAACGTGAGCGCGGTCACGTTTCCGGTTTCGAAACGGGCTGTGCCGACACCGAGCTCTCGAGCTCGCGCGCGGGCTGCCTCCACCTGACTGCTCTCGATGTCGATGCCGACCAGCTCGCCGGGCGCGACCGCCTGCGCGAGTCCCAAGCTGATGGCGCCCGGTCCGCAGCCGCAGTCGAGAACGACGCATCCCCGGACGCAGATGGGGAAGAAGGAAGCCGGCGGAGCGCTCGGCGGTCCGGCTCGCCATGATCCCGACCGCGCCGGCGCTGTAGCCGACCGCGTACGGTTGCGCCGCCGGCGCGTTTCCGGCGCGCTTTCCCGGGTCATCACTCATCGCGAGGTCCCTCTTTCGACTGGGCGCGGCCGCGCTCCTGCACGCCCTGGCGACGCGCCGCGATCGCTGCCGGCGGTGAGCGAGCGCGCGTGCTCGCGATTCGCCTTGGTCTCGATCCGGAGTCCGTCCGCGAACGTTGCCGCGAAGCCCTCGTCGATCACTCGCTTGTAGCCGCGCAGCACCTCGGGCTCGCAGGACAGCATGTCGGCGCGCGAGCGCCCGCGCAGGCGGGGAGCAGCGCCTCGGGCGCGACCACCCGGTTCACCAGGCCCCAGGCTTCCGCCTGCTCGGCGGCGAGGTAGTTGCCGGTCAGCGACAGCTCCTTCGCCCGGTAGATGCCGATCGCGCGCGACAGCTTCTGGCTGAGTCCCCAGCCGGGCATGATGCCGACGCGGGCGTGGGTGTCGGCGAAGCGCGCCTCGGTCGAGGCGATCAGCACGTCGCAGGCGAGCGCCAGCTCGAAGCCGCCGGTGATGGCGAAGCCGTTGATCGCGCCGATGATCGGACGGTCGCAGCGCCGCCATCGCCTGGACGATGTCGCGCCTCGGCGACGGCAGTCCCCGGCTCCGCCGCTGCGACGCCCTCGCCGCCCAGCTCCTTCAGGTCGAGACCGGCGCAGAAGGCGCGTCCGGCCCCGGTCAGGATCACGACGCGTGCCTCGGGGTCGCGCTGGAGGTCGGTGAAGGCGGCGACCAGCGCCGAACGCAGCGCGCGCGAGAGGGCATTCATCGCGCCCGGGCGGTTCAAGGTGAGGACGACGGTCCCCCCTTCCTTTTCGATCTTGAGAACGGGCTCGGACATGGTGGCTCCTCCTTGTTGGGCCGATCGCCGCGCTTCGGCTAGCATGCGCGCCGGAGGGATCCAATGGTGAGGAAACTGGGTATGGCCGTCGCGGTGCTCATCGTCGTGGGCGTGCTGTTCTTCGCCAGCATCTTCGCCGTCTCCGAGATCGCCGGCGAGGTGATCAGCCTCACCACCTACGATCAGGCGGGCGCGCCGCACACGACACGCATCTGGATCGTGGACGACGGCGGCGCGCAGTGGCTGCGCTCCGGGGTGCGCGGCAACGGCTGGTACGCGCGCCTGGCGGTGCGCCCGGACGTCGAGGTGGTGCGTGGTGGCAAGGCGGCCCGCTACCGTGCCGTCGCCGTCGACACCCCGAAGCGCGCGCCCGCATCCACCAGCTCATGCGCGAGAAGTACGGTTTCGGCGATCGCTACATCTTCAGCGTCATGCGTCTCGACGGCTCGCAGTCGATCGCCGTCCGTCTCGATCCACTATGAGCGCGATGCGTCTCCATGGGTCGTGTCAGTGCGGCAAGGTGCGATTCCGGGTCGACTCGGAGACGCCGTATCCATACATGTACTGCTATTGCTCGATCTGCCGGAAGACGGCGGGCGGCGCCCTTCGGTTGCAACATCATGGGGCGACGCGAGACGCTCGAGATCCGCGGCGCGAAGCATCTGCGCTGCTACCACGCGGTCATCCGGCGGCGCGGCAAGCGTCCCGTGCGGAGCGAAGGCGAGCGGTGGTTTTGCGGCGTCTGTGGAAGTCATCTCTATGTGCTCGACCGACGTTGGCCCGAGGGCGTCTGGCCGAACGCCGGCGTGATCGACACGCCGCTTCCCGAGCCGCCCGAGCGTGTCCACCTGATGCTGCGCTACAAGCCCGCATGGGTGACGGTCGAGGGTCGCGGCCCGCACTACGCGGAGTATCCGCCGCTCTCCATCGCCGAATGGCACGAGCGCCACGGTCTCACGATGGAGGGTAAAGCGGGGACGCGACGCCCGAAGGCAGGCGTGCGGCGACGCTCCGGGCGCTCGAAAGCCCGCGCCACGCCACGCAGCAAGCGGCGCCCGGGCACGCGGCAACGCGCGCGCCGTCCGGCCGCGCGACGCCGCCGGGGCACGCGCCGCTGATGGCCATCGACCCGATCGCCCGTTTCCGGCGCTGGTATCGCGACGCCGAGCGCGCGCGCATTCCGCTCGCGGAGGCGATGGTGCTCGCGACCGCCGACGCACGCGGGCGCCCGTCGGCGCGCTTCGTGCTCTTGAAGGGCGTGGACGCGCGCGGTTTCGTCTTCTACACCGACTCGCGCAGCCGCAAAGGTCGCGAGCTCGGCACCCGACCGCGCGCCGCGCTGGTCTTCTACTGGCACGCGATCGGCAAGCAGGTGCGTGTCGAGGGCCGCATCACCGAGGTGACCGCGGCCGAGGCGGATGCCTACTGGGCGACACGCCCGCGCGAGAGCCGCCTGGCTGCTCTCACGTCGGTGCAAAGCGCGACGCTGGCGAGCCGCGCAAGGTTTCTGGCGGCGTGGCGTCGTCTCGCCCGCCGGTATCGCGGGCAACCGATCCCGCGACCGCGCCGCTGGACCGGGTTCCGGGTCGCACCGGAAGCGATCGAGTTCTGGACGAGGGGCGAGCACCGGCTGCACCATCGCGAGCGGTTCACACGGCGGCGGCGGCGATGGGCGCGGACGCTGCTCCAGCCATGACGGAGGACTGAAATCGTGCGCGAGCCGAATCCCACCCTCATTCTCTATCCCTGCTTCGTGATGTTCCTGCTCGTTGCCTTCGTGCTGGGACGCATGGCGTACATGCGGGTCACCGCGGTGCGAAACCGGGAAATGAACATCAAGTTCTATCGGACGTACAGCGAGGGCCAGGAGCCCGAGGCCATACGCGCCGTCACCCGGCACTTCATCAATCTCTTCGAGATGCCCGTGCTCTTCTACGTCGTGGTCATCATGATCTACATCACGGGTCAGGTGAGCTACGTGCTCGTCGGCCTGGCGTGGACATATGTCGCTGTGCGGCTCGTGCACAGCGCGATCCACCTCACATCCAACGACGTCAACCTGCGCTTCTCGGCATACTTCGCGAGCGCCGTCGTGCTGCTCGTGATGTGGGGGACGCTGCTGGTGCAGCTCCTGCGCGCGGCGCCGGTCTGACCTCGCCTTGCCTCGGCCTCGAGCTTCCTGCTACAGCCCGCCGCGTTGGCGAAGTTTCCCACCGACATCGACGAGTCGATCACGGTCGCCGTGCCGCAGGCACGAGCGTACGCGTATCTCTGGGATGTCGTACGCTCGGCGAGCTGCATTCCCGGGCTCGCGCGCTGCGAGGCGACGGGTGACGACGTCTACGGATTCTTCTTCGAGGAGCGATCGGCCATGGGAGTGAGCATGGCGATCCACTACACCGCGCGCTACAGCGGCAACGGCCGAGACGCGATCGACTTTCAGAGCGTGGAGGCGGCCGAGAGCAATACCGACGTCACCGGCACTCTCCGGTTGTCGGCCGATGGCGGGCGGGATGAGGCCGCAAAGTCGGCACAGGAGTTTCTCGCGAACGTGAAGCACTCACTCGAGAGCGAGAGCACGCGGCTGACCGCCGTGGAGCGTTCGCGAAGGAGGTTCGCATGAGTCCCATCCTCGCGTTCGCGTACGGCGTGGTGTCGTACGTGGCGTTCTTCGTGACGTTCCTCTATGCGATCGGCTTCGTCGGCAACTTCGCGGTGCCGAAGACGATCGATTCCGGAGAGGTCGGTCCCTTCTCCGCGGCGCTGATTGTCAACGCCGTCCTGCTCGGGCTGTTCGCGCTCCAGCACAGCATCATGGCGCGCCCGGCGTTCAAGAAACGCTGGACCGCCATCGTGCCCGCACCCGTCGAACGGAGCACCTACGTCCTGGCATCGAGTCTCTTGCTGATCCTCCTGTTCTGGCAATGGCAACCGATGCCCGGCATCGTCTGGGACGTGCAGAGCCCCGTCGGGCGGCTCGTCCTGCACGCGCTCTTCGCCATGGGTTGGGGCTTGGTGCTGGTGAGCACGTTCCTCATCAATCACTTCGATCTGTTCGGGCTGCGACAGGTCTATCTCCACCTGCAAGGCCGTCCGTACGAGCCGCTCCCGTTCAAGACGCCGGGCCTCTATCGGTTCGTGCGCCATCCGCTCTATCTCGGGTGGTTCTTCGCCTTCTGGGCGACGCCGACGATGACCGTGGGGCACCTCGAGTTCGCCGTCGCCACCACGGCCTACATCCTGATCGCGATCTATTTCGAGGAGCGCGACCTCGTTGCCTTCTACGGCGACCTCTACCGGCGCTATCGGGAACGCGTGCCGATGATCTTCCCGTTGCCGCGCGGGCGCTCGTAGACGGGGACGCGCTCGTCGCGGGGAGCGCCGCGGGCACAGGAAGGCCGGGATTGACGCCGCTCTGAAAACCGGGCCTTCTGCCACTGGTGAACGCGGGGCTCGTCTGGACGTTCTGGCTGATCGCGTTCGCGACCGCGCTCGGCGTGCCGCTCTACGCCTGGGTGATTCGCGGCCGTCAGTTCGCTTCGTTCGCGGCGGTCATCCTCGGGCTCTCGCTGCCGGGCGCGGTGGTGATGCACGCGCGACTGATCGCGTGGGTCGCGCCGACGGTGCAGACCATCGTCAACGCGGTGTTCATCTGCACGCGCTGTGGCGGCGGGAGTGCACCTGGCGGCGCTCGTACGGCCGCGTCTTCATGGCCTGGCGTTCCGCCTCGGACTGAGCATCCCGGGGATGGCCTTCATCGCGGCTGGATTCCTCGCCGGTCTCTGGCTTCTCGTGCTGCTGCCGCCGCGCGCCGTGCTCTTCGCGCTCGACTGGCAGCGCGCGCTCGCCGTTCTCCGTTGGCTCGATCTCGTGCCGTTCGCCGTGGTTGCGGTCTCGCTCGTCACCTCGATCCGGCCGGTGCATGAAGTCGTGCGCGTGCATCTCGAGAAGTCCGGGCCATCCGAGCTGACGCGTCTTCCGGTGGAGCGCTATCGCCGCCGCCGGCCGGAACCGCTCGCCACCCGTCCGTTGCGTATCGTCCAGATCACCGATCCGCATCTCGGGCCCTGGCAACCGGTGGGCAAGCTGCGCGCGCTCGTCGAGCATCTGGTGGCGCAGGACCCCGATCTGGTGTTGCTCACCGGTGACTTCCTCACCATGGAAGGAAGCGGCACGCCGGGCGCGCTGGCACAGGCGTTCGCGCCGCTCGGGCGCGTGAGCGGCCGGTCGTTCGCGGTGTTCGGGAACCACGATCACGCCTACCCCGACGAGGTGCGCGCCGCGCTCGCCGCCAACGGCGTGCGGCTCCTCGTCGACGACGAGACCACCGTCGATACGCCCGTCGGTCCGGTGCAGATCGTCGGCGCGGACTACGTCGGACGCGGGCGGCGCGAGCACCTGCACGCGTTGCTGCAGCGGTTTCCGCGCCGCGCCGAACACTTGTGTCTGCTGCTGTTGCACGATCCGCTCGGCTTCCGGCATCTCCCCGAGGGCGCGGTCGACCTCACGCTCTCGGGTCACACGCACGGCGGCCAGCTCGGGTTGGTGAGCCTCGGGCTCGACTGGACGGTCCTCACGCGCACCGCGTGGCCGGATCACGGGCTCTTCGCGCGCGGCTCGAACCGCCTCTACGTGCACCGCGGCACCGGCTTCTACGGTTTCCCCCTGCGGATCGGCGTCCCCGGCGAGGCCTCGGTGCTGGAGCTGGTGCGCGGCTGAGATTCGCCGCGACGGTGCGATCGGCCCGGCCGGGCGTGCGTCGAGCCCTCCGGACGATCGACATCCTCGCCGCGCTTCACCTGCATCGAGAGGCCGGCGCGCTCAGCCGCCTCGAGACCGCGCTGCAACACGGCGTCGCCGAAGCGTGCGTGAATGGCGTCGATCGCTTGATTGAGCCGCGCGCGGCGCGCGGCGCTCTGGCCTGGCAGCTGCAGCGCGAGCTGATCTCCGGCGTCCGCTTCGAGATGACTCACGGAGACGCCGACCAGGCGCACCGGCTCGCGGAGGTCGGCACGCGCGAGCAGCCGGCGCGCCGCGGCGGCGATCGCTTCTCCGTCGTCGGTCGCGGTCGGCAGCGTGAGCGAGCGCGTGAGCAGCGGGAAACGGCCGCCGCCGAGGCGCCGGGCGAGCTTCAACTTGACGGTGACGCCGCGCCCGCGCACGCGGTCGTGTCTCAGGCGGCGCGCCACCGCCTCGGCATGAGACGCGAGTGCGGACTCCAGACGCCGGCGATCGGCGACGTCGCGCTCGAAGGTGTTCTCTTCGCCGTATGACTTGGCTTCGCGATCGGGCTCGATCGCGCGGGCGTCCTCGCCGCGCGCGAGCCGCGCCAGATCCAGCCCCCAGGCGCCGAGCCCGGCTGCGAGACGGTCGTCGGGAAAGCGTGCGACGTCGCCGATGGTCTCGATCCCGAGGGCGGCGAGCCGCGCCCGCGCCACCGGTCCCACTCCGAAGATGCGCCCGACCGGCAGCGGCGCGAGAAAGCTCCGTACGTCGGACGGCCCGACCACCAGAAGACCATCGGGTTTGGCGAGGTCGCTCGCGATCTTGGCGACCATCTTGACCGGCGCGATGCCGACCGAGACCGCCAGCGACGTCTCGGCACGCACCTCGCTGCGCAGCCGGCCGGCGACGGTGACCGGGTCGCCGAGCAGGCGCTCGCTGCCCGTCATGTCGAGAAACGCCTCGTCGAGCGACAGCGCCTCGACGCGCGGCGAGAAGCGGTGGAAGATCTCGAAGATGCGCCGGCTCTCACGCTGATACTTCCGCATGTTGCCGCGCACGAAGACGGCGTCGGGGCAGAGCGCGCGCGCTTGCGCGGTCGGCATCGCGGAATGAATTCCGTAGACGCGCGCCTCGTAGCTCGCCGCGGCGACGACGCCGCGCGACGAGCTGCCGCCGACCACCACCGGGCGGCCGCGCAGTGTCGGGTCGTCACGCTGCTCGACGGCGGCGTAGAACGCGTCCATGTCGGCGTGGAAGATGATGCGCGGTGTGCTCATGGTCAGAGGCGCGTGGTCCCGCTACACTGCGCCCCGAGGCACTGGCAGCCCATGACCGATCGCGCCATCGTCGAAGCTCCTCGCTGGTTCCGCGACGCGCTCGCCGCGCCCTACGAGGACCGCAGCGTCGACGTCGACGACTGCTCGATTCATTACCTCCGCTGGGGTGACACGTCCAAGCCGGGGATCGTCCTGGTGCACGGCGGCGCGGCGCATGCGCATTGGTGGAGCTTCATCGCTCCGCTGCTGACACGCCACTACCACGTCATCGCCCTCGACATGAGCGGGCACGGCGACAGCGGCCGGCGCGAGGAATATCCGCGCGAGATCTGGGCGAAGGAGGTCATGGCCGTCGCCGCCGACGCGCGCATCGTCGGCGCGCCGGTGCTGGTCGGGCACAGTCTCGGTGGCATGGTGAGCATCGTCGCCGCCGCGCTCTACGGCGATCGGCTGGCGGGCGCGATCATCGTCGACTCGCCGATCCGGGCTCCCGACCCCGAGAGCCAGGAGGGCGCGCAGGGACGGATGTTCCGCAACCCCAAGACCTATCCCGATCTCGCGACCGCGCTCGAGCACTTCCGGCTGATGCCGCCGCAGCCGTGCGAGAACGACTTCATTTTGAGCCACGTGGCGCGCCACTCCCTGCATCAGGTGGCGAACGGCTGGACGTGGAAGTTCGACCCGCGCGTGTTCGTGCGCTTCTCGCTGAAGCCGATGAGCGACTATCTCGCCGACACGCGCTGCCGCGTCGCCATTCTACGCGCCGAGTTCAGTCCGCTCGTGCCGCCCGAGACCAGCGAGTACATGTACGAGCTGCTCGATCGCAACGCGCCGATCGTCGAGATCCCGCAAGCGCACCATCACCTGATTCTCGATCAGCCGCTCGCGTTCGTGGCGGCCGTGCGTGCGCTGCTCGCCGACTGGGAGCATTCCGTGCCCCGCCGTCCGCGCGCCTGAACGCATGGGTCGGCAGATTCCGATCACGCACGTCATCTTCGACATGGACGGCGTGTTGCTCGACACCGAGCGCTTCTACACGCAGGTCACGCAGGCGATCGTCGGCCGCTACGGCAAGACCTTCGACTGGTCGATCAAGAGCAACATGATCGGTCGCAAGGCCCTCGAGTCGGCGCGCTATCTGGTCAAGGCACTCGACTTGCCGATCGCCCCCGAGGACTACCTGCGCGAGCGCGAGGCGGCTCTCGACGAGCTGATGCCGACGGCCGAGGCTCTGCCGGGTGCGCGCGCGCTGACCGAGGCGCTCGCTGCCCGCGATGTGAAGCAAGCCGTCGCGACCAGCACGGGACGGCGTCTGTTCGAGCTCAAGATCACACGGCACCGCGACTGGTTCTCGATATTCTCGGCCGTGATCGTCGGCGACGACCCGCGCCTCGAGCGCGGCAAGCCGGCGCCCGACATCTTCCTGCTCGCGGCGCGTGACCTCGGGGCGGAACCGGCGCACTGCCTGGTGTGGAGGATTCGCCGGCCGGGGTCGAGGCGGCGCGTGCCGCCGGAATGCGCGTCGTGGCGGTGCCGGATCCCGCCATCGATCGGGGGCGCCTACGCGCACGCCGATCGTGTGCTGGATTCGCTCGAAGATCTGGATCCCGAAGACCTCGCAAGGGATCGGGTCACGCGCCTGAGGACGCGGCGCCGCTCCGGCGCGCCTACGTCCAGTGAAGCGCGCAGCCCTCGCGGCGCGCGGCCTACGCCTGTGGTTTACTCTCGTCGAGGCACTGCAGCGCGAGTCCGCCGTGGCTCCAGGCGGCGCCCGCCGCCATCGCCATCGCGACGAACGTCGACTTCAGCGATCTCGGCCTCGCTGGCGCCTGCCTTGACGGCGCGCTTCGCGTGCGCGTCGATGCACCACGGGCACTGCGTGATGTGGGCGATGGCGAGCGCGATCAGCTCCTTGGTCTTGAGCGGCAACGCGCCGTCCGCGAATGCCTTGCCGTCGAACTCGAGCCAGGCCTTGTAGGCCTCGGGCGCGAGCTCGCGCATGTGCTTGAATTGCTTTCCGACGTTGACGCCGTGGAACACCATGCTCTGCCTCCTCTCGTGAGTGGGGTATGGCTCGTTCCTTAGCTTCGGCGCCCGCGGGCGTCCATCGAGCCGCCCGCCGTTGGGTCGCCGGTGCGTCGGTGGTTGCATTATGCAACCCTGGGAGGTACTCTCGGCGTGAGGGCACCATGAGACGCACCATGCCAACCGCCATCAAGCTTTCCGCCGAGTTCGTCGAGCTCGCCCGTGGTGAGGGGCGCGTGATGGGGCGCTCGATCGCCGGTCAGGTCGAGCACTGGGCGCGGCTGGGGCGCGCCGTCGAGCGCGCGCCCGGCTTCGGGTACGAGCGCGTACGCGCCGCGCTGTCCGCGCAGGCGAGCTTCGAGGAGTTGACGGCGGACGAGCAGACGGTCGCGCTCTCCGCGCTCGAAGAGTATCTCGAGCACCTGCCGCGTGAGCGGGAGACGGAGTTCTTCGCCAAGCTGCGGGCGGCGGGTGCGCCCATCCACGGTGAAAGCACGCCGCGTACGTCACGCTCCTCACGCAAGACCGCGCGCCGGCGTGCCTGAGCGCCGGCCTGTCGCCTGGCTGATCGTCGGCATCAACGGCGCCGGCAAGACGACCTTCTACGACGAGTTCCTGCGCGAGAAACTCGGAGCGGAGTTCGTCAACGCCGACGCCATTGCCCGCGAGCGTTGGGGGGAAGCCGCGGCGGCCCACGCCTACGAGGCGGCGGCGCTCGCCGAGGAGAGACGCCGCGCCCTCATCGCGGAACGCCGATCGTTCGTTGCCGAGAGCGTCTTCTCCCATCCCGGGAAGCTCGAGCTGATCAAGGAGCTTCGGACGGCCGGCTATGGCGTCTTCCTGATCTACGTCCACGTGCCGTTGCCGTTGGCGCGCAAGCGCGTCGCCACGCGCGTGGTTCTCGGCGGACACGACGTGCCCGGCGAAAAGATCCGCTCACGCTATCCGCGCTTGATCGCCAACTTGCTGGCGGCGATCCCGCTCGTCGAGCGCGCGTATCTCTACGACAACGGCAGGGCGGATCGCTTGCATCGGCACGTCATGACCTTCGCCGGCGGGCGGCTCGTCCGGCTGGCGCCGGATCCGCCACGCTGGGTCGCGCAGCTCTTCCCGTCTCTCCGCCGCCTGGTGCAGGGCAAGGATCGGCGTCGCTGAGCTGGCCGTCTTGGTGGCCAGATTGTCCGTCCTCGGCTCTTGGATCGCGTCGCGGCAACACCTACCATCTGCCGCTCGAGGAGGATGTCCAGATGACGCGAACCCTGGCCGCGCTCTTTTATCCCGATTTCGAGCTGCTCGATGTCTTCGGCCCGCTCGAGATGTTCGGCAACATGACCGGGTCCATCACCATCAAGACCGTCGCGGCGACCAAAGGCGCCGTCGTGAGCGCGCAGGGGCCACGCGTCGACGTCGACCATGGGTTCGACGACTGCCCGAAAGCCGATCTCATTCTGGTTCCGGGCGGCATCGGCACGCGCGCGGCCGTCGACGATCGTGCGACGGTCGATTGGCTGCGCCGGTGCGCCAAAGAGGCCGAGATGGTCATGACCGTCTGCACCGGCTCGGCGCTGCTCGCGCAGACCGGACTGCTCGACGGGAAACGCGCCACCACCAACAAGATGTTCTTCAAGTGGCCGGAGAGCACCTGGCCCAAGGTCGAATGGGTGCGCGAAGCACGCTGGGTCGAAGACGGAACGTTCTGGACCTCCTCCGGCGTATCGGCAGGCATCGACATGGCCCTTGCCGCGATCGCGAAGCTCGCCGGACAAGGGACCGCCGACATGCTCGCGACCGGCACCGAGTACGAATGGCATCGCGACGCCGGATGGGACCCGTTCGCGCGCGTGCACGGGCTGGTCTGAGCGCTTCGCCGCGCGGGCGCGGCGTGCTGTCCAGTCGATGCCGACGGGCGCCGGCCGCGGCGCGACGTCAGTCCTTGGCGGAAACGCTGGTCGGCTGCGTTGCGCCGGCGCTTGCGGCCACGGGAGCGACGGCCGGCTGAGCGTCCGCCGAAGGGGCGTCGCCGGGACTCACGTCGGTCGGGACACCCGTCTTGGCGTGCACCGCCGCGCGCAAGCGCTCCGGATCGATCCGCGTGCCGAGGCCGGCGCGGGCGACCTCGTCGAAGGCGTGGCGCTCGAGGTCCGGATACTTTTGATAGACGTCCTGGTGCACCTCGACGTAGATGCGGCCGCCGGCCTCACCGAGCTTGACCGGCACGTAGACGAGCTCGCCGGGATATCCACGATCCACCATCGGGTAGAGCGTGGCGATGTCCTCGGGATAGAGGCGGATGCAGCCGTGGGTGGTGAGACGGCCGACGCGTCCACGGGTCGTTGGTGCCATGGATCGCGTAGAGGTCGACGTTCAGGCGGATGCGATAGTCGCCGAGCGGATTGTCGGGTCCGGGCGGTACGACGCGCCGCGGGTTCTCCATCGTGCGATAGATGGAGTCCGGCACGACCCAGGTCGGGTTCGTGTCCTTGGATTTCACCTCGAACTCCCCGATCGGGCTCGGCACCTCCTCGGCGCCGAGTCCCACCGGCCAGGTGAGGATCGACACCTCCTCGCCCGGCCGGCTATCGAGCGGGAACTTGTAGAGACGCATCTCCGGGATGTTGATCACCAGGCCGCGGTGGCTCGTGCGCGGAACGATGAAGCGCGACGGCACGAGGATCATGGTGCCCGGGCGCGGCTCCCATTCGTCGATTCTCGGATTGGCGTCGCGCAACTCGCGGAAGCCGAGCCCGCCGTCGCGCGCGATCGTGAGCAGATCCTGGCCCGCCGCGACGCGATGCCGCTGCAGCTCGCCGGCGAGACCCGGCAGCTCGGACGACCGCGGCAGCCGCGTATGGATGAGGCCGACCTTGCTGAGCGGGCCGGTGGGCGCCGGCTCCTCGACCGCTGGCTTGGCGACCGGCGGCGGCGGGTTTCGGCGGCGGCACACAGCCGGCGACGAGCGCCGCGGTGACGGCGGTCGCGAGCAGCGCACGCGTCAATCTTCGGATCGATTCGTCCATTCCAGGGATGGGAGCAACTGTCATGCCACGGGTGCCGAACCGCTGGTCCGGGCGCGGGCGCCGCGCTTATAATGATCAGGCCTTCGAAACGGCACAACCGCTCACGACGCCGTCAGCGTGAAAAACTTGTCGAAGCGCGGCGAGATCACGCCGGCCCGGCCCGCAGCCGCTCGAGAACCGCCTGGTCGGGCGGGGGGAAGTCGTACTCGTCGAAACGGCGGGGCTCCACCCAGGCCATCTCCTGCGCCTCGCGCGCGGAGATCGTCCCGGAGGTGAGACGACACTCGTAGAAGTGCAGCGCAACCGTCTTCTCCGGGTACGTCCACACCACGGTCTCGACGCGCGCGCCGATCGCGAACTCGGCGCCCAGCTCCTCGGCGAGCTCGCGCGCGAGGCACTCCGCCAGCGTCTCATCGGCGTGCCGCTTCCCGCCCGGGAATTCCCACAACCCCGCGAGGTGACTGCCCGGACGGCGGCGGGTGATGAGGTAGCGCCCGCTGGTATCGCGAATGAGCGCGGCGGCGACGTCGATCACCACCGCGCGACTATACAACACGGTCGAGGGTGTGTGGTAAGGAGGTGACCCCTATGTCGCGTCCGCAGCGCCGCTACCTTCTGCTCGAGCAAGGCCTCGGATCGGGTGTGTTCAACCTGTTCGTCAACGCGCTCATCGCGTGGGCGCTCTTCCGCAATCTCGCGGCGGTGCCGCTCTGGGGTCAACAGAGCATCGCCGGCGATACCATCGCGACGAGCTTCATCCTGCCGTTGCTCACCTGCCTGATCGTCACGCCGACCGCCCGCCGTCACGTGCGGCGCGGCAAGGTGGCGGCGCTCGGCTGGACACGCAGCTCGCACCCGTTGCTGCACTGGCTGCCGGCGGGCACGGGCTCGCGCGCCGTGGTTCTCGCGGTGCTCTGCACGGCCGTCGCCGCCCCGCTCACCATCGTGGCACTGCGAGCGCTCGACGTGAGCGCGCTCGCTCTGGGACCGTTCGTGGCGTTCAAGGCCGTGTACGCGGCCCTGCTCGCCCTGGTCGTGACGCCGCCGATCGCGCTGTGGGCGATCGCGGAGGAAGCGCCCGCCTAGCCGAGGAAGCGGTTCGCGAGGGCGATCAAGACGCCGATCAGCCCGCCCACCACGGCGCCGTTCAGTCGGATGAATTGAAGATCCGCGCCGACCAGGCTCTCGATCCGCGCGACCAGCGCGCCCTCGTCGAGCTTTTCCAGGTTCTCACGGACCGTGAGACCGATTTGGTGGTGGTTCGCTCGCAGCAGTTCGCGAGCGGTCGCGCGCACCCAGCGATCGAACCCGGCCCGCCGCTCCGGATCGTCGAGCGCCTTCTGAATCTCACCGCGGAGCGTTCGGTCGACCAGCTCGGCGAGGTAGCCGTCGGGGGCGGCGAGGTCGCTCTCGAGCTGGCGGCGGAGACGCGCGAGCATGTCGCGCACGAGCGGCGCGGCGGCGAGGCTTTCGAGAACCGTCTGGCGGAAACGTTCGGCCTGTCCCAGCGCCTGCGGATCACCGTCTGCGAGTCGCGTCGCGAAACTCGCGCGCCGCGTCGAAGACGAGTGTGCGCAAAGGATGAGTGGGATCACCGGCGGCACTGCGCAGCTCGGCCGAGGCGTAACCGCATGCCGCCTCGACGATCTTCCGCTGCACGAGCTTGCGCCGCAGAAAGAGCGGTACGAGGCGCATGCCGCTGGCGCGCAGCGTGCGCGCCGAGCGATCGAGCCACCAGTGGAGCTGGGTAGCCGTGCGCGGGCGCTCGGCGAGATTGGCGAGCGAGGTCGCGAAGCTGTCGAAGGCGATGCTCGGCGCCCTCGCTCTCGACGGTACTCGCGAGCCATTGCCCGGTGGTGGCGTCGATCGGCAGCTCGCGGAGCTGCGTTTGAATGGCGCGGTCGGCGAACTCGGTGATTTCGGGCTCGGTCAGCAGGCGCGCCAACTCGCGCAGTACGTAGCGGATCGGACCACCGAGACGCTCGACGTGCGCGGGGTCGTCGAGCCAGTCGATGACCAGCTCGCTCGGGGTGAAGCGCTCGAGGCGCTCGTCGATCACCTCGGGGGAAAGCCAGTCGGTTTCCACGACGGTGACGAATACCTCGGATGATCCGCTTGCGTTCGTTCGGAATGATCGCGGTGTGCCAGATGGGAATGCCGAGCGGGTGGCGGAAGAGCGCGGTGACGGCGAACCAGTCCGCCAGGCCGCCCACCGTCGCGGCGTCGAATCCGGCGGTGGCGAGCTCGAGCCAGGGCGCGCCGGCGGTCGGGCCGATCGCGTAGGCGATCCGTGTTCCCACCGCCCCGGCGACGGCGGCCGCCAACGAAACGGTGCCGACGTGGCTACGGCGCGGGTGCGCGACGAGCGCCGCCTCGCGCGCCCCGGGGCTGGCCGCGGGCGCCGTCACGCGTCAGGGAAGCGCCGGACCCATCAGATCGGCGAAGTTCTCGCGGTAGAAGCGCTCGCGAACCGGCTCGCTGAGGTCGCCGAGGCTCTGCTCGAAGCGCTTGATCGGATTGCGGCCCCCCTCGACGTGCGGGTAGTCGGAAGAGAAGAGACACACCTCCGGGCCCGCTTGCTCGATGATCCAGCCGACCGGCTCGGCCGGATAGGGCGTGGCGCGGATCTGACGCCGCACGTACTCGCTCGGCTTGAGCTGGAGCTTGCGCAGGCGCTCCTCGTTCCTGAGGAACGCATCCTGGGCCGAGTCGAGCATACGCATCCAGCCCGGCACCCACGCCGCTCCCTGCTCGATCACGCCGATCTTCAGGCGCGGAAAGCGGTCGAGCAATCCGTCGAGGATCATGGTCGCGAGCGTCTGCATCGGAGGGTAGGGGATCGCCATGTAGTCGATGGAGCGGAAATTTTCGGCGCCGCCGTGAAAGTCGGGAACGGGTGGCAAGCCGTTCTCGAAGTACATCGGGGAGAGCAGCTGGCCGCCGCCGCCGACGTGAAAGACGATCGGGATGCCCGCCTCCTGGGCTTGCGCCCAGACCGGGAAGAGCCCGAGGTGGCTCGGCGAGTGGCGGCGCGGGCAGGCCGACGCCACCATGAGCGCGCGGCACCCCATCGCGAGCGCCTCGCCGGCGATGACGCGGGCGCGGTCGAAATCGGCGAGCGGCACGTAACCGACCGCGATCAGGCGCCGATCGACGGCGCAGAAATCCACGATCGCACGGTTGTGCGCGCGCGCGAGGCCGTAGGCGAAATCGAGATCGTCCCCCTGCTCGGCGCGCAGCAGGTAGGCGGTGGCGAAGGTGTTGAACACCATCTGGCTCGCGAAGCCGAGGAGATCGAGCGCCCGCGGGCGGTCGTCCTTCACGAAGGAGCCCATGGCGCGCCAGTTCTTGCGCAACATGATCTCCTCCTCGGCGAGCGCGCGGTCGGCGGGATCCTCGCGACGCGCGCGTGCGGTCTCGATCGAGTGCTCCTCGCCGGGCTTGACCGTGCTCACGTACAGGGGTTGCATGCGGGCGCGAACGGCGGGTTCGGCGTAGGGATGCAGCCAGTCGGGGGTCTCGACGATGTGCGAGTCGGCGTCGTGAATGGTGCGGCCTTCGGCGTAGGGCACGGTGTGCACTCCTCGGCGTCGATACGTATACCGGCCGCCGTCGCCACGACAAGCGGTGCGGACCGTGGCACAATCGCGCTCCTTCCGGAGGGTCGACGATGAAAGTGAAGGCCGCCGTTTGCTGGAAGCCCGGCACGCCGCTCGAGGTGGACACGATCGATCTCGACGGCCCGCGCGAGGGCGAGTGTCTGGTGCGCCTGCGCGCGACCGGCGTGTGCCACACCGACGCCTATACGCAGAGCGGCCGTGATCCCGAGGGTCTCTTCCCGGTGGTGCTCGGTCACGAGGGCGCCGGCGTCGTGGTCGAGGTGGGAGCGGGGGTGCGATCGCTCGCCGTCGACGACCACGTGATCCCGCTCTACATTCCGGAGTGCCGCGAGTGTGTGTTCTGTCTCTCCGGCAAGACCAATCTGTGCGGCAAGCTGCGCGAGACCCAGGGGCAAGGGCTCATGCCCGATCGCACCAGCCGGCTCTCGCACAAGGGGACGAAGCTCCACCACTACATGGGCACGTCCACCTTCGCGGAGTACACCGTCGTGCCCGAGATCGCGCTCGCCAAGATCCGCCGCGACGCCCCGCTCGAGAAAGTGTGCCTGCTCGGCTGCGGCGTCACCACCGGCATCGGAGCGGTGCTCAACACCGCCAAGGTCGAGCCGGGGTCGACGGTCGCCGTCTTCGGACTCGGTGGCGTCGGCCTCTCGGTGATCCAGGGCGCGGTGCTCGCCGGCGCCGAGCGCATCATTGCCGTCGATACCAATGCGAGGAAGTTCGCGCTCGCCACCAGCTTCGGCGCGACCGACACGGTGAACCCGGGCGAGGTCGGCGACGTCGCGCAGGCGATCATCGACATGACCGGCGGCGGCGTCGACTACTCCTTCGAGTGCATCGGCAACGTCGAGGTCATGGGACGCGCGCTCGCCTGCACGCACAAGGGTTGGGGACAGGCGATCATCATCGGCGTGGCGGGTGCCGGCGAGGAGATCCATGCCCGGCCCTTCCTGCTGGTGACCGGACGCGCATGGCGGGGCAGCGCCTTCGGCGGCACCAAGGGGCGTACCCAGCTTCCGCAGCTCGTCGATCGGTACATGTGCGGGCCGCATCAAGCTCGACGAGCTGGTGACGGCGACCCTGCCGCTCGAGCAGATCAACCGCGCGTTCGAGCTGATGCACTCGGGTGAGGCGATTCGCAGCGTGATTCTGTACGGGAGCGATGCATCGTGACCGGCGAAGCGGTCGGGGGCGTCATCGTCTATGACGACGCGGCTTCGTGATGTGAGCCGAGCCGCACGCCGCGCGCCGTCGGTTCACGACGAGATCGAGTGGCAGTTCGACGTCGACGATCACGATCGCGTCGAGCGCTGGTTGCGCGGCCGCTCACGAGCCGGGGATTTCACGCTCGGGCGCGCGCGCGTCGAGAGGCTCGCCGACGCCTACCTCGAGACCGCCGACGGTCGTGTCCGGCGCGCCGGCTACGCGCTGCGCGTGCGCCGCACGGCACGCGCCGCCGAAGCCACGCTCAAGGGTCTGACCGCGAAGAGAGCGGATGGCCGGGCACGCCGGCGCGAGATCAGCGAGCCGCTCGGAACGGTCGACGTCCGTCGGCTCGGGCACGGTGACGGTCCGGTTGCGAAGCGCGTGCGGGCGATCGTCGGGCGGGCGCGGCTGCGGACGCTCTTCGCGGTGCGAACCCGCCGACGGACGTTGCCGCTCGACCCGGTCGACGGCGTGTGCGCCGCCGAGATCGCGCTCGATACCGTCGCCGTCGCAGCCCGGGCGCGGGCGCGACCGGTCCGCTTCCTGCGTGTCGAGGTCGAGGTGATCGCCGGCCCGGTGGCGGCGGTCGCGCGTGTCGTCGCCCAGCTGCGCCGTGCCTGCCAGCTCACGCCCGCGCGCCAGTCCAAGTACGAGGTCGGTCTCGCGGCGTGCGGGCTCCGAGGGGCTATGCGCGTCGCCCGTCGCTCGGCTAAGCTGCCGCGCCGGCCGATCCGGCCGCGGAGGTGACCAATGGCCTACGACGGCTACCAGTGTCTTTCGATCCGGTGCGACCGCGGCGTGGCGTTCGTCACCATCGATCACCCGCCGATCAATCTCTTCGATCTCGCGCTCATGCAGGAGATCAACCGCGTCGGCACGCGAGCTCGAAGCCGACGAGCAGGTGCGGGCGGTGGTGTTCGACAGCGCCAACCCCGAGTTCTTCATCGCCCACGCCGACGTCACGCTGATTCAGCGGCTGCCGAAGCGAGGCGCCGCCCAAGCCGACCGACGCTCGGGATCTTTCACGTCATGGTCGATCGCTTCCGCACCATGCCGAAGGCGACGATCGCGAAGATCGAAGGAAGCGCGCGCGGCGGTGGCAGCGAGTTCGCTGCTCTCGCTCGACATGCGCTTCGGCGCCCTCGGCCGCGCCGTCCTCGCGCAGCCCGAGGTGGCGCTCGGCATCATCCCGGGCGGCAGCGGCACGCAGCGTCTGCCACGACTGCTCGGCCGCGCGCGCGCGCTCGAGATCGTCCTCGGGTGCGAGGACTTCCCGGCCGACCTCGCCGAGCGCTACGGCTACCTGAACCGCGCGCTGCCGCCGGCAGAGCTCGGGCCGTTCGTCGAGCGACTCGCCTACCGCATCGCGTCGTTTCCGGCCGAGGCGATCGCGCTCGCGAAGGCCGCCGTGAACGCCGCCGAGCTGCCCACCTACGACGGTCTGCTCGAGGAGGCGCACTGCTTCAATCAATCGGTGGCGACCGCGCCGGCGCGCGCCCGCATGGCGCGCTTCCTCGCCCTCGGCGGACAGACGCCCGCGGTCGAGCTCGATCTCGGCACCCTGCTCGAAAGGCTCTCATGACATCGCACCGCGACCTGATCCTCGATCAGTTCACCAAGCAAGCACTTCCCTTCTCGACCGCGCCCGGTATCCGCGACGAGGAGGCGCTGCGGCTGCTCGTCGAGGCGAGCGCCGCCGGCGCGGCCGACACCGTGCTCGACGTCGCCTGCGGACCGGGCATCGTCGTCTCCGCCTTCGCGCGGGTCGTGCGCCACGCAACCGGCATCGACGTGACGCCGGCCATGCTCGAGCGCGCCCGCACGCTCGCCGCCGAACGCCGACAGGAAAACGTCACCTGGCACCTCGGCGACGTGCTGCCGCTGCCTTTCGCCGACGGCGCTTTCTCGATCGTGGTGTCGCGCTTCGCCTTCCACCACTTCCAGGATCCGCTCACGGTGTTGCGCGAGATGCGGAGGGTGGCCGGTACCAGCGGCCGCGTCGTCGTCGCCGATCTCACGGCGTCGCCGGATCCCGTCAAAGCCGCCGCCTTCCACGAGATGGAGATGCTGCGCGACACCTCGCACGTGCGTGCGCTCACGCTCGCCGAGCTGGAGGCGCTCTTCCCCGCCGCCGGTCTTACGATCGCCGAACGACGCTTCTACCGTCTGGAGTCCGACCTCGAGGGCGTGCTCTCGCGCTCCTTTCCGGCGCCCGGTGACGAGGCCCGCATCCGCGCGATGTGGGACGCCGCGCTCGCGGACGACGGCTTCGGGCTCGAGATCCGCCGCGAGGGCGAGCGCATCCGTTTCGCCTATCCGGTCGCCGTGCTCGTCGGCCGGTCCTGATGCCGCGGAGGTGAAGGATCGCGATCGCGCGCGACGCAACCGAAGAGCGCGACCGCGGACTCGAGCGCTCGCGGTACGGGCGGGCGCACGTGCGGACGCTTTTCCTGCGCCTGTTCGGGCTGATCTTCCTCGCGGCTTTCCTGTCGCTGTACGTGCAGGTCGACGTACTGTTCGGCAGTCGCGGGCTTCTCCCCGTCGAGCGCCATCTCGCGGCCCTGCGCCAAGCCGGCCGTCAGCTCGGCGAGCCGACGCTTTTCTGGCTGCACGCCGGCGACACGACGTTGCAGGCGGCGGCGATCGCCGGCGCGATCACGAGCCTCGGCCTCGTCTTCATGGTCGCGCCGCGTCTCTGCCTGATCCTGTCGTGGGCGCTCTATCTCTCGTTCGTGAACGCCGGACAGGAGTTCTTCTCCTTCCAGTGGGACAACCTGCTGCTCGAGACCGCGTTCTTCACGCTCTTCATCACACCGGGCGGACTGCGCCCGCGTGCGGCGTCGCCGCCCCATCCGCTCGGCGTCTTCCTCATGTGCTGGCTGCTGTTCCGCTTGAACTTCGAGTCGGGGGTCGCGAAGCTTCTGGGCGGCGACCCGAGCTGGCGCGATCTCACCGCGCTCGCCTCGTACTACGAGACCGCGCCGCTCCCGACCTGGGTCGGCTGGTACGCGCACCAGATGCCGCTCTGGGCTCATCGCGTCTCGTCGGCCTTCACCCTCGGCGTCGAGATCGGTCTGGCGCCGCTCGTCTTCGTACCGTGGCGTCGGCTCCGGTTGGCGGTCTTCGTGGTGATGACGGCGATGCAGCTCAGCATCCTCGCCACCGCCAACTACGGCTTCTTCAACCACCTGAGCATCGCGCTGAGCCTTTTTCTGCTCGACGACGGTCACCTCGCATGGGTGGCGGCGCGTTTCGGTCGCCGCCTGGTCGCGATGGCGCCGCGCCCGGGCGTCGCGTCGAGCGTGCCAGCCATCGCGGCGACGGTGCTCGTGGTCGCGCTGACGGTGGTGCCGTTCCTGCCTTTCCTCGGCGTGCCGCGCCGGTGTGATGCGCGCGCTCGCGCCCGTGCGTCAGGTGCTCGCCGCCGTGCGCTCGATCAACGCCTACCATCTCTTCGTCCACATGACGCGCGTGCGTCGCGAGGTCGTGATCGAGGGCTCGGCCGACGGCGCGACCTGGCGGCCGTACGAGTTCCGCTACAAGCCGGGCGATCCGGAGCGCGCGCCGCCGCTGGTCGCCCCGCACCAGCCGCGCGTCGACTTCCAGCTCTGGTTCCTGACGCTCGGCGGGCGCATCAGCGCCCCGTACTTCGACACGTTGCTGCGCCGTCTGATCACGGACCCCGCGGCGGTGGCGCCGCTCTTCGCCGTCGATCCGTTCGCCGGCACGCCGCCCGCGCTCGTGCGCGTCGCCGTCTACCGCTACCGGTTCAGTGACGTCGCGACCCGGCGCCAGAGCGGCGCCTGGTGGCGCCGCGAGCTCATCGGGTACGGCACCACCGTCAGCGCCGACGCGCTTCGCGATGGGGGTGGTTGAGTCAGACCCGCGCCCTTGGCATGAGGCTCTTCATCTCACCGAGGAGGGACATCAGATGAAGATCTACGACTACGTGGGTGCGCCCAACCCGAAGAAGCTCCGCGTCTATCTCGCCGAGAAAGGCATCAAGGTCCCGACCGAGAGCGTGGACATCGTGCAGGGAGAGAATCGCAAGCCCGAGTTCTTGAAGAAGAACCCGATGGGCGGCTTGCCGGTGCTCGAGCTCGACGACGGCAGCCGTCTCAGCGAATCGCTCGCGATCATCGAGTACTTCGAGGACTTGCATCCCAACCCGCCGATGGTCGGGACGACGCCGATCGAGCGTGCGCGTACACGCTCACTCGAGCGCATCGCCGAGATCGGAGTGCTCAGCGCCGTCGGCACCATCTTCCAGAACACGCACCCGTTCATGGCGGGACGTCTCAAGCAGTCGCCCGAAGCGGCCGAGAACGCGCGCAATCGGCTCGACGCGGTGCTCAAGGTGCTCGATGAGGAGATCGGCAAGCGGCCGTTCGTCGCCGGCGACAAGCCGACCATCGCCGACTGCACGCTCTTCGCCGCGCTCTCGTTCGGCGAGTTCGCCGGCGTCGAGCTCGATCCCGCCTACCCGAACGTCACGCGCTGGTACGCTGAGCTTCAAGGAACGGCCGAGCGCGGCGGCGTAGGAGTCACTCAGCATACGGCGAGGCCGGGATCCGAGGTCAGTCGGGTTTGGTGATCACACGGGCGGGCCGGTCGTCGACGACGAACGGTCCGCCCGCCGTGGTCGCCGTTCACAGTATGCGCAACTCGCGGTCGCCGTCACGGAGCGTGACATCGGCGAATCGCGCGCGCCCGTGCCGGTGGCCGAAGATGCTGACCGCAATGAGCCACACCGCGACCACCCGGGCGGGCGCTTCGCCGATCGCGGCGCGATAGTCGTCGGCGACGATCCGCCGCTCGTGATGCCAGCGCCCGAGTCCTTCGGGACCGCTCCGCACCACCCAATGCGTCTCGCGCGCAGTCCACGTCGGCAACGGGCATTGATAGTGCGTCCCCGCGGGTAGCGCCGCGCTCCAGTACCAGGTCAGATCCTTCCCGTTCTCGAACTCGAGCGCGAGACTCATGTAGTCGTGGCCGATGGGCGTGTTCTCAGGCGCGATCGCGGGTAGCGCATCGACACGCCATTGCCACGCGAGTGTCGTCGCCGGACCGAGCGAAAAGCTGACAGGTGTCTGGACGATACCGACGTCGTTGTGCGTCTCGATCTCGACGGCAGAGCGCCCATTGTCGTCGGTGGCGCGAAAGATCTCCGTCGGTCCGAGGAACCAGAGAGGGTGCCATCCAGCCGGCGGCGCAATGCCGGCGCGCAGGCGATCGAGCTCGCCGGCGATGAGCGGATCGCCCGGAATGGCGCTGGCGAGCGCCGCGAGACCTTCAGTCGCTCGTCCCTTCCAGCAGAGCACGAGCGCCTCGATCTCTCCGCCGCTCGTCGCATAGGCTTCGATCGGCGTAGCGAGCGCGCCGTCTTGCGTTGCCCATTCGCCATTGTAGAGCGCGAGCTCGAGCGTCCCGTCGCGCTCGGCGGCGAAGGACAAGGTGTCGCGCGTGCCGTTCACGAGCGGTCCCCTACCACCGATTCTTCCCCAGAGCGCCAGGCTCGGCGCCAGCCACAGGTCGAGCTCCGCGGCGAGGACGAGCCGGCCGCTGGCGAGGATGGAGATCCATTCTCCCGCGTGTAGGCGGATGGCGGAGTCGGTCCACGGGGGCTCGTTGCCAGGGAGTCGGACGAGGCGCGCATCGGTGAGATGTGCGTCGACGAGCGCGCGACGCTCGGGGCCAAGGCCCTCGATCGCGGCGAGCGTGCGGCTGGCGGTGGCTGCTTCGGCCATGGCTTCGATCAGACGTCGAGACTACCGCGCCGGATGAGGGAGGCAAGACACCGGTAGTCCGGCCGCGTCGACCACGAACGCGCAGCTTCCATCGTGTCGCGTAGGGCAGGTCGCCCGCCCTACGGTTCACTTTCAACTCGTCGGCGCGGAGGTGCCAGGATTGTTCATTGTGGCGTACACACGACGAGCGTGGGCGGGTTGATGCCGTTCGAGTTTTCGTCCGAGGCGCTCTCGGTCACGCACGAGAACGAGGTTGACGGGGGAATGGGCGCCCCCGTGCAGCGATCGAAGCGGAGCGTGAAGTCGAGCGGCGAGACGGCCGGTGGATTCTTGAGCAGGCTCACGCGCGTCGAGGTGCCGTAGTCTTGCTGCAAGGCGATCCCGTCGAAGCCGATCACCCGTCCGCTGACGGTTCCGGTCCCCGCGAAGCGCACGCTGGCGGCGGGATAGCGCACACAGATGATCGCGCCCGAGAGCTCGACGTCGGGCGGGGGCTGGAGCCGGAAGACACGGTCGAGCGTCCCGGTTGCTGCGCAGTCCGGGGGCGCGGTCTGGCACGTCGACGGACACGCGTCGCAATCTTGGGTGTTCCCGTCGTCACAGGTCTCGCCGGCGTCGACCATCCCGTTGCCGCAGGGGCTGGCGGGTGTCGACGTCGCTGTCGGCGTGGGCGTGCGGGTGGCCGTGGCAGTGGGAGTGGCTGTACGCGTCGATGTCGTACCGGTGGTCGGGGTGGGCGTCGGTGACGGCGTCAACGTCGGGGTTGGCGTTGCCGTTCGGGTCGCGGTCGGTATCGAGGTCGGCGTCCGGGTCGGTGTGGCGGTAGGGATCGCACTCGGGGTCGTCGTGCGCGTCGGTGTCGATACCGGGCCGGAGCATTCTCCGGGGAACGGGCCCGTCTGATCAGGGCGCCCGAGCGCGTCGAGACAGTCGACCTTGAACTCCGTCACGCAATCGACGCAAGCGACGAGGTCGTTCAAGCTCGCGATCGGACCGCCGCAGCTCGCGCCGCCGGGCACGACTACCGCGGGGCATTGACTCACGAACCCGATCTCGGCCGGCGTGTAGCCAGCTCCGCTGCAGGTCTGGCCGTCCGTCGATCCTCCGTCGCAGGCCTTGCAGATCTTCGCGACCTTCTTCGATTCGGCCTTCGCGATCGCCGCCGCTGCCTTTCCATCTCCCGGATCCGGGCAGGGGAGGGTCCCTTTGCCCTTGTCCACTTGCTTCCGGCACTTGCCGAGGATCTTGTGTTTGGCGAGCAGGAACTTCGACGTTTCCTTGCCGATCGTCGTCTGACACTTCGCGAGATCGGCGTCTCCGCCTGTGGGTGCGAGGCTCAGATAGTAGAGATCCATGGCTTGGCGCACGGCGGCAGTGCCGATGCAGTCGAGGCAATCGGCGAGCCCGGCGCCGTCCGTCACGGGATCCGTGCAGGCGCCGCCCTCGAAGTTCGGACAGGAGGCAGGCCACGCGATGTCACCGGGTGTGACGCCCCGCTCGTCGCACTTGCCCGCGATCTTGTCCGCGAGCTTCGCGAATGCTGGTCCGATCTTGCCCTTGACGTCGCAGCCCGGCACGTCGGTGCCGCCCGGCGCGTTCTCGCCGTTCCCAGCCTTGACGAGTGCTTCGTTGCACTTCTGGACGATCTTCGTGACCGTCTTCACGTACTTCGCGAATTCCTTGGCGGCGGTCTGTGCACACACCGTCGCGTCTTGGGCGTGCGCGGCCGTCCCGAACGAGATCGCGAACATGAGGCGGAAGTAGCTGCGAGCAGGGCGAACCATCGTGTGCGTCGCATGGTGTCCTCCTCCAGTCGCTGTGCGGCCGGGCAGAACCCGGTGTCAGGAGCGGAGAGGTCTACGGCCACGAGCGTTGGCGGAGTCTACACGGCCAACGCAACGGCTCTGTTACCGAAGGATCATGCCTGAATGACGAAGGGTGGGCGTCGAGACGCTCGCGCGTCTGAGCGGCGGGAGGCTCGCCGGCGCCCCGAAGAGCCTACGCCGGGAGGCGCAGGCTCTTCGGGGAGGCGAACGAGGTATCGTGCCGTGGTCCGAGCCGTCAGGGCCCGGTGACCGCGAGCGAGCACTGAATGCCCGGGATCGGGTTGCCGTCCGTGTCGGACGACGACTGGACGGTACACGAGAAGGACGAGGCGCTCGGTGCAGGCTGGCCCTCCACACAATCGAACACGGCGGTGGCGAACTGCCCAGCCGGGTTGTCGTGGTCGTCACCGCGCTCGTCCTCAGCAGATCGTCGACACCATCCTGGTCCGTGTCCTGGTCCAGCACCGTGTTGAGACCCGAAACGTTGAACGTGACGCGCTGGCTCACGCTCTGATCGGTTCCCGTCCCCGGGATGTCCGCCGAGGTGCCAGGGTAGGTGGTGTCGATGATGAGGGCGGCGAACCCGGCATTGACGGAGATCGTGACCGTGATCTGTTGTCCGGCGGTGCACGCTGGCACCGCTCGGGGTCGGTGTCACAGTCGGCGTCCCGCCGGGTGTCCCGGCGGTGTCCGCCGGCGTCGGGGTGGGCTGCACATCCGGAGTCTGGGTGGGAGTGGCGCCGGTGCCGCAGCCCGAGGTGTCGAACTGACACGCGCCGGTACACGTGAGCGACCCCGAGCCGAAGCCCAGGCTGACGCAGGTTTGCGCCGGCGAGGTTGTTGCCGTCGCAGTCCTCCTCACCGGTATTCACGAAGTCGTCGCCACAGGTGGCCGGGACGCAGGTGCTCAGGCAGTCGTCGCTGTCGGACGTGTTGCCGTCATCGCAGCTCTCGCCCGCGTCGATCGTGCCGTTGCCGCAGTTCTCGAAGTCGAGGTCACGTCGTCGTTGTCGCCGCAACCTGCAAGCGGCGCTGCCAGCATCACCAAGAAACTCAGATACAGAATCGCTCTCGGATTACGCATGGTTCCCCTCCTTCTGCGTTGTCATCACTCGATCAATATGTATAGGAGACCCCGAAGCGTGAACTTCGTGCCGGTGCTGTACTTCCGACGCACGTTGTCTTCCTGCGTGAAGAGATAGTCGTCGTCGAGAATGTTCTCGATGGCGAACTTGAGGTTGAGCGGCGTACCGAAGGGCGTGACCTTCGTCAGAAAGACCAGGTCGATCTGATCGCGACGCTCCTCGAACTCGTCCGGCAACCCGTTGACGCCGATGATCGCGATGCGGCGTCCGGCCGTGTTGTAGAGGAGCCGCGCCGTTCCCCACGCGGGTGCGTGTATTCGACGGCGGCGTTGACGACGAAGGGCGCCTGACCCTGCAGCGGCTCGTTTCGTCGACGTCTGCCGCTGTGTCGCCGAGCGCGGCGCGTTCACCTCGGAATCGATGTAGGCGACGTTGGTCTGGAAGTCGACGTTCGAGAGGTGTCGCCAGACGAAGCCGAGGTTCTTGCGCGCCTCGAACTCGAAGCCGACGAGCGTCGCATCCTCGGCGTTGGCGAACGTGTCGACGGCGTTCGAGGTCTGGTTGCTCACCGCCGCCTCGATCGGCTTGTCGAACATCTTGTAGAAGCCGGAGAGCGCCAGGATCTCGCCGGGCGAGAAGAACCACTCCCAGCGGAGATCGAAGCTCTCGATGTCCGACTGGACGAGATTCGGATTGCCCTGCGACCGGGCGCAAGCCGCGCGGCTGGGGGAACGATGTCGGGCTCAGCTCCTGGAACTCGGGCCGCGAGACCGAGCGACCGTACCCGAAGCGCACGTTCATGTCGTCCCGCGGAGTGTAGATCAGGTTCGCCCCCGGGAGGGGATCGAGCTCGTTGCGAATGATCGATCCGAAATTCGAGACGATCGGATTGAACGTCTCGAGCACGGTGTAGGCGTACTCGGCCCGCACCCCACCGACGAACCGCAGGCGATTGCGCACCAGCGGGAGATCGAACATGCCGTAGCCGGCGATGATCTCTTCGGTGGCGGCGAAATCGTTCTGCGGTCGCGAATCCTCCACGAATTGCGAACGGCGGTCCGAGGTTTTCGGGGGCGTAGATCTCTTCGAAGGGCAGCTGAGGATCGACCGTAGGGCCGAATCTGAAGATCCGCAGCCGGGAGTCGCGATCGCGAAGAGCGTACGCGGGACCGAACTTGAACTTGGCCGGAAGCCCCGACCAGACGCTGGTGAACGGCAGCCCGGTCGCAAACGGAATCGTCATGTCGATCTGCGAGTCGGTCAGGTACTCGGTGAGGTCGTAGAAGGTGCGCTGGGCTCCGATGCTGTTGTCGGCGCCTCCCGTCGAACCTGAGCGTAATGCGATTGTCCGGTACCTCCTGGGTGGTGCGCGAGAATGCCGTCCGCCAGTCGACGTCGATCCACGGAAACCTGTGCTCGCCAGCGAACTGCCCGAACGCCAGCTCCTCCTGGACGAAGCGCAACGACGTCGAGTCTTGGATGGTTTCGCCACGACTCTCGGTAGTGCCGGTTCCGATCTCGACCTCGTCGGTCGTGTGACGGGTGATCAGGCTTCGCATCGAGATGCGGTGCCCGGGCGCGAGATTGTATGCGGAGGTGAGGAGGCCGCCGAGCTTGGTCTCGAAGACGCTCTCGTCGAATCTGAAATCGTCGCCCGGGAGGATGACCGGTGGGTCGTCGATGGTCGGCGCCGCGTTCAGGAACGTGCGTTCGATGCGGTCGCGACGAACCGAGTACTCGGTACTGTAGTTCGCGGCCAAGCGTAGCCCGAGCGGGCCGAACGTGTTGCCGATGGAGAAGTTGGTTCCGAAATTGGGCGGTGCGGTCGTCGAGTACGGTTCCCAGATGTTCTTGAAGGAACGGGCGTAGGCGACGCGCTGCGCCTGCGGCAGCTGACCCCTCCCCGAGGTTGCGATCCGGGATCAGGCTCGGAAGCGACCGGACGTTCTGGTCGAAACCGAAGTAGTCGAAACCGCCGCCCTTGTAGGTGTCGAAATCCTGGAACGTCGCCTCGGTGTTGCCGCCGGTCGAGACGCCGAGGTTGTAGGAGAGCTTTTCGGGAAACTCGACGAGGCGGATGTCGGCGAGACCGCCTGAGAAATCGCCTGGCAGGTCCGGCGTGTACGTCTTGACGATCGAGATCGACTCGATGAAGTCGGCCGGGAAGAGATCGAGCGGGACGACGCGCTTCGACGGGTCGCTGCTCGGCAGGCGGCTCCCCTCGAGAAGGGCGCTGCTGTAGCGCTCACCGAGGCCGCGGACGACCACGAACTTGTCGTCCTTGACGGTGACGGCGGGGACGCGCGCGACGACCTCGGCCGCGTCCGAGTCCGGCGACTTCTTGATCGTCTCGGCGGCGATGTTGTCGCTCACGACCGGCGCCTTCTGGCGCCGCAGGAGCTGCGTACGCTCGGCGGCCTTGTCGGCGTCGGCGACGACCTCGACCACCTCGACGCCGGCCTGGCCGCCCGAGGACAGCGTCACGTCGGCCTTGGTGACCTTGTCGGGCTGCACCACGATGCGATCGAGGCGCGCGCCCGTATAGAGAGGCGCGAAGAAGCGAACCTGATACGTCCCGGGCGGTACCTTCACGGTGAACTTGCCGTCGAGATCGGTGCGCGCGGTCTTGCCGGTACCGATCACCTCGACGCCCGCTTCGATGATCGGGTCACCGGACGATGCGTCCAACACTTGCCCAGCGATCGTTCCGATGCCTGCTGCCGGCGCCGGGGCTTGCTGCGCGACCGCGCCAACGGGGACGAGCGCGACGAACACCAGGCATCCCACTGCCAGCCTCATCGTTGGCCCCAACATGCCCAAACTCCTCCTGAGTCGCGCGTGAGAACGAATGTGGGGTTACAGGCATTCGACAAAACGGGTTTCTACCGAGCGACCATGAGCGCGACGTTGCCGGCACGTGACAACTGAATGACACACGGCCTCGCTCCTCGCGTGCGTTCAGATCTGTCACCGAGCGTGACGAGCGGCGCGCGTCACTGAACGTTCACGAGAAAACCTGCCCGCGCGTCATCTTCGGCAACTAGAAACTGCGCGACGGGAGATTCGGGTTTCGCGCGAGCGTGTCCCGGTAGCGGTGCTCGCGGCGACTTGGGTCGCGTGGTGCGGGTCGCCCGCTCGAACCGTCTCAGAGTGGAGTCGAGTTAATCGAAGCGTCGTCCTCGATAGACGAGAAGGTCACACGAAGCGGGTAGATCCGTGACAGACCATCGGTGAGACGCTGCGGTCGCTGCTGCCATCACGTGAGCAGAGTCTGCGGCCAGAACGGAACAGATCAGCGGAAAAGGAAGGAAGGAGGCTTTCATGCGCAGGAACTGGAGAATGGTAGTGCTCGGTGCCGCCGCCCTGGTGGTCGCTTCGGCGGCCGCCGCAAATGCCCAGGAGACGATCCCTGGCAGCGGGCGAAAGTGCGGCGATGCCAACAACGACAGCTCGCTGCAGATCGGTGACGTCGTGCTGCATCTGCGGAGGGCGAGTTTGGATCCGACCGTCCCGGCGCTGTGCGGAGGTGATCCCAACCCTGAGGACTGTCTCGATCGGAACGGCAACGGCATGGTCGATCTCGACATCCCAGACGTCACCCTCAACCTGAATCGCGCTTCGGGCATCCGTAACTGCAATCCCGACATCTGCGATCAGACGCCGGTAACCCACACCTGTGGCAACGATCTGCCCAAGCCGGTCAGCGGTGGCGTCTACAACGTCCCCGCCGGCTGCGCGGCACGCATCAACGGCCTGACCTACGTCGACGCGGGATCGATCCTGAACATTTCGCAGGACGTGGGCGCCACGACGCCAATCACCGCTCGTGTCGGCGGCGTGCCTGACACGTCGGTTCTGGTCGTGAAGCCGGGTGGCCGCATCAACGTGCAGGGCGAATCCGGCAGCCCGGTCCTGTTCACCAGCGCGAACTCCCCCGGGGGCCGCGCGGCCGAGGACTGGGGCGGTATCGTGATTCTCGGTAACGCGCCCGTCAACAGCGGATCCGGCTTCATCGAGGGTCTTCCCGAGACGCCCGACACCCAGTTCGGCGGCAGCGACGCGACCGACTTCAGCGGCTGCATCAGCTACGCGCGCATCGAGTTCGGCGGCAAGGATTTCGCGCTCGACAACGAGCTCAACCTCCTCGTCTTCGGCGGCGTCGGCAACACCACCAGGGTCGACCACGTCCACGCCCACCGGGGTGCGGATGATCCCTTCGAGTGGTTCGGCGGCACCGTGAACGCCAAGTACCTCATCGCGACCGCGACCGGCGACGACAACCTCGACACCCAGCTCGGCTACCGTGGCGCCGTCCAGTACGCGTTCGTCGTCCAGGAGCACGGGACGGTCGAGTCGGGCGGCAGCAACTGCTTCGAGATGGACAACAGCGAGTTCAATCAAACGGCGACGCCGAACTCGTTTCCCAAGTTCTGCAACGTGACGTGCGTCGGCGTGAAGGATCAACAAGGCGGCAATCCGCCGGGTGGCAACGATCAGTTCGGCGTGCTCTCGCGGCGCGGCAACGCCATGTGGATCGCGAACTCCGTCATCATGCAGTTCAGCAAGTCGACGGTCGCGGCCACCGGCGGCGGCGTCACGATGCGCGATGCCCCGACGGCGGCGAATGCATGCACCAACTCGACGACCCTCAAGACGACGTCGCCCTTCGGTCGCATCACCAACACCATCTTCTTCGACAACGGTGACGTCGACGCCAACACCGGCGTGAAGCACTACGTGAACCACTCGAGCTGCGTGAACGGCGGCGCGTGCACCTGTTCGACCGAGGAATGGATGGACATCCTCGATAACGTCGCCCCGATCGGCAACAACACCGTCGGGCGATCCCGGCGTGGGGCCGCAAGGCGCCTGGCCGCCCTCGATCGCGAACTTCGTGCCCGCCGGCGGCGATCTGGCGGCGACGCAAACCCGGTTCAACTGTGCGGCCATCGACAGCTCGATGGACAACAGCACGACCGCGAACTTCGTCGGCGCGTTCCCGGTTGGCGGACCCGGCGCCGGCTGGAACATCGGGGCCTGGGTCGACACGAGCTTCGCGCTCAACTGAGAAGGCAAACCGTCATGAGTCTGGCAAAAGGAATCGGAGCGGTGGCCATCGCGGCGTCGGCGAGTGTGCTGCTTTCGTCGGCGGTGATCAGTGCGACGGGGCCGGGTGAACCTCCGGCTCCGCGCGTCGAGCGGCCAGCCGATTTTCGACTGAGCAACGCTTCCCCTTCGGTCGAGCACCTCCTCGGCCGGTTACTCGACGCGCTCGCCAAGAAGGATGCGCAAGCGCTGCATCGCCTGCGCGTCACCAAGCAAGAGTATCGGGACTTCGTCGTCCCAGGGAACGTCGAGCCGGGGCAGCCACCGCGGAACGCCCCGGCGGAGAGCATCGACTTCCATTGGGGCATGCTCAACACGCTCAGCGGCTACACCGGGCAGGTGCTCCTCAACAACTACGGTGGGCACACCTACAAGCTCGGACCGCTGCCGACGTGGGAGAAGAAGCGGTACGCGTGGTTCGAGGCGTACGAGTTTCCACCACTCCCAGTCCAAGACGAGGACGGACGAGCCATCGACCTCAGGGTCGGCTCCATCATCGAGGTCGACGGCCAGTACAAGTTCGTCGGCTTCCGCGGTGACTGACCGAACGAACCTGATCCAACTCAAACTTGCACAACTCAAACTTGCATAAGGAGACCAGAGTATGAACAGGGCAAAGGTGATGACGATGATGCTGGCGCTCGCCATGGGCGCCGGTATCGTGGCGCTGGCCGATCCGGCCCTCGCCTCTCTCAAGTGCCAGCGCGAGCTCGCGAAGAATACCCAGAAGTACGCCCTCGCGCGCGCCAAGTTCCTCTCGAAGTGCGAGGAAGACAACCTGAAGAAGGGTCTCTCGAACGATTGCTACGCACTGGCGGCCACACCCGATGGGAAGGTCGACAAGGCCAAGACCAAGACGATCGACAAGATCACCACCAAGTGCGCAGGAACCGAGAAGGACACGAGCTTCGGTCTCGGTCGCTGCCCGGTGTCAGAGGGCGTCAACGCCGATCCGCTGGGACCGGTCGACTGCTCGAATCTGCCGGGTCTGGTGGCGACCGAGCAGGACATCGCCGACTGTCTCGTCTGTGTTGCCGAAGAGCACACCGACGAGTTCAACGAGCTCCTCTACGGGAACAACCCTCCAGCGGCCGGCGACGCGACCGACTGCCGGATCGCCGTCGGCAAGGAAACCAACAAGTACCTGAAGGCGCGCTACAAGGCGATGCAGAAGTGCGAGGACGGTCGCCTCAAGGGCAAGATCACCGAGGCGTGCCCGGACTCCGCCAAGTCGGCACCGAAGATCATCAAGGCTGAACGCAAGAAGATCGCCAAGATCTGCGCCGCCTGCAACAGCAGCGGCGTGTGCCCGACCATCGCCCCACCAGTTCTGCGGTGCACTGGCGGTGTGAACTTCAACCTCTTCTGCACGACTGACGCCGATTGTCCCGGCGGCTACGCTTGCGATCCCGAGATCGAGCAGAAGTGCCAGCTCACCAGCGCGGCGTCGCAGCTCGGCCAACCGTGTGAGCTCGACGGCGATTGCCACCAGTGTCTCCGCGGTACGTCGACCGCGATCGGCGATTCCTGCACGACGCCAGGCGGGGTTCCCGGCGTGGCGTCCCCGGCGTGCCGGCAGTGCGTGGGCGGCGGCAACGAGGGCGCCCCCTGCACCACTGCGAGTCAATGCCCCGGCGGCGCATGCCCGCTCGGTAGCTGTCTCGGTGGTGCCAACTCCGCGGCGTTCTGCAGCAACAACAGCGAGTGCCCCGGCAGCTCCTGCGCGACCAGGTGCGGCGACGGCCGGTGCTTCAGCGACGGCGATCTCCAGATCGCCGACATCGGCGTCGTAGCCAACTGCCCACCAATCGTCGCCAACAACTCGACCACGGGTGCCATCCAGGGTGTGAAGGAGCTCATCGAGTGCGTCGATCGGCATTCGGGTGAGCGTACCGATTGTCTCGATGCGCTCGGCTCTTCCACGCAGTTCCCGCAGGGCCTTCCCTCGCAGTGCAGCCAGCCAGAGGAATCCTGTGACACGGACTTCAACCAGGTCACGGTCACGGTCGCCCTCAACTTCGTTCCAGCCGACGTGGCCGCATGCGTCGGCGGGGTGGACGATGGTCTGCCTTGCGAGGACGTCGGCGGCGACACCGATTGCACGGCGCCCGGCGATTGCCAGGACGGCCTGGGCGGCGTCGCCATCAGCCTCGGATACGAGGACGTCGTGACCATTCCGGGTACGGGCGACGTCGGGACCCGCGACGCGTCACTCCAGGGTGGAAGTATCGTGAGCAACGACACGAACGAGCAGACGCTGACGCTCCTCGCCACGTTCGGCTCGACGTTCGCGCCTGGAAACATCTACACGATGCTGTACGACACCTGCGGCGGCGCGGTGAGCACGTCGAACTTCGCCTGTCAGGTGCGCAATGCGGTGAACGCCGCCGGTGCGCCTCTGCTGGGCGGTGTGAGCTGCTCGGTGGTCTCGGTTCTCTGACCTGGAGGACCTGACAATCGCGGACTCGAACAAGGGCGGGGGTCGCCGCGCAGGCGGCGGCCCCCGCGCACCTCATGAGACGAGGGTCAGACGTGAGTGAACGCGGATCGGATCCACGGGTTCCCGGCGCCTACCTGCTTGCTGCGGCGGTGTTGCTGGCGACGTGCGCCAGCCACGTGCTCGCCGCCACTCCCGCCCCAACACCTGCGCCGTGCAAATCCTCGGCGGAGAAAGGTCGCATCGAGGTATCGCTGACGCCGCCGTCGGGAGTGGCGCTCGCCGGTCTCAAGGTTCTCGTCGCGTATCCGAAAGGGAAGGTCACGATTCCCGGCACCGCCAACGAGCCCTCGGTGCTCGAGCGGGTCACTGAGCCGCCGAAGGACTTTCTCTTCGTCGTCAACGATCTCGAAGACGCCCTGCGTGTCGCGATGGTCTCCGCGGCCAACACCGTGGGGAAGGGCAAACTCTTCGGACTCGAGCTCAATCGCTGCGAGGGCGTGCCGATGCCACGAGCCGAGGAATTCAAATGCACGGTCGAGGATGCCGCGACCATGGACGGCAAGGCGGTCGCCGGTGTCGGATGCCACGGTGCAGCTTCACGAGAAATAACGAAACCATACTGAAACGCTGAGAACGCACAGGCAGGGGAGGTCAGTGCCATGACGGAATCGAGACGGATCTTCGTAGGGGTGATTGCGGCGATACTCGTGTGCGCGTCATCGACGCTCGTGCACGCGCTGACAGCCGATGAGATCAAAGCCGCGCGCAAGTGTCGCGGCGCGATCGCGTCCGGAGCAACGAAGCTCATCAAGACCGGGCTCAAGCTGGTCGACACGTGCCACAGTAACCGCAACAAGGGAAAGCCGGTCGGGGACTGCAACGTGCTCGCGCTCGGCGAGGCCGACCCGAAGAACAAGTTCGAGGCGACGCGGCTCAAGTTCGCCGCCGCCATCACCAAGAAGTGCGCGCCGGGCGACGCCGTGCGCTTGAACTATGCCGGCGGAGATCCGGTGGGCGTGCTGGCGCCGCTCATTCGCTCGGCGATCGAGACCAGCGGCGCCGCGCTGCAGGGCGATCTCGACCTCGGCGGCGACAAGGCGAAGATCAAATGTCACAAGGCGGTTGGTAAGGCCCGTTCCGCGATCGTGAACGAGATCGTGAAGCTCGGAAACAAATGCCAGAAGGCGCTCGACAAGGTCGCGGTGGTGTTCGAGGAGATCAACGGCGACTGCCTGCTCCAACCCCTCAAGTCGGGGCCGAAGGCCGATACCGCAATCGCGAAGGCGTGCGGAACGATCGTCGATGGCGCGACGGAGATCGGGAGCTGTACACCGCTCCCCGGCTGCGTGAAGCCCCCGGCGACCGCCACAGGCCACGAGCTCGCGACGGGGACCTACGGGACATTGCCGTGCGGGAACGGCATGACCGACCCAGGCGAGCAGTGTGACGACGGGAACCCGGTCGACGGCGACGGCTGCGACTCGAACTGCACGACCACCGGGTGCGGCAACGGGATCGAGACGTCCGGCGAAGAGTGCGACGACGGCAACGCGCTCACCACCGACGACTGTGTCACGTGCCAGGATGCGGTACTGCGGTGACGGTGCGGTTCATGCCGGCGTCGAGCTTTGCGGCGACAGCGCCGAGCAGTCGTGCCTGAATCCTGGTCCCGGCACTTGCAGCGTCGCCGATTGCACGGCGGCCGGGACGACGCGCGCGGTCACCGTCAGCTTCTCGCCTCCCCCGGCCGTCGTGTTGGGTGGTCTCTCGATCGCGCTCGACTACCCGGAGGGGAAGGTCGGCGTCCCAGGGACGGGTACGGCCGCGGGAGGACGCATCGCCGTTGTCCCGTCCGGGCTCTCCACGAAACAGGACCGCGACTACGAAGTGGAAGTCGTACTGGCGAATGCCAGCGGTATCAGCTCCGGGGCCTTCTACACCGTGACCTTCGACGACTGCGAGTCGGCACCGGCTGCGACCACCGACGAGTTCGCGTGCGCTGATCCGTGACGCGTCGGATACCGGGGGTGTTCCCATTCCGGTCGGCGACATCGACTGTACGGTGAGCTTCCCCTAGCCGGGATTGCGCTGGGCTGATCGCGCGACGTCGCGCCTGCCGCCGTGGCCGGATTGGATGGTCCGGCCTCCGGCGGGCGCGGCCCGCGACGGACGGGAACGGTCCCATGAAGCGATCGTCACCTCCGCGCAACGTCGATGTCACAATCGGCTGCTAGGCCTAACGCACCTGCAAGGGTATTCGTCGGAGCCGCGGTCGAAGCCACGGGGGATTTCGTTCACGCTCATGTCTAGTGCGCGCACAGCCTGGTATGGCGTGGTGTCGGTCGCGGTGGCTTTCGCGGTTGCGGACCCGTCACGAGCGGGTTTTCCGCTACCCAACGACGCAACGCCGCTCGCCGAATGCCAGGCCGTGATCCGCAAGGCCTCCCTCCGGCTGAGCAACGACGTCCACCGGGTACTTTCCGCATGCGTGACCCGCGGAATCGAATGCCTCACCGGGGAAGCGGCTGCTCAGGGCGAGTGCTGCGCCAAGGCTGGGGGACGGTGTCAGGATCAGCTCGGGAAGGTCGAGGACGCCGGGCGCCGCTTCGCTTCGCACGTCGAGCACCGGCGCTGCGCGACGGTGCCGCTTGCCGATCTGCTGGATACCGCGGGTCTCGGCTACGCGATGCTCGCCGATCGTTGCGCTGGTCTGGTGCCGCCAGCGGATCTCGAGACGCTCGGCGGCCTCACGGAGTGTCTGCGGCGGCTGATCGTGCGCGATACCGCGTGCTTGGTCTCGGGAGTCGAGCAGCCGCGAGCCGCGGAGGCCGTCGCCTGCATGGGCGTATCCGAAGAGTTCCAACAGGTGGCGGAGGGTGACCCCTTCGCGTGCGGCGCGCCGCAGCCGGAAGGCACACCAACCCTGACGCCGACGGCCACATCGACACCACCCCCAACCGTAGCGGCGACGATCACGGCCTCGGTAGCCGCGCCGACCGATACGCCGTTCGTAACCACGACGCCGTCGAGCACCCCGACGGTGGTCGTGGCCACGCTCACCCCGACTCCAACGATCACAGTGACCAGCACGCTGTCCGCGACCCCGACGGTCACGTTCACACCTCAACTCACGGCGACACCGACGGTGACGGCGACGCCGACCCGCACGGCAACGCCAACCCCGACGGTGACGGCGACCCCGACCGTGACGTCCACACCTCAACTCACCGCTACGCCGACGCGCACGGCCACGCCGACCGTCACTGTCACTGCGACCCCAACCCGTACCGCCACGCCGACGGTCACGTTCACACCTCAACTCACGGCGACCCCGACGGTGACGGCGACGCCGACTCGCACGGCAACGCCAACCACGACACCCGACGGTGACGTTCACACCGCAACTCACGGCTACGCCGACGCGCACGGTCACGCCGACCGTTACCGTCACCGCGACCCCAACCCGTACGGCCACGCCGACGGTCACCTTCACGCCGGTTCTCACGGCGACCCCGACGCGCACGGCCACGGTGACGTCCACAGTCACACCGACGCCGACGGCCACGCGCACACCGACGCCAACCTCGACGCCGACCCTGACGGCGACCCCGACGGTCGCTACCACCGCGACGCGCACGCCGACGCCGACAGCAACGTCGACTCCTTCCAGCCCTTGCGGGAACGGCATGATCGATGCCGGCGAGACCTGCGACGACGGCAACACGCAGCGATTGCGACGCGTGCCCGTCGACCTGCCAGACCGCACCCGCGGACTGCGCGGCGACCGGGACGCTCGACCGTGTCTTCCGGCTCCAGCCGCCGCCTGACGTCGAGCTCTCGGGCGCGATCATCTGTGTGCGCTATCCCGCCGCCAGCGTGCGCTTCGCGGGGACCGGAACCGTCAGCGGACGGGTGATCGGCTTCGACGGGATCGCGCTGCAGCAAGACTACGGCACGTCGACGCGCGTGAGCCTGCTCAAGAATCCACCGGCCGTGTCGCCGCTCGACTTCACACTCCGGTTCGATCGCTGCACCGGGGCGGCCATTCCACCGACGACTTCGTTCTCGTGCGTGACCGAGAGCGCCTCGGACGAAAACTCAAACGGCGTCCAGCCACCCACGCTCGTCGTGTGCACGCCGCAATGACGGGGGACCTGGCGCGTTGATGACGAGCGGAGGGCGGGTCGGAGGAGCGATGAGGGATGGGTCGAGCGATGGGGGGCGACACCTCGATCCGCGTGGAACGCGTGCCTGCTCGTCGTTGGCTGTGAGTGCGCGAATGAGGGGAGCCATGAACGCTGCGAGCAATAGAGCCGAACAGCTTGAGCCGGCGAGCACTGACGCGCTCGACGATGCCGCGCCGCCGACGTTCTCCTCCTTCGGGCCGCGCGAGCACGCGCAGCGCAGCTGGAGGGCGGCCATGCTGTCGTCCTCCGCGATCTACGTCGGGGTCGTGGTCGCGCTGGTCACGCTCGGCACCGCGACCAAGAAGGTGATCGAGGAGAAGCGCATCGACGTCACCTTCGTCGAGAAGATCGTGAAGGAGGCCGCCACCGCCGCCGCCGCCCGTCGAGGTCGAAGCCGCCGCCCGCGCCCGCGGCCGCGCTCCGGTCGTTCGCCCGGACCAGAAGATCCGCAAGCTCGACAAGCCGCCGCCGCCGAAGGAGCTGGTCGCGCCGAAGGAGATGCCGCAGGAAGCACCGAAGGAAGCCGACCCGAGCCAGGACAAGGGCATCGCCGTCTACGGCGAGGGCGCAGGGCGATCCGGCGGGGCTCGAGGGCGGCAGGCCGGCGGGGTCGCGGGCGGCACGTCGGCGGCGCCATCGCGCTGCCCGAGGACGGCGATCCGCCGATGCCGCGCCAAGAGCAACGAGATCCCGCCGTACCCGCAATGAAGCGCGCGCATGGCCGGCAAGACCGGCATGGTGATCCTGAAGGTCGTCATTCGCGCCGACGGGACCGTCGCCGACGTGCAGGTGATGCGCGGCGAGGAGCCGTTCGTCGCGCCGCGGTGCAGGCCGTGAAGAAGTGGCGGTACGAGCCGGCGCGCTACAAGGGCCAGCCGATCACCGTGTACCGGATCATCCAGATCCCCTTCAAATTGAACGCGTAGGGCATCTCTCAGACGAAAGGAACAATCATGCGTTCAGCTTCGTCGAGATCTGGCAACACATGGGATGGCCGGCGCTGATCGTCGCCGGCGTGCTCGTTCGCGATGGGGCTCGCCGTCGCTGACGGTCTTCATCGAGCGCATCATCGCGCTCGACGCTCGCGCGCCGCGTCGAGCGCGTTCGCTGCGGAGCGTCGCCGAGGCACTGCAGGCGGGCCAGATCGAGGCCGTCCTCGAGCGAGGCGGAGAAGTACAAGCAGCGGCCACCTGCCGCGCATCGTGCGCTCGGGCGCTGACCACCTACTGGCACGCGCGCGAGACCGCCGACATCTCGGGCCTCGACGCCGGCCGAGCGCACGCGCCGGCACATCGAGCGCTACATGGAGGAGATCGGCGCCGACCTGCGCCGCGGTCTGACGTGCTCGCGTCGGTCGGCTCGGTGGCGCCGTTCGTCGGGCTGCTCGGCACCGTGCTCGGCATCATCACCGCCTTCCAGGGCATCGCCGCGACCGGCTCCGGCGGCCTCTCGTCGGTGTCGGCCGGCATCAGCGAGGCGCTCGTCGAGACGGCGCTCGGCCTCGCGCGTCGCCATCCCGGCGGTGCTCGCCTTCAACTACCTCGACCGCCGAGATCGCGCGCGACGAAGCGCGCGCTCAACCGCGCCGCCGGCGAGCTGCTCGACCGCATCGAGGACTGGGCGGAGCGTGAAGGCAGCGCGGAGCGAACGGCGTGAGCGAGTCCGGCGTGAGACGGGTTGCCGCGTCGAGCGGCGGCGTCGAGCCCGACATCAACGTCACGCCGCTCGTCGACGTGGTGCTGGTGCTGCTCATCATCTTCATGGTGGTGGCGCCGCGCATGGAGCAGGACGTCCAGGTCGAGCTGCCCGGCGATCTTCAATCCCGATCCCGAGGTGGAGGCCGCCATCGATCCGCTCAAGGTGACGGTCGCGCAGGCGGGCGAGTACTACATCGACGACCAGAAGTACGACCTCGACGGCGCGATCGCCGAGCTGGCCGCCGAGCACGCCGTCGAGCCGCTGCGCCGCCTGGTGCTGCGCGCCGACGCCCGCCTCACGTACGGGCAGGTGCGCGAGCTCTTCGCGCGCGCGCAGCAGGTCGGCTTTCCCGGGCTCTCGCTGCATGGTCGGCGAGCGCCACAAGCCCGGGACGGCGCCGGCTGTGGCCGCCGATCCGCCGGCGGAGCCGGCCGTGGCGCCGACCGCCGGACGGACGAGGAGGGCTGAGCGATGGCGATGAATGTCGGCGACGGGGAGTCGCAAGAAGGGTCGTCCCCCCGAGATGAACGTGACGCCGCTCGTCGACGTCGTGCTCGTGCTGCTGATCATCTTCATGGTGGTCACCCCGCTCCTGACGAAGCAGTTCTGGGTGCACACCCCGAAGCAGGAGAAGGAGGAGGTCAAGCGGAGGAGCTGCGGCAGGATCCGGAGCCGCCGCTCGTCCTGCGGGTCGGCGGCCGAGCGTACGGTCACCGTGAACGGCGCCGACGTCGCGCTCGACGAGCTGGCGCAGCGCCTGAAGCGCATGTTCGCGGCGCGCGACGATCACATCCTCTTCTTCGACGCGGCCGACGACGTGGACTACGGCTTCGCGGTCGAGGTGATGGACCAGGCGCGCGAGGGCGGGGCGGTGACGATCGCGGCGCTGACCGCGGCCCTCACGGCCGAGGCGGCGCCGGCTGTCGAGTAGTTCACGGAGTCTTAATCGCCGCAACGCCGTCGGGTGATGTCTGCCTGGCATCATGGGGGGCGTTCCGAAGGACCGCCTTCTCTCCCCAGTGGGCGGCCCGCTCGAGGGCCCCGGCGCTTCGCGGTTCCGGGGCTCTCCTGTTCTTGGAGTTGACGCTCCCCGCAATCGACCGTACGAGTCGATCCGTGCCAGCGACCGGCGGCCGCGAGCGCGCGGTGGTGAAGCTCTACTTCGACTACAAGAGCCCGTTCGCGTTCCTGGCGAGCGGACCGGCGTTCGAGCTCGATCGACGCTACGACGTGCAGGTGCGCTGGATTCCGTACCAGCTCCGGATCAAGGATCGCGGCCAGCGCAGCGAGAACTCCGACTGGAAGGCGCGCTACTCCTATCTCGACGCGCGCCGCTTCGCGACGCCGCGCGGCCTCGTCATCAAGGGGCCGAAGAAGGTGTACGACACGCGCGTGGCTTTGATCGGCGGCTTGCTGGCGATGCGAGCCGGGTGTTTTCGCCGCTACACCGAAGAGGCGTATGCGCGCTTCTTCCGCCGCGAGCTCGAGCTCGACGAGCCAGACGCGATCGCCGCGTTGCTCACCGAGTGCGGCGTGTCAGCGGAGGACTACCGGCGCTATCTCGAAGGCGATGGAGCCGTCGACTACGAGCGGTGCCAGGAAGAGGCGCAAGGCGATCACATCTTCGGGGTGCCGATCTTCGTGTTCCGCGACGAGCCGTTCTGGGGCCATGACCGGCTGCCGGTGCTCGAAGCGCGGCTCGAGGCCGCGGGCCTCGCCCGTCCTCATTCGAGCGTGTAGTTGGCGACACGCCAGGCCTCGCCGTCGCGCCGCAGCGTCAGGATGAGCTTGTTCGTGAAGGCGTCGGCGCCGTCCGGCGACACGTGCAGCTCGTACACCACCGACGACGTTCCACCCTGGCCGTCGTCGCCGTGCTGCACGAACGAGTAGTGCACTGACGGCTGGCGGGTGGACTCGTCGATCGCCTGACCGGCTTTCAGCCGGATCTCCTCGTCGATCTTGGCGGCGGCGAGTCCGACCGCCAGCTCACGTGCCGCCGGCTGATCGATCCTGACGTAGAGCCGATCGATGAACTGCTCGGCGACCCCACGACGTGGATCGGAGGAAGTGCAGCCCGCGAGCAGCGTGGTCGCGAGCGCGACGAAGGCAAGCAGGCGAACGCCGAGCATGGCGGCGGATCTTAGCCGAAGCGATTTGTAGTCGAAAGCAGCACTCGTCGATGCTACACTCAGCGCGCGTGAGCGTGGCTGACGGCGAGGAGCGGGGTGGCTCGAAGTCCGGGGCTCGGCGGCGGCGCACCCGCCCGCGGGCGGTTCCCGACGATGATCGTCCGCGCGGCTACCAGCCGCAGCGCATGCGCCGGCTGTGGAGCGACATCGATCACGCCCGTGACAAGCTCGGGCTCGGTCGCGACGCCGACCCTGCCGGCTCGTCCTGGGGGATCGAGGCGCTCATCGGATGTGCGAGCGAGATCGTGACCAGCGTGCAGGGCATGCTCGGCGTACTCGCCTGGGGCGTGAGCGGGGTGGTCACGAGCGCACTCGCCAACGGCGGTGTCCGCCCGAACCGTGGCATCACGTCGGCGCTGCAGGCTGCGGTCGACGCCGCGCCCTGGCTGCGCGACGTGCCGATCGTCGGTACCGTGCTGACGGTGATGCGCGTCGAGCGAACGCACTCGACGTCGTAAGACGGGCGTCGACGTCGACCAGATCGCGCCCGGTCGCGTCAGGCTCAGCAGCGCGGCGGCGCGGCTTGTGTCCAGCTCGTGCCGGGCGCGGGTAGCAAGGGCATCAGCGCCGCGCGCCGGGTCGTGTCGGACGCCGGGCGATTGGCGAGGAAGACACGGCCCGAGGGGCCTTGCCACCAGACGCACACCGGCTCGGTCAGATGGCGCTGGATACGGTCGAGGTACTTGGTTTTCGTGAGCAACCCGGCGGGCTCCTCTCCGCTCAGCGCCGCGGCGGCCGCTTCAGGCGAGCGCACGCGCTTGAGCGTCCGGCCACCGTAGAAAGCGAAAGAGTGTCCGCGTGTCTTGTAGGCGAACATGCGCGCGCCCGACGGCAGCTCGCGAGCAACCTCCGCGGCGATACGGAGACTGCTGAAGTCGTTCACGATCGCGACGCCGGATCGGTAGAACAGCATCTGGGTTGCGAGCGCGCAGACCAGTATCAAGGCCGGAATCGCTCGCCAATGCTCGCGACGGATGACGACGGCCCCGGCGAGCGGAAACACGAGCAGCACGAGCGCGATGGCGGCGCGCGTCGCGTAATCGGGGTAGCGGATCGCGATCCCGGCCACCGAGCCGACGATCGGCGAGCGCCATCCCGGCCGTCCACAGCATCCCCGGGATCTTGAAGGCGTGGGCGAGCGCCGGCGCCGGCGCGCGCAGGACGCGCGCCAGGTAGACGGCAACCAGCAGCGCCAGGGGCGGGAACGCGGGGAGCATGTAGGTGGCGAGCTTGGCGCGTGAGAGTGAGAAGAAGACGAACACCACCCCGACCCACGCCAGCAGGAAGCGCTCGAGATCGCAGCCGCTGCGGGCCCGTTGCACGGCGCGGTGGAACGCGGCGGGTAGGAAGAGCGTCCACGGCAGGAAGGTGACCGGGAGGACCCAGAAGAAGAACCAGAACGGCTCGCTGTGACCGCTGCCGGGCTCGCCGCTCAGGAAGCGGCCGACGTTCTGCAGCCACAGGAAGACCCAGAGGTACTCGGGCGCGCGCAGGGCGGCGATCACGTACCATGAGCCGGCGAGCGTGACCGCAACGATGGCGCCGAGGCCGGGGCGGAAGCGCTGCACGCGCGCGTACTGGCCGGTGACGACCGTGAGCACGGCGAGTACCAGCACCGGAAGCACCGCGGCGACGGGACCTTTGATCATCACGGCGAGCGCCGGCAGCATGTAGAGGGGCCACGTCGGGAACCGGCGCCTGGCGCCGGCTCCTCGAGGTCAGCCTCCCAGAGCGTGTAGGCATAGAAGAGCGTGGCGCTCACGCCGAGGGTCAGCACCATGTCCATCCGCACGGTGCGTCCGAGCACGACGAAGAGAATGGCGGTCGCGAGGATCGCGCCGGCGCCGAGCGCCGCCGCCGCACCGACGCGGCGCCACGCGAAGACGACGGTAGCGCCGATCGTCAGCACCGCGGCGATCGCCGCCGGGAGACGCGCCGCCCACTCGCTCACGCCGAGCGACGCGAACGCGACGGCGACCAACCAGAAGAAGGCCGGCGGCTTGTCGTAGTACTCGACGAAGTTGAGCGTCGGCACGAGCCAATCGCCGGTCAGCAACATCTCGCGGACGGTCTCGGCGTAGCGCCCCTCGCCCGGATCCCAGAGGTAGGGCCGTCCGAGATCGACGAAGATGGCGAGGGTCGCGAGCACGGCGAGACCGGCAACGCCCGCCGCCCGCAGCCACACTCCCCGCGTGTGCGTCAGCCTCCTCGGGATGTCCACGACCGAGGCGGATGTAGCATGCGCCGTGGGACCCGTCCACGTACCAGCCGCGTGGTCCTAGGGAGTTTTTTCCGACCCACTAGGGAATCAGTGCGATTGTTCCCAGACGCGCGCCTCCGTATCATGGAAGTGCGCGCCGAAGCGCGCTGGGAGGGACGATCGATGATGTCCAATCTCGGAACTCGTGCTGCCCGGGATCTGGAGCGCGAGCTGGCACGTGCGTACGACGGGGAGGTTCCGCCTCCCTACTATTGGCAGGTTCCCTCGGCGCCGCCGCCCGCCCACGGTCGGCGCCACCCCGGTGAGATTCCGACCGCGCTGCCCTACGCGGCGCTTCCGCCCGAGCTCGGGCGCGGCCCCGGCGCGGTCTCGTTCGAGGAGATCGACGAGCTGCTGGAGCGCCGTGCGCGCCGCGAGGAGCTCGCCGGTTGGTCGTGAGCGCCGCCCCTGCGGCGCGGCGTTTGGACTCGGTCGTCTTCTAGCGGGGAGCTAGAACGCGGGGGTGCCTTCGCGCTCGGCGAGCGCGCGTAAGTTGGCGGTGAGCCGCCGGGTCACCGGGCCGGGAACACCGCTGGCGATCTCGCGTCCGTCGAGCGCGATCACGGGGACGAGCTCGGCGCCGGTGCCGCTGAGGAAACACTCGTCGGCGACGAAGAGGTCGTAGCGGCCGAGCCTGGTCTCGCACCAGACGAGCCCCTCGGCGAGCGCGAGCTCACGCACCACCGCGCGGGTGATGCCATCGAGCGCGCCCTCGGTCGCGGGCGGCGTGAGCACGCGCGTCCCGTGGACGGCGAACACGTTGTCGGCGGTACACTCGGCGACGAATCCCTCGGCGTTGAGCATCAAGCGCCTCCGCCGCGCCGGCGGCGTGGGCCTCGAGCCGCGCCAGCACGTTCTTCAGATAGTTGAGCGACTTGATGCGTGGATCGACGCTCGCGGCCGGCACCTGACGGGTGGGGGAGGTGATCACGCGTACGCCGTCGCGGTAGAGCTCGGGCGGGTACACCGCGACGTCGGCGACGATGATGATCACCCGCGCCCGCTTGCAGGTGGTGGGATCGAGACCGAGCGGTCCGTCGCCGCGCGTCACCACCAGGCGGATGTAGCCGTGCTCCTTGCGGTTCGCACGCACGCATTCGCCGACGGCGTCGGCCATCTCGGCGCAGGCCATCGGAACCTCGAGACCGATCGCCCGGGCGGAAGCGTAGAGTCGCTGGAGATGGGCGTCGAGGCGAAAGATCCGCCGGTTGTAGATGCGAATGCCCTCGAACACGCCGTCGCCGTAGAGCAGGCCGTGGTCGAAGACCGAGATCCGCGCGTCGTCCTTGGAGTACAACTCACCGTCGATGTAGATCTTCATCGTGACCTCCGGCGTGCGGTGCGCACCTCGTCCGAGAAGACGTCGCGCCAGCGTGCGTAGCCCCGACCGTAGGTCCGTACCAGCAGATCGTTGAAGCGGCCGACGATCTTCTGCACGTAGATGTCGTGCTTCAAATAGTCCTCGGTTGCGGTGACGAAGGCATGGTTGGTGCTCCACGCGCCCGACGCGGCGTCGGAATCGGTGACCAGGCCGACGAGCGCGACGCGCGAATCCGCGCACAGTGAGAGCCCGCGCCCACCTTTCTCGTCGTAGATCGTGTCACGGATGGGGTGCGGATAGACGGCGGACGCTTCGAGATCGAGCGTGCCGTAGTCGATCACGGCGACGCGCGCCTTGCGGCGGTGCGCGGCCGCGATGGCGTCGGCGAGCTGGGTGAGCTCCTGCATCCCACCCCGACAGCAGCACGGTGCGCTCGGCGCGCGCGAGCATGTCCCGGGCGCGCTCCAGCAGCGCGTCGCGCCCGCGCAGATTCCAGATGTAGTCGACCGGATCGTCGTGGCCGGCGTCCGCGAGGTCCTGCTTGAGCCCGTCGAGGGCGCGCGTCATGCGACGCGCGTAGCGTGCGACGAACTCCTCGGGGTCGGCCGGGATGTAGTGGCGGCCACGCCCGCCGCCGTCGGCGATGAAGACGATGTCCTTCTCCTGGAGCCGCGCCAGCACCTCGTAGACCTTGGAGCTCGGGACGCCGGAAGCGCGTGCCAGCTCGTAGCCGGTCGCGGGGTGGCGGCTGACGAGGGCGAGATAGAGCTTGGCCTCGTACGCGCCGAGTCCGAGATCGCGGAGACGCTGCAGGAGAGCATCCACAGCGTATTCACTACCTGCGTAGTGAATACAGTGTCAAGGGTGCGATTCGGCTCGGCCACCGCCCCCGCGTCTGCTAGCGGGAACCGCGGGGATGAGGGGCCGTGCACGAAGCGACCGGGCAACCGCCGCACCACACGCGCAGCGGATTCCGCAACCTGAAACCGATCCATCGCGGCGGGATCGGAGACATCGTGCCGTTCTTCTTCCGGCGCATGCTCGGGGTCACCCGCTCGCGCCCGGGGGCCGCACAGGTGATCGCGAACGACGGCGCGGCGCTCCGCGCCAACGCGCCGGCGCAGCGACCCCCACCGTCACCTGGATCGGCCACGCCACCGTGCTCGTGCAGATGGACGGTGTGACGTTCCTGACCGACCCGATCTGGTCGTCGGTCGCGAGCCCGTTCTCGTTCGTCGGCCCGCGCCGGTTCGCGCCGCCGGCGCTGGCGCTCGCGCGATCTGCCGCCCGATCGATTTCGTTCTGATCTCGCACAACCACTACGACCATCTCGATCTGGCGACCCTGCGCCAGCTCGCTGCCGGCGGTACGCGCTTCCTCGTGCCGCTCGAGCGTCGGCGCGCTGCTGCGCTCGGCGGGAATCGGACCGGTCGACGAGCTCGACTGGTGGGACGGCATGCGACTCGGCCCGGTCGAAGCGCACTGCGTACCGAGTCAACACTGGAGCGGACGCGGCCTCGCGGATACCGAGCGTACCCTGTGGGCCGGTTGGGTGGTGATCGGTCCGACGCGGCGGTTCTACTTCGCGGGCGACACCGGCTACTTCGACGGCTTCCGCGACATCGGCCGGCGCCTGGGGCCGTTCGGCATGGCGGCGTTGCCGATCGGCGCCTACGAGCCGGCGGCCATGATGCGCGCCGTGCACGTCGACTCCGGAGGAAGCGCTGCAGGCCGGCCTCGACGCCAGCGTCGAGAGCATGCTCGCCGTGCACTACGGGACGTTCGATCTCACCGACGAGCCCCTCGACGAGCCGCCGCGCCGCTTCCACGCCGAGGCGGCGCGGCGCGGTCTCGATCCGGCCCGCATCTGGACCCCGCCCGCGGGCGAGACCCGCGTCTGGTGAGACGCGTCAGCGCGCGCTCGTGTCGAGCCGCTGAGACGGCGGCCGCCTACTACCGGGCGCGCCGCACGCTCCTGTCCAGCTCACCGGCGACTTCACCGAGACTGCCGACGATGGTCGCGTCGGGCGCCTCGAGGCGGAGCTCCGCGCCCCCGACCAGGATGACGCGCATGCCGGCGGCGTGCGCCCCGCGCAGATCCTCTCGCACCGTGTCGCCGACGTGCACGACCTGATCGGCGTCGAGGCGGGCCGCGGCGAGCGCTGTCTGGAAGATCGCCGGATCGGGTTTGGCGGCGCCGGCCTCGCTCGAAAGCGTGACCTGGTCGACGAGCCTGCTCAAGCCGAGCGCGTCCAGGATGCCACGCACGCGCGCGTCGAAATTGGAGACGACGAGGATCACGAGGCCGCGGCCGCGCAGCGTGCGGAGAAGCGGCGCGGCGTCGGGGTCGATGCGCCAGGCGGCGGGGCTGGCGAAGAACGCGAAGAGGTCATCGAAATAGGCCGGGAAGTCGGGGAAGGCGATGCCGTCGAACACGCGCGCCACCACCGCCCGCCACCACTCCTTTTCGCGCGCCCGCAGCTCGCCCGGTGGCACGCCCGGAAAGGCGAGCGGCGGCGCCGCGCCGGAACGCGCCGCGAAAACGGCGCTGCAGCTCACCGGCGTCGATCGCCACCCCATGGCGCGACGCGACCATCGCGTACAGCGCGCCGACCGGCTCGACCGGATGAAAGAGCGTGCCGGCGGCGTCGAAGGAGACCGCCCGCAGCGGCGTCTCGGGCGGTCGCATCGCCTACCCCTCGCTCGCCCGCCCCGTCACTCCCACGAGTCCTCGGCGTCGATGTCGGGATGCTCCCAGAATTGAATGAGGACACCGAACGCCGAGCGCGGCGAGATGAACGCGGTCTCGCGTGTGCCGTCGGGCGTGCGATAGCGGCCGGTCACGCGCACGCCGTCGCGCTCGAGCACCGCCAGCACCGGAGCCAGGTGGTCGACGTCGATCGAGATGTGGTGGAAGCCTTCGCCGCGCTTGTCGAGGAAGGTGGTGACGAATCCCGGCGGCCCCTCGCGATTCTGCTCGATCAGCTCGATCTTGTAGCCGCCGAGAGAGAAGTTGGCGAAGCGGAAGGTCGGGTCGTACCCGGGGCGCGGCGCGACGCCGGGCTTGATCGGGAAGAAGCGCGCGAAGAAGGCGAGGGCGGCGTCGATGTCGCGGACGGCGATCGCCACGTGATTGACACGCACCCGTACCTCGACGTCGCCGTAGCGGTGCACGGGCGACCGGTGCATGCTCGGGCCAGTCGTCGAATCGCTTCCAGAACTGGATCAGGGTGCCGAAAGCCGAGCGCGGCGAGATGAAGGCGGTCTTGTCGTCGTCGCTGAGCTCGTAGCGATCGACGATGCGCGCGCCACCGTGCTCCAGCCGTGCGATCGTCTGCTCGAAATCGTCGGCCTCCATCGAGAGATGATGGAGTCCCTCGCCGCGGCGGGCGAGGAAGCGCTCGACGAAGCTGTCGGGTTGCGCGCTTGCGATCAGCTCGAGCTTGAAGTCGCCGATGCAGAAGTCGCACCAGGCGTAGTCGCCGGTGTGACCGAGCTGACCGCTCGCGTCCCATGACGACCGGAAAGTATCGCCGGAAGAAGGCGAGCGCGGCGGACATGTCGTGAACGGCGATGGCGAGGTGATTGACGCGCATGACGCTTCGAGCGATGCGCATCGTGCTTAGAGCAAGCACGCCGGAGCGTCAAACTTGCCGTGCGCGGAACCGGTGTGTTAGCGTCCCGGTCGTTGGCGGAGATCATCGAGCTCAAGGATGTCCTGCGGGCGCGCGCACGCCGACGCGAGCGCGCGCTCACCGAACGGTGCCTCGAGATCATGGAGGAGTGTCGGGCGGATGCGCTCGTCGCCTACCATCGGCGCCCGCCCGCGCGAGCGTCTCGTGCGCGCCGCGAAGATCCGGCAGATCGACGAGCTGATCGCCTACACGGCGAACCTCCCATGAGGATGGCGGCGCGCTCACATCCCCGAGCACCCCGCTTCACGACGCCGGCACGGCACGTCCTCGTGGTCGCCGCTCTGGTCGCTGATGGCCGGGTGCGGACCGTGGCATCTGGGACGGCGTCTTCAGCCCACCCGCGCGATCGCGAAGATCACGGTCGTCGATCGTGGCGATGCCGCGCAGCGATGCGGTGCCGCCGCTGGTCGGCCGCATGCAGCGCCATCGGGTCGCGCCGAGCGAGACCCTGCTCGACGTGGCGCGTGACGCCGGCCTCGGCTTCCGCGAGCTGCAGCGATGCCAACCCCGGCGTCGACGAGTGGGTGCCGGCGCCGAACGCCGAGGTCGTCGTCCCGTCGCGGTGGATCCTGCCGCGGGCGCGCTACCGCGGTCTGGTGGTCAACGTCCCCGAGATGCGGCTGTACATGTTTCCGACCGATGCCCGCTCCGGTCAGCGCGTGTCGATGCTCACCTGGCCGGTCGGAATCGGCGTCGAGGAAGCGCCGAGTCCGGTGGGCGCGTTCACCGTGCGCTCGAAAGACAAGAATCCGACCTGGATCGTGCCGGCGAGCATCCTCAGCACCATGGAGAAGCCGCAGAAGGTCGTGCCCCCGGGCCCGGAGAACCCGCTCGGAGCCTATCGCATCCGGCTCTCGAAGGGCACGTACTCGATCCACGGCACCAACGATCCGTGGTCGATCGGACGCCTCACCACCCACGGCTGCATCCGGCTCTATCCCGAGGACATCGAGGCGCTCTATCCGCTGGTGCGGCCCGGGATGCCCGGGGAGCTGGTCTATCAACCCGTCAAGCTCGGCGAGGACGGCGGGCGCATCTACGCCGAGGTGCACGACGACGTGTACCGGAGGATCCCGAACCTCGAGCGCTACGCATTCGCCGAGGCCGCGAAAGCCGGTTTGCGTGATCGCGTCGATCCCGAGCTGTTGCGCGCGGCCGTGCGCAGCAAGAGCGGCGTTCCCGTCGACGTGACGCGCGCGCCCGCTCCCGAGCCGCGGCGCATCGACTTCGGCCCTGACGCGCGCCGACGCGACGAGCTCGGCGTCGCGACGCCTCGAGCACATCGCCGCTCGCGAGAGGCCGTGCGTCTATTCGATCGGGTCGGCGCGCACGATGCCCTTGCGGATCGCGTAGCGGACCAGGCCCGGCGTGTCGTGGATGTCGAGCTTGGCCATCAACCGGGTACGGTGCGTGTCCACGGTCTTCGGGGTGATGCCGAGCGCGCTCGCGATCTGGCGATTGGTGTGCCCCTCGGCGACGAGCTGCAGGATCTGTCGCTCGCGATCCGAGAGCGTGATGCCTTCCTCCTCGGCGGGATTCTCCGAGGAGAGGTAGCGATCGACGACGACGCGCGAGATGTCGTCGCCGAGATAGAAGCCGCCGCGCTCGACGGTGTGGATCGCGCTGTACCAGCTCGGCGGCCGCGGCCTTCTTGAGCAGATAGCCGCGCACGCCGGCCTGCAGCGCGCGCAGGACGTAGACCTCGTCGGCGTACATCGTGAGCACGATGACCTTGCGTCTGCGGCAGGAGCTTGCGCAGCTGGTGCGCCGCCTCGATGCCGTTCAAGAGCGGCATCGCGATGTCCATGACGACGATGTTGGGGCAGGTCTTGCGCGCCTTCTCGACCGCCTCGAGGCCATTCTCGGCGGTCCCGACCACGACGAGGTCGGATTGCTCGTTCAGTAACGAAAGCAGCCCTTCGCGGACGATCGTGTGGTCGTCCGCGAGGAGCACCGTGGTGCGCTCACGCGTCATGTCGGGGGAATCCGTTCCCGCCGGCAGCTAGCACCTGCGGGGCCCTGCTGCCAATGATGAAGCCCTCCATCTCACGTCTTTTCCCGTACAGTTGTACGGTATTGACCCTACAAAAAGCGCTGGAAATACCTATGCCTTCCCTCCTACCTTGGCGTTCCTGCCCAACTCTGACAGTTCACCCAAACACGTGACTCAGGAGGGAGCCAGTCATGGACAAGCAGCGCGAAGACCTCGGCGGCATCGAACACCTTCACCGCCGGTACGCTGGGGACCAGCTCTCCCATCCGTGAGCTGGAGCGCGCGCTCGTGCGTCTCGCCACGGCCGACGTCAACGTGTTGCTCCACGGTGAGGTGGGAACCGGGAAGCGTCTCATCGCCGAGTCGATCCACGCCGCGAGCCCGCGCGCCGCGGCACCGTTCGTCGCGCTCTCGCTGGGTGTCCGTCCCGAGTCACAGATCGAGCTCGAGCTCTTCGGCGCCCACGACGATGGTCTGCTCGTGCGGGCGATCGGCGGCACGCTCTATCTCCAGGAGATCGGCGCGCTGCCGCTGCGCTTGCAGCGGCGCGTCGCGCGCGCGTTGGCGGCGTCGGACGTGCGCGGCACCATCCGCGTCATCGCGACCACCACGTTCGAGCTCGAGGAGCCGCTCCGACTCGGACGCTTCCTGCCGGAGCTCTATCATCAGCTCGGCTTGATTCGCGTGACCATCCCGCCGCTGCGTGAGCGGCGCGAGGACTTGAAGGCGCTCAGCGAGTACTTCATTCGCGGCTGGTGCGAGCGGATGGCGGTGCGCCAGCCCGTGCTCAGCCGCGCGGCCGTCGCCGAGCTGGCGGGCTATCCCTGGCCGGGCAACGTCCACGAGCTGCAGCAAACGATCGAGGAGACGCTCGATCTCGCCCGCGGCGCGGAGCTCACGGTCGATCGCATTCGCAGCGTGCTCGGGCGGCGGCTCGAGGCGACAAGCGCTGCTCGGGGTCTTTCCGTTGCGGACGCTCGAGCGCGACTACATCGCGAGCGTGCTCGTGCGCTGCGGCTGGAACCAGAGTCTCGCAGCGCGGCACCTCGGCATCGGTCGCAATACGCTCATGCGGAAGATCCGGGTCTTCAAGCTCGACCGGTCCGAAGCCGCCTGATCGCGCCTCACGCCGACCGGGCCGACGCGTCCTCGCTCGCACGCGCCGGAACGCATGAATGGCTGGACGGCGACGAGCTCGATCGATCCTGAGAACATTGCAACCCTCGCGCGGCGCGGTTACTGTACGACGCTCGTGCGCGTCGAGCGGCACACACCCGAGGGGTCGCCATGGCTGAGTACGTGAAAGTCGCCGTCACACGGGACATTCCGCCGGGCAGCGGCAAGACGGTGGAGATCGGTGACAAGCCGATCGCGGTCTTCAACTGCGACGGCACCTTCTACGCGATCGACGACACCTGCCCGCATCAGGGCGGACCGCTCGGCGAGGGGGAGGTCGACGGCACCGTGGTCACCTGTCCCTGGCACGAATGGCGCTACGATCTGCGCACCGGGATCAATACCGACGACGCCACCTGCAAGGTGGCGGCGTACCCGGTGAAGGTCGAAGGCGACGACGTCCTGGTCTGCGTGGCCTGACGAGCGATCGGCCGCCGCGATCGGTGCTGCGGCCGCGGACGCGCGCGCCGTCGCTACTTCGCCTTGCGGAAGTCGGGCGCGCGCTTCTCGTTGAACGCCTTGCACGCCCTCTTTCGCCTCGTTGGTGCCGTAGTAGAGCTCGACCGCCGCGAAACCGAGCCCGCCGATGCCGTGGATGTGATCGGTATCGGCGTTGAACGATGCCTTCGCGAGCCTGAGGGCGGTCGGGCTCTTGGCGAGAAGCTCGCGCGCACCACGCTTCGGTCTCGGCGCGCAGCTCGGCGGCTGGCACCACCTTGTTGACCAGCCCCATCGCGAGCGCTTCGGCGGCGGAATACTGCCGGCACAGATACCAGATCTCGCGCGCCTTCTTCTCTCCGATGACGCGCGCCAGGTAGGCGGTGCCGAAACCGGGATCGACGCTGCCGACGCGCGGCCCGGTCTGACCGAAGATCGCGGTGTCGGAAGCGATCGAGAGATCGCAGATCACGTGCAGCACGTGGCCGCCGCCGATGGCGAAACCGTTCACCATCGCGATCACCGGCTTCGGGATGTTGCGGATGACGGTGTGGAGGGCCGCGACCTCGTCCAGCTCCTCGTACCCCTCCGCGCCACGCTCCTTCTGGTCGCCGCCGCTGCAAAACGCCTTGTCGCCGGCGCCGGTCAGGACGACGACGCCGACGTCACGATCGCGCCAGGCGCGACGGAAGCTCTCGATCAACTCGTGGACGGTCCGCCCGCGGAAAGCGTTGCGCCGCTCGGGACGATTGATGGTGATCCAGGCCGTGCCGTCGCGCGCCTCGTAGACGACGTCGGTGAAATCCATGATCGGCGACCCTCTACCGCGTTCACCGAGAACAAGCGAGAGGAGAACGACTCGCCTTGACATCGCACGCACGGACGACGGATGCTCTCGCGCCAGTATGGACGCGGCCTATCGCGCGATCGTGCGCGCCCCGTGGATGGTGGTGGCGCTGGTCGCGGCCGTCACGGTCGTACTCGGTGCCGGCGCTCTGCGCCTGCGGATCGACAGCTCGGTCGCCACCTTGCTGCCACGCGAGGACACCTCCAAAGGGTTCTACGATCAAGTCGTCGAGCGCTTCGGCGCCGACGAGGTCAACATCATCGGCATCGTCGGCGACGACGTGCTGGCGCCGGCGACGCTCGAGAAGATCCGCACGCTCACGACGCGCGCGGAGGCGATCGAGGGTGTGGCGAGCGTCATCAGCCTGACCAACATCCGCGATCCGATCGCCGACGTGCTCAATCCTCCGCTCCTGATACCCGAGATCCCCACGACGCAAGCCGAGCGCGAGGCCCTGCGGGCGCGCATCAAGGACAACCCGCTGTTCGCCGGCAACCTGATCGCGCCCGACAGCCGTGGCGCGGCGGTGAACGTGTTCCTGGACGACGAGGCGTACGGGGACGAAGCGGCGCGCCGGATCGACGTCGCGCTCGAAGCGCTCGTCGAGGAGGTGGGTGCGAGCGGACCCGAGCGCGTGTTTCTCACCGGCATCTCGCACATCAAGGTGAACGCGCTGGCGCTGATGCGGCGCGACCTCGCGCGTGTCACGCCCGCCAGCCTGGCGCTCGTCGTCGCGGTGCTCTTCTTCTCGTTCCGCACGCGGCGCGGCGTCGTGCTGCCACTCCTGTGCGTGATGACGGGCGTGGCCTGGACGATGGGCGCGATGGGCTGGCTCGGCGAGCCGATCTCGCTCGGCACGCTGCTCCTGCCGTCGTTGCTGATCGTCATCGGCAGCTCGTACGCGACCCACGTCGTGTCCCGCTACTATCTCGAGCTCGAGACCCCCACCGTGCCGGGCGAGCCGGTGCTCGGCGCCCTCCAGCAGGCGGGTCTGCCGGTGCTCGTCTCGGGCCTGGTCACGGTGATCGGTTTCGCCACCCTGATGCTCAACTCCATCCAGGCGGTGCGCGCGCTCGGTCTCTACGCGGTGATCGGCATCACGGTGATGTTCCTGCTCGCCATGACGCTGGTGCCGGCGCTGATCGTGGTCATGCCGGAGCGGCGCTACCGGAAGGACCAGGCAAGCGGGGAGCGCGGGTGGCTGGCGTCGGTGCTGGCCGCCCTGGCGCACACCGACATCCAGCACCGGCGCCCGATCTTCGTCACCTCGGCGCTTCTCGTCGCGCTCTCGCTCTGGGCGGTGCCGCGCATCGAGACCGACACGAACTTCCTGTCCTACTTTCCCCGCCGAGTCGCCGATCCGCCAGGCCCACCAGGCGATCAACGAGCACGTCGCCGGTGCGCTGCCCTTCTACGTCGTGGTCGGGAGCGGCGAGAAGCCGGGCTCGATGCTGACTTCGAGTCGCTCGAGCGCCTGCGCGCGCTGCAGCGCTTCGTCGACACCATTCCGGGAGTCACGCGCAGCGTCTCGATCGCCGACTACCTCGACCTGCTCGACAAAGGATTGCGGTCGAGCGGCGACGTCATCCTCGACGACGAGGGGAAGCCGATCGACCCCTCGCAGGTGAAGAGCTTCTGGGACGACCCGCGGCGACTCGAGGAGGTGCTGACCTTCGTCAAGCAGAGTCCGAGCACGTTCCGCTCGGTGATCAGCGCCGACTTTGGACAGGCCAACGTGTTGGTGCGCACCCGCTTCGAGCGCTCCACCGAGATCTCGGCGGCGGTCGATCGCATCCGCACCTGGGCCGCCGAGCACCAGCCGCCCGACGTTCCGCTCACGCCGACCGGCAACATCATCCTTTTGAACGGGACCACCGACGACGTGGTGTGGGGGCAGGTGAAGAGCGTCACCACCGCGCTGGTGGTCATCTTCATCGTGATGTCGCTGCTCTTTCTCTCCACCAAGGTCGGGTTCATCGCCATGCTGCCGAACATCGTGCCGATCGTGCTCTTCTTCGGGATGCTCGGGATGGTCGGGCATCATGCTGAACATCGGCACCAGCATCATCGCGGCGATCGCGCTCGGGATCGCGGTCGACAACACCATCCACTACATGGTGCGCTTCAACCGCGAGTTGCAGGCGAGCGCCGACCAGGAGCACTCGCTCGCGACCGCGCTGCGCACCGTCGGCCGGCCGATCGTCTACACCTCGGTGGCGCTCACCTGCGGTTTCCTCGTCATGCGGCGTTCCGAGTTCGTGCCGGTGCGCCACTTCGCGGGGCTCACGGCGGCGACGATGCTGGCGGCGATGGGGGCCAACCTCGTGCTGCTGCCGGCGCTGCTGGCGGAGACCCGGATCGTCACCCTCTGGGATCTGATCTTCGTGAAGCTCGGCAAGGATCCGCACAAGACCATTCCGCTCTTCCGCGGACTGCGCCGCGCCCAGGCGCGCATCGCGGTCCTCCTCGGGACGCTGCAGAACGTCACCGCTGGCGAGCCGGCGGTGCGTCAGGGAGAGATGGGCGAAGCGATGTACGTCATCATCAACGGCCGTGCGGACGTGATCGTCAACGGCCCGGACGGACAGCGCCAGCATGTGCGCCGGCTCGGCCGCGGCGACGTCTTCGGCGAGATGGGCTTGGTTCGCCGGCAGCAGCGGTCGGCCGACGTGGTCGCGGTCGACGACCTCGAGTTGCTGGCCGTCGACGCGCGATTCCTGGAGCGCTTGCAGCGTCGCTACCCGCGCATCGCGGCCGCGGTCTTTCTGAATCTGACGCGGATCCTGAGCGACTACCTCGAGACCACCACCAAACGGTTCGCGGCGGCGAGCTGAGGCGGGGGAGACCCTGACGGAAAACATCGGCGCGGGAACCAGTGCGGCGCCCGCCGCCGCGGAGCTCGGCGGCGGCGGCTACGAGTATGGTTGGTTCGGTGGACGTGCCAATCAGCTCGACGATCGCCGCTCGGTCGTGTTTCCGATCCGCGACGTCGAAGCCGAGGGTGACCGCCTCACCTTCCGTTTCGATTGGAAGGGCGCGGTGGTGAGCGGCCGCTTCTACGGCCGGTCGTTCACCGGAACCTGGCGACAGAGCACGGGCGACGGCGAGGTGGCGCTCGAGTTCACGGTCGACTTCACCGCCGCCGAGGGCTGGTGGACGTTGCCGGGCGAGCCCGCACGGCACCGCGCGTTCATCCGTCGCCAGCTCGTCGCTGCGCCATCGCCGCCGAGCTGACGCCTTACCTGGAACGCGCGTGAGCCGCGGCTCGGTTTCGCGCCCCACCGGCATTTGGTAAGCGAGGACATGCCCGAAAGCGCTCTCTGCGCGGCGGTGCGTCCGGCAAGCACCGTCGAGGTCGATGGCTGGACGGTCGCGGCGTCGTTCGGCGACGCCGCCGCCGAGTATGCGGCGCTGCGCGACGACGCGGCGCTCATCGATCTCGCGTTTCACGCGCGTCTGCGGGTGACCGGTGCCGATCGCGTCGAGTACTTGCAGGGCATGCTCACGAACGACGTGAAGCGGCTCACACCCGGGCACGGCTGCTTCACGCTGCTGCTCACCGAGCAGGGGAAGATCGTCGCCGACGCCGTCGCCCTCGCCGACGGCGACGCGATCCTCCTGGACGGCATGGCGAGCGCGATGGCCGCGTCGGCCACCGCTCTCGAGCGCTTCATCGTTGCCGACGACGTCGAGCTGGCCGTGCCCGGGGACGACGATCACGCGTTCGGGCTCTACGGCCCGCGCGCCGGCGGACGTTCTCAGGCGACTCGGGGTCGCCGCCCCGCCGGCGGAGGACCATGCGCACGCCGTCGTCACCGTGCACGACGCTCCTGCCCGGGTCGTCCGTGTCCCCATGCCAGCGGCGGGAGGCTTCCTCGTGCTCGTGGCTGGCGCCGCTGCCGCGACCTGGTGGTCGCAGTGTCGGGACGCGGGGGTGCGCGCCGCCGGTCAGCAGGCGTTCGAGACCCTGCGGATCGAAAGCGGCGTGCCGCTGTACGGACGCGACCTCGGCCCGGACACGCTGGCGCTCGAGGCGCCGCTCGGCGCGGCGATCAGCTTCAACAAGGGATGCTACCTCGGCCAGGAGGTGGTGGAGCGTGTGACGGCGCGCGGACACGTGAACCGCAAGCTCGTCGGTCTCGATCTCGACGGTGACGCGGTTCCGGACGACGGCGCCCCGCTGTACGCGGAGGAGCGCGAGGTCGGACGGGTGACGAGCGCGGCGTGGTCGTGGCGTCGTGCGCGTCCGGTGGCGCTCGGCTACGTGCGGCGCGAGCATCTTGCGCCCGGCACGGTCCTCACGCTACGGGAGCAGGCGGGTACGCGATCCGCGATCGTGCGCGACCTGCCACTCGCGTAGCCAACGAAAGGAGAGCCCATGGCGACTCAGCTCGGCAAGCGCTATCTCTGCGAGAGCTGCAATACCGAGGTGCTGTGCAACAAGCCCGGGGACGGCGGCCTCACGTGCTGTGATCAGGATATGAAGCTCAAGGAAGCGAAGGCACTGCCGTCCTCCGACTGACGCGCCCGACGGCGTCTTCATGAACACCGCGAACTTCCTCAGCATCCCGGCCGCGATCTTTCCCGACCAGGAGATCCTCGTCTTCGAGGGGGCACGCTTCACCTACGGCGAGACGTTGGCGCGGGTGCGCCGCCTCGCGGCCGCGCTCGCCGATCTCGGGCTCGGACGCGGCGATCGGATCGCCGCGCTCGACACCAACTCGCACCACTACCTCGAGGCCTACTACGCGGCGGCCACGCTCGGCGCCACGTTCGTGCCCCTCAACTACCGCGCCAAGCTTCCCGAGCTGCGTCACATGCTGCACACGGCGGCGGCGCGCGCGGTCATCGTCGGCGAGCGCTACGGCGCGACGCTCGCCGGCCTCAGGTCCGAGCTGCCTCACATCGAGCACGTCATCGGCTTCGCCGCGCCGCCGCCGGGCGGAGGCGCGACCACCGACGACCTGATCGCGGCGGCGCCCGGCGAGCGCGAGGAGAGCGAGGTCGACGAGGACGATACGACCATCCTCATGTACACCAGCGGCACGACGGCGCTGCCCAAGGGCGTGATGCTGACGCACCACGACTTCACGACCTACGTCTGCGGCACCGTCGAGATGGCCGACGGCACCCCGCGCGGCACGGCCCTGGTGTGCGTCCCGCTCTACCACATCGCCGGCGCGACCAAGATGATGACGACGCTGTTCGCAGGGCGGCGCGTGGTGATGATGCCGCAGTTCGACGCCGCCACCTGGCTCCGCCTGGTCGAAGAGGAGCGCGTCACGCACGCCTTCGTCGTCCCGACGATGGTGAAGCAGCTCCTCGACCCGCCGGAGTTCGCGCGCCGCGATCTCGCGAGCCTCGAGAAGCTCTCCTACGGCGGTGCCGCCATGCCGCTCTCGGTGATCCGCCGCGCCATCGAGGCGTTCCCGCCGACGGTCGGCTTCGTGAACGCCTTCGGCCAGACCGAGACCACCTCGACGCTCACCGTCCTCGGTCCCGACGACCATCGCCTCGAGCGGCGACGCGGCGGAGGTCGAGCTCAAGCTCAAGCGTCTCATCTCGATCGGCCGGCCGCTGCCCGACGTCGAGGTCAAGATCGTCGACGACGACGGCAACGACGTGGCCGCCAGCGGTGTCGGCGAGATTCTGGTGCGCACGCCGCGGGTGATGAAGGGCTACGCCGGCGACACGTCGGCGAGCGGAATCGACGCCGACGGCTGGCTGCCGACGCGCGACATGGGGTGGATCGACGACGACGGCTACGTCTTCCTCGCCGGCCGCAAGGACGACATGATCATTCGCGGCGGCGAGAACATCGCGCCGGCCGAGGTCGAAGCGGTCCTGCAACTCGCATCCCGACGTGGAGGAGGCGGCGGTGGTCGGTGTGCCGGACGTCGAGTGGGGACAGCGCGTCGCGGCGGCGGTCGCGCTCCGTCCGGGAGCGCGGGTGACGGCGGAAGAGCTGATCGAATTCTGCCGCTCGCGACTCGCGAGCTTCAAGAAGCCCGAGATGGTGCGCGTCTTCTCCGCGCTGCCGAAGAACCCGATGGGAAAGATCCTGCGCCGCGACATCCGCGCCGCGCTCGCGGGGTCGTGAGACGGCAGCCGCGCTGGAGGAACGACATGGCGAATCAACTCGGGAAGATCTACATCTGCGGCGGCTGTGGTGCGCAGGTCATCGTTACGAAGGGCGGGGGGGGAACCCTCACCTGCTGCGGCAAGCCGATGGAGCAGAAGAAGTAGCTCAGGCGCTCGGCCGAAGCGGCGCCACCAGACCGAGGCGAAGCACCTCGCGATAGGTCACCGTGCGGCTCTCGGCGGCGCCGAAAGCCCGCAGGTCCGCGGGGGTGTCGATGTCGAAGCCGATGCGCGCGTTCCGCCAGATCTCGCACGGCAGCCGGCGACGCTCAGCGGCGGTGGCGTGACGTTCGAGACTGCGGCCGCCGAAGCAGGAGGGGAAGATCGCGCCGGGTCGCCGGACGAGCGCGTTGGTGCCGGTGCCCTCTTTGTCCGGTACCAGGAGGGCGCCGCGAGCCGGGGTGCGTTGCACGATCTCGTCGACGTCCTCGGGGTGGAGGAGCGGCGTGTCGGAGAGCACCACCAGAACCATGGCGGCGCCGATGCCCAGCGCCGCGTCGGTGCCGAGCGCGACGGCGCCGTTCAGTCCGCGCGGCGCTCCCTCGTCGACCGCGATCGCACCGGCGGCGCGCGCGCGGTCGCGCAGGCGCGGATCGGCCGTGACCACGACGATGGCGTCGAGCCGCCGGGCGCGCGCGAGGGCGGCCAGCACGTCGTCGAACATCGCGCCGCTCACGGCCGCTCGATCGACATCGGCGAGCAGCGGTACGAGCCGCGTTTTGGCGAGGTGCAGAGGCTTGGCGGGAAGCAACGCGACGTTCACGACGCGATCTCCTCGACGGTACGGGGTGCCGTTGGGCTTCTAGAAGGCGCCCCCAGGGGAGTCAATAGATCGATCGTCATGGTGACTCCTGGCGCCACGTCGCCTTGCTGGTGCGCCCGGCGAGCAGGTATAAGACGCGCCGCTTCCGGGCTGCGTCACCACGGTATAGCATCGCCGAGAGATCACGATCATGCGCATCGTTGCTGGCATAGCGCGCGGGCGGCGCCTGCGCGCTCCCAAGGGACGGATGGTGCGTCCGACCGCCGACCGGGTGAAGGAGGCGGTGTTCTCGATCCTGGAAAGCCGCGGTGCCTGTGCCGGCGTCGAGGTGCTGGACTTGTTTGCGGGCACCGGCGCGCTCGGCATCGAGGCGCTCAGCCGGGGTGCCGCCGGCGCGACGTTCGTCGAGTCTGACCGCGCCGCTGCGACGGCGATCCGTGCGAACTTGAGCGCGGCCGGATTCGAGGGCGAGTTACTGACGATGCCGGCGGCGCGTGCGATCGCGACGCTGCGTGGCCGGGGCCGAAGCTTCGGCGGCGTCTTCATCGACCCGCCGTACGACCGGGGATGGATCGGACCGACGCTCGCGCTCCTCGAGGAGGGACGCATCGTCGCCCCTGGTGGCTGGGTCGTGGTCGAGTTCGGGCGCAGCGAAGAGCCGGCCGGCGCGTGTCGGTTCGCTCGCGCGTCACGACACGCGGCGCTATGGCGACTCGCGGCTGGCGCTGTTCGTGGCCGAGGAGGCGGGGGTGGGGACCATGCCGGCGCGTAATGCTCGCGACAGTGCGGCGCGCACGGCGGTCTACGCCGGCTCGTTCGATCCGATCACCAACGGGCACGTCGACATCATCGAGCGCAGCCTGCAGGTGTTCGATCGCGTGGTCGTCGCCGTCGCTTTCAACCCCAACAAGGACAGCGCGCTGTTCACACCCGCCGAGCGGGTGGAGATGATCGATACCGTGTTCAGCCGCCACGGTGGGCGAGTCGTGGGGGACAGCTTCTCCAGCCTGCTCGTCGACTACGTCAAAGCGCAGGGCGCCAAGGTGATCATCCGCGGTCTGCGCGCGGTCGCCGATTTCGAGTACGAGTTTCAGATGACCATGATGAACCGCCATCTCGCCTCCGACATCGAGACCATCTTCATGATGGCGGGCGAGGCGCACTTCTACACCAGCTCGCGTCTGGTGAAGGAGGTCGTCTCGCTCGGCGGGGACGTGACCGGCCTGGTGCCGCAAGCCGTGCTGAAGCGGCTCAACAAGAGAATGGGGAGGTAGGAGCACCGATGAGCGCGAACGTGGAGCCGATGCGTATCAGCAGTCGGCTTGGATTGGTGAAGCCCTCGGCAACCCTGGCCGTGACCGCGGCGACGGCGGCACTGCGCCAGCAGGGCAAGGACGTCATCGACTTCGGAACCGGTGAGCCGGACTTCGACACGCCCGAGCACATCAAAGCGGCCGCGGTCGCGGCGATCGGCAAGGGCGAGACCAAATATACGCCGGTCGGCGGGACGCTCGCGCTCAAGCGGGCGGTTGCCACCAAGCTCGCGCGCGACAACGGCCTCGAGTACGCGCCCGAGGAAATCATCGCCAGTTGCGGCGGGAAGCACTCGCTCGCGAACGCGTTCCTCGCCCTCTTCGGCGAAGGCGACGAGGTGATCGTGCCGTCGCCGTTCTGGGTGAGCTATGCCGACATGCTGGTGCTTGCCGGCGCCACACCGGTCATCGTTCCCACCGAGGAGCGCCGGGGCTTCCGGCTCACGGCGGAAGCGTTCGAGGCGGCGATCGGCCCGCGCACCCGCGCGGTGATCATCAACAGCCCATCGAACCCGACCGGCGCCGCGTACGACCGGGACGAGCTGCTGGCGCTCGCGCGCGTAATCGAGCGCCGCGGACTGCTGGTCATCTCGGACGACGTGTACGAGCGTCTCACCTATGGCGGCTTCGTGCAGTCGCACATCCTCGGCCTCTGTCCGTCGCTCCGCCCGCAGACGCTGGTCATCAGCTCGGTGTCGAAGAGCTACGCCATGACCGGATGGCGGCTCGGCTACACCGCGGGCCCGAAGCACGTGATCGCGGCCATGGCCACCCTACAAGGGCAGAGCACCAGCAACCCGTGCTCGATCACACAGGCGGCCGCGATCGCGGCGCTCGCCGGGCCGCAGGAGTGCATCACGGACATGGTGCGCGAGTTCGAACGCCGGCGCGACTACGTGCTCGAGCGTCTGGCTGCGATCCCGGGGGTGACGTGCGCGGAGCCGCGCGGGGCGTTCTACGTGTTCCCGAGCATGGCGGCTTTCATGAATCGCCGTGCGGGCACGCACCACGTCCGCTCCGCGTCCGACCTCGCCACGTATCTCATCCAGGAGTTCAATCTCGCGGTCGTGGCCGGTGAGGACTTTGGCGCGCCGAACAACATCCGCATCTCCTACGCCACCTCGATGGCGAACCTGGAGCGCGGCATGGATCGGCTGCAGCGCGCCCTCGGCGAGCTGGCGGCCTAGCTTTCACGCCAACGCGACGGCGGGCGGTGCGAGCTGTGGCGGCACGCGAAGGAGCCGCGTCAGCGCGGCGGCGGGCGCTCGCCGGTACGCCGGTAGTGGAAGTAGTCGGAGAGAATGCGGGCGTGATCGAACGCGAGGGGAGTCGGGAGGCTCGACTCGTCGAACACCCCGGCGGCGGCAGCATCGTCCGAGCCCTTTGGCTCGCCGCTCGCGCGGCCGATGTAGACCACCGTCAACGTGTGGCGGCGCGGGTCGCGGGCTGGGTCGGAGTAGACCTGGAACAGCTCCGTCAGGGTGACGTCGAGACCAGTCTCCTCGCGGGCTTCACGCACAGCGGCCGTGGGGGCGCTCTCACCGATCTCGATGAAGCCGCCGGGAAGCGCCCATCCGGGGGGTGGGTAGCGGCGCTCGATCAGCACGATCCCTCGCCCGACGAGCTCGATGATGACGTCGGCCGTCGGACTCGGACCGCTTGGCGGGCGGGACATGGCGGGTCGGTACCACGAGCCTCCGAAGGGCTGCAATGCACGATCGGAAGCGGCTTAGTAGTTGAAACTACGCACGACCGCTCGGTCAGGTTGCCTTGACAATGGGGTACCCCGTCAGTAGACGGAAGCGGATTTCGTGCCCGGCACGCACCTTTCTGGGTGTCGGTTTGTATTGAAGGGGGGAGCGGCGGTTCATGCTGGCACATCTTCTCCTGGAACCCGGCAAGATCGACTACCGGGAAATCGAAACCCCCAAGCCGGGTCCCGGCGAGGTGGTCGTACGCGTATCGGCGGCGCTTACGTGCGGGACCGATTTGAAGGCGTTTCTCCGCGGCCACCCCAAGATGCCGATGCCGACGCTGTTCGGCCACGAGTTCGCCGGCGACATCGCCTGGACCGGTAAGAACGTCCTCGGCTTTCGGGAGGGGGACGCGGTCATGGCGGCGCCGACGGCGCCGTGCAAGACCTGCTACTACTGCCGGCACAAGCAGGAGAACCTCTGTCCCGTCGTCATGGATACGATGGTGCTCGGTGCCTACGCGGAGTACATCCGGCTGCCGGCTTCGGTCGTCGAGACCAATATGTTTCGCAAGGATTCCTCGCTCGACTACTCGGAGGCGGCCCTCCTCGAACCGCTCTCGTGCGTCGTCCATGGGGTCGACAAGCTATCGGTCAGGCCCGACGATCGGGTGCTGATCATCGGAGCGGGCGCGATCAGTCTGTTGCACCTGCTGGTCCTGAAGAGCATGGGGGTCGAGCAGGTGCTCGTCCTCGGCAGACGCCAGCATCGGGCTCAGGCCGCTGTCGACCTGGGGGCGACGGTGTTGCTCGCGCCCGACGCATTGAGCGCGCGCGAGCAGGTGCTCGACCATGACCGAAGGCCGGGGCGCGGACATCGTCATCGAGTGCACCGGGCAGCCGCAGGTCTGGGAGCAAGCGATCCATTACGCCCGCCGCGGCGGCACCGTGGTACTCTTCGGCGGCTGTCCCAGCGGCACGCGGGTCTCGTTCGACACCGGACGCTTGCACTACGATCAGATCACGCTCATGAGTCCGTTCCACTTCACTCCCCGCGACGTTCGCAAGGCGTATCACCTGCTCACGTCGGGCAAGATCGACGGGCGGCCGCTCATCAGCGGGACGTACACCTTTCCGGACCTGAGCCAGGTGCTGGCGCTCCTGCAGCAAGGGCAGGGCATCAAGTACGCGCTGGTGCCCGCACTCGCCCAGGCCTGAGCGTTCGCGCCCCGACGACCGGCGAGGCCGAATACGGGGCGCGCCGGTGGCTGGTGGTCGCCGGGCAATGATCCGATGACACCCTCGATTCCCTCACGCATGCGTGCGGCGCGGCTCGACGAGAACCTCGTCGTCGAGGTGGCCGAAATGCCGGTACCGGCGCTCGGCAGCCGGCGAGCTCCTGGTGCGGACACGCGCCTGCGGCATCTGCTCAGGCGACATCATGGGGTGGTACATGCGCAGCAAGGCGCCGCTCGTCTTCGGGCACGAGCCGGCGGGCGAGGTCGCTGCGGTCGGCGCCGAGGTCGAAGGGCTGCGGCCCGGCGACCGCGTGTTCGTGCACCATCACGCCCCGTGCTTCACCTGTGACCTCTGTGCGCGCGGCGAATTCGTCCAATGTCCGGCGTGGCGTGCCGGGCGCCTCGAGCCGGGCGGCATGGCAGAGTACTTCGTCGTGCCGGCGGGCAACGTGCGCGGCGACACGTTGCGCCTTCCCGATGCGGTCTCGTTCGTCGACGGGACGTTGGTCGAGCCGCTGGCGTGCACGGTGAAGTCGCTGCGCCGCGCCGCGCTCGTCGGCGGCGAGCGTCTCGTGATCATCGGGCTCGGCATCATGGGACAGCTCCACGTCCTCCTGGCGCGACACCTGGGCGTGCGGCAGATCATCGGGCTCGATCGCGTCCCCTTCCGTCTCGAGCACGCGCGTGCGCTCGGCGCGGACGCGGTCGTGAACGTCGACGTTCAGGATCCGGTCGCCGCCGTACGCGAGCTGACCGAGGGTGCCCTCGCGCATGCCGTGATCGTCGGCCCCGGCAGCATCGAGGCGATGGAGCTCGGTCTGGCGCTCGCCGGCCGAGGCGCCACCGTGGTGCTGTTCACCGCGAGCCGCCCCGAGGAGCGTCTGAGCGTCCAGCCGTACGATCTGTACTTTCGCGAGGTCCGCTTGGTGCCGAGCTACTCGTGCGGCCCGAACGATACGCGCGACGCCCTGGCGCTGATCGCGAGCGGTGTCGTCAGTGCCGAGCGCGTCATCACCCACCGCTTCCCGCTCGCCGACATCGCCGCCGCGTATCGCACGGCAGCCGATCCTGGGATCGCGCTCAAGACGATCGTCACGTTTCCTTGAGAACAAAAAAGGCGGCCGCCCCGCGGGGCGCCGCCCTTTTTGATCTCCACTCGAGCCCAGGTGCTACTTGCGCATGTGCTTCATGAAGATCGCTTCGGTCTTCTGGGCCGCAGCTTCGGCACGGCGCGCCGCATCCTCGGCTCGTCCCATTGCCTGCTCGGAACGCATCGCCGCCGACTCTGCCTTGGCGGCCGCTGCCTCTGCCCGCTGCGCTGCCGACATCGCCTCGTCGGAGTCGCGCCTCATGCACCCCATGCGAAAGGGTCGACAACATCAGCACTGCCACTGTGCCTCCGACTAGCTTCCTGGTTGTATTCCGCATGCTCTCACCTCCTCTGGTCCGCCGAACCGGCGTTGGCTAACCCACGGGTCAGTCGTGTTGACACAAAAGCCCGTGCGTCGCAAGTTAAGCGGTGCGACCTCGCACGCTTGTGCGAGGACGCCCGTCGATTCACTCGAAAGTGCAGAGACACTCGCGACATCATATACTTGTGCGATGGCGCTCAATAGTCCTCATCGTAGTCGCCACCGCCCGGCATCGCTGGCGCGTTGCTCTTCTTCTCGGGCTTTTCGGCGACCGCCGCTTCCGTGGTGAGAAGCAGGCCGGCGACGCTGGCGGCGTTCTGCAAGGCCGAGCGCACGACCTTGGTCGGATCGATGACGCCTGCCTTCACCAGCGGTTCGTAGGTGCCGGTGAGCGCGTTGTAGCCGAAGTCGTCCTTGCCCTCGCGCACCTTGCTCACCACCACCGACGCTTCGGCCCCGGCATTGAGCGCGATCTGTCGCAGCGGTTCCTCCATCGCCCGACGCACGACGTCGACGCCGATCGCCTGGTCTCCTGGCGCCTTCAGGTCCGCGAGGGCCGCGGTAGCGCGCAGGAGCGCGACGCCGCCGCCCGGGACGACACCCTCCTCGACGGCGGCCTTGGTGGCGTGCATGGCGTCCTCGACCCGCGCCTTCTTCTCCTTCATCTCCACCTCGGTGGCGGCGCCGACGCGCAGCACCGCGACGCCACCCACCAGCTTGGCGAGTCGTTCCTGGAGCTTCTCACGGTCGTAGTCCGAGGTGGTCTCCTCGACCTGGGCTCTGATCTGCTTGATGCGCCCCTGGATGTCGTCCTTCTTGCCGGCGCCGCCGACGATGGTCGTGTTGTCCTTGTCGATGACCATGCGCTTGCAGCGGCCGAGGTCGTTGAGTGTGACGTTCTCGAGCTTCAAGCCGAGCTCCTCGGCGATGACGCGTCCGCCGGTGAGGATGGCCATGTCCTCGAGCATCGCCTTGCGGCGGTCGCCGAACCCCGGCGCCTTGACGGCGGCGCACTTGAGCGTGCCACGGATCTTGTTCACCACCAGGGTGGCGAGCGCCTCGCCCTCCACCTCCTCGGCGACGAGGACGATCGGCCGGCCGCTCTGCGCCACGCGCTCGAGGACCGGCAGCAAGTCGCGCATGTTCGAGATCTTCTTCTCCTGGAAGAGGATGTAGGGCTCGTCGATCTCGACCATCATCTTCTCGGGATTGGTCGCGAAATACGGTGAGAGGTAGCCGCGATCGAACTGCATGCCTTCGACGACCTCGAGCGTGGTCTCGAGCCCCTTCGCCTCTTCGACCGTGATCACGCCCTCCTTGCCGACCTTGTCCATGGCTTCGGCGAGCAGCTCGCCGATGGTGGTGTCGCCGTTGGCCGAGACGGTCCCGACCTGGGCGATGCGCTCCTTGTCCTTGACCGGTTTGCTCTGCGCCTTGATGGCTTCGACCGCCTTCCCGACCGCGAGGTCGATGCCGCGCTTGAGCGCCATCGGGTCATAGCCGGCGGCGAGCAGGCGCAAGCCCTCGCGCAGCAGGGACTGGGCGAGAACGGTCGCGGTGGTGGTGCCGTCGCCAGCTACGTCCGAGGTCTTGGTGGCGACTTCACGGATCAGCTTGGCGCCCATGTTCTCGAATTTGCCTTCGAGGTCGATCTCCTTGACGACGGTGACCCCGTCCTTGGTGATGAGCGGCGCACCGAAGCTGCGCTGCAAAAGAACGTTGCGCCCGCGCGGTCCGAGCGTGACCTTGGCGGTATCGGCGAGGACATTGACCCCGTGCAGAATGCCCTCGCGGGCTTTCTCGTGCAGATGGACGGTCTTTGCTGCCATGAATGTGCTCCTTTCGTGGTTGGCGGCGGCAAGTGTATGCGTTCCCCCCGCGGTTTCAAGGGCGCACGTCGGCTCTCGACGTCTACGCGAACGCGTGCTAGAAACGCGCGCTTTTATCTCAGGACACCGGAAGAAGTCCGGAGTGTGCTGAAGCGTCCGCGAGCCGCAGGACCGTCGAGTCCGCCGATCGCTGCGGGCGGCCAACCACTCAAAACCTACGCGGGCGCCGCCATCCCGACGCATGTCGGAAGGTGAGCGGTTGCCCCGAGTTGGAGAGGGCGCACCCATGATGACACGGAGACGAAGCACAACCACTCCTCGGAGCTGGCTGACGCTGGCCGCCGCTCAGGTACTCGTACTGCTGGCATCGGTGGCGGGCGCGAGCGAAGCGGAGCTGGTGCTCCCCGATCTCTCCTCGCAGAGCTTTCTCGGCGTCGACGGTTGGACCTTGCTCGTCGTGCTCGGGGCCGTCATCTGCACGCTCGGCCTCGCCTTCGGCCTGGTCCAGTACGTGCAGCTCAGGAACCTTCCGGTCCACCGCTCCATGCGGGAGATCTCGGAGCTGATCTACACGACGTGCAAGACCTACCTGATCACGCAGGGCAAGTTCATCCTCATCCTCGAAGGCTTCATCGGCGCGATCATGGTCATCTACTTCAAGTTCCTGATCGTCGATGCCGAGGGCCATCATTTCAGCTGGCTGAAGGTGGGCGTGATCATCCTGTTCAGCCTGATCGGCATCGGGGGCAGCTACGGCGTCGCCTGGTTCGGCATCCGGGTGAATACCTTCGCCAACTCGCGCGCCGCCTTCGCCAGTCTGCGCGGCAAGCCGTTTCCGACCTACGAGATTCCGCTCAAGGCGGGCATGAGCATCGGGATGCTGCTGATCTCGGTCGAGCTCCTGATGATGCTGGTGATCCTGCTCTTCATGCCGGTCGACTATGCCGGCCCGTGCTTCATCGGCTTCGCGATCGGCGAGTCGCTCGGCGCCTCGGCGTTGCGTATCGCGGGCGGCATCTTCACCAAGATCGCCGACATCGGCTCGGACCTCATGAAGATCGTCTTCAACATCAAGGAGGATGACGCGCGGAACCCCGGTGTCATCGCCGACTGCACCGGCGACAACGCCGGCGACTCGGTCGGTCCGAGCGCGGACGGCTTCGAGACCTACGGTGTCACCGGCGTGGCGTTGATCTCGTTCATCCTCCTCGCGGTGCCGAAGACGATGGACGACGTCAAGGTCAAGCTCCTGGTGTGGATCTTCGCGATGCGGCTCATGATGGTGGTGGCGAGCGCGCTCTCCTATCTCGTGAACGCAGCGATCGCGAAGAGCCGCTACGAAAACGCCGACAAGATGAATTTCGAGGCGCCGCTCACCTTCCTGGTGTGGCTCACCTCGATCGTATCGGTCCTGCTGACCTACGTGTCGTCGTATCTGCTCATCGCCGACCTCGGGGACGGGACGCTGTGGTGGAAGCTCTCGACCATCATCACGTGCGGAACGCTCGCGGGCGCGATCATCCCGGAGCTCGTCAAGGTGTTCACGTCGACCGAGTCCGGTCACGTGCGCGAGGTCGTCACCGCGTCGCGCGAGGGCGGGGCATCGTTGAACGTGCTCGCCGGGCTCATCGCCGGCAACTTCAGCGCGTACTGGATGGGCGTCGCGATCGTGGCGCTCATGAGCATCGCCTTCGCGGTCAGCACCACGGGTCTCGAGAACCTCTTCATCGTGGTGAACGGGATCACGCCGGCGGCGGTGTTCGCGTTCGGCCTCGTCGCTTTCGGCTTCCTCGGCATGGGGCCGGTGACGATCGCCGTCGACTCCTACGGGCCGGTCACCGACAACGCGCAATCGGTCTACGAGCTGTCGCTGATCGAGAACGTGCCGAACATCAAGCAAGAGGTGAAGCGCGACTTCGGCTTCGACGTGAACTTCGACAAGGCCAAGCATTTCCTCGAGGAGAACGACGGCGCCGGCAACACCTTCAAGGCCACCGCCAAACCGGTCTTGATCGGGACGGCGGTGGTCGGCGCTACCACCATGATCTTCGCGATCATCATGCTGCTGACCGAGGGTCTGACGACCAACATGAGCAAGCTGTCGATCATGCACGCGCCCTTCCTGCTCGGGCTCGTGAGCGGCGGCGCGGTGATCTACTGGTTCACCGGCGCCTCGATGCAGGCGGTCTCGACCGGCGCCTACCGCGCGGTCGAGTTCATCAAGGCCAACATCAAGCTCGAGGGTGTGGAGAAGGCGTCGGTCGAGGACAGCACCAAGGTGGTCGCGATCTGCACCCAGTACGCGCAGAAGGGCATGTTCAACCTGTTTCTCACGATCTTCTTTTCCACCCTGGCGTTCGCGTGTGTGGAGCCGTTCTTCTTCATCGGCTACCTGATCTCGATCGCGATCTTCGGCTTGTACCAGGCGATCTTCATGGCCAACGCGGGCGGAGCCTGGGACAACGCCAAGAAGGTGGTGGAGGTGGAGTTGAAGGAGAAGGGCACGCCTTTGCACGCCGCTTCGGTGGTGGGCGACACCGTGGGCGATCCGTTCAAGGATACCTCGTCGGTCGCGATGAACCCGGTCATCAAATTCACGACGCTGTTCGGTCTGCTCGCCGTCGAGCTGGCGATCAAGCTGCCGGACGGGGTGCGTTACGGCTTGGCCGTGGCGTTCTTCCTGATCTCGACGGTGTTCGTCTATCGATCGTTCTACGGCATGCGCATCGGGTCCGAGCGCTGACCCGCTCCAACGCCGACCGCCGCTTGCACTGGCAGAATCGATGGGCTACAGGGACGGCCATCCAGAGAATCGGCGTTCCGGGCGCCTGGCGAGGTCTCGATGAGAAGCGGGTTGGTCGTGACGCTGCTACTGCTCGCGGCGTCGCCGGTGTGGGCGCATGAAGAGCGCTACGTGTTCGGTGGAGCCGCCGAGCAAGGGACGTTCGTTCTCGACAGTCAGACCGGTCGTGTCTGGCGTTACGATCGAGTGGACGACGCTTGGTATCTCTACGACCTCGAAGCGTTGGTCCGTGCTCCACGCGGCGAGTCGCCGGCTCGCGGTCAGCGGTCCGAGGACAAGGATTCCGCTGAGCACGACAAGGGCGCCGGCGAGTAGCGCGCGGCCGGCGCGCGATCAACGACGAGCGGTGTCGAACCAGCCGCTCGGCGCGATCGTCAGCGGCGCCACCAGCGGAATCGCGGCGACGATGCGCCCGTTCTGCTCGAGTACGAGCTCGCCGACGGCCTGATTGGCGGCGATCGGCGCTTCGATCGCGGCCGGAAGCTGAAGCCTCGCGTCGACCACGCCTCGCGCCCGCGCCGCGGCGCTGTGAGCGCGAACGGCTCCGCGGCGACTGCGCCGAAGCGCGCGATGCTGCCGCCGCGCACGACGATCTCGCGCCCGACGCGCTGCCCGGAGCGCACGACCGTCACGCGCTCGTAACGCTCGAAGCCGCGGACGAGCACGTTCCAGACTTCACGCTCGGACGCGGGTCCGCTGGCGACCGCGAGCAGATCGAGCCCGTCACGACTGCTACTGGCGATCGTGGCCGGGGCGGGTGGGGCGTCCGCGAGCACCTCGCGCGCCGCCGCGTTCGGGGGCGCAAAAGGCGGCGCGGTGAGCGCGATCAGCGGAGATGTTGCGCGTACGATGACGGCGCCGTCGGCGATCGGGACGCCGTCGAGCGCGAGGCGGTGGCGGATCTCGGGGTCGCTCCACACCGCGGCCGCCAACCGTGCGAGGTCGCCGGCCGTGATGCGTCCAGCGGAGGCGTGCCGCGCGCGCAGTCGACGCAGGCGGCTGGGGCCAATGCTCGGGGAGGGCAATGGAGGGAAGACGTAGCCGGGCGGCGGCGCGTCGCATGCGGCTCCGCAGGCGTTCATCCCCCGGACCCGCGACGGCTCCGAGACTCCGTGCCGCGGTCCGCGAGTCCACGAGCAACAGGAGCTGGAGCAGCTCGACGAGCGGCAACTGATCGCGTCCCGCGAGCGCCGGTCCCCGGTCGCCTCGGACGGGCAGCACGGGAATCTGGGGTGGTGAGCGTGAGTGCCCCCTCTGCGATGCGCTCGCGCACCACCGCGACCAGCAACAGGTCGAGGGCGCGGTCGAGAGCGACCGGCGCGCTCTGATCCGCTTGCTCGAGGACCTCGGAATCCGCGAGATCGATGAGCACCGACGCGGCGTCGAGCGGCGCCGCCTGCGCGACCACTGCGGCCACGGCCACACTGGCGATCCAGCGCCCTACCGTTCTTCTCCCCATCCCCGCCACCACCCTTTGCCGCCCGCCGCCCAGAGCGGCGGCGACGCATAACATGGAGGGCCGTGCGACGGCAAACTTCCGCAAACCGCGATCCAACTGATCGATCGCCAGGTCGGGCCGCGGCGATTTCGTTGACAGTTCCATCTGTTCCAAGCAAGATACGAGGCGGTACATCCCGCGGCGCGAGCGCTTCTTCGACCTTCGGAAAGGATTGGACGGCATGGCGACGGTCATTACGGACGAGTGCATCAACTGCGGAGCGTGTGAGCCCGAGTGCCCGAACACGGCCATCTACCAGGGCGGTGTCGAATGGGAGATGAACGGGGCGATGCACCCGGCGATCTCCAACGACATCTTCTACATCGTTCCCGAGAAATGCACGGAATGTGTCGGGTTTTTTGATCACGAAGCGTGCGCCGCCGTGTGCCCGGTCGATTGCTGCGTTCCCGACCCCAAGATTCCCGAGACCGAGGAGCAGTTGATCGCGCGGGCGCGCGAGCTGCATCCTGAGGTCACGTTCACGCCCGATTTCCCGTCGCGCTTCCGCAAGGAGGGCAACGGTGCGGCGGCCGCGCCAGCCGCTGCGGCAGCCCCTGCGCCGGCCGCTGCCCCGGCACCAGCTGCGGCGGCGCCGAAACCGGCTGCTGCGGCAGCGCGCGCTCCGGGCGGGCGGGTCGAGAAGGCAGTGAAAGCACCCGCCGCGCCGAAAGCGCCGCCGGTGACGAAGCGGTTTCCCGGCGAGCTGCCGGACGACTTCGAGGATCTGCTCGATCGGCTGCAGCGGACGGGGGGCGGTACGGTCAGCCTGCTCGGACGTGTTCTCGCCCCATTGGCGCTGCCGCTCCTCGGTGCGCTTCCCCATCAAAGCAAGAAGCGGCTCGAAGACGCGATCGGGAATCGGGCGGTCTTCAGCGCTGCCGGAGCTACGGCCCTGAACGTCGTGCTGAACTCGTTCCTGTATCCGGCGCTGTTCGGCGTCCTCGGCGCCGTGTTCTTCGGCCGCGAGGTCTTCAGCCTGCGCCTCGAGAGCTTCATCTTCTACGGCGTCGCCCTTGCGGCGGTCGAGACCGCGTGGCGTCTGCGCGAGGGTCTCTTCCGGGGCGTGCCGACCGAGGAAATGACGCTCGGACCCGCGTTCTACGGGCTCGCCATCACGCCACTCGCGCTGCCGCTCACCAGCATCGCGCAGCGCACGCGCCGGAGCGGCACGATCCCCTTCGATGGCTACTACGCCGGTCAGTTCGACGAGAAGCGCGACCGGCAACGGCGCTACGGCGAGGTCTACAGCCTCGCCGACCTGGGACGCGGCTACCTCCTGCGGCTCGAGTTCCCGCAGCGCGTGCCACCGTCATCGATGAAGGAGGAGCTCGGCATCTCCGATGAGATGCCGGACTACGACTACGAGTTGGCGCTGGCGAACGCGGCGCTGGTCGTACGCGGCAAGCTCACCGATCCGCAGGTCCGGAAGGTCGCCGCGGGAGCCCCTTCGTTCCCGCCCGATTTCACGACTCGCATCGATCTCGCTGCCCCGGTCCGTGGCTTCAAGCACCGTTACCGAGACAAGACCCTCGAGGTGGTCCTGCTGAAGTAGGGCTCCGGCGCGAGAGCTGGGCGATCATGGCGTTGGCGACCCCCGGCACGGTGCACAGCCGAGCGGCTCGCTGGACGTTGTCTGCGATGTGCGCCGAGGACCTGCCGCAGGTTCTCGAGATCGAGAGTGCGTCGTATCCCAATCCCTGGAGCGAAGCGCTCTTCCGCCAGGAGCTCCGTATCGCGTTCTCACGTCTCGTCGTGGCCCGCGCGGCGCGAGACCCCGCGACGCCCGTCGTCGGCTACCTGTGTCGCTGGGCGGTCGCGGACGAGATCCACATCCTGAACGTCGCCGTCCACCCGAGTCATCGGCGCTCGGGAATCGGCCGTCTCCTCATGGACGAGGCGCTGCGCGAGGCGAGTGAGCGGGGCGCGGCGGCGGTCACGCTCGAGGTACGTCGCGGCAACGCGCTGGCGCGCCGTCTGTACGCGTCGCTCGGATTCGAGGAGGCGGGTCTCCGGCACGACTACTACGGACGAGGTGAGGACGCGCTGATCATGCGTCTCACGACGTCGCATGGCTGAGGATACGGCGCCGCGTCTCGGCGTGGACGTCGGCGCCGGTCTGAGACTCCGCAACCCCGTCATCGCGGCATCCGGTACCTTCGGGTATGGCGTCGAGTTCTCGGGCGTGGTCGATCTGGGCGCGCTCGGCGCGATCGTCGTCAAAGGCCTGTCGCTCGAGCCGAGCCGCGGCCATCCCGCGCCGCGCCTGATCGAGACCGCGGCGGGGATGATGAACGCGATCGGGTTGCAGAACATCGGCGTCCGGTCGTTCCTCGAGACCAAGCTGCCCGCCCTGCGTGCCTATGGCACCCCGGTGGTCGCCAACTTCTGGGGAAACGTGCCCGAAGAGTTCGCGGAAGTGGCCGCTCGGCTCTCCGACGCCGAGGGCATCGCTGCCATCGAGGTCAACATCTCGAGCCCGAACAAGCGCGAGTGGGGGAGGATCATCGCGACCGACCTCGCCATGACACGCGAGGTGGTGCGAGCGGTGCGCAAGCGGTGCCGCAAGCCGCTGTGGGTCAAGCTGTCGCCGAACGTGACCGACATCACGAGCTTCGCGCGCGCCGCCGAGGAGGAGGGAGCGGACGCGGTCTGCCTGATCAATACGCTGCTCGGGATGGCGATCGATCTCGAGCATCGCCGACCGGCGCTTGCCAATCGGACCGGCGGGCTTTCCGGACCGGCCATCAAGCCGGTCGCCCTCAGGATGGTCCACGATGTCGTCCAAGCGGTACGAATCCCGGTCATCGGCATGGGCGGGATCGTGAGCGGCGACGACGCCCTCGAGTTTCTCCTGGTCGGAGCACGAGCGGTGCAGGTCGGGACGGCGTCCTTCACCGATCCCCGGGCGACCGAGCGCATCGCCGCTGAGCTACGTCAGGGGCTCGCGCGCCGGGGTTGCGCCGACGTGAACGCCTGGATCGGCTCGCTCGAAGGGGGCGCTGGCAAAGGGTAGCGGCAACCCGGCGCGAGCTGTTGATAGCCAAAATCCATCGATATTGCCGGTGTTTACGCGATCCGACCGGTCACGCCAACGTTGACCGCCCGATCCTTTTGGTTTACCCTGCCGAAGCTGTTGTCTTTCCCGTGGAGGATGCTGCATGGCCGATGTCTTCAAGGTGGGCGAAAAGGTCGTCTATCCGGCTCACGGAGTCGGCATCATCGAGAGCATCCAGAGCAAAACCATCTCCGGAACCGCCAAGAAATTCTACATGCTCCGCATTCTCGACAGCGACATGACCATCATGATCCCGACCGAGAACGTGGCAGTCGTCGGTCTGCGTCGCATCATCGGGCGGGACATGGTGGCGAAGGTCTACAAGATCCTGCGCGACAAGAAGGTCGAGATCGATCAGCAGACCTGGAACCGGCGCTATCGGGAGTACACCGAGAAGATCAAGACCGGATCCGTTCTCGAGATCGCCAAGGTGCTGCGCGATCTCTTCGTGCTCAAGGGCGACAAGGAGCTGTCGTTCGGCGAGCGCAAGATGCTCGACACCGCGCGCAACCTCCTGGTCAAGGAGCTGGCGATCGCCAAGTCGCACTCCGAAGAGAAGATCATGGAAGAGCTGAAGACGATCTTCGCGCACTGAGTCGAACGATGCGATTCGCGCGTTCGTACGAGAGGCCGGGTTCGCGCCCGGCCTTTTTTTTGCCGTGAGCGTCAACGTCATCCTGGTGGCAGGCGGGCGGGGCCGGCGCTTCGGTGGCGCGGTCGCCAAGCAGTTCCAGCCGCTCGCCGGGACACCGCTTCTGGTATGGACGGCGCGGCGTTTCCTCGGCACGCCGGGTCTCACGCGATTGATCGTGGTCGCGGCGCGCGAGGAGCACAAGCGCTGTGAGGAGATGCTCGCGCCGCTCGGCATGCCGCTCCGTCTGGCCCTCGCCGGCGAGGAGCGCCAGCACTCGGTGGCGTCGGGTCTCGAGCAGCTCGAGCCGGAATGCGCCATCGTCGTCGTACACGACGCCGTACGACCGCTGGTCGAACCGGCGGCGATCGCGGCCTGCATCGCCGCGGCGCGTGAGCGCGGCGCCGCCATCCTTGCCGTTCCGGTGCCGGATACCGTGAAGCGCTGCACCGATGGCCGCATCGTGGAGACCGTTCCGCGGGCCGATCTCTGGTTGGCTCAGACGCCGCAGGCCTTCCGGGCGGATTGGCTTCGACGCGCGCACGCCGAGGCCGCACAGGCGCAGGCGGCGGCAACCGACGACGCCGCGCTGGTCGAGCGCCTCGGCCTTCCGGTCGCGATCGTTCCGGGGGCGATCTCCAATCGGAAGATCACGACGCCGGAGGATCTCGCCTGGGCCGAGGCGCTACTGGCCGGCCGCGGCTGAGCACCGCTCTTCGAGCCGACGCCTACTGGTCGAGCGGGATGGCGATGTCGAGCACGGCCGCGTCGAGCTCACCCAGGAAAGTCGCGGCGCCGGTCAGCAGATTCACGCGGTAGATCTGCCCGATGCCTCCCGTGCTCAGCGATGCGTACGCGCGATTGTGGGTCGCCTGCTGGTCGTCGTCGAGACGCGTATAGATGTCGAACCCGACGGCCGTGTCGGCGTCGACCGTGAGCTTGCCGGTCGCGACCAGCGTACCGTTGTTGGGGGGCGACTGCAGGGCGACCTGGTCGAGCGACGTATCGACGTCGAACAGCGTCGTGCCGGTGTCCGCGTCGAGATCGTTGTTGGTGTAGGCAGCGCCGGTGACGCCCGCAGCGGTGACACCGCCGTAGTTGAGGAGAGAGTCGGAGGTGGTCGTGCCGCCGGCGTTGACGTTGTGGCGGAGATTCTGGCCGGTGTCGCTGATGATGCGCAGGCGATCCGCGGCCGGGTTGAAATCGACACCGAACGACGTCCCTTCGAGCGCGACCGTCAACTGCGAAACCGGCGTGGCGAATCCACTCTCGCCGTCGATCGTGTAGATCCCGCCACCGTTCCCGACCCCGTAGAGAAGGCCGTCCTGCACACGATGGTCGATGCCGATCAATGAGGTGTCGGCACCCGTCAAGCCCGGAGATCGGGCCGACGTCTTTCGCCTTGCCCGGCTTGCATTCCTTGAAGCGTACGAGCCTCTGGTCGGCGGTGAGAGCGACGACGCGAAGCTGCGGTCTGCCGTTGAAGCCGTCGAGATTCCGGCAATTGCCTGCCTCGGCAAACGTCGTTGGCGACACGGCCGTGGCGGCGATCACCAACACGGCTCCTCGAAGAGCTCGAAACAATGGACGCATGACTCCGTACCTCCTTTTCTGGTGGATGGGCCCGGGTGTCGTGCCCCGGGCGGTCTGGTCCCGTACGAGGCGGCGTCGTGCCGGCTCTCGGGACTCAGCCTACCTACGGGTGGTGGCGGAGATTGGATTGCGACCCGCGGCCGGGTTCGCAATCAGATTGGCAACCGCGCGCGGGCCGGTCAGCTCGACGAGCGCCGCTGCGTCACGCCGAGGTCCGCGTTCAGACCGCCGGAGCGAAAGCCGTCGAGATCGAGCGTGACGTGGCGGAACCCCGCCGCGCGCACTCCGCGCACGGTGGCAGCGCGCAGGTCCGGGTCGGCGAAGCGCGCCAGCTCGGCGGCGCCGACCTCGATGCGCGCGATCTCGCCGTGAAAACGCACGCGCACCTCACGGAAACCGAGTCCGCGCAGCGTCGCCTCGGCGCGCTCGACCATTTGCAGTCGTTCGACGGTGATCTCGGTGCCGTACGGGAAACGGGACGAGAGGCACGGGCTCGCCGGCTTGTCCCAGGTGGCGAGGCCGAGCGCACGGCTCACGATGCGCAGCTCCGCTTTGCTCAACCCGGCCTCGACCAGCGGATGACGAACGCCGTGCTCCTCGGCCGCCCGCAGCCCGGGACGATAGTCGCCGAGATCGTCGGTGTTGACGCCGTCGACGATCGCGCCGATGCCGCGTGTGCTCGCCTCCCCGGCGCAGATCTCGTAGAGGCTGATCCTTGCAGAAGTAGCAGCGGTTGGTCGGGTTCGCGGCGTAGCCGGGGATCTCGAGCTCGTTCGAGGCGATGACCAGGTGCTCGACGCCGAGCTCGGCGGTCAGCGCCACGGCGGCCGCGGTGTCCTCCTCCGGGTTGGTCGGCGACACGGTGGTGAGCGCCGTCACGCGCTCGCCCAGCACGTCGTGCGCGACGCGCAGCAGGAACGAGGAATCGACGCCGCCCGAGAACGCGACCAGCACCGAGTCGAGCCGCGCGAGCCCGTTTCGCAAGTCGTCGAGCTTGGCGCGCAGAGCGGGCGCAATGACGTCGCGCTCCGGCGCCGGACGCGCCTGACTCATCAGATGCCCTCGGCGTGGAAGAGATCGGTGGTGAGGTAGCGCTCGCCGGTGTCGGGGAACATCGCGACCGTGATGGTGCCGGGACCAAGCCGGCGCGCGACCGCGATGCGCAGCCACACACGCCGCACCCGCCGAGATGCCGAGCAGGAGGCCCTCCTCCTTGGCGAGTCGGCGTGTGCACACCGCGGCCTCGCCGTCGTCCACCGTGATCACCTCGTGGTAGACGCTGGTGTTGAGGATCTCGGGAACGAAGCCGGCGCCGATCCCCTGGATCTTGTGGAAACCCGGCTCTCCGCCGGAGAGCACCGGTGAGGCCTCCGGCTCGACCGCGACGATGCGAACCCCGGGCATACGCTCCCGCAGCACCTCGCCCACGCCGGTGATGGTGCCGCCGGTGCCGACGCCGGCGACGAACGCGTCGATGCGTTCGAACTGCTCCAGCAGCTCGGGCGCGGTGGTGCGGCGATGGACTTCGGGGTTGGCGGGGTTGGAGAACTGCTGCGGCATGAAGTACTCGGGATGCTCGGCGACGATCTCCTCCGCTTTGCGAATCGCGCCGTGCATGCCGCGGCTGTCGGGCGTGAGAACGAGCTTGCGCGCCGTACGCGTTGAGCAGGCTGCGTCGCTCCTCGCTCATCGTGTCGGGCATGGTGAGGATCAGTCGATAGCCCTTGATGGCGCACACCAGCGCCAGACCGATGCCGGTGTTGCCGCTGGTCGGCTCGATGATCGTCGCGCCGGGCTTGAGACGCCCGTCGCGCTCCGCCGCCTCGATCATGGCGCGACAGATGCGGTCCTTGACGCTGCCGCCCGGATTGAAGGATTCGAGCTTCGCCCACACCTCGCCACAGCCGGCCGGGACGACGCGGTTCAGACGCACCACCGGCGTCGCCGTGATCAGCTCGAGCGGTGAGTCGGCGACCATGGAGGCGGCGGGCATGAGGGAACCGATGATAGCCGCGCCTTCGACGAACATCAACGTGAACCGGTCGTGCGTGCGTCGCCCGACCGCGCGGCGGACGATCGAGGGCGATGCGGGTGCTGGTGATCTTTCCCGGCGCGCTCGGCGATTGCCTCCTGCTGGCGCCGGCGGTGACCGCGCTCGTGCGCCGCGGCGTCCGACGTCGAATGGAGCGTACGGCGGGCGCTCGCGGGGCTGGTATCCGCGTTCTCGGCCGGGGCCCTCGGGCCACCGCTCGACGGCGCCGCGATGAGCTCGCTCTTCACCGCGGAGCCGGCTCCCGCCCTTGCCGACTGGTTGGCCGGCGCCGACCGGGTGCACGCCTGGCTGGGAGCCGACGGCGGAGCGTCGACCCTCGCACACCACGCTCGCGCCCTCGGAGCGGGCACGCTGCGCTTCCATGGCGTCGCGCGTGGTGACGGGCCACGTCACGCCGCTACCGACTACGCGGCCGCGCTCGAGGTCGAGGGACCACTGGAACCGCCCGCACTCACGCTTCCCGCGAGTCCTGTCCTTCCGGTGTGGGACGCGCCGTGGCCAGCCCGGCTGGTGGTGCATCCGGGAGCGGGAGCCGCTGCCAAACGCTGGACGGTCTCGGGCTTCGAGCGCGTCGCCGCCGGGTGGCGTGCCCGCGGCGGTGACGTGACCGTGCTTCTCGGACCGGCCGAGCAGGGCACGGTCGAGCGATGGCGGCAGACCGGAATCCGGGTCGCGCCCGAACTCGACGTTCTGGGAGCCGCGGCGCTGCTCGTGAGCGCCCCGTTGTTTCTCGGCAACGACTCGGGAATCAGCCATCTCGCCGGTGCGCTCCGCCGCAGCGGTGTCGTCCTCTTTGGCCCGACGCAACCCGCGCGCTGGCGCCCGCTCGGCGGCGCGCTCGCGGCGCTCTCCTTCACGTCGCGTGCCGAGGAAGACGTGATGACAGCGATTCTTCAGTGTTTCGACGACGCCCGAGCCGGCTTGCAGTTACCTTGACACCCCCAGGTTCGAGCATTAGCGTCGCTACGAGGTACACCAATGACCAACGTACTACGGACCACGATTCTACTGGCCGCGCTCACCGGCCTCATCGTCCTCGTGGGGCAGAGTCTCGGTGGTACGCAGGGCGCGCTCATCGCCTTCGTTTTCGCCGGTATCATGAATTTCGGAAGCTATTGGTTCTCCGACCGCATCGTCATCCGTGCCTATGGCGGGAAACAGATCCAGCAGTCCGACGATCCCGAGCTGTGGGCGATCGTGCAGGAGCTGGCTCTCAAGAACCAGATCCCGATGCCGCGCCTCTACGTCGTGCCGAGTGAGTCGCCGAACGCGTTCGCGACCGGGCGCAATCCCGAGCACGCCGCGGTAGCGGTGACTGCCGGGATCCGTCGCCTGCTCGACCGGCGCGAGCTTGCGGGCGTCCTCGCGCACGAGCTCGCCCACGTCACCAACCGCGACATCCTCATCAGCTCGATTGCGGCCACCATGGCCGGCGCCATCATGATGCTGGCGCGCATGGCGCAATTCAGCATGTTGTTCGGCGGCGGACGGCGCGACGAGCGCGACGACGGCGGGGGGGCGATCGCGCTGCTCGCCACCGTGATCCTTGCCCCGCTCGCGGCGATGCTGATCCAGATGGCGGTGTCGCGCGGGCGCGAGTTCCAGGCCGATGACACCGGTGCCCGGGTCAGTCGCGACCCCGAAGCGCTCGCTTCGGCGCTGCGCAAGATCGCCGGGTACTCCGAGCGAAGTCCCGCTCGAGGCGAGTCCGCAGACCGCTCACCTCTTCATCATCAATCCGCTGCGGGGCAGCATGCTCGCGAACCTCTTCAGCACCCATCCGCCGCTCGAGAAGCGCGTGGAACGGCTCGAGCGCATCGCATCCGAGCTCGGGCAGCGCAGGTAGCCACGATGGCGGAACGGGAGGAGGACGAGCAGAAAGGCGCGCGGCTTCAAGGTCTCGGATCGTCGCCGATTCACCGGAGATGAGCCGGAGGAGAGCGCCGCGGACGAACGGCGCGACGAGCCGGCGGCGGCGCAGACGGCGGCACCACCCCCGCCCTCGGACGCGCCAGGTGACGAACGACAGGCGCCGAGCTGTTCGGCGAGGTGACGTTCAGCACCTTCGTGATGGGCCTCACCACCCAGGCGTTGATGCACCTCGGCGAGATCGCCGATCCGGTCAACCAGCAGGTCGGCTGCGACCTGCCCGCGGCCAAGCAGATGATCGACCTGCTCGGCATCCTGCGCGACAAGACCAAGGGCAATCTCGACGCCGCCGAGGAGCAGCTTCTCGGGACCATGCTGTACGATCTCCGCATGCGGTACGTCGAGGTGTCGCGGAGCCGCTAGCACGGTCGCCTAGCGCGACGATTCGGATTCACCTCCAGGAGGGTCATGCCCGTGCGTACATTGAGGGGAGCGCTTTTGGCGCTCGTGGTCGGTATCATCATCGGCGTCGGCGTCACGATCTGGCTCGGGCTCTCGGCGCGCGACGCCGCGCGCTTGATGGGGACGACACGACCACCGCGTCGGCGCCCAGCCCCGAGCGCTCGCCGCTGCTGATCGAGCCGCCGGTGGCCGTGAAGGGCGACGTGCCGCTCACGGTCGTGCCTGATTTCGCCTCGCTCGCCGAGCGCTTGAGTCCCGTCGTCGTCAACATCTCGACCAGCTCGCAGGCCAAGCAGTCGCAAGGTGAGCTGCCGCAGTTCCGCGGCCCGGGCGGACCCGGACCGCAGTGGCCCTTCGGCGGCGAGGGCGAGCCGCGGGAGTACCACGGAGCCGTTCGAGCGCTTCTTCGGACCGCGCCGCGGCAGCGCCCTTCCGGCAGCGCAGCCTCGGCTCCGGCTTCATCATCGATCCCGACGGCTTCATCCTCACCAACAACCACGTCGTCGAGAACGCCGACGAGATCATCGTGCGCCTCGACACGACAAGGAGTACAAGGCGATCTGGTCGGCCGCGATCCCAAGACCGACATCGCGTTGCTCAAGATCGAGGGCGACGACGCAGCTCACGGCGGTCACCCTCGGCGACTCGGACGCGCTCAGGGTCGGCGAGTGGGTGATCGCGATCGGCAATCCCTTCGGCCTCGACCACACCGTGACCGCGGGCATCGTCAGCGCCAAGGGCCGCTTCATCGGCGCCGGCAACTACGACGACTTCATCCAGACCGACGCGGCCATCAATCCGGGCAACTCCGGCGGCCCGCTGATCAACCTGCGCGGCGAGGTGGTCGGCATCAACTCCGCGATCTTCAGCCGCACCGGCGGCAACATCGGCATCGGCTTCGCCATCCCGATCAACCTCGCCAAGGAGCTGCTGCCGCAGCTGCAGGAGAAGGGCCGCGTCACGCGCGGCTGGCTCGGCGTGCTGATCCAGAAGGTGACGCCCGAGATCGCCGAGTCGCTCGGCATTGGACAGATGCCCACGGCGCGCTCGTCGCCGACGTCGTGAAGGATGGACCGGCGGCGGCGGCGGGGTTGAAGACGGCGACGTGATCGTCGAGTTCGACGGCCATCCGGTCAACGAGTCGACCGAGCTGCCGCTGATGGTCGCCCGCACGCCGATCGGCAAGAGGTGGCCGTCAAGGTGCTGCGCGACAAGGAAACGCTCGACTTCACGGTCGAGATCGCCGAGCTGAAGGACGAAGAGGTGGCGCTCGGCGGCAAGGAAGAGGGCGAGAAGCTCGGCTTGACGGTGCAGAACCTGACGCCCGAGATCGCCGAGAACCTCGGCATGGGCGACGTGAAGGGCGTGGTGGTGACCCGGGTCGAGCCGGGCAGGCCCGCCGACGAGGCGGGTCTGCGGCGCGGCGACGTCATCCTCGAGGTCAATCGCCAGCGCGGTCGAGGACGCGACCGCGTACAGCAAAGCGTTGCGGGAGCGAGAAGGGGCAAGAGCGTGCTGCTTCTGGTACGGCGCGGCGAGAACACGATCTTCCTCGCCTTGAAGCCGCCGGCCTGACGCCGCGCTCCGCCGATGGCGCGCCCGCGTGAGGGCGCGCCATCGCCGAGCACCGTCATGCGCGAAGTATTGCGCCACCCGCGCTTTCGCACGGCGCTCGTGTGTGCGGTCGTGGCGCTGGTCACGCTCGTCGCCTGGCAGCGTTACCGCGCGCTCGATCGCATCGTCGTCGAGAAGTTCAGCGGCCGGCCGTGGGCGTTGCCGTCGCGCATCTACGCCGACGGCTTCCTGCTCTACCCGGGCCTCGACCTCGAGGGGACCGGTTTCTTCGAGCGTCTGAGACGGCTCGACTATCGCGAGGTGCAGACGCCCGTGCAGGTACGCGGCGACTTCCGGCGCGACCGGGCGGCACCGGCTCGACATCTACCTGCACGAATTCCCGTACCCGCTGCACGCGGAGGCCGGGCGCCCGGTCCGCGTCGAGTTGGCTCGCGGCGCCGTCACGACGGTGCGCGCGCTCGACGGCGGCGAGGAGCTGTTCGATCTCACGCTCGAGCCCGAAGCGATCACCGGACTCTACGATCGCGGTGGGAGGAGCGGCGGGTGATCAGCCTCGCCGAGGTCCCGCCTCGGCTCGTGAACGCCGTCCTTGCCACCGAGGACAGTCGCTTCTTCGCGCACGGGGCGATCGACTGGCGCGGCATCGCGCGCGCCGTGGTACGCAACATCGCCGCCGGCCGCATCGTCCAAGGCGGCAGCACGCTCACCCAGCAGCTCATGAAGAACTTCTTCCTCAGCGAGGAGCGCACCTTCCGGCGCAAGGTCAAAGAGCTGGTCATGGCGATCGTCGCCGAGCGGCGCTACTCGAAGAAGCAGATCCTCGAGAACTACCTGAACGAGATCTACCTCGGGCAGAGCGGCGCCAAGGCATCTTCGGGGTCGGCGAGGCGGCGCAGTTCTACTTCGGCAAGGAGCTCGACGACTTGACGGTCGGCGACGCTGCGCTGCTCGCCGGCCTCATCCGCGCGCCGAACGCGTACTCGCCCTTCCGCAACCCGGAGCGGGCACGCGCGCGCCGTGACCTGGTGCTGGCGGCGATGAACGAGGAGGGGACGCTCACCGCCGAGGCGGAGGAACGCGCGCGCGCCGAGCCGATCGCGCTGCGTGCCTCCGTCAGCGAGCGCAACGACGCGCCGTACTTCGTCGACTTCGTGCGGCGCGAGCTCGCCGCGAGCTATCCCCCCGAAGCCCTCACCGGTGAGGGGCTCCGCATCTTCACGGCGCTCGATCCGCAGCTGCAGGGCGGCCGAGAGGGCGCTACGCGACGGCATCGCGGAGCTCGAGCGCCGCCATCCGCGGCTCAAGCGCGAAGGCGACCAGGCGTTGCAAGGTGCGCTGGTCGCGCTCAATCCGGCGACCGGCGAGATCAAGGCCATGGTCGGGGGGCGCGACTACGGGTGACCCAGTTCAATCGCGCGGCCGACGCGCTCGGCAGCCGGGCTCGATCTTCAAGCCGGTCGTCTACTTCGCCGCCTTCGATCCCGAAGGCGGACCGTCGCATCTTCTGCCGACCAGTCAGATCACGACGCGCCGTTCTCGTGGGCGTACGACGGCCGGCAGTGGACTCCGGCGAACTACGAGGATCGCTACCTGGGCCGGGTCACGGTGCGGCGTGCGCTCGAGATGTCGCTCAACGCCGCAACCGCTCGGGTGGCGTTCCAGATCGGCCTGCCGCGCGTGCTCACCGCCGCCGAGCGCCTCGGTATGCCCGGGCCGTTGCCGGCGCTGCCGGCGATCGTTCTCGGCAGTCTCGAGACGACGCCGCTCACGGTCGCGCAGGTCTACGCCGTCTTCGCGAGCCAGGGGCAGCGGACGCCGGCGCGCGCGGTGAAGGACGTGACCGACGAGCACGGGCAGTTGATCGAGCGCCGTCCGCTCGCGATCGAGAGCGTGGTCTCGCCACGGGTGACCTTCCTCCTGACGCGTCTTCTCGAAGGCGTTCTCGACCACGGCACCGGACGCCCGGTGCGGAGCCGGGATTCACCGTGCCGGCCGCGGGGAAAACGGGCACGACCAACGATTATGGCGATGCGTGGTTCGCCGGCTATACTCCCGAGCTGGTGGCGGTCGTCTGGGTCGGCTTCGACGACGCGAATCGCTCGGTCTCTCGGGAGCCAAGCGGCGCTGCCGATCTGGACGGCTTTCATGCGCGGTGCCGCGGCGGGCCGTCCGGCGCGCGAGTTCGAGGCTCCGCCGGGTGTGACCATGGTGACGATCGATCCGGAGAGCGGACTGCGCGCAACCCCGGGCTGTCCGGCGACGACCAACGAGGTGTTTCTCGACGAGGATGCGCCGCTCGAGGTGTGTCCGTTGCATGGTGGCGCGCCGATCTTCGAGGCAGTGCCCGGCCCCGGGGATCGGGGACGCACCGAAGAGAGGAAGAGTTGGTGGCGCCGATGGTTCTGAGCTCTCCGACTCTCAGCATCGTGCTCGCGCTCATGGTCGCGGGATGCGCGGCGCAATCGACCGGGCGAAGCGGCGCAACGACGCGGCACGGCGGCCGTGCCGCCGGCGCCACCGCCGGAGCGTACGGCGCGCGTCCGTCCCCCGGCGCCTCCCGCACCACCTCCTGCCAAGCCGCCGTCGGATCTACGCGACGACGACGGGCCGCTCAGCGCCAAGATCAAGGACGACACGCCAGCCGCGCGCGCCGCGGCGCTCCGCCGCACCGAGCAGGCGCGCGGCATGTTGGCCGCCGGCGAAGAGGCCCGCGCGATCGAGCTGCTCGAGCGCGCCATCGCGATCGACGCCCGGACACCCTACGCCCCCTATTTTCTCGCCGAGGCCCACCACGCTGCCGGTCGCCCCGGACTGGCACGCACCTTTCTCGATCGCGCCGCCCAGCTCCTCGGCGGCGAGCCCTACTGGCTGGCGCGCGTGTACGCGCTCCGCGGCCGCATGTACGAGGAGGAGGGCCGCGTCGCCGACGCGCGCGCCGCCTACGGGCGCGCGCTCGCAACCTGGCCGCGCAACTCGGTCGCGGCCGCCGGTCTCTCCCGCGTCGGCACGGCGCCCTGATGCGGGTGCTCGCGATCGAAAGCTCGTGCGACGACACCGCGGCGGCCGTGCTCGACGCGGCGGAGTGCGGTCGAGCATCGTCGCGTCCCAGGACCTCGTGCACGGGCAGTACGGAGGCGTCGTTCCGGAGCTGGCTTCGCGCCAGCACGTGCTCGCGATCCTGCCGGTGATCGAGCGGGCGCTCGCGGCCGCCGCTGTCACGCTCGACGACATCGAAGCGGTCGCGGCAACCTATGGACCGGGCCTCGTCGGCTCGCTGCTCGTCGGCTTGCAGGTCGCCAAGGGCATCGCCTTCGAGCGCGGGTTGCCGTTCGTCGGCGTCAACCACCTCGAAGGGCATCTGCTCGCCATTCTGCTCGATCGTCCGGTCGCGTTTCCCTACCTGGGGCTGCTCGTCTCGGGCGGTCACACCAGCCTCTATCTCGTCGAGGGACTCGGCGCCTACCGGCTCCTCGGCCGCACGCGCGACGACGCCGCCGGCGAGGCGTTCGACAAGGGCGCGAAGATGCTCGGGCTCGGCTACCCTGGCGGCCGCGTCATCGACGGGCTCGCCGCTCAAGGTGACGTGGCGGCGATCCGCTTCCCGCGCGCGACGCTCAAGCGTGGCGACTACGACTTCAGCTTCAGCGGTGTGAAGACCGCGCTGCGCCAGTACCTGCAGGACGAGGCGCTGGCGCCCGTCGCCGACATCTGCGCGAGCTTCCAGGAGGCGATCGTCGACATGCTGGTGAGCCCCACGCTCAAGGCCGCGCGCGCGCTCGGGGCGACGACGATCGTCGTCTCGGGCGGCGTGTCGGCCAACAGCCGGTTGCGCACGCGCATGGCCGAGGTCGGCGCGGCCGAGGGCCTGGACGTCGCGTTTCCACGGCTCGCCTACTGCACCGACAACGCGGCGATGATCGGCTACGCGGGGCGCGCACGCCTCTTGCGCGGCGAGCGCCACGACCACGGCTTGAACGCGCACGCGACGTTGCCGATCGGCGTCCCTCGAGAGGAGAGGTGAGCTCGCTCTCCGCCGAGACGCGCGCGCTGCTGGCGCGTGAGGGTCTGGCGCCGCGCAAGCGTCTCGCGCAGCACTTCCTCGTCGACAAGACGGTGGTGGCGCGCATGGTCGACCTCGCCGCCGTCCGGCCGGACGAGGCGGTGCTCGAGATCGGCCCCGGCCTCGGCGCGCTCACCGACGCGCTGGCGACGGTCGCCGGGCAGCTCTACGTCGTCGAGATCGACCGCGGTCTCTGCGAGGTGCTGCGGCGCAAGTACGCGACCCACTCGTCGGTGCACGTGATCGAGGGCGACGCGCTCCGGGTCGACTTCCAACGCTCCATTCCCGAGCCGACCGTCAAGGTGGTGGCGAGCCTGCCGTACAACGCCGCGGCGCCGATCCTCTTCCGCCTGCTCGAGGAGCGCGCGGTGTTCTCGGATGTCACCGTGATGGTGCAGCGCGAGGTGGCCGAGCGCCTGGTCGCGCGCGCGGGTACGCGCGCCTACGGGGCGCCGTCGCTGCTGTTCCAGCTCTACGCGCGCGTGCTCGGACGCTTCCGCGTCGGACCGGCGGCGTTCTACCCCCGTCCCCAGGTGGTCTCCGAGGTGCTGCGCATGGCGCTCGACGCCGAGCCCACGCGTCGCGCTCGACGACCCGGCGCTGTTCACGGCGATCGTCCGCGCCGCCTTCAATCAGCGTCGCAAGATGCTGCGCAACGCCCTGCAGGCGATGCCGGCGCGCACGGCGCTCCCGCCGGACGTCTGGGACGGCATCTTCGCCACCACCGGCGTCGACGGACGCGCCCGCGGCGAGACGCTCGGTCGTCGAGACCTTCGCGGCGCTCAGCGACGCGGCGGCGCGTACGCTCGCGGCGACGCGGCCGGTAGCCGTCGTCCGCACGACAGCCTGACGCATGCCCGAGCTGCCCGAGGTCGAGACGCTACGCCGCGGGCTCGCGACGTCGATCGTCGGGCGGCGCATCGCGCGCGTCGCGGTGCGCGAGCGCCGGCTGCGGCGACCGCTCGCGCGCGGGTTCGCCGCCGCGCTCGCCGGCCGCAGCATCCTCGCGGTCCGCCGGCGCGCCAAGTATCTGCTCATCGACCTCGACGACGGGACGGTGTGGCTGGTGCACCTCGGCATGAGCGGGACGCTGGTCGTCGCTGCCGGCGGCGGCGCCGGCACCGCCGCACACGCACGTCGTGGTCGATCTCGACGACGGCCGCACGCTCCGCTTTCACGATCCGCGCCGCTTCGGCCTCATGCGGGTCGGTCCGGTGGACGCCTTCCCCGAGCTGAGGACGCTCGGCGTCGAGCCGCTCGACGCGACATTCTCACCCACGTTCCTGCACGGGGTGGCGCGACGGCAACGGCGGTCCGTCAAGAGCCTGCTCATGGACCAACGGGTGGTCGCCGGCCTCGGCAACATCTACGTGAACGAGATCCTGTTCGCGGCCGGCGTACGTCCGGCGCGGCGGACGTCGCGCCTTTCGCATGCCGACGCGGCCCGCATCGTCGCCGCGACGGCGACGGTGCTCGACGAAGCGATCGCCGCACGCGGCTCCTCGATCTCGGACTACCGGGACGAGCGCGGCGAGCCCGGCGCCTTTCAGGATCGGTTCCGGGTCTACGACCGCGCCGGCGCGCCGTGCGTGCGTTGCCGAGCGGCGATCCGCAAGCGTGTCATCATCGGGCGGAGCTCGTTCTATTGCCCGCGCTGCCAGGCTTGATCGGCTCGCCGGGCTCGCCCTTCGCGTTCTTCTCGCGCAGGAGCTTCAAGAGTCGCTCGGGACCGCCCGACGCCATGATCTCCTGGAACTGCGAGCGGTAGTTCGAGACCATGCTCACGCCCTCGATGATGATGTCGATCATGCGCCAGGCGCCGTCCTTCTTGCGCAGGCGATAGTCGACCAGGATGTCGGCGCCGCCACCGCGTGCGCAGGACCTTCGTCTTGACGGTCCAGTCGCCGCGCGCTTCCTCGCGATCCTCGGTGATCGCGACGCGCTCGTTGCGGTAGCTCTCGACGTTGCGCCCGTAGGTGAGCGACAGATGCTGCTTGAACTCCTGGATGAACTCCTGCTGCTGCGTGGGCGTTCAGCTCGCTCCAGTCACGTGCCAGCACCAGACGCGTGAAGGTCTCGAAGTCGACGCGGGCGTAGACGATGTCCTCGATGCGGCGGCGCTTGTCGTCGGCCGAGAGGCTCTGGTCGGTGAGCACGCCGACGACCGCCGTGGTCGTCGCTTCGACGACCGCTCTCGGATCATCGGCGGCGGCGACACACGTACAGGACACCAGCAACAGAGCGAGGATGGCGATGGGTCTCGACGAGTCGACGCACAAGCTACTCCTTGATCTCCGGTACGAGCTCGTAGAGCGAGTCGTCGGTCGGCGCCGGTGATGTCGGCACGATCCTCCACCAGGGCGGCGCGATGCTGGAAATACGCGCTGCGGACGAACATATAATAGTCGAACGAGGCTTCTTTCGCCTGCCGGATCTCGTCGAGCAGCAGTGAGCGCGTGTTCACGACCTCGACGGCACGCGCGCCGATCAGGATGTACCCATTGATGAAGTAGCTCGCGATCGAAGCGAGGCTGTCGGCGAAGATTCCGACGGTGTCGCGAGGGTTCGAAGGGCCGAGCACCGGCCAGACCAGATAGGGTCCCGGCGGGACGCCCCATACACCCAGGGTCTGACCGAAGTCTTCGTTGTGTCGCGGCAGCCCCCAGCCCGTCGCGATGTCGAAGAAGCCGCCGAGCCCGTACGACGGTGTTGAACGCGAAGCGCGTGAAATCGATGGCGGCGGCCTTGGGTTTGGCCTGCAGGACGTCGTTGGCGAAAACGATCGGGAAGCGAAGGTTGTCGAAGAAGTTCGAGACCGAGTTCTGGACGGGATCGGGGGCGACCTTGTCCCAGCCAGTCGCGACCGGCGACAGGACGTAGACGTCCATCTTGTCGTTGAACCAGAACATCCCGCGATTGACGGGCTCGATCGGGTCGTAGTGGCGCCGCGGTAGGCGGCGTCGGGTCCGGCGCCGTTCGACGGCGGCCCGCAGGCAGCGAGCGAAGCGGCGAGCAGCGCCGCACCGACGGTTCGGGTCATCGCACGAACGGGTCATTGTTCCCGCCCCCGATTTTTCCACCCCCGAGTTGTGGATGAACTTGCCGATCAAGCGCTCGAGGATCACCGCCGATTCGGTGAAGGTGATCTCGTCGCCGTCTTTCAGGAGCTGCTCGTCGCCGCCGAGCTGCAGCGAGACGTAGCGATCGCCGAGGATGCCCGAGGTGACGATCGAGGCCGAGGTGTCGGCCGGCAGGCGCAAGCTCTTGTCGAGGTCGAGGGCGGCGCGCGCACGGGAGCTCTTGTCGAGCGTGATCCCGATCGACCTGTCCGACCTTCACGCCGGCGATCACGACCGGCGCGCGCGGCTTCAGGCCGCCCGTCTGGTCGAACAGGGCGTAGACGGTGAGGCCCCCCGGGCCGCCGTAGGAGAGGCCGGCGACGTTGAAGGAAAGGTACGCGATCGCCCCCAGGCCCGCGAGCACGAAAAGACCCACCAGAAAATCCCGCAGCGGTGATCGACCCATCCTGTCACACCCCCCACAGCGCGGTGATGAAATAGTCGAAGATCAGGACCGATACCGAAGCGACGACGACCGTCGACGTGGTCGCGGCGCTCACACCTTCCGAGGTCGGCGCCGCGGTGTATCCCCGGTAGGTGGCGATCAGTCCGACGATGATGCCGAAGACCAGCGACTTGAGCAGGCTGCCGAGGATGTCATCGCGGAAATCGACCGACGCTTGCAGGCTCGCGATGTACGTCCCGCCGTCCACGCCCATCAGCCCGACCCCGACGAGGTAGCCGCCGAAGAGTCCGCAGACGATGAACATCGCCGACAAGAGCGGCATCGACGAGGATCATCGCCAGCGTCTTGGGCGTCGCCACGAGATCGATCGGATCGATCGACATCATGCGCAGGCCGTCGAGCTGCTCGGTCGCCACCATGGTGCCGATCTCGGCGGCGGTGGCCGAGCCGGCGCGGCCGGTGGTGAGCAGTGCCGACAGCACCGGGCCGAGCTCGCGCACCAGGCTGAGCCCGACGACCGCTCCGAGCGACTGCTCGGCGCCGAAGCGCACCAGCGTGTTGTAGCCCTGCAGGCTCAGCACCATGCCGACGGCCGTGCCGCTCACGCAGATGATGATGAGCGACAGCACGCCGATGTCGTAGGTCGCCCGTACCAGCCAGCCCAGCCGATACGGAGGGCGCACGGTGGCGCGGCCGATCGCGGCGGCGAACACCCCGAGCTTGCCGAGATGATCGACGAAACGGATGGTCTGCCAGCCGATCTCCTGCACCACGGCGATCATCCGTGTCGCCTGCCCGGCGTCGATCGACGCCTCCGCGACCGCGAGCGCTTCGTCCGCCTCCTCGGTGAGGAACGCGGCGACGCGCGGGTCGGTACTGGCGCGCAGCTCGGCGGGGGTGCCTGCGATGGCGCCGTCGGGAAGCAGGAGCAGGACGCGATCGGCCATGCGCAGCGTCGAGTCGACGTGGTGCGAGACCAGCACGATGGTGAGGCCGAGCTGACGGTTGATGCGCACCAGCAGCGCCTCGATGCGCTTCACCGACACCGGGTCGAGCCCGGAGAAGGGCTCGTCGCACAGCACGATCACGGGTTCATCATGATCGCGCGCGCCAGCGCCGCGCGCTTGACCATGCCGCCGGAGAGCTGGTTCGGGCAGGAGATGGTCGGCGTCGGCGAGTCCCACCGCTTCGAGACGGCGCGCGTACCTCGGCGGCGATCTCGCGCTCCGTGAGACGGGTGTGCTCGCGGAGCGGAAACGCGAGGTTGTCGAAGACGGTCATCGAGTCGAGGAGCGCTCCGCCCTGGAACATCATGCCGAGTTTCTCCCGGACCGTGTACATCCCGGCCTCCGAGAGCTGGGTGATCTCCTCGCCCGCGACCCGGATGCTGCCCGCCTGCGCGCGCACCAGACCGCCGATCAGGCGCAGCACCGTGCTCTTGCCCGAGCCGCTGCCGCCCAGGATCACGGAGATCTTGCCGCCCGGGAAGACGCAGCTGAGATCGCGGAACACTTCGCGGTCGCCGAACGCCATGCGCACGTGGGAGAGCGCGACGTCGGCGACGTCGTGGTCGGCGGGCAGTCGACAGGGTTGCATGGCCAGGTCGTCCCATTACAGCATGGCGCAAGCGAACCGGGTAGGGTCCGGGTCAGCGCCAGAGATCGGTGGGCGGCCGGACGTCCAACCGGTCGCGCAGGCCATCGCCGAGCACGTTGAGGGCGAGCACCGTCATGGCGATCGCGAGCCCGGGGAAGATCGTGAGGTGGGGAGCGACGAGCACGAAGGCCCGGCCGTCGTTGAGCATCGCGCCCCACGACGGTGTCGGCGGTTGCGCCCCGAGCCCGAGGAAGCTGAGCGACGCCTCGGCGACGATCGCACCCGCCATGCCGAAGGTGGCCTGCACGAGCAGCGGCGCCGCGAGCAACGGCAAGAGATGGCGGACGAGGATGCGGCGGTCGGGGACGCCGAGCGCACGCGCCGCCACGGTGAACTCGCGCTCGCGCAGCCGGCGGATCTCGCCGCGCGTCAGGCGCGCGTAGCCCGTCCAGCCGATCAGGCACAGTGCCAGGACGACGTTCTCCAGGCTCGGTCCGAGCAAGCCGGTGAGCGCGATCGCGAGCAGCAGGCCGGGAAAGGCGAGCAGGACGTCGACCAGACGCATGAGGAGATCGTCGGTCCACCCGCCCGCGTAGCCGGCGACGCTGCCACGCCGATGCCGATCACCAGCGATACGAGCACGGTCGTGAGCCCGACCGCGAGCGAGACGCGCGTGCCATGGATCACCCGCGAGAGGATGTCGCGCCCGAGCTTGTCCTGTCCCATCGGGTGCTGCGCCGTCGGCGGCGCGAGATTCCACGCCAGATCTGGCGGCTCGGGTCGTGCGGGGCGATCCAGGGCGCGGCCGCCGCCGTGAGCGCGAGGATCGCGAGCAGGATGATGCCGCCTCTCATGTCCGCTCCCCCCGCAGGCGCGGGTCGAGCCAGGCGTTGACGAGATCCGCGAGCGCGCTCGCGAGCACGAAGCCGACGGCGATCGCGAGAATGCAGCCCTGCACCACCGGGTAGTCGCGTTGATTGATCGCCTCGATGGTGAGACGGCCGAGCCCCGGCCAGGCGAAGATGGTCTCGGTGATCACGGTGCCGGCGAGCAGCGCGCCGAACTGCAGGCCGAGAATCGTCACCACCGGCGTGAGCGCGTTCGCGAGCGCGTGGCGGGTGAGGACCCTCACCCGGCTCACGCCCTTCGCGCGTGCCGTCCTGATGTAGTCCTCGCCGACGCACTCGGCGAGGCTGGCGCGGACCATGCGCGTGAGGATCGCGGCCATTCCCATGCCGAGCGTGATCGCCGGCAGCGTCAGGTGCGCGAGCGTGCCGCGGCCCGCGACCGGCAGCCAGCGGAGCTCGATCGCGAACAGGATGATGAGCAGCGGCCCGAGCCAGAAGCTCGGCAGCGAGATGCCGAGGAGCGCGAAGCCGACCGAGCCGCGATCGATCCACGTCCCCGGGCGGGCGGCGGCGAGAATGCCGAGTGGGAAGCGCCAGCACGATCGCGACGACCATCGCCCCGGCGGTGAGCTCGAGGGTCGCTGGCAGGCGCGCCGCGAGCAGCGACGCCACCGGCGCACCGGTGGTGATCGAGTGGCCGAGATCGCCGCTGGCGAGGCCGCGCACGAACGCGTCGTACTGGGCGAGCAGCGGCCGGTCGAGGCCGAGCGCGTGCCGGAGCGCGTCGCGATCGGCGGGCCGCGCCGACTCGCCGAGCATGACCTCGACGGGGTCGCCGGGAACGATGTGGACGAGGAGGAAGACGAGCGTCGCGGCGGCGAGCACCGTCGGAATGGTGAGCAGCAGGCGACGAGCGGCGAGTCGGAGCATGAACGTTCGATCGCTACTGAGCGAAGGGCGGCGCGGAGTCAACCTTCGCGGCGCTCGAACCTGAATAGGGCGCCCAATCGGATCATGTCGTGCATCGCTGTGCGACTCTCGGCGGCGTCCTGGGCCGAAGGCCCTCTGCACAACCCACACAACCTACACAGGAGAACGAGCATGAGACAGGTGTCGCGAGTGATCATGATGTCGGCAGCACTGGCGCTGCTGGTGAGCACCGCCGCCGGGGGGGCCGCCGAGCGGGCCGCTCAAGAAATGTCCCGGTCGGCGCGGGCCTCGATCGCAAGCTGGTTCGGGCTTGCCAAGCATGCGGATGCCTTCCGCCTCTCGAAGCGCATCTTCATGGCGCATCTTCATGCGGCGCGACGTCGGCAACGTCGGCAAGCGGCTGCTGGTGCAATCGACGCCCGGTGCCTGAGCACGAGCGTGAACAACGCGCCGGAGCTCGGAGGCGTACAAAGACTCGTTCGCGGACGTTTTCGAGCACGCGCGGACTTGACTACGGCAGACCTTTCGCTTATTCTTCGCCTATGGAAACGGGCGTGGTGGTCGCCCAGATGCGCACCGCGGGAGCAATCGACGGGAGTACCTGCGCCAGCGATCGCCCGTCCGCCACACGACCAGGAAGCGCAGGACATTCTTGCCGATGTCCAGCGCTTGAACGTGCGCGAGGCAGCATGCCGTATTGCCTTCGGCGAGCTCGCGGAGGTGCTGTGTCGAGGGAAGGCGTACCAACGGCTGGGCTTCGTGCGGCTCTCCGACTATGCGCGCGAGCGGCTCGGGCTCTCGGCACGCGAGGTCGAGAGCCTGGCGCAGGTGGCGACGAACCTTCACTCGTTGCCGGCGATCGCGGCAACGTTCGCGCGCGGCGCGCTCTCCTGGACGCAGGTGCGGTTGCTGGCCGTGGTGGTCGCCACACCGCAGAACGAGGCAGCATGGCTCGCGCGAGCGCGGGCGTGCTCGGGCGTGGAGCTCGCGGTGCTCATCAGGCGTGGATCGCTCGAGGGCGTCCCCGATGGACGTGCACAGAGAGGCGGCGAGCCAGCCGTCACCGCCGACCAGCTTGCGGAGCGGAGATGGGCCGAGCGGGCAGGCACCGCCCGTCAGCACGCGGCAGCACGTCGAGTCAGTGCTCGACGAAGTGCTCGATCATGCCGACGGCGAGCCGGCCGTACGCTTTCACCTGCGCTGTCCCGCGCGGGTACGTGGCCTCTTCTACGACACCGGCGAGCTGGCGCGCCGGATGACCGGCGAAGCGCTTGGGATGGCCGCGGCCGCGGAAGCGATCGCCGCCGAAGCGTTGTCCGGCGCGCCGCGCCCCGTCGCGGGAGCTCGATCAAGGCGCGGGGAACGAGAAGAGGACCCACGTGTCCGGACCGCCCCTCCACCACGCGTATGGCCCCATGACCCCCCAGTTCGTCGGCGCCCCGGCGCCGGCGATCTCCCCGCTATCGCTCTCGAGCGCCGCGAGAGCCCGCGAGCGGTCAGCCGCGGGGTGCACACGGGTGCGCAAGGCGCGGCGACGAGGTCAGCGCCCTCGAGCTCGACGAGCGCTTGCGTGTTGCGGTGCAGGCACTCCGCACCGTCGATTGCCAGATCGGCGTTCTCCTCGATGCTGTTTGCCGCCGGCGCCTGCACCGGCTCGCCGGTTTCCGGGCGTTCGCCGACTACGTGCGTGATCGTGTCGGCGTCGCGCCACGGACGGCTGCGAGCGTTGATGGCGGCGGCGCGGGTATCCTCTCACTGTGCGGTGCTGAGCCACGCCTACGGCGATGGGGACCTGACCCGCCTTCAGGTCCTCACCATGCGCCCGTCGTCGTGGGCGCGTCCGAGGCGGTCGGCGCGGCGTGGGTCGCACGTGCCGTGTCGCGTCACGCTCCGTCGTTTGGCGGACGAGGTCGGATGGGTGCTGGCGCGGCGCGATGCCGGTATCCCAGCGCCGCTCCAACCGCCGCCACTCGATGCCCGCCTCGAGCATGGGACGGAGTGGCACATCGGTGCGCACGCTGCCGATGATAAGACCGAGCGGCATATTGATGAGGACGCCGATGGCGAAACACCCGAGTGGCACATCGGTGCGGATGTTGCCGCGCGCAACGGTGGAACGACGCGCGACGCTGCGCTCATGGCGCGCCGCGGTTCTGCACCCGCGAACCCGTCGACATGGCGATCACATTCACTGCGCCGGCCTCGATCGTCGCGCTCTTTCGCGCCGCACTCAGTGCCTTCGCGTTGTCGACGCCCGAGCCAGCGTGGCAACGGTGCGCCCGCATGCTCGCGCACGTCCGCGACACCTGGAAAGCGCAGCCGCGCCATCGTGATCCCATCTTTCGAACGTGACGGCTGGCAGTGTCAGGTGCCGGCTTGTAGCGGACGCCGCCACCTGCACGACCATCACATCCATTTTCGCTCCCGCGGCGGCGACAACCGTCGCACCAACCGCATCACGGTCTGCGCGTGGCACCATTTGCGCGCCATCCACGCCGGGTACGTCCGCGGGTGGGCGCACGGCGCCCGAAGCCATCCGCTGGCAGCTCGGCCTCGACGGCAATTCCTCCTGGGCGCTGCTCGATTTCCTCGGCGATCGCTATCTCGACCGAGAGGACGTTTTGGCCGACCGTCGGGAACAGAAGCGCGTCATCGCCGCAGGTCTCGCGTCCTGGGTGCCGTTGGTGAGTCCCTTGGATTCGACCGACCGCGTCGGCGCTGCGGCTTGATCACACCGTACGGCGTGTTCTAGCGCGCCGTCGGATCAAGGCGCGCCGTTGGGTCAAGGCGCGCTGTTGGTTCCAAGTGTGCCGTCGGCGCGAAGCGCGCCGTCGCGAGCGCGCGCAAGTCGCCGTCGGGAGCGGGCGTGAACCCGGTGAGCGCCCGGCTCTTCACCACGACGTTGTCCGCCCACCAGAGCGGGACGATCGGCAGGTCGTCGGCGGCGAGGCGTTGCACGCCGGCATAGAGGCGACGGCGCTCGTCGCGGTCGAGCGTGCCGCGCGCCGCCTCGAGCAGCGCATCCATCGCCGGGCTGGCGTACTCGCCGCGGTTGTTGCCGGCGGGCGGACGCATCGCCGAGTGGAAGATCCTGAAGAACACATCCGGATCGCTCACGCCCACCCAGGCGAGCGCGTAGAGCTCGAAGTTGCCGCGCTTCACGTCCTCGTAGAACGTCGCCCACTCGTAGCTGCGGATGTCGAGCCCGAGCCCGACTGCGGCGGCGTTGGCTTGAAAGACTTCCGCGATGCGGCGCCGGAGCTCGACGGTCGAGGTCTTGTACGAGAACCGTCTGAGCGCCGCCGCGGCGGTCGCGCCGAGCCCGCTCTCGCTGAGGAGCGCCTGGGCCCGTTCCGGGTCGTGGGCGTAGGTCGTGACCTCGGCCTCGTAGGCCCAGTGCGACGGCGGGAGCAGCCCGGTTGCCGGCCGCGCGGTGTCGCGCAGCAGGTGGCGGACGATGGCGTCGCGGTCGACCGCGCGAGCGAGCCGCCAGCGCCTGGCGGACGCGACGGTCGGCGAGACGGGGGTCGCGAAGTTGAGCCCAGATACTGGTAGGTCGTGCCGGGCGGAGATCACCAGCTCGAGGTCGGGTCGTCGAGCCAGGGTAGCAGGTCCGGTTCGAGGGCGTTCTCGACGAAGTGGACCGAGCCGCTCGCCAGCTCGAGGGCGCGTACGACCCCGTCGGGCACCACCCGAAAGCGCAGGCGTGCGATGGCCGGGGCGCCATCCATGTAGTCCCCGTGGGCGGCGAGCTCGACGCCGCCGTCGCCGGTGAGACCGGCGACGCGGAAGGGCCCGCGCCGCACGACGTCGAGGGGGGCGAGCTGCCCGCCCGACGCAAGGCTCGCCGGGAGAATCCCGAGGTTGGTCGCGTCGAGAAAGGACGCCGAGACCTCGCGCAGCCGGAAGACCACGGTCGCGGGATCGGGGGTGTCGATGCGCTCGATCGCCGCCAGCGCTTCGCGTTTCGGTGACCGCACATCTGGGTCCATCACCGACCGGAAGGTCGCGGCGACGTCAGCCGCCGTCACCGGACGACCGTCGTGGAAGCGGGCGTCGGATCGCAGGGTGAACGAGTACTCCAGGGACGAGAGCGCGTGCCAGCCGGCGGCCAGGTCCGGTACGGCCTCGGCGCTCGCGTCGGAGCGCGTCAGCCCGTTCGTCACCAGGGCGCCCGTCAGGCGAAGAGTTGGCGTCGGTCGTGAAGCGGGGATCGAGAACGGCGGCGCGCTTTCGAGCGCGATCACGAGCGTGTCGGACGGCGCCGAGCGGGCGTGCTCCGGCATGCCAAATGGCGCACAACAGCGCGCCGCCGACGATCATCCGCGCCATCGAACCACGAACGCGAATTGACAGTACTTTCACGGCTGCACTAGCATGCGCGTCGTGATGGGTGGAGGGCCAGTCCTGATGTGCCGACTCCTCCTCGTCCTGATGCTGACGCTCGCGGCCGGAAGCGCGCGCGCGGCGGAGACCGAGTCGGCTCATTTTCCCCGTCCCGCGTCGCTGCGCGCGCCGGTCGAGTTCTGGAAGAAGGTCTTCGCCGTCTATTCCTGGAGCACCAGATTCTCATCCACGACACCCGAGCATCTGGATCGCGTCTACTCCGTGCTCGACTATCGCGACGTCGCCGCGTCGGAGTGTGCGAGCCCGATCGTGATCGAGCAAGCCGAGCGGGCGGCGATGGCCAACGAGAAAAAGGCGCATCTGGGCGCTGCTCCTCGCCCTCGACGCGCGTGCCGGGGAACGAGCGGCGGCCTGGAGCGAGGAAGAGCGCAAGATATGGAACCTGTTCGCGAAAGACAACGATCCGTATAAGTTCCTACGGTGGCTGCCGAGGCGACGCGGCGCGCGCTCAACGCGGCTTGCGGGAGCGCTTCGCCGAGGAGCGTCCGCAGTCTCGCGCCCCGATACCTCGACGAGATGGAGGAGATCTTTCGCGGCGAGGCGCTTCCGGTGGAGCTCACGCGCCTTCCCCTCGGTCGAGTCGTGCTTCGACGTCGACGCGTACTCCAAGGTCGCTGAGGCGCGGCCGGCATCTGGGCAGTTGCAGCTGCGCTCCACCGGGCGTGACTACATGAGATCGGCGGCGTGCTCGACGAGCGGCGTGATCCGCTGCGGGCGACGCGCGGCGCCGCCCGTCACCTGAAGGAGAACTACGAGGTGCTCGGCACCTGGCCAGCTCCGCGATCACGGCCTACAACCATGGCCGCGCCGGCATGAGCCGCGCCGTCGCCTGAGGGGAACGACCGACATCGCGAAGATCATCCATGGCTACCGCGGCCGCTTTTCGGCTTCGGCGTCTCGCGAAACTTCTATCCCGAGTTCCTGGCGGCGCTCGAAGTCGAAGCGGCGCACCGCGAGCACTTCGGCGAGCTGCGCTTCGATCCCCCCTTCAAAGGCGACGAGGTGCAATTGATCGACGCGCTCTCGGGCCAGGTGGCGGCGAGCTGCGCCGACATCCCGCCCGAGGAACTCGCCGCGCTCAACCCGCGGTGGACAGTGTCGTCTTCAGAAGGGCGGGGCAACTTGCCACGCGGCTATCTGTCTTGCGTGTCCCGCAGGGAACCGCGGGCGCCTTCCAGCAGCGCCTGGCGCAGATCGCGACCGAGCGCGCGTGGTCGCGGTTCCGACGACGCGCAAGGGCCGTGCGACCCGCGTCGCATCCAGCAAGGGCACGGTGCGGAAAAGTCGCCGGGCAGGGTCGAAGAACTACCGCACACACCGCGTCGGTAAAGGGCAGACGCTCTCCCACATCGCGCGTCGCTACAGCGTTTCGGTGCAGCGTTTGATCAGCGCCAACAGCCTGCGCGGCACGACCGTCAAGCCG